>CAZKYF010000040.1:0-18799 GCA_964557025.1 uncultured Chromatiales bacterium | reverse complement strand
TTCGATGAGCGACTGGTACATGTTGACCGTGGTTGGTGCGGATCGGCCCGGCATCGTGGCGCGGGTGACGGCGGCGCTGTTCGAGGGCGGGTGCAACCTGGGGGAGGCGTCGATGATGCGCCTCGGGGGCAGTTTCACCATCATGCTGATGGTGCAGTGTCCGTCCGGGGAGGCCGATACGTTGCGGCAACTGGTGGCGCCGGTGGCCGACTCGCTCGGCCTGCGGCTGCATGTAGACCGCATCGGCGGAGGGTTGCATCGTCACCGGGAGCCCGACGTGGCGATCTCGGTCTATGGTGCGGATCGCGCCGGCATCGTGGCGCGTGTCACCGGCGCGCTGGCGGAGGCGGGGCTGGATATCCTGGAGCTGACCTCCGACGTGGCGGGAAGCCGGCAGCAGCCCATCTACATCATGCACATCGAGGGTCACGCGGCGCGGGGTATCGAACCTCTGCGCGTGGCGCTGGCGGGGATGCGGGAGGAGGGGATCGAGGTGAGCCTGGAGCCGCTCGAGACCCTGGTAGGGTGAGCCGTGGAGCCGTTCGAGATCCTGTGTTATCCGGACGAGCGTCTCAAGCGTCCTTCCGACCCGGTGGAGCGGTTCGATGATTCGCTGCATGGATTCATCGCCCGGTTGGAGCACACCATGCGCAGCGCGCCGGGTGGCGTGGGGATTGCGGCGCCGCAGGTGGGGCGGCCATTGCGTATCGCCATCGTGGATGTCTCTTCCCGGAAGGGGGTGAGCAGCCAGGGGCGGATGGTGCTCATCAATCCGGAGATCGTGGCCTGGGAGGGGATGGTCAAGGGGCGCGAGGGGTGCATGTCGGTGCCCGATTTCACCGGCAACGTGATGCGTGCCGAGCGGGTCACCGTGGTGGCGCAGGATGAGCGGGGGGAGCGCCGGGAGTATCGCTGTGAGGGTTATGAGGCCCGTGCCGTCCAGCATGAGCTGGATCATCTGGACGGACTGCTGTTTCTGGATCGGCTTGTCAGCCGCCGCACCGATCTGTTCCGGCGCAAGCGGGATGGCCGGCGTCGTTCGGCGTCGTTCGGTCGATGATGGTTCTGGCCTTTTTCGTTTCGCTGCTGGTCGTGCTGGTGGTGGCGGGTCTTTTCGCCAACGAGGCGGACTGGGGGCGCGGTTGGCGCAATGTGATCGATGGCCTGTTACGGCTGTTCTGCCGCTATTTCCACCGGCTGCAGTACGAGCCCATCCCGCTGCCGGAACGCGGGCCGGCGCTGGTGGCTTCCAACCACGTCTCGGGGCTGGATCCGCTGTTGCTGATCACCGCATCGAAGCGGCCACTGCGTTTCCTGATTGCCGAGGAGGAGTATCACCGCCTAGGCCTCAACTGGCTGTTCCGGGCGGCGGGATGTATCCCGGTCGATCGGGATCGCCGGCCGGAAAAGGCGTTGCTGCAGGCCCGTCAGGCTCTGGAGCAGGGTGAAGTGGTGGCGCTGTTTCCTCACGGCAAGATTCATCTGGACTCGGATCCTCCCCGCAGGTTGAAAGGGGGCGTGGTGCGGCTGGCCAGCTGGGTCGGGTGTCCCATCCACCCGGTGCGGCTGGAGGGGATCCGCGGTGAGCGGCTGATTCTGAAGGCGCTGGTGCTGCGCAGCGAAGCCCGCTTGTGTTCCTGTCCGCCTCTTTACTGTCGGGACGAGCAGGAACAGAACGAGTGTCTGGAACGGCTGCGCCGCTGTATCGAAGGGGAGGCCGGTCGATGAGCGTCTCGCTGTGGATCGTTACCCTGCTGGGGTGGGCGGCCGGGCTCGTGATGCTGGTGCTTGCTCTCCTGTTCTTGCAGGACATCTTCCAGAAGGAGCATGCCATCCGCCGCAACTTCCCGGTCGTCGGGCGGTTGCGCTACTTCCTGGAGCGGCAGGGGGAGTTCTTTCGCCAGTATTTCTTCGCCATGGACCGGGAGGAGCAGCCCTTCAACCGTGCCACCCGCACCTGGGTCTACCGCACCGCCAAGGGGCTCGGCGGGCTGGTGGGGTTCGGCTCCACCAACGATCTGCGCGAACCCGGTTCCTATATCTTCGTCAATGCACCCTATCCCTTGCTGGAGGAGGAGTGCGAGCCCTCTCCACCGCTGGTGATCGGGCCGGAGTGTCCGCGCCCCTTCGAGGCACGCCATCCATTCAATGTGTCCGGGATGAGCTATGGAGCGCTGTCTGCGCCTGCGGTGCGTGCCCTCTCGATCGGCGCGGCTAGGGCCGGGGTCTGGATCAACACCGGGGAGGGAGGGCTGGCGCCCCACCATCTGGAGGGGGACGGGGACATCGTGTTCCAGATCGGCACCGCCAAGTATGGCGTGCGGGATGCCGATGGAAGGCTCTCCGACCAGCGCCTGCGGGAGGTGGCGGAGCGGGTCAAGGCATTCGAGATCAAGCTCTCCCAGGGGGCCAAGCCGGGGCGCGGCGGGGTGCTTCCCGCCCACAAGGTCACCCCGGAGATCGCGCGTATCCGGGGCATTTCGCCGGGCGTCACCTCGAGCAGCCCCAACCGGCACCCGGAGATTCGGACCCATGAGGATCTGTTGCGCATGGTCCGCCATGTGCGCGAGGTGACAGGCCGTCCGGTGGGGATCAAGATGGCGCTGGGATCCGACATCTATCCCCGGGGGCTGTGCGAGGCGATCCTCCGGGAAGGTCCGGAGGCCGCCCCCGATTTCATCACCGTGGATGGAGGCGAGGGGGGAACCGGGGCCGCTCCCCAGGTGCTGGCGGATCATGTCGCGTTGCCCATCGGAGAGGCGTTGCCGTTGCTGGTGGATCTGTTGCTGGAGTATGGGCTGCGGGAGCGGATCCGGGTGATCGCCTCCGGCAAGCTGGTGGATTCCGGGCGGGTGGCGTGGGCGCTGTGCGCCGGTGCCGACTTCGTGGTGAGCGCCCGCGGCTTCATGTTCGCGCTGGGATGCATCCAGTCGATGCAGTGTCACACCGATCACTGTCCTACCGGGGTGACGACGCACAATCCGCGATTACAGAAAGGGCTGGTGGTGGAGGAGAAGGCGAAACGGGTGGCCAGCTATGCCCACTGGGTCAACCATGAGGTGGACCGGCTCGCCCATGCCTGCGGGTTGGCCAATGCACGGCGATTCGAGCGGCGGCACGTGCGTATCGTGCAGCGTGCTGGCTACAGTTTGCCATTGGATACCATCCACCCGCATCCTGCAGTGTCAAAAAACCCGCTTTAAGAAAAACAAAAAACAACCCGCCGACCGAAACCCGAACCATGCCGGGTTGCTGAATCTGTTTCTGAACCTTGTCTCTTTGGTCGGCCGCTGAATGCGATACGGGTCCCGGAGCGACCAAGCCGTTTTGCATCTATTGTCTTGAAAGTGCTCAAAAGAGGTTTTCTCCGGCACCCGGGTTTTGATATTTGTCAATCGCGATATTGTTAGATTTTTAAGTTATTAAATTTGGCACCTACGGGCCGATGATGATCCAATAGATTTGGACAGAGTCTTAGTTGACGAGAATCCGGGCTTTTGCGGGGCCCGGAAACCTGTCGCTGGAATTCGTTCCAAATCCCGACCCGGATCCATGCTGTATGGGTCCTCCACCAATAGCACACGTTTCATTACGGTAATCGCACTAGAGTGGGAGAGATGAGCCAGCAGATGTTTAGTGAAGCATACCTGAACGGCTTACCCAAACAGCCACTGCTTGCGCTGGCAAGAGTCTGCAAAGATATTCGCCTTTTTCACTCGGCGTTCACCACCGAAACCGAGCGGATTGAAAGACTGGATTGCTATCTCGAGGCGCTGGGGCTGATGAAAGTACTGGCCGCCAAAGCGGAATTCGATATTGAGGCGCCCGAGATAGTGAAACTGCCGTCGAGAAACATTGAGAACATCATCCGTTACTGTATCGAACTGAGTGAGATCACCCGCCATCATCTCGCCAAACTGAAGGTGGAACTGGCCCACGCAAAGTATGCACAGCTTCTGGGAGAGAAGTTTTCCTACCATTTGACCGGGGACGAGGTCAAACAGGCCCAGGCATTGTTGAGCGAACTGAAACAGCTGGTGGAGAGTAATGAACGGCTGGATGACGGGTTCAAGCAGCGTTTGCAAAATCGGCTTGAAGTGCTGCATTTCAAGATCCACCTGAAAATGGAGAGCCTCGATCGTTGGTGGGGATTGCTGGGGGATGCGGGTATCGTTCTGAGGGTGGCCGGAGATGAGGCTGCACCAATTGTGGCACGGATTCGTTCGCTGATTTCCCTGGCGTGGCAGATTCAGGCCAGGAATGAGCATCTTTCTGTCGATGTTGAGCGGGTCAAAGGGTTGGACAACGGCATCGATGCTTTTCTTGGGGTGCTGACGGAGTTGCATCCTTGAGCGTTGTTGCATCAGGCTTGAATCCCCCGCGGCGTGGCCACATGTTAAGGTTAACGCTATTCAACCTATGGGGAGCCCAAAGTAATGCGAATGGACAAACTGACCACCAAATTCCAGATGGCCCTGGCCGATGCGCAGAGTCTGGCGCTGGGAAGGGACCATCAATTCATCGAGCCGCTACATCTGATGACCGCCCTCCTGGACCAGGAAGGCGGGACGGTGCGTCATCTGCTGGCCCAGGCCGGTGTCAATGTCAACGCCCTGCGTTCGGCGCTGGGGGAGGCCCTCGATCAGCTGCCCTCGGTGGAGGGAGCCGGAGGAGAGGTGCATGTCTCCAACGATCTGGCCAAGTTGCTCAATCTCACCGACAAGCTGGCCCAAAAGCGGGGAGATCAGTATATCTCCAGTGAGTTGTTCGCCCTGGTGGCGGTGGAGGACAAGGGCCAGCTGGGTGATTTGCTGCGTAAGGCGGGCGCCAACAAGGAGGCGGTCGAGAAGGCCATCGAGCAGATCCGGGGTGGTCAACACGTTACCGATCCCAATGCAGAGGATCAGCGGCAGGCGTTGGAGAAATACACCATCGATCTCACTGAGCGCGCTGAGCTCGGCAAGCTGGATCCGGTGATCGGGCGTGATGACGAGATTCGTCGCACTATCCAGGTCCTGCAGCGTCGCACCAAAAACAATCCGGTCCTGATAGGAGAACCCGGTGTGGGCAAGACTGCCATCGTGGAGGGGCTGGCCCAGCGTATCGTCAATGGCGAGGTGCCGGAGGGACTGAAAGACAAACGCATCCTCTCGCTCGACATGGGTGCCCTGCTGGCCGGTGCCAAGTTCCGCGGCGAGTTCGAAGAACGGCTCAAGGCGGTGCTCAACGATCTGGCCAAACAGGAAGGGCGTATCATCCTCTTCATCGACGAGATCCACACCATGGTGGGTGCCGGCAAGGCGGAAGGTTCCATGGATGCCAGCAACATGCTCAAGCCGGCGTTGGCTCGAGGTGAGCTGCATTGTGTAGGCGCAACCACCCTGGACGAATACCGTCAATACATCGAAAAGGACGCTGCGCTGGAGCGCCGCTTCCAGAAGGTGCTGGTGGACGAACCCTCGGTGGAGGACACCATCGCCATCCTGCGTGGGCTCAAGGAAAAATATGAGGTGCATCACGGCGTGGAGATCACCGACCCGGCCATCGTCGCTGCGGCCACGCTGTCACACCGTTACATCACCGATCGACAACTGCCGGACAAGGCCATCGATCTCATCGATGAGGCAGCTGCCCGGCTGCGCATGGAGATCGACTCCAAGCCGGAAGAGCTCGACAAGTTGGAGCGCCGCCTGATTCAGCTCAAGATCGAACGGGAGGCGGTGAGCAAGGAGAGTGATGAAGCCTCCCGCAAGCGGCTGGAAAAACTGGAGCAGGAGATCGAGGAGCTCGAACGGGAGTACAAGGCGCTGGAGGAGATCTGGAAAGAGGAAAAGACCCTGCTCCAGGGCGCCCAGCACATCAAGGAGGAACTGGAACGTGCTCGGATGGAGTTGGAGACGGCAAGGCGTGCCGGTGATCTGGCGCGCATGTCAGAGCTCCAGTATGGTCGGATTCCGGAGTTGGAACGGCAGCTGGAGCAGGCGGCCAGGGCAGAGCAGCGGGAGACCAAGCTGCTGAAGAACAAGGTGACCGAAGAAGAGATCGCCGAAGTGGTCTCCAAGTGGACCGGCATCCCGGTTTCCAAAATGCTGGAGGGAGAGCGGGAGAAGCTGTTGCGCATGGAGGAGGCGCTTCATGAACGCGTCGTCGGACAGGATGAGGCCATCAGGGCGGTCTCCGACGCCATTCGGCGGGCCCGGGCGGGATTGTCCGATCCCAATCGCCCCAATGGCTCTTTCCTTTTCCTGGGGCCCACTGGAGTGGGGAAGACCGAGTTGACCAAGGCCCTCGCCGAGTTCCTGTTCGATACCGAGGATGCCATGGTGCGTATCGACATGTCCGAGTTCATGGAAAAGCATTCGGTGGCTCGTCTCATCGGTGCCCCGCCGGGATATGTGGGTTACGAAGAAGGGGGATATCTCACTGAAGCGGTGCGCCGCAAGCCCTATTCGGTGATTCTGCTGGATGAGGTGGAAAAGGCCCACCCGGATGTGTTCAACATCCTGTTGCAGGTACTGGATGACGGCCGGCTCACGGACGGTCAGGGACGCACGGTGGATTTCCGCAATACCGTCATCGTGATGACCTCCAATCTTGGATCCCAGCAGATCCAGGAGATGGCGGGTGAGGAGAATTACGATGAGATGAAGCGGGTGGTGATGGAGATCGTGGGCCAGCACTTCCGTCCGGAATTTATCAACCGGGTGGACGAGGTGGTGGTATTCCATCCGCTGGGCAAGGAGCAGATCCGTTCCATCGCACGGATTCAGATTGGACAGCTACGCCATCGCTTGAGAGATCGGCACATGGATCTGGAGGTCACGGATGCCGCTCTGGACAAGCTGGGCGAGGCCGGGTTCGACCCGGTCTACGGTGCCCGACCGCTGAAACGGGCCATCCAGCAGTTCATCGAAAATCCGCTTGCGCAAGAGATCTTGGCCGGCAAGTTCACCGTGGGGGACGTCATCGAGGTGGACGTGGAGGATGGCCGGTTCGTGTTCCGCAAGGCGGAGCGGAGAGCTGAGGTGGCGTAGGGGACGAAGGGGACCTCACCTTTCGTGCGCGGAAAGGTACGAAGGGTGAGGTGAGCAGCCCTCGGGAAGTCGAAGGGACTATCTTGTTCGTTTCTGCCTCAATCGCGCGGCGATCCGGAGCCGCAAGGCGTTGAGTTTGATGAAGCCTTCGGCGTCTTTTTGATCGTAGGCGCCTGCGTCATCCTCGAAGGTGGCGATGGAGGTATCGAACAGACTGTCGCGCTCCGATTTGCGCCCTACCACGGTGACGTTTCCCTTGTAGAGCTTCAGGCGGACCACGCCGTTTACCGTTTCCTGGGAGGCGTCGATCATCGTTTGCAACATCTTGCGTTCAGGCGACCACCAGTAGCCGTTGTAGATCAGGGTGGCATAACGGGGCATGAGCTCGTCCTTCAGGTGGGCAACTTCCCGATCCAGGGTGATGGATTCGATGGCGCGGTGGGCCTTGAGCATGATGGTGCCGGCAGGGGTTTCGTAACAGCCTCGGGATTTCATGCCGACGTAGCGATTCTCTACGATGTCCGCCCGGCCGATGCCGTTTTCACCCCCGATACGGTTCAGCGTTTCCATGATTTGGGCTGGTGTCATCGCTTCACCGTCGATGGCGGTGATGTCCCCCTGTTCATATTCGAGCTCGAGGTAGGTGGGGCGATCGGGTGCCTCTTCCGGTGCCTTCGTCCAGCGCCACATGGAAGCCTCCGGCTCCACCCAGGGATCTTCCAGGATGCCCCCTTCATAAGAGATGTGCAGCAGATTGGCGTCCATGGAGTAGGGAGAACGTTTGCCCCGTTTCTGTTCGATGGGGATACCGTGTCGTTCGGCATAGGCAAGCAGTTTTTCCCGGGAGTTCAGGCCCCATTCCCGCCAGGGGGCGATGACATGGATTTCCGGCTTGAGTGCGTAGGCCCCCAATTCGAAGCGGACCTGATCGTTGCCTTTTCCGGTGGCACCGTGCGAAATGGCGTCGGCGCCAGTCTCTTCGGCGATCTCCACCAGTCGCTTGGCGATGAGCGGGCGGGCGATGGAGGTTCCCAGCAGGTATTCTCCCTCATAGAGCACATTGGCGCGGAACATGGGAAATACGTAGTCACGAGCAAAGGTCTCGCGCAGATCCTCGATGAAGATCTGTTTCACTCCCAATGCCTGAGCCTTGGCACGGGCCGGCTCCACCTCTTCTCCCTGTCCGATGTCGGCGGTGAAGGTGATGACTTCGCAGTGGTAGGTATCCTGTAGCCACTTGAGGATGATGGAGGTATCCAGGCCGCCGGAGTAGGCCAGTACCACTTTCTTGACAGATTTGGACATTCTCGTTGCTCCTGAGCTGAGCGCGCAATTTTAGCAGGAGCAGCGGGATTTCGGGAGTGGTTGTGGGTTAATCTTTTTGCAGGAGGATGTGGACGCGCCGGTTTCGGGCCTTGTTTCCCCGCTTCTGGGGGCCCCGGTTATAGATGATCATCAGCTCGGCGGGAATTCCCTTCTCCACCAGGTAATCGTGGACGGCGTCGGCACGTAATTGAGCAAGCTCCTGATTGTAGAGCTCTTCACCGGTGCTGTCGGCGTATCCACTGAGAATGATGTGGAGGATGCTCGGATCGACTTCATAGTAGGCAACGATCCGGCGCAGGGTTGCACGTCCTTTTTCCGTTAGCTGGTGGCTGTCGATGGGGAAATAGATATTTAGCTCGCGGATGTCGTCGAAGCTGTCCGGATGCAGGTTTCCCATGCAAGCCTGAAACTCACGAAGCGTGGACTGCAGGTTGACAGGAGACAGGGAGACGGTGATTCGATCTCGCGTGTCAGCCCAATCCCGGAAACTGAGGATAGGGAACATCCCTTTCTCCAGTTCATAAAGGGTGCGCAAGGTCGCATCCCGAGGAAAGGTGACCAGTTTTTTCCCGGTATGCAGCGTTGCTTTTGCGATCTCCACAGGGCGGGTTTTGTGCTTCCAGGGTGGGGGAATTGCTCGCAAGGTTGCGGTCCGCCGCTTTTTTGCAGGTTCCCGCGCCAGCAGGAACGAGAGCTCTATTCCTCCACCTGCTCGGGCGATGAACCGGGCTGTTCCGAAACGGGGGATTTCCTGTGACAGTTGGCATGCCAATTTGTCCCCTGAGCTGGACCAGGAGGATTCATCGGCGGGAACCGAAAAGCGCAGCTCTCCTCCCCAGAGTGGCAACGAAGAAAGGCCAAGGAAGAGAATGAGAAGCCATCGGAGCAAGTTGCCCACAAACCGGGTCCATTGTAGGTCCATGACAGTAACATCGACTTTGAAGGAGTTTTGCTTTAGCGTTATCTCCACGCGTCGTTAATGCCAAGGCTCTTTTATCGGCACCTTCGGTAGATGGCTGTGGCTGTTGAAGGGAGAATGGCTGCGCTGGTCATGATCGTAAGAAGCCGGCTATCCACCCAGGTTCTTCTCTCTAGCGAGATCAAATACCGTCTGTGGCGCGCTGATCGGCAGCTCTACATGAAAGGTGGTTCCAATGCCTTCGGTGGTAGTGAAATCAATCTTGCCTCCGAGCCGTTCAATGATGGCCTTGCAGATGCTAAGCCCAAGGCCACTTCCGCCGGACTTTCGGCTATCAGCGACGTCTGCCTGAACAAATTTGTCGAATACAAATGGTTGCAGGGATTCGGGGATCCCGGGCCCCTGATCGCTGATGGAGAAGCACCCCATCGAACCGCGACTATCGATGGTAATGGTGATGCATGAAGAAGAGGGTGAGAACTTGACAGCGTTTGAAAGCAGGTTGCTGATTACCTGCATCAGTCGGCCGGGGTCTGCCGTAACCCAGACGTTTTTTGACTTCTCTTCGATCCGGATCTCGATTTGCCGCTTCCCCGCGAATGATTTCAGATTGGCCGTGGCTTGATGCAACAGGGGCTGCAGCTCTACCGCTTGCAACTGGAGCTTGGCGTCGCCACTTTCCAGTGACTGAAGATCGAGAAAATAGTTAATCAGGTCCCTCAGCCGGATACTGTTGTCAATGGCGATCTCCACCATCTGTTTGGCTTTTTCCGGTAGCGGACCCGGCACTTCTCGGGCAAGTAGGGCGAGACTCCCCTGGATAGCGGTCAAGGGAGTCCTCAACTCGTGACCGATAACGGAAAGAAATTCGGATTTGGCATTCTCCAGGGATTTTTGATGGGACGTGATGATCCCCAAAAGCGTTTGGTAGCTTTTTTCGTCCTTGCTGCAGGCGCGAATCTGTCGCCGCTGTTTTTCTGTAAGCATCTCAAGTGGTTCTTTCTATTTGGACTAATAATAAGTTTCCTTTCCCCTCTTTTGGGACAAGGATGGAATGCTTTGCAAATTTTTGACAACTTGTTGTTATCCCTCTTGGGCCGTGGACGGGTTGTTGGCGTAGCGTCGGCTGAACTGTTCGCTCTGTTGTTTGGTTGCCGAGAGCAGGCGCTTGCTCATGCGTTTGCCCACTTCGTCCCGTTGCGCCAGGATCTCCTGTTTTAGAGCCTCGTCGGCGGTATTGAGAGCGGCCACGTGGAGCCACAGGAATGCCCGGGAGAGATTGACCCGTGTTCCTCGGCCATCCCGAAACATCAAACCTATCCGGTACTGAGCCATGGGGTCCCCATTTTTGGCTGCCGCCATCATCCATTGCCAAGCTTTTTTTAGATCAGGGCGGCGTGTTCCGATCCCCCGGTAATACATATCGGCAAGAGCAATCTGGGCTACCGGATCGCCATTTTCCGCAGCCTCGCGAAACCACCGCAGGGCGTGGGCCGGTGCCTTACGGACGCCAATGCCGCTAAAGTAGAGGGTGGCAAGGATACGCTGGGAGAGGGTATGACCCTTGCGGGCTGCAATGCCGAACCAGTAACTGGCCCGCTTGGGATCCTTGCTCACCCCTTTCCCCATCAGGTAGTGGCGCCCCAGCTGGTACTGGGAATCGATGTCACCCAGGTTTGCCAGTACCTCCAGCCGGGTTAGATCCTGTCGGGAGCCAGGTTTCGAGTCGCCGATTTTTGCAGAGGAGTGAGGTCGCGCCGGGGTTTCCGTGAAGGGGAGCAGAATTGTGATACATAGCAGGAGTGTGAGGGCGAGGCGCATCGTCGCAATCATCTGTTGAGAACCGATAGGATTGTTATCGGATCCGCTGCGGCTTTTCATGAATTTTGGGCTGGAGGAGGGAGGTAAACCCTGAAGGAAAAAACAAAATAGAAAGCCCGGCAATTGGCCGGGCTTTCATTTAACTGGCGCTCTTCCCTGAGCGTATCAACGTTCCTTCTTCAGGCGCTGGCACCTGTGTCGAGAAGGCTCACTTGGCGGGAGCGCTCTCTTCGGCAGGTTGGACCAGGGCCGCGAACTCATCCTTGTCCAGATTGCCGTCAGCGTTGCGATCCGCTTCTGCGAACAGGGGAGCCAGGGTCGCGGAGCTGGCGGCTTCATCCTTGCTGATTACGCCATCACCATTCGCATCCAGCTCGGTGAATGACAGTCCTCCTGCCATTGCAGCGGCAGAGAAAAACAGACCAATAGCGGCTAAGGTCAACACACTCTTTTGCATATCAATAACTCCGTATATGACTATTTATGATGGTACGTAAGTACGCTTTGCTTTACTTACACTGCTGTGCACCTTGCTTATTGCATTAACGATGCCATCGTTGATGTTTGTGCTTTAGATTCATTGGGTTAGGGTGGTTTTTGGTGTGATGTGGTAGGGGATGGACAAGGGGCGTTCTGTCGGGAGTTGGAAACGTTTTGTAGAGAGAAAGAATTTAACTGATTGATAAAACAGCAGATTCCTGTGTCGCTGAATTGTAACAATTGTGTTAACCCAGCAGGGTGGCACCGCCCTTGGGCTTCTTGTGATTTCTGGCTGAATTCCGCGCCGGGGCATGGTCACCTGCAACAGGAAGGGCAAACGGTGAGCCCCGACACGGTGTTACGCGTTTTGGATCAAGGCCAGGGGCCGGTTTTCTGTCCGAGGTGGTTGATGGTCAGGTTGGCCTTGATGCTGTCGGAAACGCCCGCGCTGGCGAATCTGTCGGCGGTTTCCGAGGTGGGGGTTGCGGTGAGAGTGTAGGTGGTAGCGGTGACATTGCTACTCGATAGGGTGTAATAGCCTTTGGGAGAGGTAATGCCGCTGAGATCACAGCCGACATAGGTACCTTTGTCCAGCTGGCACTTTTCCATTCGGGTGTGGGCCTTGCTGATCAGGATAATGCCGTCGGCGACTCGCTGTTTGGCGGACTGTTTCTCATACATCGGCCAACCCACCCCGACAAGGATGGCCAGGATCGCCACAACAATCATGATTTCGACCAGGGTGAAGCCTCGGTTTGTCTTGACGGAATTGGTATTGATCATGGCTCTTCAATTTTTATGGCAAAAGATGATTCAGCGTACCTGCCGCCATGATTTGCGGCCGGTGGTTTCGCCCGGATGCAAGGCATAGGGTTCGCTTTCCGGATCACCAGTCAGGTAGATGAAGTCCCTGTCATCTGAGGTGGCGAAGCCGGGAGTGTTACTTATCTGGTCGATTTTTAATCCGCTGGTTATGGTCTTATCGACCCGATCGGCGTCATCGAAACTGCCATCCTTGTTCAGATCGAAAGGGGAGACCTGCAGACGGCTGCCATGAAAGGCATCCAGTACCATCAGCCAGCTTTCTCCTCCGGACGAACAGCTACTTCCTGCAGGACGCATGGTGGTGAAGATGATGCGGCGCCCACGCAGGACAGGACTGCTGATTTGACGCTCTCCCGCAACCGGTAGGTCGAGATACCATCCTCGGTGGGAGGACATTCGTTTGTCACTGGTGATTCGAACCTGTTGGGTATCATACCGGGCTTCATTGAGCACCTTTTGTTCCAGCAGCTGTGTACGGGACGTTACCGGATTCTCGTCATCATCCAGGATGGCGTAGAAGCTCTGTTCTCCGGTAGTGGAGACATCGCTACGCTCGAGGAATTTTCCAGTTCCGAAGTAGACCATGGTTCCATTACCGTAAGGAGTGCGGCCTACTTCGGGACGGACGGTGATGGGTTGTGGATTCCCGAGAGAATCCTTGGCCTGGAATAACGGCCGACCGCTAAAGGCTATTTTCCAACCGGAGGGGCTGCTGCCGGATACATCGAATTTCCACAGATTACCCTGAAGATCGCCAGCATAGACATAGTCTACTCTGTTGTCACCATCGATATCTATCGGAATGGGTGTAGTGAGACCGTTTGGCGTGGTCCCATCGGCCGAGCTGGAAAGGCCCGCACCGGTATCCAGCTTGATGAAGTCCCCGGATGTCCAGCCGTCGGTTCCGGCGTCAATGAAGGCGATATAGAGCACTGCATTACCGGTGGTGCTGACGTTTCCGTCATTTTCGGTGTTGTTGTAACCGTTACCGAAGATCAGTGCCCACTGTCCGTTCTGCATCAGGGTGATACTTGGTTGGCTGTAGGTGTATCCGAGATCGGGATCGACTTGATCAGTGAATTCCCATAGTACGTTCGCGGAAGCGCCGGACTCGCTGGCATAGTCACCGGGATCAGTAACATCCAGAAGGTAGATTCCTTGACCTCCTTTGCCTAGTCCGCCGGCTAGTAAGGTGTGCCAGTTACCGTCGTAGCGGGCATCTCCCATCACAGGCGTGGCATCGACGAAGAAGCGATGGGTGTAGTTGGGCTTGGAGAGTTCAGCCAGCTGACCGTACAAGCTACCGGGAACATAGGCGAATCGCTCTACACCCGTCGTGGCGTCGAAGGCGTGCAGCATGCCATCGTTGGCCCCGACGTAGATCATGGGGGGGCGTTTTTGCCATTTGCTGCGGAATGTTGGGTAGTCGTCGAAGGTATAGCGGAATGCCGGCGGACCTACGAAGAGCGGGGATGAATTGACGATATCGCCCAGCTTGCTAGCGCGATTGCGCAAGGTTCCCCCATTTTTCAGTTCCTTTGAACTGTCTCCGCGCAGATAGTCGAGCACCGTTTGAGAGCCAATGGCGGTTCGTTGGGATGAGGAAAGGGCTTCCCAGCGGAACGGGTGCCCTTTGCTCCCGTTATGGGAAAGAATCACACGCCTATTGGCCGCGGGAATTTTCTCCGCTGCGTCCCACTCGGATCCCTCGGGACCGCTGCCTGAGGTATCCAATGCGCCAAAATTCGGCTTGTCGGGATCAGTATGGACAGGGTAGGCCAGAAGTTGCCCGCTCCACTGAGCATTGTTGAATCGTACTTGGTAAACGCGGGTGTCGCTGCTGATGTAGCCGCTACTCAGGGCCACTGTTGCTGCGGCGGGATTGCTGCGGCCAGAGATCTGCTCCATGGTTTTGTTCAAGCCGGCAAGCAGACTCTCCGGGGTGGCCGCAGAGAAGAATCCCCCCTTGCTGTTGAAGGCTGCATGCCACAGATCGTCGATCTTTTCCATATCGGCACTCTCCGTGGTGGGATCTCCCCAGTTTCCATCGGCGGCCAGGGGTGGATTCGGCCAGCCATCACCGTCGGTATCAGAGAGTTGTCCATAGACGCCAAATGCTGCGCCAAAGGTCACCATGTGCTGGTGCGTGGCCGGATCCACTGCATCAGCCGGCACTTCATTGGGGAGATCGCTGAGATCTTTCTGGTAGTAGTACATGGCTACGTCGGCCAGGGTGCTGGATATACCGTCGCCATCCACGTCTCTCACCGAAGGTGCGTCGCCATTCCAGTAACCATCGGTGAACAGCAGGGCGAAGTTCTTTTGGCATGCGCCCCCCTTGTCAGCGGGGAGGATGGGGTCCCGTCTGCCGTCGGTATTGTCAAAATAGCGGCCCACTGTCTCCAGCCCTTGGCGCAAAGGTGTGCCGCCGTTACCCATCTGGAAACCGAGCAGTTTGTTCAACAGGTTGGCGTTGTGGGTCGTATAGTCTGTCACTGATGAGTCCGGGACCTCCACAAAGAAGGGGTTATCTCTGCGATGGTTGATCACGCTAGCCCCATAACGGAGGTTTGGCCGTTTGGTGAGCACCTCCGCAATGGCGGCTTTTGCCGTCAGGGAACGACGCCGGTGGTACTGATACCAGTTGGCGATGTTCTGCTTTATCGCCTTTAGCCTGATGGGATCCCGGATATACAGGGTTGATATGACCGAAGGATTCAGGCCGCTCTCTGTGGGGTTGTACTGGATCTCCTCCATCTTGATGTGGTCAGCATTGACCGTGAATCGGATATGGCTGTCCCAGAGGTCGACTTCACCATTGGCGCCAGTGGTGACGTTGATTGCCTGATCCGGTCCGCTGCCATCATCGTCGGTGCCTCGGCGTGGAACCGTGCCACTGTATCCCTTGTCGTCCTTCCAGACCTCATAGACGAAACCGGTGAGATCGCGGATGTCGCTGTAACCAGCAGTCCCTTCATAAGGGTTGCTGCGTGCTGCGGTGAATGATGCGTCGGAACAGGGGGTGCCGGTGCTGTTGCAGGGGCCTTTCCACGGTCGGTAGGTTTGCGCCGGATTGAAATAAAGAACATTCAGATCCGAGGAGAGGATCCGCCAATCGTATCCATAAGGAGGGTTGATAGCCGGATCGAAACTGTCGCCGCAAGAGAGCATGATGCGCGGTATCCAGTCATCATTGTCATCCCGCTGACGGGGGGTAGTGTCGCGGCACTGTTCCTCCACGTAGGCCAGGTCGATAGTGTCCCGGGTGGGGAATATGTAACCGAAGTTGGCGAAGAAATCTCCGTTTCCCGAATAGGCATACCAGTAACCGTCGGTGGATCGTTCCCAGCTGCCGTCACAATCCCAGTTCCCTCCCATGGAAGGGGCATTGGAATCGTAACAGTGGGCGAACCAATATTGGCGGGTGAGCACCTCTTCAAGCATCGAGCCGGAATCATCGATTTGCAGAAAAACATTGGGAGGTACCTGAGTGCCCAGGAACAGTGGGGAATCCGGTAGATCCAGGAGGGCCGCTTTACTTCCTGATGCAGCTGTAATCAGAAGCAGCAAGAAGAATCCAGCTTTTGTAAGATGGTTCTTGGGAGAGGTGTGGTTGTTGCTCATTTTGCTTTTCTCCCCTTTACCGAAATCAGTTGAATCGCTTCATGAAATGGCTCTGCAAGACAACCTGAGCGCCACTGCTATGAAATCCCATGGCAGTCACGGTATAGTAGTTCTGGCCACTGCCGATGACGTTCGCCTGGGCGTTATTCTGTACGAAAGAGCGTTTTTCAATGAGATACATGGCCTGAGAACCAGAGGGGGTGGTCAGCTCAGTTGCTCCTTTGTTCCGCCACCAGGCACTGTCCTGGATCTCCCACCATTTGAGAGCGTTGCCGTTCGAGTCGGTCAGTGACTCCTGTTGCAGTGCGTTTCGTTCCCAAACCTTGCAAATTGCCACATCTGAGCAGGAGCAGGGGGCCGTGGTACAGACCGTGGGCTCTGTAGTGAGCCCGGCCAGTATCTGTTCGCCTGCCTGGAGGGCTCGTTCTGCCAACTGGAAAGCCTGACTCCTGTCCTGATAGTTCTTGGCAAGTTTTCCTTCCAGGCTGGCGGTACTGATGGCGGTGATTCCCAGAATGGTAACCACAAGCACGATCATCAGCATCACAGCGAGCACGGCCCCCTTTTGCTTTCGGTTGCCGATTCTGAGGTGAAGCAAGCATACCGTGTCAACCATGGGGATTCCGTAACTGGATGGTGGTTGTAAAAACCCGCCGGTAATGCCGGTCGTCAGGAGGGATGACGGTGGTCGACAGCATGGTCAACTGTTTACTGCCAGATGACTTGCCGGCGGATTCCCGAAGGGTTCGCAACATCAGGGAGAGACGAATGCTGACCACGTCGGCGAAGTCTCCGACTCGATCGGCGGGCAGGTACTGATCAGCGACACCGTTGCCATCGCTATCCTCTCCGTAGACTATCTGCATGTTTTCGACCCCTTCTACTAGCTCTTCCGGGTTTTTGTCACCTATTTTCCGGTAGAGGGAGGGGTTCCCTGCCCGGTTTTTGCGGATGAAAAAGGCAACAGTCCGTGCAGCAAAAAGCGTACTATCGGCAACGGTAAAAGGCAGGGTGCTGTTGTGCTCTCCTACCCATGGGGATCCTGAGGCATCGGTGATAGTCAATATGCCATTGCCGTCGAGCGCCAGTGAACCGATTTTGAAACTACGTGCCCTTTCGCAGTCCGAGATAATGGCTCTTTCTTCCCCTCCGGCACAGAGATCACTGAATCGGCTGCGGTTTCCCGGGCATGCCCCGCTTTCGTACGATATATTGATAACCCGTATCTGGCTGTTGTTCTGTTTGTCTTCTTTGAGCGTCAGCCCGGGGCCATGGGCATAGCGAATCACGAGGATGTCGGAGCCTGTCTGAAATGGCTGTCCCGCAAGGGGGGTGTCCTGCGGGGTTCCACCACCAGAGTTGCTCCATCCGTCAGCAGCACTCTCCAGCGCAAACGAATCCCCCGGTCCTGTTCCGGAGGCTTCATATCCTTCCGCGGCAAGGGAAAAATTATCGAAATATGAGCCATCGGTATCGAGGTAGGCTGCATCGATATTTCTGGCATGCCGGCACCCCAGATAGCCCGCGTTACGAATTTCACTGTTGAGTAGTTGCATGGCGTAACGGCTGTTTTCCTGCATACGCGCCAATTCATCCTGGAATACGGATGCGCGTTTGGTCTTGATAAAGATCTGGCTGATACCTGTAAGCACCAGGAATCCCACCACGAGCGCCACCATCATTTCCACGAGAGTAAAACCTCTGTTCTTTGCCGGTGGATGCATCGTGGTGAGTGATCCGTTGATTTATTCCTGTATACAGGCCGTTTGTTTCAACATTGAAGGCCTACCCGAGCTGTGCCGTTTCCGCGTACCAGGCGGTAAACCAGGGTATGGCCCCAATAACATCTATCGGTTTTGAAGAAAAATGGCTTTAGCATGTTTTTGTGCAAAGATTGTCATTATTCTGGGTAACCATTCAGTCCACCTGTCGCCAAGAGTTACGGATTGAGGTTCGTATTCCCTGACTCTCTGTAATGGTCTCAATGATCCCTTTGGTACCCGCAGTGTATTTGATTTCCTTGTCGTCGGTTACACCAACGCCGGGCTTGTTTATGATTCCTACGTCGGATCTCTTCCCGCTCACGGGAACTTTCTCTCCGCCGATCGAGACATAGTCCGACTCACTGAATGCACCATCGTTGTCCAGATCGAAGGGTGATGTATTCAGTCGGCTGCCATGATAGGCATCGAGTTCCATGAGCCATGATTCACCTCCGGAAGAGCATGCATCACCTGAAGGTGACATGGTGACAAAGATAACTCTACCGGCGCGGAGCAGGGATTCGCTGATATTTCTTTCTCCCTTGCCTGGGAAATCGATGAACCAGCCTGAATGCTGGCGTGTCATCAGGTTTTTGGAGGTGACCCGAACAAACTGTCCATTCTTGACCGTCATTGCAGTTATCGACTGCTTCAGCAGAGAGTTGCGCGATGTTATGGGAACATTCTTATCTAGAATTCCATAGAATGACTGGACAGGAATGTCGTTGCTGATGTCGGTATTTTCGAGTAACTTTCCAGTTCCAAAATAGACCATGATGCCGTTTCCGAGTGGGGTTCGGCCGATCTCCGGACGTACCGTTATAGGTTGGGGATTGCCGTTGTCATCGGTGGCGGTGAAAAGAGGCTCTGGCGTGGATAAGCCGAAAGGAATTCTCCAGTTTCCGGTGTTGCTGCTGGAGACGTCAAATTTCCATAGATTACCGTGTAGATCACCTGCATAGATATAATCGACGGTGTAGTCTCCATCGATATCCACCGGTGTGGCC
>CAZKYF010000039.1:0-316942 GCA_964557025.1 uncultured Chromatiales bacterium | reverse complement strand
CGTTGGTGGCCTCATTGAGGAGCTGTGCTACCATGCCGCTTTGATTTGGTGATTGGAGAAGATCGTGAAATTGACCGATTCTCTGGATGCGTGGGACAGTCACGATTTTGCCCGGCGTTTCAAGGCCGAGGTGGTGGCGTTGAAGTCTGAGGATCTTTCGTTGCAGCAGCAGCTTTGCCGGGGCAACGTGGCGTTGAACGGGGTGCAGGAGGTGATGGTGTTGCGCCGTTGGGAGGAGGATGCGTGGCTCCATGTGAAGGCCGGCCTTTTCTACCGGGGTATCATTGCGGGAAGTTGCTGCATCGATGATCCCACCCCGGTGGAACCCCATGAGGAGTATTGCGAGTTGGAGTTCCTCATCGATCGGAGGACGGGGGACGCGAAGGTCCGCCCGGTGCGGGGGGATTCTTAGCCCCCGCAACCAAACTCCGCACTGCAGCCGAACCGGAAGGGACGTGTCTCATCATCCGGATTCTCTTTCGCTTGCCGAACCACGGCGCGTATATCGCTCGGCTCCCCATAGAAGGAACCGAACATCGTGGTGCCGAGCTCTTCTTCCAGCTCCTCCGTGCGCTGGATTTCCGGTTCGGTGAGGCGGCTCAGTTCGGCGCTGCTGGCATTGATGCACGGGGTGCAGCCGCCACTACTACGGCCTGGGGGTGGGGCGAGCCCGGTGTGAGCCAGCAGGGCGTCGCGCCCTGCATCGTCGAGGTTGAAGAGCGGATACCAGAGGCGGCGGCCACCCAGGTATTCCGAGGACTCCACGAACTCCGGAATCGGTCGTTCGGAGAGCGCTTCCGGGTTCCGGTTACCCATCAACAGGGTCGCTCGGCATTCGGGATCCTGGTCATCCAGCCATTGCAGCATGGTGATGCCCTTGAGGTGAAGGCTGCACCACTGATGTCTCTGTGAAGGGAATCCTCTCTTGATCTCCATCAGTTCGGCGAAACCGACCCGGGGGACGAGGTGGCAGTGCTTGAACCCCTTTTCCTGAACGTAGGTTTCTGCCCGGGAGACGAACTCCGGCCAGCCGTCGGCGGACCAGCCGGTGTCCACGTAGCAGACGGTGACATGTGGCAATCTCTTCTCTGCGGCCCACTGGATCAGCGCAAGGGAGTTCTTGCTGTAGCTGCTAATGATGATGTGCATGAAAAAACTTAGATAACCGATTGTGCTGAAATCGAAATTATACCATCTTCCTCGTGCGGGATTTCGGTTACAGTACCTCCGATGCGTAGTCGGCGAGGCGGGAGCGTTCCCCCCGCAACAGGGTGATGTGCCCCGCATGGTCCCACTGTTTGAAACGGTCCACCACATAGGTGAGGCCGGAGGTGGTTTCGGTGAGATAGGGGGTGTCGATCTGGGCGACGTTGCCCAGGCAGATCACTTTGCTGCCCGGTCCCGCGCGGGTGATGAGGGTTTTCATCTGTTTGGGGGTCAGGTTCTGGGCTTCGTCGATGATGATGTATTTGTTGAGGAAGGTTCGGCCGCGCATGAAGTTGAGGGAGTGGATGCGAATCCGTTGCTGTAATAGATCGTTGGTAGCGGCGCGCCCCCACTGGCCGCCGTCGGAGGGTGCAGCGAGCACCTCCAGATTGTCCATCAGGGCACCCATCCACGGGGTCATCTTCTCCTCCTCGGTGCCGGGCAGGAAACCGATGTCTTCTCCCACCGGAATGGTGGCGCGGGTCATGATGATCTCGGTGTAACGGTGTTCGTCCAAGGTCTGGGCGAGTCCGGCGGCCAGTGCCAACAGGGTCTTGCCAGTGCCCGCCTGGCCCAGCAGAGTGACGAAATCGATGGAGGGATCCATGAGCAGGTTGAGAGCACAGTTCTGCTCCCGGTTGCGCGGCTTGATCCCCCACACACCCTGTCGTCCGTAATCCTTCGCCAGCTCGATGATGACCTGTGTGCCCTCTTTTTCCCGCACGATGGCCAGGAAATCGTCGTCTTTCAGGGAGATGAACTGGTTGGGGTACCAGGCATCCACATCGGGGCCGGCGAGTCTGTAGAAGGTGCGTCCTTCCTCGTGCCAGGATTCCATCTCCTTGCGATACTGCTCCCAGAAGTCGCCAGGCAGCTCCTGCAGCCCGCGATAGAGCAGATCCACATCTTCCAGCACCTGATCGTTGTAGTAGTCCTCGGCATGGACTCCGAGCACCGCCGCCTTGATGCGCAGGTTGATGTCCTTGGAAACCAGGGTGATCCGTTTGCTTGGATGTTCTTGTTGCAGGGCGAGGGCGATGCTCAGGATGTTGTTGTCCGGTTTGTCGCCCGGCAGAGAGTCGGGCAGGTTGGAGGGGACGATGTGGGTCTGGAAGAAAAGCCGGCCTCCGCTGCGTTCCTCCGGCAGGTTGTAGGCCCTGATGGGCAACCCCTGGTCGATGGCTTCCTTGCTTGCTCCTTGCATCATCTCGTCCAGGAAGCGGCTGGCCTGGCGGGCATTCTGCGCCACTTCCGAGGTGCCCCGCTTGTGTTTGTCCAGCTCCTCCAGTACCACCATGGGGAGAAACACGCCGTGTTCCTGGAAATGGAACAGGGCGGTGGGATCGTGCATCAGCACATTGGTATCGAGTACGAACAAGCGCTCGCCGTTATTGATGGATTCCTTGCCCATTCAAAGCTCCCGCACCGCTTCCAGGACCGCTTCTGCATGGCCCGCCACCTTGACCTTGCGCCATTCCCGGCGGAGGATACCCTGTCTGTCGATGAGGAAAGTGCTTCGTTCGACGCCAATCACCTTGCGGCCATACATGTTTTTTTCCTTGAGCACGTCGTAACGCTTGCAGACCGTTTCTTCGCTGTCGGAGAGCAGCTCGAAGGGGAACCGGTGTTTGGCCTTGAAGTTCTCATGGGTTCGGATGCTGTCCCGGGAGATGCCGAGGACGACGGTGTCGAGCGCCTGGAACGCATCATGGAGATCCCGAAATGCCTCTCCCTCCTTGGTGCAGCCGGGTGTGTTGTCCCGCGGGTAGAAATAGAGCACGACATGCTTGCCCCTGAGTTCCGAGAGGGTGATCTCCCGGCCGCCGGTGGCGGGGAGTGTGAAGTCGGGGGCGGGTTGTCCAATCTGTGGCATCTGCACTCTCCTTTCGAAAAAGGGCTTGGAAATTTCGTCGAATGGCGCTATAGTCAAGCGAGTCCACGAATGACGATCCGACACTATCCTACAATGTCTCGTCGCCCGAACCAAAACCGTCGTTTCTGTCGCACCCGTCGGTGCGAGGGCTCGGCTGTGCTATTTCTTCCCTCCACTCTACGACTGCTACTGCCTTCGGGCAGTCATTGAGAACTCCTTTTCGGGGCCCGGGCCCACAATCCAATCGTTTCATACCCGACTTTTCGAGTGGGGCTTTCCATTTTGTGTGGCATCGGTAATATGATGCCGTAACGCGGAGCACGGTACAGTAATGAGTAAAGATCGCTTGATTATCTTCGACACCACCTTGCGTGATGGTGAGCAGAGTCCGGGTGCCTCCATGACCCGGGATGAAAAAGTGCGCATCGCCAAGGCGCTGGAGCGGATGCGTGTGGATGTGATCGAAGCCGGATTCCCTGCCGCCAGTGAAGGAGATTTCGAATCGGTGCAGGCGGTGGCCCGGTCGGTGAAGGAGAGCACCGTCTGTGGGCTTGCCCGCGCGCTGGACGGCGACATCGAACGGGCGGGGGAGGCCTTGCGGGAGGGCGAGCGTACCCGGATCCATACCTTCATCGCCACGTCACCCATCCACATGGAAAAGAAACTGCGCATGACGCCGGATCAGGTGGTGGAGCGGGCGGTACAGGCGGTGAAACTGGCACGGCGGTTCACCGACGATGTGGAATTCTCACCCGAGGATGCCGGTCGATCGGAGCCCGATTTTCTCTGCCGGGTACTGGAGGCGGTGATCGATGCGGGAGCCGGGACCGTCAACATTCCCGACACGGTGGGCTACAACGTACCGGAGCAGTTTGGAGGGCTCATCCGGATGCTGCGGGAGCGGGTGCCCAATGCGGACAAGGCGGTGTTCTCGGTCCACTGTCACAACGATCTCGGTCTGGCGGTGGCCAACTCCCTGGCGGCGGTGATGAACGGCGCACGGCAAGTGGAGTGCACCATCAATGGTCTCGGCGAGCGGGCCGGTAATGCCGCACTGGAGGAGGTGGTGATGACGGTGCGCACCCGTCAGGACATATTCCCTTGCACGGTGGGAATCGATACGACCCAGATCGTGCCCACCTCCCGGCTGGTTTCCAGCATCACCGGTTTTGCGGTGCAGCCCAACAAGGCCATCGTTGGAGCCAATGCCTTTGCCCATGAGTCCGGCATTCACCAGGATGGAGTGCTGAAGAGCCGTGAGACCTATGAAATCATGCGGGCCGAAGACGTGGGCTGGTCTACCAACCGCATGGTGCTGGGCAAGCACTCCGGCCGCAACGCCTTCCGTAGCCGATTGCAGGAGTTGGGTATCGAGTTTGCCTCCGAGGAGGAGCTGAACGAGGCCTTCGCCCGTTTCAAGGCGTTGGCGGACAAGAAGCACGAGATCTTCGATGAGGACCTTCAGGCGCTGGTGACCGAGGCGGGAACCGAGGCAGAGAACGAGCGCGTCAAGCTGGTGTCGTTGAGGGTTTGCTCCGAAACCGGCGAGACGCCGGAGGCGTTGGTGACCCTGACCGTGGATGGTCGGGAGCGGCAGGGACGGGCCCAGGGAAGCGGTGTCGTGGATGCCAGTTTCAAGGCCATCGAAAGCATCGTGTGCAGCGGTACCGAACTGCAGCTCTATTCGGTGAACAATATCACCAGTGGTACCGATGCCCAGGGTGAGGTCACCGTGCGACTGGAAAAGGGAGGGCGCATCGTCAATGGTCAGGGGGCGGATACCGATATTGTCATCGCCTCGGCAAAGGCCTATGTCAATGCGCTCAACAAGATCCTCGTCCCCGAGGAGCGGGCCCATCCCCAGGCAGCGGACGTATAGGGGCGGAATGGACGCGCAGCGGCGACGGCACTACCTGCAAGCGATGGGGATCGTCGAATGGCAGCGGCGGGACACCCCCTCGCCGAAATCGGAAGCAACGGAGCAGGCCACCGTTTCCAGGGATTCTCCAGATGCCCCGAACGACCTCTCCCGGCTGGATTGGGAGGCGCTGGAGGCGCGGGTCAGGGCCTGTACCGCCTGTGATCTCCATCGTACCCGTACCAACGTGGTGTTTGGTGTGGGGGATCGCAACGCAGATTGGATGATCGTGGGAGAGGCCCCTGGCGCTGAAGAAGATCGGCGGGGTGAGCCGTTCGTCGGCCGGGCCGGCCAGCTGTTGGACGCCATGTTGCTCGCCATTGGTTTGCAACGGCGGCAGGTCTATATTGCCAATGTGCTCAAATGCCGTCCGCCCAACAACCGCGATCCGCGCCCCGAGGAGGTGGCACAGTGCGAACCCTATCTGCGTCGGCAGGTGGCGCTGGTCGAACCCCGGCTGATCCTGGCGGTGGGACGGATTGCGGCGCAGAATCTGTTGAAGACCAACGCACCACTCTCCCGCCTGCGAGGGCGCGTGCATCACTATGGTGACTCGGAGACCCCGCTGGTCGTAACATACCATCCCGCCTATCTGTTGCGCTCCCCGATGGAGAAGCGCAAGGCGTGGGAGGATCTCAAGCTGGCCCGGGAGGTTGCCGGCAGATGAGCCATGTACTCGATACTTCCCTTTGCAGTCGTGCGATGACCGAGGCCGATTTACCGGCGGTGATGGCCATCGAGGAGCGTGCCTATGTGGTTCCCTGGACGTGGGGAATCATGCGGGACTGCTTGCGTGTGGGCTATCATTGCTGGGTCTATGAACAGGAGGGAGAACTGGTGGGTTACGGCATCCTTTCTGCGGCCATGGATGTTGGAGAGGCCCACATCCTCAACCTTTGCGTGCGTCCGGAATCCCAGGGGCGCGGGTTGGGTCGCCGAATCCTGGAGCACCTGCTGGAGGAGTCGAAGCGGCTGGGTTGCCATCTGGTGCTGTTGGAGGCACGACCCTCCAATCCCGTGGCGATACGG
This sequence comes from uncultured Chromatiales bacterium, assembly GCA_964557025.1. Classification (GTDB taxonomy): domain Bacteria; phylum Pseudomonadota; class Gammaproteobacteria; order Thiohalospirales; family Thiohalospiraceae; genus DRMK01. The sequence goes on along the minus strand of CAZKYF010000039.1, from coordinate 310,916 downwards.
CTCTACCGTTCCGCCGGTTTCGAACAGGTTGGCCGACGCAAACGCTACTATCCGACACCGACCGGGCGGGAGGACGCGTTGGTGTTCGCGTTGGACATCAGCGCGGCCTTTTCCGGCTGAGCCCTTTGGAAGAGGAATACTGGCAACGGAACATTTATATAAAATGTTCGATTTCTCATTAAATTGGATTGTAAATATAAAGTATAGTCTGGATAATTTCAGGCTGTTGTATTGATGTTCCGGCCCAGGTTCGGGGGAAGTGCGGAAGTGGGAACGGGTTGCATGGCGGACTGGATCAGCTGGTTCATCAACTGCTTGTCGATGGCCATCGCCTTGCGGGCCACGAGGATGTTGACGGCGTCCCCGGTGCGGGCCGCACTGGCGGCGTTCAGGGGGGCGGCGGAGAGGGAGGAAACGTTCATCGGTTTCTTCTTCGGTTGTGACGGTCTTTCCCTAAAGGCGGTCGGTTGGGGCGGAAACTTGAGAGATTCGTTGACGAAATCGTGAATAGAGAGATGGTTCAGCCGGGATCGTGTCGCAATGCCTGCAGGAAGGCATCGATGAAGCCGGGCAGGTCGCCCGGATGACGGGAGGTAATCAGGTTGCCGTCGATTACCACCGCTCGATCCCGGTAATGCACCCCTCCTTTCTGTAATTCCTGTGCGATGGCTCGGTAGCCGGTGGCCTTGCGACCGGTGAGGACGCCGGCGGAGAGCAGGATCAAAGGACCGTGGCAGATGGCTGCCACCGGTTTGCCAGCTCCCACGAAGTCCCGCACCAGCGATTGGACGGCGGGAACAGCACGCAATTTCGCCGGTGCCTTGCCGCCGGGCAGGAGCAGGCCGGCGTAACGGTGGGGAACGACCTCCTCCACCGTCAGGGCGGCTTCGACCTCGGTGCCGTGTTTTCCGCGGAGGGTGCCGCGGTGGAGGGAGGCCACTTCCACCCGGAAGCCGGCCTCCCGCAGCCGTTGCATGGGTTCCACCAGTTCGCTGTCCTCGAAGCCATCGGCACCCAGGATCAAGATGTTGGCTTTTTTTTCTTTGTTCACAGCATATTGCAGCAGTTTCCTCGACTATGCATCATCCCACCTGACCGTCTCCGAATAGTCGATGGTACCGTCTCCATTCGTGTCCACCTCGATGAAACAGGTAGCACCATCCGAATTGGCTGTAAGGGTGGCGTAGGTACTGTTGGCGCCCTCGATCCGCATCATGCCTTCTGTTGGATAATCATACGTAAAATAGTTTGTCTTAAAAGGCAGTGGTGTCGTGATATTCACATAACCTTCTACAGGGTCGTAGAACCGGCCACGGATGGTACTCTCGCTGTATTCTTCCTGGTCAATCTCAGTGATCACAAGGTTCTCGATCTTGTAGATTTCATTTGTAGTGCCGTCTTGTGCCAGCAGGTTCATGGTGAACTCTGTCTGTGAGCCGTTCATTTTCATCGTGATAGAGCCGTCCATAACGGCTGACTCACTCCCTTCCTCGGTCTGCAGTGAATCGAAGTGGATTTCCAGGTGGATTCCTTGGGTATCGTCGGCGAAACCCGATATGTTCATGGCACCATTCAGTTTTACTCCCTCATCGCAGTAGTTGGTGAAAGTGAAAGCGCCGGAAAAGCTTCCGGTGTTTTCATCGGCGTCCATGCTGTAGGAAGCGCTCCCGCCACAGCTTCCATGTTCGGTGCCACTTTCCATGGCTGCCGCCCTCATTTGATAGGTGTCTACATGGAGAGCAGTGAGCTCATCCACTCCTTTTGTGGCGGACAGCGCGGCTTCCAGGGTATCCAATACGCTTTGCAGCCTGCTTCCCGTTATGTGTCTGTCTGTCAAGCTTGCTTGAGTTACCACAGGAGAGAGCGGAGAAGTGAGAATGGAACCGGCTTCCGATTCGCCATAGGAATTGAGGGCCAGCTCCTTGGCATTGGATTCATCGATGAGTGCGGGAGAGGTGTTTCCTGTATATGTGATGCCCCCTCCGTCACTGCTGCCTCCGCCGCCTCCACACGCGGCAAGTGTACTGGTGATGAGCAAAAATGCGCAAAAACGGTGTTTATCGTTTTGCATGGACATGGCTATCTTTCCCCCTTCTTTTGAATGAAGTTTCAGTTCGAAAATCCCACGGATATTTTTGCTTTAAAGTGTAGCATCTTCCAAACAACCTCCGTTTGGCTTGTCTGGTTACAAGTCTGTTTTTGCGTCTTGTCCGTCTCGTTTGTCGAGCTCGGCAGCAAGTGAACGCAGCTGCTTCGAAACAGTGATACGGGGTGCTTTCGGTCTTTCGATGCGCAGCGCGGTGCCCGGGAGGGAGGGCAATGCCTCCCGGACCCGGGTACGAAGTTGAGGCAATGTCTCCGGTGGAGTCAGCCGTCGTCCATGGCGCATCACCGGAATCAGCAACGGGGTTCCGTCAGCCTGTTCGCCGGCCAGACAGAGCCGGTCACCGATCCATTTCCCTTGCCCATTGAACTGTCGATAGATTTGCTTGCGGCCGGGCCAGGTGGCCTTGCCTTCGGAATGTTTTCTCACCGGCCGGCCATCGTATTCCACCAATTTGTAGGCGCAATCCAGGTAAGGCGCATCAGCGGAGGTATCCAGTAGTGTGCCGATACCGAATCCGTCCACCGGGGCCCCCGCTGTCACCAGTTCCTGGAGACGGTATTCATCCAGGTTGCCGGAGCAAAAGATTCCGGTGTCGGTGAGGCCACCGGTGTCCAGGATCTTCCGTACCTGATGGGCATGAGAGGCCAGATCCCCGCTGTCGAGCCGGACTGCCTTGATGGAAATCTCAGCTTCCTGGAGCTGTTTTGCTAATGCAACTACCTTATGGGCGGCTGCTTCGGTATCCCAGGTATCGATGAGCAGAACTACGTTGTTCGGGTGGGAACGGGCGAAACTTTTGAATGCTTCGGTTTCGCTTTCGTGTGCCAGCACGAAGGAGTGGGCCATGGTGCCAAAGACGGGAATGCCGAAGAGTGGGTTGGCCAGCACGGTGGCGGTCCCGTCGAGGCCGGCAAGGTAACCCGCCCTCGCCGCGAACAGGGCCGCTTCTGCCCCGTGGGCCCGGCGCATGCCGAAATCCACCAGCAGTTTGTCGGGGGCTGCGAGACGACAGCGGGCCGCCTTGCTTGCTACCAGGGTCTGGAAATGGAGGATATTGATCAGTCGGCTTTCCACCAGCTGTGCCACCGGTAACGGTGCCACCACTTGTAGGATAGGCTCATCGGCAAAAAACGGGGTGCCTTCGGGCAGGGCGAAAACGTCGCCATTGAAGCGCAGATTTTCCAGCTGATCCGTGAAATCGGGGGCGAAGCGGCCACTGCGCTGGATCCACTCCAGTTCCTCCGGAGGAAAACAGAGTCCTTCAAGAAACGAGAGGGCTTGTTCGAGGCCGGCAGCAAGCAGGAATCCCCGTTCAGACGGTAGTCGGCGGATGAAGAATTCAAATACCGCCGTGTGCTCCATTCCGCGCTCCAGATAGGTCTGCAGCATGGTGAGCTGATAGAGGTCGGTCAGCAAGGGAGAGCGGAGGGGATCAATCATGCAGGAAGGTCTCGCGTGTTCACCAGCAATGCGCCGGCCTCACGCATCCGGCGGATGGCACGTCCCCCATCACCGGGATGTCGATTTACCGCCCGTACTGCATCCTGAATGAGAAATACCTGAAATCCCTCTCGCAAGGCATCCAGTACGGTTTCTTGTACGCAGTAATCGGTTGCCAGACCACCGACGAAAAGACGTTCAATTCCTCGTTTGTGAAGTCTGGTGGTCAGGACGGTATCCTGAAAAGCGGAGTAGGCCTCCTGATCGGGCTGCGTGCCCTTGGAAATTACGATGGCATCCTCAGGTAGTGCCAACTCCGGCGGAAAAGCTGCCCCTTTGGTCTCCGCCACACAGTGTACCGGCCAGGGTACATCCTCTTCCCGTCGGTTTTCGCAAGTGCCCTTGAAAGAACAGTGATCAGCGGGATGCCAGTCCCGGGTTGCAATAATGGGCAGGCCAGCCGTGTAGAAGTGCTCTATCCAGCGGTTGAGCGGTGCAATTACCTGTCCACCTTCCGGCACGGCCAACGCGCCGCCGGGCAGGAAATCGTTCTGTACATCGACGATGAGAAGTGCATCACCGGTCAGCGGTTCGATGAAATGGGTTTGCATCGTGCTGCCTCCATAATGCTTGCAGGGGAATTCCGTACAATTTCACTGAGGTGGCTTCCTGAAAGAATGGGCCTTTCCTCCTCCAGATTCAAGACTTCGGCTTGCTTTGTTCCGGTTTTGGCTGGGCCGAGCGCCTTTCTCTAGCGTTATCGATGGCGTTACAGAGGTATTTGATCCCCTCCAGAATACGGGGTCCTTGCCGCTGTAGCAGATCGGCAGGAACAGAATAAAGGTTATTCAGTGCGACTGCCTGTAATTGAGGCCAGCGACGCCAACGTTGTTGCCACTGTTTGTTCTGGGTGGGGCTTCGCGCCGAGGTAATGATGGCCTCAGGGTTGGCGGCCAGCACTGCTTCGAGCGTAACGGTAGCTGCCAGGGTGGGAAGATTGGCAAAAGCGTTTCGCCCGCCGCAGAGCATGATGGCCTGGCTGATAAGCTGTTCTCCATTAATGGTCATCAGCGGTTGATGCCAGACTTCGTAGAACACCTCTACCGGTGGTGCATCATTTTGATGGTGATGCAGCTGCTGCAATTGTTTTCTGAATTGCTCCGCGAAACGATGTGCTGTTGGATGAGTGCCTGCCAGTCTTCCCAGCGATTCGATCTCGTCGGCAATATGTTCGAGCTTGCGGGGTTCGCTGACAAAAATGGTGAACCCTAGCGAGCGAAGTTGCTCGATATCTTGTTTTCGGTTGCCGCTGTCCCATGCCAGAATCAGGTCCGGTTGCAGCGCGATGATGGCTTCCATGTCCAGTCCGGTATAGCCTCCAATCCGCGGAACCTTTTTCGCTTCTGGTGGATAATCGCTGAAAAGGGTTGCCCCTACCAGCCGGTCGCCTGCCCCGGCGGCAAACAAGTTCTCCGTATTGTGGGGCGCCAGACTGACGATCCGCTTGGCCGGTTTGGAGAGATGGACGGTGTTGCCGAGGGCGTCTTGCACCACGATCTCTGCCCACACGGCGTTGCTCATCAGGGTTATAATGAGTACAAACGTCAATCCAAGGCTTTTTCGCATGCAGATCATGGGTATTCCGTTTTGGCGCAGCAAATCCCTCGAGCAGATGACCCGCGAAGAGTGGGAATCGCTGTGTGACCGCTGTGGCAAATGCTGCCTCTACAAGCTGGAAGATGAAGAGAGCGGCAGGGTCTATTATACGAATGTGGTCTGCGGTCTGCTTGATTTTGATAGCGGCTGCTGTACCCGCTACAGGGAACGGAGTCGGGTGGTGCCCGGCTGCTTGACCTTGTCACCGGAGAGGTTACCGGATTTGCACTGGATGCCCGGTACTTGTGCCTATCGACTCCTGGCAGAGGGTGAGGAACTGCCGGATTGGCACCCCTTGTTGAGCGGGGATCCGGAAAGCGTCTTCAAAGCTGGGGTCTCTGTGCGCAGCTACGCAATCCCGGACAGTGAAGTGGCCGATCTGGAAGAGGGACTCCAGCAATATATCATCGAATGGCTGAAATAAACATGGGCAGAATGTGGATGGCACTGGGTGGGGCAAATGCCTTTTTCAGCGTGGCATTGGGGGCATTTGGTGCCCATGGGCTGCGTGGTCAGATCCCCGATCGCCTGCTGGCGGTCTATCATACCGGCGTGGAATACCAGATGTATCATGCACTGGCCTTGTTTGCCGTGGGGGCGTGGATGGAACGCACTTCCGGGGCACGGTATGGAAATCTGGCAGCGGGATTGCTGTTGACGGGGATCCTGTTATTTTCGGGCAGTCTCTATCTGCTGGCGATTACAGGAAACCGTTCGCTCGGAATAGTGACACCAATAGGTGGAATGGCCTTCCTGGCTGGTTGGGCCATATTGGTGGTGGGGATGCTGAGAACGCCCCGGTAATGGCGACATTCTGTCGATTTGCCAACGAAAACCGCCATGGAAATGTCATTGTGACATTTCCATGGCGGAGGGTTGCGGAAAGGGCTATTTGATCTTGTCGATCCCCAACGCCTTGAGAAGGTATTTTTCAAAGATAGGTTCGCTGGTCCCTTTCTTCATTTTACTGATGAAATATCTTTCAAATGCCTTCTTGGCCAGATGAACCCATTTTCCCTTTTTCATCCAGGCCACGTTGCGTGGTGGGATTTGCGGCATTGCTACGAAGGCGGCACCGGTATCCCCCATATCAGCAAGGCAGATGGCATTCCAGGTAGCCCGGGTGGTGGGTTCTTTTCCATCTAGAACGTCCCGGATGTTGTGGGCTACGGCGGTTGCCATGGATTCAATCATGTAACCGGTTTTGGGCGCGCCTGTAGGAACGGGGGTAACCTCTACCGGTGGGATGGCGATGCAGACTCCGACCGAATAGATATTGTTCCACTTCGGATTACGCTGGTAATCATCGACCTTGACGAAGCCGCGTGGGTTGACCAGATCTTCGCCAACAGCAGCTACCGCATCCACCCCCTTGAAAGCGGGGAGCATCATGGAAAAATTGAACGGCAGTTCATGTTCCTTGATGGGTTCTCCCTGCTCATTATGTTCGGTGACGAACATCTTGTCTTTTTCCACCCGATCCACCTTGGCATTGCAGATCCAGGGAATGTGGCGGTGGCGAAGTTCGGACTCCAGCATTCCTTTGGAATCCCCCACTCCGCCCAGTCCGAGGTGGCCGATGTAGGGCTCGGAAGTGACGAAGGTCATCGGCACCCGGTCACGGATCTTGCGCTTGCGCAGGTCTGCATCCATGATAAAGGCGAATTCGTAGGCCGGGCCAAAGCAAGAGGCACCCTGGACCGCTCCCACCACGATGGGGCCGGGGTTTTCCACGAATGTTTGCCACTTTTCATAAGCCCTCTCAGCATGATCGAGGGTACATATGGAGCTGGTGTAGCCCTCCGGGCCAGTACCCTCTACCTCATCGAAAGCCAGTTTGGGTCCTGTGGCAATTACCAGATAGTCGTAGTCGACGGCCTGGCCATCGGCCAGTACCAGCTGGTTGTCATCGGGCTTGATCTCGCTGACTCCCACAGGGATGAAATCGATTCCCTTGGCAGTGACATAGGGCTCCAATTTGAAGCTGGTGTCTTCCCGATTACGCCAACCCACCGCGACCCACGGATTCGAGGGAACGAAATGAAAGGTGTCGGTATTGGATACTACTGTCACTTTATGCTCACTGCCCAGCAGCTCCCGGACTTCGTAAGCGGTGGGTAATCCTCCCGTACTGGCTCCTATAACGACAATATGTGCCATGAATCGATTCTCCTTTGCTGTGATTCATGATTTACCAAGCATTTTCCGGGCCACCTCTGGCAGAGAGGAGAGGCTGGATTGACTATAAAAATATTAGCGTATCTTAATTGAATTAACTTATTTCGGCCAGTAGAACGTGAAGGGCAGAAAATGTGAAGGGTAGGGAGGTAGAGAAAGAGGGTGAACTCTTCGCCAATAAAAAGCCCCGGTGGTGAGCCGGGGCAGGTTGAACATGGCCGATCACTTTTCAAGGGACTCTTCCGGAGGGGGGTTATTGTGTGGCGGAGTTTCTTTGATGTTCCTGTCCGCGCCATCTGGTTCACCTTTGGAAGGATCAGGTTTTGTTTCCCGCTCCTCCCCGGGAGCGGGCTTCTTTTCCACCAGCTTGTTGCGTTCCGCCTCCCGGATGGGGCGGACTTCCCATTCGGCCACCTTGAAACGCCGCCGGGGTTGATCGGAGCGCCGTAGCAGATAACTCCCGTCTTTCAATTTCTGAAAGGTGTATTCCAGTTTTTCGTCTCCTTCCAAAGTTACCTCAATCTGTAGCGGCTTTGTCTTTTCCTCTTTCTCCGGTTTTTCATCGGCACCGAACACTGATTCGATAGTGAGTCCCGCCAGCTTGTCGGCAAGTTTGTCTGCCTCGCTGGTCACGGTCTGTTCGCCCGGATTTAGCCTGGCAAGTTCCCATCCCTTTTCTTTATGCTCCAGGGTAAACCCGGGAAGTTTGATACGAGTCATTCTCTTCTTGTCCAGACCGAGAACCTTGCGATCGATCCAACGGTCCGGCTCGGCTTCTGCGTCAAATAAGGAAAAAGGGACGCTTATGATTTCCTTCTCTCCTGCCACCCGTGCATGAACTTTTCTGAACCCGGGGGAGGTTCCGAAATAAAGATTGGCAAGCTGCTTGTCGCCCTGATTGAGGGTGAGATGGCGCTCGAACTCCTCTTCTGCCACTTTGAAGCGTTTTGCTGCTCCAGCGGTGGTAGCGACAGGCCATCCCCTTTTCAGGTTTGCCAGGGAGTTGAGAAAATTTGCAACTCGCTGCTGATCGGCAGGGAAGTCAGCCAGCTCCGGCAGTTTCCACTTACCCTCGACTCGTTTCAACACCATGCTTTTGTCCGGGGCCTCGATGCGAATGGTGTCCACCAATGCAGTCTCGAACGTCGCCAGTTTTTCTTCCGGGGTGAAGGCCGCATAGGGATCCTCCCCGGTGTTGAGCCAAAGCGCAAGAACGATTTGCACGACGAGCAGGCCTCCTAGAGCGGTAATCCATCTGTTCATCGATCAAACCCTCCCTTCCTTCAATACGCTTCGATAGTAGTGTTGGGCCCGGCGGCGTGTGGTACGGCGGATTGTCCATACTACTGCCAGACCTAGAAGTGCCATGGCGTAGTTGAGGAATTCCCAGAACTGCTGCTCTTCTCGATCCAGCGGCTCCAGGGTGCGGGAGAACTGGCCACGTCCGCGAATCGAGAGCAGCCCCCGATCCTCCAGTGACCAGTCGATGGCGTTTTCCACCAGCTGAATGGGATTGAAGTAGCGGGTACGCAGCGCGGCGGAAACCAGCTCCAGGGTTTCGTCACTCAGGAAATCGGCCGACGAGAAAAGAATTATCCGCGCTGAGTCGGTGGATCGGTCGATCACCCGTGCAATGGTGGCTGCGTCCTCCTCTTCTTTGTTGGTGGTCTCTTCGTTTTGACTGGTCTCAGATGATTTGTCTGCTTCTTTCGCCTCCTTTTCTTCCTCTAGCAAGGGAGATGGTTTGCCCTTGAAAAAGGAGTTAAATTGGCCTTCTATTACCACTCCCAGCAGCCGTTTGCCGATTTCACCCTCCTGGGCGAAGCCGAGCTGGCCATAAGTGCGGAAGTCCGGCTGAATGTTGGTGCTGGCGGAGGTCCAAGATCCCTCAGAGCTGTACAGTAACGGGATGACATTCCTGCCACTGTTTTTCTCTTCGTCAATGATGACGGGAGCCGCCCAATTCATCGTCACTTGATTCAGCCCGGCGGTAATGCCGCTCTCCGATGCCATCCCGGCTTCACGAATATCGATGAAATAGGGGTAGGAGACCAACCGGGTCTCCTGGACAATGAATCCACCAACATTGCGTTGTATCGGGATTGGAAAAGCACTGTTCTGGGGGTCTAGCACCATCTCTTTCTTCACAGTGATTCCGTGATGCTCCAGCCAGCTATCGAGCCCGGAATCCTGGCTGTTGGCAGAGAGTCCCCTTTGCATGGTGATGTTGAATGGGGAAGTGGAAAGGATCACTGTTCCGCCCTCCATCAGAAATTGATCCACAGCGAAGAGCTGTTTTTTATCCAGTGATTCCGGTGCCACCACCAGTAGCAGATCGGCATCGGCCGGTACGCGGCCTGATTTCAGGTCGGTGGGTTGGAGGGAGTGCTCCTCCCGGAGCCTTTCCTGAAGCCAACTGAACCGTTTGCCGCTACCTGGGATCCCGAATTGAGGCATTGGAGGTGTGCCTGCTGGCGGCGTGTAGAGTGCCACCGTTTTCAGGAATCCTTTTGAGAAGCGCTTCAAGGCGGCGTCGATACTTCTTTTTAAACCACCCTCGTCCAGGTTTTCAGGCAGAGGGATTGGTACTGTCTGGTCACCGCTCTCCAGGACCATATAGAACCAGAAGGTGTTGGGATCGAACAGTCCGGTTGCCATTGGTCGGAAGCCATATTCACTTTCGATTTTCTGTGCCAGGGCGCCGTTATTCGCATCGGGATCAGAGATTTCTATCTTGAAACGCCCACCTGACTCCTTTTCCAGCTCTCCCAGGGTCTTGTTCAAGGATTTTTTCAGCTCAACCAGCTGCTGGGGAAGTTTACTATCAGGAGAGATGTAGCCCTTAAAGATAACCGGCTGGGTGATGTTCTCGAACAATTGTCCGGCACCTTGGTAGGTTAGCAGTACTTTCTTGATGGCACGGGTGATATCGTATTCAGGATTACGCAGATCCACCTTGAGATCCGCCTCACTTTGCGCCTTTACCTCGATGAGATCGCGGAAACCGAGGGTTTCATACTGATCGCCGTATTTCACCAGAATGTCAAAGTAAGAGTTGACCACTGACGCCTGGTATTTGCTGGCGGTCTGGAACGGCACTGGCCGGATACCATATTTCTGACCCGCCTCCTGTTCCAACTCGGGGTGCTCCATGGGATCCACGAACTCTACTCTTACCTTACCCTCTCCGGCAATGGCGTACTCTTCCAGCAGATCGCGCAACCGGGGAACAAGGGGGGCCAGCAGTGGATGGGTCTGTGCGCTGAAGTAACCCCGTATCAGCAGAGGTTCACGAAGTTGTGACAGATAGCTCCGAGTGGAATCGGAGATGGAATATATCTTCCCTTCTGTGATATCGGCACGGACCCAGTCCACCGGCTGCAGCCAGAGGTTCCCGGCCATGAAATTTGCCACCAGCAGGGTGGAAAGCACTGCCCATCGGCGGTGATGGCTGTTTGATGGGTTACTGGCCCAACGCAACCGTTCCAGACTGAAAACGTTGAGAGAGAGGAATATCCCCATTAACGAGAGGTAGTAATAGAGATCGCGCAGGTCGATGACTCCTCGGGTGATGGAATCGAAGCGCGAACCGGTTCCCAACAGATGCAGCAGTTCCGTTCCACGGTTGCCAACCAGTCCGGTTAGGGCCTCGGAGCCAATCAGGTAAAAAATGCCGCAAAGCAGGGAAGTGACGATGAGACTGATGATCTGATTATCAGAGCGGGCACTGACGAACAGTCCAATAGCGATGTAGGCGCCGGCCAGGAACAAGGTGGCCAGATAGCCTCCGAACACGGGCCCCCAGTCTAGCTCGCCGATGAAGGCGACACTCAGGGGTAGTGGCAATGTGAGCAGCAGGGCTACTCCTACCAGCGCCAAACAGGCGAGAAACTTTCCGAGAACCAGCTGCCACGGGGGGACAGGTGAGGTGAGCAGAAACTCAAGGGTGCCAGTGCGTCGTTCTTCTGACCACATTCGCATGGTGATGGCGGCGGCAAGAAAGATCAGTAACACCGGCATCCAGGAGAAAAGGGGACGAACATCGGCGATGTTGCGGGCAAAGAAGGTTTCCACCCAGAAGAAAATGAACAGGGTTACTGCCAGGAAGGCACCGAAGAATATAAATGCAATGGGTGAGGAAAAAAAAGTGCCGAACTCCTTACGGGCAATCTGCAACATTTGTTTCACCGGTCAGGTCCTCCCTTGCTTATCGATTGGCGGCTTCCAGGAAGATGGATTCCAGAGACCGCTGCTCTGGTTGCATGGCATAGAGGGCGCAGCCCTGTTCTATGAGTGCTGATGCTACCTCTGGGGCGGAGCGTTCCACCCCTTCTCGATCCTGGAAAGCGAGGGCGTAGCTTTGGTGTTTGCCCGTTTCTGTCAGTCGTTCCACCGATTGAATTCCTGCAATTCCTTGTAATACCACATCAACTTTTTGGGGATCACCATCCACGGTAACCAGTAGGCGGTGGGCGCTACGAAGTTCCTCCATGGTGGCATCCAGCACTTTCTTTCCTGCCCGGATAATAATGACCCGGTCACAAACCGCCTGGACCTCTTGGAGGATGTGGGTGGAAAGGATCACTGTGGCCTCACGTGCCGCCTCCGTGATCAGGTCGCGCATGTGTTGCACCTGAGACGGATCAAGACCGTTCGTGGGTTCGTCCAGGATCAAGATGTCGGGGTGGTGCAGTAAAGCCTGTGCTACCCCTACCCGTTGCCGATAGCCCCGGGACAATGTGCTGATGAGTTGGGTTGCCTTCTCGGTCAGCTCGGTTTTTGTGATTGCTTCCCGGACGCGGGCAAGTTGTTCTCCCTCCGGGACTCCGTGCAGGGTTGCGGCATAGCCGAGGTAATCGATGACCGTCATTTCAGGGTAGACCGGACAGTTTTCGGGGAGGTAACCAATCTTTTTCTGGATTTCCTCCCGGTCCTCACCGATGTCGAGCCCATCAATGGTGATGGTACCGTCGGTGGGCTCGAGGAATCCGGTCAGCATTTTCATGATGGTGGTCTTCCCTGCCCCATTGTGTCCCAACAGGCCGACAATTTCTCCTTGCCCGATTTGGAAGGAGACGTTATCGACAGCGGTAAAGTCTCCATAAGTGCGTATCAACCCATCAACAGTGATCATCTTGCCTCCTGTTATTCTTGATGTGCTGTTTATGGGAGCAACCCATGCCACAGAATGCGACCTGAGCGATCCGGTGATCCGGACGGCTGTAAAGACCCGGGGAGGAGGGAAATAGTTCCGCCTCCGTGGGACTCTTTTTGGTTATTACCCGTTCGGCGTGATTGTTATTTGCCGGCAGGTCGGATGTCTCTTGTATCCAGTAATATTCTAATGCCAGGTCGGGTGCTGACAAAGTCCCTTTTGTATCCCGAATGAATGGCGCCTGATTTTCCTCCATGCTGTATCTGAATGGAGAACAAAGTCATCCATCCTTTTGATATCGGGCTGTAAAGGTATCGTTGCTCACGGGTTCCTCTTGTTCCAGCACGTGTCTTGGGTCCCGGAAATGATATATATTGTTGCCGGGCCGACGGGTCAATATGACACCAAGCGATGCAAGTATCGTTGCGGCACAAGGGTCTGTAAGTTTGGTACCGATATCATGGATATACCGGAAGGATTGATTGTCACGCCTTGGCTGTGGGCAACCAATCTGCTGTTTTTCCCCCTTTTGGCATACGCCCTTTATCGCGCTCCCTGGTGGCGCTTGCGCAGTCGAGAGGGACAGCATTTGTTGCTGGGTGCCTGTGTATTCACTTTTTTTCTATGGAATGTGAAGGCAGGGGTGACCCCGGGGCTCAGTTTTCATTTGCTTGGTGCGGCGCTGCTGACGCTGATGTTCAGCTGGGAGTTTGCGATCATTGTCATGAGTGTTGCACTGGCGGCTACTACCTGGTTCGGACAGCCGGCTTGGGAAACCTATGCTCTCAATGCGCTAATCATGGTGGCATTGCCTGTGCTGGTGATCTATCGGATTTTTCTACAAGTGGATCGCCATGCCCCCAACTTTTTCGTTTATGTGTTGGCCTGCGGTTTTCTTGGCGGGGGGATTTCCGTCTTCCTGGCAGGAATGGCTGGGGCTGGCGTGCTGTGGAGTAGTGGGGTTTACTCTTTCGATTATCTCTCAGACAACTATCTACCCTTTTTGCCATTGCTTATGGTTCCAGAGGGGGCATTCAACGGCATGCTGACTACCCTGCTCATTGCCTACCGGCCGGAGTGGGTGCGGACTTTCCGAGACGAACGTTATATCGACGGAAAATGACCTCGAGCGAATTGCCTGCCACGAAATCCGCCCAACCGATTGTCGCCGCAGTCGATCTGGGTTCTAACAGCTTTCATATGATCGTTGCGCGACTGGAGAATGGTGAAGTACGCGTGGTAGATCGCATGCGGGAGATGGTTCGTCTGGGAGGGGGATTCGATAAACGGCGCCGGATTACTTCCCAGGCCCGCGAAAGAGCACTTGCCTGTCTGACCCGTTTCGGGCAACGATTGTCTGGTTTGCCGGGCGGCTGCGTGCGGGCAGTCGGGACCAATACCTTGCGCAGCGCCCATGATGCTGAACCGTTGATAACGGAGATGGAGCAGGCGTTGGGCCATCCTATCTCCATCATCTCCGGGGTGGAAGAAGCGCGTCTCATCTATTTGGGAGTGGCTCATAGTCTGGCGTCGGATGGCCGGCGTCGCTTGGTGATGGATATTGGTGGAGGAAGTACTGAATTGATTGTTGGCCGCGGTTTTGAGCCACGCTATATGGAAAGCCTGTATATGGGGTGTGTCTCCGTGACCCAGACTCGTTTCGGTGAGGGAAAGATTAGCCGCAAGGCGATCAAGCGCGCTTTGCTGGATGTGCAGATGGAGCTGGAGCCGGTGGTCAGCCGTTTTCGTAAAGTAGGTTGGGACAGACCGATAGGAGCGTCTGGTACCATCCGTGCCGTAGCGCGGGTAATCCGTATGTTGGGCTGGGAGCAAGACGGGATTACGTTGCGCTCCCTTCACAGGCTAAAAGACCGGTTGGTGTCCATTGGACGGGTGGAGTACTTGGAACAGTTGCCCGGCTTGAGTCCGGAGCGTGCACCGGTGTTCGTGGGAGGGGTGATGGTACTGCTGGGTACCTGCGAAGCCTTGGGGATCGAACAACTGGAGGTTTCTGACGGGGCGCTTCGAGAGGGATTGCTGTATGAGCTGGTGGGACGGATCCGCGATGAGGATGTTCGCAGCCGTAGTATCGAAGAGCTGGCCCGGCGCTATGGGGTGGATGGTGAGCAAGCAAACCGGGTGAAGCGAGCAGCGCTCCGGCTTTTTTCTAGGCTGGAAGATGCATGGGAGCTGGAAGGGGAGCCTTGGAAAAGAGTGCTAGGGTGGGCAGCGCAGATCCACGAGCTGGGTCTTTCCATCGCCCATAGTCAGTATCACAAACACGGGGCCTACATTGCGGAATATAGTGATCTGGCCGGTTTTTCCCGGCAGGAGCAAAGGATACTGGCCATTCTGGTAAGGGCTCACCGGCGTAAGTTTCCAATGGCTGAATTCCAGACATTACCAAAGTCTCAGCAGTGCCTTGTGCGGCGGCTGGCGGTCTTGTTGCGACTTGCTGTTCTATTCCATCGCAGTCGGAACAACGACGCCTTGCCGAAAATCAAGGTCAAGGCGCGGAAAGAGCAGTTGCTGCTGCGTTTTCCGGAGGGATGGTTGGCGCAGCACCCGCTTACTGTGAGCGATCTGGAACAGGAAGCCGCCTACCTGGAGGCGGCTGGGATCCAACTACTGTTTCAGTAGCGGACTATTCCAGCCCCAGCTTTTTGAGACGGTAACGCAGGGAACGGAAGCTCATTCCCAGTTGGCGGGCAGCAGCAGTCTTGTTGTGGCCATTCTCTTCCAATGCCTCGAGAATTGCCGCTTTCTCGATGTTGGCAAGCCGTTGCTCCAGCGGCAGGTCATCAGACTTTGATGAGATCGTTTCCTGCACCGGTTCCGGAATGGTGAGGATTCCCAGATCAGCTGGCTGGATCACGCTATCTTCGCACAGGGCGAAGGCCCGCTCGAGGATATTTTCCAGTTCCCGGACGTTGCCGGGAAAGTGGTAATGGCGAAGCCGGTCTAGTGCGGCAGGTGCAATACGGGGTATCGGCAAACCGTTCTGCCTGGCCAGCTTTTCCATGATGTGCTCTACCAGCAGTGGTATATCTTCCAGCCGTTCACGCAAAGCAGGGACCGGAATTTCGATTACGTTGACCCGGTAATAGAGGTCCTGTCGAAACTCGCCTGCCTCAACCAGGCAAGCAAGATCTTTGTGACTGGCGCTGAGGATTCGTACATCCACCGGGAGCTCCTGGGCGCTACCGATCGGTCGGATACTTTTTTCCTGGATAGCGCGCAGCAGTTTTACCTGCATCGCAAGTGGGAGATCCGCTACCTCGTCCAGGAAGAGAGTGCCTCCGTCGGCTGCTTGAAATAGTCCCTCCTTGTCTCGGGTAGCCCCGGTGAAGCTTCCTTTGGTGTGGCCGAAGAACTCGCTCTCCATCAGCTCTGCCGGGATGGCGCCACAGTTGACCGGAACGAAAGGTCCTTCGCTTCGTGGCCCCTGTTTGTGGATCATGCGCGCAACCAGCTCCTTGCCAGTACCCGACTCACCGCTGATGAAGACCGGTGCCTGGCTTCGTGACACCTTTTCCACGGCGCCTCGCAGGGATTGCATTGCCTTGGATTCGCCTAGCAGGATATGGCGGGTGCGCCTTTCCCGGGGAATGCGAGGAGAGATGCGCAGCGCGCTGCTGATCTGGTTGCGCAACAGCTGCAGATCCACTGGTTTGGAGAGAAAATCGAATGCCCCCGCTTTGAGCGCTTCGATGGCCAGCTCCATGTTTCCATGCGCCGTGATCACCGCTACCGGAAGACCAGGATGGCTTTCACGCAGCTCCCGTAGCAGGTCTAGGCCGTTACCATCCGGCAGCTTCATGTCGGTAAGGCAAAGGTCGAACTGGTACTGTCCCAGAAAAGCACGTGCCTCTGTCAGCGTAGCTGCGGTGCGGGTCTCGATTCCCATCCCTGAAAGAGTGAGCTCCAGTAGTTCACAGATATCCGGCTCGTCATCGATGATCAAGGCCAAAGGCTGGGTCATGGTGTTACCTCGGAAATTCCGTGTGAGGTGTTGCAAAATCGATACGGAAGCAGGCGCCGCTGCCATGGCGAGGAATGAGGCGGATTGCAGCCTGATTTGCGCTGCACAGCTCACGGACGATGTAGAGGCCTAACCCGGTGTGCTTGGTGCCGGTGGTGAAAAAGGGCTCGAAGATTCGTCCCTCTAACTCTGGTTCAATGCCAGGGCCGTTATCACACACCAGGAGGAAGGGAGTGTGGCTTTCCGTTGTGGCCGCACGCAGCCGCAATGTGAGATCGCCGCCGGCGGCGTTACGGGCGTTACGGTAAAGATTTTCGACCACCTGGTGTAGGTGTTCTGGGTCAAAGAGGATCTCCAGATGTGGTGGGGTAACTTCCACCTGAATGGAGACGCCGTTCTCCTGTTCGGTTTCCCGCAACTCCTGGGCCAGTGAATCCAGCCACGGTTTTAGCGGGATCCGGTGCATGTCAGCAGGTTGGCCTCGACCTAGCTGCATGACATTCTCGATGATGGTGTTTACCCTTTCCGTCTGTTTGTGAACGATCTCCGTGAGGCGGCGATCCACGCCGTTCAGACGTGGAGATTCGGCTAGCAGCTGGGCAGCATGGCTGATGGCACCGACAGGGTTACGGATTTCATGGGCGATGCTGGCAGTGAGGCGACCGAGGGCAGCCAGCTTCATCTGCTGTGCCTGCTGGGCCAAGGCGGCGCTCTCCTCCAAGTGAAGGATGATACAGCCGCTGCGCTGGCTGCTATACAGTGGAATCAGACGCAAGGTGAGCCGTCCATTGTCGATCGCCACGGGTTCCGTCGATTGCCCATGTTCCTGCCATCGTTTCACCGTCTGTGCCAGCTCGGGAGAGAGTTCGGTAAGGGTGTCGGGCATCGGCTCTGCAGGGGCCTGGAGGGCCCTGGCAGCGGCACGGTTCATACGGTGCAAGCGGCCGTCCCCATCTGCCACCACGATTCCGGTCTGCATCTGTTCGATGATGTGGGTGTTGAGCTGGGTGAGATCGGCGAGCTCGCTGCTCTGCTGCTCGATGTGCCGTTCGCTCTCTCTCAAACGCTGGGCCAGCAAAGCGGCAAGCAGCACGGTCGCGAAATAGATGGCGCCAGATAGGCCCGCCTGGAAATAGTTTGGAGCAAACCGATTGTTGAGGTGGGCATGAAGTTCCTCGCCCAACAATGCCAGGGCGGCAATGGCGGCAAACAGGGCCGCTATCCGCGGGGGAAGCAGAATACCCGCCAGTGCCAACGGGAGAACCAACAGCATGCCGAGACCGCTGGAGACGCCACCACTGGCATGAATGAGTAGGGTGACAAGCGTGATATCTACTAGCAGCTGTGCGGGGAAGGGTAGTTCGTAGTGCAACAATCCGCGGTATGCACCAAACAGCAGCCAGGCCATGGTGATCAGGAGGGCCAGTCGGGGGTCGTGGTGGCCGTAGGGAACGTAGTCGGTACCCAGCAGCAGTAACAGCAGCAACAGGGCAGCGAGTGAGATCCGGTAGCGGTCGAGCAACCCCTGCAGCCGTTGGTTGGCCCGTGTTGGAAAGCTCCCTGCGGAAGAGAGTTTCGCGCCAGATTCAGTGGTGATGCCCGGACTCATCATTGCCAGGTGGTACAGGCTGGCCGGGGATGCGATGAGATTCGCTGGCCCATTCACCGAGATCGATCAGTTTGCAACGCTCGCTGCAGAACGGGCGCCAACGGGAGTCCTTGTCCCAGCGCACCAGTTTGCCGCAGGTGGGGCATTTAACGGTTTTGGTCATCTCAGCATCTCCAGGTAGCGGGTGTGCAGTTGCTTCACCTGTTCCCTGAGCTCATGAAGATCGCCCTCATTGAAGAGCAGATCGTCGGCGGCAGCAAGGCGCTGCTCCCGGTCCACTTGGGCGGCAATGATTTGTTCTGCTTCCTTTTCGGTAAGCTGGCCACGGCTCTGAATGCGCTCGCGTTGTAGCGCCGGTGGTGTATCCACCACCAGAACTCGATCCACCTCTTCTCTCCATCCGCTTTCCAGCAACAGCGGGATCTCCAAAATGCAATAAGGGGCAGCTGTTTTTCGAAGCCTTTCTCGCATTTCAGCACGAATTAGGGGATGAAGGATCCGCTCCAAATCGTGGCGTGCTTGGGGATTGCTGAAAATCAGCATGCGCAGCCTGGCTCGATCCAGTGAGCCGTCTGCTTGGAGCAGTTCGCTTCCGAAATGGGTCACAATCTGTTGCAGGGCTGGCTGGTCTGGCTCTACCAGCTCGCGAGCGATGATATCGGTATCGATCACCGGAATACCGAGCTCTGAAAACAGCCTGGCCGCAGTGCTCTTGCCGCTGCCGATCCCGCCCGTGAGGCCGATGCGCAATGGCTGACGGGCTGTTGCCATCCCTGTCTGTCGTTGTTTACCGTATATTCGTTTCATCGGTTTCAGCCAAGCCAATGCAGATAGGTTTGGGTGATGGAATCACCCCACATAAGAGCAATCCAGCCGGCGCTCGCCAGATAGGGGCCAAAAGGGATGGGTGTGCTACGTTCATGACGACGCAACAGGATCAGCAAGATGCCGGTTGTGGCTCCGACCAGGGAGGAGAGGAGGACGATCAGCGGGATCGCCTGCCACCCCAACCAGGCGCCAAACAGTGCGAGCAACTTGAAATCGCCATAACCCATTCCCTCCTTTCCGGTGAGCAGCTTGAACAGCATGTAAACACTCCACAGGGAGAGATAGCCAATCATGGCACCCAAGATAGCGCTGCGCGGGTCGGTAAAGATCCCGAACAGGCTTAGGCCCAGTCCCACCCACAGTAGTGGTAGGGTGATATCGTCAGGTAGTAGCTGGTGGTCCAGATCGATAAAAATCAATGGGATCAGTCCCCAGGTCAACAACAGTGCGGCAGCGGCCTGCCAATGAAAACCAAAATGCCAGACCACCAGCGCGGAAAGCAGGGCGGTGAGGGCTTCCACCATGGGATAGCGTAGGGGAATGGATGTTTTGCATCCGGCACATCGTCCTTTCAACAGCAAATAGCTGAGAATAGGGATGTTTTCCCAAGGGGTGATAGGACGGCTGCAATGTGGGCATCGGGAGCGCGGCGTACTTAGATTGAAGGGTTCGTAGTCCCCTTCATCGGTTACGCTCTCCTGAAGCTCGCGGCACTGCATGCGCCATTCCCTCATCATCATTTCGGGTAGCCGGTGAATGACCACATTGAGGAAGCTGCCGACGATTAGCCCCAAGATGGAAGCCGTGAATACCTGTAGCAGTGGGCTCCCTGCCAGAAACTCCACGATTGCCATGAGCTCCTTTCTAAGTCCCTCCAACCACGCTTCCCATCTGGAAGATGGGCATGTACATGGCCACTACCAATCCACCGATTAGTACTCCAAGAACGGCCATGATGATGGGTTCCATCAGGCTGCTCAAGGCGTCGATGGCGTCGTTGACCTGCTCCTCGAAGAAGTCCGCCACCTTGGCCAGCATACCGTCCAGGGAACCGGCTTCCTCGCCGATAGCAGTCATCTGGATTACCATGTTAGGAAACAGTTCGGTCTCCCGCATGGCAGTGTGTAGAGGTTGACCCGTGGCCACTTGGTCTCGCATCTCTAGCACTGCCTTGGCATAGACCACGTTGCCCACTGCACCTGCCACCGATGACATCGCCTCTACCAGCGGTACGCCGGCTCCGAACATGGTGGAAAGGGTACGGGCAAATCGGGCCATGGCCCCTTTCGTGAATATGGGGCCAAAAACGGGCAACCTGAGCGACAATTTGCTTATGGTAGCACGTAAAGCAGGAGACTTTTTGTAGACGCGAATAAACAGCCAGGTACCGATGACGAGCCCCGCCAGGATAGCCCATCCCCAGGCTTGCAGGAACTCTGACATGTTGATGACGAAACGGGTGGGGGCCGGGAGCTCTGCACCGAAACTGCCAAACAGCTCGGCAAATGCGGGAACCACCCAAATCATCAGGATTACCGTGATGATCACAGCGATAGAGATGACGGCAATCGGGTAGAACATTGCCTTTTTGATCTTGGATTTGATGCTTTCCATCCGTTCCTTATATTCGGCAATGTTCTTGAGCAAGATGTCCAGGGAACCGGACTGTTCACCTACGTTGACGAGGTTGCAGAACAGTTCATCGAAATATTCCGGATACTTCCCAAGTGCGGTGGCCAGTGGGGTGCCACCACCCACGTCATTTTTGATAGCGACGATCATCTCTCGCAGGACCGGTTTTTCTACACCGCCGGCAATGATGTCCAGGGCATTTACCAGCGGGACGCCAGAGTTGATCATGGTTGCCAGCTGGCGGCTGAATACCGCGATGTCAGCGGCATTGGGTTTGTTGAACAGCTTATCCAAGGTGGAGTTGGGTTTTTTCTTTATCTTGAGTGGAATGATCCCTTGCCGCCGCAGCTCGGCTTTTACTACGGCACTGTTTTCAGCCTCGATGATGCCGTTTCTCTTGTTGCCGTCTTTGTCCTTCCCCTGCCAGATAAAGTATTCCAACTTTGCGGTTTGTTCTGCCATCGTTGTTACTCTTTGGTTACCCGATTGACCTCTTCGAGGCTGGTTTCACCCAGTATGACCTTTTTCAGGCCGGCCCCACGCAGATCGGGGATGTTTTCTTTTTGTGCCTGATCGGCGATAGCCATGGCGTCGGCGCCACTCATGATCAGGCGCCCCATCGCTTCTGATATCGGCATCATCTGGAAAATACCCAAGCGGCCTTTATAACCTCCGTTGCATTTGCCGCAGCCCACTGGGCGATAGACGGTGATCTCCTCGATCTGTTCCTCGGAAAAGCCTTCTTTGAGCAGCGCCTCCTTTGGCAGATCCTCCGGTTGTTTGCAGTGCTCACAAAGCCGCCGAACCAGTCGCTGGGCAATGATCAGATTGATGGTGGAGGCGATGTTGTATGCCGCCACTCCCATGTTCAACAGGCGGGTAAGGGTCTTTGGAGCGTCGTTGGTGTGCAGGGTAGAGAGTACCAAGTGTCCGGTCTGGGCTGCCTTGATAGCGATCTCAGCGGTCTCCAGGTCCCGGATCTCGCCCACCATGATGACATCCGGATCCTGGCGCAGAAAAGCGCGCAGCGCACTGGCAAAGGTGAGCCCGGTCTTGGTATTGATATTGACCTGGTTGATCCCCGGCATGTTGATTTCAGCCGGATCCTCGGCGGTACAAATATTGGTATCCTCTGTGTTTAGGATGTTCAATGCGGTGTAGAGCGTCGCGGTTTTGCCGCTTCCGGTGGGACCGGTGACCAGCACCATGCCATTAGGCTGACGGATCGCATGGTTAAACAGTGTTTTCTGCTCTTCATCGAAGCCCAGTGAATCAATTCCAAGGTGGGAGGCCATGGGATCCAGTACACGCATCACCACCTTTTCGCCGAACAGAGTGGGACAGGTGCTGACACGGAAATCCACCGCTCGCTTTTTGGAGAGTTTGAGTTTGATGCGGCCATCCTGGGGGATGCGCCTCTCGGAGACGTCGAGCTGGGCCATAACCTTGATACGTGCCGCCAGCCGGTTGCCCAGTTTTACCGGAGGATGGGCCACTTCCTGCAAGATACCGTCCAAACGGACCCGTACCCGGTAGCTGGTCTCGTAAGGTTCAAAGTGGATATCTGACGCTCCGCGCTTGATGGCATCCAGCATGATCTTGTTGACGAAGCGCACCACGGGGGTGTCATTGATATCTGCTTCGGTGTCAGCGGTGCCTTGATCAGGTTCGGCCTCGGTTTCCAGCTCAGCCAGGTCGTCATCATCCAGATCGCCCAGGCTTTCTTCGGCGCTATCCAGCGTCTTGCCGATAATTACCTGTAGAATGTCGTGCGGGGCCAGCACCGGTTCAATATTCAGGCCGGTATGGAATTTGATTTCATCCAGTGCCTGCAGATTGGTGGGGTCAGAAACGGCCACGAAAAGTCGCCCACCGCGTTTATACAGCGGCAGGACATTGTGACGCTGGATTAGCTCTGGGCTTACCAGGCTGACAACCTCATTCTCCAGCTCAATGGTTGTGATATTGAACAGCGGGACTCCAAACTCTTGGGAGGCCGCCACGGCAATGCCGTACCCATCGAGTGTTTTGTCGGTCAGCAGATGAGAAATGTATGAAACACCGTTTTCCACGGACTCAAGGTAGGAATTCCGTGCTCTCTCTTCATCCAATACTCCATTGGCCACCAGCCGGCGTGCCAGACCGCTGAGGGTGATGGATTCATTTTCCATTGCTGCGTTCATGTCCCTTTATGTCGGTTGACGTAAAAAAAACTTGAACCACTGGGCTGTTGATGACCGGCGGTGACCGGGATGGATGAGGGACCGGTAGCTTGGCCGAAGGATTCCAGACCAAAGAGGAGCGGAAACCAGAGAATTCCCAGTTGATTCAAGGTCCTTTCAAGGTAAGCTTGATGCTGTTGTCCGATTTTTTTGTCGCTGTCAGTTTGTAGCTGGTCTTGATGTCACCAGTATCACCTGCCGCGATGGCATAGTCGAAGCGATAGCTGCCTCCCGAGCCCGGTTTTGGGGTCCAGTTAAGGCCACTGGCGGAGGTGTCCGTGGTGTATTGGCCGTTTTCCATGTAATACTCTTCAAGTGCCAGCTGCAGGCTGTTGAGGTTGTTCCACCCTTCGGTGTTTTCTGCTGTCTTGATATAACCAGTATAAGCGGGAACGGCGATGGTTGTGATGATCGCCAGGATAGCGACTACGATCATCAGCTCGATGAGGGTGAAGCCTTTTTGTTGCTCAGGTCTGTTCATGGTAGCCGTCGTTGTCATGATGAAGTCGGTTCTTCCGGATGGTTTTTTGAAGACCATCCTATCCCTTTTTCTTATCGACGGCTCCGGTCGGGGCCTTTAGCTTTTAGCAGAGTGCTCCTTGCTGCAGTAGTAGCGTTCGCCTTTCCTGAACGCCTCCTCTTTCGGCACGTGTAGGCCGCAATGGGCGCAGGGTACCATGGCGCCCCGATCGTTGCTGCGTCGTGAGGCGGCAAGCCGTGCCCGGTCACGGTAGCTCCTTACCATGCGAACCAGTAACCAGATCACGATGAAAGCGGCGATGACGCGCAGAATATTCATGTCGGGGCTCGAATCTTGGCTATTGAATTTTCCCTGTCCAGCGAGTAGTGTGCCACATTTTCAGGTGCCAACAACAAGGAAAAACAGCATGTCTGCCTTAATTTGTGGTTCGTTCGCCTACGATACTATCATGGTGTTTCACGATCGGTTCAAGAATCATATCCTTCCGGAACAGGTGCATATCCTGAACGTTTCATTTCTGGTTCCCGATATGCGCCGTGAATTTGGTGGGTGCGCAGGTAACATCGCCTACAATCTGAAACTGCTGGGAGGTGAGCCCTTGCCGATGGCCACCGTGGGGGACGACTTTGAACCTTACGCCCGGTGGTTTGAGCGTTGTGGTATCGAGCAGAAACATATCAAGGTGATTTCCGGAAGTTTCACTGGCCAAGCATTTATCACCACTGATATGGATGACAATCAGATTACCGCCTTCCACCCGGGGGCCATGAGCTGCGCCCATGAAAACCGGGTAACTGATGCTCAAGGGGTGAGCATCGGTATCGTTTCGCCGGATGGGCGTGAGGGGATGATAGAGCATGCTGCGCAGTTTGCGGAGGCGGGGATTCCTTTCATCTTCGATCCGGGTCAGGGGATGCCTATGTTTAATGGTGAAGAGTTGTTGCGTTTCGTGGAACAGGCCACCTGGGTAGCGCTGAACGATTATGAGTCCCAGCTGCTCCAGGAGCGGACCGGAAAGAGTCTGGAGCAATTGGCGGCGATGGTGCGGGCGGTGGTTGTGACTCGTGGAGCGGAGGGTTCGCGAATCTATGCCGACGGCACCTGTACGGAGATCCCTTCCGCCAGGGTCACTGAGCCGGTGGATCCCACCGGTTGCGGTGACGCCTATCGTGCGGGGCTGTTGTATGGTCTGATGAATGATCTGGATTGGCCCACTACCGGCAGGGTGGCGGCGTTGATGGGTGCGGTGAAGATTGAGCACCATGGGACTCAGAATCACCATTTTGGCTTGGATGAATTCGGTGAACGGTTTGAGAAGGAATTTGGTTATTCCCTGTTTTGAACGCTGCTCGGATCGTGAGCGCTTAACGGGAATGATCAGCGAAGGAGAGGCGCGCGGGCGCACGCCCAGACATCGATACGCTCAACTCCGGCTTTGCGCAAGGTTCGGGCCAGCTCATTAACGGTATGGCCGGTGGTAATCACGTCATCGACGATGGCGACGTGACTCGCGTCCATTCTCCGATTCAGTGAGAAGGCGCCACGCAGGTTGGCGCGGCGCTGTTTTGCATTCAGGCCTGTTTGGGGGGCGGTGGGCGTATCTCTTCGGCAGCTGCGAATGTCTATGGGGATGTTCCAATGGCGTGCGACAGGACGGGCCAATTCCAGCGCTTGGTTGTAGCCCCGTTCGCGGAGTCGGGCCGAATGGAGTGGTACCGGGATAATCCATTGGGGGAGCTCATCCGGTCTGAGCCATTGGGCCAGTAAACTGCCGAGCAGTCGGGCATTGGCCAGTTTTTGGTGGAACTTGAGCCGGATTAGAAGGTGATCCACCGGATGGCGGTAGTGTAATGGTGCAAAGCAGCGGTCAAAAACGGGTGGTTGTTTCTGGCATCCGCCGCAGAGTTGACCAGCAGCCGATTGAGGTAATGGAAGGGCACAGCGCTTGCAAGCGCTGTCATTCTTGGGGAACTCCGCCAGGCAGTCGTTACAAAGATCGCGCACTCCAACCCCCCGCTCTCCGCACAGAACACAGCAGCCGGGATAGCATAGTGATTGGATCTTGTTTGGCCAATCGTTAACCATGTCAATGAGGCAAAGTTGACAAGTGCCGTTTAGTGGTTACCATGCCGGGCAAGACAATTACCTTGCGAGTTCAACTCTAGATGAATTATTCCAGACGGGAAACATTACGTCACGACTGGACACGGCAAGAGGTGGAGGCGCTGTTTCTTCTGCCGTTCACCGAGTTGCTGTACCGTGCCCAGGCGGTTCACCGATTGTTTTTTGATCCCACCTCCATCCAGGTCAGTAGCTTATTGAATATCAAGACTGGTTCCTGCCCGGAGGATTGTGCCTACTGTCCGCAAAGCGCTTACCATGACACCGGGCTGCAGGAAGAGGCACTGATGGAGGTGGAACAGGTGGTAGAGGCAGCCAAGGCGGCAAAGGCATCGGGTGTTGACCGTTTCTGTATGGGAGCCGCATGGCGCAGCCCGGGTGATGAGGATCTGGAACGTATTGAGGCGATAATACGCGGCGTGAAGGCGCTGGGTATGGAGACCTGCATGACGCTAGGTATGCTCGATGCGGAGCAGGCCAAGCGCCTGCAAGCAGCAGGTCTGGACTACTACAATCATAATCTGGACACCTCACCGGAGTTTTATGGAACGGTGATTACCACCCGTACCTATCAGGATCGATTGGAGACCCTTCGCCATGTTCGGGAGGCAGGTATCAAGGTGTGTTGTGGTGGAATCCTCGGCATGGGAGAAGAGCGTAAGGACCGCGTAGGCCTCCTGTTGCAATTAGCCACGATGAAGCCCCATCCGGAAAGCGTCCCAGTGAATTTGCTGGTGCAGGTGGAGGGGACTCCGCTGGAAGGGATTGAACGCCTGGATCCTTTGGAGTTCGTGCGAACCGTAGCGGCAGCCCGGATCCTAATGCCCGCTTCATTGGTCCGTCTCTCTGCAGGCAGGGAGAGTATGAGTGACGAGTTGCAAGCGCTCTGCTTTCTGGCGGGTGCCAACTCCATATTCTATGGAGACAAGCTGTTAACTACTCCCAACACGGAGACCGGCGCCGATGAGAAGCTGTTCCAGCGTCTTGGCTTGCGGCGTATGGTACTGGAGAACGATCCGACGGAGACGACTACAGCCTCCGGTATTCATTATCGCGGTTGCCACCACGTATGAGTCTGCTACAGATCGAGGAGCGGAACTTTAGTCAGGGACTCGGGCTCTGGCGGCTCGGTTTTCGGCCCTTTTTCCTGGGGGCCGGATTACTGGCGGTGCTGGTGATGGCCTTGTGGATGGCCATTTTCCTCCTTGGCTGGAATATTGTTCCCGAAGGTTATGCCGCGCCCGTATGGCATGCCCACGAGATGATCTTCGGTTATGCCGTCGCAGTGATCGCCGGATTCCTTCTCACTGCGGTGAAGAACTGGACCAATGTGCAGACGGCCCATGGTTCGGCGCTTATGGGCCTGTTTCTGCTCTGGGTGGCGGCGCGGGTGGCCCCTTTCACCGGGTTGCCAGAGGTGGCGTTCTTGTTTGATGTACTGTTCCTGTTTGCCTTGTCGGCGGCGGTGCTGCATCCTGTGGTCAAAGCCCGGAGCTGGAATCAGCTTGGTATTGTTGCTGTCGTGTTGCTGCTGGCGTGCAGCAACGTACTGTTTTATTTGGGTTTGCTTGAGTTGGTTCCCGGTGGGATACGTCAGGGCTTGTACGCAGGGCTCTATCTCGTCATCGCTCTAATCCTGGTAGTAGGACGAAGGGTGATTCCTTTTTTCATCGAGCGCGGTTGTGACCACCCGGTACAGCTGACCTATAGAAACTGGCTGGACGTGGCCATCGTGCTCTTTTATCTGTTGTTTGCATTGACGGAGGTGTTTGCCCCGTTTGAACTCCTCTCTTCATTACTGGCAGCCGCATTAGTGATTCTCAACCTCATCCGCCTTCGAGATTGGCATACGCCGGGACTCTGGCGCAAGCCGCTGTTGTGGGTGCTCTATGTGGCTTATCTCTGGATCGTCATCGGATTCCTGTTTAAGTCGGTGGGCCCCTGGCTGGGACTTTCGCCTGCCCTTGGGCTGCATGCTCTTACCGTCGGGGGTATCGGAATGATGACCCTGGGCATGATGGCACGAGTGGCACTGGGTCATACCGGAAGAAACGTTTTTTCTCCGCCGAAGATCGTTGGGTGGATGTTCCTTTTGCTCGGTGTGGCGGGAGTGACTCGGGTACTGCTGCCATTGATCAGCTTCCAGTATTACGCATCCTGGATAATGCTTTCCCAGCTATTGTGGATAGCTGCCTTTGCGCTGTTCGTTTTCGTTTATACCCCTATTCTCGTCAAGCCCCGGATCGACGGTCGATATGGATAAGGCGGCGCCTTGGGGCAGAGCGGTTGAAGCTGCGCTCCGAGGCATTGAGCAGGCGAACCTTCGTCGTTGTCGCCGGGTAGCGGAGACGCCTCCGGGCAGGATCGCGACGTTCGATGGTCGGGAGTATCTCCTATTTTGCAGTAATGACTATCTCGGTCTGGCCAATCATCCTGAGGTGGTGGCGGCCTTTCAGCGTGGTGCCGAACGTTGGGGGGTGGGCAGTGGTGCTTCTCATCTTATAGCAGGGCATACCGCTGCACACCAGGCCTTGGAGGAAGAGTTGGCAGAGTTTCTTGGCCGGGAGCGGGCGCTGCTTTTTTCCACTGGCTACATGGCTAATCTTGGCGTGGTCACCGCTCTCTGCGGACGGCATGACACTGTGCTGGAGGATCGTCTCAATCATGCCTCGCTATTGGATGCGGCTCGGCTCTCCGGAGCACGGCTTCGACGCTATCTCCATCGGGATACCAGGATGCTGGAGCAGCGGCTCGCAGGCATGCAGGGGGAGCGTGCGCTGGTGGTTAGCGATGGCCTGTTCAGCATGGATGGAGATCTGGCCCCATTGCCAGAGCTGGCGGAGTTGGCCGCGCATTATGGAGCTTGGCTAATGGTGGATGATGCCCATGGTATCGGGGTGCTCGGTGCGGGGGGCAAGGGGACTTTGGAGCAGTTTGCCCTGTCGCAACTGCAGGTGCCAGTGCTGGTGGGCACTATGGGAAAGGCATTCGGGGTGTTTGGTGCCTTTGTGGCTGGAAGCAAATCGTTGATCGAACTGCTTGTCCAACGGGCCCGCAGCTATATCTATACCACGGCATTGCCGCCCGCAGTGGCGGAAGCAGCGCGGGCCAGTCTGCGGCTGATTCAAGGGGAGGGATGGAGGCGCGAGCGGTTGCAAGCCTTGATCCACAGGTTTCGCCTAGGGGCCCGACAATTGGGGTTGCCGATGCTGCCCTCAGGTACGCCCATACAACCTTTGCTGGTCGAGGAGACGAGGCGGGTACTTGAACTGGGAGAGGGATTGCGGAAAAAAGGGATTTTGGTGGGGATCATACGACCTCCTACAGTGCCTCAAGGGAAGGCCAGGCTGCGCATTACTTTGTCTGCACTCCATACTGAACCGGATATCGACCGGCTGCTTGATGCCCTGGGTGAATTGACATGAGACTGTATACCGAAACCCATGGTAAGGGTGTCGATCTGGTGATGTTGCATGGCTGGGGGATGCATTCCGCCATCTGGGGGGAGTGTCTCGAACGGTTGATGGAGTGCTATCGGATTACGCTTGTGGACCTGCCAGGTCACGGTCGCAGTCCCACCCTGTTGGGAGGACAGGAACCCATTTCTTCATTGACTGCGGCCGTTGCCGAAGCGGTTCCTCCGCGGGCGATCTGGGTTGGTTGGTCGTTGGGAGGTCTAGTGGCCCTGTATGCGGCGCTGGAGTTTTCGGAACGAGTGACAAAACTGGTGTTGGTGGCGACCAATCCTTGTTTCGTCAGCCGTCCTGATTGGCCATGGGCGCAGGGAGAAGAGATCCTGGAGGGATTTGCCACCGATTTACGTCGGGACCATCGGGAAGTATTGCTGCGTTTTCTTGCCTTGCAGGTACGGGGTAGCGATGCAGCCCGTCGACAGCTTCGGGTCATGCGTGAAAGGTTGTTTTTGCATGGAGAACCCGATCCCATTGCGCTGGATCTTGGCTTGACGCTGCTGAAACAGTGTGATTTACGCCAAAAGCTTTCTTCAGTCGAGCAACCAACACTGTTGGTGGCGGGGGAAAGGGATCTCCTGGTTCCTCCGAGAGCTGTTGCGGAGATGGCCGAACGCTTGCCTGAAGCCAGACTGGAAGTGCTGGCAGGGGCGGGTCATGCACCTTTTCTTTCCTCTCCAAAGCGTTTTTGCAAAGTGTTGGAATCCTTTGTTGATGGATGAATACCGGTTGGATAAGCAGCGTGTCCGGTACTTTTTCGACCGGGCGGCTGCTCACTATGACGAGGCAGCCGTGCTGCAGCGCGAAGTGGCGGATCGCATGTTGGAACGCATGGAATTGATCCGTTTTTTGCCTCAGCGAATCCTCGATATCGGTGCCGGTACCGGGTATTGCAGCCAAGCGTTGCTGCAGCGTTATCGAGATGCAAACCTGTTTTCCGCCGATCTTTCCGAGCAGATGGTCCGTCAGGCGAGTGCCCGCTGTTCGCTTTGGCAACGTTTACGGCGCAAGCAGCGGTTTCTGGTTGCAGATGTGGAACAGCTCCCTTTGGCTGATGCCTCTCTCGATCTGGTGTTCTCCAATCTCACACTGCAGTGGTGTGGTGACTTGGCGCAGACATTGCGCGAGTTTTGCCGGGTCCTGCGCCCTGGAGGATTGCTCATGTTCAGCACCTTTGGTCCGGATACCCTAAAAGAGTTACGGGAGAGCTGGGGGAGCGTGGATGATCACACCCATGTAAGCGTCTTTCCAGATATGCACGACGTTGGAGACTTGATGTTGGCAGAGCGATTTTCCGATCCGGTGGTGGATGTCGAATACTTCACGCTGACATACCGGGAGGTGGGCGGATTGATGGCTGATTTGAAGATCCTTGGTGCCCGCAATGCCACGTTTGGTCGCCCGCGTGGGTTAACCGGAAAGGGCAGGTTTGCCCGGATGCTCAAGGCGTATGAACGGTACCGTCAAGAGGGGATGCTTCCTGCTACCTATGAAGTGATATATGGGCATGCTTGGGCTCCTGAAAGGAAATCGGAATTGAAAGGGGGACAGGAGCACACAGTCTCTTTGGATGAGCTGCAGATGATACCACGGAGGAGGTCGGAGTGAAGGGCATATTTGTCACCGGTACCGATACCGGGGTCGGCAAGAGTTATATCGGTTGTGCCCTGTTGGCGGGTTTTAGACGGACTGGACTGCGTACCGTCGCCATGAAACCGGTAGCGAGCGGCAGTGAGCCGACCCCAGCAGGGCTGCGCAATGAGGATGCCTTGCAGCTGGCCGCCCATGCAGATTGCAAATTGGCGTATGAGATGCTCAATCCTTATGTTTTCCAGCCTGCGATTGCGCCTCATATCGCTGCGCAAGAGACGGGGAGCTGCATTGAAATCGCTCGGATTGTTACCTCGTATCAACAGATCTCCGCTTTGGGGGCGGATATTTGCGTAGTGGAAGGAGCCGGCGGGTGGCTGGTCCCTCTCAATGAAACCGAAACCTTCGCAGATCTGGTAATCAATCTTGGATTACCTGTGGTTCTAGTAGTAGGAATGCGGCTCGGTTGTCTCAATCATGCCTTGCTAACCGCTGAGAATATTTTGTCCCGCGGTGTGCCTCTGCTTGGTTGGGTGGCCAATCAGGTGGAACCGGCCATGCCTCGTATCGAATCCAATATCGAAACCCTCCGCTCCCGGATGCCTGCAGAGTTGCTGGGGGTAGTGGGATTTCAGCCGGAGGCTGCCTCTGAAAAAGTGGCTGAACTTTTGAATATTGATCTGTTAAGAAAGCGGATTTTTAGAACAGGAAGTTGTTAAGCAAAAGCTGATAAGCAAACGTTGTTGCTATCACCGATTTCCAGTTTTTTTGTGTTATGTCAAATACCCCACTTGTCATGGCATAAGACATTCACTAACATAGCGGGCGTATCACCAAATAGATAGCTGGCGCCCGAAAAAGTTCCCCCATCCAGCGCATTTTTTGCCGCAGGTGGTATTACTTTCAGGCGATCGGCACCATTTTTGAAACGGAGGAGACTACTCGTGGAAGCGACGGAGAAATATCATTTCGATGTCGTCAGATGGTTTACCATCATGGCGGTCGTCTATTTAGTCGTGGGCACCTTGGTGGGTGTCCTTATTGCTTCACAACTGGCATGGCCGGTTCTTAACTTCGATATGGCCGAGTTGAGTTTCGGTCGCTTGCGTCCCCTGCATACCAATGCGGTGATCTTTGCGTTCGGTGGCTGTGCTCTGATGGCAACGGCTTTCTACAGTGTGCAACGCACCTGTGGGGTACCGCTGTGGAGCAACAAGCTGGCGTGGTTTACCTTTTTCCTGTGGAACTTCATTATCGTCTCTGCGGTGATCACCCTTCCACTGGGTCTCACCCAAGGCAAGGAGTACGCGGAACTGGAGTGGCCGCTTGATATCCTGATTGCTGTCGCCTGGCTGGCCTATTCCTTCAACTTCGTAATGACCATCGCCAAACGCAAGACCTCCCATATCTACGTTTCCAACTGGTTTTTCCTGGGCATGATGGTGATGATCACCTACCTGCACGTGGTCAACAGTCTGGCGATCCCGGTTAGCCTGTTCAACTCCTATTCCATCTTCTCCGGTGTACAGGACGCTATGATTCAGTGGTGGTGGGGCCACAATGCGGTGGGTTACTATCTGACTGCTGGCTTCCTGGGCATCATGTACTATTTTGTTCCCAAGCAGGCCAACCGTCCGGTCTTCTCCTACCGGCTGTCGGTGATTCACTTCTGGGCGCTGATGTTCGGTTATGTCTGGCTGGGTGCTCACCACCTTCAGTACACCGCGCTTCCTGACTGGACAGGCTCCTTGGGTGCTGCAGTTTCTCTGGCCATGATCATTCCTTCCTGGGGTGGCGCGGTAAACGGGATGATGACTCTCTCCGGTGCCTGGGACAAGCTGCGTACCGACTATGTGCTTCGCTTCTTGATCATGTCCCTGGCTTTCTACGCCATGTCCACCTTCGAGGGGCCGGTCATGTCTTCCAAGACCGTTAATGCACTCTCTCACTACACCGACTGGACCATCGGCCACGTGCATTCCGGCGCGTTAGGCTGGGTGGTGATGGTGGCTGCTGGAGCCATCTATCACATGGTCATGAAGTTGTGGAACACCGAGATGTATTCCGCCAAGCTGGTCAATCTGCACTTCTGGCTGGCAACCATCGGTGCGGTGATCTACATCGTCGCCATGTGGGTGTCCGGTATCATGCAGGGCTTGATGTGGCGTGACTACGATGCTTTCGGTACCCTGAGCTACACCTTCGCCGAATCTGTCGCTGCCATGCATCCCTATTATGTGATGCGTGCCGTCGGCGGTGCCATCTACTGGCTTGGTGGCGTGGTGATGCTCTACAACATCATCATGACCATTCGTATGGCCAGTGCAACCCGTAGCGTTGGCGCACCTGCCAGGGCCTGATGGCGAAGAGGAGTAGAAATCAATGTCAAACGAAATCCATTCAACCAAACTTCAGGACAAGGTCGAGAGCAATGTATTCGTCATGTTCATCATGCTGGCGGTCCTGCTCTCGGTCGGTGGTCTGGTCGAGATCGTTCCCCTTTTCTATTTGAAGGGGACCATGGAGCATAATAAGCATCCCGAGATCGTCTGGCAGCGGCAGGCCGGGCAGACGCTGGCGGACTGGAAACCGGGTGATGGTATCCGTCCATACACTGCTCTCGAACTGGCGGGTAGAGACATCTATATTCGCGAAGGATGCTATCTCTGTCATTCACAGATGATTCGGCCGTTCCGTGACGAGAAGGAGCGCTATGGACATTACTCTTTGGCCTCCGAGTCCATGTACGACCATCCCTTTCAATGGGGTTCCAAGCGTACCGGGCCTGACTTGGCCCGCGTTGGAGGCAAGTATTCCGATGAGTGGCATCGTCAGCATCTGATCGCACCACGTTCGTTGGTGCCGGAGTCGGTGATGCCAAACTATCCGTGGCTTGCCGAGAACATGCTGGACGGGGCCTCGGTGGTGAGCATGGTGAAGGCGATGGCCACCCTAGGCGTGCCCTATACTGAAGATGACTATGGTGCCGATTTCAGTCGCGCTGCAGATGAGGTGAAAGGTAAGACCGAGCTGGATGCTGTGGTTGCCTATCTGCAGGTGTTGGGAACCATGGTGACCTTCGAAGAAGGGGTGGACTATCGTGAGTAGTCTTGCGGAGCACTTCCATACGGATTGGGCGGCGTTGACCCTGAATGACTGGATTGGTCTGATAGTAACGGTCGTCGTCGCTATCCTGATGGTGGTTGCCTATGTTTACGTCTTCCACCCGGCCAACCGGGAGTATCTGGAGACCCGTAAATATATCCCGCTAGACGATGAAGACCGTTTTGAGACGGAGGAAAAGAGATGAGTGATAAGAGCAATCCGTACAAAGTTCCCACGACTGGGCACGTATGGGACGATAATCTTGCCGAGCTGTTGAATGAGCCACCCAAGTGGTGGATGATTGGCTTCTGGGCCAGTATTGCGATGGTGGTGATCTATTTCTTGATATATCCATCCATTCCGCTGGTGAACAGTCATTTCAAGGGAATCACCGGGTGGACTGCGATCAAGGAGTACAAGGAAGATTTGCAAGCCATTGAGCAGGTCCGTGCCAAATACGAAAATCGGTTACCTGGCATGTCGGCTGCTGCTATTCTGGCGGATGATGAATTGACGGAGTATGTGGTTCGCTCAGCCAAGGTATTATTTGGTGATAACTGTGCAGCGTGTCACGGTACCGGTGGGGCGGGTAACCCCAATTTCCCGGTATTGGTTGATGACGACTGGCTGTATGGAGGCAAGATCGAAGATATCGTAAAGAGCATTGCCAATGGTCGTCGTGGCAACATGCCCGCTCATGAAGGCAAGCTCAGTGACCAGGAGATCACCGATCTGGCTAAACATGTCAAGGCGATGAGTGAAGGAGGTGAATATGCCCCGGGTAAGGAGATCTTCATGGGCAAGGGAGCCTGCTTTGCTTGTCACGGACAGGATGGCAAGGGGATACCAGCGATGGGGTCTGCGAACCTGACGGATGGCATCTGGCGTTTTGCTCCTGGTACTGAGGAATCCATTGCTTATACTATCCGTCACGGGGTAAATGATCCGAAAGATCCCAAGACGAGAAATGCAGTGATGCCCAAGTTCGGTGGCAAGATGAGTGAGACCGACATTAATAAACTGGCGGTCTATGTCTATAAGCTCGGCGGCGGCCAGTAAGATATCGGAAAAGCTCTGATATCTGTTCTTGAGAAGACCGCCGGAGCGGTGTGCGACAGGCTCCGGCGGTCAATAAATCTGAAGAGAGGGGATAGACTATGGACGCGGTAGTTATCGGTGCAATCTTTACTGTAGTGGGTTCTATCGTGGTGTTGATTGTCATTGGAGCGAGAATACTCAAGCAGATTAACACCACTCACTCTGAAGACTAGTTTGTCGGAGTATATTGTCTGTATATATAAAAGTAGTTGACGGCAAAAGGGGATTTCTTCCCCTTTTTGCTTATCGCTAGCCCGATGGCTTTGATGTATCGGGTTGATGTTGGTATTAAGGTTTTTTCTCTTTATTCCTCCCTTTCTGGGAGCATCACCTCTTTACGCTTTCTTTTCAGAATGTATCGGAGTCTAGCAAAGGTCCGTTTTTTTCTTTTTGGAGTGGGCGCGTGAAGCCGGTTGGAATGAGTCCAATACTGGCGCAACAGTAACCATGGTATAATCAAGAGTTCCCTTGTCTATCGCATCTCTGTTTCCCGGGTAGTGCTCTCTCTATGTCGAAAGGGATACCCGACCGGCAGCCATTATTGCAAAATCTCAGAAGGTGCGTTGAAAGAAGGTGAACATATCACCTGTTTTGTAATACGAGGAGCGGCATGAGCGACAGCAACCAATCCCTTCAGAATGCAACCCTTTCCGATCTCTATGAAGAGGCCGGACATTGGCATGTCAATACAGGTGGGGAAACCATCCATGCCAAGCGGATTCCAGGACGCTTTCGGCGTTTGAAATGGATAACATCATCCATCTGGCTGCTGTTTTTCCTGTTGCCCTATCTGCGCTGGAGCGGCCGGCAGGCCATTCTGTTTGACATTCCCAGTCGTCAGTTCCATGTGTTCGGTTTGACCTTTTTGCCACAGGACGTGTGGATGCTTGCTCTGGTATTACTGTTTCTTGCCATTGTTTTGATTGGTGTTACGGTGATTGCTGGGCGGGTATTCTGCGGCTATTTCTGTTTTCAGACCGCTTGGACTGACGTTTTTACCTGGATCGAAGACAAGCTGGAAGGTCCTCCGACGAAACGGCGCAAGCTGGATAAGGCACCATGGGATGCCACCAAGATTCGCATCAAGGCCACCAAGCATTTTCTGTGGTTGCTGATAGCCGTCTTGACCGGTGTAACCTTCGCCGGCTGGTTTACCGATATCTACCGGCTTTGGGTCGATTTTTTTACCCTTCAGGCGCATCCGGCCGCATGGGTGACGTTGGGGCTGTTTATTGCAGGTACCTATATCCTCGCGGGATTCATGCGGGAGCAGACCTGTTTCTGGCTCTGTCCATATGCTCGTATTCAAGGGGTAATGTATGATCCTGAGACTATTCTTCCTACCTATGATGTCAGGAGAGGAGAGCCCCGGGGTAGATTGCGTAAGGGTGCGTCGGTCGATGAAGATGAGTTTGGTGACTGCATCGATTGCAACCAATGTGTCGCGGTTTGTCCTACCGGCATTGACATCCGTAACGGGCAGCAGGAGGGGTGTATTACCTGCGGCCTTTGTATCGATGCCTGTGATCAGGTGATGGACAAGATCAATCGTCCCCATGGTTTGATTCGCTATGCTTCCCTGGACGAGATTGAGGGGAAACCCCGTATTCCTTTATTCAGACGGCCCAAGGTCTTGGTAAGCATGGGGATCATGACAGTAGCATTGGT
This sequence comes from uncultured Chromatiales bacterium, assembly GCA_964557025.1. Classification (GTDB taxonomy): domain Bacteria; phylum Pseudomonadota; class Gammaproteobacteria; order Thiohalospirales; family Thiohalospiraceae; genus DRMK01. The sequence goes on along the minus strand of CAZKYF010000039.1, from coordinate 274,574 downwards.
GGGAATCATATACGGGATAGCCAATATCACTGGCATTGAGTTGAAGGTGTTACATGATCGGCAGCCTCTATTTGTCCTGCAGAGTGATGGTTCCATTCAAAACAAATACCAGATCAAGGTGCTGAACAAAACAGATAAAGATATCCACGTCAAGGTAACGGTGGAAGGGCCAGATGGGTTAAGAGTCGTTGGTGCTGAGAAGCCCTTCCTTGCTCGCAATGGGCAGATATCTGCTCACACTGTTTTTGTCAGGATTCCACGAGAGAATCTTTTCGATGAACGGATTCCAGTGACTTTTGTAGTTGCAGCAGAAGAACAGCCAACTTTGACCACCAGTTATGAAAGCATGTTTTTTGGTCCACGCCACTGATTCAGAATAGGATAAGGCCATGAGTGAACAGTTGGAAAAACGCTTTTCCCAGAGTAGCAAACGAGCCTGGCGAAACCCTTGGGTGATTGGGTGGATGACCTTATTAGGGGTGGTGTTATTGGCCAACGTCGGGATGATTACCCTGGCTTTTGTTACTGGGCCAGGGTTGGTGGATAAGGATTATTACGAGCACGGTAGGGACTTTGAGCGTAATCGTCTCAAGCGGATGGCGGTGCGTAACGCACTGGGTTGGACGGCTCATCTGGACATGCCGGAAAAAAACCAGCAAGGGGTTCCTGCTATCTATCGGTTTAGTGTTGTGGACCGCGAGGGGGTTCCAGTAGACAACCTGGATGCACGTATTGACACTTATCGACCATCTGATGCCGAAGCGGATTTTTCGGTACCCATGCAACGTTACGCCCCGGGTATGTATCAGGCAGAGCTGAAGTTTCCATTAAAGGGGCACTGGGAGATCACCGTTAGCGTGAAGCATGGGGATGAAAGTTACGATTTCATCAAGCGGCGTATCTTTGTTCTTGGGAGTTGATTTCCGACCCGATGCATGGCGCTTTCTCTGCCTCTGAAGCGCGTCGTACCACTTATACAGATCTAGCGGGTACGTTGCATGACGGATAATAACGGGTTGTTGCAGGGTAACGCTCTTCGCACATCGCAACAGCGGTCGGAAGTCTCGCAAGACAAGAAAAACAAGAAGAGTGAAGAAGAGAAGAGCCCTTCCGAATCCTGTTTCCATTGCGGACTTCCATTACCATCTTCCGAGCTGTTTGAGGCTGAGATCGATGGGCAATATCGGCGTTTTTGCTGTTTTGGTTGTCAATCGGTCTGCAAAATGATCTTTGAATCCGGTCTAGAGGGGTTCTATCAAAGGGCCCCGGAGGGCACCCATCTCGCCCCTCCACCGGAACTACCAGAGAATCTTTCTTTCTATGATTTGGATGAGATCCAGGAAGGGTATGTCACCCGTCTTGGAGAACAACGAGAGATCGATTTGCTGGTGGAAGGTATTCATTGCGCGGCTTGTGTGTGGCTTATTGAACGCGGGATGACGCAGTTGCCGGGCGTGGTGGATGCCAATGTCAATCTTTCCGGTCGGCGCCTGCATCTTCGTTGGGACAACACCAAGATCAAGCTTTCCCGGATCATGGAAAAGCTGGGAGAGATCGGTTATGCAGCGGTGCCGTTCGATCCTGATGCTGCGGAAGGGCGGTTGAAGCGCCAGAACCGAGCCTTTCTATTTCGTATCGCCTTTGCTGGCTTTACCATGATGAATATGTTGTGGATCTCAATCGCGCTCTACACCGGAGCCGATAAGGGGGAGTTCCGCAGCCTGTTCTACTGGGTAGGTATGGCGTTGGCGACGCCCACACTGTTCTATTCCGGTTATCCTTTTCTCAAAGGCGCGTGGACCGGTATTAGGCGTGCCCATATGACCATGGATGTCCCTATCGCCATTGGGGCTACTGCCACCTATCTCTATTCCTCCTACTCCACCATCTTCAATCCCCTGCAGGGCCACGTATATTTTGACACGGTGGTCAATTTAATCTTCGTGTTGTTAGTGGGTCGTTTTCTGGAATCCACTTCCAAGCGCCATGCTGTGGCTGCAACTCAGCGACTGATGGATCTGCAACCGCGGGTGGCGACTCTTTTGAAGGAGAGTACTGAGCAGGTGGTTCCGGTGCGGGCGCTGAAAGTAGATGATCGAATCCTGATTAAAGCAGGAGAGCAGGTGCCTGCTGATGGGATCATCGTTGAAGGGCGCAGCACCATCAATGAGGCGATGTTGACCGGAGAGTCGCGGCCGGTTCGTAAAGAGACGGGCGACACCGTCTCCGCGGGTACGATGAACCTTGGCAGTGCCTTGCAGGTGCGGGTGAGCGGTGTGTTGAAAGATACCACGCTTGGCCGCATCATCCATTTGGTGGAAGAGGCACAGGCCTCTAAGGCTCCCATCCAGCGAATCGCTGATCGCATCGTCCCCTGGTTTGTAACCATTACTTTATTCCTCTCTGCGGTGACCTTGGCCATCTGGTGGAGCAGCGGTTTCGAGATGGCTTTGATGGCGGCAGTTTCGGTCCTCATCATCACATGTCCTTGCGCTTTTGGCATGGCGACACCGATGGCCATTGCGGTGGCCTCCGGTCTGGGCGCGCGCAACGGTATTTTGATCAAAAATGGTGAGGTGCTGGAGACGCTCTCCGGGATCTCCCATTTTGTATTCGACAAGACTGGTACCTTGACAGAGGGAAAAATGAAGGTCCAGGAGCTGTATCTTGCCGAAGGAGTAAAGGAGCCGGAAGTGCTTCGTCTCGCTGTGGCGGTGGAGAGCCAGTCGGAACATGTCATTGCTCAGGCAATCCTGCAGAAAGCCGAATCGATAGGGATCGAAGCGGATATCGGCATGGTGAGCCACTTCGAAAACCGCCCTGGTTTTGGTATCGGTGCAGAGATAAACGGAGAGAGGGTTCTCCTGGGGAGCCGAGCCTGGTTGGCATGCAACGGGATCAAGGAGAATGATGCATTTATCGGGATTGCGCGAAAATTGGAATCGCAGGGTGTGAGCTGTGTCTACATGGCCGTGGGTGGCAAGGGTGTCGCTCTATTTGGCATTGCGGACCAGCTGCGCCCCTCGGCTGCCTCTTTGCTGCGTTCATTACGTAGTAAGGGCATTCGTCTGACTCTGCTCAGCGGCGATAGTCGGCGGGTGGCGGAAGCGGTGGCGGAAAGCCTGGGTGGCATGGAAGTAATTGCCGAGGTGTTGCCCGAGGAAAAGGATAGCGTCATTAAGCGGTTGCAGGAAAAAGGTGAAAAGGTAGCTATGGTGGGGGATGGTATCAATGATGCTCCAGCCCTGATTCGGGCCGACGTGGGTATCTCGCTAGGATCCGGTACCGACGCCTCCATGGAGAGCTCTGATATCGTATTGATGAGTGATGAGCTGGACAAGGTGGAGCAAGCGGTGGCGCTGTCCCGGCGAACCCTGCGTACCATCCGCCAAAATATCGGAATCTCTCTGGTCTACAATAGTGTCATGGTCCCGTTGGCGATGGCGGCTTATGTAACTCCACTAGTGGCGGCGATAGCCATGCCGATCAGCTCCTTGCTGGTTATCGGAAACTCGGCACGAATTCGCTCGCTTTTTTCTGAACGAGATACGGATGGTTGAACGATGGAAGTAATTTATTCTTTGATCCCTGGCATGCTGTTTATGGGATTGGGCATGGTGGTGTTGCTGATCTGGGCGATACGCCGGGGACAATATGACGATCTCGAGGGGGATGGCAACCGTCTGCTGATGGATGATGACGATCCTTTATTGCCTGCAGAAATGCGCAAGAGGGAAAAGGAGGATGCCAGGCACTGGCCAGATGCGGAAGATGACTGATTGCTACATGGCTTTTTCTGTTGGCAGGAGGGGGAAGCGTTGGGGGCGAAGGTGAGTGACGAGAATACCGTTCCGGTGGTGATGGCATTTTCCGGCAGTGATCCCACCGGAGGCGCCGGCATGCTCGCAGATGGGGAGGCCGTGGCGGCGGTGGGTGCGCGTCTGGCCCCGGTGATCACTACCTTGACGGTTCAGGACACCTCCAAGGTTTTTTTCTGTGAACCGGTTGCAGGAACGCTGGTGGTGGAGCAGGCGCGGGCGGTGTTGGAGGATATACCCATCTCGGTATTCAAACTGGGTATGCTCGGCAGTGTCGAGAACGTGGAGGTAGTCCATACTCTGCTCAAGGATTATCCGGATATTCCAGTGGTTCTCGATCCGGTACTCATCTCCGGAGATGGTAGTTCTCTCGCCGATGACGAGCTGCGGGAGGCGATGATCCATCTGCTCTTTCCGCTCGTCACCCTGGTGACCCCCAACAGCCACGAGGCACGGATACTGGCACCGGAGGCGGATAGTCTGGATGCCTGTGCCCAGGAGTTGGAAGGGTATGGCTGCGAGTTTGTGCTTATCACCGGGACCCATGAGGCCACGCCCAAAGTGGAAAACAGGCTCTATGCCAACCGGAGACGCCTGGATAGCTGGCATTGGGAGCGGTTGGAGAACGACTATCATGGCTCAGGGTGCACGTTGGCCTCTGCTATTGCCGGGCTACTTGCTCATGGCCGGGAGGTATACAGTGCGGTGCAGGAAGCCCAGGAATACACCTGGCAGGCGCTACGGCACGGTCGAAGGACAGGAATGGGGCAGTATCTTCCCAATCGTTTTTATTGGGTGGAGCGGTGAGCGATCACACTATCCGGGGGCTGTATGTCATCACCGCAGGGCTGGACCGGGAGGGGCGCGATGTCGTTACCCAGGTGAGGCTTGCTGTTGATGGAGGTGCCCGCGTGGTTCAGTATCGGGATAAATCTTCCGATCCGCTGCGTCGGTTGCAGGAGGCGATCGCCTTGGTGAAGTTGTGTCGAGAACGCAATGTCCCTCTCATCATCAATGACGATCCTGAACTGGCCCATGAAAGCGGGGCGGATGGAGTGCACCTTGGCAAGCGGGATCCATCTATCCGGGAAGCGCGCGCATTGCTCGGTCCATCGGCCTTGATCGGCGTTTCCTGCTACGACCATTTTGATCGGGCACGGCGAGCAGAATTGGCTGGAGCTGACTATGTGGCATTTGGTAGTTTTTTCCCTTCCCGAACCAAACCGAATGCCGTACGCGCACCACTGGAACTGTTGCAGCGCGCGAAAGAGGCGCTGCACCTTCCTATAGTTGCTATTGGTGGCATTTCCCCGGAAAATGGCAGGCGTTTGATCGAAGCGGGAGCCGATGCACTGGCAGTGGTGGAAGGGGTCTTTGGCCAGGCGGACGTTTTGGCCGCTGCACAACGTTATGCGAGGCTTTTTGAACGGAAGTGACGCCGTTCGAAGCGGATTACCCGATCAAAATCATTAGAAATAGCGGCAGAAAAACCAAGGGAACGACAACGATGTACCATTCACATGAACTATTTGAACGGGCGCAACAACACATCCCCGGTGGCGTCAACTCTCCTGTGCGGGCATTCAAGGGGGTGGGAGGAGAGCCTATCTTTTTTCGCAAGGGGGAGGGAGCCTACCTCTATGCAGAGGATGGTACCCGTTATATCGATTATGTAGGCTCCTGGGGACCGATGATCGTTGGCCATGCCCATCCCGACGTTATCGATGCCGTGGTGACGACGGCCCGTAACGGTCTCAGCTTTGGTGCTCCCACTGTGCTGGAGACGCAGATGGCTGAGCGGGTTTGTGAGCTGGTTCCTTCGGTGGAATTGGTGCGTATGGTCAATTCGGGTACCGAGGCCACCATGAGCGCCATTCGTCTGGCTAGAGGGTTCACTGGTCGCGACAAGATCGTCAAGTTCGAAGGTTGTTATCATGGCCATTCCGATTCTTTGCTGGTGAAGGCAGGGTCGGGAGCCCTAACGCTGGGAGTTCCCAGTTCGCCGGGAGTACCTGCCGCCTTGGCTGAGCACACGTTGACCCTCCCCTATAATGATTTAGCGGCGGTGTGTGATACCTTTTCCAAGGTGGGCGGCCAGATCGCATGTATCATCGTGGAGCCGGTCGCTGGCAACATGAATTGCATTCCTCCGGTGGAGGGTTTTTTGGAAGGACTACGTGAGATCTGTAATGAATATGAGAGTCTGCTGATTTTTGATGAGGTGATGACCGGTTTCCGGGTCTCTTTGGGAGGAGCGCAGTCCTATTATGCAGTGGAACCCGATTTAACCACCCTGGGTAAAGTGATTGGCGGGGGCATGCCCGTTGGTGCTTTTGGTGGAAAGCGAGAGATCATGGAGCAGATTGCCCCGTTGGGGCCAATCTATCAGGCAGGGACCCTATCCGGCAATCCGGTGGCGATGGCGGCAGGTCTTGCTACCCTGGAACTCATCAGTCAGCCTGGATTTTATGAGGAGTTGACACGCAAAACCGAGCGGTTAGTCAGCGGCATTCTTGAGGAGGCGGAGAAGGCTAAAATTCCGATGACGGCCAATACCGTTGGCGGCATGTTTGGCTTGTTCTTCACCGAAGAGGAGAGCATTACCAGTTATACACAGGTAGTGGAGTTCTGCGATGCGGATCGCTTCAAGCTGTTCTTCCATGGCATGCTCAACGAAGGGATTTACCTGGCGCCTTCTGCATTCGAGGCTGGGTTTGTCTCTAATGCACATAGTGACGAGGATCTTGGCGCAACCATTGCGGCGGCAGCCAGGGTCCTGGCAACGCTTTAATTCTTTTGGCATCATCTCCATTCCAGGATCACCTGGATGGAGTGGCATCTTTGACAGTGGAGAAGTTATGAACAAGAAAACCCTAGTGGCTGCCGGTGCGTTATTGACCATCCTTTCTGCTCCTGTTGTCGCTGCAGATTTCAGCTTCAGTCGGGTCTATCCTTCCTGGTTTTCCTACAGCTACGCCGAGCTGGAATATGTGGATATGGATGGGGGATTTGGCGGTCTGTCGGCAGGGATCTCTTTCGATGTAAAGCCGAACTGGAGCGTCATGGGGCAATATCTTGCTGCTGACGCTTCAAAGAATGGTATCGATCTCGATTATAGCGTAGTTGCGGTGGGAGGTGGATATCACTACCAGCTGAAGAACCTCGAAAAAAGTGATCTCATGTTCCATGTCTCGCTGCTGCAGGGCAAGACGGAGTGGGTGGCAGATAGCAATACGAAAGCGGATGACAAGGATAGTGGAATCCGTCTTGGTGCCCGATTGCGTTTTGAGCCCCAACGGAATCTGGAAGTCAATGCCGATCTCAGCTACAACAGTTTGTTTGACAATGATCTGACTTTCACTCCAGGCGTGTTATACAGCTTTAATCCACAGTTTGCAGTGAAAGGGAGTTTCGAATTTGGTGATCGGGACATGCTTTCCATCGGGCTACGTTATTACATCCGTTAACTGAAATCTGTTGCTGAAGCAAGCAGGCGGAAAGGAACCGGGACATGATGGAGAGGACCGGTGTAAAGGCAAGAAGGCGGAGTCTCTCCGCCTTTTGTCTGTGCCTTGCAGCTGTTTTGTTGCTGGTTCCCTATGGTGCGTTGGCGGGGAAACCACCGGCGTCGGCTATCGCCACGGCTCATCCGTTGGCTACGGAAGCCGGTTTCGAGGTTCTCGCAGCTGGTGGTAATGCCTTCGATGCAGCGGTTGCTGTTACAGCGGCACTGGCTGTAGTGGAGCCCAGTGGCTCGGGATTGGGAGGCGGCGGATTCTGGTTGCTGCATCGTGCCATGGATGATTTTCAGGTCATGCTGGATGGTCGAGAGACGGCCCCTGCCGCAGCCCACCGGGACCTCTATCTGGACGAACATGGTGGGGTGATCCCCGGTCTTTCCATCGACGGTCCTCTGGCAGCCGGCATCCCTGGTACTCCAGCAGCGGTGGTTCATTTGGCCAATCGCTATGGGAGGTTGCCACTTTCGGTTTCCCTGGCCCCTGCAATTCGTCTGGCCAGTCAGGGGTTTCCCGTGAATGAGGGTTATCGCCGGATGGCGAGATTTCGGCTCTCCGTGCTACGCAATTCTCCAGCCGCGGCAACTATCTTCTTGGACGAGGGTAAGGTACCGGAGGTCGGTTTTCGGATCAGACAGCCGCAGTTGGCCGAGGTGTTACGCGCCTTGGCTGAAAAAGGGCATGCCGGCTTTTATGAAGGAAAGATTGCCCAAAGACTGGTGGAGGGGGTGCGTCGGGCTGGTGGAATCTGGACACTGGCGGATCTGAAGAATTACCGGGCGGTGGAGCGCGTTCCCATTCGTGGGCGATTCGGCGATGTCACTATTGTTTCGGCAGCCCCTCCTTCGTCAGGTGGTATCGCATTGCTGACCATGCTCAATATCCTGGAGCAGTTTCAATGGGGTGAGCTGGATTCGGTAAGCCGGATTCACCTGATGGTGGAGGCAATGCGTCGTGCCTACCGGGATCGGGCTCAGTATCTTGGGGATCCGGATTTTACACAGATCCCGGTGAGACGTCTTACCTCGCTTGATTATGCAGCAGGACTTGCCGCCAGTATCCGACTCGATCGGGCCACACCCAGTGCATCTCTGCCGGGAGTCGAAAAGGGGGGTGGGCACGGTATGGATACCACCCATTTTTCCATTCTTGATCGAGAGGGAAACCGGGTTGCTGCTACCCTGAGCATCAACTATCCATTTGGTTCCGGTTTTGTTCCGCCTGGTACCGGGGTGCTGCTCAATGATGAAATGGATGATTTTTCCATCAAACCAGGTGTTCCCAACGTTTACGGGCTGATCGGCGCGGAGGCCAATGCTATTGCACCTGGAAAACGCCCGCTATCCAGCATGACCCCCACCTTCCTGGAGAGTAGACGCGGTATCGCTATTCTTGGAACGCCGGGGGGTAGCCGGATCATCTCCATGGTGATGTTGGCCGTGCAGGGATACGTGGCCGGGGAGCCGCCTGAGGTTTGGGTATCGAGGCCTCGTTTTCACCATCAGTATCTCCCGGATCAAATACAATTCGAACCCGGTGCTTTGACCAACAGGGAGAGATCGCGTCTCCGGGATATGGGCCACACGCTTGAGCCGCTGGAGCGCCCTTACGGAAACATGCAGGCCATTCTGTGGGATATTCCAGGCAAACGCGTACTGGCTGCGAGTGATCCCCGGGGTGAAGGAAGCGCAGGGATCCGTTAGCTCCTTGGATGATGGGGATGTCCTTGCGCCGCAAATTCGGTTGCGGTGCGCTGGCAATGGATGTGATGTCGAGCTGGCACGCCGGTTTTGTTGAGCCTTTTTGGGGTTGACCTTTCATGGACGTCTCCGCTCTGCTGGAAACTGTAACTCAGTGGATCTCTGCCAATCCTGGCTGGGCCGGCTGGTTCGTTTTTTTCATTGCGCTTGGGGAATCACTGGCGGTGGTAGGGCTCTTCGTCCCCGGTGCTGTGTTGATGTTTGTGGTTGGGGCCTTGATTGGGGGAGGAGTGATGCCGCTATGGCCCACTTTAGCGTGGGCGGCAGCCGGGGCCGTGTTTGGAGACGGGATCAGCTACTGGCTTGGGCGTCATTACCATCACAGCTTGCGCAGCGTTTGGCCATTCAGCCGTTATCCCACTCTTATTGACAAAGGAGAGGCCTTTTTCCGGCGTCACGGCGGAAAAGGAGTCCTGTTTGGACGCTTTGTGGGACCTGTGCGTCCCGTTATTCCATTGGTGGCGGGCATGATGGATATGCCCGCTTGGCGGTTTACCTTCATCAACATACTTTCAGCCTTACTCTGGGCGCCCGCTTATATCCTGCCAGGCGTAGTGTTCAGCAGTTCGTTGAGCATGGCCACTGAGGTGGCAGGAAGACTTGCCGTGTTGATGCTGTTGCTGTTTGGAGTGGTGCTGTTCACCCTTTGGCTGGTGCGACGGACTTTCTGGTTGCTACAGCCCCGTGTCAATCCGGTAATCGGTCGGATTCTGAAGTGGAGTCGCCACCACCCTTTCGTGGGGGGGATAGCGGAGGCACTCTTGGACCCCGAGCACCCGGAAGCGAGAGGGCTTGCAATCCTTTCTGTGGCGCTGTTTACGGCGGTTACTCTCTCGGTATTGGTGGTGGCTGCAGTTCAAGAGAGTCGGTTGCTAGGGAATCTGGATTTGCTGATATTCAACGCCTTGCAGTCGCTTCGTACCCCATGGGCGGACAGCCTTATGGTGTTCGTGACCTGGTTTGGCGACCGGGCGGTGGTTATTCTCCTGGTAGCGGTGACGGGACTCTGGCTGGGGTGGCGAAGGGCGTGGCGGGCGGTTTCTCATTTGCTGACGGCTGTCCTATGCACTGAACTGATGGTCCTGGTACTCAAATCGGTAAGTGCTGTGGAGCGGCCTGTGGCCGCCCTCTATTCCGGGGTGAATCTGTTCTCGTTCCCCAGTGAGCATGCTGCATTGGCTGCTTCGGTGTATGGAATGTTGGCGATCATCGTCGCGGGGATGATGCCCCTGGCCTGGCGGTGGATTCCATATGCCTTGGCTGGCATGGTGGTGGCGCTGATAGGGTTCTCCCGGCTCTATCTGGGTGCTCAGTGGTTCTCTGACGTGATAGGGGGATTTGGGGTTGGGGTGGCATGGGCGACGCTGGTGGGAATTGCTTATCGGCGTCATACCAAGCCCAGTGGACTCGAAGGGGAGGGAGCACGAGCACCTGCCGGAGCTGTAACGTCGCTGTCGTTGGTGATATTGCTCGGCTTGGGGATTGCTGCCATATGGGGGGGGACTCGTACGGGCGATGGCGTGGAACGGTATACACCCATCCGGGTGTTGCACCGATTACAGACCGATATCTGGTGGGAAAAAGGCTGGAAACGATTGCCAGCCTATCGCGCCGATTTCCGCAGCTTACATAATCATCCCATGACGATTCAGTGGATGGGTGAGCTTGATACCATTGGTAAGCAGCTTGCACCAAGGGGTTGGCATGAGCCGCCTCCATTGAACTTTACTCAAGCGTTGCGTTTGCTGGCACCACGAGAATCTCTCGATCGGCTGCCAGTTTTGCCGCAGGTAAACGACGGTCGCCACGAGGCACTGCGATTGGTCCGTTTGGCGGGCAATCGGGAATACCTGATGGTATTGAGATTGTGGCCTACCGATATTCTCTTGATTCCGGGAGATATTCCCCTGTGGCAAGGGAATGTGAGCTATCTTCATTTTTCTCGCCTTGGTGGGTTGTTTACCATTGGACGCACGGAGAGTGACTTTTCCGAACCGCTGGCGCGGTTTACCAGGGATATGATGCAAATCGAGGATTTTGTCGTCAGGCAGGTCCACAGGGAAGTACGGACGGTCGGTGAAACCAGGTGGGACGGAGAAGTTATTCTGGTTCGGCTTGCTGAATCCGGAGTTTCTTTAGGAGTTGGTGAAGCTGCTCCAGGCGTTGTAAGGGGTCAGTGAGTTGAAGCAGGCTTTGCTTCTGGTTGAGAGGCAGTGGCAGTAATTCAGCGAGCCGGCATCCGACCCAACTCGCGTTCTCGTAATCGAATGGAGGCTTGTTATAAGGCAGCCCCAGTTGTTGCAGCATGTGGCTGAGCAGCTTTGGCGCATGGCAGCAATGGGCTGGGATGGGGGAACGGCGCTCGGCCGGGAGCAGTTCCACCTCGGCACGGATTAGCTGGTTGGCGAGTGTCCGGCTGGAAAGGATGCGGAAACGATGTTCCCCTCGTACCGTGATTCCCAACATACCATTGGGAAGGCGTTGCCAGTAGCTGATGCTGCCCAGAGTGCCGACATCGTAAAAAGTGGGTGCCCTGCCTGTTTCGGAGCCCTCTCGAATCAGGCAAACACCGAAATGGCCGCCTGATTTGAGGCATTCACTGATCATTTCCAGGTAGCGTGGCTCGAAAATACGCAACGGCATTGAGCCGCCAGGGAAGAGCACGGAGCGTAAAGGAAACAGCGGGATCTCCAGTATGCTGTTTGATCTTTTTTCGTTAGACATATTGAACAACCTCTTCTCTGCGAGAAGGGAACAACGGTGGCTCCCGGAATGGCAGGGTGTTTGTCAGTGGCGAATTTTTTTGCCTGATCCAGACACCATCAAGAGGTTTGTCCACCATGGCTATCAGTCCAGTTCTTTGTAGCCCCAGCGCGGAATCAGATCGTGGGTGACTCCCAGATGATCCAGGATACGGGCCACTACGTGGTCTACCAAATCGCTCACACTTTCCGGCCGATGGTAAAAGCCGGGACTGGCTGGCAGGATAGTTGCTCCCATCCGAGCTAATTTCAGCATGTTTTCCAGATGGATGGCCGAAAAAGGTGTTTCCCTGGGTACCAGTATCAGTTGGCGCTGTTCCTTGAGCATAACGTCGGCAGCTCGTTCGATTAGATTGTTGCTGGCACCGCAGGAGATGGCCGAAACCGTTCCCATGGAACAGGGGCAAACAACCATTGCTGCTGGAGGATTTGAGCCGCTGGCCACCGGTGCAGTCCACTGTTTGTAGCCAAATATCTGCAATTGATCTGGATGGGTGGAGAAGCGTCGGCTGAAGTAGTTTCTGATCTCTTCAGGGGTCCGTGGTAGCTCAAGTTCTGCCTCGATATTCAGTACCACCTGCGCTGCGCTTGAAATAAGCAGATAGATTTTGCGCTCGGTGCGTAGCAACTGTTCCAGGAGCCGAAAACCGTAAGGGGCACCGGAAGCACCTGTCATGGCTATGCAGAAAGGGGCGGGATTTTTGCTATCCATCGGATCTACCAGAAACCCTGGCCGGTTCCGCAGTGCTGTTCAGAGCGTCCTGCAGTTTGTCGTGAATGTTGCCAAAAGCTCCGTTACTCATGATCACGATTTGATCCCCGCTGCGGGCTATTCGCAGCACCGCTTCGACCAACCCATCAATATTACCATAAACTTCAGCACGGCCATCCAGTGCCTCCACGAGTTCGCGTGGTTCCCACTGGAGTTCAGCAGATTGATAAAGTAATACAAGATCGGCGTTGGACAGTGCTGGAACAAGCTTCTCTTTGTGGATTCCCATGCGCATGGTATTGGAACGTGATTCGAGGAGAGCGATGATGCGCCGCTCCGGATCCCGAGCGCGAAGTCCAGCCAAGGTGGTGGCGATAGCAGTGGGGTGATGGGCGAAGTCGTCGTAAATGGTAATGCCATCAATGCTGGCCCGCTTTTCCATCCGTCGTTTCACGTTTTGAAAATGGGCCAGTGATTCTGCGGATTCTCGCACCGGGACGCCTGCATGGCGGGCAGCGGCGATGGCGGCAAGTGCATTGTGGACGTTGTGTTTTCCCATTAACTCCCAGGACACGGTAGCCTGTGGGGCGTCTTGCCAGGCCACTTCGAACCGGCTTCCGTCGGCGCATTGGTCGATCGCACTCCAATCTCCCTTTCCTGTCGATGAAAAGCTCTCCCGTGGCGTCCAGCAGCCCTGATCCAATACCGACTCTACTGCTGCGTCGGCCGCCGGGATTACGAGTAATCCATTGCGGGGCACTGTTCGTACCAAATGATGAAATTGTCGCTGAATAGCTGCCAGATCAGGAAAGATGTCCGCGTGATCGAATTCAAGGTTGTTGATGATCAACGTTCTGGGACGGTAGTGAACAAATTTGGAACGTTTATCAAAGAAGGCGGTATCATATTCATCTGCCTCGATGACAAAGAATGGTGTGTCTCCCAGGCGTGCGCTCAATCCAAAATTCTGGGGGACGCCACCGATTAGAAACCCCGGTGTCAGGCCAGCCTGTTCCAGTATCCAGGCCAGCATACTGGAGGTCGTGGTTTTGCCATGAGTGCCGGCTACGGCCAGTACCCAGCGTCCCTGTAGCACATGGTCGGAAAGCCATTGCGGGCCGGAGGTGTAGGGAATGCCTTGATCCAGGGTGGCCTCTACCAAAGGATTTCCTCGCGACAAGGCATTACCGATTACTACCAGGTCCGGTTCGGGTTTGAGGTGCTTGCTGGTATAACCTTCCAAGATTTGGATCCCTTGCTCCTCAAGTTGAGTGCTCATTGGAGGGTATATGTTGGTGTCCGAGCCAGTAACCTGGTAGCCAAGCTCCCGAGCCAGCAGGGCGAGTCCTCCCATGAAAGTACCACAAATTCCGGCAATATGTATGTGCATACGATGTCCGCTTATTGGTAACTGAACCCCTACACCATAGCGGGACTTTGCGTGAAAGGGAATATGCACTAACGCCGGCTCTCATCTTGTTGCCTCCATCATCTGGTATTGAATGCCGTTTTTCTTCTCGTTTTTGCTTTGGTTGCCATTGATCACGCTGAAAATTGACGCTTTGACCTGGAACAATGCATAGTAACGTCATTATTTTGACGAATAGCCAAGGGGGTATCGGAAGTTGGTGTGATAAAATATTGACGCGATCAAATTGGCTTGATAATGTCCTGAATTAGGACTATAAGGTACTATACGAGGCATGAGTGACAATCGCACAAAAGTGATTGAGGCCGCGCAACGCTTGATGCGGCGCCGCGGATACAAAGGAACCGGAATCAAGGAAATCCTGGAAGAGAGCCATGTTTCACGGAGTAATTTTTATTACCATTTTGCCTCCAAGCGTCAACTGGCCGAGGCGGTTATTGCAGCATGGAAGGAGAATCTGCAGCGGGTATTTGTCTCCATTCTTGAGAAGGATCTGACCTGTCGACAGCAAATTGAGCTCTTTGTGCAGATATTCATCGATACCCAGATGGACGACGCATTTGCGGTTTGTCCCTTCGGGCGTCTCGCACTGGAGCTGGGAGACACGGAGCCAGCTTTACGGGGTCTCATCAATCAGGTATTCGACGAGTTCCACCGAGAGGTTAGCCGGCTGATTCAGCAAGGGATCGACAATGGAGAGTTCAAATCGACCACCGAGGCAGAAGTGCTGGCAAATGCTCTCCTGGTTGCCATTCAAGGGGGAATCGTTTTGAGCCATGCCCAGGGGAATGCTAAAGCAATGGCAATGAGCTGTCGCTATATTTTGGATAATGCTTGAGCATTGTTTGTACGGTCGTGACGGGTAAGCGAAAGGTCTGAATCCATGTGGGATCTGACACGTCCATTGTCCATTGTGTAGCAACAAAAGGGGGGAACCATTATGGAAAATATGCAAACACCTTTTTCCCAGGAGGATCTGAACTCCGGGCTGGTCAGGGACAATCTGGAATTTCTTGCGGATCTGGAAAAAAGGGCGCGATCTCATGCGGTTTTCGACCATCCAGTGTTGATCAACATGGCCGAAGGTCGGTACAGCCAGGAGTTTGTCAAATTCTTCCTGAGCCAGTTTTCCAGGCACGTGCGGGTGTTTACCGCAGCACTTTCTGCCTTGCTGGGAAAGGCGCCGGATTTCAAAAGCCGCTTTGTTTTGTTCGACAACCTTTACGAAGAGATGGGGCGGGGTGACTTTCGCAAGGGACATTTCATGCTTTATATGCAGATGCTGGAGTCTCTGGGGGTCAGTGAGCAGGAGCTGGAATCGCTCCCTCCCCTTTGCTCGATAACCTTGCTCAACGACGGCCTGTTTTATGCGGTTACCCAGAAACCGTTCAATGTGGGGTTGGCATGGCTGGGCCTGGGAGGGGAATTGACCATTCCCAATAATTTTCCGTACATGGTCAAGGCGCTGAAAAATCTCTATTCCGATACCAATGTGGACTGGGGGTTTTTCGACCGGCATGGTGGGCGCGATCAGATGCACAGTGATGATGCCAACCTGGTTCTGGCTATGTATATGGAAGAGAAAGACAGGAGCACCATTGAAGCCGAGGTGTTGAAGTCGTTGGCGGCCCGTAAGGCGGTATGGGATGAATTGGAGTCAAGGGCTGCCGATTTTTGATGAAGGCCCGCGGAGGCGGGCATTGGGGGTAAATAGTGGATCAAATAGAAGCAGAAGTGCTCCGGCAGGTGGCACTTTATGCCGGAGTAGGTAAAGAGGAGATTACCAGCGAGACACGACTCAGAGAAGAATTGGGCTTTGATTCACTTATGATTCTCATGCTGTTGATCACTCTTGCGGAATCACTGCGCAGAAATATCTTTTTGCTGTCCTTTGATCTGGGCCGGTTGAGGCGTGTGAAAGATGTGATTGCGGTTTTCCCTCTGCCCTATCCCGTAACCAACGATCCCCAGGCCGTTTGCTGTCTCCACTAGAAGCGGCGAAGCTGGGGTAGTGATTTGACCGTTTTTCCGGGGTGTTTCGTATACACCCCGCAGTTTTCTCCATCGTTGCAGTAAGGTATCCTGCATCACTTTCGTGAAATGACGGGATCACAAGGTGCGCGATATCTTCATCGATTCTCCCAAGGCCCTGACAGAATTGTGTCACACCCTTCGTAATAGCAGTTGGCTGGCGCTGGATACCGAGTTTATCCGAGAGAAGAGCTATTATCCGCGGCTTTGTCTTCTGCAAGTGGCCAATGAGGAACTGGTGGCTTGTATCGATCCGCTGGCGCTGCCAGACCTGGCGGAGCTGTTTTCGGTCATCTATGATTCAGGAATCACCAAAGTATTCCATGCCGGACGTCAAGATCTGGAAATCTTCTATTATTTGCATGGGGAATTGCCACAACCCTTGTTCGATACCCAGATTGCAGCCGCTCTGCTGGGTTATGGAGATCAGATTGGTTATGGGGCGCTGGTGAAGGTGATGTTGGATGTGGAATTGCCGAAGGCCCACAGCCGTACCGATTGGGCATTGCGTCCTTTGGAGCAGGAGCAGATCCGATATGCGGCGGACGATGTTCGCTATCTTCGCCAGCTTTATGGGGTGCAACGTCAACAGCTGGAAGAGCTGGGCCGTCTGGAGTGGCTGGCTGATGATTTTGCCTTTCTGGCGGATCCGCGAACCTATGAGAATCCTCCTCAGCAGGCGTGGAGCCGTGTAAAGGGATTTCATCATCTGAAGGGGCAGCAGTTGGCGGTTCTTCAGGCATTGGCCGGCTGGCGGGAAGAGCGGGCTCGCAAGATTGACAAGCCGCGTAAATGGTTGTTGCGTGATGACGTGTTGCTGGAGTTGGCACGTCGTCAACCGAAAAATCATCAAGCATTGGCCAAGATTCGGGGACTGGATACCGGCTTTGTGCGAACTTATGGCGCTGAAATGTTAGCACTGATTCGTTCCGCCCAGTCGCTGCCTGAGGGGCAGTGGCCTCGTCCTGCCAAAAAGGTGCGACTTTCCGCGGAGCAGGAGGGGATCGTGGACGTCATGATGGCGATGGTCAGGCTGGTGGCAATTGATAACCAGATCAGCCCTGCGAGTCTGGTTACCCGCAAGGAGCTGGAAAGACTGGTGGCGGGTGAACAGGACACACCGGTGATGAAAGGGTGGAGAGGGGAGCTGTGCGGCGGTCTGTTAAGAGATTTCCTGGACGGTCGAATAGCTCTACGAATGGATGAAGGAAGGCTTGCGCACCGGATGGTGTAAAGGCCTGTCCACAATGGATCCCCGTTATGCATGGGCGAAGCTCGAATGATCACGAGATGAATCCGTCAGCAGTGCGGTCGGCAGGTTTTTCCCGGCGCCGCAGCAGAAGGATGGTCCGCGCCCTTTATCCCTGGCGTAATGGCAATCAGGTTCGGATATTGGTGGATGGAGCATGCTTCTTTCCCCGGATGCTGGAGTGCATCGCCAGTGCGCGGAAGTATATTTTTCTGGAGATGTACCTGGTGGAATCCGGGGAGATCGCCGACCGATTCATTGATGCCCTTAGCAACGCTGCGATCCGTGGAGTATCGGTTTATCTGCTTTTGGATGATTTTGGTGCCCGTGCGTTGAAGCAGGGAGATCGGCAGCGGCTGTGTGAGGCAGGGGTACGCCTCGCCTTTTTCAACCCATTGCAATATGGTAAAGGGCGCGTCAATCTCTATCGTGACCATCGTAAGCTGTTACTTGCCGATGGTGAGGTGGCCTTTACCGGAGGGGCTGGGATTACCGATGAGTTTGCGCCTACCCGAGCTTCCGAGGAGTATTGGCACGAGATTATGGTGGAATGTCGCGGGCCGGTGGTAGGCGACTGGCAGCACAGTTTTTCCGCCGTCTGGCGTCGCTGGGGGGGAGCGCCTCTGGAGCATTCCTCGGATCGCCCTCTTTCCAGGCCTGGTGGATTACCAGCGCGCCTTTCAATCATCCATCCTCCTTATCAAGAGGTAAAGGGATCCTTGACGCGGCGCATCCGCACCGCCCGCCGCCGTATCTGGCTGGTTACTGCTTATTTCATTCCCACCAGAAAGATTCGGCGTCAGCTGCGGTGGGCCGCGAGTCGGGGAGTGGATGTAAGGGTTCTGGTTCCCGGGGAAAAGACCGATCACCCCGCCGTTAGGCGGGTTGGGCAGCGCTATTATCAATGGTTGTTACGCAATGGGGTGCGTATCTTCGAGTATCAGCCACGCTTTGTCCACGCCAAGGTATGGCTGTGTGATGACTGGGTTAGTGTCGGTTCCACCAATCTCGATCGTTGGACGCAGCATTGGAATATGGAGGCCAATCAGGAGGTGAACGATGCCGCCTTTGCAGCCCAAATGGCTGAGATCCTCAATGAGGACTTTCGTCGCAGTGTGGAGATCGATTATACCGAGTGGTGCGGCCGCCCTTGGTACCAGCGCCTGCGGGAGTGGTTTTGGAGTACAGTGGCCATGTGGATGCAATATTACAGCCAGCGCCGCCTGCGCAGCCGGGATTGGATGAACTCCCGCTGAGTTCCTCGGGCCGGGAAGTGCACCATCGGGCTTTCTACACTTCCCTGCCCGAAAGAGTTACAGCTCTTCCGGCTCAATGATGTCCAGTGGATTGGTTCCCTCGGTGGGACGCAGCGGGACCTCGGTGTCACCAAAGTCGTCGGCCACCAAATCATCGAATGGCCCGGACCAGTCCTCCGGAGGGGCAGTCTTCTCCGGTTCTGTTTCGTACCAAGTATCCAGGCTTATTTCGCCGACATCTCCGTTGAAGTACTGAACCTCGATGGTTTCGTCATCTTCGTCGATGGCAACGACCCTGAATTGTTCCCCGTCCAGTGTCGAGTACCAACTTCCTACTTCGGGTTCGTCTTGTGCAGACATTGGGATGGCTCCACGATTGTACAATGACCACTTCGACTGAGTTGAGAATTATTAGTCCGTTTTCCTCTCATTTCAAGTTGAAAACAAACCTTCCTGAGCAGTGTTCAGGACTCTCCACCGGGACTTCCCTGACCATCCTTTTCCCGTGATTGCCTCGATGGATGTGGCAGCTCTGAATCGGCGGAAGGCCAGGGAGTGAACGGGAAAGGCTTCTCCTCGCTGTTGAAGGTGAGAAACTGCATGGTCTGATAGAAAAAAACGCTCAAACCCTGCCCGAACAGTTTCAATTGAGAATTCTCCTCGCCTGTAACGAGCTTGAACAGAAATTGCAGGACGGCAACTGCGACCACCACAATTTCGGCAACGTTGTACAGAAAGGCGCAGATCAGCATAAACAGACCGCGCCGCCATGTAGCGGGAGAAAAGGGTTGAGCCTTGCTGTCTTGGTTTTCCATTATCCGCTCCTGTCCAGGGAAAAACATTACTGACATCCGTTGAATGTTATGCAGTCAGTATAGAACAACCCCTCCCCAGGAGTGGGTTTTTACCAAGAGCAGTTTCAGTAACTAGTTTACGCCCTTTCCGGCCAGGAAAGGGGCATATTTCTTGTCGGTTCCCTGGATGTGATGTGCCAGCCAGTCCTTGAGGAATTGCAGCAGTTCCTCCAAAACCGTCTCATCATTGGCGGTGACCCGTCCCTGGAACTCCATTACCCTGGCTACCAGTTTCTTGTGTTTGGCCTGATGTGCTTCCAGATCGGGGTAGTTGTGCATTGCCATCAGCCCTTCTTCATAGGTGAAGTGGGTCTTGGTGTATTCCACCAAGCCGTTGAGGATACGGCCCAGCATCTCGTGCCCCCGTTTCTGTCCGGCTTCGTAGTAGAGCTCGTTGACGATGTCTACCAGCAGCTTGTGTTGACGGTCGATCTCACTGATTCCCACCATGAAGGATTCGTCCCAGCGGAACAGCTGGTGACTGTCCTTGTTGGCTTGTTTTTCCTCCAGCGCCTTTTGATTGATGCGGAAGCGATCCAGCAACACACGTACCTCGGAGGCCATCGCTGCGACACGGGTGCTTTCGGAGCCGGCGTGCTGGGCGTCGCGGTTGATCTCCTCCACCGCTTGGGAGATGCGATTGATGTTGCCGTTTATCTCTTCCGCTACTGCGCTCTGTTGTTCCACGGCCGTGGCAATGAGCTCGTTCATTTCAGAGATGGAGTTGATGGCCTGGGCGATTTCATCCAGTACGGATCGGGTTCCATTGGCTTGCTCCACACTCTGCTGGGCACGTTCGCCGCTGGACAGCATTACCTGAGCAGTTTGCCGGGTGTCCCGCTGGAGCTCCTCTATCATGTTCTGGATCTCTAATGTTGATTCCTGAGTGCGGCGTGCCAGTGAGCGAACCTCATCTGCCACGACGGCAAATCCCCGTCCCTGCTCGCCCGCGCGGGCGGCTTCGATGGCAGCATTGAGCGCCAGTAGATTGGTCTGTTCCGCGATATCACGAATGATATCCAGGATTCCGCTGATGCTGGCGCTATGGTTCTCAAGTCGCCCGATGGCTTCCACGGCAAGATGTACATCATTGGCCAAGGCGTTGATTGAACCAACTGCCTCCTCGACCACCTTTTGCCCGTTGACAATCGAGTGTTCTGCCTCGCGGGCAGCATCGGCGGCATGGGAGGAGTTGCGTGCCACTTCTTGAACGGTAGCGGTCATCTGGTTCATGGCCGCGGCAGCCTGCTCGATGTTTTCTGCCTGAATGGCGACATTTTCTCCAGATTTCTTGTTGAGAGCGGCCAAGTTGTCAGAACTTTCCGCCAGTACCCCGACGGTGGTCAGCACGGAGGTGACCGCTTGCCCGACTCCGTTGGATACCTCATTGATGGAGCTGGCGATATTGTTGAGTTCGTCCCGGCTGTCCAGTGAAAGGTGCTCGCTCATGTCCCCTTCTGCCATCTTGTGGCTGATCTCCTGAAGTTTTTTCACCGTTGTGCAGATGGCTGAGTATATGGCGAGGTAAAGGTAGGAAAGGAGGGCCAGGCTTCCCACCAATATAATAGTGTTGAATGCTTCTTTTCCTTCCCCCGTTTCACCGCCGCTCAAGAGCTCATAGGCAAAGATCCCCAGGGGGAGGGTACTTACCAGAAACAGCAGGATGAATTTGGTCCGAAAACGGAACTGGTTCATCAACATAACAGCGGGTTTCAAGAGCATGTTCATTACAATATTCCTTGATTTATCGTGCTTTTGTAACCATCGAGTCTTTCCACGACATAACACATTGCCTGGAGAAAACAGGATTGTGTCGTAATTGTTACGGCCTGTTTGCGCAGAACTTTAGTAAATTCTAATAAATTAGACAGGTTTTATAGGGAATTTGTAGCATCTGGGGCGAGACAAGGAGCTGGAGTTGGATGCGTGAAGGGGGTTGGAAGGATGAATTGCCGCAGGAAAAAACAGCCGCCGGGGGGAGCGGCGGCTGCAAAGGTTCCCGTTTTGGACAAAGCACGATCCCTGTGGTTGCTAGTATTGACTCAATGGCGGGATTTATCCATCCCCTTTTGTCAAAAGGGTGTGAACCTTGTCTGCAAACCTCATCCCGGGAAACTGTAATTTTTTCTCAAGAAATTTCATCGAGCGGCCGTTATTTGTGGGTGACCGGATGCGGGCCAGATGGCCTGTTGGCTATGGCCCGGAAATTGCCAGGGGAGCCTGTTTTTCGGGACTCGCACGGGATTGGTAAGCAAAAGCAGGGTAACAAAAGATGTCAAATTTTTTGAAGTCAGTAGACGATCGGACTGGATTGGCTGGTGCCAACCGCCTGGAGATCTTGCTGTTCAGCCTCGGCGTGGATCAAAACAGCGGGCGTGAAGAGATGTTTGGAATCAATGTATTCAAGGTCCGGGAGGTATTACGGGTCCCCGAGATCGTGCGTGCGCCCGATATGCCGCCGGGCGTAGAGGGGATGGTCAGTCTCCGTGGAGTAATGATTCCCGTTATCAATATGTCACATTTTTGTGACGTTAATGTGACCAGTAAACCCGATGCCCTGATCGTTACTGAGTACAACTACAATATGCAGGGATTTCTAGTGGCTTCTGTCGATCAGATTGTGCGTATGGAATGGAGTTCCATCAAGGAGCCGCCTCCAATGATGGCTCATCGTCATGGCGGGCTGGTGACGGCGGTCGCGGATCTGAAAGATGATCGCATCGTGATGATTCTGGACGTAGAGAAGATTCTGGACGAGACCACTGGACGGACTTCTGATCCCCATCTGTTTGACGGGATTGAAAAGGTGGACATTCCTGCCCGGATGTTCTTCGCTGATGACTCGTCTGTGGCACGTACCCAGATTGAGATGACCATGGATCGTCTGGGCATTCAACATATCAGTGCGAAGAATGGCAAGCAGGCCTGGGAGATGCTCTCCAAAATAGCCGCTGAAGCTGAAGCAGAAGGGCTGTCTGTCGCAGATAAACTGGATTTCATCCTCACTGATGTGGAGATGCCGGAGATGGATGGCTATGTCTTGACCAAGAAGATCAAGGGGGATAAGCGGTTCAATGGGGTACCGGTTATCATGCATTCATCCCTTTCGGCTGCGGCCAACAGCAATATTGGAAAGAGTGTTGGTGCCGATGCCTACGTGGGCAAGTTCAAGCCAAGGGATCTGGCGAATGTACTGATTCCCATTCTGAAAGGGAAAAAGACCTCACTTTCCGAGCAGGGACAGTAATTCTCCATACCGGGGGGCGCCCCGGAGGCATGATGTAGGCAAAATTGCGGCTCTACGGTAAAATTCCTCTACTGCTTTGATTATAGAGGTATCCCCTATTCATGAAGCGCAAGCTTTATGTCAAGACATTTGGTTGTCAGATGAACGAGTATGACTCCGCGAAAATGGCGGATCTACTCAGTGCCACCCGCGGGTTTGAGCAAACGGATATTCCTGAGCAAGCGGATCTGCTATTGCTCAATACCTGCTCTATCCGGGAAAAGGCCCAGGAAAAGGTATTTTCCCTGTTGGGACAGTGGCGGGAGCTGAAAGAGCGACGCCCTGGAGTGGTGATTGGAGTGGGTGGCTGTGTTGCTAGTCAGGAGGGTGAGCTGCTACGCAAGCGGGCACCTTGCGTGGATCTGGTCTTTGGTCCCCAGACGCTGCACCGTCTCCCGCAGATGTTGGAGGAGCTGGAGGATGGAAACCAAGGGGTGATCGACGTCTCGTTCCCTGAGATCGAGAAATTCGATCGGCTTCCTGAGCCACGAGCGGAAGGCCCCGCCGCCTATGTTTCAGTAATGGAGGGGTGTAGCAAGTACTGCAGCTACTGTGTGGTTCCCTATACCCGGGGTGAGGAGATCAGTCGGCCTTTCGATGACGTGATTTCCGAAGTGGTTCAGCTGGCCCAGCAGGGGGTTCGGGAGATAAACTTGCTAGGGCAGAACGTCAATGCGTATCGCGGCGTGATGCATGATGGCGAATATGCCGATCTGGCCTTGTTGATCCATTATGTGGCAGCGGTCGATGGTATCGAGCGGATCCGTTACACTACCTCCCATCCCGTGGAGATGAGTGATAGTCTGATCCAGGTTTATGCCGAGGTGCCCCAGCTGGTCAGCCATCTTCATCTTCCGGTACAGAGTGGCTCAGACCGGATCCTTGCGATGATGAAACGCGGTCACAGCGTTCTGGAATACAAGCGACTGATTCGACGGTTGCGCGAGGTTAGACCGGAGATCTCCATCTCTTCCGACTTCATTGTGGGCTTTCCGGGAGAAACAGAATCTGACTTTGCTGCCACCATGAAGCTCATCGAACAGATAGGCTTCGATCACTCCTTTAGTTTCATCTACAGTGCCCGGCCAGGAACCCCTGCTGCCAACCTGCCTGATGATGTGCCATTGGAGGTGAAGAAACAGCGTCTCGCCTTTCTTCAGGAGCGCATCGCGCAGCATGCGGGTGAGATCAGCCGAAAAATGCTGGGAACGATCCAGCGGGTGCTGGTGGAGGGAGTCTCTCGGAAGGATGCCCGGCAGTTGGCTGGTCGTACGGAGAACAACCGGGTGGTGAATTTCCCAGCCGATGAGGCCTTGATCGGGCGGTTTGCAGAAGTCCGCATCACCGAAGCGTTGCCTAATTCTCTACGTGGTGAACTATTGACCCCTATCCATGAGGAGCCTTTGACCGCCAGCGCATGAGCAAGCCCCTGGAGAGCATCGATTTCGTTCTCGAGCCAGCGGATAATCAGCGTCTGGCTAATCTCTGCGGACAACTGGATGAGCATCTGCGCCAGGTGGAGCGTCGTTTGGGCGTAGAAATCAATAACCGCGGTAACAATTTCCGGGTTATTGGAGGTCGAGGTGCCATTCAGCTGGCGAGTAAGGTAGTCCAAGAGCTCTACGCCGAGACAGCTGAACAGGCATTGACACCATCCGGGGTCCATCTCTTTCTTCAGCAATCGGGCGTGGATGCCCTGCTGGAGCAGGAAAGTACAGAGTTGCCCGATGTGGTGATCCAAACCCCTCGAGGGCCGGTGCGGGGACGGGGCGCCAATCAGCGGGCCTATCTCCAGCAAATCCAGCAGGAGGATGCCATCTTTGGCATCGGGCCGGCGGGGACCGGCAAGACCTATCTGGCCGTGGCAAGTGCCGTGGAGGCCCTTGAGCAGGATCGTGTTCGCCGTATTGTGCTGACTCGGCCAGCGGTGGAGGCTGGGGAACGGTTGGGTTTTTTGCCGGGAGACCTGGCGCAGAAGATCGATCCCTATCTGCGGCCCCTTTATGATGCCTTGTATGAGATGCTCGGATTTGAGCGGGTGGCTAGATTGATGGAGCGCAATGTCATCGAAGTGGCACCACTGGCCTACATGCGGGGGCGGACCCTCAATGAGTCGTTCATTATTCTCGATGAGGCCCAGAATACCACCATGGAGCAGATGAAGATGTTTCTTACTCGTATCGGTTTTGGTTCCAAGGCGGTGATTACGGGTGATGCGACCCAGATTGATCTTCCTCAGGGTACCCGTTCCGGTCTGCGCCACGTCATTGAGGTGCTGAAAGATGTAGAGGGGGTTGGCTTCACGTTCTTTCAGGCCCGGGATGTGGTGCGTCATCAGCTGGTGCAGCGAATCGTGACGGCCTACGAGCGGTTTGAAGAGTGAACGCCTCGACCACCACGCTTTCGTGAATCGTAACCGTCTTTTTCTGGATCTGCAGATGGCGCTACGTAGGCCGGCGCCGATTCCCTCCCGGGAGGCGTTTGAACTGTGGGTGCATGCGGCGCTCGAAGCTGCCGATCATCCGCAGGAGGAAGTGGAGATGACCATCCGTATTGTGGAGCCGGAGGAGAGTGCCCGGCTTAATCAGAGGTACCGTCATCGCTCTGGTCCTACCAACGTGCTGTCGTTCCCCTTTGAAAATCCGCCCGGTGTAATACTCCCGTTGTTGGGTGATCTGGTAATATGTGCTCTATTGGTAGAGCAGCAGGCGGCCGAACAGCAGAAGTCCGTCGAAGCCCACTGGGCGCATCTGGTGATCCACGGTGTTCTGCATTTGCTGGGATATGACCACACGGAACCTCAGCAAAGGGAGTCCATGGAAACGCTTGAAATTTCCGTCCTGGCCGGATTAGGCTATGACAATCCCTATTGATGTGAACGGAGAATGAACCAAGAGAGTCAATCAGACACCCCTGCGGCCAACGCCAACGGAGAGAAGCCGCACCTATCCTGGCTGGAGAGAATCGGTCAGGCCCTCTATCAACCCGAACCCCAAAACAGGGAAGAACTGATCCAGATACTGCGTGACGCCTCCAGGCGAGGTTTGCTGGATAGCGATGCCTTGGCGATGATCGAAGGGGTGTTACAGGTGGCTGAGATGCAGGTGAGGGATATCATGATCCCCCGTTCCCAGATGGTCGTGGTAGAGCGAGACGCTGATCCCCGCTCTTGGCTTCCGGTGATTATCGAATCTGCCCACTCCCGCTTTCCTGTAATTGGAGAAAGCCGTGATGAGATTGCTGGTATCTTGCTGGCGAAGGATCTCCTCGCTTGGCTTGCCCAAGGAGAGGAGAAACGGTTCGACATCCGGGAGGCATTGCGTCCGGCAGTATTTATCCCAGAAAGCAAGCGGCTCAATGTGTTATTGAAGGAGTTTCGCGCCAGTCGCAATCATATGGCTATCGTGGTGGATGAATATGGCGGAGTGGCCGGACTGGTGACCATTGAAGATGTGCTGGAACAGATCGTCGGTGAAATCGAGGATGAACATGACGTGGATGGAGACACCTACATCATGCAGTATGGTCCAAACCGCCATACGGTGAAGGCATTGACGCCCATCGATGAGTTCAACGACTATTTTGGTACCGACTTCAGCGACGAGGAGTTTGATACCATCGGGGGATTGGTGATGCATGCCTTCGGCCACATGCCCAAACGGGGGGAAAAGGTGGTTCTGGGGCAATTCCAGTTCAAGGTATTGCGAGCCGACAATCGGCGAATCCATCTGTTACAACTGCTCAAGGCCGATGGAGCCACGAAGCGGCAGGAGCAGGAAGAGACTGCCTCGGGTGAGTCCTAGCGCGAGGGATTTCCTTTGCGCCAGGAGCAGGGCGACACTGTTTCCCCTGTCTCAGCGAGGGGTGCAATATCCTTTCCGACAATGGCGCTGAAGGACGTGCTCCCGTGGCCGTTCACAACCGGCAGGACCGGGGATCTGCTGGCGCTGTTGGCAGGCGGGCTGCTGCCTTTTGCTTTCGCTCCGTATCATTTTCATCCAATAGCTGTTCTTTCTCCGGCATTATTGTTTGCCGCGTGGTTGGGCCTTTCTCCCGTGCAGGCATTCTGGCGGGGATGGCTCTATGGATTGGGAATGTTCGGAGTTGGGGTCTCCTGGATCTTCGTCTCCATCAACCGCTATGGAGCTGCCAGCATTCCTCTTGCGGTATTACTCACCTCGCTCTTTGTGGCCATCATGGCACTCTATATTGGCTTGCTGGGTTATGTTGCTGCCCGGCTCTCTCGTCGGTGGCGGATTGGGGGAGGCGAAGGTTTTCCCGTAACGCTGCTGATGGTATACCCCGCACTCTGGGGGGTGTTCGAGTGGTGGCGGGGATGGTTTCTCAGTGGTTTCCCCTGGTTGAACCTTGGCACCAGCCAGCTTGGTGCGCCGCTGGACGGTCTGGCGCCGGTTTTGGGGGTTTACGGGGTTTCCTGGGCGGTGGCGTTCAGTGCGGGGCTGCTGGTGTTGATGGGAGTAGATAGAGGCAGGCTGGGACGCTGGTTGTCTGTGATGCTTCTTCTTTGGGTGGCTGTCTGGTTGTTGGGAAAGGTGGAGTGGACCCGGCCCAGCGGTGCATCCCTCGAAGTGGTGCTGCTGCAAGGAAACGTTCCCCAGGATATCAAATGGCTGCCTGAGCAGCTTCGTCCGAATCTGGAACTTTATACCGGGATGACTGCACAACATTGGGACGCCGATCTGATTATATGGCCGGAGACCGCCATCACTGCTTTCTATCATCAGTTGAGGGAGAGATTCATCGAGCCACTCGGACGTACGGCCCGGGAACATGGGGCCGATATCCTGGCAGGACTGCCCTTGTTGGATGAGGAGAGTGGGCGCTACTACAACGCAGTAATGAGCATCGGTAGCCACGAAGGTTTTTATCGTAAGCACCACTTGGTTCCGTTCGGGGATTTCGTGCCGTTCGAAGGATATCTACGGGGTTTGATTGCCTTCTTTGACCTGCCCATGTCCTCCTTCAGTGCGGGGCCGGAAGAACAACCGTTGCTGCACGTGGCCGGCCACCCGGTGGGGATCTCAATTTGCTATGAAGATGCCTTCGGAGCCGAGGTGATTCGCACCCTGCCTCAGGCAGGGTTGCTGGTGAACGTTAGTAACGATGCCTGGTGGGGAGACAGTTTTGGTCCTCATCAACACCTGCAGATTGCTGCCATGCGTGCCAGGGAGGGAGGGCGCCCACTGGTGCGTGCCACCAATACCGGTATCACCGCTGTAGTGGATCACTACGGGCGGGTCGTTTCTACTGCTCCCCAGTTTGAAGTGGCAGCACTGCGACATGTGATACAGCCTCGCCAAGATGCCACCCCGTACGTCTTATGGGGAAATCTGCCAGCGGTGGCATTGATGTTCGGTATGCTGGGAGCCCTGATTTTTCTGCGCCGCGCCGCTTCGAGTATGGGATAATCCGGCCAAGTGTCATGTAATCACAAAAACAGGACAATGATGGAAGAGCGATACTATCCAGAAAAGATTGAACGAGAGGCACAGGCCTATTGGGAGGAACATGACTCCTTCCGGGCGGTGGAGGATTCCACCCGGGAGAAATTCTACTGTCTTTCCATGTTTCCATATCCAAGCGGGCGGTTACACATGGGACACGTGCGCAACTACACCATTGGCGATGTGATCAGCCGTTATCAGCGCATGTGCGGGAAGAATGTGATGCAGCCTATGGGCTGGGATGCCTTCGGTCTGCCGGCAGAAAATGCTGCCATCAAACATGGTGTACCGCCAGCCAGGTGGACTGCCGAGAATATCGATTACATGCGCCGGCAGCTCAAGCGGCTGGGGTTTGGTTTCGACTGGTCACGGGAGTTGGCTACCTGCGATCCCGCTTATTATCGCTGGGAGCAGTGGCTGTTTATCCGGCTTTATGAAAAGGGGCTAGTCTACAAGAAGACCGCACCGGTCAACTGGTGTCCCAATGATCAGACGGTGCTGGCTAACGAACAGGTAATCGAGGGACGTTGCTGGCGTTGTGACCACGAGGTGGAACGGCGCGAGATTCCGCAGTGGTTCATGAGAATAACTACATACGCGGAAGAGTTGCTGGCCGATCTGGAGCAGCTGGAGGAGTGGCCTGAGCAGGTACGCACAATGCAGCGGAACTGGATTGGTCGCTCGGAAGGGGTGGAGGTCCAGTTCTTGGTCAGGGACACCGGAGAGGTGCTCAAGGTGTTCACTACCCGTCCCGACACCCTGATGGGAGTGACCTATGTGGCGGTAGCAGCGGAGCATCCGCTAGCCCTGCGCAGCGCGGAGCACGATCCCCGGCTGGCTGCTTTTATCGAGGAGTGCCGTCACGTCGGTACCGCTGAGGCAGCCATCGAGACCCTGGAGAAGGAAGGGATGGATACTGGTCTTCGAGCGGTTCATCCCGTTACCCGGGAGGAGGTGCCCATTTATGTGGCCAACTTCGTGCTGATGGGGTATGGAGAGGGGGCGGTGATGGCGGTCCCCGCCCATGATCAGCGGGACTGGGAATTTGCGCGTAAATATGGGCTTCCCATCAAACAGGTCATTGCACCGCAGGATGGCGAGGGGGTGGATCTCAATCGGGGTGCTTACACGGAGAAAGGGGTGTTAATGAACTCCGGTGAGTTTGACGGCATGACCTCTGAACAGGCATTTGATGCCATCGCCGATTGGCTTGCCGTCAGGGGCAAGGGGGGCAAACGGGTCAACTACCGGTTGCGCGACTGGGGGATCTCCCGCCAGCGCTATTGGGGGGCTCCCATTCCTATCATCAACTGTTCGCAATGTGGTGCCGTACCGGTCCCTGAGGATCAGCTGCCGGTGGTGTTGCCGGAGGCGGTCGAGCTGGATGGTGCGGGATCGCCTCTCGCACGGATGCCAGAATTCTATCAGACGCGTTGTCCTCGCTGTGGTGCGGAGGCGCGGCGGGAGACCGATACTTTCGACACCTTCATGGAATCCTCCTGGTATTACGCCCGCTACTGTTGTCCTGACAACGATCAGGTTATGTTGGATGAACGGGCCCGCTACTGGCTGCCGGTGGACCAATATATTGGTGGTATCGAGCATGCCATCCTGCATTTGCTCTATGCCCGTTTTTTCCACAAGTTGCTGCGAGACGAGGGACTGGTGGAAGGGGATGAGCCTTTTACACGATTGCTGACCCAGGGAATGGTGCTCAAGGATGGGGCCAAGATGTCCAAGTCCAAGGGGAATACAGTGGATCCAGAGGCGCTGATAGCCCGATACGGTGCCGATACAGCCCGCCTTTTCATGATGTTCGCTGCACCACCTGAACAGTCGCTAGAATGGCAGGACGCCGGTGTGGAAGGGGCATTTCGTTTCCTCAAACGGATGTGGCGGCTGGTGCATGAGCATTTGGCCGACGGCGATGTGCCACCGCTGGTGAAAGAGGAGCTGACCACGGAAGAGAAAGAGCTACGCCGTCGGGTGCACGAGACAATCACCAAGGTGAGCGACGACATGGGGCGCCGATACACCTTCAACACCGCTATCGCTGCGGTGATGGAGCTGGCCAATGCGCTCTCCCGTTTCGAGGTGAAGACACCGCAAGGGAGTGCGGTGATGCAGGAGGGATTGGAAGCCATGGTGCTGCTGCTTTCACCCATCGTTCCTCATATTACTCACGTGTTGTGGCGAATCTTGGGCCATGAGAGAGCGGTGATCGACGAGCCATGGCCTGTCGCAGATCAGGATGCGCTGCAGAGCGACAATATAACGCTGGTAGTCCAGGTGAATGGCAAGCTGCGGGGACGGATCCAGGTACCCGCTGATGCCGATCGGGAAACAGTGGAGGCGGCAGCACAGAAGGAAGAAAATGTGTGCCGGTTCATTGAGGGCAAGGAGGTGAAGAAGGTGATTGTGGTCCCGGGCAGGTTGGTAAATATCGTTGTGGCATGAAGGGCTGCGCGTTGGTGAAACGGCCATTTGCGATAGCGGTTCTGTTTTTTGCCCTGACTGCCTGTGGTTTCCATTTGCGCGGTGCGGTGCCTCTGCCAGCGTGGCTGGAGCGAGCCTATGTCACCGGAGAACCTCGTTACGATGAAGTGGTTGGTGAGCTCAAACGCGCTTTAAGAGCGGCCGGTGTCGCCCTTGTGTCGCAACCAGGGCAGGGAAAGGTGGTGATCATTGTGGAAGGAGAGCAACGGCAGCGGCGTATCCTTTCGGTGGATGGTGAGGGACGACCCCGAGAGTATGAGCTGAGTTACCGGTTGGATTACAGTGTCCGCACGCCTGAAGGGGAGAGGCTGCTGCCTTTGCAGAGCGTTGTTCGTGCCAGGGAGTACACTTTTGACGAAGCGGAGGTGTTGGGTAAAAGTACCGAGCGGGACGCGCTCTGGCGTGAACTGCGTCGCCGGGTGGTGGAGGAAGTGGTGAATCGGCTGCGCTACAGTCGACCAAAATCACAATGATTCTCTCTGGCGAACAACTCGCTGGCCAGCTGGCCAGAAACCTGGCTCCCATCTACCTGGTTGCCGGGGATGAGCCGTTACAGCAGATGGAGGCTGCGGATGCGGTGCGCCATCGGGCAAAGGAGGGGGGGTATGCCAGTCGAGAGGTGTTTCGGGTTGAGAAGGGGTTCGATTGGGGTGAGCTGAAAGCGGCGGCAAGCATGCGTTCTCTATTTGCGGAGCGGCGATTGATCGAGCTGCGGCTATCCGGGAGTAAACCGGGGGATAAAGGGGGAAAGGCACTTCGTGCCTGGGCGGAAACACCTCCAGAGGATTGCATCTTGTTGATCCTTGGGGGCAAACTGGATCCGGCTGTCCGGCGCAGCAAGTGGTTTCAAGCCCTGGATAAGGTGGGTGTGGTGGTGCAGATCTGGCCGGTGAAGCCAGCTGAGCTACCGGCCTGGATTGAGCGGCGCTTGCTTGCCAAGGGGCAGCAGGCGAGCTCCGAAGCAGTATCCCTACTGGCAGAGCGGGTGGAGGGAAACCTTCTTGCAGCCGCTCAGGAGATTGAGAAACTCCACATGCTCTATGGAGAAAGGCGGCTGGAGGTGGAGGAGATCGCCACGGCGGTGGCGGATAGTGCCCGTTTCACCGTTTATGAGTTGGTAGATAGTGCATTGGCCGGTGATGAGGTTCGCGCGGTACGGATTCTGCGCGGTTTGCGTAGCGAAGGAGTGGAGGCGGTTATAGTGCTTTGGGCTTTGGCCCGTGAGATTCGACTGCTTGAGCAGATGGCGGTGGAATTGGCCTGTGGAGCGTCGCTTGAGCAACTGCTACGCAGATATCGGGTGTGGGAGCAACGCAAGCCGGTGGTCCGTAAAGGGTTGCAACGGCACCCGTTTGGGCGCTGGCAACAGCTGTTGCGTCGCGCTGCTCGGATCGACCGCTTGATTAAGGGAGTAGAAAAGGGGAACCCATGGGATGAATTGCTACAATTGATCCTGTTGGTGGCGGGAAGACGAATTTTCCACGGAGATATCCGCTATATAGCAGAAGTTTCAACAGGTTTTTGATATGTATTCTGAATATAAATCAATCCAGGAATTATTCAATGGAAGGTATTGATATTAAAAAATATATGCATCAAGTTGGGCGGCAGGCCCGCGAGGCTGGCCGGGCGATGGCCCGTGCAGGGACTGCGGTGAAGAACACCGCCCTGCTGGAGATTGCCGATGCCATTGAGAAGGGGATATCCCGTTTGCTGGAGGAGAACCGCAAGGACATGCTGGCGGGGAAGGACAAGGGGCTGGATTCGGCCCTGCTGGATCGACTGGAGCTCGATGAGCAGCGGGTTCTGGCGATGGCCGAAGGGTTGCGGCAAATTGAGCAACTGCCGGATCCGGTGGGGGAGATCACCGACCTAAAATATCGACCTTCCGGAATCCAGGTTGGCAAGATGCGAGTTCCACTTGGGGTGATCGGAATCATTTATGAGTCCCGTCCCAATGTTACCGCTGATGCAGCGGCACTTTGTCTCAAGTCAGGCAATGCCGCTATCCTGAGAGGAGGTTCTGAAGCGATTCATTCCAACCGGGCCATTGCGGCTTGTATCCATCGTGGTCTGGAAGCAGCCGGATTGCCGCTGGAGGCGGTGCAGGTGGTGGAGAGCACCGACCGGGCGGCAGTGGGAGAGTTGATCACCATGCCAGAGTTCGTGGATGTTATCGTGCCGCGAGGCGGAAAGGGGCTGATCGAGCGGGTCAGCAGGGATTCCCAGGTGCCGGTGATCAAACATCTGCATGGTGTATGTCATGTTTACATCGACGACCGAGCCGATCGGGAAAAGGCCATCCGGGTGGCTTTCAATGCCAAGACCCAGCGCTATGGGACCTGCAACACCATGGAGACCCTCCTGGTTGCGGAGGGGATTGCGGCTGATGTGCTGCCTGAGCTGGGACGGATGTATCGAGAGAAAGGGGTGGAATTGCGGGGTTGCGAAGCCACCCGCCGTTTGCTGCCTGACATTGCTGCGGCCACCGAGGAAGATTGGGATACCGAGTATCTGGCCCCTGTTCTATCCATCCGCATTGTGCCGGATATGGATGCTGCGATGGAGCATATCCACCACCATGGCTCCGGTCATACTGAATCCATCATGACCGAGGATTACGGTCGTGCCCGTCGTTTTCTCACCGAGGTAGATGCCAGTTCGGTGATGGTCAATGCTTCCACTCGTTTTGCCGACGGTTTCGAATATGGATTAGGGGCGGAGATTGGTATCAGCACGGACAAGATTCATGTGCGTGGGCCGGTGGGGCTGGAAGGGCTTACGTCGCAGAAATATATCGTGCTCGGTGACGGACACATCCGTACGTGATCGGTATTTTCGGTGGCACCTTCGACCCGGTTCATTTCGGGCATCTCCGTCCCGCAGTGGAGTTGTTCGAGACCCTCGAGCTGGATGAGCTGCGCCTGATTCCCGCGGGTCTTCCACCACACCGCCGAGCTCCCCGTGCCAGCAGCCAGCAGCGTCTGGAAATGTTGCGTCTGGCCATTGTTGACCAGCCTGGCTTTGTCTTGGATTCGCGCGAGATTGAGCGAAAAGGGCCTTCCTACATGGTGGATACCCTTAGTGGATTACGCAATGAGCTGGGAGAGCAGTGCCCGCTCTGTCTGTTGCTCGGGATGGATGCCTTCCTTGGTTTGAGCAGCTGGCACCGCTGGCGGGAGATACCGCATCTGGCCCATCTGGTGGTTTCGCATCGGCCCGGCTGGTTGCCAGAACATCTTGATGATCACGGTGGTCCGCTGGCGGAACTGGCAGACCATTCCCTGACAAGTAATCCGCAAGAATTGAGGCAAGTCCCGGCTGGACGGATCTTCATGCAACCGGTGACCCAGCTTGATATTTCATCCACGCGCATCCGGGCCCTGATCAGGCAAGGGAGGACTCCCCGTTATTTGTTGCCGGATGCAGTGTGGGCCTACATTCAGGAGCAGCAACTCTATCAATGAAATCCATGACAACCGAACAACTCTGCGCCCTTGTCGTCGAAGCCCTGGAGGAGCTCAAGGCGAAAGACATCAAGGTGATGGACGTGCGCGGTAAAAGCAGTATCACCGATATGATGGTGGTAGCTACCGGCACCTCAGACAGGCAGGTGAAGGCGCTGGCGAGCAAGGTGATTGAAAAGGTCAAACAGCATGATGTCCAGCCGCTGGGTGTTGAAGGGGAGCAGGCAGGGGAGTGGATTGTGGTGGATTTGGTAGATGTAGTGGTCCATATCATGCTGCCAGAGGTGCGGGCTTTCTATAATCTGGAGAAACTCTGGGATACCAATGCGCCGGCATGACTTTTTGAGCGTATGAACATTTACCTCATTGCCGTTGGAAACCGGATGCCGGTATGGGTGAAGCAGGGATACACCGAGTATGCGAGGCGTTTGCCCCCTGAATGTCGTTTGCAGCTGGTAGAGATCCCGCTGGCCAAACGGGGGAGGAATGCGCTTCTGTCGCGCCTGCTGGGGGAGGAGGGGAAGCGGATGTGCGCCGCCATTCCAAAGGGTGCCTTGGTGATTGCGTTGGATCAGCGAGGTCAACGGTGGGACACTCCCCAACTCGCAGAAAAGCTGGAAAGTTGGCTGCAGGGGGGGAGGGATGTGGCCCTGTTGATAGGTGGACCGGATGGACTGGCCCCTGAGTGTCTGGCACAGGCTGATTGTGCTTGGTCGCTTTCTCCGTTGACCTTGCCACATCCCTTGGTGCGTATTGTGGTAGCGGAACAGCTCTATCGAAGCTGGTCTATCTTGCAGCATCACCCATACCACCGTTGAGTTAGGACGAAGAGAACCGGACCATGCGTGAAGAACTGCTTATCAATGTCACCCCTCGGGAGACCCGCGTGGCGGTGGTGGAAAACGGAGCATTGCAGGAGATCTACATTGAGCGTGCCAGCCGTCGGGGTCTGGTAGGAAACATATACAAAGGACGGGTTTGCAGGGTACTGCCGGGTATGCAGGCTGCGTTCCTGGAGGTAGGGCTCGAGCGCACTGCTTTTTTGCATGAACGCGATATTCATCTCGGGGACGGGAACGAAGGGAGGGAAGATGGGGATAGAAATGGCTCCATCAGTGAACTGTTGCGGGAGGGGCAAAGCGTCCTGGTGCAGGTCATCAAAGACCCATTGGGAAGCAAAGGAGCTCGGCTCAGCACCAATATTTCCATTCCGGCGCGGAATCTGGTCTTTATGCCGGGCAATAGTCATGTGGGGATTTCACAGCGCATCACCGATGAGAAGGAGCGAGAGCGGCTGCGTGAGCTGGTGCAGCATTGCGCTGAAGATTTCGGACCTGGAGGTTATATCGTGCGCACGGTGGCCGAAGGGGTCGGAGAGGGAGAGATCCGGGCGGACATGGCTTTCTTGCATAAACTCTGGGATGCCATTCAGGAGCGTAATACCACGGAACAGCCCGGGACGTTGATACATGAGGATATGCCTCTGGCGATGCGTATCATGCGTGATCTGGCCGGGGTGGAGCTGGAGAAGATCCGGATTGATTCCCGGGAGACCTATCAGAAGGTGACCAAGTTTGCCAGCAAGTTCATCCCGGAACTGGCTCCTCGTATCGAGTATTATCCCGGGGAGCGGCCCATTTTCGATCTATACGGGGTGGAGGATGAGATCCAGCGTGCGCTGGAGCGCAAAGTGGAACTGAAATCGGGCGGCTATCTGATTATCGACCAGACCGAAGCGATGACCACCATCGATGTCAACACCGGGGCATTCGTGGGGCACCGTAACCTGGAAGAAACCATTTTCAAGACCAATCTGGAGGCCACCCAGACCATCGCGAGGCAACTACGGCTGCGTAATCTCGGAGGCATCATCATCATCGACTTTATCGATATGGAGAGTCCGGAGCACCGCAGCCAGGTGCTGCAGGCACTGGAGAAGGCACTGGAGAGGGATCATGCCAAGACAAGCGTAACCGAGGTATCGGAGTTGGGGCTGGTGGAGATGACCCGCAAGCGCACCCGGGAGAGTCTTGAGCACGTATTGTGCGAGGAGTGTCCGACGTGCAGCGGTCGGGGGTCGATAAAGAGCGCGGAGACGGTCTGCTACGAGATCTTCCGAGAGATCATGCGTGAAGCACGGCAGTTTGATGCACAGCGTTTCATGGTGCTTGCTTCACAGGAGGTGGTGGATTTGCTGCTTGATGAAGAATCCACCAGTGTAGCGGATCTGGAATCCTTCATTGGCAAACCGGTGGTGTTTCAGGTGGAGTCCCTTTATACCCAGGAGCAGTTTGACGTCGTCCTGACGTAGACCGGTGATATCCCCTGAGGTGGTTTTGCAGATTTATCCAGGATACCCAGCACGGTGAGACGTCTCTTAAAACGCCTGTTCGCTCTGTTCTGGATTGCTTTCGTCTTTCTGCTGGTGGCCGGTGCCATTACCTTGACCTCCGTAAGGGTGATGCTGGCCAATGCTGAAGGATACCGAGAAGAGGTCGTTAGCTGGCTGAGCGGACAGCTGCAGCAACCGGTAACGGTGACCGGTTTGGATGCCCGACTGCAGGGATTGCAGCCGACCCTGTTGCTGGAAAATGTACGCCTGCTCGATCCCCAAGGAAAACGGACCCCCTTGCAGTTTCGGGAACTTCGTGTAGGCATCGACCTCTGGAATTCCTTGCTGCGGCAGCAGGTCACCCTGGGATTGCTCACTGCGGTGGGGGCTGAGCTCTCGGTTCGGCGGGATCCACAAGGCAGGATACATGTTGAAGGTCTGGCTCTGGAGTTCAATCGTTCTGCCGATGTGGCGACGCCGGCGGATGCCGGGCTGGCCGAAGAGTGGCTGCTGTCGCAGTCGCATCTGTTGATTCGCGATAGCACCATCCACTGGCGGGATGACACTCGGGAGCGTCGGGAGCTGCGTTTCGACATCGCCAAGATTGAGTTGCGCAACCAAGGTTCGCGCCATCAACTGGAGGGGGTGGTCATGCTGCCTGCCGATGTGGGCCGGACTATCCATGTGGCCGCCGATTTTCTCGACAAAGGCGATGGAATCGAAGGATGGCAGGGCAGCTTCTATCTGAACGGTCTGGGGATACAGCTGGCGCCTCTTCTGGAAATGATTCAGCCGAAGGGAGTGAAAGGTGGATTTGGCCAGTTGGATATGGAATTTTGGGGGCGTTGGGAAGGGAAGCGTCTGACCCGCCTGAGGGGGGAAGCCGGGGTCCGGGATCTGGTCCTTCGCGGAGAGAAGGAGGGTGTATACAGGCTCGAACTGCTCAATGGCGTGATCCACTGGCAGCGCCAAGCCGTTGGGTGGCGGCTGGATATCCCCCGCCTGCGTGTTGTTCGAGATGGCAGATCATGGCCGGATACCCGTTTGCGTCTCGTTGCTCAGGGAGATGTGAAAGCGCCGCATTATGTGGTTCAGGGTAGTTTCCTGAATCTCAAGGATATCGCCGATTTGGTCCGGTTTCTGGAACCACCTTCCAGCCGGTGGCGGGAGATGCTGGCCGCCCTGCATCCAGAGGGCACGCTCTCGGATCTGAGATTGGACTATCATCCCCACGCCCCCATGGCGAAGCGTTTTACACTTTCTTTGCAGCTGCATGAGTTGGTGCTGCGAGCCTGGAAGAAACTACCGGCAGTGCAAGGGGTGAGCGGTACCCTTTGGGCCGATGCCGAATCCGGTGTTTTCCGCCTTCAGAGCAAGAGAGGAAGTGTTGATTTCCCTCGGTTGGCCCGAAACCCGTGGCGTTTTGATCGGCTGAGGGGTGAGGTCAGCTGGCAAAGGGAGCGGGGTGGCTGGTATTTTTCTGGTCGGTCGCTTGAGGTGAATAATCCCGACATACGGGCGAAGGCGGAGTTGGAGCTTGTGGTGCAGGGAGCGGGGATACCACCCTATCTCGATCTGCGTGTTGCTTTCAGGAAGGGGCGGGTGAACCGGGCACCTCAGTATTATCCTTCTGCCATCATCCCGAAAAAATTGCTCAACTGGCTGGATCACTCCCTTCTGGATGGCAAGGTCACCAAAGGCTCCCTAGTGCTACATGGGCGACTTAAGAGAGGAGTTTTCCCTTACCGGAATGGAGAGGGGGTATTTGAGGTCGGGTTCGATGCCCGTGATGTGCGGCTCGAATATCTCAAAGGGTGGCCGCAGGTCGGCTCTCTCGATGCACATGTGGTATTTCGTGGCAATGGATTGCGGATTGACGCACGTAGCGGAGAGATCATGGGGGTCCGTATCGATGGCAGCCATGTGCGAATTGAGGACTACCATGATCGGAAACTGATCGTTTTGGGGCAGGCGCAAGGTGACGGTGACCGGATGCTCCATTTCCTGCGTGAGAGCCCTATCGCCGTCGAAGCCGAGCCAGCGCTGGAGCGCATGAGCGTGGCGGGAACGGCCAAGCTGGGGCTGTATCTCGGAATTCCCCTGCGCAAACAGCCGGTGGAGTATCGTGGCACGGTAACACTGCGAGAGAACAGCTTCCGATATCGCCTTGGTGGTGGTTATCTGGAAGCGACCAATATCAATGGCAGGGTTCAGTTTGATCGGGATGGCTACCGAGCAGAGGGTCTGGAAGCCTTTCTTTTCGACCGGCCGGCTAATTTGACAGTGGCCACCACACGGAGAGAGGCCGGTATGACGACCCGCATCGCCATCGAAGGGCGTTTGTTGCCCGCAGCACTGGCGCGCCAGCTTCGGCTGCCTTTGCTAGAGCGGCTGGAGGGGGAAACTGCATTGCAGGCGGAGTTGAAGCTGACCTATCATCGCCCGCAGCCCGGCCCGCTGCTGGAGCTGAAGGTGGACTCCACCTTGGAGGGGATTACATCAGCTCTTCCTCCCCCCCTGCAAAAACCGGATGAAGGGGCTGCCCCGCTCCATATTGCCTGGGATGATGCCAGTCAGCGGGTCCGCTTTCATTACAGTGATGTACTCAAGGGGGATATCGCATTGGGTGGAGGTGATGACGGCGCCCTCCCAGGGGGCGGTTATCTCCATTTCGGGCCGGGTGAGGGTCGGCGGCCGGTGGGTCAGGTGCTACGTATCACCGGCGCTCTGGATGGATTTGCGCCAGCTGAATGGCGGGAAAGGCTTGCGGATCTCCCTTTGTTGCCATCCGGTAAATCGGAGAAGTTTCGGGGGTTGAAAGTGGATATGGAGCTGGAGCGCCTTCATTTGAAACCTCTACCTCAAGCCGACCCCGATCCCGGAGAGGTTACGATCCGGGAGCCGCTGGACCCCCGCCGATTGCCAGCGATGACGGTGAGCATTCATGAGCTGAAATACAGGGAGATCGATCTGGGGCGCTTGGCCCTTCAGGCTCATCCGAGCGCGCAAGGTTTGCTGATAGAGCAGCTCGTATTGAGCACCCCTTACATGAAGATCCAGGGCGATGTGCAGTGGTTGAATGAGCGTGAACAGCGGACAGATGCCCGACTTGTATTGACCGCTCCGCAAACCCACACCATGCTCGAGGCGTTGGGGCTCGCAGCGATGATTCACGGAGAAAACCTTCATATCAAGGGAGAACTGGGTTGGCCGGGTTCTCCGATGGATTTCTCTCTCCGCACATTGGAGGGTGATCTCGATCTGACCATTGGTAATGGTCGGATCGAGAGCATGGAGCCGGGTGCGGGTCGCCTGTTTGGGCTATTCAGCCTTCAGGCGTTGCCACGGCGCTTGACCCTGGATTTTCGGGACCTGTTCGGAAAGGGATTTCGCTTCGATTCCATCAAAGGGGAGATTCGTCTGCAGGATGGCAATGCCATCACCAAAAATCTGTTGCTGGAGGGGCCTACTGCACGCATCGCTGTCAGTGGCCGGACCGGTTATGTTGCACGGGATTACGATCAGCATATTCTTGTGATCCCGGGAGACGGTTCCAATCTGTTTGTTGCGGGGGCACTGGCATGGGGTCCGCAGGCTGGCGCGCTGATCTGGATGGCAGAGAAATTGCTGCGTTTGGATAAGGTTGCCCAGTATGTTTATCACGTAACCGGTAGCTGGGAGAAACCGGTGATCACGCGCGGGAGAGAAAAAGCTGTGAGTGCTCCCCCAGACGTGGAGTGATGTGATACCCTGACAGCGCACTGGAATACACCTTCCGAAGAACAACCAGGACAATAACCGGATTCGATCATGAGCAAGATTGCAGCAATTCAAATGGCCTCCGGTCCTAACGTGAGTGCCAATCTCATCGAGGCGGGCCGTTTGATAGAAAGCGCGGTGGAGGCAGGCGCCCGAATGGTGGTATTGCCGGAGAACTTCG
This sequence comes from uncultured Chromatiales bacterium, assembly GCA_964557025.1. Taxonomy (GTDB): domain Bacteria; phylum Pseudomonadota; class Gammaproteobacteria; order Thiohalospirales; family Thiohalospiraceae; genus DRMK01. The sequence continues at coordinate 234,199 of CAZKYF010000039.1, read as the reverse complement.
CGGTGATGGGGATGAGTGAAGAGGACAAGGTGGAACTTCGCGAGCGGGAGGGGGAGGGCCCTATCCAGGAGTTCCTGTCTCGCCAGGCTGCCCGACACGAGCTGTGGATTGTGGGAGGGACCCTGCCGCTGGAGGCATCGGCTCCCGATAAGATTCGGGCCGCCTGTCTGGTTTATGATGCCGGTGGCCGGCAGGTGGCCCGCTATGACAAGATCCACCTATTTGATGTCGCCTTGCGGGAGAGTGGGGAGGAGTATAACGAGTCGGCCACCATTGAGCCGGGGGATGAACTAGTAGTAGTGGATACTCCGTTCGGCAAACTTGGCCTTGCGGTCTGTTATGATCTTCGTTTTCCTGAATTATTTCGTAGTCTGGTAGAACAAGGTGCTGAACTGATTGCTCTGCCTGCTGCCTTTACCGCCATCACCGGCAGGGCCCATTGGGAAGTGCTGGTGAGGGCCCGGGCGATCGAGAATCTCTGTTACATTATCGCCTCGGCCCAGGGGGGGTACCATGTCAGCGGCCGCCATACTCACGGTGAGAGCATGATCGTCGATCCCTGGGGGGTGGTGCTGGACAGGCTCAGCAGCGGTTCCGGCATCGTGGTGGCGGACGTCGACTGTGAACAGTTGCGCAATACCCGCCGTACCTTTCCCGTTCTGGAGCACCGGCGTCTGCCATGTCATCTGTCGTGAATTCTCCACTGGTTACTGCACAGGAGCTGTTGTTGAGCCCCGCGGGGATTGGGGAGAACGAGCTTCAGGCAGTGCTTGAGCGCATCATGAATCGCTCCGTGGACTATGCTGATCTCTATTTTCAGTCCAGCCGTCAAGAATCCTGGGTGCTGGAAGAGGGAATCGTCAGAGAGGGTAGCCACGATATTGAACGGGGGGTCGGAGTTCGGGCAGTAAGTGGAGAAAAGAGTGGTTTTGCCTATTCGGATGAAATTCTTCTCCCGGCCCTGGAAGAGACGGCCGCCGCCGCCCGTGCTATCGCCAGAAGTGGTACGGAGAAAAGGGTCCAGGCGTGGCAGCGGGTGGCCCGGAAGCCCCTCTATGTACCCATCGATCCCCTGAACACACTTACTGCACAGGAGAAGATCGACTTGCTCCACCGCCTGGATGCAGAGGCGCGCCGCCAGGATCCCCGCGTATCCAGAGTGATCGTCTCTCTGGCAGGCGAGCATGAAGTGGTGTTGGTGGCAGCTAGTGACGGTACACTGGCGGCCGATGTCCGGCCACTGGTGCGGCTCAACGTAACGGTCATCGCGGAGGAGAAAGGGCGCCGAGAGCAAGGAACGGCAGGAGGGGGTGGCCGGGTCGGCTACGATTACTTCCTGGAAGGGGATCGGGCCTCAGCGTATGTGCGCAAGGCGGTAGAGCAGGCACTGGTGAATTTACGGGCGAAGGAGGCTCCGGCGGGAACCATGCCTGTGGTGCTGGGGCCGGGCTGGCCGGGTGTGTTGTTGCACGAAGCCGTGGGGCACGGCTTGGAGGGGGATTTCAATCGCAAAGGGAGTTCCGCCTTTTCCGGCCGAATTGGCGAGCGAGTTGCTTCCGAACAATGCACGGTGGTGGACGACGGTACCCTGCCTCGGCGCCGTGGATCATTGAATGTCGACGATGAGGGGACCCCTTCCCAGCAAACGGTGCTGATTGAAAAGGGAATCCTTAAGGGATATATGCAGGACAAGCTTAACGCTCGGCTGATGGGTATGGAACCCACTGGTAACGGGCGCCGAGAGTCTTATGCCCATCTTCCGTTGCCTCGCATGACCAATACCTACATGCTGGCCGGAGAACATGAACCTGAGGAGATCATCCGCTCCGTGAAACAAGGACTTTACGCGGTGAATTTCGGCGGTGGTCAAGTGGACATCACTTCCGGGAAGTTTGTTTTCTCTGCCAGCGAAGCCTATCTCATTGAAGATGGTCGGATCGGCGCGCCAGTGAAGGGGGCAATGTTGGTCGGAAATGGTCCTGACGTGCTTACCCGGGTCAGTATGGTGGGAAACGATCTGGCCCTGGATGAAGGCGTGGGAATGTGTGGCAAGGAGGGGCAGAGTGTCCCGGTGGGGGTGGGGCAACCCACATTGCGCATTGACAGCCTGACCGTCGGGGGAACAGGTTGTTGAAACCATACTGGTGGGACGGCAATTTGCCGTTCCGAAGTTGGTTGAACTTCCCTCGCAGGGTGGTTGCGGCGTGCTGAATGAACAGGTAATGCTCCTGCTGGCGGGCATCGGACTGATTGCCATCGTCTGCCAGTGGTTTGCCTGGTGGGTCAAATTGCCAGCGATCCTGTTCCTGTTACTGGCCGGCATCGTAGCGGGACCGCTCACCGGCTGGCTGGATCCCGATGCCCTGTTTGGTGATCTGCTGTTTCCTTTCGTTTCCTTGTCGGTAGCGGTCATTCTTTTCGAGGGGGGATTGACCCTTCGTTTCCATGAAATCCAGGGGTTGCAGCGGGTAGTCAGGAACCTGGTCTCCATTGGCACCTTGGTCACCTGGCTGATTGTTGCCGTGGCAACCCATCTGCTGCTGGGTTTTGACTGGTATCTTTCCTTCCTGTTCGGAGCAGTGATGGTGGTGACCGGACCGACGGTGATCGTGCCGCTGTTGCGCACTGTGCGCCCTAATGCCAGGATCTCCAATATTCTGCGCTGGGAAGGGATCGTGATCGATCCCATCGGGGCCCTGCTGGCGGTCCTGGTGTTTGAATTCATTATTTCGGGCCAGGGTGAAAGTGCGCTCACCCATACCTTGGCTACTTTCGGTACCATCCTGTTGGTAGGGTTTGCCATGGGGGCGATGGCTGCCTATCTGCTGGGGCTGATCCTGCGTCATCATCTGTTACCGGAATATCTGCACAATGTTGCCACTCTTACGGTGGTATTCGGAGTGTACGCTTTCTCTAACGCCATAGCCGAGGAGTCAGGGCTGTTGACGGTGACGGTGATGGGGATCTGGCTGGCCAACATGAAACAGGTTCCGATGAAGGATATCCTGCATTTCAAGGAGAGCCTCAGTGTATTGCTCATCTCGGGGCTGTTCATCATCTTGGCCGCACGTATTGAGCTTGAGCAATTTATCCAGCTGGGTTGGGGGGCAGTGGCGCTGTTTGCCGCCATCCAGTTCGTCGGTCGTCCCGCCAAGGTTTTCCTTTCCACCGTAGGCTCATCTCTCACCTGGCAGGAGCGGACCTTATTGGCCTGGATTGGGCCGCGCGGTATCGTCGCTGCGGCGGTCACCGCGCTGTTTGCTCTTCGTCTTCAGCAGCAGGGATATGAAGGGGCAGAGCTGCTGGTCCCGCTGGCGTTTACCATCATTATCGGCACGGTGGTGCTGCAGAGCTCCACTGCCGGGATTCTTGCCAGATTGCTTGGGGTGGCGGAACCGGAGCCGCGTGGTTTCTTGATCATCGGTGCCAACCAGTTCGCCAGGGCTATTGGCCGGGTACTTCGGCAGCATGGATTCCGTGCGGTGCTGACCGATACCAACTGGAAGCATATCAAAGAGGCGCGCCAAAAGGATGGTCTGGAAACCTTCTATGGCAATCCGGTTTCCGATTATGCGGATCGGCACCTGAATCTCGTGGGTATCGGTCGTATGCTGGGATTGTCACGGCAAAGTGATCTGAATGCGCTGGCGGCGCTCAAATACCGTCCTGAGTTTGGTCGCAAGGGGATCTATACGCTTCAATCGAGCGCTGATGTCAACCGCTCGGAGAAACTCACCGTATCTGGGGAACATCGGGGCTATATCCTGTTTGGTGAGGATGTTACCTATTCCAAACTGGCTAGCCTGATGAGCAAGGGAGCGGAGATCCGCAGTACCCTGCTAACCGATGAGTTCGACTTCGATGCCTATCGCCGCAAATATGGCAACCGCGCTATACCACTTTTTGCCTTGAATCCCAAGGGCAGGCTGGAGTGTTTCGTAGTGGGTGGGAAGTTGAAACCACAGCCGGGATGGACCGTAATTGCCTTGGTGCAGCCCGAACCGGAAGAGGAGAGGGGGCGCGGCAAAGCACAGGTCGAGCGGTAATTACAAAACCACAGGATGACCAAACGGAGACTGGAAGAAAATGCACGCATTGATTCGAAACAGCTGTTTGATTCCAGCTGGATTGTTGCTGGTGGTGGCCATGATGTCCGTTGCTGGTTGTGCAACGGGAAACACGGAGCGGGCTGTGGTTCCGGGTGAGGATCAGTGGTTTATCCAGCAGGCACATGCCTATCTCTCCACGGAGATGGGAGTGCGTTCTCCCGTAAAGGGATTTCGCGTGGAAGGATTGGAGCGGGATAATCTGGGAAAGGTGCATCTGCGAATGGTGCAGCTGGCGGATGGAGTCCCTGTTTGGGGACATACGCTGCGATTGCATATGGATGAGAGTGGAACCGTTTACCGGGTCGATGGAGAGGTGCTCAAGGGCCTCACTCTCTTCCAACTACCACCGTTGGTTGGTGTGGAAGAGGCGCTTCATCGGGGGCTTTCGGCAAAAGAATACAAGAACCATGGTCTCTTTCTTTATGTGGACAACATGGAGCGTGGAGTGATTCCCGTCTATGAGATAGAGGTAATGGAAGGCCTGCGCCGCCAGTTCTTTTTACTGGATGCTCGAAGCGGTGCGGTGGTGAAGCGGGTTGAAGGAAGTCCTTCCCGGTAACTGGGCGAGGGGCTACGGCTGGAGAAATGTATGCGAAGGAAGAGTTGGACCGCAGGGTTGGCTGCGTTAATGGTCTTGGGAGTATCGCTTCCTGCGGGTAGCGCCCCTGTTTCCGGAGGGGAAGGTCCCACGGTACGAAAGATTTCGTCGATGTTGACGACCCGTGGCCCAGTAGTGCCTCCAAGGATATCACGGATTGACTATGGAAGGCCGTTGAAAAAAAAGGTTCTGACGGCGGCTTCCACGCCATCGAACATCGCTGTGACCAGCCGACAGATCTTGGAGGGTCTCTCTCGAGGAATCGGCAACGGGACTTTGTATGCAGCAGCTGCTTCTCCGGTAATCTCCGATGAGCAGCGAGCTGCCCTGCAGCGTTTTGCCGACCACAGTGATGTACGTATTCATTTTGATAGAGGAAACGGTACCCCGGTTTTTCTTCGTTTTCGCCAGCCCATCGGGGTGCTTGCGCAGGCTGCCAGTCAAAAGGATGAAGGGGAGGCTAATGCCCGACGTTTTCTTCGGGCACAGCGGGAGCTGTTCAAGCTGGAGCAGCCTGATCGAGAACTAAAATTGTTGCGCAAGGAGCGGGATGCTGCTGGCAACGAACATCTCCATTTTCAGCAGCAGTGGCAGGGGGTTCCGCTGTGGGGCAAGCAGTTGTCGGTACATTTGGATACCCGCAAACGGGTCTATCTCGTCAACGGCCGGTATGAGCCCAGCCCAAAGGGGATGGAAGTGGTGCCCAGCCTGACGAAGGAGGAATCGGTAGCCGCGGTTCGTGAGCATTTGGGCAGTGTGGCTCTGGAGGTCCTCGGGCAGGAGCTGGTTCTCCATGGTGAGGGCAGATCGATGAAATTGGCCTATCGGGTGGATGTTCGGGTGGGCATTGATCAACGCTGGCGTTATTTCATTGATGCTCGAAGTGGCACGATCCTGCATCGTATCCGGAATATCCATGCCGGACGGGTGGTGGAAGCGCAGGGGGCTGATGCCCTCGACGGTACCATTCGCCGGTTTACCGCCTGGGAGGATGGCGGGATCTATTTTTTGCTCGATCCTACGCGCCCGGAAAACGATGTGACTTCCGGCACGGATCCTGTTAACCGGCCAGAAGCGACCGGGGACATGCTGATCCTCGATGCCCGCAACGGGGAGGACCAGCTATGGCATGTTACCAGCAGCAATGCTGATCGGGGTTGGGATCCGGTGGCAGTCAGTGCTGCATACAATACCCGCCTGGTTTATGAGTATTATCGCGATACCTTTGGACGTAACAGTCTCGATGACAGGCAGATGAATCTGATGGTGGTGATCCACTTTGGGCAAGATTATCTCAACGCCTTCTGGAACGGTGTGGCCATGGTCTACGGAGACGGAGATGGCAAGCTGTTTTCCTCCTTGGTCCGCTGTTTGGATGTGGCTGCCCATGAGATGACCCACGGAGTGATCGAACACACCGCGAATCTGCGCTATGAAAACCAGAGCGGTGCATTGAACGAGTCCTTTGCCGATTTTTTTGGAGTGATGGTGGATCGGGATGATTGGCTGATCGGAGAGGATTGCACCCTGGCCGGACCTGGCTATCTGCGCGATATGCGTAATCCGGACAATGGTTTGGATCCACAACCCTCGCGAATGAGCGAGTATCGCAATCTTCCCAATACAGAAGCGGGCGACTGGGGGGGCGTACATGTCAACAGCGGAATTCCCAATCGTGCTGCATATCTGACTGCAGAGCGTATTGGGCGGGACAAGACAGAGCAGATCTATTATCGGGCCCTACGCTTCTACCTGACCGCTTCGTCCCGCTTCATCGATGCCCGGCGTGCTCTCATCCAGGCGGCTGAGGATCTGTACGGGACTGATTCCGCCGAAGTGGCGGCAGTGGGTGCTGCGTGGGATGCGGTGGAGGTGAGTGAAGGCGGGGCTGGAGACATTCCCTCACCACGCCCGACGCCCCTCGACCCCGTTGAAGGGGATGATCTAATGATCTATCTCTATCCTCTTGATGGGGTGGCGGATGTCCAATGGGAACGGTTCGTCCTTTATGGCCAGAACTTCAGTCATCCGGCAGATAAGCCATTGAGTGACAGGTTGGCCTTCTATACCCGGCCTGCTGCCTACACCATCTCGTCGGGTACTCGGTATCTGTTCGTAGGCAGCGATCACAATCTTCATGAAGTGGATGGCAAGGGAAATATCAGGACCATCACAGATACGGGAGAGGTATACAGCATTGCTGTCTCTCCTGATGGGCGTTATTTTGCATACACATCTACCGACCCCTTGGATGATCAGATACATCTGGTGGACTTGGTAAAGCATGAATTCCGGGATTTCCGGATCGTGCTGCCAGATTACCGGCAAGACTCCGGGGCCTCGGTGAGCCAAGTGCGTTATCCGGATTCGCTTGCGTTTGACTACACTGGAGAAGCGCTGCTTTTCGATGTGATGGTATGTCTCTCACGTCCGGACAACGCTTGCGATTCCGCCAATCCAAACGCGGGATTCAATTACTGGACCATTGGCGTGCTCGATCTGGGCAGCTCCCAAGGAAGCTTCTATTTTCCCTTTCCAGCGCAGAGTCCCCTTTTCGATTTGGGTTATCCCGCTTTTGCTCATAACAGCCGCGATGTGATTGTCTTCGATCTGCATGAGTATGACGAGCAATTTCTGAATGTGCGCTCCAGCGTGGTCATCCTGGATCTGGAGCGTCAGCGGATATTTCCAGTGGCAGAGTTCGGTTGGTCCCTTGGGGAACCTAGCTGGGGCGTACCCAGTTTCTGGGGTGGTGACGACTATGTGACGATGCAACGAAGGAGAAGCGGCGGGATTCCCCATGCGGTAAGGGTACCGCTTGGTGTGGGAGATGAACGGTGGCAAGGAGACTTCGAGCGGGCGGAACAGCTAAATGATGGTGCCGTAGCCATGCCGCTGATGCATCGTGCCGGTCAACGGGTGTTGAACAGACGGTTGAAGGCTAGCACGGTCATGCTGGATTTTGGCGAGGTGCCTGCCGGAGAGCGTCGTATCCTGACATTGGAGCTGGCCAATACTGGTAACACGCCGGTGGAAATCACCTCGATTTCTCTGCAGGGCAGCACTTTTTTCTCTCAAAACGGAATCAACACCACTCTTCCCCTGGGCGCCCGTCTTTCCGTAGATGTAGCGTTTGCTCCCCCGGAAGGGCACACTGGCAGCTTTACCGGAAGGCTGGATATCATTAGCAACGCCTCGCCAGCGGCAATGGCGATCTCCATCGCTGCGGTTGCCACCAGCTCAAACGGATTACCAGGGAGCGGAGGCGGGGCATTTTTCATGGCACTGTTTCCAGGACTATTGGGATTGGTGGCGCGGCTAATGGCGTTACAGCACCGTAAATGAATCGATAGGTAATGGAGGGTGGTGCACACAAACCGGAAATTGATATTGTTCGTGGCCATATCCTCTCATGGCTTTGGGCATCTGGCACAGACGGCGCCGGTGGTCAATGCACTGTGGCGCCACCTTCCATCCCTCCATGTAGTGGTGCAGATGGCGGCGCCCAAGGAGCTGCTTTCCGGTTATTTCGACATGCCTTTCGAGCATCTTTCAATGTCTGCGGATGTGGGCATGCTGATGTCCAGCTCTCTGGATGTCCGGGTTGAGGAGAGCGTTGCTGCGTATGTCGCCTTCCACCGGGACTGGGAGAGAAAGATCGCCTGGCAAGCGGACCTATTACAGCGTTACCAGGCGGATCTGGTGCTGGCCAATGTCCCCTACCTGGTGCCGGCGGCTGCTGCGCAACTGAATCTCCCTGCCGTTGCCCTCTGTTCGCTGAACTGGCGTGATATCTATGCCGCCTATTGCGGGGACCGGCCTGGGTCTGTAAGGGTCCTGCGGCAAATGGAGGAATCCTATCAGGCGGCTACCCGTTTCCTGTTGCCGACCCCTAGCATGGAGATGCCATGGCTTTCCAACCGAAAGACCATTGGTCCGATCGCTCGTCGAGGAAATTTGCGACGTGAGAAAATAGCAGAGATCTTGGGTTTGCGGCCGGGAGAGAGGGTGGTTTTGATCTCTTTTGGAGGGATTCCCTCCTCCTTGCCGCTCGACAGGTGGCCCCGTTTTCCCGGGATTCGTTTCGTAATCTCAGGGGCCAGCGATCCGCTGCCTGCCGGGTTTCATGCGCTAGAAGATCTGGAGATGCCCTATCTTGATGTGCTCTGTTCCGTGGATGCCCTGATTACCAAACCCGGCTATGGAAGTTTTGTCGAGGCGGCCTGTAATGGGATTCCAGTGCTGTATGTTCCCCGGGATGGATGGCCGGAGGCACCCTATCTTGTCACCTGGTTGAAAGGGGTATTGCCTTGCCAAGAGATTAGCCGGAGGCTGTTCGAGGAAGGTTGTTTCCGAGAGGCGCTGGATTCCCTTCTTCTCCAGCCTCCAATAGCCCCAGTGGAGCCTGGTGGCATTGATGATGCAGTAGAGCTCCTGCTTTCCTTGCTGGAGGCGTAGTTGTCGCTACTCTTCCAACAAGTCACGCAAGTAACGAAACAGGGTGCGTGCTGAGTTGGGTGGTCTGTTTCTCTCTTTTTCCCGCCTGGCGTTGCGCACCAGCAGGCGGATTCGTTGACGATTGGCATCGGGATATTCTCCCAGCAATACCTCCAGGGCGGCATCTCCCTCTTCAATCAGCCGGTCCCTCCAATGCTCGATTCGGTGGAAACTCGCCGCTGCCTGTCGCTCCCGTTCACGCCAATTGTCCAGGGTCTGCAAAATAGTGGCGCTGTCGCAGTTGCGCAGGAGCTTGCCGATATATTTGATCTGGCGCTTTCGGCCACCGTGGGCGTGGATTTTTTGGGCTATCACGATTGCCTCGCGCAGTACTTCCTCCAGGGGGAGGGCGGCCAGCTGTTCTGGACGCAGCTCAACCAGTTTCTCCCCCAGAGATTGAAGCGCTTTCATTTCCCGTTTGATCTGTGACTTGCTTTTACTCTCTTCCATCGTTTCACCGTCCGCTTCTGCTAGAATCATACGCTCTGGCTGCACTGCTGCCAAAGTGTGTTTGCGGGTGGGGGTGTCTTTGACATTTGGCTCAATAATGGAAAACCAATGCAAATGAACGAGAATCCGGTTTCGAAAGAGGCGGCCAAAAGGTTTGATGTAGAAGGTCTGGGCAGGCTGGTGGAAGGATTGCTTGAAGAGGCGTTACGTTGTGGTGCCAGTGCAGCTGAGGTGGGGGGGAATCTAACCTCCGGACTGGCAGTTACGGTGCGCAAGGGGGAGGTGGAAACCATTGAACACAATCGTGACAGGGGAATGGGAGTCACCGTTTATTTCGGGCAGCGCAAGGGTTCTGCCAGCACCACCGAATTCAGCAAGGAGGCTGTGCGGGAGACGGTGCAGGCGGCCTGTGAAATTGCACGCTATACGGCGGAAGACCCTTGTCACGGTTTGGCGCCAGCAGAGTTGATGGCCAGGGAAATCCCTGATCTGGATCTTTACCACCCTTGGGATCTGGGAGTCGAAGAGTCCATCGAACTGGCCAGGCGATGTGAGGAGGCAGCGTTGGCGGTGGATCCGCGGATCAAGAATTCCGAAGGGGCTTCGGTGAACAGCCAAGCCGGTTTCTACATCTATGGCAACAGCCATGGTTTCCTTGGTGGTTATCCGACTACCCGCCACAGTGTGAGCTGTAGCGTCATTGCTGGCCAAGGCGAAGGGATGCAGCGGGACTACTGGTATACAGTAGCGCGGGATGCGGCGCAGCTGGAAGCCGCAGAAGTGGTGGGAAAGCGCGCTGGGGAGCGGGCTGTAAACCGTCTGGGGGGGAGACGTCTCTCTACCCGTCAGGTGCCAGTGGTGTTCAGTGCCGAGGTTGCAGGCACGTTGCTTTCCCATTTTGTCGGTGCAGTGCGCGGAAGTGCACTATATCGCAAGGCCAGCTTTCTGCTCGATCATCTTGGTAAGCCGGTCTTTCCTGAATTTGTGCACATCTATGAGCAACCCCATCTCAAGGGGGCGTTAGGTAGTGCACCGTTTGATCAGGAAGGAGTTGCCACCCACGAACGGGATTTTGTGAAAGAGGGGGTTCTGCAGGGATATGTTCTGGACAGCTACTCTGCCTGTAAGCTGGGGATGCAGACCACTGGCAACGCCGGTGGGGTTCATAACCTCACCATTGCTCCGGGAGGGAAGGTTCCCGCGGATTCCGGAGAGCTGAGTCTGGCCCGGCTGTTGAAACAGATGGACCGAGGCCTTCTGGTTACTGAGTTGATGGGGCACGGTGTCCGCCTGATCACCGGTGACTACTCCCGCGGTGCTGCCGGTTTCTGGGTGGAGAAAGGGGAGATCCAGTTCCCGGTGGAAGAGATCACCGTAGCAGGTAATCTGCGTGATATGTTCCGCAATCTGGTGATGGTGGGCAGCGATGTGGATCGGCGAGGGAATCTTCGTACTGGCTCGTGGCTGGTGGAAGAGATGACCATTGCCGGCGAGTGATTGTTCACGTCGCCTCGGTTTTTCCAGGCGACCGGAATATTTGCTGATGCCGACAACGACATGTGGGCTCTGCTTCGTTCTGGAGTTGCATGGCGGCAAAGCCTTGGCGCTGCTCGTTCCTCTTTTTTCGGTTGCGGCCAGGGGGCGGTCGATGTCCTCGATTTTTGACATTTCTGGATTGGAGAAAAACTGCTTGCCTGTCGATATGGACGGGTATGGCGCATGCAACACAACCTCTTCCTGAAAATGATCGCCCCTCTTCCTCGAGCATACGAGGTGTCAGAAGCGCGGCAGCGGAGAAGAGGCCGCCCACACTCTCCACTGTTCTTGCTCCGGAGCGGCTACTCGAGGCGGTTTCCCAACATATTGCCGTCTGCGTGACCGATTCACAGGGGATCCTGCTTCAAGTCGATGAGCGAATATCGCAGCTCAGCGGCTACCGGGTAGATGAATTGCTGGGGAAAAGCTACGGTCTTTTGCTCTCCGGCGGGGAAATGGAACAATCCAACCGGGCGTTTTGGCAGTCCCTGGCCGCAGGTCGCAGCTGGAAAGGGGAACTCAAGCTGAAGAATCGTCAGGGAGAGGAGTTCTGGATCGAGCTGACCGCGACGCCAATTGTCGGTGATAGCGGGGGGGTGATGTTTTACGTGTTTTCCCAGACCGACATCACCTCGTTCAAGCAAGTGGAGGCGGCGCTACAAAATTCGGAGGATCGCCATCGTGCCTTGATGGAACAGGCCAATGAGGCAATTCTGCTGGTGGACATGGATGGCTGGCTAGTGGCTGCCAATCGTCGCGCGGAGGAAGTGACGGGGTATCCCAGGGATGAACTGCTCAACCTGCACATGCAGCAGTTGGTTCCGGAGAATTTTCGTCACCGATTGCTGGATTTGCATCAGGAGGTATTGGAAAAGCGCCGGGATGCGTTCCGCGGCGGTATGTTATTGCGCAAGGACGACAGACTGGTGCCCGTGGATCTCTCCTGCGCCGTTATCGAAAGTGGTGGACAGAGGGTGATCCAGAGCATTCTCCATGACATTACGGAACGAAAGAAGCTGGAGGCCGAGCTGATCCGGGCAAGGGTCGTCGCCGAGAGGGCCAACCGAGCAAAGAGTGTATTCATCTCCCGTATCAGCCATGAACTGCGTACTCCGTTGAATGCGATCCTGGGTTTCGCCCAGCTGCTCGAGAGTGATGAGGAGATTCCGCTGGCGGATCGTCACCGTGAGGAGGTCAGTCAGATCCTGAATGCAGGCTGGCATCTGCTGGAGTTGATCGATGATATTCTGAGTCTCTCCAGCATCGAGAGTGGTGGGTTGCGTGTTGAGCTGGCCCCAGTGCCGGTGGCTGAGTTGCTGCGGGAGTGTCGTGACCTGCTGGATCCTCTGGCAAGGGAACGCAATGTGACACTGGCCCTGATGCCGGTGTCAGAGAATCTTGTTCTTGTTGCCGATCGGGTGCGTCTCAAGGAAGTCTTGCTCAACCTTGGTACCAATGCAATCAAGTACAACAAGATAAATGGCTGTGTCAGTTTTAGCGTGGTGGCTGAAACGGAAAGGGTGCGGATTAATGTGAGTGACACCGGTATCGGGATTCGTCCGGAGAAGATGCAGCACCTGTTCGAGCCTTTCGAGCGGCTTGGGCAAGAGGATGGCAACATCCACGGCAGCGGCCTTGGGCTGGTGATTGCTCGGCGCCTGGCGGAATTGATGGACGGGAATCTGGGGGTGTGGAGCGAGTTCGGTGTCGGCAGCACCTTCTGGATCGATCTCCCCAGGGCCAGGGAGTAGATTTGGGCTCGCTTCATCCGGGTTCAGCTCTTCACAGGGTTTTCCAGAACTCCGGAACCGCCAGTGCTGCGCGGTGGATGGCGTCATTGTAATACCGGGTGGTAAACGGTTTATTGGAGGCCGCCTCTTCCCTGAAATGAGTCAATGATTCACCTTTCCCCGCCATCGTGGTGCTCCACCAGCCAGAGGGGTAGACCGGTTGTGGGAAATGAAGGGTCTGGATCTGGCGGAATCCGGCTTCGTGCATGGCGTTCTTCATCTCCCGAATCAGCTGCTGATGGATGAGAGGGGATTCACTCTGATGGACTACGATCCCGTCATCCCCCAAGGCGCGAAAACAATCGCGGTAGAATACGGCACTGAACAGTCCCTCAGCGGGCCCGATGGGATCAGTGCTGTCCACAATGATCACGTCAACGGAGCCTGCTTCGGCCTCCTTCACCCACCGAATTCCATCGGCAAACAGCAGTTCGGCACGGGGATCCTCATTGGATTCACATAGCTCCGGAAAGAAACGTTCAGCCAAGCGAGTGACCCTTTCGTCGATCTCGACCTGTATCGCTTGCTTCACGCCTGAGTGTTTGAGTACCTCGCGAAGTGTCCCACAGTCCCCACCTCCAATGATCACCACTCGTTCCGGATTGGGATGGGTGAAGAGTGCCGGGTGGCTCATCATCTCATGGTAAAGGAAGTTGTCGTAATCCGACAACATGATGAAGCCATCGATCACCATCAGGGTGCCAAAGAATTCGGTTTCGTAGATCTCAATATGTTGGAAAGGGGTCTGCTCTTCGTGAAGCTTTTTCTTCAGTTTGAGAGAGAAGGCGCTCCCGGATTCAGGGCAGACTTCGGTAAACCAGTCGTCGTTGAGCTTCATGTCAGGTTTCATCGATCCAGATTGGTGAATGGTTATGCCGGGCACAAGATACCGGATGTTCTGTTACACTTGCAACGATGGAACAGCTACGTGACAAACGGATCCTGATCGGAGTGACCGGAGGTATCGCCGCTTACAAGAGTGCCGAGTTGGTGCGGCTGTTATGCAAGTCTGGGTGTGATGTGCAGGTGATGATGAGCCGGGCGGCGGAGCAGTTCATTACTCCGATCACCTTCCAGGCGCTCACTGGTCGGCCGGTGGCGAGGGCGTTGTTCGGCAGGGAAAGGGGTTCCGTCATGGAGCATATTGAGCTGGCCCGATGGGCAGATGCGATCTTGCTGGCGCCGGCAACGGCCCACACCATGGCACGTTTGGCCCATGGACTGGCGGACGATCTGCTGACCACGGTTTGTCTTGCCAGTGACGTACCGCTGGCTTTGGCGCCGGCGATGAATCAGCAGATGTGGCACCACCCGGCGACCCAGGCTAATCTGGCGATATTGCAAGAGCGGGGCGTGGCTGTCTGGGGCCCGGAGGAGGGTGAACAGGCTTGTGGAGAAGAGGGGCCGGGCCGCATGCTGGAGCCGGACAGACTGCTGCAGGAATTGGGGGCTTTGTTTTCGTCTCCCTGCCTGTGTGATGTGAGAATGGTGATTACCGCCGGTCCTACGCTGGAGGACATCGATCCGGTGCGTTATCTTGGCAACCGCAGTTCGGGAAAGATGGGATATGCCCTGGCCAGGGCAGCGAGGGAAGCAGGAGCGGAGGTGGTGCTGGTCAGCGGAATTACCCATTTGAAGCCTCCGCCAGGGATCATGTGCGTCATGGTGCGCAGCGCTACGGAGATGCACGCAGCGGTCATGCAGCACGTTTCCAGTTGTGATATCTTTATCGCCGCCGCGGCGGTGGCTGATTACCGGCCGGTACGGCGTTTCAAGCAGAAAATAAAAAAGGATCGGGACCGTATCCAGCTGGAGCTGGAGCGAAACCCGGATATTCTCGCTGAAGTGAGCAGTCTTCCCCAGCGGCCGTTCTGTGTGGGATTTGCCGCCGAAACAGAGCAGGTAGTGGAGCATGCGAGGGAAAAGCTGGCTGCCAAGGGGCTGGAAATGATCGCCGCAAATCGTGTCGGTGCGGCCGATGGGGGGTTCGAGAGCAACGAGAACTCCCTGGAAGTGTTATGGCCTGGTGGAGGAATCAGCTTGCCGAAGGCGCCCAAGATATTGATAGCACGGCAATTGATGGCGTTGATCGGGGAGCGTTATCACTCGAAGCGGTGAACCATCGAAGAGCGTAAAAATGTGCGCTGGTTCCTTTTCTGAAAAGTTGGATCAGGTATCTTGCGGATCGGGGCCGTTGGTGCCTCGGGTGACAATAATAATCAATAATTAACGGCTACTGCTAAAGAAGAGAGGTATGGCGTCCGATAATATCCGGTTGTTAACCTCCTTGCTGCCTAGTCGACACAGAAAAGGGATGGGACAGTGCAAAAGATTCAACTGAAAATCCTTGATCCACGTATCGGAACCGAATACCCCTTGCCAAACTACGCTACGGATGGCGCAGCGGGGATGGACCTGCGTGCCTGTTTGCAGGAGCCTTTGATCTTGGAGGGGGGGGGCAGCAAGTTGATCCCCACCGGTCTTGCCATTCATATTGCGGATCCCTCGCTGGCGGCGGTGGTACTTCCCCGCTCCGGGCTGGGGCACAAGCATGGCATCGTTCTGGGGAATCTGGTGGGACTCATCGACTCCGACTATCAAGGGGAGCTGTTCGTTTCCTGCTGGAACCGTGGGAGTGAGGAGTACATTATCCAGCCGGGCGAGCGTATTGCGCAGCTGGTGTTTGTACCGGTAGTGCGGGCAAAGTTCGAAGTGGTGGACGAGTTTGAGTCGAGCCAGCGCGGTGCCGGCGGATTTGGCCACACAGGCCGCCATTGATACAAGGAGGTATCGGTCATGTCACTGCAACCGCTTCAGCAAACTCTGGGCAGCGATCTGGAACCGGTTTCTGCTGCTGTCTTCAAGCCTTATGACATCCGGGGTATCGCCGGTCGCACCCTGACACCGGAAAGCGTATACAGCATTGGAAGGGCCATTGGGGCGGAGGCAGTGTCACGAGGCATTCATACCCTGGTGGTGGGGCGGGATGCGCGGCTTTCCAGCCCAAGCTTGAGTCGGGCATTAATCAGGGCCTTGTGTGACAGCGGCTGTGAGGTGCTGGATGTGGGACGAGTTTCTACTCCGCTGCTCTATTTTGCAGCCTGTCAATATGCTGGCAACAGCGGGGTGATGGTTACTGCCAGCCATAATCCTGCGGAATATAACGGCATGAAGATCGTGCTGGGAGGCGAGGTGCTGCACGGTGAGGGGGTTCAGGCGCTGCGCGGCCGCATCGAGCGGGGTGAACTGACGGAAGGTGTGGGAGGCTGTCGCCGGATAAGCGTCACAGAAGCCTATCTGGATTGGATATGTCGAGATGTGCAATTGGCGCGGCCGATGAAAGTCGTGGTGGATGCCGGCAACGGTATGGCGGGTGAACTGGCGCCGAAACTGTTCCGGCGACTGGGCTGTGAGGTTCATGAGCTTTATTGTGACATCGATGGCCGGTTCCCCAACCATCATCCAGATCCCACTGAGCTGGCGAACCTGCAGGAACTGATCGTTACAGTCCAAGCAACCGGTGCCGATATCGGATTTGCGTTCGATGGAGATGGGGATCGGATCGGTGTAGTGGACTCCTCTGGCAAGGTAATCTGGCCCGATCGCTTACTGATGCTGCTGGCCATCGACCTGTTGAAACAGCATCCGGGTGCCGAGATCCTGTTTGACATCAAATGTACCAGCAACCTCTATGGTGTTGTCGAACGACATGGCGGGGTGCCAGTAATGTGGCGAACTGGGCATTCGGTGGTGCGTACCAAAATGCAGCAGGACGGGGCATTGCTTGCCGGAGAGCTCACTGGCCACCTGTTCTTCGCTGACCGTTGGTTTGGTTTCGACGATGCTACCTACAGCGGTGCCCGTTTGCTGGAGCTCCTTTCCCGGGAGCCCGAAGAGAGCGCCAAGCTGTTTGCCAGGCTGCCGGATGCGGTAAATACGCAGGAGTACAAGATAGCGGTCCCCGGAGGCCGGCATTACGGGCTGGTCGATCGTCTGATGGAACGGGCCTGCTTCCCCGATGCCACTCTCATCACCCTGGACGGATTGCGGATCGAGTTTCCCGATGGCTGGGCGCTGGTGCGAGCCTCCAATACCACTCCTACCCTGGGAGTTCGTTTCGAGGCAAAGAATCAGGCGGCGTTGGAGTCCATACAGGAACGGATTCGAGAGTTTATCCTTTCAGAAGCCCCTTCGGGATTGTCTTTGCCTTTCTGAACCTGTCGGCGCCAGACTCACCCCGGCATGTAGTTGATGCAACCTTTCGCCTCTTCCCCTGTCCCGGGAAGGGGAAAATGTGGTATATATGCCGGCTTGTTTTTTCTTGGCAAACGATACCATTGATTCCATGAGTCTCGATCCCACTTCGGCAACCGATATTGCCCATGTCCTCACCGTAGCGCTTCCCTACATCCGTCGCTTCAGTGGCAAGACCGTAGTAATCAAATACGGAGGAAACGCCATGGTGGATGAGGCGCTCAAGCAAGGGTTTGCCCGGGATGTGGTGCTGATGAAGCTGGTGGGCATGAATCCGGTCGTGGTGCATGGAGGTGGGCCGCAGATTGGTCAGTTGCTAGAGCGGATCGGCAAGGAGAGTCGTTTTGTGGCGGGAATGCGGGTTACCGATAGTGAGACCATGGATGTGGTGCAGATGGTGCTCGGGGGGCTGGTGAACAAGGAAATTGTCAGCCTGATTAACCAGCAAGGGGGTTGTGCTGTAGGGTTGACCGGGAAAGACGGGGAGATGATCCATGCCCGTAAACTCAAAGTGGCCCGTGATGCGCCCGAGCTGAAGGAGTCGGAGATTATCGACATCGGTCATGTAGGAGAAGTGGAATCCATTGATGCGGCGGTGCTCGACAGGCTGGTGGGTGAGGAATTCATTCCGGTCATCGCTCCCATCGGGATCGGTAGGGAGGATCGTCAGAGCTACAACATCAATGCGGATCTGGTGGCGGGCAAGTTGGCGGAGACCTTGAAGGCGGAAAAACTGCTCCTCCTCACCAATACTGCTGGCGTACTCGACAAGCGGGGCGAATTGTTGACCGGTCTGACTCCTTCCGAGGTGGACCGGTTGATTGCCGACGGTACCATTCACGGTGGGATGCTGCCAAAGGTTCGTTGTGCCCTTGATGCGGTACGGAGCGGTGTGCAGGCGGCCCATATCGTCGACGGCCGGGTAGAGCATGCCTGTCTGCTGGAGCTTTTTACTGACGAAGGTGTAGGGACCTTGATCAAGAGGGGGATCTGAGCAGTGGCCGGTTCATCCACGAGGCAGGGCAGTAACCGTAAGCAGCAGATCCTGGAGAGCCTGGCCCGGGAACTGGAGAGCAACCAGGGAGGGCGGATTACCACTGCCGGTCTTGCCCGCGCCGTTGGTGTCTCCGAGGCTGCGTTATACCGGCACTTCCCAAGCAAGGCTCGCATGTTCGAGGGGTTGATCGACTTTGCCGAAGACACGGTATTCAGCCGGGTGAACCGGGTACTCGCAGAGAAGCGAGATCCGGTGGCCCGTTGCCAGCTGATTCTCGGGATTGCACTGGGCTTTTCGGCCCGTAACCCCGGAATCACCCGAATCTTGCTGGGAGACGCATTGGCGGGAGAACCGGAACGCCTGCACAAGCGGGCCAGCCAATATTTCCGGCGCCTGGAGACCCAGCTCAAGCAGGTACTCCGAGAGGCGGAGGCTGCAGGACAGGAGCTCTGTGGCATGACGCCAGAGATCGCCGCCAATCTGATGCTCGCGGTGCTGGAGGGGCGGATGCGGCAGTTCGTCCGTAGCGGATTTTCGCTGAGCCCTTTGACCCACTGGGAGCAGCAGTGGGATGGGTTGAAACTGGCGCTGTTCGTGGGCAACGGGAGAAGCAAATAAACGACAATGTTCCCCTTGCGCGTTTCTGCGTGATCCATTTGCCCTCGATTTCCATTATACTTTTCCGGAAAACACCGGCTGAGCCCAAATATCCGGTTTTTATTTATAATATTTAGATAATTAAAACTTGCTAACAGGAAGCTTGAACAGGAATGTGCACCTCCTTTTCCCTGCACTCCTAGTGGTTCTGTTTTTGCTACGACAACAGATGATTAGTTGCTTTGCTGCGTGCGATCTGCGTCGGCCCTCTGGAGCCTGTCGAACCTGTACCACCCTCAAGGAAGGGGGGATGTCTCCAGTGGTGCGTACACCGCTTGGCTGGGACCGGACTGTTTCGGCGGCTTTGCTGCTGATTGTTCTGGCTTTTCTTTCTTTCGCTACCGCAGCGGACGAGGAACTAGTCTATACAGCCAGGCCGGGCGATACCATTCAAAAGGTGATCAGGGAATATGGCGTCCAGTCGGTGGATGTGGAAGAGCTGCGCCGTTTTAATAAGCTCAAGGATATTCGAGAGATTCCGCCGGGAACCAAGATTCGTTTCCGGCTTGGCTGGCTCAAGGTAAAGCCCCTCGAGGTGCGGGCACTGGCTGTTTCGGGCAGGGTATCGGTAATTCGGGCCGATGGGCGGAATGCGGAACCAGTGGTCAAGGGCGATGATTTCAAGCCGGGTGATACGCTTGAAACTGGTGAAGACAGTAGTGTTATGTTGCTGTTTGGCGATGGTTCCCAGCTCTTGCTACAGGGCAACAGTACGCTGGTTTTCGAGGTTCTGGAGAAATATGGGGATCCGAATGTGCCCAACATTCGTCTCCACCTCTATCGTGGACGAATCGAAACCAAAGTGGCGCCCAATGATTCTCCTGACCGTCGTTTCGAGATCAAGGCGCCCGCTGGCAGTGCGGGTACCAGAGGAACGCAGTTTCGAGTCGGAACCGGGGAAGGGGGCCAACAGCTTTTTACAGAGGTTACCCATGGTTTGGTGGCGGTGGAAGGGGGTGGTGAGGAGCTTCCTGTTGCGGAGCACTTTGGTACCGTGGTGGAGGCGGGTCGCCCACCTATTCCGCCATTGCCTCTGTTACCGGCTCCTGAACTCTCCAGAGTAAAGCCTCTGTATCGATACCTGCCCCTGAAGATTGACTGGAAGGATCAGCCAGGGGCAGTGGCTTATCGGGTATTGATTGCTCCTGTGGGAGAGGGTGGAGTGGTACGTCTGGATCGGCGAGTGGATTCAGCTGTGGTTGAGGTTGGGGAACTGGAAGATGGCAAATATCGATTGATTGTAAGAGCCGTCGATTCCCACGGGCTGGAGGGGCTGGATGCCCAGCAGGATTTCACGCTTGATGCCCATCCCTTGCCTCCCCTGCTTGCAAGGCCCGCCGCGGGTGAGCGGATATACCACGGTAGACCGGAATTTCATTGGCAGTCCTCAGAAGATGCTCATTTCTATCGTTTTCAGCTTGATACCGCGAGGGACTTTGTCACCCCCATCGTCGACGAGCGGATTCCTCAAGGGAAGTATTACCAGCCAGGTGATCCCTTGACCCCGGGTCGGTACTACTGGCGGGTCGCCAGTATTGATGGAAGTGGAGAGTTGGGGCCGTTTGGCAAGGTATTCGAATTTGACGTTGTCCAGCCTCCTGGACCACCGCGGGGTATCTCTGTTCGCAAGACGGTGAATGAATTGGTGTTGCGCTGGCAAGCGAGTGATGCCGGCTATCGATATCAGTTGCAGCTGGCCAGCGATGCGGCATTCAGCCACGTAGTGACCGAACGGGAGACCTCCCGGGCGGAGCTGGTTCTGCCGAGGCCTCAACAGAAGGTTTACATGCGTGTTCGAGCTCTGGATCAGGAGAACTATCCCGGAGCATTCAGCGATCCCATCGAGATTGTCCCACCGCTGAAAAACACCATTCCCCTCTTCATCTTGGGAACGGCGGGCCTGTTCTTTCTGCTATGAAGAACCAGTACTGGCACAGGGTAATACCCGTCAGGAAGTATCTTTCCCTGTCGTTGGGTACAGTTGTCATCGCTATTGGTCTGCTACTATCGGGGTGGCTGGTAAATCTGAATTATCTCGTGTATGACCATGCCTTGCAGGTTGTCCAATCTCCGCCTTCCGATGATATTGTAATAGTTGCAATTGATGAACGCAGTCTTGCGCAATTGGGTCAGTGGCCTTGGTCCCGGGCGTTGCATGCCAGACTCATTAAACGCCTGAGCCAGGCCGGGGTACAGGGTGTCGCCCTCGACTTGATCCTGGCTGAGCCGGATAGGGTGGATCCCGCTGGAGACGTTGAGCTGGCGAGGATACTTGGGGAGAGTGGCAGGGTGGTGCTTCCTGTGGTGCCCGAGCCTACCGAGATCGATGGGCTATTGCAAGAAACCCGGCCGCTGGAAATCCTGGCTCAAAATGCCGCTGCCATGGGACATATCGATATAGAGTTGGATCCGGATGGCAAAGTGCGGCGCAGCTATCTCTGGGCAGGCATCGGAACCCCGAATCGACCGAATCTGGCATTGGCACTGTTGGATGCCAATCAGCCGTCGGCGCGGCGTGTGACCGCCGTGCGTAACGAAGTTGTTGGCAACCGTTCGGCGACCACTTGGGTACGTGATCGAATGTTTCTGATCCCCTTTTCGGCTTCGACGGGTTTCTTCTCCTATGTGGATGTGCTCGGTGCTGGTGAGGCAGAGCTAAAGAGATTGTTTGCCGGGAAGTACGTCTTGATCGGAGCTACGGCAGCGGGGTTGGGGGAACGCTATGCTACGCCGGTGGGTGGAGATGCACGGCGGGCCATGCCGGGCGTGGAGATCCTTGCCAATGTGGCCAACACGCTTTTGCAGGGGAAGGAGATAGTTCCGCTGGCCCTTTCCTGGCAAATTGTGCTGACCCTGGTGCTGGTGGCGCCGGTCTATCTTATGTATCGAATGGCTGGTCCAAGGTGGGCGTTACCCGTTGCGGTGTTTCAGCTTCTATTGGCGCTGGGAACCAGTGTAGTGTTGCTGTACATCATCCGTTTTTGGTTTCCTCCGATGGCCGCTATGCTTGCCATCGCACTTAGCTATCCGTTATGGAGCTGGCGGCGGATGCATGTCATGTTCAGTCAGCTTTTTCAGGAAAAGGAACGTGCTGAGGTAACGTTGCACTCCATCGGCGATGGAGTAGTTACTACCGATAGTGCGGGTTGTGTCCGTTACATGAATCCTTCGGCGGAGAAGCTGACCGGCTGGGATGATTGCGAGGCTCGAGGAAAGCCAGTGGAATCTGTACTCCGGCTCCAAGATGAGAGGGGAGTGGCCGTCGGTAAGCTGCTATTGTCTTCGTTACGGAGCGAGAATGCTGTGACGTTGTTTCCCGAAGGGACCACCATTGTCGCCAAGGATGGAAGCTGTTTCGATATCCATGGTACGGCCGCACCCATTCACGACCACAGTGGCAAGGTGGTCGGTGGTGTTATCACCATGAGTGATGTGAGTAATCTGCGCCAGGCCGCTGCTTTGCTCAGTTATCAGGCTACCCATGATTCATTGACCGATCTTCCCAACCGCAGCATGTTGCAGGACCATTTGCAACGGGCTATCTCCCATGCACAACGCAGCGGGCACAGTCTTGGTATCCTGTTCGTCGATCTGGACAATTTCAAGGGGGTCAATGATGGCCTCGGTCATGCGGCGGGTGACAAGGTGCTGGAAGCGGTGGCGAAGCGATTGCAAGATTGCCATCGCGGAGAGGATTTGGTGGCCCGGCTGGGTGGTGATGAGTTCGTGGTGGTACTCGATCATGTCGAGAATACCCGGCAAATCAGCGTAGTGGCCCGAAAGATCTGTGATGCCCTAGATCGTCCGGTGGAGATTGAGGGACGTAGCTATTTTGTGACCGCCAGCATCGGTATCGCGGTTTATCCCAAGGATGGCGAGACAGTGGAAGATCTGGTCAAAAATGCCGATGCAGCCATGTATCAGGCCAAAGGAAGGGGAAGGGGATATATTCAATTCTACTCGCCCGAGATGAACCGTCAGGCATTGACGCGGCTGGATCTGGAGCGGAGGCTGCGTTATGTGCACAAGCGAGGGGAAATGGAGATCCATTATCAACCCATCTATGACTTGGAGAGAAGAGCTATCACCGCGGTTGAGGCGCTGCTGCGTTGGCGTCACCCCGAGGAAGGGCTGCTGGGGCCGGATGCCTTTCTTCCCATTGCCGAAGAGACCGGCCTGATTTCGGAACTGGGAAAGTATGTAATCCATACCGTTTGTTCGCAAGCAGTGAGATGGAGGCAGGATGGGTTGCCTCGGTTACGCATGGCGGTGAACCTTTCCCCTCGTCAGTTGAGTGATCCTTCGCTGGTGGAGAGTACTCGACGGATTCTTGAAGAGACCGGGATGGACCCAGCCGATCTGGAGTTTGAGATCACCGAAAGTTTGCTGACCAGTGATCTGGAAAGTGTTGCCGATACCCTGAATGCGCTTAAGTCCCTTGGGGTGAGGCTGGCCATTGATGACTTCGGTACCGGTTACTCCTCCCTGAGCCGGCTCAAGCATTTCCCCGTGGATGGCTTGAAGATCGATAAATCTTTTGTTCACGATATTCATGCGGGCACCTCGAATGGAGTCATTGCTTCCGCGGTTATCACCCTGGCTCACAGTATGAAACTCAGTGTGGTGGCGGAAGGGGTTGAAAGCCGGGCGCAGTTGCAACATTTGCGTTCCAACGGTTGTAATGAGATACAGGGATATTATCTGAGCCGTCCCCTATCCGCGACGGCGATGACCACGTTACTTGCCGAGGGGGATGGCGGCCGTTGGCTCACAGCGGGTATCCCGTAAATCCTGGTGCGTCAGTCAGTGCCCCTCATTTTCCGCTGCTGGATTTTCAGGGAGAATGGATACCGTAACGTGCCCGGTAGGATTCCACTTTTCCCCGCCACGCCTCGAGATCCGGTTGGGTAGAGAGGTAATCCAGCAATGTATCCAGGTTGGCGATGCTGGCAACAGGGATCCCAAGCTGCTGCTCAATCTCCTGGATGGCGGATTGATCTCCGTTGCCGCGCTCCTGGCGATCCAGAGAGATTACCACGCCAGCCGGTATTGCTCCTGCCGCCTGGATAATATCGGCAGATTCCCTGACCGAGATTCCGGCCGAAATAACATCGTCGACAATCAGCACCGCTCCCTGTAATGGCGCACCAACGATGTTTCCTCCCTCTCCGTGGTCTTTGGCCTCTTTTCGGTTGAAAGCGTAAGGCAGATCGCGATCATGATGTTCGGCCAAGGCAATGGAGGTGGTTGCTACCAGAGGGATCCCTTTGTAAGCCGGGCCAAACAGCATGTCGAAATGAATGCCAGAGGCGACGATTGCCTCGGCATAGAATTGGCCTAGCCGGGCCAGTTTTGCACCACTGTTGAACAGGCCACTGTTGAAGAAATAGGGGCTGAGGCGTCCGGATTTGAGGGTGAATTCCCCAAAACGCAACACCTTGCTTTCGATAGCAAATTCCAAAAATCTGCGCTGATAGCTCTGCATATAATGAATAATTGATAGTTTGATGAATGATAGACCGGCTTCTCCACTGGTGGGCGATGCCATTCAACTCTTTGAAGCCGGATTCAAAAGCGTTTCCATGGGTAATCCCGGTTTTGAGCCGGACCTTTCCCGGAAGGGGCGGTAGGTCCTGCCTCTCTGGGAAAGAGTGCAGCACATGCCGGTTTGGGTCTGATGCATTTTTCCATGAAGGAAATCGTGCAATCCGTCGCCGTTTTTGCCAACAGGAGGAAGGTACTATATCATCCTTGTCTGTTTTTTTTGAGTGGAGCAGAGCCAGAAGAAGGTGCTTTGTTCCTTTCACGGGGGATGTTGTCGTTCATTGGGCGGCTCCCCTCTTTCCCACCGAGGAAGACTATACAAGATGAATATCCAAGATAATTGCGTAGTAACCATCCATTACAAGCTGACCGACGACGAGGGGGTTCTGCTGGACTCCTCGGAGGGACAGGAACCGCTCACCTACCTGCATGGGACCCAGGCCATCATCTCCGGTCTGGAAAGGGCGCTGACCGGAAAGGGAGAGGGGGATTCTTTCCAAGTAACAGTCCAGCCTGAGGAAGGTTATGGCGAAATCAATCCTGAAATGATTCAAACGGTACCGCGAGCAGCCTTTGGCGGGATTGAAAATCTGGCTCCGGGCATGCCGTTACAAGCAGACGATGGCAATGGCAATGTCTATCATGTGGTGGTGCGTGAGGTAAAAGATGACGAAGTTACCATCGATGTCAATCACCCGTTGGCTGGCAAGGTTCTCCATTTTGATGTCACTGTGGAGTCGGTACGCGAAGCCACGCCCGAAGAGCTGGCGCACGGTCACGCGCATTGAGCTGATCCCCCGAGGTGCGAAATACGGGGGTGTTGTGCCCGTTTCTGAAAAAGCAATCTGCAAGGTCGCCGGACACCAGGTGCTTCCTTGACGTAGTGCGGCACGAGATATGTCGTGGGGTATGATCTCTGTCCCTTTGACTGATAGATTATTCGGGGAGAGTAGGCGATGAAGGAACAGGAAACAGCGGATGTCGGTTCACTTCACCACCAGAGAACCAGTGCTGTCGAGCTAAAAGGAACGGTATTTACCCTGCCGGTTCTCAAGCTGCACAGCACAGATTTGGATGCCATCGAGCACGAGTTAAAGGTGCACTTGGCCAGAGGGCTGAATTTCTTCCGGCATGCCCCATTGGTCATCGACCTGGCGGCGGTGGAAAAGCAAGCAGCGGAGCTGGATCTCGCGGCGCTTGCGGGCATACTGCGTCGTTTACAGCTGTTCACCGTCGGGGTACGCAATGCGGGACCATGGGCGGCGGAAAGGGCAGTTGCTGCCGGTTTGGCGGTGCTGAAAGGAGGGGTGACAAAGGAGGAGGCAAAGGAGAAGAGCAGCGCAGAGCCCCCGGTTGCTACGGAGGTGTTGCGCAGGCGGACTCGGATCATTCATCATCCAGTGCGTTCTGGCCAGCAGATTTACGCCAAGGGAGGAGATCTGATCATTCTCTCTTCGGTTAATGTGGGAGCGGAAGTGATCGCGGATGGTAATATCCATGTCTATGGTTCGTTGCGCGGAAGGGCCTTCGCTGGCGTAGCGGAGGATACTGGAGCGCGGATTTTTGCTCAGTCCATGGAGCCGGAGCTTGCTGCGATTGCGGGAAACTATCAGGTTTTCGATGAGCCTGTTCCCAGCTCCTTACAGGGAAAGCCTGCACAGATTTACCTGGAGGAAGAGCAGTTGGTGATGGCTCCGCTGTAGCAGGTTGTCGGCATTGGTTTCAGCTCATATAAGGAGATTGTTTTGTCTAAGGTAATCGTTGTGACATCGGGCAAGGGAGGGGTTGGCAAAACCACCACCAGCGCCAGTTTCGCTGCGGGTCTTGCCAGCCGGGGACACCGGACAGTGGTTATTGATTTTGATATCGGCTTGCGGAATCTCGATTTGGTAATGGGATGTGAGCGGCGCGTGGTTTACGATTTTGTCAACGTCATCAACGAAGAGGCCAGCCTGAAACAGGCCTTGATCCGTGACAAGGTGGACAACAACCTCTATATCCTGCCCGCTTCCCAGACGCGTGACAAGGATGCGCTTACTCAGGATAAGGTGGGTAAGGTGATTGGCGAGTTGAGAGAGAGCTTCGATTACATCGTTTGTGACTCTCCAGCGGGGATTGAGAAAGGGGCGCTGATGGCGCTGTTTTATGCGGATGAGGCATTGGTCGTAACCAATCCTGAGATTTCATCGGTACGGGACTCCGATCGCATTCTCGGCATGCTTGCTGCGAAGTCGTTGCGTGCTATTGAGGGTGACGAGCCTATCAAGGAGCATTTGGTAGTGAGCCGTTATTCCCCGGAGCGGGTGCAGATGGGCGAGATGTTGAGCCTGGATGATATCCAGGAGCTTTTGGGGATCAATCTGATCGGAGTGATTCCTGAATCGGAGGAGGTTTTGCAGGCTTCCAATTCCGGGGTGCCTGTGATCCGTGATGAGCGGAGCAAGAGCGGTCAGGCCTATCAGGATATGGTGGCCCGCTTTTTGGGAGAAGATGTACCCATGCGCTTTCTCGAGGTTGAGAAGAAAGGCTTTTTCAGCCGCATCTTTGGAGCATAGGCGATGTCCATTTTCGATTATTTCAGACGCAAAACCGCAAAGGGATCCGCTGCCGTCGCCAAGGAGCGATTGCACATTGTTATGGCCCATGAGCATCGGGCCAAGCGGGGTCCTGATTATTTGCCTGCCCTGAAGCGGGAGCTGATGGAGGTGATCACCAAGTATGTTCAAGTAAGCCGGGATGACATCAAGGTCAATCTGGAACGACATGGTGATTGCGAGATTCTGGAACTGAATATCGCGCTGCCTGAGGAGAAAGAGGAGACAGCCGCAGCTAACTGAGGAATGAGGAAAGAACAGAGGACGGTTTCTTCGCTGGCCTAAGAGGGGCGGTTCCTGACGAGTTGGACGCCGTGCATGGTTAGCCAATTCACATCCAGACTCCACTCTAACCTTCTGACTTTTGGAGATTTCATCACCAGCATTCTGACTCGTTTCTGGATCTCCGCGAGTCTCTGCTGAGCCTTCATCATTTCGGGATCCCCGGGAGCTCGGCCTGACAAGCGAGGGAAGAGAACCGGCAGGGCGCGATAGGCGGGAAACTCCACTGAACGTGGAGTGCCAACGATTGCGGTGCCGTTTTCCAGAGAGAGTACCTTGAAAGGGTAAGGGTAGCTATTTAGCTCGGGATCGGCTGCAAGTTTTCTGTTGAGACGTGAAACCTCGGGATCCTGGTGTAGCGCCCAGGTGATCAAAATAGCAAGGAGCGCTAACAGCAACAGGGTATAGTTACGGGTGAAACGGTCCATCAGTAAACAAAATTGATTTTTCCTCTCTTCCGGATAGGATGCCTGATTTTCCCGGTCAGTCGGAGGGATTTGCAGATCGTCCGTGATTGCGGGAATAGAAGTAGATGATTATGTTTTTTGCACCGAACATCATTGCGAAAAACAGCAGTCCAATTAGCATCCCGATCCAGGGAGAATCCTTGAGCAGAGAGATAAAGGCGTGAGCTGTCATGACGGTTTCTCAAGTTTTGCGCGATTTGGGGAATTGAGGCTACCTTTCCTTCGGTGAACAGGCATTGAAAATTATCAATCTGGATGTTTGGGAGAGAGTGGATAGTGTTACCGGGTTCAGAAGTGTTTGGCCAATCAAGCACTCGCCTGAGTGTGCTCGATGTTACACTTGGGAATCCAGATGGAGATTGAACAGCTTAACCGTTTTTATTATTGCTGACGGATTTCATAAGGCAAAGGTTATTGCGTCAAAGTTGCTTTCTTTGGAGACCGCAGCCGGCTTGTCGGGGAAGTTCAGCATGCAGGAGATCAAGGTATGAAAAAGGTCACCATTGTTGGTAGTGGTTTTGCTGCCCTTACTGCTGTTCGGGAATTGCGCAAGAGTGGACTATCAGCAGAGATTACGCTGGTCAGCCCTCGTGCAGTATTCGAATATCTTCCCGGCATCATCTGGATCCCTTCCGGATTGCGCAAAGGAGAAGATCTCCGGGTGCCGCTGCAGAATTTTTTTCAGCGTATGGATGTCCGGCACCATTCGGCAGCCGCTACGGGGCTTGCAGATAGTGGCCGTACCCTGCTGACCGAGCATGGTGAGATCGAGAACGACGGCCTGTTGATCTGCTCGGGCGGTCGTTTTCTCAAAAAGCTGCCAGGCATTGAGCATGCCATTACTCCTTGTGAGGGAATCGAGGCGGCGGAGCGGATCCGGGATCGCTTG
Source organism: uncultured Chromatiales bacterium (assembly GCA_964557025.1). Lineage (GTDB taxonomy): Bacteria > Pseudomonadota > Gammaproteobacteria > Thiohalospirales > Thiohalospiraceae > DRMK01. The sequence goes on along the minus strand of CAZKYF010000039.1, from coordinate 205,535 downwards.
CGTGTGCTGGACAGCGGTACCATCGCTATCGGTTTTGGAGGAAATCCAAAAGAGCCCAATGCCATGCGGGGCGGTCCGATGTTCGAGTTTCTGTTTGGCATTGATGAGCAGCTACGGCGTGAGGGTCGGAGGGATAAATTTCGCCTGATCTTTTTCACGCCGGGAGACAAGCCCGGGCAACGGTTGGGGCCGAAAGCGGTAGAGGGGCTGCTGCGGGAAATGAAAAAGCGGGATATTGATACCCATTTGGGGTATAAACTCAAAGGGTTCACAGAGGATCGGGTGATGACCGAAGGGGGTGAGTTCGAGGCTGATCTCATTCTGTTCATGCCTGGCATGACCGGCAATCAGTGGTTCGACAATAGCGAACTTCCCCGTTCCCCCGGTGGCCTGATTCAGGCTGATGAGCATTGTCGGGTAAGCGGTATGGATCGGGTTTATGTGGCGGGCGATTCCGGGAGTTTTCCTGGTCCTGATTGGATGCCGAAACAGGCGCATATGGCTGATTTGCAGGCTAAAGCTGCGGTAACCAATCTTGTGGCAGAATTTCGGGGTCAACCCGCTGATGCCGTTTTTCGTGCCGAGCTGATTTGTATCGTGGACAGTCAGAAAAGCGGTATGTTGGTGGCGCGCACCCCGAAGATCAATTTCATGCTTCCTCCTATGCGGGCGCTGCACTGGGCAAAACGGGCCTATGAATGGTGGTATTTGCGGCAGTATCGATGATATCTGTGACTAGAGACCTCACCAGGAGAGAAAGATGACCAAGAGTATCAAGGGTACCCAGACCGAGAAGAACCTGCTGATTGCATTTGCAGGTGAATCCCAAGCCAGGAATCGATATACCTATTATGCTGGCGTGGCCAAAAAAGAAGGGTTGGTACAGATTGCCCACATCTTCGAGGAGACGGCTGATCAGGAACGGGAGCATGCCAAGCGTTTCTTCAAGTTCTTGGAAGGGGGCATGGTGGAGATTAGCGAAGCCTTTCCAGCGGGGAAGATTGGAACCACGCTGGAAAATCTGCGTGCGGCGGCCGAGGGTGAAGAGCATGAGTGGAGCGACATGTATCCTGCCTTCGCCAGGGTCGCTCGGGATGAGGGGTTTCCCGAGATAGCAGCGGCCTTCGAGGCTATTTCGGTAGCCGAGAGGCAGCATGAGAAACGCTATCGTGCTTTGGCAGAGAACCTGGCAGCGGGACGGGTATTCAAGCGAAATGGCAGGATGACCTGGCGCTGTCGAAACTGCGGTTACCTTCATGAGGGAGAGGAGGCACCCGAGGTTTGTCCAGCCTGCGTGCACCCGCAAGCCTATTTCGAGCTGTTGGCAGAGAACTGGTAGGGTGTCGGTTCAATAGAACCGGGGTTCACCCAATGGCCGGGTCTTGAATCTCCGGTGGGCCCAAAGATATTGGTCGGGAGCCTTCCGAACCTGAGCTTCCAAAACTTGATTGATCCGCGTGGCGTCCTGTAACGCGTCGCCAGAGGGGAATTCAGACAAGGGGGGAGAAATGACGATTCGGTACCGCTGGTCCTCGGGCAGGCGCCAGTAGCTGATGGGTAAAACGGGGGCTCCCGAGAGTTTTGCGAGACGGGCAGTGGTGGTCAGAGTGGCGGTTTGTACTCCCATGAAAGGAGCGAAGACGGCATGCCGGCGGCCAAAATCCTGATCCGGTGAATACCAGCAGATCCGGTTTTCCTTCAATACACGAAGCATGGTGCGCAGATCATGGCTATCGATGACCCCTTCATAGTATTTTTCGCGATAGTGCTGCATAAGCGCGTTGAAAAGGGGGTTCTTGGCCCGCTTGACCAGGATATGGAAAGGTAGTTTCGTTGCCAGTATCCGTCCGCACAGCATCATGCAGGTAAAATGCCCTCCCAGCAGAATCACTCCTTTGCCATTCTCCAGAGCTTTCTGGAGGTGTTCCAGTCCTTCGACTCGAGCTCGGGATTCTAGCCAGTGCGTATCCGCCCACCAGCTAAGCAAGGTCTCGAACGTGGCGATGCCGGCGCTACGCAGCGCCTGCTTCACCAGTTGGCGTTGCTGTTGCGCAGAGAGGTGAGGAAAAGCCATGGAGATGTTGGTGGTCACGATGCGGTGTCGACGCGGCAGCAGGACGCGGCTTAGATCACCCAGCCCTGCTCCTAGCCTGAGTTGCCAGGAGAAGGGAAGCATGATCAGCAGCCGGAATAGGCCGATTGCCGCCCATGTGGGCCAGTAGCGGGGCGCCAGGAATTGTGAAGGGCGAAAAGGGGAATTGGAATGTTGCATCTGATTCGGTAGAGTGATCCTTTGAATATCGCGGCTATTATCAACCCAGCAACGGGTGATCTCATTTCAGCTGCGGTGTGCTTGCCCGTAGTAAGGGAACTGAATGTCACTGATACCATTCTACCGCAACTCTCGGCCACACAACCCGCTGGTAAATGCGTGACGGTTACCTCTCTTTAGCCTGGCAGCTTCATACGCCGGGTAGAAGGGCAGATTGGAAAACAACTGTGAGACAGACAATGGATGTGAGGGTTCTTGGTTCAAGTGGAGGAGTGGGCGCCGGAAAGGGTACCACATCACTGCTGGTGGACAATGATATCCTGGTAGATGCTGGTACCGGTGTGGCACAGCTTTCCATTGATGAATTGAGCCGTTTGCGCCACATCTTCCTGACCCACTCACATCTCGATCACATCGCCTACCTTCCCCTGTTGGGAGACACGATTTTTGGACTGGTTCCGGAGAGTATCCAAGTATATGCCTTGCCCGAAACCCTTGGTGCGTTGCGACAGCATATTTTCAACAACGTTATTTGGCCCGATTTTACGCGAATTCCCACTCGGCAGAGGCCGGTATTCCGTTTCCAGGAGGTTCAGGGTGGAGAGACCGTAAAGCTGGGTAGCCGACAGATTGAGGTGATACCCGTTAATCACACCGTTCCATGCGTCGGTTTTCGGATAGCCTGTGGCGAGGCAGCCTTTGCCATCAGTGGAGACACCACATGCAATGATGGCTTTTGGGAGGCGTTGAACGCCCATCCCAATCTAGACCTGTTATTGGTAGAGACAGCTTTCAGCAACAAGGATGAGGCGTTGAGCCGGGTGGCCCACCATTACTCACCGCGGCTGTTGGCTGCGGATCTCAGAAAACTTCGCCATCGGCCACCCATCTATATTATTCATGCCAAGCCGGGTGAGGAGTCCGCCATTCTCCGCGAATGTCGGGAAACATTGGCAGACCGTGAGGTCTACGGTTTGGCCGGCGGGGCCCACTTCACGCTATAATTAACCAATTTTATCCCCTTGGATTTCAATTGCTCCGGGGGAATGATTAAGGAAGAGATCTCCATGTTTGACAATCTCAGCGAACGTCTGGCGCGTACTCTAAAGAACCTGCGTGGGCAGGGACGTCTCACCGAAGAGAATATCAAGGATACCCTGCGCGAGGTGCGCATGGCACTACTGGAGGCGGACGTGGCGCTGCCAGTGGTGAAGGACTTTATCGCCCGTATCCGCGAACGGGCGGTGGGCAAAGAGGTGATGAGTAGCCTTTCGCCCGGCCAAGCATTGATCAAGATTGTCAAGGAAGAGCTGATCGCGGTAATGGGGGAGGCCAATGAAGGGCTTGATCTGGCAGCGCAGCCTCCAGCCGTAATCCTGATGGCCGGTCTGCAGGGGTCGGGCAAGACCACCACTACCGGCAAGCTAGCCCGGTGGCTGAAGGAGCGCCAGAAAAAGTCGGTGATGGTGGTCAGTACCGATGTTTACCGACCCGCTGCTATCAAGCAGCTGGAGACGGTGGCTTCCCAAGTGGAGGCGGAGTTCTTTCCCAGCGAAACCAGTCAGAAACCGGTGGATATCGCTCGAGCTGCCCTGCAACAGGCTCGCACCCGTTTCGTTGATGTACTGATCGTGGATACAGCCGGCCGTTTGCACGTGGATGGCGAGATGATGGAGGAGGTGCGGCGTTTGCATCAGGTATTGAATCCGGTGGAAACGCTATTTGTGGTGGATAGCATGACCGGCCAGGATGCAGCCAATACTGCCAAGGCGTTCAACGAGCAGCTGGCGTTGACGGGGGTGATCCTCACCAAGGCTGATGGTGACGCCCGCGGGGGAGCGGCGCTTTCCATCCGCCAGATTACTGGCAAGCCTATCAAGTTCCTCGGTGTTGGCGAAAAGACGACCGCTCTGGAACCGTTTCATCCAGAACGGGTCGCCTCCCGCATCCTTGGCATGGGTGATGTCCTCACGCTGATCGAAGAGGTGGAGCAGAAGGTCGACAAGGCCGAAGCCGAAAAGCTGGCGCGCAAGATAAAGAAAGGGAAAGGGTTTGATCTGGAGGACTTTCGTGCCCAGCTGCAGCAGATGAAGAAGATGGGCGGAATCGCCGGCATGCTGGACAAGCTGCCGGGAATGGGTAATTTGCCAGCGGGGGTGAAGGACAAAGTGAATGATCGGGACATGGCCCGGCTGGAAGCGATCATCAATTCCATGACCCCTGGGGAGCGTCGTCATCCCGAGCTAATCAAGGGTTCGCGCAAGCGCCGTATTGCAACCGGTTCGGGGACCCAAGTACAGGACGTTAATCGCCTGCTCAAGCAGTTCAAGCAGATGCAGAAGATGATGAAAAAGATGTCCGGAGGCGGCATGGCGAAGATGATGCGCGCCATGAAAGGGCGGATGCCGCCCGGCATGCCATTTTGATTATCATCACGAAGAGGCGTACAATTAACCGTTTAACCCGGCCGTCGGTTGAAAGGTGGCCGAGAACGAGATTAACTGGAGAGCAAAACGGGCAATGGTAACCATTCGTATGTCTCGCGGTGGCGCTAAGAAGCGTCCCTTTTATCACGTTGTTGTTACAGACAGCCGCAATCGCCGTGATGGGCGCTACATTGAGCGGGTTGGTTTTTTCAACCCGGTGGCCAGGGGGAATGAAGAGCCGTTACGCTTGGATATGGAGCGTATCAACTACTGGTTGTCCCAGGGAGCCAAGACCTCTGAACGGGTTGCAAAACTGATCAAGCAGCAATCCGCTGTCCAAGCCGTGGCTGAATAACCCGTTTTGCCCGGTCGATGACGGAAGGTGGCGGAGAGGGAGCGTAGGGTCGATATCGGCCACATTAGCGGACTCTACGGGGTTCGCGGTTGGGTAAAGGTCTACTCCTATACGGAACCCCGTGCAGCGATCATCGGCTACTCCCCTTGGCAGGTGAAGGTTGCTGGAGAGTGGCGGCAGATGGAGGTGGCGGAGGGCCGTCAACACGGCAAGGGGGTCGTTGTTCGTCTTTCAGGATACAACGATCGTGATATGGCATCCCAATTGGTTGGGGCTGACATTGCCTGTTACCGCTCCCAGCTTCCACAGCCGGCGCCAGGCGAATATTACTGGGCCGATCTGGTGGGTCTGAAGGTTATCACCCTCAAGGGAGAGGAGTTGGGGGTGGTTGACAGCCTGATGGAAACGGGCGCGAACGATGTGATGGTGGTCAAGGGTGAACGGGAGCGACTGATCCCTTTTCTGACCGGAAGGGTGGTGGTAGAGGTGGATCTCGCACAGCAGCAGATGCGGATTGACTGGGACCCTGCTTTCTGAACGCACGGTGACGAAAATGCGGTTTGACGTCGTTACCTTGTTCCCTGGTATGTTTGATGCGATCACCGGTTACGGGATAACTGGTAAGGCGGTGCAATCTGGTCTGCTTCGGTTGGAGTTCTGGAACCCACGGGACTATACGAGCGATCGTCATCGCACGGTAGATGACCGTCCTTACGGCGGGGGACCGGGGATGGTGATGATGGCAAAGCCACTGCAAGCGGCGGTACGAGCGGCGCGGGAGAGCGATGGTGCGCCAGCCAGCGTGATCCATCTCTCACCTCAGGGGCGCCCGCTTCGCCAGCCGGTGTTGCATGAGCTGGCGCAGCGTCAGCGGGTCATTCTGCTCGCGGGTCGTTATGAAGGGATTGACGAGCGCCTGATTCAGAGCGAGGTGGACGAGGAGCTCTCGGTGGGTGATTATGTGCTGAGTGGTGGCGAGCTTGCGGCGATGGTTGTTATCGACGGCGTAACCCGGTTGTTACCCGGGGCTTTAGGCCATGAGGATTCCGCGCAGCAGGATTCCTTCAGCGAAGGGTTGCTGGATTGTCCGCACTATACGCGGCCCGAGCGGATCGGAGAGATGGCGGTGCCTGAGGTGTTGCTTAGTGGGGACCATCAGGCAATCGCCCGCTGGCGGGAGAAACAGGCGCTAGGGCGAACGTGGCAAAGGCGTCCGGATTTGTTGGAAGGTTTGGATTTGAGTGAACGACAGCGGATCCTGCTACAGGAGTATATCCGGGAGCAGCAGGAACGCGACGATTTGATAGAACTTGTCTCGGGAGAGAGCGATGAGCAACATCATTGACCAATTGGAAGCAGAGCAGATGGACCGCAAGATTCCGGAGTTTGCTCCGGGAGACACCGTTGTGGTTCAGGTAAAAGTGAAGGAGGGTAACCGCGAGCGTTTGCAGGCGTTCGAGGGGATCGTGATAGCCAAACGCAACCGGGGTCTGAACTCCTCGTTCACGGTACGTAAGATCTCCCACGGTGAAGGGGTGGAGCGTGTGTTCCAGACCTACAGCCCGGCGGTGGCGGAAATCGTCGTCAAGCGTCGCGGTGATGTGCGCCGCGCAAAGCTGTATTATCTGCGTGGACGCCGAGGCAAGGCGGCCCGGATCAAGGAAAAGCTGGTAGCTGGCGGTGCCGCCAAGAAAAGAGCGGCTCGGGCAGTTGAGAAGAATGCGGTCTCTGCTGAGCCGGAAGCAATCGATGATTTGACGCGAATCGAAGGCATCGGCCCCAAGATTGCCGAGCTGCTCAACGAGGCGGGTTTCGTCACTTTTGCCGATCTGGCCGCGGCCAGCGCGGACAAAATCCGTGAAATCCTGAGTGAAGCAGGGGGCAACTTTGCATCCCATGATCCGGAAACCTGGCCTAAACAGGCGGAGATGGCACGGGATGGAAAGTGGGATGAATTGAAGGCCTGGCAGGATGAACTGGACGGTGGTCGTGAAAAGGGCTGATCTCGCCAACGGTCCCTTTGCTTCGGCAGGGAGTCTTTTTTTTCATCTGTTTTGAGCGTTGCCCCGTAGTTGGGAGCATGTTTCAACCGCAATCGGTAAAACATGTTCGAGGCTACGAAAGGGACATAGGTTGCCGCCGGGTGGATGAACGATGTACCAGCTGATTGCGCACGCTCCCTTTCCGCAGATGCGCTGTCTGCTGGGAGTTCGAATCAAGGACGAACAGCTGGTGGAGCTGGACTATCTGTTTTCTGATATCCAGCCGTTGGAGGCGCAGACACCGCTGGCCGAGAAGGTGGCGGAACAACTAGCCGCCTATTTTGATGACCCGACTTTCCGTTTCGAACTGCCCAAAACAATGGATGGTACGCCGTTCCAGCGTCGGGTCTGGTCTGCGCTGGAGACTATTCCTTCGGGGAAAAGGTGTACCTACGGGATACTGGCTAGGCAGCTGAACAGTAGCCCTCGGGCAGTCGGTAATGCCTGCCGTGCCAACCCGCTGCCCATCCTTGTCCCTTGTCATCGGGTAGTGTCTGCCAGCGGGCTTGGGGGATATGCCGGGCAAACCGCCGGTCGGAGCATGCTAATCAAGCGCTGGTTGCTGGACCATGAAGCACGCCAAGGGTGAGCTGAGCGAGGAAGACAGGGCGGAGATCGAGGCCTTTCTGGACGCTGTCTGGATGGAGCGGGGGCTGAGTGCCAATACTCTTGTCGCCTACCGCCACGATCTCCAGGGGCTGGCGTGTTGGCTGCGCATGCACCGAAACTGTTCACTGGTCACTGCCCCCAAGGAGGCTCTGTTGGCTTATCTGGCGGCACGCATGAACGAGGGGGCAAAGCCTCGCTCCAGCTCCCGTTTGCTCTCCAGTATTCATGGCTTTTATCGCTATCTGCTCCTCAAAGGTCGGCTTCAGGTGGATCCCAGTGCACAGATTGATGCACCGCGCCTTGGACGGCAGGTTCCCAAGAGCCTCAGCGAGCTGGATGTGGAGCGGTTGCTTATGTCGCCGGATACTTCCGTCCCTCTCGGCCTGCGGGATCGCTCCATGCTGGAGTTGATGTATGCCTGCGGACTGCGGGTGTCGGAATTGGTAGGTTTGCAGGTTGCGCAGGTTAATCTTCGCCAGGGGGTGGTAAGGATCACCGGTAAAGGAGGAAAGGAACGGCTCATTCCTTTGGGAGAGGAGGCGATGGGGTGGTTAGAACGCTATCTTGATGACGGGAGGGCGGAACTGCTGCAAGGCCGCCAGAGTGAAGCGTTGTATGTGACTCGGCGCGGAGATGGAATGACGCGGCAGGCGTTCTGGTATTTGATTAAGCGTTATGCCATTCGGGCCGGAATTACTACCGATCTCTCGCCTCATACCCTGCGCCATGCTTTTGCCACTCACTTGTTGAATCATGGTGCCGATTTGCGTGTAGTGCAGATGTTACTGGGGCATAGTGATCTCTCTACTACACAGATCTACACCCATGTGGCACGCGCCCGTCTGCAGGAGTTACATGCGCGCCACCACCCGAGGGGGTGAACTTTTGGTCTCGCCACCACTCGAATCTATTTTTCTCAAGCCAAGGAACCCATTCATGAAAAGAGTCCCGCGCATTCTGATCCTGTCATCGCTATCCCTCATCATCGCTATTTCACTCCAAGCCGCGGAGAAAGAGGATGCGGTGGTGCGAAGTGCCATCGAAAGGGTGAGTGGCGGTAAACTCAAGCCAGATAGTATTACGCCGGCTCCCGTTGAGGGGTGGTACGAGGTGGTGCTAGGGAGCGATGTGGTCTATGTGAGTAACGACGGGCGCTATCTGATGAACGGCGATCTGATCGAGATTGGGCAGCGCCGCAACCTTACCGACGAACGGCGTACAGCGCTATACAAGGCCGCCATCGACGAGGTGGATGAAAGCTCGATGATCGTCTATGCACCAAAGCAGGTGAAACATACGGTGACCATCTTTACCGATATTGATTGTCCCTACTGCCGGAAGCTGCACAAGGAGATGCAGAGCTATCTGGATGCCGGAATCAAGGTGCGTTATCTTGCCTTTCCGCGCGCTGGGGTCGGTTCTGATTCATATGAGAAAGCGGTTTCCGTCTGGTGTGCGAAGGATCCGGCGCAGGCGATGACCTTGGCAAAGAATGGTGAAAAGGTGGAATCCAGGAGTTGTACGAGTCCGGTGGATCAACACTTGGCATTGGTTCGTCAGCTCGGGGTTAACGCAACGCCGACCATCTTCCTCGAGGATGGGCGACGGGTGCCAGGTTATGTCCCCGCCCAACGGTTGTTGCGGATTCTGGAGCAAGGGAAGCGGTGAGTGACTTCTGCTCGTGCTTTTCAGACAGCTGCGGGAGGGTAAAAAAGCCTCTTCACCGTGGTTGAGCTGGGTGAACATGATCCTCCGGAGGCGTCGTCGGGTATCAGCAAGGATGCGAGGCGGCCAGGCTGTGAGGAGGAAATGTCCCCCGCTGTTTATCACGTTTTTCATTCCGTTGGTGCTGTTTATTGGCCTCGGTCCGAAAATGGCCTGGGCTGTGGATCCATCCCTTGCCTGGCGCACCTTGCGCACCCCCCATTTTTACATACATTTTCCTGTCGGAAGAGAGCTCCTTGCCGCGCGTATGGCGGAAATCGCGGAGCGGCGCCATGGCACGCTCGTACAGCGTCTCGATTGGCAGCCGTCGGCCCCAACCCATCTGGTCCTTTCGGATGAGTCGGGAAACCCGAACGGTATGGCCACGGTTTTCCCCTTTGCGCGGATGCTGCTTTTTCCGGTAATTCCGGATGATATCGGCGAATTAGCCGACAGCGACGATTGGCTCGAACTGCTTTTTGACCATGAATATACTCACGTGCTGCATCTGGACAAAGCCAAGGGAGCGCCAATGGGTTTGCGCCGGTTGTTCGGCCGCAATCCACTGCTGTTTCCCAATACGTTACAACCGGCCTGGTTGAAGGAGGGGCTGGCCACCTATGAGGAAACCGATGACAGGCGGGGATACGGTCGCGGGCAGAGTGCCTATTATCGCATGTTGATGCGTCTCGAAACGATACGGGGATTGAAGCCACTGCGGCAGGTGAACCTTCCCTTACGGAGCTGGCCTGGCGGGGTTACCAACTATCTTTACGGTGTCTATTTCTTTCGATTTCTGAACGAACGTTATGGTGAGGATGCCGCGCGCAGGCTGGTGGAGGCCTATAGTGACAACCTGATCCCATTCCGGATCGACAGCAATCCGATAGAGCCCTTTGGGAAGGATCTGGAGACATTATGGGGGGAGTTTGAGCATGCCTTGAAGCAGGAATTTTCACCTCGGTTGAGAGAATTGCGAAAAAAGGGGGTGGTGGCCGGTGACCCGCTGGTATCGACGGGAGAGTATGGGGGGATGGTGCGTGCTGCGAAAGGGGAGCAGCTTTTTTTCATCCATGACGACGGCTATCGTCGTCCTTGGCTGATACGATGGAGGAGCGGGCGGCAGGATTGGCTCCTTGAGCTGCGTAGGGGAGCCCGGCTGGATCTGCATCAGCACGCGGGCATACTGATAACCCAGCCCGAGATCTGCGACGAGTATAACGTCTACTACGATCTCTATCATTACCATCCCCAGGAAGGCATGTTTCGGCGTCTGAGTCGTTGCGGACGTATTCGTTGGGCTGCATGGAGCCCGAAGGGGCAACGCATTGCGGTGGTGAAGAGAACTGAGCAAGGAGTGGAGCTGTGGGTTCTGGACAAGGAAGGACGCCCCAAACGCCATCTGTGGCGCAGCGAAGAGGAGGTGCAGATTTCGCAATTGGACTGGTCTCCCGACGGGCGCCATCTGGTGGCTGCTTTCTGGCAGCGGAAAGCGGGTTGGTCGCTGCGTCGCTTCGACCTCAAGCTCTTGCGGTGGCAGATCTTGCTGGCGGATGGTTCAGTGGTGGGTCAGCCACAGTACACACCAGATGGTCGCCATCTGCTATTTGTCTCCGATCGGAGCGGGATATACAACCTGTGCCGCCTCCATCTGGAAAGCGGTCGGGTGGAGACTCTGACCCGGGTGATTGGTGGGGCGTTTTATCCCGTCCAGAAGGAGAGAGAGGGTGCTATCTATTATCTCAATCAGGGCTCCAACGGCCGAACGATTCATCGTCTCGAAAGTGATGTGGTGGTGTCAGAGGAAGATGTTACGGTCAGTACGCCCCCACCCCCGAAGGCGATGGGTGCCGATGCCCGAGCAAAGGACGCGTCGCCCTATTCTCCTTGGGGCACTCTCCAGGCTCGCTACTGGTTTCCTCACCTCTTTCTTGCCTCTGATGTCGTGGAGCTGGGATTCACCACTTCGGGACAGGATGCGCTCGGCATTCACCATTACGCTCTGGATGTCGCTACGGAACCTGGCGCTGGTGGAATGGTGGGGGCGTTCGATTACAGGTACAGCAACCGTTTCTCTCTGCTCGCCAGCCGGTATAACCACTATCGGCTGGATGATACGGAGAGGCTGGTGAATATCCGACGCCGGGAAGATTTTCAGGCAATGATTCTTTTTCCTGTAAGCAGCCTCGATCATCGATGGAATTTCGGACTGGCGATCGGTAGTGAACGGGAGGAAGACCTTTGGAGTGCAGACGATATCCGGAAGGCACCCGCCACGCGGGATAACCTGGTCGGCACTATATTGTCGTTTGACAACAGTCGCTGGTACACCTATTCCATTAGTCCGACTGACGGTAGAAGAGTCGGGCTGGTGCTGGAGAATCGTGACGGATTAGGGGGCGATTACAGCGGGATGGTCCTCATTGGGGACTGGAGGGAGTATATTCGCCTGGGACAGCAGCAGACGCTTGCGGTGCACCTGGTACTGGGGTGGGGGAGCGAATGGCCAAAGCCGTTTCAGCTTGGGGGTTCCAGGGGAGAGGGCTTGGATGGACGGGGCGGCACTCCTCCCATGTTGAACCGGCGCGATTTCCCGCTAAGGGGTTATCCGCACGGACTGGCCGGGCTCCGCGGACGCCGTATGCAGCTCGCTTCTGTGGAGTGGCGTTTTCCTTTGAAACTGGTTGAAAGAGGGATTATGGCGCCACCAATCGGGTTGTCGCAGTGGTCTGGTCTATTGTTCGTCGACAGCGGAGCTGCATGGGACGAAGGAAGCTGGCCGGAGGGTCGGTCCACTGGCATCGGTGCCGAGCTTTTATCGGATCTTAACCTGTTCTACCTGTTCGATCTGCGCTTACGGCTGGGCTATGCCCATGGCCTCGATGCTGGAGGAGATGATCGCTTCTATCTCGGCCTCGGCAGCAACTTTTGAGTCGAAGGAGGGACCGTGCTGCTACTGACACTCAACGATGTTTCACTGGCCTATGGTCACCATCCTTTGCTGGAAAAGGTCAGGCTGACAGTAGAATCCGGAGAGCGTATCTGCTTGGTTGGGCGCAATGGCACCGGAAAGTCGTCTTTGATGCGGATGATCGCAGGAGAAACAGCAGCAGATGATGGTGAGATCTGGCGGCGCGAAGGACTCAGAATCGCATATCTTCCCCAGGAGGTCCCTTTGGATGAGGGGCGGAGGGTGTTCGATGTAGTGGCGGAAGGGATAGGGGAGCTTGGTGAAACTGTCGCTGCATACCATCAGACCTTGGGCCAGATAGCAGAACGGGAGGATGACCCACGGCTGATGAAGCGCCTGGTTATGCTCCAGGAGGCGTTGGAGGCTGCCGATGGCTGGCGTATCGAGCAACGCGTGGAGGCGGTGCTTTCCCGTTTGGGGCTGTCGGAGGATCGCGTTCTTGCTGAGTTGTCCGGTGGCTACCGGCGGAGGGTGCTGCTGGCCCGTGCCTTGGTTTGCGAACCGGATCTCTTGTTGCTTGATGAGCCGACCAACCATCTGGATATCGAATCTATTTGCTGGTTGGAGGAATTTCTGGTTTCCTTCGACGGAGCTTTGTTGTTCATTACCCACGATCGTGCTTTCCTGCAGCGTCTTGCTACCCGTATCATCGAGTTGGACCGTGGGCGGCTTACTTCCTGGCCTGGTGACTACGCCAGCTACCTGTGCAAACGGGAGGAGCGGTTGGCGATTGAGGCGGAGCACAATGTCCGGTTTGATAGGAAACTTGCGCAAGAGGAGGCCTGGATTCGTCAGGGTATCAAGGCCAGACGGACTCGCAATGAGGGTCGGGTTCGCGCCTTGCAACGTATGCGACAGGAGCGGAGCCGGCGTCGGGAAGAGCCCGGAAAGGTCTCCCTGGCGCTGGATAATGGGGAATATTCCGGTAAGCTGGTGGTGGAAGCGATCGGGGTCAGCAAGAGATATTCTGGCAGATCGGTGATCCGGAAATTTAGCACGCGCATCATGCGGGGAGATCGCATCGGGATCATTGGGCCGAATGGAGCGGGAAAGAGCACGTTGATTCGACTGCTTCTGGGAGAATTGAAGCCAGACGGTGGAACACTTCGCCTCGGAACCAAATTGCAGATTGCCCATTTCGATCAACACCGTGCCCAACTGGATCCGCAAAAAACGGTAATTGAGAGTATTGCTGACGGTGGTGACAGGGTAACGATCAATGGTCGTTCACGTCACGTCATGGGTTACCTGCAGGACTTCCTTTTTCATCCTCAAAGAGCGCGTTCCCCCGTTGGATCTCTTTCCGGAGGAGAGCGCAACCGTCTGTTGCTGGCGCGCTTGTTTGCCAGGCCTGCCAATTTTCTGGTTCTAGATGAGCCGACCAATGATCTCGATGTGGAGACATTGGAATTGCTTGAAGAGCTGCTTGTGGAGTATCGAGGGACGCTGATTGTGGTTAGCCACGATCGGGCCTTTCTGGACAACGTAGTGACATCCACCCTGGTTTTCGAAGGAGACGGGCATATTGGTGAGTATGTCGGTGGGTACAGCGACTGGCTGAGACAGCGCAAGGAACAGAGGTCGGGTTTCGATGACAGGGGTGGACCCGTGGCTGGGGCGGGCAAGAAAGGACGGAGAACAAGATCTGCCGGTGGCAAGCTGAGCTACAAGCATCAGAGAGAGCTGGATGCCATTCCGGCACGAATCGAGGCGCTGGAGGAGGAAAAGTCCGGGCTGCAAGAACTTGTCAATCAGCCGGGTTTCTACCAACAATCTCATCTTCAGGTGGCTGAAAAATTGTCCAAACTGAATGAGCTTGAACATGAGCTGGAACGACTCTATCTTCGCTGGGAAGAGCTGGAGGGATAGCTCTTTAGTTGCTGCCTGATTTGATTGTGACAGGGTGCGGCTAGCGGGATCCGGTCTCAACGAATACGACAGTTTTCTTCATCCTTTCCACGGCAACGGGTGTCTCACACTTTGCCATTTGGGAGGTTCCCTTGCCCATAGCCGCTTCTGGCGAAACCATCATTTGATGCTTGTTCGAAGGAGATATTTCAGGAATCAATCGGTCTGTCCGTTTATCTGGAAAAACTAATTATTAAGTTCCTATATGCTGTAGTATAAATTTGCGAATTTTCCTCCCCTGTGATAGTTCTTAAAGATACCGGCTCCCGATCCGGTGCAATGATTTCATGCTTTGGCCTGTAAAGCGGGTTGAAGCAACATCTCTCTTGCCTGTAACAAAGGCTGACAAAAGTTTACAGAATTATTGCGGCCGTCAGCTATAAAATTGCCAAGGGATGTGCAATTGTTTACAGGCAGGCATGCTGTTTGATTTCGGCAAGGAAATGGCGATTCATGAGCACTGAAAAATTTTCCCCGCAACTGTTGAAGTCGATCTTAGAAGCGGAAGGTATCGATACCAGCGGCTTGCGCAACCATGTTGCCAACGGTTCTGCGAAACCTTCATCAACTACGAAGTTGAGCCCTATCGAACGGAGGAGAACACTGAAGGTCCTGGCGACGTTGATCGCGCAGTTCCGTGCCGGCTCTGAGCAACTGCTGTCGTTTCCTCTCCAGGATCTGCATGATGTGCTTCGCTTGTTGGCAGAGTTGGCCATCGAGGCGAAGCAAAAGGCTACCAACCGGGAAGAGAAAAAAAAGGTGCTGCATGTGGCGGCGGCGATGTTGCGACGCATGCTGCACACGTCTGATGCAACACACTACCGGGTTTTAGGGCTACAGAATGGTGCAGATTCTCGGCAGATTGAGGAGCACCATCGCCTGCTACATGAGTTGTTCTGGTTCGATGATGCCATCGATCCGCAGCGCAAAAGCCGACTGCGTATCTCTGAAGCTTACGCCGTTCTAAAAGACCCACAGTCACGCAGTCGCTACGATGAGGATTTGGCTCAGATGGAGCGGCAGCTGTTGCGTTCACTTGCCGGTGGACGAGGCAGAAAGATATGGTGGGGTGTTGTGGCACTGACGCTGGTAGCTGTGGGATCTGTATTGTTTTTGTATTTTGGAAGCGGGCGTGAAGCGGAAAGGGAGAACCGCGCTGAAACAGAAATTCCTAATGAATCGCCAGTGAAGGAGGCAGGAGTGGAAGAACGCCTGGCACCTGATTCTGCACGCTCTGCGTCGGGGTTGCAAGACTCTCGCCTTTCTGAACAGATCACGGCTCTTGAGCAAGACGGGGTGGTTAAGGAGCCGGAACCGAAGACGGCTGTAAATGCCAGGACCAGGGCGGAAGTGGAACAAGAGTCGACTACCGGACAGCAGGGTGAAAGGCTGGGGCGCGAAGAGGTGGCGGAGGGGGATGACTCGGTGGGTTCTGCAACCTTGGCGCGGAAGGAGGAGCTGCTGACCAAGTCTGCTTCGTCGAGACGCGAAAGCAAAGCAGGGTCATCAGCCGAAAAGGGAAGGATACGAAGATATTCTATTTCCAGGGAGAAAGTGGCAGCTCCCGTACTGCAGGAGAGACCTGTCAGGAAACAGAAGATCCACAGAGAGCAAAAGGTTTCTGCGGAAGAGGAACCGCTTTTTGTCACTTCCTATCCGGAAGAGTCGCTTGTTGTTCCTCCCCAGATAGTTGTACCACAGGTGGAGCCGTATCAGCAGCAGGGGAGGAAACCAGAACCTGTCATCCAGCATGATCTGGCGCAGAACACTTCAAAAACAGGTGTGATTACTCCAACCATGGTGGTTATCGGTTCCCCTGGATTGCCACTGAATACCTTGAGCAGAAAACAGGTTAAGGCCATTTTTTTATCTCAGGATCCGCGTTTGCCCACCGGGGAGCGCGTAACCATAATTGCTGCACACGAAGAGGGCTCCGCCAAGAGCAAGTTCTACCGGGAAATACTGGGTAAGAGCCCCAGACAGCTCAAGATTCATTGGGCCAAAATCCGCTTTCAGGGGAGGCATCAACCATTGGAGGAGGTTGAGGATGAGGAGATGGTAAAGGAAAAGGTAGCACGTTCTACCAGCGCCATCGGTATTATTAAAAGCAGTTCAGTAGATGGTTCTGTAAAGGTGTTGTTTACGCCCGATGGGCATTATCGAGAATAAGGGGAACAGCCATGGGTGCAATTTGTAGAAACCGTATCCTTGCCACGCTGGTGATGATGTTGGCCATGGGCTCCGTATATGCATTGGAGTTCGAAGGATTTGGTAGCATCGGTTACCATAAGCGTGATGTGGATAGTCCCCGCGCCAACATCAGCGGTGAGTACCCGGAAGGATTCACCCTGGGAGGCTTCGATCTCTACGCTTTCCAGAAAATCAGCGAAAACACCTCTGCATTTGCCGAATTTATCATCGCGGATTTTGAAGAGGATATTGAGCTGGAGCGCCTCTGGATCAAGCGTACGTTGGTTCCCGCTCTTTCATTCAAGGCTGGTCTCGTTGAATCTCCTTTGGGATACTGGAACCGTACCTATCACCATGGCGGGCAACTTTTGCAGGATACCATTACCAGACCTTTTTTTCTGCGCTATGAAGAGGAGCCAGGGGCAATCTTCCCCATGGTATCGGTAGGATTGGAGCTGTCCGGGAGTGCTCCACTCGGGAGGGGAGTGCTGGATTATACAGCGGTATTTTCCAACGGCATGTCTTTGGATACCGGTGCCGGAGAGGACGAGTCGAAAATTCACATCAACATGCTCGGTGATCCGGGTGATGAGAAACTGTTCGTGCTTCGTACTGCCTATCGTTTTTCAGACATTCCGTTACAAATTGGGTTATTTGGAATGAATAATCCGGTAACGGAGTCCGGGGAGGGGATAGGCGCAAGAGGTGGGCTTGGTGAACGGTTGGTGGAACAGACTGTTGGAGGCGCAGATTTTTATTTCTCGGCGAACGGTCTGGAGATGTTCGGAGAGTATTATTACATTAACAATAACGATACTCTGGGCAAGACCGGGCATTACTCTGCATCGGCATATTATCTGCAATTTGGCTATCGTTTGACTGAACGTCTGAAACCTCTCTACCGGTATGTCGAATTGAATCGGGAAGAGAATGATCCCTACTTTGGCTATCTTGATCTGTCAGAGCAATCGCATCATGTGTTTGGTTTGAGATACGATGTCGATGAGAGCAATGCGCTGAAACTAGAATTCCATCGGATGGAAATGGGTGAGGACGCCATCTCCCATTACCAGCTTCAGTGGGCATTTCTGATGTTCTGATAAAGGTAAAAATAGTCTTATTTAAACTATCTCTAAATTTGTTGCAATCCCGAAATAGTTGGCGTTAAATTTAGAAGTCCAGCCGGTAACGTCCCCGCTGGACCCCCGATTTTCGAATGGATTCTGTCTGCTGCAATTGCAGGCGCAAAGCGTACAAGGAGTAACCTATGCATGTCCTGATCACCGGAGGGGCCGGGTTCATCGGCTCCAATCTCGCCAAATATCACCTGAATCAAGGCCACAAGGTCCACGTCATCGATAACTTGAGTACTGGTCGCAAAGAAAACATCCAGGCTTATCTTCACGATCCCAAATTTCATTTCGATGAGGGGGATGTATTGACATGGAGCGGCTTGGAGAGAGCGGTTAGTGGTGCAGACGTAATCTACCATCTTGCTGCCGTGGTTGGTGTGTTCAAGGTGCTTAAACAGCCTATCGAGGTACTGGCAATTAACATTGCAGGGTGTGAAAGGTTGCTACGGGCCGCACGCAACAGTCACTGGCATCCTCGCATCATCGTTGCATCCAGCTCTGAAGTCTATGGCAATCGTCCTATCATTGATGGTGAGCATCTGCCTTTGCACGAAGAGCTGGAGCTGCTCATCACCCCGGGGATCAACACCCGTTGGAACTATTCGATCAGCAAGCTCGCCAATGAGGCATTCGCCATCTCCTACGCAAAGGAGCATGACATGCATGTGACCGCAGTACGTTTCTTTAACGTTTGCGGGCCGGGACAGACCGGTCGTTATGGGATGGTGGTGCCGCGCTTTGTCAATCAGGCAGTCAATAATGAGCCGATTACAGTGTTCGGTGACGGGAGTCAGACGCGATCCTTCATGGATGTGAGGGATACGGTCAAGGCGCTGTTCGCGCTGGCCAGTACGCAAGAGAGTGCCGGTGAGATTGTCAACGTCGGTAGTGATAGCGAAATCACTATCCTTGATCTGGCAAATCTGGTCAAAAAACTGGCAGACAGTGAGTCTCCAATCCAGCATCTCGACTATGAAGAGGTCTATGGCAAGGGGTTCGATGAGATCGCCTATCGCCGTCCCGCGCTGCAGAAACTACAGAAACTTACCGGTTTCAAGTCCAGATACGCATTGGTTGATACCATCAATCACCTGATTGGACTCTCCAGCGCAGCGAAGGAAGCCGATGGCGACATACCCTTGGTTTGTTCTCGGGCCTAATACACTATTGAGTCTATGGGGAGTGAGTCGTGGCAGAAGAGGGAGATCTTCTGTCGCGGCTCCGGTTCAACTCAAGGATGTCACTGTTGATGTTGTGATTCCCGCGCTCAATGAAGCGGCTACCATCCCGTTGTGTCTGGCATCTATCGCCAGACAGACCAGACGCCCCCGTCAGATTATTCTGGTGGATGATGGCAGTAGTGACAATACTGTTGAATATGCACGCACTATGGGGGAGGTGGCCGGTCTCCCCTTAAGGATTATCCGACGGCGCAATCCCGCCGGCAAGACCCCTACGCTGAAACGCCAAGCGAGAGAACTCGATTGTGATGTGGAGCTGGTGGTGGATTCCGACACCATCCTGGATTCGGATAACTATATCGAAAGAGTAGTGGAGGCACTTTATCAGACTCCGGGTGTGGGTTGTGCATTTGGCTGTGTCCTTCCACTTCGGGACAAGGATCGGGTAAAAATGTTCGGGGAAGAGTATGTGAAGCGCTTTTTCATTCGGCACCCCGATGCGGTTTTGCAGCTGGAATCCGGGTGGAAGAATCGCATCATGCGCGCATTCACCAATCTCTACCGTGATGTCCTTTATATGTATGTCCAGCGTTTCGTCAATCGGGGGCAGATGCTGTTATTCGGTTCCACGATCAATCCTGTTGGATGCGCAGTGGCCTACCGGCGTGAATATCTGGAGAAGGTTTTCGATCACTACGAACCGGTCTTTGGGGACAACCTGACCAACTCGGAGGATATCTTTATCGGTTTCGCCTTATTGAGCCGAGGGTATCGAAATGTACAGGTGCCCGATGTTTACATGCGTTCGCAGGAGCCGGAGGCAACTCGTCTGCCGAGACAATTTTACCTCTGGTCATCCGCCTTTTTGCAGAGTTGCTACTATCTTGATGATCTTGTAAGAAGCCCATTCAAGGCATTCAAGCGGCGCCGATTCTACAAACAGGTGGAGCGAATTTCAGATGAAACAAGAGGGCCAGATAGACGTCACAATCCGGATCCTTATCGGCAGGCGTTTGGCGATCATGTGGTTCGACGCCTAGGCCGGCCAATGGGATGGGCAGTGCTTCTTTCGCTGGTAGAGAAGATTTTCTATCCCACTGCAATCGTGATCATGATCCTGCTGGGGTTGTGGGAGGAGTTGAGTGTAACCATTCTGGCGGAGATTCTGGTAACCACAGGGGTCCTGATCTATGTGGCCAAGGATCGACGTCTGGAGTATTTGTTCAAGGGGCTGGCAGCGACGCCTATCCGTTACATGAGTCTGTTCTATGATTGGTTGACCGTGGGTCGGTTTGCGAAGGATATATGGATAACAAAGAACACCCAATGGCGGAAGTAACGGTGAAGAGGCAAAGCACATTCAGAACCATCGTTTTCTTCCTGTTGATTTGGTTTATGGGTTGTCCAGTCCATGGAGGTGCCTTGCCGGATGAAGGGATAAAGGCTGAGATGGCCGGGGAGTGGCAAAAGGCGATTGCCATTTATCGGCGAATGTTGGAAAGTGAACCACGAAGGATTGATCTCTGGCGCCGGATCGCGCAGATTCGGATCCATCTTAAGGATATCTCCGGGGCAATCAATGCGCTTCAAAATGGGATCGAGTTTGATCCTGATGATGCTGTATCCCATTTTGACCTGGCTACCCTTTATTCGATGGAGGGACGGCCGGAAGAGGCGTTTCTCCATGCACAAAAGGCAAAGAGTGCCGAGCCAAATAACATCAAGTATCTTCAGACGCATGCCCAGCTGGCCAATTGGTTGAAACGATTTAGCGAAGCTGCGGAAAGTTATCAGCGCATCTATATGCTTCAGCCAGATAATGAAACCATGTTGCAGAATGCTGCGAACAGCTGGTCATGGGCAGGAGAGCATGCAAAGGCAGCCGATCTCTATCAGCGATATCTGAATCGCCATCCCGGGCGTGCATCCATTTGGCTTGCACTATCCAGAGAAAGGAGCAGACTAGGAGATTCCAATGGCGCTAACGCCGCCTTGCTCAGGGCCCACGAGCTAAATCCGGATAATGCGCAACTCAATGCTGAGTTGTCACGGTTTTACGCCGCGCAAAATCAGCCGGACAAGGCTCTTGTTTATGCGCGACAAGCGCTGGAAATTGAGCCCGATAATCTTGACTATCTGCGCGCTCACGCCCAGATTGCCAACTGGGCGAAAAGGCCATCGGAGGCAGCAGATAGTTTAGAAAAGATTCTTGTCCGCATGCCAGATGAGGAGCAGCTCATCGGTACCCTGGCAAAGACATACCAATGGGCTGGAGATCAGGAAAGGGCCACTGATCTCTATGAACGTCTTCTCCAGAAACGGCCGAACGATCTCAAGCTTTGGCTGAAGGTGGTAGATGGGAAGATAGCACAGAAAAAAAACAAGGATGCGATAGCTCTGTTGGAACGGGCCTATGCCAGGTTTATTTCAAAACCCGATCGCGTCGATGAGCAGAATCGTAAGAAATCCAGAAAAGTGCCGGTTCTTCTCTATCACTGTATTGGAAAGCAGGCAGATAACGATTACTGGATTTCCTCTGATGAGTTTGATGCCCAGATGGCAGAACTCAAACGGTTGGGTTACAGCGCTGTTACCTCACGTGACTTGGAAGGGTATCTTTTCGGGACCCAAGAATTGCCGTCCAAGCCCGTAATGATCAGCTTCGATGACGCTTGCCGAAATCTATATACTTATGCTCGACCGATCCTGAAAAAGCATGGGTTTACAGCGGATATTTATATTTTTACGGATGCCATCCGCAACAGTGCCGTCCAGCGGGCCAGTCTTGTTCAGCGCCGCCAAGGCAAGGAGACGAAGCTGGACTACATGGTATGGCCTGAGATCAAGGAGATGATTGCCGATGGTTTCGTCATCGGTGCTCACAGCAAGAGTCATGCAGATATGAAGCTGCTTGGCCGAGAGGAACTGAAACTGGAAATTCTGTATTCCAAATTGAAAATTCTAGCGGAGACCGGCGTCGAGGTGAGCTCGTTCAGCTATCCGTATGGTAGTGGGTTTCATCGGGAAGAGGTGCATCAGGAGCTGGAGGCCGCTGGTTTCCGAATCGCTTTTGCCGCCCATGGGGGGATAGCACATTTGGGAAAGGATGATCCTATGGAGATTCCCCGAATAGAGATTTGGGGACCTCATCCGAACAGCGATCCCGGTAGTCTGGGTGTTTCGGTCGTTCCTGATCCGAAGCGCCCCTATGATCTTTTTCAGCACCGACTTGAGCCCGGTGAAGCCGGGATTCATTATGAGCTGTCCCGGCTCTATGCCATGGCAGAAGATCCGAAGCGAGCCTACCGAGAGATTAAAAGGGCATTGGAGCTGGATCCAAAGAATCGCCGCTACCTCAGGGACATGACCCAGTTGGCGAACTGGAATGATCAGCATGCTCTTGCCGTGGAAGGATATCGGCAGCTGGCCGCATTGGGGGAAGAGGATGATCAGTTATTGCTCAATCAGGCCAGAGTCTCTTCCTATGCAGGAAATTTGGATGAATCGGCGCGCTATTATGAGCGCTATTTGCAGCAGCGTCCGGATGACCGTGAGGCTGCTATGGAACAAATCAAGGTAGAGTCGTGGCGTGGTAACACCGGCAAGGCAGTCATGCTATTGGAGCGCTACAGAGAGCGTTTTGGGGAAGATGGGGCTTGGCTCAAGACAAAGGCGGATATCTTTTCGTGGGGAGGTCGTCCTCGGGAGACGGAGAGACTAGTGGCACCCGGGTTACAAAAGGATCCCGATGACTATCAGCTGAACTACGCAAGTGTATTGGCGGCCCATTTTGGCGGGCGACCCCACGTTGCCTTGGAGCGCCTGCAGAATCTGGAGCGTCGCCACCCAGACAATGAGGATAACAGGCTGTTACAGCGAGTGGTGATGGCATCGTATCGCCCGAAGATCTCTTTGGATTCCGCATATGTTACCTCATCAGAAGATCTCCAGGCCCTCTCCACTACCTTGGGCGGCACTTATTCGTTTACACCAGAGTTGCAGCTCAATTTGAAATATGTTCAGGAATGGTTTTCGGCCCGGCTGGGTAGTGGTTTGGAGGCGATCGACGGTAGTAGCGGTGCCCAGTACCAGAATATTCAGGCTGGGGCTAGCTACCGTTTTTCTTCAGCATTAGCGGCTGATTTTCATGTTGGACACGCGGCGGCGGAAGGTGGGTCAATGACCGTCTCCGGGTTTGGCTTCGATGTTTCTCCGCTGGATACCCTGGATCTTCGTTTGCAATACGGTCAGGACTATTTCCACGAGTACTATGCTAGTTCCCCCAAAACGCTCTCGCTCAATATCAAGGAGGAGTCGGCTCGTTTCTATTTGAACTGGCGACCCGATTTTAACCACCGGATTTCGGCGCAAATAGGATCCAGCCGTTTCTCTGATGACAACAGTAGCCGGAATCTTCAGTTGTCTGTCCGTCGGGCGATGATTCGTACCCAGCGCTGGAACGTGGATGTGGGGCTGACTTCCGGACTGCTGGATTTCGCAGCGAAAAAGGAGAACGGGTATTATGAACCCGATTACTATCAACGCTACATGTTTGCTGGTGAAGCCTACTGGAAGGCGACCGATCTAGGAGGTGTCTTCTTTTCCCTGGCACTCGGGGTGGCAAAAGACGAGTCGATGACTGCGTTCAAACTGGCATCGGAAGGAGGCATCAGCGGTGAATTTGAGCTGGATGAAAATTGGTGGCTGCGTTTCGGCGTCAGTGGTGTTCACAATGTCACCCGGGGCGGCGACGCCTATACGGGAAGCGGGTTCAATCTTTCTGTTTCCAGGCGCTTCTGAGTGGCGTAACCCTCGGTAGAAAGGAAAAGCCGAACCAGAGAAAAGGGTCATCCATGGACGGGAAATATTATAGAAAAAAAGCATTGTGCACCTGTGGTGTGGTGCTGCTGCTTTCATTGTTTCTGCTTGCCTGTAATATCGAGTCGTTGGTTGCCGACGATGGGAATAACAATTGGAACCAAAAACTGCTGCATATGAAGCTGGTAGGAAGTGGAATCAGCGATGCTGACCTGGACAAGCTCAAAGAGATGGGGTTTTCGGTACTAAACGGCGAATGGGGAATGGATGCTTTGTCAGCAACGCAGTTATTGACTTTGCTGGATCGAATGCATGCTCGTGGTCTGAAATTTATCGTTAATCTTTCCGACGGCGCAGCGTGGGGTTATGCCAGTGGGATGATCCCGCCTCCCGGGCAGGCACCTCGTTGGCAGGCAGAACGAATCAAGTCCTATGTGGAGCAGATCCGTCATCATCCAGCCATCTATGCCTATGATATCTCCAATGAAGCCGGAGAGAATCTTCCCAATGGAGCGCAGAAAAGGATTACGCTTGAGCAGATGCGCCAGGCAGCGACCGATGTGCGAGCACTGGACGGCAAGCGTCCCATCCTTGTTCGTATGCACTATTGGGACGATGAGGATGGAGATTTTACCTGGAAAAATCCCTTTGGTTCAGGGATTGCGGATATTGTAATGTTGAATCTCTATAGTAATTATTCCCTCGATGGGGAGAGAGTGCTGTTGCCGGATATGGTCAGGGAATCGGCACAAGAATTGGTTGACAAGATCCGGGCAGTGGATGGCGATGTGAGGGTCTGGATCAGTCTGGCAGCGTTTGAAGATCGGCCCACCTTTTTGAAACCCTCGGTCGCAGAGATACAGCGAGATGCAATCGCCGCGGCTTCAGTGGAGGGGGTAGAGAGTATCGGTTTTTTTGGTTGGGGAGCGCCTGCTCGTAGCTGGTATCTACCTCGGGATGGTGCCGGCCTGCTGGATTTCATGCGTGCCCCCTGAATGCGTTGGCTATCATCGAAAGGACTCCGAACATGTGAAAGGGGTGCGTCATACCTCTCCCGGTTGTCAGGTCGGCGGATGGGATAGCGATTTGCTGCGTGATGTAGGTTAATCTTGGGGAGAGGGAAAATGGCCAAGGATCGCCGTTATTGTATGCCAAAGTGCCCGATCCTGTATGGTCTGATTTTGCCAGCTATTTTGATGCCGGTGATGGCGGCAATGGCGCAGTTTCCTCCGCAGGGTTGAGGATGTAAAGCAGGTTGGCTACCACACCTCTCCCGAGGCGCTTTCAGAAGTATATCGCTGTGCAAACGCGGGATGGTTTCCGCTATATTTATTACACCAGTGATGACGATGATTTCATGGGTGTGGAAGAATAGGTTCACCGTAGCCTGGGCAGTGATGCCAATGACGCTACATGGCGTACCTTCACCCGGGATCTCGCTGCGGATCTCAAGGCAATCCAGCCGGACAACGAGCTGAAGTCAATCTCAGGTTTCTATATCCGTGGAAGCGGCCGTGTAGACGATGTTCTTACCAAGGTGCAGTCCCGGTTACCCAAATAATTGCAATCCATGGCGACGGTCAAGGCGACCCGTGAAAGGGTGCATTCGTTAGCGAGATCGGTGGCGGCGTCGTAAGGTCCAGCGGGATTACCTGAGGGATATTGTTCCGGGGTGCAGGCTAGCTCTCGCAGCAATCCAGATAGCGCTTGATGGTTGTAGCCAGTTGCTCCTGTCGTTCCGGACTGTCTATCGGTTGGTTTTTCTCGTCGGTGATGAAAAAGATATCCTCCGCCCGGGCGCCAATGGTGGCGATCTTGGCGTTCTGGATCACGACACCCTGCTCTCGCAGGGCAAATCCCAGTCTTGCCAGCAGACCAGGACGATCAGCGGTCACTACCTCCATCACAGTGCGTCGATTGGCTTTGTCGGGCATGAAACTTACGCTGGTGGAGATGGGGAAGCATTTCAGCTGACGGGGGATGCGCCGGTTTACCCCGGTATTTTGCCGTTTCTGTTTCAGTCCCCGTTGCAAACTGGTCAGAATCTCCTGGTGGCGGCGTGAACTGCTGATGGGTTCGCCGTTTTCTTCCAGCACGGTCAGCGTGTTGAGGGTATAACCGTTACGGGAAGTGATGATACGTGCGTCCACGATGGTCAGGCCGTTCTGTTCCAGCAGGGAAGCAGTGTGGGCAAACAGGTTCTCTTTCACCCTGGTATAGATAAAGATTCCGGTACCGCCGCGCCGGGTGGTCTGGCGCATCAGTACCAGAGGAAGATCTGATTCGTTGCAGCCCAGAATGGCACGGGTATGCCAGACGATCTCGTCGGCGGAGTAACGCAGGAAATAGTCATCATCAAAGTTTTTCCACAGGCTTTCGAAATCGGGGTTGGCAAGCACATGCTGACGCAATTGTTGGCGCGCCTGTGCCTTGATGGTCTCAATACGCTCATGCTGTAGCGGGGGGTTGCTGATTCCCCGGCGCAGCGTTCGCTTGGTGGCGTTGTATAGCTCCACCAAAAGGGCATTTTTCCAACTGTTCCAAACGCTGGAGTTGGTGGCGCGGATGTCTGCCACGGTGAGCAGATAAAGATGGTTGAGATGGTCCACATCTCCAACCTGGGTGGCAAATTCATGCACCACGTCGGGATCGCTGATATCCTTGCGCTGAGCGGTCATGGACATAAGCAGGTGGTTACGTACCAGCCAGGAGATCAGGCTGGTGTGGTAGGGGCCCAGTTGGTGTGCTATACAGAAGCGCTCTGCGTCCGCTGCTCCCAATTCGGAATGATTGCCACCGCGCCCTTTGGCAATATCGTGGAATAGGGCGGCAATATAAAGGATTTCTGGATGTGGGAGGTGAGAGATAATGCGATTACAAAGGGGAAACTCATGGGCATACTCCGGAACCGTGAACCGTCGCAGGTTACGCAAGGTGACTAAAGTGTGTTCATCCACTGTGTAAACATGGAACAGGTCGTGTTGCATCTGTCCGACAATGTGACCGAACTCCGGCAAATAGGCTGCAAGGATTCCATACCGGTTCATCCGTCGTAGTTCGCGAGTGACACCTCGGGGCTGGCGCAAAATCTCCAGAAACAGTTTGCGGTTTCGAGGGTTGGTGCGAAATTCATGATCGATGAGGCGGCGGTGTTCGCGTATCAGGCGGATGGTGCCGGCCCGTACGCCGTTGAGCTCTGGATGCTGTTGCATAAGCAGAAACAGCTCCAGCATAGTGGAAGGGCAGCGCTGGAACAGATTGGGATCGACCACTTCCAGAAATCCTTTGCGTGCCTGGAAATGTTTGTTGATGGGAAGCGGCTCTCCCGGTTCATCAGCATGCAGGATTTCTTCCTGAAACAGCTGTAACAGCATCTCATTGAGCCGGCTCAACTCCATCACGGTTCGGTAGTAGCGTTTCATGAACTGTTC
Source organism: uncultured Chromatiales bacterium (assembly GCA_964557025.1). Classification (GTDB taxonomy): domain Bacteria; phylum Pseudomonadota; class Gammaproteobacteria; order Thiohalospirales; family Thiohalospiraceae; genus DRMK01. The sequence goes on along the minus strand of CAZKYF010000039.1, from coordinate 178,495 downwards.
TACCGCCAGCTCCTGTTCGTTGTCCTGATAACCGAACTGACTGGCCAGGGTGCGCTGATAGTCGAACAGCAACCGCTCTTCCCCTCGTTTGGCAAGGGTGTGCAGGCCAAAACGGATTCGCCACAGAAGGGATTGTCCCTCCATCAGTGCCTGATATTCCCCCTCGGTGAGGAACCGGTGAGTGACGAGGTCATGCAGGGTCGAGGTGCCGAAATGGCGCTTGGTGATCCAGCCGATGGTCTGAATATCCCGCAGCCCCCCAGGCCCCCCCTTGATGTTTGGCTCCAGATTATAGGCGGTGTCATGGTATTTATGGTGGCGCCGGATCTGCTCTTCCCATTTGGCAGCAAAGAATGCTCTACTGGGCCAGATGGCGTCCGGACCAGTGCGTTCCCGGAGCTGATGCAGCAGGGGTTTTGAGCCGGCAATCAGTCGGGCTTCCATCAGGTTGGTGGCAATGGTGATATCCTCTACAGCAGCGGTGACACACTCCTCCAAGGTACGAATGCTGTGGCCGATCTCCAAGCCCACATCCCACAATGTAGTGAGGAAGTGTTCCAGCCGCTCCTGTAGCTCAGAAATATCATCCTTTTCAAGCAGGATGAGGATATCGATATCGGAATAGGGATGCAGTTCTCCACGTCCGTAGCCCCCAACAGCCACCAATGCCATTCCGTCTTCCCCATTTTCCAGAAAATGGCTATGCCAGATGCTTCCCAGCACCTGATCCACCACTGTGGCGCGGGCGCGCACCAATTGCTCCACCGGTACGCCCTCGGTGTACTGCCTTTCGAGATCTTGCCGAGTCTCTCTGAGCAAGGAGCGAAGCAGTGATATGGCAGGTTCACCTTCAGCCAGCCGTTTCTCCAGATCCAAGGATTCAGGCAGGCCAATGACGGGGTTCATCAGGGTGCCTCTCCTTCCAGGTGGGTGAGTATCTCCACTCCGGTTTTGGTGACCAGTACGGTATGTTCCCACTGTGCGGAAAGGCTGTGATCCTTGGTTACTACGGTCCAGCCATCCGCCAGCAACCGTACTTCACGGCGCCCGGCGTTAACCATCGGCTCAATGGTAAAGGTCATACCCGGCTCCAGGGCGATGCCGGTGTCTGGTTCCCCGTAGTGTAGAACCTGGGGCTCTTCATGGAATCCCCGACCAATACCATGGCCACAGTATTCGCGGACTACGCTGCACCCATTACGTTCCGCATGTTGCTGGATGGCGTGGCCGATATCTCCCAGACGGGTACCCGGACGGACCATCTCGATCCCTTTCATCAGGCACTCGTGGGCGATACGAACCACCCGCTTGGCCAGCACCGTGGGTTCCCCTACGAAGAACATTTTGCTGGTGTCACCATGGTATCCATCCTTGAGCACCGTGATGTCGATGTTGATGATGTCACCCTTCTTCAGCTTTTTCGGTCCCGGAATCCCATGACATACCTGATGGTTGACTGAGGTGCAAATGGATTTCGGAAAGCCATGATAATTGAGAGGGGCAGGTATCGCTTGCTGAACCCGGGTGATGTGGTCGTGGGCGATACGGTCTAGCTCCTCGGTTGTGATCCCCGGTTTCACATGGGGACGTAGTACCTCAAGCACCTCTGCGGCAAGCCGCCCGGCGATGCGCATCTTTTCGATCTCTTCTTCGGTTTTGATGATTATGCTCATGGGTATGATGTCTTGCTGGAATCCGGAAATGACAAAGAAAGCCTAGCTTGCGCTTCTTGCTGCAACCGCGCGCGGGGCGTTGGTCAGCACCGTGTTGTTTCCCCTGCTGCGGGTCTCCGGGTTCGGGAGCGAGCTGTTGCCGCAAAGGGTTCAAGGCGATCTCTTACGGGGATCACGAAATGTCCATGTGAATTGTTGTCATAATCGGATTATGGTATAAAGCGCACGCCCTGTTGGCAAATCCTGTCGTCCCCGACTTCGGGGATGGCTGCAAATACACACACGCACCGACACATAGGCCAGGGTGCCCGTCTTTGAGATTGAGAGGTGGGTTGGTTTATGGGGTGTGTGGAGGCATAACCCTGACTGGAGAAATCGAAAATGTCCAACGTATCCATGCGTGAAATGCTGGAGGCCGGTGTTCACTTTGGCCACCAGACCCGTTACTGGCACCCCAAAATGGCACCCTATATTTTTGGTGCCCGCAACAAGATTCACATCATCAATCTGGAAAAAACCGTTCCTCTGTTCGAAGAGGCACTTAATTTCCTGAGCAGCCTGGCGGCAAAAAAGGGCACTATCTTGTTCGTGGGTACCAAACGTGCCGCCCAGAAGGCTATCGAGGAACAGGCGAAGCGCTGCGGGATGCCCTATGTTAACCACCGCTGGCTCGGTGGCATGTTGACCAACTACAAGACAGTCAAGCAGTCCATCAAGCGTCTCCAAGAACTGGAGACCATGCGGGAGGATGGAACCTTTGATCGGATGAGCAAGAAAGAAGCGCTGATGCTCAGCCGGGAGCTGGCCAAGCTGGAGCGCAGCCTGGGTGGAATCAAAGAGATGAAAGGTTTGCCCGATGCCCTGTTTGTCATCGACGTGGGTCATGAAAAGATTGCGGTGAGAGAGGCGCAGACGCTGGGTATTCCGGTGGTTGGCGTGGTGGATACCAATTATCCGCCGGATGGAGTGGATTACATTATCCCTGGTAATGATGACGCCATTCGTGCCATCCAGCTCTATACTCGCTACGTTGCTGATGCCATCCTCGCGGGTCGTGCCTCGGTGGCTACGACAGGCGGAAGTGATGAAGATGAGTTTATCGAGGTGGAGGAGAGCAGTGAGGTCAGGGCTGATAGCAAACCGACTGTGGAAAAGAAGCGTACGGTCAAGACGGAAAATCCTTCTGCTGCCGAGAGTGGTGACGATCTGACCAAGATTGAAGGGATTGGCCCCAAGATTTCCGAAATCCTGGTCAACAATGGTGTCGATACTTTCGCCAAGCTGGCCGAAATGGAAGCCGGCGCGATTAAAGAGATGCTGGTTGAAGCTGGTCCCCAGTACAACCGGGCTGATCCAGGTACCTGGCCAGAACAGGCAGGATATGCCGCAAAAGGGGAGTGGGAGGCCCTGAAGAAGTGGCAGGATGAGCTGGAAGGCGGACGGGTCAGCTGAGTTCTCCATCCTGAATTACTGTGTTGTTTATTTGAGGCCGCCCTCCCCCAAGGCACCGCGTGGGGCGTGCAGGACGGGCGACGGGATCCCCCCAGATAAAATCGGGGGGTATTCCGGATAGTTGAACCATATTTTTAGAATATCTTGAGGTAAAGCATGTCAATTACAGCGTCAATGGTAAAGGAGCTGCGCGAGCGTACGGGCGCAGGGATGATGGAGTGCAAGAAGGCTCTGGTGGAGACCAACGGGGATATCGATGCCGCCATCGAATTCTTGCGCAAGAGCGGGCAGGCCAAAGCGGATAAAAAGGCGGGACGTACGGCGGCGGAAGGCCGTGTAGTGATCAAGACCAGTGATGATGGCAAGTTGGCTGCAATGGTGGAGATCAACTGCGAGACCGATTTCGTTGCCAACGATGACAACTTTACTCGTTTTGCTGAGGCGGTTGCCCAGCAGATCCTGGAGAAACGGCCAGCCACTCTGGATGAGCTGCTTGCTTTGCCGCTGGATGGTGATTCTGTAGAAGAGGTTCGCAGAGAGTTAGTGGCCAAGATTGGCGAGAATATCACCGTTCGTCGTTTCGAGATGTTGGAGGTCTCGGGAGTTCTTGGGCAGTATCTGCACGGAAACCGTATCGGTGTGTTGGTGGATCTTGAGGGGGGTACTCCAGAGCTGGCGAAGGATATTGCGATGCACATTGCCGCCAGCAAGCCGGTCTGTGTCAGCGCTGACGAGGTGGACCCTGCATTGATCGAGAAGGAGCGTGAGATCTTCAAGGCCCAAGCCGAGGAGAGTGGAAAGCCTGCCGAGATCGTCGAAAAGATGGTGACCGGCCGTATCAACAAGTTCCTCAAGGAGATCACCTTGCTTGGTCAGCCATTTGTGAAGAATCCCGATGAAACGGTAGAAAAACTGTTACAGCGGGAAAATGCCTCTGTGGTGCGTTTCGTACGCCTCGAGGTGGGTGAAGGCATCGAAAAGAAAAGCGAGAACTTTGCCGAAGAGGTGATGGCTCAGGTTAAGGGAAGCTGACGCAGTAAGATGAACCAGGCCGCTGCGAACAATGATCTTCTTTATCGTCGCGTCTTGCTGAAGATTAGCGGAGAGGCGCTAATGGGCGAGAAGCCTTTCGGTATCGAACCCGGTGTGATCCGAAGGGTGGCGCAGGAGATAGGAGAGGTTGTTGCAGCGGGTGCCCAAGTGGGGTTAGTCATCGGGGGAGGCAACATCTTTCGGGGCATTGCATTGGCTCCAGTGGGGCTGCATCCTACCACTGCCGATCAGATGGGGATGTTGGCTACAGTGATGAACGCCCTGGCGATGCAGGATGTGCTGGAGCGGGGAGGAACGCCAGCGCGCGTGATGTCGGCGCTGGCTATGCCTGAACTGTGTGAAACGCTGGAGCGGCGACGTGCTGTCCAGCATTTGGAGCAAGGACGGGTGGTGATTCTGGCCGGAGGAACCGGAAATCCTTTCTTTACCACCGATTCGGCGGCCGCTTTGCGTGGCATCGAGATTGATGCCGAACTGGTGCTGAAGGCAACCAAGGTAGACGGGGTCTATTCGGCGGATCCCCTGTATGATCCAGAAGCGGTTCGCTACAGCCGGCTGACCTACGACGAGGTGCTGAATCGGCGGTTGAACGTGATGGATATGACCGCATTTGTGCTTTGCCGGGAACGAGGGATGCCGTTGCGGGTATTCGATATGAACAAATCTGGGGCATTGATGCGTATTCTCAAAGGTGAGGATGAGGGGACGTTGATCGAGGCAACATCTGGCGATTGAGCGCCGTATTGCAAAAGGTGGAGAGAGCTGATGATAGATGAAATCCGGGAAGATGCCGACAGTCGTATGGCGAAGAGCATCGAGGCCCTGAAGCATGAGCTGAGCAAATTGCGCACAGGGCGGGCTCACACCAGCCTGCTCGACCATATCACTGTAGAGTACTACGGTAGCGAGATGCCTCTCAGCCAGGTTGCCACGATAAAGGTGGAGGATGCTCGTACACTTAGTGTCACCCCTTGGGAGAAAAACATGGTTGCGCCCATCGAGAAGGCAATCATGACCTCTGACCTGGGGTTGAATCCGGCCACGGCGGGAACGGTGATCCGGGTTCCCTTACCTCCACTCACCGAAGAGCGACGCAAGGACATGATTAAGCTGGTGCGCCAAGAAGGGGAGAAGGCGCGGGTGGCAATCCGCAACATCCGGCGTGATGCCATCCATGATTTGAAGGCATTGCTCAAGGAAAAGGAGATCAGTGAGGATGAAGAACACAGGGCCCAGGAGGTGATTCAAAAACTGACAGATCGATACGTGGAGCAAGTGGAAAGACTGATAGAAGCGAAAGAGAAAGATCTGATGACCATCTAAACCCGGATCTTCGCAGAAACAACCGATAACAACGAGAAGTCGTTTTTTCTGAATTTGTACCAGAGCATGTCTGAACCCGACCGAGAGACAAACAAGCCGCCAACATCCATTCCCCGGCATGTGGCTATCATCATGGATGGTAACGGCCGTTGGGCAAAGCAGCGGCGACTTCCCCGGATCGCCGGGCATCGGGCCGGGGTGAAGTCTGTACGGCGGGTAGTGGAACAGTGCATTGGATACGGCATAGAGGCGTTGACCGTATTTGCCTTCAGTACAGAAAACTGGCGCCGCCCTCAGAAAGAAGTAGGCTTGCTGATGGAGCTTTTTTTGACTGCCCTGGAGAAAGAGGTCAAGAAATTGCACCAGAATGATGTACGGATGCGCGTGATTGGCGATCGGAGCCGGTTTCCGAGCAAGCTTCAGGAACGCATCACTGAAGCAGAGCGGTATACCGAAAGCAATCGAACTCTGACCTTCACCATAGCCGCCAATTATGGTGGCCGCTGGGACATCACTCAAGCTGTGCGGAAGCTGGGCCGCCGGATCGAGTCCGGTGAACTTGATGCCGACGGTGTTACCGAGCAGCTTCTGCAATCCGGTCTGGCGCTTGCAGAGCTGCCTGAGCCGGATCTTTTTATTCGTACGGGAGGCGAGCAGCGAATCAGCAACTTTCTGCTTTGGCAGTTGGCCTACACGGAACTCTATTTCACCGATACCCTCTGGCCTGACTTCGGTAAAGAGAGCTTTGCCGAGGCGCTGCGCTCCTTTGCCTCCCGTCAACGGCGATTCGGACGTACCAGCGAACAGGTGGAGCAGGAGAGCGCACTGTGAGTCTCTCACGGGGGCAGGGCTGTTTCAGTCCACGGGCGTGAGAGCGGGATCGTGCCGCGTACATTGAACGCCTATCGCTCCGGTCCCTCCTTTTACACATACCGTAACACGCCCAGGATCCTGTCGGGGTGTTGCAGCTTCGGGAGCAAGGATTAGCCCGCTATGCAAAGTAAAAATGCATCCTTGAAACAGCGAATCATAACCGCGTTGGTGCTGGTGCCAATTGTTGTCGGCGCTATCCTGTACTTTCCTAGTTGGCTGTTTGCAGTGATGCTGGCAATTTTTGTCGCAGTCGGGGCGTACGAGTGGGCGCGGCTGATAGGGCTGCCATCCTCCCGGCGGAGGGGTTATGTTGTTGCCCTGCTGTTTTCACTTGTACCCCTCTGGTGGTTGTCAGATGCTTTGGTGGGACTTCGAGTGGTATTGTTGTTGGCTTTGATCTGGTGGGTCCTGGCCGGGATGTGGGTGTTCCGGTACCCAGTAAGTGCAACCGCCTGGAGGGGTCACATTTGGCGGCAGTGTCTGTTCGGTTTTTTAATCCTGGTTCCGGCATGGGCCGCTTTGGTAGCCCTGCATCGCCATGGTGAACAGGGGCCATGGCTGATTCTGTTGTTGATGCTTTTGATCTGGGGCGCCGATAGCGGGGCCTATTTTGCTGGTCGCAAATGGGGGAAGGACAAGCTGGCACCGCGGGTAAGTCCCGGAAAGAGCTGGCAAGGGTTGTGGGGGGGAATACTGACCTCCGGCTTGGTGGTGTTGATATTTGGTCGCCTTTTTCCTATTCATGTTGAGTTTGAGCTTTATTTTATAACGGTTTGTCTGGTAACTGTTTTGTTCTCTGTAATTGGTGATCTGGTAGAGAGCATGTTCAAGCGCCAAGCGGGGGTGAAGGACAGCGGAGCCCTGTTGCCAGGCCATGGGGGCGCGTTGGATCGGATTGACAGTCTAACTGCGGCTGCGCCGGTTTTTGCATTGGCTACTTTGGGGGTCTGCCTGTGATTGGAGTCGCGATTCTCGGAGCCACCGGCTCAATCGGCACTAACACCCTGGAGGTGATTGCCCGGCATGATGGCCGCTTCCGGCCGATAGCCCTGACCGCCAATCGGCAGGTCGATCGCCTGTTCGAACAATGTATCCGGCACCGGCCTGACTATGCGGTGATGGTGGATGAGGATTGTGCCCAGCGATTGCGGGATCGCCTGCGGAAGACGAATGTCCCGGTGGAAGTACTCTCTGGCCGGAAAGGGTTGGAGCGGGTGGCTACTTTGCCGGAAGTGGATCAGGTTATGGCCGCCATCGTTGGAGCCGCTGGCTTGGAGTCCACCTTGGCAGCGGCCGCAGCGGGTAAAAGGATTCTGCTGGCTAATAAGGAAGCATTGGTCATGTCCGGGCGTATCTTTATGGATACCGTGCGCAAAAACGGTGCTGAGCTGCTGCCGGTGGACAGTGAGCACAATGCCATTTTCCAGTGCATGCCCGGGAATCGGGAAAGAGGTTTGTCTGCCAATGGCGTCAGCAAGATTTTGCTTACAGCTTCAGGTGGACCGTTTCGTACCACGCCTCTGGAGCATTTGATTGATATCACTCCCGAGCAAGCATGTGCCCACCCCAACTGGGATATGGGGCGCAAGATCTCAGTGGATTCTGCCACTATGATGAACAAGGGGCTGGAGGTAATCGAAGCCTGCTGGTTGTTTGATGCCAACCCGGATCAGATCGATGTGGTACTGCATCCGCAGAGTGTGATCCATTCCCTGGTGCAATATACTGATGGCTCCGTGCTGGCCCAACTGGGAAATCCCGATATGCGCACCCCCATCGCCCATGCGCTGGCCTGGCCGCAGCGGATCGATTCCGGGGTTGCGCCACTGGACCTGTTTGCGGTGGGACGACTCGACTTCGAGGCCCCGGATCTTGCCCGTTTTCCCTGCTTGCGTCTCGCCTATGAGGCGATCCGCGCGGGGGGAACGGCGCCGGCCATTCTCAATGCCGCCAATGAGGTGGCGGTAGAGGCATTCCTGGAGCGGAGGCTGGGCTTCATGGCCATCCCGGAGGTGATCGAAGCGACCCTGGAGCATGTTTCCGCCTCACCAGCCGAGGACCTGGAAACCATTCTCAGCGATGATGCTGCAGCCCGCCGTGTGGCGTTGCAACTTATTGATGAACAGCAGGGTCAGAGCAGGGCATGAATGGTTTTTTGATCTCCTTGCTTTCGTTCCTGGTTGCAATCGGCATCCTGGTGGCAGTCCACGAGTTTGGCCACTTTTGGGTTGCGCGCAAGCTGGGTGTCAAGGTATTGCGTTTCTCCATCGGTTTTGGCAAACCCCTGTGGCGTTGGCAGAAGCATCCCGACGACACGGAGTATGTGGTTGGTGCCATCCCGCTTGGGGGTTACGTCAAGATGCTGGATGAGCGGGAAGGCGAGGTGGCTGAGGAGGAACTTCCCCAGGCCTTCAACCGGCAGCCGGTGGGCAGCCGTATCGCCATCGTGGCTGCAGGGCCGGCGGCCAATTTCATCTTTGCCGTGCTGGCCTACTGGTTGGTGTTTGTGCTGGGTGTGGAGGGGCTCAAACCAGTGGTGGATGAGGTAAGTCCAGATTCCCCCGCCGCCGTGGCGGGTTTGCGGCATGGCGATGAAATCGTTGCGGTGGACGACGAAACCACCCCCACCATGAACAGCGTAGTGCAGGCCCTGCTATACAAGGCGATCAAAGGGGAGAGTGTCTCTTTGCGGGTACGGGATCGGCAGGGGATCGAGCGCCACCTTACCCTGGCCTTGCCGGCTGTAGGTGAGGAGAAGGGATCGCTGGATTTGTTGGAGGAGGTGGGTATCACACCACTTCGGCCTGTGGTGGAGCCAGTTATCGATGAGGTGCTGAAGGGGAGTGCTGCCGAGCGGGCGGGACTGCGTCCCGGTGACAGGGTGGTCGCTATCGACGGCGAACCCATTGTTCGCTGGCGTCAGCTGGTAGAGTACGTTCAGGCGCATCCCGGTGTTGCCGTCATCTTGACGGTGGAGCGTGCTCCGGGGAAACGTCTTGAACTGAAAGTGGTTCCAGAAGCCGTCTCCACCGAGCAGGGGGAGATTGGTCGGATTGGTGCCGGCGTCAAACCTCCCCCTGCGTTGCCTGAGAGTTATCGCGCCGTACTACAGTATTCTCCTTTAAAAGCGGTTGCTGAAGCGGTACGTAAGACCTGGGAAATGAGTGCCATGACGGTACGGATGCTGGGTAAGATGTTGGTGGGGCAGGCCTCACTGGAGAATGTTTCCGGGCCGATCACTATCGCTCAGTACGCCGGTTATACCGCCGCGGTGGGCCTGGTGCAGTTCATCGGATTTTTGGCCATCGTGAGTATCAGTCTCGGTGTCATCAATCTTTTCCCGGTCCCGTTACTGGATGGTGGACATCTGCTGTATTATTTCATCGAGCTAGTAAAAGGGAGTCCGCTCTCTGACCAGGCGCAGATGCTGGGACAGCGCATTGGGATTGCGCTGCTGGTGTCGCTGATGGCTTTGGCGTTCTACAACGACATTGTACGCTTGCTCAAGTAGCGAAAACCGGGATCAAGAGTTCACGGATAGCTCACAACGATGGACAACATATGAAACGAACTCTGTGCCTTGTCACACTGTTGCTGTGGATCGGGAGCGCGGCAGCGTTTGAGCCCTTCGTGATCCAGGACATCCGCGTGGAGGGTTTGCAACGGATTGCCGTGGGGACTGTGTATAACTATCTGCCGGTGAAGGTCGGGGATCGGTTGGATGAGCGCCTTGCCGAGCAAGTGCTTCGAGATCTGTTCAAGACCGGATTCTTCGATGATATCAAAGTGGCCAGGCAGGGTAATATCTTGCTGATTCGGGTCAAGGAGCGTCCCTCCATTGCCGAGATCGAGATCTCTGGAAACAAGGATATTTCGAGCGACGATCTGAAGAAGAGCCTGAAGCAGATTGGCCTGGCGGAGGGCCGGGTGTTTGATCGCTCCCTGCTGGACAAGGTGGAGCAGGAGCTGGTTCGTCAATATTACAATAACGGCAAATATGCGGTCCGGGTGAAGTCAAAGGTGGAATCCCTGGAACGCAATCGGGTTGCCATCCATATTGATATCAGCGAAGGAGAGGTGGCAAAAATCCACGGTATCAACATCGTGGGAAACCGCGCCTTCAGTGAGAAGGCATTGCTGAAAGACTTCCAGCTGAAACCAAGTGGTCTTTTTTCGTTCCTCTCCAGTAGCGACAAATATTCCAAGCAACGTTTGGCAGGGGATTTGGAGACCTTGCGCTCCTATTACATGGATCGTGGTTATATCAACTTCAACATCACCTCCACCCAGGTTTCCATCACTCCGGACAAACGCCACGTCTATATCACTATCAACATCAATGAAGGGCAAAAATACCGAGTTGGCGAGATTGAGCTGGGTGGCAAGCTGATTCTTCCAAAAAAGGAGCTACGGGCGTTGATCCCGTTTCATACCGGGGATACCTTCTCCCGCAGAAAGGTTACCCAGGCTATCAATGACATTACTGAGCGAATCTCCATGGAGGGGTATGCTTTTGCCAATGTCAACGCTATTCCAGAATATAATCAGGAAACACGGCAGGTGGCACTGCGTTTCTTCGTGGATCCCGGCAAACGGGTTTATGTTCGACGTATCCAGATATCCGGCAACAGCAAGACCCGGGATGATGTGATTCGGCGGGAGATACGCCAGATGGAGGGGAGTCTGCTTTCCATCGAAAAGCTCAATCTTTCGCGGCGGCGTCTCAACAGGTTGGGTTATTTTGGCCAGGTGAACGTGGAGACCCCAGCGGTTCCGGGGACACCCGATCAGGTGGATGTCAATGTTAGCGTGACGGAGCAGCCTTCGGGCTCGTTTAGTGCCGGGATTGGCTATTCCCAGGCGCAGGGGGCCCTGGTGAATGCCAGTATCACCCAGAACAACTTCCTGGGAACGGGAACCTCTAACAGCCTGACTATCAATAACAGCAGGGTCAATACCATCTACAGCTTTTCCTATAACAATCCGTACTACACCAAAGACGGGATCAGCCGTGGTTTTCGGGCATTTTACCGGGAGACCAATGCAGGCAATGCCAACGTGGCCCGTTATCTTACGGATGTCTATGGCGGTGGCGTCAACTATGGATTGCCCCTGAACGAGAACAATACCTTCCGGCTAGGCCTGGATTATGAACACACCTATCTGAAGACCACCGACAACACCCCCCAGGAGTTCTTGGACTTCATTACCGAGAATGGTGACAAATACGATGTGTTCAATGCCAGCGTAGGCTGGATCTACGATACCCGCAATCGTGGATTGTTCCCCACCGACGGAGTGCGTAATCGTTTGAATCTTCAGGTGGCCCTTCCGGGTAGTACCCTTGAGTACTACAAGGTGGAGCTCAATCACAAACGCTATATTCCCGTGGGAAGGAGGTCCACCATCCTGTTGCGTGGTGAAGTAAACTATGGCGGGGGACTGAAAGGGTTGAGCGGGCCTCCACCTTTCGAGTATTTCTATACCGGAGGTAGTCAGTCGGTTCGAGGATTCCAGGCCAATTCCTTGGGCCCGCGTCCTGCCGATGGTTCCAGTGATCGCTCACTGGGGGGGGCCTTTGAGACGGTAGGCGGTATCGAGTACCTGTTCCCTCCCAGTGAAGAGAGTGAGAGTCTGCGGTTGGCACTATTTGCCGATATCGGTAACGTATTCGCCGGGGTCGATGATTTCGATGCCGGGAAGCTGCGTTCTTCCTACGGTGTGGGCCTGGTTTGGCTTACGCCGGTCGGCGTACTAAAATTGAGCTACGCTAAGCCGCTGTACTACGAGCCGGGGGATGATCTGGATGCGCTCCAGTTTACCATCGGCATGGGTTATTGAGTTTAAATCTTCAAGCAGGTGTCTTTTTGAATAGAATGAGAAAAGCAGGGCTGTTGCTGCTCGCTTGGTCCATGTTTGGGCTGGCGGCGGAAGCAGCCGAGATCAAGATCGGGGTCGTTAGCCTCGGACGAGTGTTCCAGGAAGCTCCGCAGGCAAGAAGCACGGCCAAGAGTCTGGAGAAGGAATTTTCCCCTCGCAAGAAAAAGCTCCAGGAAAGTGAAAAGAAGATAAAAGAGAAAGAGGAGCGTTTGTTGCGCGACAGTGCCGTGATGAACGAGACTGAGCGGCGCAAGTCAGAGCGTGAATTGCTGGCAATGAAGCGTGAGCTGAAGCGTTCTCAAGAGGAGTTTCGTGAAGATCTGAATATTCGCCAGAACGAGGAGTTCAACAGGCTGCAACGGATTATCTCTGGGGTCATTGATGAGCTGGCCAAAGAGAAAGGGTTCGATCTCATCCTGGGTGAAAATGTGATCTATGCCAGCGGCGAGATCGATATCACTCAGGAGGTGCTGGAGCGGCTCAAGAAGGATAGTACCGCCAGATAGCAGGAAGAAATCTGTGTGCCAGTTTATGCGTAACAGAATTGAATACTAGATGGCAAGTTACTCACTAGCGGAACTTGCCAAGGTTGTGGGTGGGCAGGTGGTGGGTGATGATGCGGTTCGCATCGAAGGTGTCGCTACGCTGGCCACAGCATCGGAACGGCAGATCGCTTTCTTGGCGAACCGCCGTTATCAACGGCACTTGCAGCAGACCCGGGCCGGCGCGGTGATTCTCCGGGAGTCGGACTTGGCGCAGTGCCCGGTTGCCTCACTGGTTACCTCTGATCCTTACCTTGCCTATGCGCGTATCTCCGCCCTGTTTGCTCCCGCTGCGAAAAGAAAGAGCGGTATCCATCCCACTGCCTGGATCAGCCCGAAAGCCCGTATCGATCGGTCTGCCTGGATCGGTCCCAACTGTTCATTAGAAGAGGGGGTGATCATCGGTCCCAACTGCCGTATCGGTCCGGGGTGTGTCGTGGGAGAGAACGTTTCCATCGGTGCTGATTCCTTCCTTGCATCCAATGTCTCTGTCTGTCATGGGGTTCGGATAGGGGAGCGGGCAGTGATCCATCCCGGAGTGGTGATTGGCAGTGATGGGTTTGGATTTGCCCACCAAGGGGACAAATGGGTAAAGGTTCCGCAGCTTGGGGGGGTGGTAATTGGTGATGATGTGGAGATCGGGGCCAACACCACCATTGATCGGGGCGCATTGGAAGACACCGTTATCGAGAACGGCGTCAAGTTGGATAACCAGATTCAAATCGCTCACAACGTGCGCATCGGCGCCCACACAGTGATCGCCGGCTGTGCAGGGATTTCAGGCAGCACCCGCATCGGCCGCCGCTGCGCCATCGCCGGGGGAGTGGGGATCGCCGGCCACTTGGAGATAGCCGATGATGTCACCATCACTGCGATGTCTCTGGTGGTGAAATCCATCAAGGAGCCAGGTGTCTATTCATCGGGCATCCCGGCGGGGGAGAACCGATACTGGAATCGTAATTTGGTGCATCTTCGGCACCTAGAAAAGATGGCCAACCGGCTCAAGTCGCTGGAGCGTCAACTCGGCAAAAAAATTGACAAGCAGGAGGATTGAACCTTGGAAAGCATGGATATCTATAAAATACTGGAGCACCTTCCCCACCGCTACCCATTTTTGCTGGTAGATCGGGTGCTGGAAGTTGAGCCGGGGAGATATCTCAAGGCAGTCAAGAATGTTTCCTACAACGAGCCTTACTTTGTTGGCCATTTCCCCGATCGGGCCATCATGCCGGGAGTGATGATTGTAGAAGCATTGGCACAGGCTGCTGCGATTCTGGGGATCGTTACCCTGCAAGAACAGCCCGATGAAGAGGTTTACCCGCTGCTAGCGGGGGTCGACAACTTTCGTTTCAAACGGCAGGTGATCCCCGGGGACCAACTGATCCTGGAGGCGGAGTGCCAGAAAACCAAGCGAGGGATCTGGAAATTTGATGTTCAGGCCTTTGTGGACGGGAAACGGGTTACCAGTGGAGAGATTCTTTGTGCGGAGGGTCGAGTCAAATGAGTGTCGATCCCCGCGCTGTGGTGGACCCGTCAGCACATCTGGCGCCAGGGGTCAGCGTGGGGGCATATGCCATCATCGGTGCGGAAGTGAAGATCGGTGCTGGTACCACCGTTGGTTCTCATGTGGTGATCAAGGGGCCCACCGTAATCGGTAAGGAAAATCGCCTCTATCCTTTTTCTTCCATTGGGGAGGATCCCCAAGATAAAAAATACGGAGGCGAACAGACACGGCTGGAGATTGGAGATCGGAACGTCATCCGCGAGTATTGCACCATCAATCGAGGTACGGAGCAGGGGGGAGGTGTTACGCGCATTGGGGATGACAACTGGATCATGGCCTACGTTCATATTGCTCATGACTGCCTTATTGCCAACCATACGGTATTTGCCAATAATGCTTCACTGGCCGGGCACGTCAGGGTGGACGACTATGCGGTTTTAGGTGGATTTACCCTGGTGCATCAGTTCTGTGCCATTGGCGCACACAGTTTTAGTGGAATGGGTAGCGCCCTGAGCAAAGATCTTCCTCCCTATGTGAGGGCGAGTGGAAATCCGGCCGTGCCGCGCGGGTTGAATCGGGAGGGACTGAAACGGCGAGGGTTCAGCCCCGAGACCATCCAGGTATTACGGCAGGCCTATCGGACTCTCTATCGTTCTGGTTTGACACTTGAGGAAGCTACGCAGAAGCTCTGCCTGATGGCTCAACAGTATGACGAGGTAGGGGTGCTGGTGGATTTTCTCAAGCGCTCTCAACGCAGCATCCTCCGTTGAACATTGTTTATCGCGGTATCAAAAGGTGCTGCCGTTCCATCCCCACAACTGACGCTCCGCATCGGAAAATTCGATATAGATGCGCTCTCTGGCTATATCAATCTCGGTCTCAAGCAGCGTGCAGAGTGCATCACTCAGTTCTGCCGTTCGGTGTTTCGGCAGGCCAATACTTTTGAGTTCCAGATAGGCAACGGGTGTATCTTTGCCGCCAAACAGCATCAATGCCGGGGGCTCTAAAGAAACCATTACATAATTTTCTGATTTTCCCAATTCCTTGGCGACTAGCGCGGAGGCCTTGTGCAAAAGCTGACGGCCCATTTGCTCTGTAAAGGTTTGGTTAGTACGGATGGTCAGATAAGGCATTGGAGATCTCCTATTGCAACGGCTTTTTCCGGTTGGCAACGGTGATTCTATCCGATCCCGGAGGTTAGGACATGTATGCCACTGGCGGTTCAAAGCCGCTCGTGATTGAGGTAACATAAGCCATTTTTACCGCCTGGCGGTTTCATCCGTCGGAAGAACCCGCAACTGTCGATTCGGGTTGGTAGTACAACGACTCACTGCATCAGAACTGGAGAACAAAGATGCCGCTACGTTTGGCAGTACCGAAAGAGATTGCCCCGGGAGAGCGCCGTGTCGCCCTGCACCCCAGCGTCGCCGACCGCCTGATCAAAATGGGTGTGGAAGTGACCATGCAGAAGGGCGCCGGTCTCTCGGCTCATTTCACTGATGAGGATTTTGCGGGGGTGAAGATTGTGGGCACCGCCGCCACGCTTTATAAGAATGCCGATCTCATCTTCAAGGTTCAACCGCCAACGCTCAAAGAGCTGGACCAAATCCGCGAGGGCGCGGTGATCGTGGGTTTTATGGCACCGGGCAGGGATCCGGAGATCGCTGAAAAAATGTGTGAAAAACAGATTACCAGTCTGGCCATGGAACTGGTACCACGTATCAGCCGTGCCCAGTCGATGGATGCGCTCTCTTCTCAGGCGGCCATCGCCGGCTACAAAGGGGCATTGATGGGAGCCGATCTGGCCAGCGTGTTCTTCCCGATGTTGACTACTGCTGCGGGGACCATTCGCCCTGCCAAGGTGCTGGTCATCGGTGCGGGGGTGGCTGGATTGCAGGCCATCGCAACTGCCAAACGGTTGGGTGCAATTGTCGAAGCTTACGATGTGCGCTCTGCCACCAAGGAGCAGTGTGAATCCTTGGGCGCCAAATTCATTGACACCGGAGTAAAGGCGGAAGGTGAGGGAGGCTATGCCCGCGAGCTGACTGAAGAAGAGAAGCAGAAGCAGCAGGAAGTATTGGCTGATCATATTGCAAAGTCGGATGTGGTGATCACCACTGCAGCTATACCGGGCAGGCCCTCGCCGCGGATCATTACCAAGGAGATGGTAGCGCGAATGAAGGCTGGCGCCGTGGTGGTGGATCTGGCAGCTGAAGGGGGAGGAAACTGCGAACTCACCCAGCCCGGCAAGACCATCGAATTTGAAAAGCGGGTGATTGTTCATGGGCCGCTAAATGTTCCCAGCCAGACCCCGGTGCATGCCAGCGAGATGTATGCCAAGAATCTATTCAACCTGATCTCCCCCTTCATCAAGGATGGAGAGCTGGAGCTCGACTGGGAAGATGAGGTAATAAAGAAATGTACGCTTACCCACGGTGGTGAAGTGAAAAGCGAGCTTTGTCGCCGCCCACTGGAGGAAAAGAAATGATCGAAGGATTTACCGCGCTCTATATTTTCATGTTGGCGGCCTTCACCGGCTATGAAGTGATCAGCCGGGTGCCGGTGATACTACATACCCCTCTGATGTCTGGTTCCAATTTTATCCACGGCATCGTGCTGGTGGGTGCGATGGTGGCGCTGGGACATGCGGAGACCGGGCTGGAAATGCTGATCGGTTTCATTGGGGTTATTCTGGCGGCGGGGAATGCGGTTGGTGGTTATGTGGCCACGGAGCGCATGCTGGAAATGTTCAACAAGAGCAGCAGGGGAGGAGCGGCTAAGTGAGCGGATTTATCGAGATTGTTTATTTCGTCGCTGCAGTTGTCTTCATCCTCGGTCTGAAGAAGATGAGCTCGCCGGTTACGGCGCGCGACGGTATCGTCTGGGCGGGTTTTGCCATGGTGGCGGCAACCGCTGTGACCTTTTTCTCACCCGACGTTTACGGCCACGGTTTTTTCAATTTGTTGCTGATTGTCGTTGCCATTGTCATTGGCTCTTACATTGCGTACAAGAGTGCGAAAAGCGTGGAGATGACCGACATGCCGCAGATGATCGCCATCTACAACGGCATGGGTGGTGGCGCGGCGGCAGCTATCGCTGCGGTGGAGCTGGTGCGTTTTTCCGGTGGGCATGACATCGGCGGAGGCACAGTTCAGCTGCTGGCAGTTCTGGGTGCATTGATCGGTGCGGTTTCTTTCTCTGGCTCGGCGATTGCCTATGCCAAATTGCAGGGATTGATGAACAAGACATTGCGTCTTCCCTCCCATCAGGCGCTAAATATCGCGCTGTTTGTGGTCACACTGTTGTTCGGAGCGATTCTGGCGTTCAGTGGCGAGGTGGGCGGATTCACAGTGTTTCTCTTTTTCCTCTGTGCCCTAGGGCTGGGTGTGATGGTGACATTGCCCATCGGAGGAGCGGATATGCCGGTGGTGATCTCCCTGTTCAATGCACTCACCGGCCTGGCGGTAGCGTTTGAGGGATACCTGCTTGGCAATGCAGCGATGATCATTGCCGGTACCGTGGTTGGTTCATCCGGAACCCTGCTTACACAGCTGATGGCCAAGGCGATGAATCGTCCACTCTCCAACATCCTGTTCAGTAGCTTCGGCGCCGCCGGCGGGGCAGGGGAAGAGAAGGTGGAAGGTACCATGAAAGAGATCGAGGCCAGCGATGCTGCAGTGATGATGGCCTATGCCGACAAGGTGATCATCGTGCCTGGTTACGGAATGGCAGTGGCCCAGGCGCAACACAAGCTGGCGGAGTTGGTGCAGCTGCTGGAGGATCGCGGTGTGACCGTCAAGTTCGCTATTCATCCGGTAGCGGGGCGGATGCCGGGGCATATGAACGTGTTGCTGGCGGAGGCAGGGATCGATTATGACAAGATCTATGATCTCGAGGAGATCAACCCTGAGTTTCCGACCGCTGATGTCGCCTTGGTGATTGGTGCCAATGACGTGGTCAATCCGGTGGCTCGTACCAATCCTGATAGTCCTATTTATGGGATGCCCATCCTGGATGCGGACAAGGCGAAGAACTGTATTGTCATCAAACGAGGCAAGGGTTCGGGTTTCTCCGGTATCGAGAATCATCTCTTCTATGCAGAGAATACCCGTATGCTCTATGGGGACGCGCAGAAGGCTATCAGTGAGCTAATCGCCGGCGTCAAGCAGCTCTGAGCAAAATGGTCCAGGGGAGCGGTGAGGACCGGCAGAAGGGCCGATGCAAACCGCTTGACCTTGGTCCACTTTGACAGTAGCGTATTCAATTTATGATTGTTGACTTGGCCGCCCGTTCGAGACGGGCGGTTTTTGTTGGGAGACGGGTCAAGTGGAATTAAGTGGTGCCGAAATCCTCGTTCAGTTTCTGAAGGATGAGGGGGTCGAGTGTGTGTTCGGCTACCCCGGGGGTAGCGTTCTGCACATCTATGATGAGCTGTACAAGCAGGATGAGATCAAACACATCCTGGTGCGGCATGAGCAGGCAGCAGCGCATGCTGCCGATGGCTATGCCCGCACCTCCGGCAAGCCGGGGGTGGTGCTGGTGACCTCTGGTCCAGGAGTGACCAATGCGGTGACCGGGATTGCCACTGCCTACATGGATTCCATTCCAATGGTGGTGATCACGGGGCAGGTGCCTACCGCAGTGATTGGCAGCGATGCCTTCCAGGAAGTGGACACCGTTGGCATTACCCGCCCTTGTTCCAAACACAATTTTCTGGTCAAGGATGTGCGGGATCTGGCGATGACGCTGAAGAAGGCCTTCCATATCGCGACTACTGGCCGTCCCGGTCCGGTGGTGGTGGATGTCCCCAAGGATGTGACCGACCCCAATGTCAAGGTTCCCTATACCTATCCCGAGTCCGTTTCCATCCGATCTTATAATCCGAAGATCAAGGGGAATGCGCGGCAGATTCGCCGAGCAGTGCAGCTGATACTGTCCGCCAAAAGGCCGATCATCTATTCAGGCGGTGGCGTGATTCTCAGCGGGGCTTCCGAATCACTCACGGAACTGGCACGGATACTCGAGATCCCTGTTACCAGCACGCTGATGGGGCTTGGAGGGTATCCGGCCACCGATCGGCAGTTCCTTGGTATGTTGGGGATGCATGGGACCTATGAGGCCAACATGGCGATGCATGAGTGTGATGTGTTGATCGCCATAGGGGCCCGCTTTGATGATCGTGTTACCGGCAAGATCGAACAGTTCTGCCCTGATGCCCGAATCGTCCATATCGACATCGATCCGGCCTCCATCTCCAAGACGGTGAAGGTGGATGTTCCCATCGTGGGCGATGTGGATATGGTGCTTACCGATATACTACAGCTATTACGCAGCAGTGATGCCAGACTGGATCAAAATGCACTCAAGGCGTGGTGGGAGCTGATCGGTCGTTGGCGCGCTACCAACTGCCTTGCCTATGATCGGGAGAGCGAACTAATTAAGCCACAGTTCGTTATCGAGAAGCTCTGGGAGTTGACCGCTGGGGATGCTTTTGTCACCACCGATGTTGGGCAGCACCAGATGTGGGCTGCACAGTTCTACAAGTTTGACAAGCCTAACCGGTTCGTTACTTCGGGAGGGCTGGGAACCATGGGGTTTGGCTTGCCCGCTGCGATGGGGGTGAAATTTGCCAACCCGGATGCCGATGTGGCTTGTGTCACCGGTGAAGGAAGCATCCAAATGTGCATCCAGGAACTTTCCACCTGCTTCCAGTATATGTTGCCGTTGAAGATCATCAACCTCAACAATCGCTACTTGGGGATGGTCCGGCAGTGGCAAGAGTTTTTCTACGGCAGCCGTTACTCTCACTCTTACATGGAGGCGCTGCCGGACTTTGTCAAGCTCGCAGAATCGTATGGTCACGTCGGGATGCGCGTCGAAAAGCCAGCGGATGTCGAAGGGGCACTGCGGGAGGCTTTGACATTGAAGGATCGGTTGGTGTTTCTTGACTTTATTACCGATCAGACGGAAAACGTCTATCCGATGATCGCGGCAGGAAAGGCGCATCACGAGATGCAGATGTCACCCAAAAGCGTATTGATCTAGCCATGCGTCACATTATCTCCATACTGATCGAAAATGAAGCAGGGGCACTCTCCAGGGTTGCAGGGCTTTTCTCTGCCCGGGGTTACAACATCGAGTCTCTCAGTGTAGCGCCCACGGAGGATCCCAGTTTGTCGCGAATGACCTTGGTGACTCGGGGATCGGAAGAGATTGTCGAGCAGATTACCAAGCAGCTCAACAAGCTGGTGGATGTGGTAAAACTTCAGGACCTGACCGAAGGCGCCCACATTGAAAGGGAGATGATGCTCATCAAGGTCAAACTGGATTCAAACGGGACGCGGGAAGAGGTTAAGCGTCTTGCCGATATCTTCCGTGGCAACATCATTGATGTGGGGCGCACCAGTTATGTCATCGAACTCACCGGAGACGGTGGGAAATTGGATGCCTTTATCCAGGCACTGGGCGATATTCCCATACTGGAGACTGTTCGCTGCGGCTCCATGGGTATATCCCGAGGGGAGAAATCCTTGCGTCTGTGAGCGATCGAGCCGATTGCCCAATCTGAAAAATTCTTTGAATTGAAAAAGGAAAGAGATGGAATGAATATCTATTACGACAAAGATTGTGACCTGTCGATCATTCAGGGGAAGAAAGTCACCATCATCGGCTATGGTTCTCAAGGGCACGCCCATGCCAACAATCTGAAGGAATCTGGCGTGGATGTCACGGTTGGCTTGCGGTCCGGATCTGCCTCAGCGGTCAAGGCGCAGAATGCCGGCCTGACTGTGAAGGATATCGACGCGGCAGTGGATGGTGCCGATGTGGTGATGATCCTGGCACCGGATGAACATCAGGCACGGCTCTATCGTAAGCATGTCGCCCCCAATATCAAACAAGGTGCTGCACTGGCCTTTGCGCATGGTTTTAATATTCATTTCGAACAAATTGAGCCGCGCCCTGATCTGGACGTGATCATGATTGCTCCCAAGGGTCCGGGTCATCTGGTCCGCTCTACCTATACCAAGGGCGCGGGGGTCCCTACCTTGATCGCTGTCTATCAGGATGCCAGTGGTGATGCGAAGCGGATCGCTCTCTCATACGCTTCTGCCAACGGTGGGGGGCGCGCTGGAATCATCGAAACCACCTTTCGAGAGGAGACCGAGACCGATCTGTTCGGGGAACAGGCAGTGCTCTGTGGGGGTGCCACTGCACTGGTTCAGGCCGGTTTTGAGGTCTTGGTAGAGGCTGGTTATGCACCGGAGATGGCTTATTTCGAGTGCTTGCATGAACTGAAATTGATCGTGGACCTGATGTATGAGGGGGGGATCGCCAATATGCGTTACTCCATTTCCAATACGGCGGAGTATGGTGATCTGACCCGTGGTCCACGTATCATCACTGAGGAGACCAAGGCGGAGATGCGGCGCATTCTCGAGGAGATCCAGAATGGGGAGTTTGCCCGGGAGTTTATCCTGGAGAATCAGTCCGGTGCGGCCACCCTGAAGGCAAAACGCCGCCTGGGTAAGGAGCACCCCATCGAAGAGGTGGGAGCCAGGTTACGGGATATGATGTCCTGGATCCAGGCGGACAAGATTGTCGATAAGAGCAAAAACTGAGATTGGTATCGCCAAGTGAGATGGATGCCGGGGGCGGCTCCATCTCCGGAAAGGGGATTTTGGTGGGACGGAACCGGGATCGAGAGCGGGTGAAACCGGCCAAACCTTTTCATGCGTTCTGAATACTATCCTCTGGTGGCGCGGGTAGGATGGTGGTTCATTCTGCCCGTGATCGTCGGGGCTCTTTATGTCGTGGCCTTTTTCGGTGGGTGGTTCTCCCTCCCGCTTTGGTTTCTGGCTGCGGCGATTGGTTATCTGTTCCGGGATCCGGAACGCCGTATCCCAGCCAAGCCACTGGGACTGGTCAGCCCGGTGGACGGCCGTATTGTTGCCCTCCGTGATGCTCTGGATCCTTATCTGCAACGTCCCGCCAGTTGTATCCTGATGAATACTGCGAGGAGTGGAAGCTTTACCGTACGCTCCCCAATGGAAGGAAAGCTTCTCAAACAGTGGTATGCTGTACCAGGGAAGGAAAAGACTACATCTCCCCTATTGGCCAGCTGGATCCAGAGTGATGAAGGCGATGATATTGTTCTGGTCGTTCGCCCGAGGTTGCCCTGGTTACGGATCCGGAGCCATATCGGGCCAGGGGAGCGGGTTGGCCAAGGGATGCGTTTCTGTTACGTGCCGTTCGGGGCCAAGATTGAGCTCTGGGTATCGCCAGGAACTCATATCGACGTACGGCCAGGGCAAAACGTCAGATCAGGTAGTGATGTGGTAGGCACGCTGAATCATGGGACATGAGGTAGACGAGGGACCCAATCCAACCAACGGTAGCGGGGTTCGTCCACGGCGGCGTGGTATCTATCTGCTACCCAATCTGTTCACCACAGCGGCGCTTTTTGCGGGCTTCTTCGGCATCATTGCTGCTATGAAGGGGCGTTTTGAGGCGGCGTCGGTGGCTGTATTCGTGGCCATGATACTGGATGGGCTTGATGGGCGGGTGGCAAGGCTGACCAATACCCAGAGTGACTTTGGAGTCCAGTACGACAGCCTTTCCGACATGCTCTCATTTGGGATGGCTCCATCCCTGATCATCTACCAATGGTCCCTGACCGGTATGGGAAAGCTGGGCTGGTTGGCGGCGTTCATGTTTACCGCCTGTGCCGCGCTGCGGCTTGCACGTTTCAATACCCAGGTGGAGGTGGTGGATAAGCGCTATTTCCAGGGGCTTCCCAGCCCTGCGGCCGCTGGAGTGGTCGCTGGCTTGGTCTGGGTGGGTTTCGACAATGGAATTACGGGCGAGGCGCTTCGCATTCCTGCCTTCCTGCTCACTGTGTTGACGGCCATACTGATGGTTAGTAATGTACGCTACCACAGTTTCAAGGAGCTGGATCTGAAGCATAAGGTTCCTTTCATGGCAGTATTGGCGATGGTAATGGTGTTTGTGTTCATTGCCATGGACCCACCACAGGTTCTTTTCTTTCTGTTGCTGCTTTATGTGTTTTCTGGTCCGGTATTGACGCTATTTCATCGGCAGCGGCTGAAGGCTACATCTAGTGATGAGGAGTGACTTTCACGGTGTATATGCGATGAAACGGGAAGAACCTGAGTCACTCCGTAACTGTGAGGAACTGGATTGATGTTTCACGGTAGCATGGTTGCACTGGTAACGCCGATGCAGGCGGATGGTGCATTGGATATGGAGAGCCTTCGGCAGCTGGTAGAGTTTCATGTCCAGAACGAAACTGATGCCATCGTCGCGGTGGGTACTACCGGGGAATCGGCGACACTGGATCATGCCGAGCATTGCCAGGTGATCCATCAAGTAGTGGAATTCGCAGCCGGCCGGATTCCGGTGATTGCAGGAACCGGTGCTAATTCAACCACCGAGGCAATTGAGCTTACCCGCTGCGCCATGGAAGCAGGTGCCGATGCCTGTCTGCTGGTGACGCCTTACTACAATAAACCCACCCAAGAAGGGCTCTACCAGCATTTCCGCACCGTTGCCGAGGCGGTTCCCATCCCCCAGATTCTCTATAACGTACCGGGGCGTACCGCTTGCGACATGTTGCCGGAGACGGTTGAGCGTCTCTCCCATATCTCCAATATTATCGGAATCAAAGAGGCAACTGGCGATCTGCAGCGTGGCCGGGAGATTCTGGAGCGATGTGGCGAGCGTCTCGATCTCTACAGTGGCGATGACAGTAGCGCCATGGATTTGATACTTGTCGGTGCCAAGGGGGATATCTCGGTGACCGCCAATGTGGCTCCACGCGCGATGCACGAGATGTGTGCAGCAGCCTTGGCAGGTGATCGGGAACGTGCCGAGATGCTGAATCGGCCGCTGGAGGCGTTGCATCGGGATCTTTTCGTGGAATCCAATCCAATCCCGGTCAAATGGGCCTTATACGAGATGGGGCTGATCCCGCCGGGAATTCGTCTTCCTTTGACGCCGCTGGCAGAACAGTATCACCCAGTGGTGCGGCGTGCACTGCAAGAAGCGGGGGTGCTGGAGTGAAGGGGATGTCGCCGCCCCTTCGGTGCGGTTTTCCGGGCTTAAAGAAGGAGCGTGCCAAGCAGCCGGCGGGCTTACCGTCACGCGATGTCAGATCGCCGGTAAAGGGAAGAAAGAAGCCGCTGGTGTTCGTACTGGTGATTGTGGTGACCTTGCTGGTGGGTTGTGCCGGCGGCGATAAAAAAGATATTCCGGAATATTTCAAAGCCCAGATCCTTCCTCCTTTGCAGGTGCCGGCAGATTTGGATGAACCTTATCGTACGGAAGAGATGCGACTTCCGCAGGATGCATTCCGGATACAACCTGCACCTCAGGTTGATGTGGAAGCGCTGGCGCGCCCGCCTCATATCATCGACGAAAATGACTCCTGAGGGGGCGGGCAGGGGTAATGCGTTTTGCATCACTGGGGAGCGGTAGCAGGGGGAATGCGTTGCTGGTGGAGGAAGGAGATACCTGCCTGCTTGTGGATTGTGGTTTCTCGGCACGGGAGATGAGACGTCGTTTGGGACGGCTTGGAAAGCATCCCGATGAACTGACTGCAATCCTCGTTACCCACGAACACGCCGACCATATCGGTGGGGTGGAGGTAGTAGCCCGCCGTTATGACCTGCCGGTGTGGATGAGCCATGGCACTTGGCTGGCTGGGTCATGGGGGGAATTGCCACGACTGGAGCGATTCGATGCACATCGGCCATTTGTTATCGATGCGCTCCGTGTTGAGCCCTTTCCGGTTCCCCATGATGCGCGAGAGCCGTGCCAGTTCGTATTCGATAATGGGGATTCTCGTGTGGGCCTGCTAACCGACTGCGGCTCGGTGACACCCCATATCCGGGCCAAGCTGGATGGTTGCAATGCGCTGTTGCTGGAGAGCAATCATGACAGTGGAATGTTGTCTCGCGGTCCTTATCCTCCCTCGCTCAAACGGCGGGTGGCTGGTCATCTGGGACACCTGAGCAACCATCAGGCAGCTGACCTGTTGCGTGGAGTGGATCTTTCTGGACTGCGGCATATTGTGGCCATGCATCTGAGTGAGCAGAACAACTGTCCCCGCCAGGTACGGGGAAGTTTTGCTGCGGCACTGGGTTGTGAGGAGAACTGGATCGGGGTGGCGGAACAGGAAAGGGGATTGGAGTGGCGATCCTTGTGAAGGATGAAGCTATCTTGAGGAACAAAGATGGAGAAACGGGCTGAACTATACGCCGGCAAGGCGAAAACGGTATACACCACCGAGGATCCGGATCGGCTCGTCTTGGAGTTTCGTGACGACACTTCGGCATTTGATGGAAAGAAAGTGGCTCAGCTGGCCCGCAAAGGGAAAGTTAACAATCGTTTCAATGCCTTTATCATGGAGCGGTTGCAGGATGCGGGAATTCCCACGCATTTTGAACGGCTACTTTCGGATCGGGAATCGCTGGTCAAGCGTTTGGATATGTTGCCGGTGGAGTCGGTGATTCGCAATCTCAGTGCCGGTAGTCTCTGTCGTCGTTTGGGGGTTGATGAGGGATTGGAGCTGGAGCCACCGGTGCAGGAGTTTTTCTTGAAAAATGATGCACTACATGATCCGATGATCAATGATTCCCACATGATCACTTTCCATTGGGCGACAGAGGCGGAAATCCAGCGGATGAAGGAGCTCACTGCGCAGGTGAATGCAGTGCTCAAGGTGCTGTTCGAGGATGCGGGGCTGTTGTTGGTGGATTACAAACTGGAGTTTGGGCGCTTTCATGGCGAGTTGCTGCTGGGAGATGAGTTCACCCCTGATGGGTGCCGGCTGTGGGATAAGGTGACCCGGGAGAAGCTGGATAAGGATCGATTCCGCCAGGGGCTTGGTACCGTGGTGGAGTCTTACGAAGAGGTGGCGCGGCGTATCGGAGTTGTGCCCTGATCATGGCAGACAACGCCTATACCTCAGAATCCATCGAGGTGCTCACCGGTCTGGAGCCGGTGCGCAAACGCCCGGGAATGTATACGCAGACTGAGCGGCCAAATCATCTGGCCCAGGAGGTGATTGACAATAGCGTCGATGAAGCCCTTGCCGGGTTTGCCAAAAATATCAAGGTGATCCTCCATAAAGACGGTTCACTCTCTGTGGAAGATGATGGGCGGGGAATGCCGGTGGATATCCATCCTGAGCAGAAGCGTCCCGGGGTGGAGGTGATTCTCACTACCCTTCATGCAGGGGGTAAGTTTTCCGACAAGAACTACCGTTTTTCAGGAGGACTGCACGGTGTTGGGGTCTCGGTGGTTAACGCTCTCTCCAAACACCTGGAGGTCTGGGTGCGCCGTGACGGCAAGGAGTACAATATCGCCTTTGCCGATGGAGCCAAGGTTTCTCCACTGGAAGAGGTGGGTAGTGTTGGCAAGCGCAACACGGGAACTACGCTGCGTTTCTGGCCGGACCCCAGATTCTTCGACTCTCCCAGATTCTCCGTCCAAAGACTCAAGCACCTGTTGCGTGCCAAGGCCGTGCTTTGCCCGGGACTGACAGTCTCGTTCACCGATGAAAGGGAGGGGGAGCGGCAGCAATGGTGTTATGAGGAAGGGCTGAAGGCATATCTGTGTGCGGAACTGGAAGGTCAAGAGCTGCTGCCTCCGGAACCTTTCGAGGGCAGTCTGCACGGTGACCATGAGGCGGTGGACTGGGCGGTTGTCTGGATGCCGGAGCAAGGGGAATTGGTGACTGAGAGCTATGTCAATCTGATCCCCACCTCTCAGGGAGGGACTCATGTCAACGGTTTGCGGACTGGTCTTACCGATGCAATGCGGGAGTTTTGCGAGTTTCACAGCTTGTTGCCGCGGGGTGTGAAACTCAGTCCGGAGGATGTCTGGGAGCGTTGCAGCTATATCCTTTCACTCAAGATGCAGGATCCCCAGTTCTCGGGGCAGACAAAAGAGCGACTCTCTTCGCGAGAAAGCGCGGCTTTTGTCTCCGGAGCGGTCAAGGATGCTTTTTCCCTCTGGCTCAACCAGCATCCGGCGCTGGGTGAAACGATTGCAGAGCTGGCTATCAGCAACGCACAACGCCGTCTGCGGGCAGCCAGAAAGATCGTGCGCAAACGGGTGACTCAGGGTCCGGCCCTGCCCGGCAAGCTGGCAGATTGTACCTCCACCGATCCGGATCGGACCGAACTATTTCTGGTGGAAGGAGATTCTGCGGGGGGATCTGCCAAGCAGGCGCGGGATCGTGAGTTTCAGGCCATCATGCCATTGCAGGGAAAGATACTTAACACTTGGGAGGTGGAGTCTGCACATGTGCTTGCTTCCCAGGAGGTACATGATATCGCTGTTGCCATCGGAGTCGATCCAGGTTCCACCGATCTGGATGGCCTGCGCTATGGCAAGATCTGTGTTCTGGCTGATGCCGATTCTGACGGTGCTCATATTGCCACCCTGCTCTGTGCCTTGTTTCTGCGTCACTTCCGCCCATTGGTGGAGGCGGGCCATGTGTTCATTGCCATGCCGCCGCTGTTTCGTGTTGATGT
Source organism: uncultured Chromatiales bacterium (assembly GCA_964557025.1). Classification (GTDB taxonomy): domain Bacteria; phylum Pseudomonadota; class Gammaproteobacteria; order Thiohalospirales; family Thiohalospiraceae; genus DRMK01. Next base: position 150,636 of record CAZKYF010000039.1, on the reverse strand, counting down.
GGGAAAAGAGGTCTATTACGCGCTGGATGAGGCAGAAAAAGAGGGGATCCTGGACCGTATTGCCGCGGAGAAGCGCCGGGGCAAGGTTACCGTGACTCGCTTCAAAGGGCTAGGGGAGATGAATCCCATGCAGCTGCGTGAAACGACGCTCTCCCCTGATACTCGCCGTTTGGTACAACTCACGGTTGAGGCGGGCGATGACACCGAGCAGCTGATGGATATGCTGTTAGCCAAGAAAAGGGCCAAGGATCGAAAGGCCTGGCTGGAGAGCAAGGGTAATCTGGCTGAGATCCTGGATTGAATCACCCAGCCTTGCTCCTGCTCAACGGCGGAATAGCCAGAACAGCAGGCTGAGCAACAGACTCACCAGGATTGAGCTGGTGAGCGGAAAATAGAAACGAAAATTCTCACGCTCGATGGCGATGTCTCCGGGCAATCTTCCCAACCCTATCTTTTGCAGCCAAGGCCAGAGTAGGCCGAGCAACACTATCAGCAGACCGAGGATGATGAGTGCGCGAGACATGTTCGGTATATCGGCAATGTACTGTTTCAGATTTTTCCTTCCCGATTAATTATATCAACGGCCCAGCTTTCTTGTGTTTACTGTGTATTAGGGATTCTTCACATTTTGTGAACCAGCTCGTGTCCCCCAGTGTTTCGTCCGGCAAAATGTATATATAGCAGTCGATTCGGCAGCCGTGTCAGAATAGCAGGTACTTTCTCGGTAGTTTCCACTGGAGGAGAGGGCCATGGAACGAGGTTTGATTAAGGTTATCAGTGTATTGGCGGCCATACTGCTGCTCGTCGCCTGTGGCAACGGGGGGAATGACCATGACAATCTGCGCCCCCAAGCGGATGCCGGAATTGATCAGTCGGTCAAGGCGGGTGCTCAGGTAACCATGGATGGTAGCAGCTCCCGTGACAGTGACGGCAATATCACCACCTTTAGCTGGGTGCAGAGCACCGGCCCGGATGTCTTTTTGAGCAACCCGAATCAGGCGGTCACCGCTTTTACCGCGCCAGAGGTCTCCAGTGAAACAGTGCTGGTTTTTCGGCTTACCGTTACCGATAACGAGGGGGCTACCGGTAGTGATGAGATCCGGATCCATGTTCGCCCGGCACAGGCTACCGCCGCTTCGGGAATGGAGAGCCGACCCGTAAACCAGAGTTGTTTGGCGCCGGAGCGGCCCGTCCCGGGGAGTGCGGAAATCGAAATCCGGGCCGCTTTTCCCCAACTGACCTTTACCCAGCCGTTGGCCATGATGCAGGCTCCGGGAAACCATGGTCGCTGGTATGTGGTGGAGCGGGGTGGCTACGTACGCACCTTTACCGGAGGTGAAAGTCGTGCAGCTATTTTTGTCGATCTTACGGATCGAGTACTGGCCCCCTCTCCTGCCTGGTCCGAACAGGGGTTGTTGGGAATGGCCTTTCATCCAAGGTTTGCCACAAACCGTTTTGTCTACCTTTCGTATACCCGGAAACCGGATGGTGTCTCGGTGATCGCCCGTTTTACCGCCAGCCAGGATGGGCTCAGTCTGAATCCCGCATCAGAACAGGTGATCCTTACCGTGGACCAGCCTGCCGCCAATCACAATGGTGGCGGGATCGCTTTCGGTCCCGACGGTTTCCTATACATTGGATTCGGAGATGGGGGAGGAGCTGGTGATGAGGACAACAATGCCCAGAACACCGGCAACCTGCTGGGGGCGATGTTGCGTATAGACGTGGATCGGAGTGCCGGAGGGAGACCCTATGCGATTCCTTCCGATAATCCCTTTGCCACGAGCAGTGACTGTGCCAGCGGGCAGGGTTGCCCCGAGATCTGGGCCTGGGGTTTGCGCAATCCCTGGCGCTGGAGCTTCGATCGGGAAACGGGCAAGCTTTGGGCCGGCGATGTGGGTCAGGATGCGTGGGAGGAGGTGGATATCGTCGAGAATGGCAAGAACTATGGCTGGCGCTGCTATGAAGGTAATCATGAATACAATACCGCGGGTTGTGCTACCCGGGGTAGCTACACTTTTCCGGTGGTGGAATACGGGCATGATGACAAGGGAGGATTTTCCATTACAGGCGGTTATGTCTATCGGGGAAGTGCCATTCCAGCCCTGCAGGGAACCTATTTGTATGCCGACTTCGGCTCTGGCAGGGTCTGGGGTCTTCCGGTGGAAGGCGGAACGCCGAAGGAGCTGATAAGCACGGACATGAGTATCGCCTCGTTTGCCGAGGGCAATGATGGTGAAATCCATTTACTGGATTATGCCAAGGGAAGCATCCACAAAATTGTCCCCAAGGGCGGGGTCGTCTCGAATAGCGACTTTCCGCAAAAGCTCTCCGAAACAGGTTGTTTCCAGGCCAACGATCCCACCCAACCGGTGAGTGGCCTGATTCCCTACGGGGTCAATGCGCCACTGTGGTCCGACGATGCAGAGAAGTATCGCTGGTTTGCCATTCCCGATGGTACTGCCATTCAGATTGACGACGACGGCAACAACTGGATCTTTCCACCTGGCAGTGTGCTGATCAAAGAGTTCCGCCTCGCCGGGAAAAGGGTGGAAACGCGCCTGCTGATTCGCCATAACGACGGGGTGTGGGCTGGCTATAGCTATGAATGGGATGATCAGGAGCAAGATGCAACACTGCTGGCGGGAGCGAAGAGCAAGGTGGTAGCCGGTCAGGTGTGGGATTATCCCAGCCCAGCTCAATGCATGTTCTGCCATACCGAGGCGGCGGGATATGCCTTGGGGCCAGAGACTATCCAGTTGAATGGATTGTTTGCCTACACTGCAACAGGAAGCATCGCTAACCAGCTGGCGACCTATGAAGCAATCGGTCTGTTTGCAGCACCGCTGCTTGACCGCCCTGAGAACTTACCGGCATTGGCCAATTTCATGGACCCGGCCGAATCGCAGGATGATCGGGCCCGCTCCTATCTGCATGCCAACTGCAGCAGCTGTCATCGTCCCGGCGCCATCGAACTTGCTGATTTTCGTTATGACACATCCTTGAGGGAGATGGGGATATGCAACGCGGAGCCGGTGCACAACGACATGGGGATTGGCAGCGCGGCGCGGTTGCTGGTTCCCGGTTCTCCGGCCAATTCCATCTTGTTGGCCCGCATGAAGACCACTGAAGCGGGGCGCATGCCAATGCTCGGTACCCGCGTCGTTGACCCGGTGGGTGTTACTGTGGTGGAGAAATGGATCACCGCTCTGAGCGGTTGTCCATGATGACGGAAATCGGGTAGAGGGTTTGGTTGGCGGTGAACAACAGAAAGGTGCGTAGTGGCTTGCCTGGCCACAGCTTCTGTACTCCCAGGGCGTAGAGCTCCATCTGCGGCCGATAGTTTTCCGCCAGTGAGCTGATATTCTCCGGAGAAACACCGCGATGAGTCTTATAATCAATCAGCGTAACACCTTCTTCCTCTAGCAGCAGACGATCGATGATTCCGTGAACCGTTCTCCCATCCAGCTCGTAGATGAGAGGAAATTCGTTATAGGTGCGCAGGTAACGGGTTTCATCGAACAAGGGGTGGAGCGCGGGTGCCTCCATAACGGATAGCACTTCCTGCTGACATTCGATCAGCAAGCGGCTGTCGGGTTTCAATGCCAGTTCCCCCGCCACCCTGTGTAGCAGAGAGTGCGGCTTCTCGTGGGGGTTCCGGCTTAGCAGATCCAGCAGGCGGTGGATCACGATCCCCCGTAGGCGACCATCGGGGTCACCGCCTTCGCCGGAATATGCAAGTTGCTGGCGACTGGGGGCGATCTCCGTATAGAGTGGCTTGATATTCAGCGGGCGGCGCAGGCCGGGATCCGGTTCTATTCCCTTGTTTTTGGAAGAAGATCCTGATTGTGGAGGGAGCTTCGGTGGCGTGCCGGATTGGCATAGTATTCTCCCGGTTTCGTTGGTTTCCGTTTCAAACTGTCGCTGGATAATGCCGTACCAACCAAGATAGTTACCCCGGCTTGGGGCGCAGGCGGAGATATAGAGTAGCTGTCTCGCGCGAGTGACTGCCACATAGAGCAGATTGGCTTCTTCCCTTCGTTCTTCGCTTGCCTGTTTCTCCAATAGGGAACGAGTCAGGGGATCGGCCTCGCCGCTTCTACCCGCCAACAGGAAATGACTTGGCTGCGGTGCATCGGGCGGCCAGTTGACCAGGGCGGTCCAGCTGGGATTCTGACGGCTGCTGCTGGCGCTGTCCACCAGGAACACCACCGGTGCTTCCAATCCTTTGGCTGCATGAATGGTCATCAACCGAACCTGGGGTTCGGTCGTGTGGCCGGGTGCCTCGTCCGGTGCATCCTGCTTAAGTTCCCGCAAATCCTGCAGTCTGGTGATGAAGTGCATCAGGCTGGGATAGCGGCCGCTGTCTACCTCAAGGGCCAGCTGCAGGAAACGATCCAGATTGGCTCTCACCCGTGGTTTCAGGTGTTGCGGAAAGGCCGCTTCGAACCGGGCGGGGACATTGCCTTCACTGTATATTCGTTGCAACAGATCGTGGACCGGAAGACGGGTGGCCAGCTCACGCCATTGGGGCAGCAGCTTTTGAGCGCGGGCCAGTGGGCTACCAGGTGGTGGGCAAAGAGAGAGCAGCCGCTCCCACCAGCTTCCCCGGCGTTCGGTTGCCAGGGTAATCAACTCCTCATCGCTGCAGGCGAAGAGGGGGGAACGCAATGTTACCGCCAGGGAGAGGTTGTCGTGGGGCAGACTCAGGGTCCCCAATAATGCCTCCATGTCCTGGATCTCTTGGCTCTCGAGAAGAGTCCCTCGGTTGGCTCCAAGATAGGGAACTCCCGCGTCCCGCAATGCTTGCTCGATAGGGGGAAGGTGAGTGCGGCGAGCAATTAGAATCAGGATGTCACCATAGCTTATCGGGCGGAACTTTCCTCCATCCTCGATGGGTGCCCGTTCTTCCATCAATGCCTGAATAGTGGCAGCGATCTGCTGGCCTTCCCGATAGTGGCGCTGATCCACAAGGGGTTGGCGGGGCTCTTGCAAGGGGTTGCGCAGAGCTGTTCTGGAAGGCGGCTGCGGGGATTGGTCTGCTTCAATCAGCGGGAGCAATTCTACCCGACCCCATAGATCCTGACGGTGGGTCTCGTGAGGGTGAAAATGGGGCAAAAAGTGGCTCAGTTCCCCGCTACCAAAAAGGTGATTTACAAAAGCCATAATGGCCGGTGCAGAGCGCCAGGACTTGTCCATTGGATAACATTTGGCTCCCAGGTGTTCGGCAAGCCAGCTGCTGGCGGCATCGAACAGCCGGGGTTCTGCACGGCGAAAACGGTAGATGGACTGTTTCCCGTCCCCGACCAGAAATACGGATCGTGGCCGCTCTTCCAGGGTTGTCGCCGCCATCTCCTCCAATAGCGGCAGGATTAGTCGCCATTGGGTGGGATTGGTATCCTGAAATTCGTCAATCAACAGGTGATCAATGCGCTGATCCAGTTTGTACTGCACCCAGTGGGCGTTTCCGGCGGTGCTGAGCAACTTGTAGGCCTTCCACTCCAGATCGGCAAAGTCGAGCAGGCGCTGTTCTTCTTTGATGCGTTGGTAATGTTCCACCAGACGATGACCGGCGAAAAACCATGCGCTTGAAAGCCGGAGGGTCTGCTGGGAGGCAAGTTGTCCGAGTGTTTGCTGAAGGGATTCGCATAGCTCTTCATGCAATTTTAGGAAGCGTTTCTCTCCCTTTTCGCCCATGGCCCTTGAACGGGTTTTGGTGGGACGCATGCTCCTCGGTTCCAGTGTCCTGGTAAGGAAGATCCCCAAGAGCTCGGTGAATTGGGAGGTGATAGGTTGTGTCTCCAGGGTGCGGAACAGGGTTTCTGCCAGTGCCATGTTGGTTTTTGTGCGGTGCAGCGAAAGTAGTTCGGCATACTCCCGCAATGCCTCCTGGCACCCTTCGGAAAAAAAGTGACGGATGGGATCGGTATCCGCATCCACCCGTAGCTGGGAGCGCAGGGTTTCTCTGGCGTAGGCCACCGGATCCTTCCGATGGTCAGTGAAAGCCCACCAGTCACTACGATGGGCGAGGAAATCCAGCAGTGCATTCTGGGTGTTGAACAGTCCGCCGCAATGGAGAAACAGGGTTTCCAGCGCTGAAGCCAGTGCTCCTTCGGGGGAGCGGGTTGCTTCGCTGAACAGGGCATCCCATGCTTCTTGCTGAATGGCGGCGCTATTCTCCAGTAACTCAAAGCCGGCCGGAACCTCCGCCTCAAGGGGGAATCGGCGCAGGATCTCCTGGCAAAAGGCATGGAAAGTGGTGGTGCGAATCCCTTGCTGGGAATACAGCAGTGCCTCGTAGAGAATCCTGGCCTTTTTCCGGTTCTCGGGGGTGACCATTATTCCCTGCTGCTGGAACAATGCATCCAAGGTTTGATCGTCTGCGGCGGCCATCTCGAACAACCGTTGTGCAAGGCGTTCCTCCATCTCTGCTGCAGCCTTGCGGGTGAAAGTGATGGCCACAATGCCGCCCGGTTGCGCGCCCGCCAGCAGCAGGTGAACCAAGCGGGTAATCAGCAGCCAGGTTTTCCCCGTACCGGCAGAAGCCATTACCGTTGCGTTATGGGCAGGTGATGCTGGAGAAAGAGGTTCCATGGAAGATAATCATAACAAATAGAAAAGTTTACCTTTTGTTTACGATTGTTGTATTCATGTCTGTAACGTTTCCAACTCGACGTTGTTTTATGCAGGGGGTTATTGTTATTATTCTTGCGCTTGGTACCAAATAGTCCTAGATTTAGAATAATAATAAAAATAGGAAAGTTCAGGAGAGAACGATTATGGCCTCCAGGGATTGAGGGTCGACAGGATGTCATTTCGGGATGGATTTCCGGCTTGGGAGCAGTAATGAGGAGAAGCGCAGGGATGACGGGTCGCAGGGATGTGACGCTGGCTGGATTGCCAGGTACGGAGCATTAGGCGGCGTTAAGCCGCCTTTTTTAATTCCGAACCCCCTGCTGCTCCACTTTGTCCCAAGTTTGCCGACGGCAGATCCCTGCAAAGGAACAACGGTTACAGGCAAATTCATCTCCCCAGGCGGGCAGGGGACTTCCTCTGCCGATGGCTTGCCACAGGGAGCTCAATCGCTGGCCGATCTGCTCCGTCAGGCTCGCTAGTTCTTCCCCTTCCAGAATCACACGGGAATCTACGCCCTGTGAGGTCAGTTGAAGATATTCGGCGCGTACGATCTGGTTCTCCATCAGTAGTGCATAGAATGGCAGCTGTACCGATTCTCCTTTCAAGATCTCCTCGCGAGTGGGGATGTTACCGGTTTTATAGTCCACCACTGCCATTCCCTTCTCCCCGTCGTCCAGGCGGTCGATACGACCCCGCAGCCGAACAGAGGGTGAAAACTCGGTCATTTCCCGGGTGAACTCCAATTCCGTCTGTTGTACTCGGAATGCTGCGGCGCGTTGGAGCTGCCACTCTATGTATCCCGGGATAAGATCCATACATTGCTGCAGCCATCCGCGGTGCAAGAAGTTGTCCTCTAGATCGTCGGCAAACACCTGTTCGGCGATCTCTTCCAACAGTCGGATGGCTTCATCGCGTCGGCTTTCCTCGAAAGGCGGGTGGAATGGTCCCGGTAAATCCGGAAGATCGGTGTGGAATGCCTCCAGACACCGGTGGATCCGTTCGCCGAAATCTGATTTCGCCAGCGCCTCGCGAACCCGTTCAGGCGCTGCAAGCTTCAGGCAATATGCGATGAAAAACCGATAGGGACAGTCCACCAGCTGCTGATAAGCACTGGCGGAAGCGATGGATGGTATCAATGACGACGAGGCACAGGGCTTGGGCATTCGTGTCATCTCCGGGAGCTCTCCAGTATCGCAACGGAATGGGGCGGTTCCGGGGCGACCTACCAAAAGAGAGAGATCGTTATCCTCGAGATCACTGCCGTAGCCGAGGCGATGGAAGGCACGTAGGCTTTCCAGCCAGGGAGTTGCTGTAATCGTCTCCCCATCCTGTTCGCACCGCAGAGTGAATAGCAACCGCGGTGCCGCTTGCAGGAGGCGACGAAATAGATGGAAACGCTGGGCTAATTGCTCCTGTTGGGTGGGAAGCCCCAGCTCTGCTCTGACGGTGTCGTTGAAAAAGGGGGAGGCCGCTCTTGTTCCTGGCAGAAACTCCCGTTCCGCGGAGGCGATGATCAAGGCATCGAACTTTCCTAGGGCACTCTGCGACAGATTCATCAGCTGTACCGGACTGCCAGTGATGCGAGGACGGAAGTGGGCACGTTCCAGATTGGTACCCAGCCAAGTGCGGAAAGCCTGCCAGTCCATTTTCAGGCGAGAATCTTTGGCAGCGTCTGCAAGCTGACCAAGTTGCTCGAGAACATGGTTTCCTGCTTCGTCCTCGCTCAGGGCTGCCTGCATGCCGAGCGTCTCGATGCTTTGTAGCAGGGCATCTATGAATTTTCGTGGAAGATGTTTGCCTTGTAGGCAAGGGAGCAAAGGGGCTGCCGCTTTCTCCAGCCGTTCTAGCATGTTTTGGATAGCAGGGCCATATTCCCTGGTCCATTGCGGAAGATGACGACCCCGATATTCCAGATGCTGGCGGTAACGGGCCAGGCCACGGGCAATATTGCCGTTGTGAACAATGTCTTGCTCAAAGCGGTGAACTACGTTGTCGAAAGGTTCCTGCGCCATATCGGCGAAAACGAAAGATGACTTGAGCAGATCCAGCAGCGGCCGGTGGTCGAATTCCTCTTCCACTGCTTGCAGCCACCGCTCCAGAGAGGCTGCTGCCCGTGTGGTGGAAAGTGCCCAACCGGCGCTGTCAACGAGAGCCACGCCCCCCTGTTCCAGCAGTGCCCTGACTTGTCGAGCCAGCTTACGGTTTTCGGTGACGATGCCGATCCTGCGGTGGCCCGTGAGTAACCATCGCCTCACCTGGATATCTATCGCTTGCGCTTCTTCATCGCTATTGCGTGCCTCGAACAGATACAGATGTCCCCTGGCAGGACTGTCGGGATAGGAAGCGGCGAACTGCCGGGCCCGATCCCGCAATGGCATGTCTTTCCGGTTGTAGACTGCGTCGAGAAATGCTGTCAGCGGGCTCTCTTCCCGTGGTGTTGTGAGCAGATGTGTTCCTTGTTCCAGCTGATCCAGTAGACGAAGGATGGCGGTATCGCTACTACTACCCTGTAACAGCAGAGAGGCCCGTTGCCGCTCAAGCAGGCGCCTCAGCCAGTCGAGCTCTGCTTCTGTAAAATAATGGAATCCCACGAGAAACAAATATGCATCGGGGATCTTGTCCTCCGGTTTTTCAGCCAGGGCCAGCAGGTGATTCGTGGTTGGATCCATTACCTCCCCTGCTGCCAGCTGCTGATGCCAGGCTTGCCACAAGGTGTGCACCAATGAAGCTTCTCGCCCCAGATGTCGTTCCACCTTTGCATCGGTCCGATATGCGGATGAAAGCATTTGAACGAAATCTGAATAATCAGGCGGTGGATTCACCTGGTGCAGGGTCAGCTCATCGAACAGCTCAAGAAGGGAATCTGCCAGCATCCAGGGGGATCCTTTCCCATACAGATGAGGATGTTCCATCAATACTTCGGTCAGCATTAGTTCCCGTTGCTGCGGGGTAAGCTGAGGATATGGTGTAGATTGAGTCACCAACCATTCCTGAAAATTCCCGATATTTGGGCCGATTAGGGCGTGAACATTATGTTCCTTGGCAAATTTTAGAAGCTGCTGGCGTAGCCTCGGGGCAGCCTGGAGATCGGGCAGCAAGATGGTAATGTGAGAGAGATCCGGTAACATCGGTAATGCACGCTCGATAGCCAATTTCGCTGTCATCGCGATGGCGTCGCAATCGTGAGGGATGAGATAGAGGGAAGGGCTCTCGTTGGACGACATTTGGCCGGGTATTGGTTAGTTAGCGATTGATCTATTCTAGCAGCCAGGCGGATGCGAAACGGCTTGCAATATCATTTCACAAAGCTAAGCTTAACCATAGAGTTTTATTGGGGAACAGGGGAGGTAGTCCATTGCAGCACGTGATGTCAGAGATAGTGGGCGGCTCTGGGGGTAAGGAGTTCTTCGATTATATTCCTCCGGGCAATGCCCGGATCAAGGTCATCCATATCTTCTCGAACGACTACATCGATGCTCTCCAGTTTGGCTATCTCAATGAGAAAGGAGAGATTGCGTTGCTTCCCAAGATAGGAGGTGATGGGGGCTTCGCATACCAGTTCGTGCTGGATGAAGACGAATATCTTACCGGCATCTGCGGCCGGTTCGGCTGGTATATTGATCAGATTTGTTTCCTTACCAACAAGCGGCGTTCCGAAACCTTTGGTGGGCCGGGCGGAGCCACCGATTTTTGCCTAGAGGCCCCGCGAGGCCATGAGATGGTGGGTTTGTTTGGCAGAAAAGAGTGGTATCTGGATGCCCTCGGTATTATCTCGCGCCGTCTCAGCGAGGAGGTGATGGAACGCTGTTCGAGCCCACACGACTTGCAAAAGGTCGAAGGTATCGGGCCTAAAATAGCCCAACTGTTGATTGAGAATGAAATCTTGGATCTTGAAGATCTTTCAACAACTTCCGTTGAGCACCTGAAACAGATTCTACATGAGGCGGGAACCCAATTTGCAATGGCTGACCCCACTACATGGCCACAGCAGGCTGCTTTGGGCGCCAAGGGGGAATGGAAAAAGTTGGCCGCATTGCAAGAGGAGCTGATCCGCGGGCGGCGGGCGATTTAGCGGGTATCCATGAGCTGATTCAGGGAAGCAACTGTTTCAAAGGCAGGTCCCCTTTTTTTGTATCGATAGAGATGACGAAAGGGAGCTCCTCTGCTCCAAAAGGTTCTCTTTCGAGCAGTTGCCGCTCTAGTACCGCTAAAGTTGCTTCCGAGGCATCCTTTCTTTCCCGGTTGCGTCGCTGGATGCGCGCACGAAGCGTGGCAGTGTCGGCCTGGAAATCCAGAATGGTGAAGTCCGCTCCACTTTGTTCTGCCAGTGCCCGGAATCTTTCCCGTTGCTCGCGTTTCAGGAAGGTGGCGTCCACCACCACCGGGTAGCCGCTTCGTAGTATTTCCTTCGCCAGCGTAAGCAGCCTCTCATAGAGCCGCTGAGTGGCATCTGGCGTGTAGATTCCACCCCCTGGGGTAGAGCCGCTGCGCGCCTCTGGTGCGAGGCCGAACATTCGCTTGCGTTCTATGTCGGAGCGGATACGGATGGCGCGCAACCGCTCGAGCAGTGGTTGGGTGAGATGGGTCTTGCCGGAACCAGATACCCCGTGAGTGATAAACAAGCGGTTCTTTTGTGGTCGGATGTAGCGTTCGGCAAGCGATAGGTAATTTTGCAGCTCCCGTTCCGTTTCTTCTCGGTTAGCGGAACCAGGCTCTGTCTGCGAGAGGCGGATTCCGGCCACTTTGGCACGCACCATGGCGCGATAGACCAGATAATAGCTGAGCAAAACAATGCCGGAATAATCTCCGCTATATTCGAGCTCACGGTTCAGAAATCGGAATCCGAGATCGGTTCGCCCGCGCTGCTCCAAGTCCATCACCAGGAATGCGAGCTCATTCATCACATCGATCCAATTCAGCGAAGGATTGAACTCGATACAGTCGAATACCACTACACGCTTTTGTAACAGCACCATGTTTCCCAAGTGCATGTCGCCATGGCACTCACGGACATATCCGGCTTTCTTGCGCTCCTCCATGAGCTTTCGCAGACGGTGGAATGTGACATCACTCCATTGCAGGAGTGTCTCGATGACGGATCTTTTTTTATTATCTGCAATAAGTTGCTTCAATATGGTAAAGTTATCCATCGCGTGTTGACGAATCGTCTCGGGCTCGCCGAACGGGCTTTCCGGATCCGCGATCGCAATGCGGGCGTGAAAAGTGGCGATGTCGTGGGCCAGTTGATCCATGTATGTCGGGTGGAGCCCGTCCCGCTCCAGTACCCGATCGAGCCGAGCGGAAGATGGGAACTGCTTCATCTTCACTGCATACTCGAACGGGGTACCCTTGCCGTTGAGGATGGGATGGCAGGGGGTGCCTGTAAAGGCTACCACCTCGAGATAGAGCATGGGAGCCAGCCGTTGGTTGAGTCGCAGCTCTTCCTGACAATAGTGACGTCGCTTTTCCAGTGTAGAGAAATCGACAAATCCCAGGTCAACCGGCTTCTTGATCTTGTAGGCGTAATCGCCGGTAAGCAGAACCCAGGAGATATGGGTCTCGATGAGCTCGAATTCGGATACCGGGTGATCGTAGAGCACCGGATTTTGTAACGCCCGAAGGAACTTGGTCTGTTGGTTGCGGGTCATAGCGCGATATCGTTTTATGTAAACCGGTTAGTTTCTATCTGAATATTAGCAGACAGCCCTAGATGGCCTCGAAAAAGAACAGGAAATCCCCGAAACGGCGAAATGGGGCAGAGAAGGGGCAGCGTGTTTCAGCGGGCTGGCGGCGCTATCTTGCTCCGCTATTGGTTGCGTTGTCGTTGATGCTGGCGGCCTATGTGGTCTATCTCGATATCAACGTTCGCCAGCAGTTCGAGGGTAAACGCTGGGCCGTTCCAGCCAGCGTTTATGCGCGTCCGCTGGAAATTTATCCGGGTCAGCGACTCAGCCGGGAGCGTCTGATCGAGGAACTACGAGCGTTGGGTTATCAGCGAACCGATAGCGGAGAGACTGGTAGCTACTGGACAAACAAACGGCGTGTGGTGTTTGTGACCCGACCCTTCCGGTTCTGGGATGGTGAGGAGCTTTCCCGACAAGTGGAGGCTGTCTTTACTGGGAATGGCCTGGCCCAGCTCAGGGAACCTGACACTGGCAGGCCGCTGACCCTGGTTCGTCTGGAACCGCGTTTGATCGGCAAGATCTATCCCAGCCACAAGGAGGATCGGGTGCTGGTTCGCCTTGATCAAGTGCCGGAGGCACTGATTACCACCCTTCTCGCCATTGAGGATCGTCGTTTCTATGACCACTTCGGAGTGGCTCCCCGTTCAATCCTGCGCGCAATTTGGGTGAACCTGCGTGCTGGGAGGACCGTGCAAGGGGGGAGTACACTCACCCAGCAGCTGGTAAAGAATTTCTACCTGACCAATGCACGCACGTTGCGGCGCAAGCTCAACGAGGCGCTCATGGCGCTGTTGCTGGAATTTCATTACAGCAAGGAGGAGATCCTAGAGGCCTATCTGAATGAGATCTATCTGGGTCAGGATGGACAGCGCTCTATTCATGGTTTCGGTCTCGCTGCCCGGTTTTACTTCGGCCGGCCATTGCAAGAATTGCGGTTGTCGCAACTGGCGATGCTGGTAGGAATGGTCAAGGGGCCCTCCTACTACGACCCACGCCGTCATCCGGAGCGGGCCCTCGCACGTCGCAACTTGGTGTTACGCACCCTGGCTGAGCAACGGTTGATAGACGATGCTCAGTTGCGGGTTATGCTTGACGAGCCGCTGGGGGTGATTTCGGATACGCCGAGTGGTATCACCCGTTACCCTGCTTTCATGGAGCTGGTTCGACGGCAACTATATCGTGACTACCGGGACGACGATTTGCGTTCCGAGGGAATGCAGATCTTCACCACTCTCGATCCGGTTGCGCAGGCTGCGGCGGAACGGGCCCTAAGTGAACGGCTGGAGGGGATCGAAAAGGGGCGTGGGATGGAAAGGGGTATCCTGGAGGGTGCTGCAGTCGTCACCGAGCCGGCGAGTGGTGAAATCCTTGCGGTGGTAGGCGGGAGGCAGGCCCGCTTCGCGGGTTTCAATCGGGCGTTGAATGCTGTGCGTCCCATCGGGTCATTGATGAAGCCCGCCATCTATCTGACTGCACTAGAACGACCGGAGCGCTATACATTACTGACTCTGCTGGAGGACGAACCACTTACCTTGCGTTGGCCCAATGGTGATACTTGGTCACCGCAGAACTATGATCGAGAAAGCCACGGCGAGGTTCCGCTCTACCTTGCCTTGGCTCATTCCTACAACCTGGCTACGGTCAGGCTAGGTCTGCAACTGGGGGTAGATAAGGTACTGGAGACCGTCCGTGAGCTGGGGGTATACCGGCCGTTGAATCCCTATCCGTCGGTCCTGCTCGGTGCAGCCGAGCTCTCTCCGTTGGAGGTGGCCCAGATGTATCAGACCCTCGCCAATGGGGGGTTCCGCTCCCCGTTGCGTGCCATTCGCGAGGTGCTCACCGCAGATGGAGAGCCGTTGCAACGCTATCCGTTGGATATCGAACAGGCAGCTGATCCGGCGGCGGTCTACCTTCTCACACGCGCGCTGCAGGCGGTAGTCCAGGAAGGAACCGGACGGGCACTCTATCAGCGTCTGTCTCCATCCCTGGAAATTGCAGGTAAAACCGGGACTACGGACGGGTTGCGTGACAGCTGGTTTGCTGGTTTCACCGGGGATCGACTCGGTGTGGTCTGGGTCGGGCGGGATGACAACGGTAGTACGGGTCTGAGCGGTTCCAGCGGTGCGTTGCTGGTCTGGCGTGATATGATACAGCAAATGGGTGCTCAGCCGCTGATGCTGGTGGCGCCGGAGGGGATCCGCCAGGTGTGGGTTGAGCCATATAGCGGGTTGCGTAGCCGGGAGTCCTGTCCCGGAGCGGTGTGGCTGCCTTTTATCGAGGGAAGCGTTCCTGTCGATTACAGTGAATGCGGAATCGGCGGGCACCGAGTAGAAGAGCGTGCCAGTCCGCTGCGGCAGGGCATTGATTTGCTGAAAGGTATTTTCAATGAGATGGTTGAATAGCGATAATGGCAGGGACTGCCTGTCGATCAAAACCTTTGTGATGATGGGGGGGTTGCTGCTGTTTCTGACCGGCTGCGCTGGAATTCAACCCTCGCGTCCGGAACCCAAGGCGCAGGTGCCTGCGCCACCACCGCAGGAGGCGGTCATTGCCAAACCCGCAACCCGCCCTGAGGTGACTCCCGAACCCCTTCCTGAACCTCCTCCTCGTCCGGCAGCCCCAGCCAACGATACGGTTCTCGCGTTATTGGCCGATGCCCGGGAGCTAGCCAGTTCAGGTAACCTGGCCGCGGCGGCCGCCCATTTGGAGCGGGCAATTCGCATCGATCCCAGGAATGCACAACTCTGGAACCAGCTAGCCCATATCCGTCTGCAGCAAGGGCGTTTTGCCCAGGCTGCCAGCCTGGCGGCAAAGTCCAGCAGCTTGGCGGCAGGGAATCCCGAACTGCTGAAGGATAACCGCGCCATCATTGCTCAGACACAAACCTTGCGGCGATAGCTACAGTGGGGCCTTATTCCGTCGATAGACTGATGACCGAGGCACGCCGACTGGCAGCCGAGTATCGCCGGGCTACTGGTAAGCCACTTGCTATCAGTAATGAAATTGCGGTTTTCGATGCAGCACGCTTGCTAAACCTCCAGGTCCCAGAGCAGCCGGTAGCGGGTTACGATGCGGTTGGTCGGGGTTCCCGGGAGGGGCTACGCATCCTGATCAAAGCGCGGGCCGTATTCGATGAGAACAAATCGGGTCAACGGGTTGGTCAGCTCAAGCTGGACAAGGAGTGGGACCGGGTGATGCTGGTATTGATGGACGAGAACTACGAGCCCTGTGAGATCTACGAGGCGGAAAGAGCCACCATTCTCGAATCCCTGAAGGAGCGAGAGGAGCAGATGCGTAACCGGAAGGGCTCCATGACCATTGCCCGTTTCCGCCACCTCTCCCGACTGGTGTGGACGAGGGAAGAGGGAGAGATCACCGACGAGTTGTGGGAAAACTGACCGGGATGTACTCCAGCAAGGAGATTCTCGGGGCAGATGGCCCTCTGGCGCAACTTGTTCCCGGTTTTCATCCCCGTATCCTCCAACAGGAGATGGCCGAAACGATAGAAAAGGCCATTTCAGACGCCGGAATACTGGTAGCCGAAGCGGGTACCGGGACCGGAAAAACCTTCGCCTATCTGGTTCCCGCTCTACTGAGTGGGGAACAGGTTATCATCTCCACCGGTACCAAAAACCTTCAGGATCAGCTATTTCATAAGGACCTTCCGGTAATCCGCAAGGCACTCAAGCAGGCGGTGAATGTCGCCATGCTCAAGGGGCGAGGAAACTATCTTTGCACTTACCGTCTCGGGTTGGCGGAAACAGAAGGACGCTTCGCCTCCCCCCAACAGGTGGACCAGCTGTCCCGCATTCGCCAATGGAGCACCCGTACTCGATGTGGAGATATAGCAGAGTTGTCTGACATTCCAGAGGATACCCCTGTGTGGGGAATGGTGACCTCCACGGCTGACAATTGTCTGGGGCAGGAGTGTCCAGATTTCGAGGGGTGCCATGTGATGCGTGCCCGGCGCAGTGCTCAGGAGGCGGATCTGTTGGTGGTTAACCATCATTTGTTGTTTGCAGATATGGCGCTGCGTGAAGGGAGGGTTGGTGAAGTGCTTCCCTCTGCAAATGTCTTCATTCTGGACGAGGCCCATCAATTGCCCGGCGTGGCTACTGCCTTCTTCGGCCGGGCAATCACCGGAAATCAGCTTCTGGAGCTGGCTCGAGACATCATTGCGGAGGATCGGCGGGAGGCAGGAGAAAACAGGGAATTACAGGCACAGGCCGAGCAATTGCAACAGGCGGTGAGAGCGATGAGGCTTGCGTTTGGCGTCGAGCAACGGCGTGCGCCCTGGCGTAGCGTGGTGGAGCAGGAAGCGATACAGGCGGCACTTGCATCGGTGCGGGATGGACTGGGCGGGTTAATCTCCCTGTTAGAGCCACTGGCCCAGCGAGGCAAAGGGTTGGAGAATTGCTTGCGGCGGGCAACCGAGCTTGGTGAGCAATTCGAACTTCTGACTGATGAATCTCCAGAGGGACACATCCATTGGTTCGAGACCTTCAAACGCAGCTTCAGCCTGCATCTCACTCCGCTGGATATTGCCGATACCTTTCGTTCCCGGCTGGAGCGGCAGCGAGCCGCCTGGATCTTTACATCCGCTACTCTGGCCGTGGGGGAGCGGTTTGACTATTTTACTGAACGTATGGGGTTGATCGATGCCGAAACCCACCGCTGGGATAGTCCCTTCGACTATCCACGCCAGGCGGTTCTCTATGTTCCGGAAGGGATGCCTGATCCCGCAACTCCCGACTATACCGAAGCAGTTCTGGAGCGGGCACTGGAGGTGATTCGGCTGAGCCAAGGGCGTGCGTTCTTCCTCTTTACCAGCCATCGTGCATTGCAATGGGCGGCCTCACAGCTACGAGAGCAGTTGTCGGACTATCCCCTGCTAGTACAGGGCGAGATGCCTCGCAGCCGCCTGCTTGAGCGGTTCAGGGAGCTGGGCAATGCGGTCCTGCTGGGTACCAGCAGCTTTTGGGAAGGGGTGGATGTGCGGGGAGAGGCGCTCTCCTGCGTGATCATTGACAAGTTGCCCTTTGCCTCACCGGGAGATCCGGTCACCGAGGCGCGTATTGATGCCCTGCGTGCCGGTGGTGGCAATCCCTTCATGGAGTTCCAGCTGCCCGAGGCGGTGCTGACCCTCAAACAAGGTGCAGGGCGGCTGATCCGGGATGGTGGGGACCGGGGCGTGCTGATGCTCTGTGATCCTCGCTTGCTGAGCAAGCCTTACGGAAGGTTGTTCCTGGAGAGCCTGCCCCCCATGACGCGGACCCGCAAGTTGGCAGTGGTGAAACGTTTTTTCACCTTGCAACGGGAGTCATAATTATGAAGCTGCTGGCGATGGATACTGCCACTGAGGCCTGTTCGGTGGCGCTTTGGGTGGAAGGTGAGGTGAAGGAATGTTTCGAGATCGCGCCGCGCCGCCATACCAGCCTGTTGTTTCCCATGGCGGAACAGCTACTGGCGGAAGCGGAACTGTCCCTTCAGCAGTTGGATCTGCTGGCCTTTGGACGAGGTCCTGGGTCGTTTACCGGCGTGCGGGTAGCCACCAGCACCATCCAGGGTATCGCCTTCGCCACCGATCTACCGGTATTGCCGGTGTCCTCCCTCTCGGCCTTGGCGCAGGGTGCGCTGCGAGAGCTGGGTGCTAGGCGAGTATTGGCCGCCATCGACGCGAGAATGGGGGAACTCTACTGGAGCACTTGTGTTGCCGAGGGCGAAACCGTACGGCCCGAGGGCGAGGAACGGTTGGTAACACCTCATGCGGTACCGGTGCCAAGAGGGGAAGGATGGCTGGGGGTGGGTAGTGGCTGGGCCACCGCTTCTGATGTGCTAAAGGAGCGGCTCCAGCGGCAGATATGTGGGATCCGGCCCGAGTGTTTTCCCCACGCTCAGGATATCGCCCGTTTGGCTGCGCATGCCTCTGCCCGGGGGGCCAAGCCGCTCCCCGCGGAGCGGGCGCAGCCGGTCTATCTGCGCAACCGGGTGGTTTCCTAGGGTTTATTCCGAAGGTGGGGGAGGGGCGAGCACCTCGCGGCTGCCGTTGGACTGCATTGGACTGACGATACCACTGGCCTCCATCTCCTCGATTAACCGTGCTGCTCGGTTGTAGCCGATCTTTAGGCGCCGCTGTACGCTCGATATGGAGGCGCGACGGCTCTCGGTGACGATGGCCACTGCCTGGTCATAAAGGGGATCCATCTCATCGCTACTGCTGCCACTACCTCCCTCGCCGAGGAACAGATCGCCACCTTCACTGACACCGTTCAGGATTTCGTCGTTGTACTGGGGTATGCCGCTCTGCTTCAGTGCCTCAACCACCTTGTGTACCTCGTTGTCGGAGACGAAGGCGCCATGGACCCGCTCCGGCACTCCACGGCCAGGTGGCAGGTAGAGCATGTCGCCGTGTCCCAGCAGGTGCTCCGCTCCCATCTGATCAAGGATAGTGCGGGAGTCGATTCGGGAGGAGACCTGGAAAGCAATACGGGTGGGAATGTTGGCCTTGATTAATCCAGTGATAACGTCAACTGATGGCCGTTGGGTGGCCAAAATCAGGTGGATGCCAGCGGCACGGGCCTTTTGAGCCAGACGGGCGATGAGCTCTTCCACCTTCTTGCCTACCACCATCATCATGTCCGCCAGCTCATCGATGATCACCACGATGTAGGGCAACTCTTCCAGCTGTCCTGGTTCCTCTTCGAGATCCGGATTAAACAAGGGATCGGGAATCGGTTTGCCAGCGGCAAGGGCATCTTTTACCTTGCGGTTGAAGCCCCCAATGTTTCGTACCCCCAACGCAGCCATCAGGCGATATCGCCGCTCCATCTCGGCAACGCACCAGCGCAAGGCGTTGGTGGCCTCCTTCATGTCGGTAACTACGGGGGCGAGCAGGTGTGGGATCCCTTCGTACACCGACAGCTCCAGCATCTTGGGATCAATCATGATTAGACGTACTTCCCGCGGCGTGGCCCGGTAGAGCAGTCCCAGGATCATGGCATTAACCGCAACCGACTTGCCTGACCCAGTGGTGCCTGCTACAAGCAGGTGGGGCATTTTGGCCAGGTCTGCTACCACTGGCTTGCCGCTGATGTCGTGGCCCAGTGCCACGGTGAGCGGTGAACCGGCCTTTTCATAGGGCTCGGACTGAAGCACTTCGGAGAGATAGACGGTCTCACGCTGCTCATTGGGGATCTCCAGACCAATGGTTGTCTTGCCGGGGATCACCTCCACCACCCGTACACTCATTACCGATAAAGAGCGCGCAAGGTCCCGGGAGAGATTGCTGATCTTGCTGGATTTTACACCTGGTGCCAGCTCCAGCTCGAAGCGGGTAATGACGGGGCCCGGTTGCACGGCGACCACTTCTGCCTCCACACCGAAATCGCGCAGCTTCAACTCCACCTGACGAGATATCGCCTCCAGCGCCTGCTTCGACAACGCCTTGCCGCTTCGTTGTGGTGGATCGAGCAGCGACAGGGGAGGTAAGGCGCCGTCCATGCCGTCAGAGAACAACGGGGCCTGGCGTTCTTTTCCTCGATGTGTATCTGCAGCTACCTTGGGGGCCGGCTCCTCGATACGCGGAGGCTTGCGCTTGGCGAGTTTTTTCTTGGTTTCCACCACTGTCCTTTCCCGCTTCTTGCGCGCTCGTCTGCCTTCATTGACGTCCCGCAGGCGGAAGAACTGCTCCTTCGACCACTCAATAGTGGCCAGCACGCGTGCTCCGGTTTCATCCATCAGCCATAACCAGGATATGCCAGTGAAAAGTGGTATACCGGTGAGAAACAATGCCAGCAGGAATAGCGTTGCCCCAAGAAAACCGAACAGTCCCAGTAACCCACTGCCCACCGTGGTACCCAGGATTCCCCCGGCGTTTGTGGGGAGGGCAAGGGAGGGATCTGAAAAGTGTAAGGTGGCCAAGCCGGCTCCGCCTATTAGGGTGAGCAGGAATCCCAACAGGCGAAAACCAGCTTCTCTTGAATCGAGAGCCGGTTCCTCGCCGTGCCGCGAGAAAAGAAGCCAGCCGCTATAGCCAATCAGCAGCGGAATAAGATAGGCGAGATAGCCGAGCAGATATAGGGCAATATCGGCAAACCAGGCGCCAGCTACGCCACCGGCGTTGCGTATGCCGCTCATGGCGCTGCTACGGGACCAGCCGGGGTCGGCAGGATGATAGGTGAGCAAGGCGATCAGCAGGTAAAGGGCTACGGCGCCGAAGGCAAACAGTGCCCCTTCTCTCAAGCCCCTTGATATTTGCCTTGACAGAGTTGTTTCCCGTTTTTTGAAGCTTGCCTGTGCCACCCTCTACCTGTCCAGCGTTATCTAAAATTCTGTATTATACTCGTTTGACACTTTTTGCGCCTGACGGATTCAACAATACTACGGAGCATATCCACCATGAGCGACACCAAGCACTGCCGACTTCTTGTCCTGGGCTCCGGCCCCGCCGGTTACACTGCCGCCATCTACGCCGCGAGGGCTAATCTGGAACCGGTTTTAATCACCGGGATGGAGCAGGGCGGACAGCTTACCACCACCACAGAGGTGGACAACTGGCCGGGCGATCCTGAGGGGGTTCAGGGTCCGGAGTTGATGGAGCGGATGCGCAGACATGCGGAGCGTTTCAAGACCGAGATCATTTTTGACTATATTACCGCAGCAGATCTCTCTCAGCAGCCATTCCGGCTTACCGGAGACAATGGAACGGTGTACACTTGCGATGCCTTGATTATCGCCACCGGTGCCTCGGCCATGTATCTGGGATTGGAATCCGAGGAGGCTTACAAAGGGAGAGGAGTTTCTGCTTGTGCCACTTGTGACGGTTTTTTTTACAAGGGGAAGGATGTGGCTGTGGTAGGTGGCGGCAGTACCGCAGTGGAGGAAGCGCTCTATCTTTCCAACATCGCTCGCCACGTCACTCTGATCCATCGTCGGGATGCATTGCGCGCAGAGAAGATCCTGGCTGATCAGCTGATGGAGAAGGCAGCCAACGGTAATGTCACCATCGAGTGGAACCATGTGGTGGATGAGGTGCTGGGGGATGAGAGCGGTGTGACGGGTCTGCGTCTGAAGAACACCCAGGATGGCAGTACCAAGGAGATAGCGGTGCATGGGGTGTTTATTGCTATCGGTCACCGTCCCAACACCGGGATCTTCGAAGGGCAGCTGGAGATGGATAACGGCTATATCCGTACTGAGAAAGGGCGGGGAGCCAATGCCACTGCCACAAGCGTGGCCGGTGTATTCGCTGCAGGCGACGTGGCTGATCCGGTCTATCGCCAGGCCGTTACCTCTGCGGGATCGGGTTGTATGGCCGCACTGGATGCAGAGCGTTACCTGGAGAACAAGGCTGCTTCATCGGCTGGTTGAATGGCCAAGCTCTGTTTGCTTCACACGGATGGTTGCTCCCTATTGGCTTGAGTTAGGTGCGCCGGTGGATCACTTTCCCGATGTTGCACTTGCACTGCGGGAACCTGATGGACTGCTGGCGGTAGGGGGCGATCTTTCCCCCGAACGGATCCTCGCTGCCTATCGCCAGGGGATTTTTCCCTGGTATAGCGAGGATCAGCCTATTCTCTGGTGGTCTCCTGATCCTCGTGCAGTCCTTTTCCCTGAACAGTTGAAGATCTCCCGAAGCCTGCGCAAGGTGCTCAAGAAGGGGCTTTTCAGCATTACTATCGATCAGGCCTTCCCCAGAGTCATCGAGGGGTGTGCCGCGCCCCGCAAGGGGGAGGAGGGTACCTGGATTACGGCGGAGATGGCGCTAGCCTACCGCCGGCTGCACGAGCGGGGCGCTGCCCATTCGGTAGAGTGCTGGGAAGGGGAAGAGTTGGTGGGGGGACTCTACGGCGTTGCCCTGGGCAAGGTGTTCTTTGGTGAGTCGATGTTCAGCCACCGCAGTGATGCATCGAAGGTGGCTTTCGTCCATCTGGTTCAGCTGCTGCAGCAGTGGGGATACGAGCTGATCGACTGCCAGGTTACCACCCGGCATCTCGCCTCGCTGGGAGCGGTGACGGTTCCACGACAGCAGTTTGTGCAGATGCTGAGGCGGCTGTGCGAACAGGAACCTGCAGAGGAGAGTTGGGGAGCATGCAAAGGGAATCAATAGGCGTTCTCGTGCACGAACCCCTTGGCGAGGGTGAGAACGATGATCTTTAGATCGAACCAGAGCGACCAGTGCTCTATGTAATAGAGATCGTACTCGATCCGTTTGCGTAGGTCAGTATCGCCTCGCCAGCCGTTGATCTGCGCCCAGCCGGTGATGCCTGCCTTGACCAGATGTTTTTGCATGTAAAGCGGGATTTCATCTTTGAATTTTTCCACGAACACCGGCCGCTCGGGGCGCGGCCCAACGATGGACATGTCCCCCTTGAGTACGTTGATGAACTGGGGGAGTTCGTCGAGACTGGTGCGACGCAAGAAGGCACCAAACTTGGTGGCGCGTTTTTCACCCGCCTTTGCCCATACCGCACCGCTTTTCTCCTCCACATCCACCGGCATGGAGCGGAACTTCAGCATCTGGAACGGGGTCCCGTTCCAGCTTACTCGCTCCTGTCGATAGAATATGGGGCCAGGTGAACTC
The DNA here is from genome assembly GCA_964557025.1 of uncultured Chromatiales bacterium. Classification (GTDB taxonomy): domain Bacteria; phylum Pseudomonadota; class Gammaproteobacteria; order Thiohalospirales; family Thiohalospiraceae; genus DRMK01. The sequence continues at coordinate 127,734 of CAZKYF010000039.1, read as the reverse complement.
AGTTTCACGCCGATGGCACAATAGAGCATCACCGGACTGGCGATAATGAGAAAAATCGAAGCCAGGATCTTATCCTCCAGCGCCTTGATGAAGCGGTTCATCCCTTGCATAGGGGACTCAGTGAGATTGAGGATGGGAAGGCCGGCAATCTCAGCTACCGAATGGTTGATAAGACGAAAACCGAAGATATCCGGTACGAAACGGATAGTGAGGGTACTGTGCCGCAGGTCATGGAGGATCTCCTTGATCCGTTGTTCGGCAGGGAAAGGGAGTGCCAACCACACTTCATCGATGTCTTCAGTTTCGATAACTGCGCACAGCTCCGGAATGCCGCACTTGACCTCGATACCGTCAATACGCGTTCCACATAGCTGGGCATCGTCGTCGATGAAAGCGACAATATCCAGGCCTGTCCAGGTGGCTTCACGGATCCGTTTCGCCACGTCACGTCCCAGGTTTCCTGCACCGACGATGACGATACGCCGCTGATTCCATCCCTTCTGGCGCATCATGCGCAGGATCTGTGCTAGTGCCAGACGGAACAAAAGCAAGAGCCCCCAGGTAGTGACAGCCCACATCGCCAGCCACTGGCGGGAGAAGGTGGCACTGGTTTTGGTCATGAAGGCAATGACGATCAGGATCAGCAGCACTGTTGCCCATGAGACGGTCATTACCCGGAGCTGAAACAGGCGGCTCTTTCCGCGCCAGGAATGGTACATCCCAAAATGGCCGAAAATGGCGGCGGTCAACAGAGCCGCCATCAGCACTGCTACCTGGTAATGGGGGTAAAGGGACCATTCACCGAAACGCAAACCAAAGGCCAACATTCCTCCCAGCACCACCGCCAGCACATCTATCAGGCGCATTATGGTGGAAAGTGTGGAGGAGTAATGCCTTAAAAGTCCGGTGGTAAACATCGCTTCCTTCAACTCATCCTTTCATCCCTGAAATCGGTCAGGCCAGTTGCCGGAGCACGTAAGGTAGAATTCCTCCATGGCGGTAGTACTCCACTTCTTGTGGGGTATCGATCCGCACCTTTGTTGCAAAACGAATCTCGTTCCCGTTTCCGTCCCGGGCAATGACGGTGACCTCCTTGGCGGAACCATTCCCCAGGCCCACAATGTCGTAGCTCTCCCGCCCCGTGAGCCCCAGGGTCTTGGCGTTCTCTCCCTCCCGGAACTGTAGCGGGAGGATTCCCATCCCCACCAGGTTGGAGCGGTGGATACGCTCGTAACTCTCTGCAATCACTGCGTGCACCCCAAGCAGACGAGGCCCCTTTGCCGCCCAGTCGCGAGAGGAGCCGGAACCATATTCCTTGCCAGCAATGACGATCTGCGGCACACCTTCACGCTGATAGCGCATGGCAGCGTCGTAGATGAACATCTGCTCACCAGACGGCTGGTAACGGGTTATTCCGCCTTCGGTGCCGGGTGCAAGACGGTTGCGCAGGCGGATGTTGGCGAAGGTGCCACGCATCATTACCTCGTGGTTGCCACGCCGGGAGCCATACGAATTGAAGTCAGAAGGTTGCACCCCGTGACTCCGCAGATACTCTCCGGCCGGGCTGTCCGGCTTGATTGCCCCTGCCGGTGAGATGTGATCGGTGGTCACCGAATCCCCCAGCCATGCCAGCACCCGTGCGCCTCGGATATCGGTGACAGGAGCTGGTTCCCTGGAGATGTCCTCGAAGTAGGGTGGGTTGCGTACGTAAGTGGAGTTTTCGCGCCAATCGAACAGTTTGCCCGATGGAGATTCTAGACCGCGCCAACGCTGGTCACCTTGAAACACATTCCGGTAAATATCACGGAAGCCCTCCGCTTTCAGGCCGGTTGCGATGGCGGTGCGGATTTCCTCTTGGCTGGGCCAGATGTCTTTCAGGTAGATGGCATTGCCGTTCTTGTCTTCCCCAAGTGGTTCATTATAGAGATCGATATCCATCCTGCCCGCAATAGCGTAAGCAACCACCAACGGCGGGGAGGCCAGATAGTTCATCTGTACCTCGGAGTGGATCCTTCCTTCAAAGTTGCGATTGCCAGAGAGCACCGAGCAGACCACCAGATCGTCGTTGCGGATCGCTTCGCTGATGGGTTCCGCAAGTGGTCCCGAGTTACCGATACAGGTGGTGCAACCGTAGCCCACAACATGGAAGCCGAGAGATTCCAGTGATTCCATCAGACCGGTTCGTTGCAGGTAGTCGGTTACAACTCGGGAGCCGGGACCAAGAGAGGTCTTAACCCAGGGTTTTACTCCCAATCCCGCCTCTACTGCCTTCTTCGCGAGCAAGGCGGCACCTAGCATCACCGAGGGGTTGGATGTGTTGGTGCAGGAAGTGATGGCGGCAATCACCACCATGCCGTCATTGAGGTAGAAAGTATCTCCCCCAAGGTTGACAGGCATGCGGCCTCGATGTTCTCCCTGCTGTTCCACGCCAACTGCGGTGTGTCCCCCCTCGTCACTGAACCGCTCAATCTCCAGGGCATCCTTCGGCAACAGGCCGTTCTTTTCAAGCAGGGTATCGATGGCGCCTCGGATAGAAGCCTTTGCAGTGCGCAAGGGGATACGATCCTGCGGACGTCGGGGTCCTGCCAGACTTGGTTCGATGCGATCCATAGGGATTTCGATAATGTCGCTATAGTCGGCCGCCGGAGCATTGGGAAAGCGGAATAATCCCTGTTCCTTTGCGTATGCCTCAATCAGTGCCAACTGTTCTTCGCTTCGACCGGTGAGACGGAGATAATCAAGGGTCTCTTGATCGATAGGAAAGATGCCGCAGGTGGCCCCGTACTCCGGGGCCATGTTAGCGAGGGTTGCTCGGTCGGCAAGCGGCAGGTGATCCAAGCCTTCACCGAAAAATTCCACAAATTTGCCAACCACGCCGTAAGCGCGCAACCGTTCCACCACGGTGAGGACCAGATCGGTGGCGGTGACACCCTCCGGTAGTTCGCCTTCGAGCCGAACGCCAATCACCTGAGGAATCAGCATCGAGACAGGCTGGCCCAGCATTGCCGCTTCCGCCTCGATGCCTCCCACTCCCCAACCCAGTACCCCGAGGCCATTGACCATAGTGGTGTGGGAGTCGGTTCCCACGACGGTATCTGGATAGGCCTGATGCAGGCCACCTTTCTCTTGGGAGAACACCACCCGTGCTAGGTATTCCAAGTTAACCTGGTGAACGATACCGGTTTCCGGTGGTACTACACGAAAATTGGAGAAAGCCCGCTGTCCCCACTTCAGAAAGCTGTAACGTTCTTCGTTGCGCTGGTACTCCAGCGCCTCGTTGTGTGTGAGAGCATCGCTGGCTCCGGCCTTGTCCACCTGAACCGAGTGATCGATGACAAGTTCTGCTGGTTGCAATGGATTGATTTTTTCCGGATCGTCCCCTAGGGCGCGCATTGCATCGCGCATCGCCGCAAGATCCACCACAGCGGGCACCCCGGTGAAATCCTGCATCAATACCCGGGATGGACGGTAGGCGATTTCGCAGCAGGGCTCTGCTTGAGGATCCCAGTTGGCCAGAAAGCGAATATCGTCCGCCTTCACAGTAATGCCATCCTCGTGGCGTAACAGATTCTCTAGCAAGATCTTCAGGGAGTAGGGTAGCCGCGCGCTGCCAGAGATGGCGTCGAGGCGGAAGATTTCATAAAGAACGCCGTTGACGTTGAGCGGGGATTTTGCGTTGAAGCTGTCTGCCATGAGGGAAAGTACTCCAGTTTGTTTTATTCCTTAGAGAATCCGGCTTTTCGGGTGGGTGGAAAATCTGCCAATTATGAACCAGTTTCCAGATTACGCAAAAGGCTGGCTGCCTCTTCCATAAAGCGACGCCGTTGCAACAGGATCTGCCAGCGCCTGCCACCGCACTGACTCCAAAGCACTGCGGAGCGCATGGCAGCGAGCAGCAAGGCGCGTACCGTGCTGGCGTTGTCCGGGTTGGCCAGATGTCCTTGTTCTCCGCTGACAATGATACGAGGTGTCAGGGTGCTCACCGTGTTGCTGTAGATTTCTGCCAAGCTAGCGATGAGATTGGTATGCGGCAGGGGATAATGTTCCCTCTGCTTGTGCGCCCGCTCAATCCCTTCACCAATAGTGCGCAGCAATTCTGGCTTACGGCTCAGCTTTCGTTCCAGATGCAGGATGTTGATCAGGTAACGGGTCAACTCGGGGTCGGGATTGGCCTGCAACTGCTGGGTTACCAGTTTCAGTCCCTCTCGCAGGTTCCGCACACTGCCATACACTGACAAAGCATCTGGGGGATCGGTGATAAACAGGGTATTCAGTACCTGCTCCAGTGCTTCCGGTTCGGCGCTACCATACCGTGCCACCTGCTGTACCAGGCGGCAGGCCTGATACATGCCGGCAAGTGCCAAGGTCTTGTCGGTATAGTTACTCAACCCGCTGCTCCTGAATGTCGGCCAATGGCGCGTCGGTCCGTTGAATAACGCCACCACCGAGACATTCCTCTCCACTGTAAAAAACTACAGACTGTCCCGGCGTTGCGGCCAGTTGCGGTTCGTCGAAACGCACCTCGCACCATCCTTTCTCCAGACGGAGGATGGTGCAGGGCTGCTCCGGTTGCCGATAGCGAATCTTCGCCTGGCAACGGAAGGGAACCGAAGGGGCGTGAGCTACCCAGTGCAGCTGATTTGCCTCCAAGGTACGACTGTAGAGCATAGGGTGCAGTCCCTGGGAGACGTAGAGCCGATTGCTGGATATCTCCTTTCCCACCACATACCAGGGGACTCCTTGGGGGGCTCCGGGACGGCCGCCGATCCCTAGTCCCTGCCGCTGGCCGAGCGTATAATACATCAAGCCAGCGTGTTCACCGATAATTTCTCCATCCGGGGTACACATTTCTCCAGGCTGGGCGGGAAGATAACGACTCAGAAATTCCCGGAAATTGCGCTCACCGATGAAACAGATCCCGGTGCTGTCCTTCTTGGCGTGGGTGGCAAGGCCGTTTCTTGCGGCAATGGCCCGGACCTCGCTCTTGAGCAGCCCGCCCACGGGAAACAAGGTGTGAGCAAGCTGCTCCTGTCCCAGAGTATAGAGGAAGTAAGTCTGATCCTTGTTCAGGTCTTTGGCCTTCAGCAAGTGGAAATAGCCATCTCTTTCCACCACCCGGGCATAGTGGCCCGTGGCAATGAGGTTGGCGCCAAGGCCCAATGCATGCTCTAGGAATACCTTGAACTTGATCTCCTTATTGCAGAGGATATCGGGGTTGGGCGTGCGACCTGCGCGATACTCGTCTAGGAAATAACGGAATACCTTTTCTCGGTACTCCCGTGAGAAGTTGACTACTCGCAGTGAAATGCCCAACTGCTCACAGACGCTCTTGGCATCCCTGAAATCTGCCTCCGCCGGACAGTGGTCGTCGCGATCGTCATCCTCCCAATTTTTCATGAACATACCGTCCACCCGGTAACCCTGTTCTAGAAGGAGGGTGGCAGCTACCGAGGAATCCACGCCGCCGGAAAGGCCGACAGTGACCCGCTTCTGGAAATTGTAACTGACAACGTTCATTAAGAGGTCTGTTTGAAACAAACAAGACATTTTAGCCGATTTGATAAGTTGTTGGAAAAGCCTGTGACTGAGGGCACAAGAGACGAATGAATCAAAAGGGTCAGAGCAATTGATTTGCTGAAATCAATTGCTCTGACCCCTTTGATTTTGGTGTTTTGTCCAGTGTTGTACACTATCCGCTATGGACTCCCCCCTTTCCTTATTTGCTACTGCCCCGAAAGGGGTTGTCTCCCAGTTGCTTAAAGAACTTTCCGCCTTGGGCGCTTCGAGATTGAAGGAGCAGCCTGCCGGGGTTCTTTTTGACGGAAATCTGGAGCTGGCATATCGCGTTTGCCTCTGGTCCCGCTGTGCCAGCCGAGTATTGCTCCGGATTGCGGAATTCAATGTTGCCTCGCCCGGGGAGCTTTACGAGGGGATTCGCTCCATCGATTGGATGGAACATTTCGAAGGAAACGGTTCCCTGGCGGTGGATTTCAATGGTTTCCATTCTCGTATCAGACACAGTCACTACGGTGCATTGACAGTCAAGGATGCCATCGTAGATCAGTTTCGCGATCGGATCGGCAGCCGACCCTCGGTGGATACCCGGCATCCGGATCTGCGAGTCAATGTCCGTTTGCATCGGGGACGGGCTACAGTGAGTTTGGACCTTTCAGGTGAGAGTCTACATCGGCGAGGGTATCGGGTCGAAGGAGTGGATGCTCCGCTGAAGGAGAACCTGGCAGCTGCCATCCTGCTGCGGGCAGGATGGCTTGGTGCCGCCGAGGAAGGCGGGATCCTGCTGGATCCCTTGTGCGGTTCGGGCACGCTGCTCATCGAAGCAGCACTGATGGCAGCCGACATTGCACCGGGAATGTTCAGGAAATATTTTGGTTTTCTTGGCTGGGCGGGACATGATGTCGTCTTGTGGCAGACGTTGCTGGAGGAAGCACAGCAGCGTCGGGAGGAGGGGGTGAAGACTATTCCTGCAGTTATCGGTCATGATGTGGATCGACGTGCGGTGCGGGCCGCCATTGCCAATCTGGAGGCAGCTGGTCTGCGGGGTATTGTTCATGTTGAGCGGCGGGATCTTCGGGTGCTGGAGCCTCCTGGGAGTAATGGGTTGCTGGTGACCAATCCTCCGTATGGTGAACGGCTGGGAGAGAGCAAGACGCTTGGGGAGCTCTATGCCGTGTTGGGTGAGCGGTTAAAGCAAGGGTTTTGCGGCTGGCGGGCTGCAGTGTTCACTGGTAACCCGGATTTGGCCAAGCAGATGGGATTGAGAGTCCACAAGCAATATGCCTTTTACAACGGGGCCATTCCATGCAAGCTGCTTTGTTTTCAGGTGGAGCCCTCCTGGTTCCGGGAGCGCCCGGTGATCTCCGGTGAAATGGTGATGCCTCGCCCCGTTTCCTTGGATGCACTCAGCGGGGGAGTAGAGATGTTCGCTAACCGCCTGCGCAAGAATCTGCGGGAGCTGGGTCGCTGGGCCCGCCGGGAAGAGATACGTTGTTACCGGCTTTACGATGCCGATCTGCCGGAATATGCCTTGGCTATCGATCTCTATCATGGAGAACAGCTCTCGGTTCATGTCCAGGAATACGAAGCGCCGAAGAGCATCGATCCCGCCAAGGCGGAGCGTCGCCTGCGAGAGGCGTTGGCGGTATTACCGGAAGCGCTCGGGGTGCCCATGGAAAGAATCCATTTTAAGGTTCGGCGGCGACAAAGGGGAAAAACCCAGTATCAGAAGCAGGCCGATGAGAGAAACTACCAGGTGGTAGAGGAGGGGGGATGCCGGTTTCTGGTTAACCTGACTGATTATCTGGATACTGGCCTGTTTCTGGACCACCGTAAGACCCGTGCTCTGATTGGGAAACTGGCGAAGGGCAGGCGGATGCTTAACCTGTTTGCCTATACCGGTACTGCCACAGTCTATGCCGCAAGGGGAGGCGCGACGGCCACCACCACAGTGGATATTTCTTCTACCTACCTGGAGTGGGCGCGGCGCAACATGGTCTTGAATGGTTTCCATGAGAGTACGTCCCACCGTTTTATCCAGGCGGATTGCTTGGAGTGGTTGAAAAGGCAAGGGGGCGCAAAAGAGCAGTATGATCTGATTTTTTTGGATCCTCCCACCTTTTCTTCATCCAAACGGATGGCAAAGAGCTTTGATATCCAGCGGGAACACGTAACGCTGATCCGGCAAGCGGCAAGATTGTTGAACAAGGGAGGAATTCTTATCTTTTCCAATAACTTTCGCCGTTTCAAGATGGAACGGATGGCACTGGATGGGCTGCATGTAGAGGAGATTACCCGTGCCACTATTCCCAAGGATTTCGTTCGTAATGCCAGGATTCACAATTGCTGGAAGATCACCCGTAAAAGTTGTGCCCGGCGGAGGGTAAGCTGTCGGTAGGGGATTTTCAAAACCCGAGATATTCCTGATAATATTAGTCAACAATAGGCAGAAAGGCGAAGGGAGCGGTATGTTCGAGCGAATTCAGGAAGACATTAATTGTGTATTCGAACGGGATCCGGCAGCGCGCTCGGCATTTGAGGTGATCCTTTCCTATCCTGGTTTTCATGCTGTTCGCATCCATCGGCTGGCCCACTGGTTATGGCGGCACCAAATGAAGCTGGCGGCGCGGGTGCTTTCCGCTTTTGGTCGCTGGCTCACCGGTATCGAAATCCATCCCGGAGCAGTGATCGGCCGGCGGTTCTTCATCGATCATGGCATGGGGGTGGTGATTGGTGAGACTACTTGCATTGGTGATGATTGCACCCTCTATCATGGTGTCACCTTGGGAGGTACCAGCTGGGAGAAGGGCAAGCGTCACCCAACCCTGGAAAATGACGTGGTGGTTGGCGCCGGGGCTAAAGTGCTCGGTCCCATCACCGTCGGTCGGGGCGCGCGGATTGGCTCTAACGCAGTGGTGGTCAAGGATGTGCCAGAGGGCGCCACGGTAGTGGGGATCCCCGGTCACATCGTCGGACGCAAGCTTTCCGGCAAGGTGCAGCAGCGTCACGCTATGGCGAAGAAGATTGGTTTTGACGCTTACGGAACCACCCAAGACATGCCTGATCCGGTGGCCCGGGCTATTGATTGTTTGTTGGATCATCTCCACGTGCTGGATAGCCGAAACGAGAAGATCTGCGAGGCGCTCAACCGACTCGGTGAGCGGCTTGATCTTCCGGAGCTTCCACCCTGTGAAGCTACGCTGGATGAAGAGCCGGCTGAGAAGAAAGGGTAGTTGTCCAGTTTTTCCCAAGGATTTCGAGCATATCTTTCTACTCCTTTAGTAATATACCCAATAAATACTTGACAAAAATAGTTGGTATTCTAGACTCTACCTTACTGGTTCGTGCCCCCCGGCATCGAGACCCGCTTTTCGGGATTGTATGGTGGCGATGGCAGATGTTGGGTACGGGAGCAGTGCACTCTGCAGGTAACAAGGCTGGCTAGCGAGGAGCAGGTTATGCGACTTACCACGAAAGGCCGGTATGCCGTAACGGCGATGCTGGATTTGGCAATACATTTCGACAAAGGCTCCATCACCCTGGCAGACATCTCTAAGCGCCAGGGTATCTCTCTTTCCTATCTGGAACAGCTATTTGCCAAACTGCGCAAGCGGGGTTTGGTGAATAGTACACGGGGTCCCGGTGGCGGTTACCGGCTGAGCCGACCACCCAGTGAGATCCCGGTGTTGGACGTGATCACCGCGGTCGACGAAAAGGTCGATGCAACCGCGTGCGATGGCGAAGGGAATTGCCAGGATCATGCGCGCTGTCTGACCCATGAGTTATGGATGGATCTCAGCCGGCAGATCTACGGTTATCTGGAAAATATCAACTTGGGTAAATTGATGGAGGAACGGGATGTCCAGGAGATCTATCGACGCCAGGATGAGGAATGGGTCTGTTTCAACAAGAAAAGCGCCTGAGTAACTGACTTAACCATATGAAAACCCCGATATATTTTGATTATTCTGCGACCACTCCGGTTGATCCCCGAGTTGCAAAAGAGATGTGCCGTTACCTGACCTTGGAGGATGGGTTGTTTGGCAACCCAGCTTCCCGTTCCCACGTGTTCGGTTGGCGGGCGGAAGAGGCGGTAGTGAAAGCACGCCAGAACGTGGCGGCGTTGCTCAACGCTGATCCGCGAGAGATCATCTGGACTTCTGGCGCTACCGAGTCTGATAATTTAGCCCTCAAGGGGGCAGCCCATTTCCACTCCAGAAAGGGTAAACACATCGTTACCAGCAAGACTGAACACAAGGCTGTGCTGGACTCCTGTCGCCAGCTGGAACGGGAGGGGTACGAGGTCACCTATTTGGATCCTGAGCCCAACGGGCTGATTGATCTGGGCAAGCTGGAGGCGGCGCTGCGGGATGACACCATCTTGGTCTCTATCATGCACGTTAACAACGAGATCGGTGTGATTCAGGATATTGAGGCGATCGGGGAGATTACCCGCGGCCGCGGTATTCTCTTTCATGTGGATGCGGCCCAGAGTGCCGGTAAGGTGCCTATCGATGTGCAGAAGATCAATGTGGATCTGATGTCCCTTTCGGCCCATAAGGTTTATGGGCCGAAAGGGATTGGGGCCCTCTACGTGCGGCGCAAGCCGCGTGTGCGTATTGAGGCACAGATGCACGGGGGGGGGCACGAGCGGGGCATGCGTTCTGGTACGTTGGCCACCCACCAGATTGTTGGCATGGGTGAGGCTTTCCGCATTGCGCGGGAAGAGATGGCGGAGGAGAATGAACGTATCCATCGTTTGCGAGATCGGTTGCTGACGGGGTTGCAGGATATCGAAGAAATCTATATTAACGGTGACTTGGAGCAACGCGTTCCCCACAATCTCAACATCAGCTTCGCCTATATCGAAGGGGAATCTTTGATGATGGCGCTGAAGGACATAGCGGTTTCCTCTGGTTCGGCTTGTACATCGGCCAGCCTGGAGCCCTCATATGTGCTGCGGGCGTTGGGTCGTAGTGACGAGCTGGCTCATAGCTCCCTGCGCTTTTCTATTGGGAGGTTTACTACGGAGGAAGAGATTGATTATGCAATCAATCTGTTGCATGAGAAAGTTGAGAAATTACGCAAGCTTTCTCCCCTCTGGGAGATGCACCAGGAGGGGATTGATTTGGATTCAGTCCAATGGGCAGCGCATTGAGATTGCCCATTGATTCTTACATAAGAGAGACATTGACATGGCATACAGTGAAAAGCTGATCGATCACTACGAAAATCCACGCAATGTCGGTACCCTCGACAAGAGCGACCGTAATGTGGGAACCGGCATGGTGGGGGCTCCCGCTTGCGGTGACGTGATGCGGCTGCAGATCAAGGTCAACGAAAAAGGGGTGATCGAAGATGCCCGCTTCAAGACCTATGGTTGCGGCTCTGCCATCGCTTCCAGCTCGCTGCTCACCGAGTGGGTGAAGGGTAAAACCCTAGAAGAAGCGGCGGAGATCAAAAACAGTGATATTGCCGAAGAGCTGGCGTTGCCACCGGTCAAGATTCACTGTTCGGTTTTGGCAGAAGATGCCATCAAGGCGGCTATTTCTGATTATCAGGCAAAGCAGCAAGGTGCACAGGCTGAAAAAGGGGATAGCGAGGAAGAGGTTGCCTGATGGCCATTACCCTGACCGAAAAGGCTGCAGAGCGGGTGAAAAGCTTTATTGCCAAACGAGGCAAGGGATTAGGTTTGCGCTTGGGTGTGCGTACCTCGGGCTGTTCGGGAATGGCCTATGTGCTGGAATTTGCCGATGAGATTCACCCTGAGGATCAGATCTTCGAGCAGCATGGCGTAAAGGTGATCGTCGATCCCAAGAGCCTGCTCTATCTGGACGGTACCAAAGTGGACTATCGCCGTGAGGGACTCAATGAAGGATTCCGGTTTGATAATCCCAATGTCGCCAACCAGTGCGGCTGTGGAGAAAGCTTCAGCGTGTGAACTACTTTCAGTTATTCGGCCTCCCGGAAACCTTTGAGCTGGATCTCCAGCGACTCTCCGAACGTTATCGAGAGCTGCAGCGCACCTTCCACCCTGATAAATTTGCTGCTTCCAGCGCGCTGGAACGGCGTCTCGCAATGCAGCGTGCGGCTGAAATCAATCAAGCATTCCACACTTTGAAGGATCCCGTTGAGCGGGCAACCTATTTGCTTTCCCTGCGTGGAGTCGACAACAGAAACACTGCTGCCAAGGTGGATCAGGCGTTTCTGATGGAACAGATGGAATTGCGAGAGCGGTTGGCCGAACTTCGTAGTCAACCTGACCCCTCTACTGCTCTTGAGGAACTTATCGCCGATATCACTCGTCGTACCAATACTGTTTTGCAGGAATTGACGCGGCAGTTGGAAGAGTCCTCAGAGAGGTCCCATACGGCCGCCCAGGAAAGTGTGGCAAAGCTGATGTTTCTTCGCAAAATTACGCGGGAAGCAAATGAAATATATGATGAATTATTGGAGGACTGAAGGTGGCACTGTTACAGATCAGTGAGCCGGGACAATCTCCAGTACCCCATCAGCGGCGATTGGCAGCGGGGATTGATCTGGGAACCACGAATTCTCTGATTGCCACCGTACGGAGCGGCAGTGCTGATACCCTGCCAGATGAGCAGGGAAGGCATCTGCTACCGTCGGTGGTGCACTTCCGGAAAGAAGGCTTGCCGTTGGTGGGTGAAGCAGCTGCTGCCTATCTCTCTACCGATCCGCAGAATACTATCGTTTCGGTCAAGCGGCTGATGGGGCGTGGTAAGGATGAGTTCAGCGGGCGAGGTTTCCGCCTGCCCTATCATCTGGTGGAGACCAACTCTGCAGTCCCACGTATTCGCACGGTGGCCGGAGAGTTCAGTGCTGTGGAGATTTCGGCCGAGATCCTCCGTGCATTGCGTCGACGGGCTGAGAAAACTCTGGATGGCAGGCTGGATGGAGTGGTAATCACGGTGCCAGCCTATTTTGACGATGCCCAGCGGCAGGCTACCCGAGATGCGGCACGTCTTGCCGGTCTTAACGTCCTGCGGCTGCTCAATGAACCCACTGCAGCGGCGGTTGCTTACGGCCTTGAGCACGGAGCAGAGGGGGTCTACGCCGTCTATGATTTGGGTGGAGGTACGTTCGACATCTCTATCCTGCGCCTGAGCAAAGGCGTGTTTGAGGTGATGGCTACTGCTGGAGATACTGCGCTGGGTGGCGATGACATGGACCATTTGGTTGCTGAGTGGATCATGCAGCAAGCGGGGATCGACCCGGAGGCAGGCCATCATCAACTGCGCCGCCTGATGGCAGTAGCCCGTCAGGCCAAAGAACGTCTTACCGGGGCGGATACTGCACTGGTGAAGGTAGAGCTGGAAAATGGGACTCAATGGGAAGGTGAATTGACCCGTTCAGAGCTTGACCGCCTGCTGGAACCGTTGATAAAGAAGACACTGGGTCCCTGTCGCCGGGCGCTGCGTGATGCTGGAGTAAGCAAGGAAGAGATACGTGAGGTGGTGATGGTTGGTGGTTCCACCCGCGTGCCGTTGGTGCAGGAGAGAGTAGGAGAGTTCTTCGGATGCACTCCCCTGACCAGTGTGGATCCAGACAAGGTTGTAGCTATCGGTGCTGCACTCCAGGCCGATGTGCTGGTCGGCAACAAACCAGACGAAGAGATGCTACTGTTGGACGTGGTGCCTCTCTCCCTGGGACTGGAAACCATGGGAGGACTGGTGGAGAAGGTGATCCCGCGTAACACTCCTATACCGGTGGCGCGAGCACAGGAATTCACCACCTACAAGGATGGTCAGACTGCTATGGCCATTCACGTGGTGCAGGGAGAGCGGGAGCTGGTCGGTGATTGTCGTTCCTTGGGACGCTTTCAGCTTCGCGGTATTCCTCCGATGGTGGCTGGAGCAGCTCGAATTCGGGTTACTTTCCAAGTGGATGCGGATGGACTGCTTTCGGTCTCAGCTCAGGAACAGACTACGGGCGTGCAGGCGAGCATCCAGGTCAAGCCTTCTTACGGGCTTACCGATAGCGAGATCGAACAGATGTTGAAGGATTCGCTCGCCCACGCAAGAGAAGACGTGGCGGTACGTAACCTGCGAGAACAACAGGTTGAAGCGGATCGAGTGCTGGAAGCACTGGAGGCAGCAATGGCTGCGGATGGCAATACGCTACTGGATGACGAGGAGCGGGTTGCCATTGATGAAGCGATGAGATTGTTGCGCGTTGCGCGCCAAGGCGATGATGCCCAGGCCATTAAGCGGGCTCTCGAAGAGCTGGAACGTCGCACTCAGACGTTTGCTGCTCGTCGCATGGATGCCAGCATCAAGCGGGCCTTGGAAGGCCATTCTGTCGATGAACTGAAAGTGTAACATAGAGCGATGCCCAAGATTGTTTTTTTGCCTCATGAGGAGATCTGTCCAGAAGGTGACGTGATCGAAGCTGAACCGGGCACTACCATCCTTGATGCTGCGCTGGAAAATGGCATTGAAATCGAACATGCTTGTGAGAAATCGTGTGCCTGCACCACCTGCCACGTGATCGTTCGGGAGGGATTTTGCTCCCTGAATGAGGCCAGTGAAGCCGAGGAGGACTTGCTGGATAAAGCTTGGGGGGTAGAACCTGATTCACGCCTCAGCTGTCAGGCGGTTGTGGATGAGGAGGACCTGGTGATAGAAATTCCGAAATACACCATCAACATGGTTTCTGAGAAGCGCTGACTGATTATGGAGTAGCTGGATGAGCCTGAAATGGACCGATACTTTGGAGATCGCTATTGCGCTGGATGAAGCCCATCCTGACGTGGATCCTCGATACATTCGTTTCACTGATCTTCACCGCTGGGTATGTGAACTGGAAGGGTTTGAAGACTATCCCCAACGCTCCAATGAAAAGATCCTTGAAGCCATCCAGATGGCATGGCTAGAGGAACGCGCCTAAAGTCAGTAGGTGTGAAGCCAATGATTTGGGCAAGTCTACGCTGATTACCTTATAAACAAAAGGGTGAAAGGATACGATACGGGAGATTTGGTAACTTCAGATATCGGTATCAAGTGAGGAAATTTGGGAAAGCAGGCAGAGAATCGTGTTTTGACTTCAAATTTTGTGTATGAATGAAACCCGAAGATCAACAAGATTACAGATAAAAAATAATAACTTTGGCTATTATGATTTCAATGGGCGGGAAATTTTCCGTTTTCCAATAGCTGGAAGAGATGGCAAATAGCGGCTTCAAGATGATATTTTGCTGTAGCACTCAGTGTCTTTCCCAATTCAAATTGTTCCCCCCGGATGCTTAGCAGAAAAGTGGGTGGAGGTGGGGAGTGCAATACTTCCTCATAGAATCTGAGCAGCGTGCTGGGTGTTAGTACATGACTAGTATATGAAAATTCATCTTTCTCCGGTTTGATGCGGCAAAGAAGGAACGGTGGGGGAACGGTCAGGCTGGCATCAGCGAACAGTACAAAACGGCGTCCTCGCATATCGAGTACCAACTCGGGTTGAAGCTGGAAGCAGACCCTCGATTCACAGTCACTCCTGCATTCGAGATGCTCCACCAGAAGCGGGCCCAATCCGTCGTCACCTCGTTCCGGGTTCCCATATCCAACAATAAGAGGAATGTTATCCATGGATCACAGAATTTTCGAGATCGGGGCCTAACCAATTTGCACTAAACAATCGGGTAGAGTCAAAATACCTACTGACAGAACTTCCACCGAGGAGAACTGTTCAGTTCTCCGAGACAGAGCTTGACTCTCAGTTGGTCGGCATACCCTCACGGAAAAGGGGTCAGTGGCGACTGCCTTTTCTTACCCGTTTGGTATGGAAATATTTGTATCTGACCAGGCTATCCAAGCCATGGCAATTTCTGCAGATCTCATTTTTGCTCCGAAAACGTAGGAAGCTGTTTCTTGCGTTTCCTTCCACAGGTTTCCCGCTACCGGGCTGGGGATTGGTTGCCGACCAGATGTGTGGATTATGGCAAGTGGGGCAGGAGAGCAACCCTGCTTCCACTTTGCGACCTTTTTCATCATAGACCGGTGCATAGAAATTTTGGCCCGGACGATAAAGCTCAGTGATGATGACATTGCGTGGATGACTAAACTCTTTCACTACTTTGTTCTTGGCAATGCCATCCTTTGTGTGGCAACTGAAGCAGACCTGCTCTTGAGGTAGATCACTTTCCTTTCCGAGCTCCCTGGCCCATAGCAGGTAACCACCAGCTGTTGATCCGTGCGGTTCATGGCATGCACTACAAACACCGCTTTGTGCAACGGTTTGTCCTAGGCTGTTGCGTTGTTCTGGAGCAGTAACTGACATGTCGTGGTCGGTACCGACGACTAGCCGTTTACGAGTATGGCATGTGGCGCACAGACCAGAGTCCGGCAAGTTGGATTTTCGTAAGAAACTGTTCCCGCCGTCTCCTTCGACGTTTTTCTTTCCACTCCCTTTTACCCAACGTTTTGGATCCCAACGATGAACATTATGGCAGGTAGAGCAAGTGATGTCCCCATCAATGGAGCGTTCACCGTTTTTCCTGAACAGCGGCAACTCAGCTTTCCCGTCCCGTCTGGCATGTTCGTAGAATACGCTGGTTTCTCGCCGCAAAGTGGGGCGGGCATCGGAAACTGCTTCGTTCATGGGGTGACTTGGTTCACCTATGGCCTTTTTAGCAGCTGCTTTTCTTTTTGCATGACATCCTTTACAAAGTGCTTCGTTACGGTTCTCCCCAGGACCTACGCCTCTGGCCCATAGTTGACTGCCGAATGCGTTGTGAACCAAATGACATGCGCCACAAACGCCTGATTGCTTGGCAGTTTCACCATTAAGATTCTTTTCCCGCTTGGCAGTTATTCTCAAGTCATGATCAGTTCCAATAACCAAGGCATTTTCCCGGTGGCATGAGGCGCACAGGCTTGCCTGGTCATCGTTTGGTTTGCGTAGGAAGCTATTGAAACGATCTCCTTCAATCTTTCGTTTGCCGGGTCCTTTTTCCACCCCGGGTTCCCAACGGTGGACCTCATGACAGGTAGCGCACGAGACATTGCCTCTAGATGTCCTTTTTCCATCTTTTGTGAACAAAGGTAGGCCGCTTTTTTTTGCAATAGCAGGTGAAAGACTGATTCCGATGGGATGACTGTTTTCACCCGTGGTTTTTTCTTCAGCTTCTCTGCCTTTTGCATGACAAGAGCTGCAAAGGCGTTCGATTACCTCTTTGCCATGCTTCATGTTTCTAGCCCAAAGTTTCGGCCCCTTGGCATTGTGCGGGGTATGGCAGGCGCCGCATACCCCGGATTCTTCAATGGTTTGCCCTTTTGCATTCTTTGAATGGGGTTCCATCAAGCTCATGTCATGCTTGCTTCCCTGAACCGACCATTTGTCTCCGTGACAGGTTTTGCAGAGTTTTCCATCAGGCGTACTGGCCTTGCGCAAGAAACTGTTATTGACGTTTCCGTCTTTGGTGTTGGTTCCTCTGTCGTCACTGGTGGGGGACCATCGATGAGGATCATGGCATGAGGCACATGAAATCTTGCCTTTTTGTGGATCACGCCTGCCTTTCTCAGTGAATAACGGCAGTTCTGCCCCTTCTTGTTTGATTCGCTGCGGCTTAACTTCTACAGGATGTGTATATTTCCCCGTGAGCTTTTCCTTTCCGAGCCCATCTTCCGAGTGACAGGAAACACAAGCTCCTTCCAATGTAGGAGATGCTGCCTTGCGGGCCCACATCTTTGGTGCGTAGCCTTTGTGCATAAAATGACAGCTCCTGCAGGTTCCGTTTTCACTCGCTTTCTCACCATCTGCGTTTTCGCTGTCCGGGAAGAATTTGGCGATATCATGCTTGGTCCCGTAGATGACTTTTTTCGAGCTGTGACAAGTCAAACATAACTCGTCTCCCTTTTTCCTGGTGGTGAGAAGATGATTTTTCTTGGTGCCGTTATGAGGGGAGTGGCATGTGCGGCAGTTAACAGTGTTACCCTTTCCTAAATAGGGCTTTTCTCCATTGTCCCACTTCTCGGGAAGCTGGGCATCTTTGGGTAATTTGACAGCCACTGGATGAGAGAAATGGCGTAACGTATCTTTGCTGCTGATATCTGGTGATACCGTATGACAGGCTTCGCACAGCATGGAATGAGTCAGGCTTCCTTCTCCCTCATTGGAAACAACAAGAAAGTGTTCCGCGGTGCTGCCATGGGGGGTGTGACAAGATTCGCAAATCACGGTATTACCTTCCCCCGCCTTGCCTCCTGCTTCAAGGATTTTCCGGGGAAATTCTGGAAATTCCACATCAATGGGATGCGAGCCCTCTTCAGGTCCTCGATCTTTCCCTTGATGACATTTACGACACATTGAAGAGTTAACATTGGGTTCACGCAGGAAGATGGAAGTGGCGATGTCTGTTCCCGCCTCAACGCCATGTGCCGAATGACATGTGTAGCATTGAATCCGCCCCTGGTTATCCAGGGGGTATTCTTTAGGAACCGTTATCTTTTCGGAAGGTTTTTCTCCGGTCTTGTGACGGGAGGTCTCCCACACCCGCCAGCGGGAATCCACGATCGAGCCGTCGTGGCAGCTGTAGCACATCATCTCAGCGGCCACCTGTCTTTGGGCGGGATAATCAATTAGCAGATCCGGAGTTCCTTCGATCCGGAACTCGTCGACCCAGCGAATGTGGCAGATAGAACATTCTTTAGCTGAATTAGGGGCGAGATCCTCCGTGCCGGCCGGAAGGGCGGACGGAATGAGAAACAGTAGTAGTAGAATATAGCGTACCATTATCTACCAAACTCGAATACAGTGACCCGGTTGGCAAACATTTCCACCACATAAAGCCTATTCTTGTGATCGACATACAATCTGGCAGGTGTGGTAAATCGGCGGATCTTTCCATTATTGTCACTTAAAACAGCCAGAAAACGACCTTTAGAGGAAAATTTCTGAATGACTCCCAGATAAGAATCGGAGACAAATACATTCCCTTCGGTGTCGATGGCGATTCCTTTAGGGCGGTAGAGTTCACCTTTTTGGATTCCCCAGCTCCCGATATCAAAACCAAAAGCCCAGTTTTCATCAGGATGAACTGTTCTTACCGTGGTGTTGACCACGTCCACTACATAGGCCACCCCTTGTTTATTGATGGCGATGGAAAACGGCCACCGGAATTCTCCATCGTCCATTCCCATTTTGCCCAGAGTTTTGATGACCTTGTTCTTTTTTAGATCAATGACCAGCAGCCGGTGATTCCCATTGTCGACTACGTAGAGCAGATTTTTCCTATCATCGATAGCAACGTCCACCGGTTCCGTAGGCTCTCCGGTTCGGGCCTTGGGTAGTTTGATCTGCCTCAGGTGTTTTCCGTTGGCGGAAAAGACCTGAATGCGTCCCTTCCTGGTATCGGTGACATAAAGGTGGCCGTTCTCAGCCATCGCCATACCAAGTGGCATATCTAGGTGAGCGATGCCGAAATCGTAGAGAAATGCCCCCTCGGACGAAAATACAGCTACCCGGTTGACCGTTCCATCCAGGATGAATATCTTGCCATCTTTGGATACGGTGACAGCGCTCGGCTGGCGCAGCCGGGCTTTTCCCTCTTTTCCCCCAAAAGTTGCGATCTGCTTGACGGGGAGAAGTTCTTCAGTAGTAAATGCGAATACCCTGGAGGTTACGGCAAGGGTAATCGGCAAACAGAGGAGCATGAAAAGTAATGCCCTTAGGTGATTGAAAGGAATGCCTTTTCGAGACATTCGTTTCCATTCCAATGGATGCACGCTCAATGCTTAATCCCCAAGCTGGAACTCCCGGACATCTTTCTCATCATGGCATCCTAGACAAAGATGCGCATCCTTTTTACTTATGCGGAGGCGCTTGTGGGCGTCGGCCCCAACATCTGCCTTGTGTTGCCTTTGTACGCCGAGCTCATGAGGATTGTGGCAGGTTCCGCAGAAGATATTGCCGGTAACCAATTCCATTGGCAGGATTGTTTCTTTCGTGTGCTGGTCGATGCGGGCCAGCATCTCCTTTGTTGGTCGGCTACCATGGTAGATTGGACTACCATCATCCTCGTAACCGGTAACACAGCCATATGCGTAGGCATCGTCCGTATGGCAGCGTAGGCAGAGCATATCCAGTTTTTTGTATTCGAAACTGACGTCAGCGATACTTTTTGCCTTTCGCCGGTCCGGCATCTTGTCATGGCAATAGGTGCAAACATCGGTCATCAATTCGCCCTCATCGTTGATTTGGTCGTGAGGGTTATGTTTCTCTTTGTATTCTGACTTGTTATGGCAGTTGTAACAGAGATCGGTACGTTTTTTGTACGGTGCACCTCGGTGAAAGAGCGGGTTGTCCATCCGGCGGTAGAATTCTTCTTTCAAGCACTGGTAAGTGATTTCATGACAGACTCGGCAAGTGATGCGTCCTTGGGGATCCTTCTCAAGCGCTTCGACGAAATCCTCCGGCATTCGTTCCACCATCTGTTGGGGGGGGACCATTCCGCTGGCATGGATGTATTTGTCTTTCGAAATCGTGGCATGACACCGGTTACAAAGATTGATGATGTCGCCATTGAGCAACAGTTTGAGTGGTTCACCGGGTTTGGGAACTTCTTGGTGGCATTGTAGACAGGCTTCTTCCGACTCGGACCAATGTGGGTTGGGGTAAGTCTCTACGCCCTCTTCCGCCATGGTTATTGCTGGAAGGAGGACAGCCAGGATCAGCAGGGTTATCCGTCGCAGGATGATATTCATCGCTTTTTACTCTACTCTCCACTTTTCCCAGGTGACGAAGTAGCCATTCATCGTTCCAACGCATAGGCGTTCGCCGACGAGGGTGGGGGAGGCATGAAAACCATCATCTGGGAGTATCTCTTTCCAGAGAACCACGCCTTTGCGTAATTCTATCCCATACATCTCGCCATCTTCGGTCCCCACATAGCCGACCCCCTGTTTCGAAACAGCCAGAGTGGCGCTGATTGGGCCTCGCAGATCGAGAGACCAGATCTTCTCACCATTTTTGGCCTTGAAGGCCGTCAACATCCCATCTTTGCTGCCCACGTACAAGTTACCCCCGAATAAAACCGGGGAAGCATAAATCCATTCATCAAGGGTGGCCTTCCATCTCAGTTCCCCGGTCTTTGCATCAAGGGCATGAATGGCACGATCATAACCTCCGATGAAAACCATTCCGCTCTTGACCACGGGAGATGAGTAGACTGCAGAATCGGTGGTATAACTCCAGATGACCTCCCCATTTGCCGCATCCAGTGCATAGAGGTTGTGTGCCTTCTCTGCAACATAGACGATATCGTTGGCTACCGCGGGGGTAGAGTAGATGCCACTGGTGGTAGTACGCGTAGGAAGGCGGGTTTTCCAGATCAAGCCTCCATCTTTGACGCGGATTGCATAAAGGAACATGTCATGGGAGGCAAGATAGAGAATACCTCGATCGACCACAGGGGAAGCGGTTATCTTCCCGTCTGTCTCGAAAGTCCAGTTTAGTTCTCCGTTACGGCTATCCAACGAATAGAGCAGCCCCCCTTTTGTGCCGAAAAAAACCTGACCCTCGATCACCGCCGGCGATGAACTGATCTCGGTGTCGGTATCAAAACTCCATACCGGTTGTCCTGTAACGGCGTTGAGGGCATACATGCGCCCCGGAAGGGTGGCAAAATAGACGCGGTCATTCACCACCGCGGCAGACGTATAGATTGGCCCTTCGGCGTCGAAATTCCATACCTGCTTCAAGGGGGGGGCAAGGGTTGAACTGGAAATCCTGTCATGCGCCGCATTGCCCAGGAACATGGGCCAGTCACCCCCACCCGCGTGGGCAGTTATGGAGGCCGCCATCAATACCAGCACTAGTATCTTGCGACAGGGTTCGGTTATCACTTTTATCGCTTTTTCTGCCGTAATCACTGTGGAATATTACCCTAATTTATCAGGGGATTGCAGGGGTTTATCCTGACGTTGATCAGGATATCGCCATTTTGGAACTATATTAGCTCATTTGGATAATCGTTGATGATCAACCATGTAAATTTACATGTCGTGACAGTTTCTGCATATCTCAATTGCTCCACGACGTAGTCGTTTATATCCATCGGCTCCTTTATCGGCTTCGGGGCGGTACTGCACCCCTCGTTCATGCGGATTGTGACAAGTGGCACAAAAGATCCGTCCCGTTCCCGGCTCCAGCGGCAAGATGATTCCCTGCTGGCGGGCAACCCGCTCCATCCGTCGTTTGATTTTTTTGGGAGGGATGACCAGGTGATCTGGGCCCTCACCCGCCTTGGAGCCTGCCCAGATACCGCCAGGGTGGGGTCGCCAGGGGTGACATCCGGTACAGAGTTTCTTCAGATCTTCGGCCAGGTTAAAACTGACATCATCGATGCTGCGTACTTTTTTCCTGTCTGGATAGGTGTTATGGCAATAAAAGCACTGCTTGGTCCTGAGCTCTCCTTCATCAGTGATCTGATCATGGGGATTGTAGCGCTCGTACATTCGAGGATCGTGGCAGTTATAACACAGCTTGGTTCGTGTCAGGTAAGGCCCCCCCCGAAAGAAATAGGGGTTGATCTTTCTCTCCGGGAAACGCTCCTCGTCACACTGGATAGGGAGATCGTGGCAAGTGATGCAGCTAACGGTGCCTTGGCTGAGAGAGTGTCTGAAATCCTCGGGCATTCTTTGCAGAAAATCTTTTGGGGGCTCCATTCCTACGGGATGGATGAAGGCCTCCACTAACTCCTGTTCATGACAATTGGTACAGAGGCGATTGGGATCTGTTTCGCGCAACTTAACGGGTTTAGTGACTTTTGCTGTAGTATGGCAGCCGATGCAACCATTCTTCTGCCAGTGCGGGTTGGGTACTTCGTCCTCTGTGATGGCCCCTTCTTCGAGAAGGGAGGAGATCTTTTCCGGGTGTTCTAGAAGCTGTAGCTGTTTCGAGGTCAGGGGTATGAGCTTGCGGGGTTTCTCCTCTGGCGATGCTGCGGCCCCTCGCTCACCCGTCTGTGCAGGCTCAGGAACAGAAGAGCAAGAGTTCATGAGCAGCGACAGGGAAAACAACACGGCCAGCCATACACCAGTTTTCACTATAGGATTCTCCCTTCGCCTTTATGATAACTTATCGTAACAGGGTTACTACTCCATCTTCAGTAGCAACCACCAGCCCGTGGGTAGAGAGGCCCAACGGGGCTTTGATAGGACCAGATAAGGTTTTTTGCCACAATCGACGCTGGTGCTGAAGATCAAAGGCATACAGTTCACCAGTGGTTGTTCCGATAACCCCAACCTGGTTTGAGCCTACGATAAAGCCATGTTGCACACTGACACCGAGATCGTCTCGCCATTCGAACTTGCCGGTAGAGAGCCCGATCCCGTACAGCCTGCCACTGCGGCTCGGAACATAGAGTAGATCGCCTACTTGGACAGGTGTTCCCATTGGCCAGTCGTCCAGCAGGGAAGTGCGCCATATTACGGAACCGCTGGTACGATCGAGGGCATAGATCCTGCGGTTATAACTGCTTACATAAAGATGTTCACCAGTCAACAACGCAGCTCGATAGACGGAAGAACCTACGTCCCGTTTCCATACGAAGCCCCCGTTATCGCGATAGAGAGCATAGAATTCACCATTCTTGGTTCCGAAATAGACTTTTTTGCTGTCCAGCGTAGGGGCACAGAAGATGCCGCTATATTTGTAGCCTTCGGTCAGATAGCGCCAGAGCAGGGTGCCAGAGTGAAGATCTACAGCGTAGAGGTGCAGATCATTGGAGCCGACATAGACAACCCCCCGATCGATAACCGGTGAGGAGACTATCTTCTTCTTGGTTTTCAACTCCCATTTTAGCTCACCGGTACGGCTGTCCAGGGCTGTGAGGATCCCGTCTTTGGCGCCGACCACAACCGTCTGTTCGGAGACCGCAGGCGTGGTGGAGATTACATCCCCAAGCCGCTTTTTCCAGCGAACACTACCATTGGCTGCATTCAGGGCCCAAACCTGTCGATCGTGACCAGCCACATAGATGGTTCTATCCACCATGGTTGGGCCTGCATAGATGGCACCTTCGATTGCTGTTTGCCACACGATGTGGGGATTGCGAGAAATGGGGGCGTAACCGTGCATGGTGTGCTGAGGGTTTGCCCCAGCCATTGGCCAGTCAGCCCCGGAGACCCAACCCGACAGTATCAGGCCGGCAGTAGCCAGAGCAACCAGGACGGAGCGACGGAGCCGGCTGCTATATTTCGGGTTGGCGTAACTCATTGTCACGATAATATTCTCCTTGAGCGGCGATTATAATCGCACCGGCAGCAGTTGAACAGATGTTGAGGACAGAGTGGGACGTGGAAACCACTTTAACTACATCTGTTTGTCTGACAGTGGTTTGTCGCGTTATCCCAACTCTGGTATAAATTGTCCCATCCGAAGTAAGGAGAATGTAAAGTGTCAGAAGAAACTGCGTTGGGAAGCTTGGAAGCCGAGCAAGAGGGAAAAATCGGCCACCGCAATCCTGTTATCGCCCTGCTGCTCTCTATTTGCCCCGGTCTGGGGCAGCAATACGCTGGTCATCTGGTCAGAGGGATTGTTCTCTATGTCATTCTGATCGTGGCTTCTTGGCTGGCGGCTATCGCTTTCATGTATGTGGAGAGCCGAATCAGCATTGTTTTCCTGGCAGTTCCCTTTGTCGGCATGTTGCTGATTGCCTTTGATGCTTGGCGGTTGGCCAGAAAGCAACCTCCCGACTATCGGTTGAAGTGGTTCAACCGACCAATCATCTATGCCGGAGTTTTCCTGTTCCTGCTGGTAACGGTGAATCCGTTGATGGATATGCTGGTAGGTGCAAATATTGTGCGTGCATTCCCTGTTACTTCATCAAGTATGGCACCCACCGTATTGAAGAATGACCTGCTGGTGATCAATAAGCTGGCCGATCCCGGCAGGGGAGACGTGGTACTGATTGATTTCCGTGGAGAGGGGGCAAGCTCCCGTTTCACCGACGTCATCGATATCGAGTTGTTCAAAAGGATCATGAATTCTCTCTTCGGGGAAGAGGAGGTTGCTTATAGAGATGGTCAGCTTGTACGTCGCATCATTGCGCTTCCCGGGGATACCGTCGAGATTCGCGAAGGGGTGGTGTATGTCAATGGCAAGAAGCTGAACGAGCCTTACCTGCAGCAGGACAACCCCGGGCAGGAGAACGACAAAGAATCTCCTTTTGGAGACACTTTTGCAGCTGTAACCGTTCCTGAAGGGACCGTTTTCGTACTGGGAGATAATCGGGGGTTCAGTATCGACAGTCGTATCCTGGGGCCGATCTCGCGCCTGCAGGTGGTGGGGAAAGTAACCAAGGTATTTTGGTCTTGGAATTTTGATGATCACCAGATCCATTGGGAACGAACCGCGCTGCCGGTGAAGTAGGAAAGGGGTGTCTGTCGCTTATTCGGAATAAGATTCAAAACGGAGTGTACCGTCTTGAAAGCGCAATGCACCGCCTTGCTTCGGAATCCACTCTGGCAGCACGAAACGGGTAGCAGAGGCACCGTCGAGTGTGAATCGATGCTCGGCGGGACGGTGAGTGTGGCCATGGATTAGTTGAGTAGCCCCGTGGGCCTGCAGTATCTCTTCCACTGTCCGCTGGTTGACATCCATGATCTCCGGCTCTTTCTTGCCTGTGGCACTTTTGCTTTCTGCTCGGAATTGTTTTGCCAGGTTCAAGCGCTCTCCTATCGGTTTCTTGAATAAGGCCTGCTGCCAGACGGGATCATGAACCATGGCACGAAAACGCTGGTAAGCGATATCATCGGTACAGAGTAAATCTCCATGCATAAGCAAGGTGGGGGTTTCACCAAGGGTGACGAGAGTCGGATCATCTAACAGCTGGGAGCCGGTCATAGAGGCAAATGATTCTCCCATCAGGAAGTCCCGGTTACCCCGCATCACATAGAGCGAGACCCCGGTGTCACTCAGTTCCCTCAATGCGCCGATGAAAGGATGTTGCGCAGTCAAAATGGCATCGTCTCCCAGCCATAGTTCAAACAGGTCGCCCAGGATATACAGCGCTTTGGCATTGGCAGCTTGTTCTCGAAGGAAGCGTAGGAACAGCAGGCCAGTTTCCGGCTGTTCAGGCGACAAATGCAGATCCGAAATGAAAAGAATGTCTTCTGGCACCGGCAAGCCTATTCGGCGATGGAGACCTTTTTGATGACCACATCCTTCACAGGGACGTCCTGGTGGACTCCGCTACTAGTGGTTTCCACCTCCTTGATCTGATCCACCACCTCCATCCCTTCGGTTACCCGGCCAAAGACACAGTATCCCCAGCCTTGTCCCTGTTTGGCTGTGAAATCCAGGAAACCGTTATCAGCTACGTTAATGAAGAACTGAGCAGTGGCGGAGTGGGGATCCGAAGTGCGAGCCATGGCGATGGTTCCTCTCAGATTGCCAAGACCATTGTCCGCTTCATTAGGAATGGGTGCGCGGGTTGCTTTCTGCACCATCCCGGGTTCCATCCCTCCCCCCTGAATCATGAAACCGTTGATGACCCGGTGAAACAGGGTTCCGTCATAAAAGCCATCCCGGGCATATTGGAGGAAATTGGCCACCGTTTCCGGCGCTTTTTCTTCATCCAGTTCCACGACAATATCGCCATAATTGGTGTGCAGGGTTACTGTGGTCATGGTTCAGTTATATCCTTGGTTTCTAAATTGCAGTTGATGGTTGTTTCTCGTCAGTGAGAATGGCCGGTATCGTTTGGCAAAAGGGTGATGCTCTTTATGATAATCGGTCTTTGTGGCACATCTTTGGGGAAAGGGCCGCCAGGTCCGGTTGGAACCCCACGGATTCGGTCCACTGTCTCCATTCCCTCGACCACTCTGCCAAACACTGTATAACCCCAGCCGTTCAGGGTAGGGCGGGTGTGGTCCAGAAATTTGTTGTCGGCAACGTTGATGAAAAACTGGGCGGTGGCGGAATGGGGGTTGCGGGTGCGGGCCATGGCGATGGTGCCTCGTTTGTTCTTGAGGCCGTTGTCAGCTTCGTTCTTGATGGGGGCATAGGTCTGTTTGCGTTGGAAATCTGTCGTGAAGCCGCCACCTTGGATCATGAAACCGTCGATGACGCGGTGGAAAATGGTGCCATCGTAAAACCCTTCCTGGACATAGCGGAGGAAATTCTTCACCGTGGCCGGAGCGCGTTGCCGATCTAGCTCGACTACAATATCACCCAGCGTCGTCTGGATTCGGACACGGGGATGATCCTCGCTGCCCTGAACGGTAAAGGGCAATGCCAGAAGCAGAAGAATGAGGGTGGTTATCAGACGATTCATTCGTAACTCCCGAGATGTTGACATCCGCCGTATGGTATCAGGTTACAAGGGGGTGAGGATACCTGTTCGCAGTCGCAATATGGGGTATACTCGCCCTTTTGCGAATGATGGAGAGGAAATCATGCGTCTATTGCTAGCGACTGTCCTTGTCTGTTTCAGCCTGTCAGTATTCGGCGGCACGGTGATTGAAAACAGGGATGCCCGGGGCGAGATCAGCAGGGTCAGCATTGAGGGAGGCTGGGCTCGCTTCGATGGCGCGGACAAAGGGAAAAGTGGCTATATGTTGGTGGATCTGAGCAGTGTTACGTTTTATGCAGTTGCACCGGCGGAACACACCATTATCGAGTTTTCTCCCAAGGAAAAGAAGAAGGATAAGCAACAGGCAGTAAAGATGGATCTTGAAGGGGCGGGTAAAGGGCCAGAAGTGGCAGGATATGAGACTCAAATATATAAGTTGAGCGCTGATGGCAAATCGTGTGGTTCCATCCTGCTTTCCAAATCTGCCGCTAAGATTAAGGATGTCAGTAAATTGCTAGGGGCGCTGCGCGGGTTAAACCCGGACACCTTCATTCCGGAAGAGATGCAGCAGAGTTTCCACGCTCACCGGGATCCTTGTGATTTGGCCAAGACTCAGCTTGGAGAAAAGGCGATCGTCAAGCTGGGATTTCCGATGAAGAGCCTGGATCCTAAGGGAAAGGTTATAGATGAAGTGGTTTCCATCAAAACCGGTATCAAGCTGGATTCTGCGCTCTTCGAGCTGCCTGAAGAGTATTCCCGTACCACGGTGAAAGAGATGATGGAGGGGATGCGGAAGGAGATGGAGGCAGCGCGGGACAAGATCGAAAAAATGATGGAAGAGATGTCTCCTGAAGAGCGAGCAAAGATGGAGCAGATGCTAAAGCAGTTTAGCAATATGCCTCAGTAATATATTGTTTATAAAAAATTATTTTTTATGATTCCCGGCGCCGTAAAAACCCGGTTTGCACCGAGTCCTACTGGAAATATCCATTTGGGGAATGCACGTACCGCATTGTTCAATCTGTTGCTGGCACGACATCACGGTGGAACATTCTTGCTGCGCATGGAGGATACGGATCTGGAGCGCAGCCGGGAGGAGTTTATCCATGCCATTCAAGTGGACCTGCGCTGGCTTGGGCTGGAGTGGCAGGAAGGTGAAGGGGCTGGCGGTGCGTATGGCCCCTACCGGCAGTCACAACGCAGTTCGATTTATGCGGCATACTATGCCAGGCTGGAGCAGGAGGGGCTTGTCTATCCTTGTTTCTGCTCCCCAGAGGAATTGGCGGTCTCCCGCAAGGTGCAGCTCAACGCCGGCCGGCCTCCACGTTATAGCGGAAAGTGTGCCCATCTCAGTGAACAAGAACGTCAAGCGCTGTTGGAAAGGGGGCGGAAGCCCACGTTGCGTTTCCGTGTGCCTAAGGGACGTACTGTCGAGTTTGAGGACCTGGTGAGGGGGATACAGTGCTATAAAAGTGATGAGATCGGCGATTTCATTATCCGTCGTGCCGACGGCACCCCATCCTTTTTCTTTGCCAATGCCCTGGATGATGCCTTGATGGGGGTTACCCATGTGGTGCGGGGTGAAGACCATTTGGCCAATACCCCACGACAGTTGTTGCTTCTCGAGGCCCTCCATCTTCCGCCACCCCGGTATGCCCATATTTCTCTGATCACTGCCAGTGACAACAGTCCACTTTCCAAGCGACATGGTAGCCTGAGCGTCGCTTCGCTGCGCGAGGCAGGGTTTCTTCCCGGCGCCATCGTCAATTTCCTCGCTCGCATGGGGCACTATTATGGTCATGACCATTTCCTCGAGCTGGCGCAATTGGCAGAGCAGTTCGAGGTGGAGAAACTCTCTCGGGCACCAGCCGCCTATGACGATGCCCGCCTGTTGTTCTGGCAGCGAGAGGCGGTGGCGCGTGCCAGCAGTGATGAGTTGTGGAGCTGGGCGGGGCCAGAGGTCCATACCATTGTTCCAGAGAAGGAGGCGGAATCCTTTGTCACCGCAGTGCGTGACAATGTCGTGATGCCTGATGACATGCTGACATGGGCACGGATCATTTATCAGGACAAGGTCGAATTAGAGAGTGCGGAGTTGGCAATAGTTCAGGGGGCCGGCGGCGATCTTTTCCGCCATGCTCTGGAAGCGTTGGTGTTGCATGGTACGGACTTCATGGCGTTGGCCAGCGAGGTGGGGAAGCGTAGCGAGGTGAAGGGCAAAGCGCTTTTCATGCCACTGCGGGTTGCGTTGACCGGCCGGCAGCACGGGCCCGAGATGGGGAAGATTCTGCCGTTGATCGGGAGCGAGCGTGCGCGCCGCCGCTTTGAAAAGTGGGTCAATACTCGGTGATTTGGCGTTATTTTTGTTAAAGTCAGCGTGTCAGCACGCTTTATTGAGCTGTTTTGTCAATTATTTCTGTCATTCTCATGCTGCGGATACATAATAGTCTAACCAGGAAAAAGGAGCCGTTTAGACCCATCGATCCTTCGAATGTGCGCATGTACGTGTGTGGCATGACTGTCTATGACTATTGCCATATTGGCCATGCCAGGGTACTGGTGGTGTTCGATATGGTAAACCGCTATCTGCGCCACCTTTATGGTGATTCCCATGTCACCTATGTGCGTAATATCACCGATATCGATGACAAGATCATCAAGCGCGCCCAAGAGCAGAACCAGCCATTTTACGAATTGACGAATTTTTACATCGATGCCATGCATCGTGATGCAGAAGCGTTGGGGGTGTTACCACCGAATGAGGAGCCTCGGGCCACGTTGTCCATGGGCCAGATTGTCGAGATGATACAAACGCTCCTTGATAAAGGATATGCATACACCGCCGACAATGGAGATGTCTATTACGATGTGAGCCGTTTCCCCTCCTATGGCAAGCTTTCCGGCAAGCGGCTGGAGGAGCTACGTGCGGGCGAGCGGGTGGCGGTGGATGAAGCGAAACAAGACCCGTTGGACTTCGTGTTGTGGAAGGCGGCCAAACCGGGTGAGCCCAGCTGGGATTCGCCCTGGGGGAAAGGGCGTCCCGGTTGGCATATTGAATGTTCCGCTATGTCAACCCATAGCCTGGGATGCCATTTCGACATTCATGGGGGAGGGTTGGACCTGCAGTTTCCCCATCATGAAAATGAGATTGCCCAAAGTGAAGCGGCCTGTGGTTGCACGTTTGTCAATTACTGGATGCACAACGGCTTCGTGCGAGTGGATGACGAGAAGATGTCCAAGTCGCTGGGCAATTTTTTTACCATCCGGGAGGTGCTGGAAAGGTACGATCCGGAGGTAGTGCGCTATTTCATTCTGGCAAGCCATTACCGGAGTCCGCTCAACTATTCGGATCAGCATTTGGATAATGCCAAATCTGCGTTAACCACGCTCTATACCGCACTATGGGATTTGCCATTGGTGGAGGAGGTAGATGAAGGAGCCGGGACGGCCCTGCAATTTTTCGAGGCGCTGGATGATGACTTTAATACCCCGGAGGCAATGGCGGTGCTGTTTGAGCTGGCGAAGGAGATCAATCGCTTGCGGATGGCAAAGGAGGTAGCGGAAGCGTCGAGAAAAGGGGCCTTGTTGAAAAGGCTTGGGCGAGTGCTCGGCCTGCTGCAGCGGATGCCACAACGCTTTCTTCAGGGGGGAAGTGGCGTGTCCAAAGGGTTGGATGATGAAGCGATTGAGAAGTTGATTGCAGCCAGAAATCAGGCGAGGGCGGAGAAGCGTTGGATGGAAGCCGATCGCATCCGGGATGAACTGAAGGAAAAAGGCATCATCCTTGAAGATCGAGGGGGGGTGACTTCGTGGCGACGGGAATGAGACTTGCCGCGAGGGTACCGACCGGATTCCGTTGAGGGGATGGGGGGAGAAATGAGAAAGAAAGTTGTTTGTTTGTTGGGAACGGGACACTGTGGGTCAACCCTGCTGGATCTGCTCATCGGTAGCCATTCCCAGGTATTCTCGCTTGGGGAGTTTCATTCCATCTACAGGAAGGTCAGGGAGATGGGAAAGGGCGGGAATCCACGGTTGTGCGTGGTTTGCCAGGATGAGTGTGAGTTCTGGAACAAACAGGCTTCTCCCTTCGTTCTGAATCTCTATTATTCTCGCAAGACGCTGCTCAATGCTGTAGTGGGGAAGGCGGCCCGTTATATCTATAATCCTTACCACTTCATATTCAAGTGGTCCGGTAAACCAGTGATCGTTGATTCCAGCAAGCACCCCGGATGGTTCCGAAGCCAGTTTTCACCACGGTATGCTGCATACGGTATCGATCAATATCTGATCTACATTTGTCGCGATGGACGTGCAGTGGTCAACTCCTATTTGCGGAAATATCCGGAAAGGGGGGTAAAGCGGATCACCGAGACTTGGATGGAGCAGGTTCATTCCATGAACGCTTACTATGACCACTTCCCCGAAGATAGAAAGATGAAGGTTCATTACGAAGCACTGGCATCCGATCCCGAAGGGACCATGCGAACCGTCTGTGAGTGTCTTGGTCTTGAATATGAATCCCGGATGCTCCGTTACTGGGAGCATGAGCATCACCACATAGGGGGTAATGCGGGCACTGCGCGGATGATCGTCAAATATCGTGAGCAGCAGTCGCAACAGTGCAACCAGGAATGGCTCGAGAAACACAAAGGATATTTCGATAACCAGTATTATGAGCGGCAAGGGTTGAACATCAAACTGGATGAACGCTGGAAGAGTGAATTTTCACCAGAGAATCTGGAGATATTCGAGTCTCTTGCCGGAGAACTGAACCAGCCGTTTATCGTTGAACCAATCCGGACTGGAGGGAATGATGCGGTGAAGGAAACGGCTGGATAATCGCGTTATCCTTCGAGGCTATGTAGCTTTTCCGCCGCGTAGAGTGTGTTTTGCAGCAACATGGCCACAGTCATTGGTCCGACCCCACCGGGAACCGGGGTGATCCAGCCCGCGCGCTCACGGGCGGTCTCGAATTCCACGTCACCCACCAGTTTTCCTTCGGCAGTCCGGTTAATCCCTACGTCGATCACGATGGAACCCGGCTTGACCCATGCTCCTTTGATCAAGCCAGGTTTGCCCACGCCTACCACCAGGATATCAGCCCTTTCCACTTGTGCCGGAAGGTCCTGAGTAAAGCGGTGACAGATAGTGACAGTGCTGCCGGCAAGCAATAATTCTAGGCTCATGGGGCGCCCCACGATGTTGGAGGCGCCTACTACCACAGCATGCTGCCCCCGGATAGGTTGGCCGGTGCTCTCCAGTAAGGTCATTACTCCGAAGGGAGTACATGGTCGGAGAATGGGAAGCCGCAGTGCCAGCCGCCCCATGTTGTAGGGATGAAATCCATCCACATCCTTGCTGGGGTGGATGCGCTCGATCACTGTCTCCGCATCGATATGCTCGGGCAGCGGAAGTTGGACCAGGATGCCATCTATCTCCTGAGCGTTGTTGAGTTTGTCGATCAGCTCCAGTAGTTCCTGTTGTGGTGTATCGGTCGGCAGGTCATAAGAAACCGATTTTATGCCGGCCTCGATACAGGCTTTGCGTTTATGTCCTACGTAAACTTGGGACGCGGGATCGCTTCCGACTAGAATAACAGCGAGGCCGGGGGGGCGCAGTCCTTGCTCGATACGACTCTCCACCTGCTCTTTGATCCGGTTGCGTAGCTTCTCTGCTATGCTCTTGCCATCGATGATCTGTGCGGTCATGGGAATCTTCGGTTTCTTCTAGAGATGCAATTCTCGCATGCGGAAGGGGTTGCGCCAAGGTTTTGTGGAGGCGGGGTCAGGAGAAAGGGCGATGTGGATAGTAGTTATCGAACTGAGTTTGATTGCAATCCTGATACTACTGGTGGTATGGGCTATGCGATCAAGATAGCTGCAGCAACTCGCCGCTCGTCTGCCGCCAGGAGGTTGTAGGTTCTGCAGGCGGCGGCACTGTCCATGTATTCCACGCCGATGCGACGTTCAAGCAGCGGTGCCACCAAAGCGGGCTTTGGAAAGCATAGTTTTCTTCCGGTGCCAAGCAACACCAGTTCCGGCTCCAAGGCTGCAATCTGTTCCAGATGGTCTTTGGTCAGCTGACCGAGATTACCAGGAGGCCAGTCGGTAATCAGGAGGTCAGGCATGACGATCAGGCTGCGGGTTAAAGTTTCGCGGGACGCCTCGGCAGGAGGTGCTTCCTCTCGAGGCGTTTTCGGCTGCCTGTCGAACGGGACTCTGATGGTGATTTTCCCCTCTTCATAAGAGTGAATGGCGTAACCGGGCGTGGTATCCAAATGGATCTTCATCTTCGTCGTCTACAAGTCGAATATCGGGAGTTCTCCGATTGACACTCTCATGGCTCGCCGGTAATGTTACCAGTTTTGAGCGATATTTCACCGGATTTGTCGAATTGATTGAAGAGTTTCCGCGCATCAAGCGTCTCCCCCCCTATGTTTTCAACATTGTCAACGAGTTGAAGGCCAAGGCCCGTGCTCGGGGGGAGGATATCATCGACTTTGGAATGGGCAACCCCGACCAGCCCACGCCGAAGCACATCGTGGACAAGCTGGTGGAGGTGGCGCAGCGCAGCGATACCCATCGCTATTCGGTTTCCCGCGGTATCCCCCGCCTGCGGCGTGCCATCTGCAATTGGTACGAGACACGTTTCGGGGTGGAATTGGATTTCGAAAGCGAGGCCATCGTCACCATTGGTTCCAAAGAGGGGCTGGCCCACCTGGCCCTGGCGACGGTAGGGCCGGGAGATGCGGTGTTGGTTCCCAATCCATCCTATCCCATCCATCCCTATGGTTTCGTCATTGCCGGTGCCGACATCCGTCATGTGCCGTTGGTGCCGGGCGTGGATTTCTTCGCCGAGCTGGAAAAGGCGATCAACGATAGCTGGCCCAAGCCGAAGATGCTGGTACTGAATTTCCCCGGCAATCCCACCACCCAGTGTGTGGATCTGGAGTTTTTCGAAAAGGTGGTGGAGATTGCCCGTGATCATCAGATCTGGGTGGTGCACGACATTGCCTATGCGGATATTTCGTTCGATGGTTACAAGGCGCCTTCGATCCTTCAGATTCCGGATGCCAAGGAGATCGCGGTGGAGTTTTACACGTTGTCCAAGAGCTACAACATGCCGGGATGGCGCATCGGGTTCATGTGCGGCAATCCGGTGCTGGTTGGGGCGTTGGCGCGGATGAAGTCTTATCTGGACTATGGCACCTTTACACCCATCCAAGTGGCGGCCATCACCGCACTGGAAGGTCCACAGGAATGTGTGCGGGAAATATCCAACATGTATCAACGCCGCCGGGATGTTCTTTGTAACGGGCTGAACTCGGTCGGTTGGGCTGTGGAAAAACCGAAAGCCACCATGTTTGTCTGGGCGCCCATTCCGGAACCGTATCGTCATCTGGGCTCGCTGGAGTTTTCCAAGCGGCTCTTGCAGGAGGCCAAGGTGGCGGTTTCCCCGGGGATTGGATTCGGCAATTACGGGGACGACCACGTCCGCTTCAGCCTGATCGAGAATGAACATCGTACCCGACAGGCGATTCGGGGCATCCGTGAGATGTTTCGTAAAGATGGGTTGTGTTGACGGGAGATTCGGGAAATGCACGAGGTGAACGGGATGAAGCGAAAACCCGGTGAGGTGAAGGAGAGCGGAAAGTGAACCCAGTGAAAGTGGGATTGCTCGGACTGGGCACCGTGGGGGGAGGGACGGTGAACGTCCTGCGGCGCAACGCGCAAGAGATCGCCCGCCGGGCCGGTCGGGGCATCGTGGTGAGCCATGCCTCGGCACGCGATCTGAGCAAGCCGCGAATCTGTGATACCGATGGTATCCGGCTGACCACGGATCCCTTTGAGGTGGTCGACGATCCCGACGTATCCATCATCGTGGAGTTGATCGGGGGAGATTCCCTGGCTCGTGAACTGGTGATGCAAGCCATCGCCAATGGCAAGCATGTGGTGACCGCCAATAAGGCATTGATCGCCAAGTACGGCAACGACATCTTCGCTGCGGCTCAAGCACAGGGGGTGATGGTCGCTTTCGAAGCGGCGGTCGCCGGGGGTATTCCCATCATCAAGGCGATTCGTGAGGGGTTGGCGGGCAATCGCATCGAATGGTTGGCCGGGATCATCAACGGTACGGGCAACTTTATTCTCACTGAGATGCGGGACAAGGGACGGGATTTCGCCGACGTCCTCGCCGAAGCGCAGCGGCTGGGGTACGCCGAAGCGGATCCCACCTTCGATGTGGAGGGGATCGATGCGGCGCACAAGTTGACCATCCTGGCTGCCATCGCGTTCGGTATACCGTTGCAATTCGATCAGGTCTACACCGAAGGGATCAGCCGGATCAGCGGTACGGATGTGGCGTATGCCGGTCAGCTCGGCTACCGTATCAAACATCTGGGCATCGCCCGGCGCACCTCTGCCGGGGTCGAATTGCGGGTCCATCCCACCCTCATCCCGGAGCGGCGACTGATCGCCAATGTGGACGGGGTGATGAATGCCGTGCTGGTGCAGGCGGATGCCGTGGGGCCTACCCTCTACTACGGCGCCGGCGCCGGTGCCGATCCCACTGCTTCCGCCGTGGTGGCGGATTTGGTGGATGTGGTACGGGCACTGACCTCGGATCCGGAGAACCGGGTTCCTCATCTCGCCTTCCAGCCCGATGCCCTGGCGGATCTGCCCATCCTGCCCATCGAACGGGTGGAGACCGCCTACTATCTGCGCATGCATGTGGTGGATCGGCCCGGTGTGCTGGCCGATGTGGCACGTATCCTGGGTGACGAAGGGATCAGTATCGAAGCGATGCTGCAAAAGGAACCCCCGTCGGAGGCGGCCGGTGCAACCATCATCATGCTCACCCAGCGAGTGGTGGAGGCAAACATGAGCCGGGCCATCGGGCGGATCCAGAAACTCGACAGCAGTCTCGGTAACGTGACCCGGATCCGTATGGAGTCATTAGGATAAACAATAGATTGCAGGACTCATATAATGTCATTTCGAGAAAGATATACCGGCCTGATCAACAAATACCGTGACCGCCTGCCGGTGCATGACGATACCCGTATCATCAGCCTGGGGGAGGGAAACACTCCCCTGATCCGCCTCAACAACATTCCCGCGACGCTGGGCAAGGAGGTGGACATCTACGTCAAGTTCGAGGGGCTCAATCCCACCGGTTCGTTCAAGGATCGCGGCATGACCATGGCGGTGACCAAGGCGGTGGAGGCAGGTAGCCGTGCCATCATCTGTGCCTCCACCGGTAACACCTCTGCGTCGGCCGCTGCCTATGCCGCCCGGGCCGGGATCACCGCCTTCGTATTGATCCCCGATGGCAAGATTGCCCTGGGAAAATTGGCGCAAGCGATGATGCATGGTGCGGTGGTGGTCCAGATCAAGGGCAATTTCGACGCCGGCATGCAGCTGGTCAAGGAGGTCGGGGAGAGCGAGCCGGTGACCATCGTCAACTCCATCAATCCGTTCCGCCTTCAGGGACAGAAGACGGCGGCCTTCGAGATCGTGGAAGAGCTTGGCGGTGCGCCCGATTACCACTGCCTGCCGGTGGGCAACGCCGGCAATATCACCGCCCACTGGATGGGTTATTGCGAGTACCAGCAACACGGTATCGTCAACAATCGACCAGTGATGGTGGGTTATCAAGCGGCCGGGGCGGCGCCCTTCATCCATGGAGCGATGGTGGACGACCCCGAAACGGTGGCCACCGCCATCCGTATCGGTCACCCACAGAGCTGGGAGAAGGCGTGGCAAGTGAAAGAAGACTCGGGAGGGTGGTTTGAGGCCTGCTCCGACGATGAGATCCTGGCGGCCCAGAAGCTGCTGGCGGTGAAAGAGGGGATCTTCTGTGAGCCCGCTTCTGCCACTTCTCTGGCGGGTGCCATGCGCGATGTTCGCAATGGCACCATCCCGGAGGGAAGCCGAATCGTCTGCACCCTTACCGGGCATGGCCTGAAGGATCCGGACACCGCCATTCGGCAGAGCAAAGGGCCGATGGTGACCGTGGAGGCAACGTTGGATTCCGTGCGCAAGGCGATCTTGGAGCATCTCTGAGCCGGCGGGGATCGCCGTTTCCGGAAGACACGGATCTTTCATGACGCAACGGCAGACCGCGCTCACCCTGCTCCTCCCCGGTCTCGCACCGCCGATGATGGCGCCAGACCTTCCTTCCGGGAAGGAGGAAGCGGGAATACGGCCGGTTGCGCTCCAGCGTCTGCTTTCCCGGGCCACGTTCGAGAAGTTTCCGGTGACCGGACTGGAGCGGCAGCTTTTTCATCTGTTCGGTTTCCCTTTGCGAGACGGGGAGCTTCCGGTGGCGGAGCTCACCTACGCATTCGACGGGGGAGAACGGCCGGGTTCGCGATTGCGTTGCGATCCGGTGCATCTGGTGCCGGGGCACAACAGCCTGGTGCTTTCCGCCGGAGGTGCGCTGAACCTTTCCCTCGATGAATGCGCTTGTCTCGCTGCAGAGCTGGAGCGTGCCTACAGCGATCTGGACTGGCATTTCGAGGCGCTGACCCCCGAACGCTGGTATCTCACCTTGCCGGAGGCTCCCCGTTTGCGTACTCATCCACTGTCGGATGTGGTGGGGCGATCCATAGAGCACTATCTTCCCAAGGGGCAGGATGCGAAGAAATGGCATGCGCGGATCGCCGAGGTTCAGATGTTGCTGCACGACAGTCCCGTGAACCGGGAGCGGGAGATGCGCGGAGCACCAAAGATCAACAGCTTGTGGTTCTGGGGAGAGGGGGTACTCCCCGAGAGCCAGAAACCTGGCTGGCAAGGGGTCTGGAGCGATGAGCCGGTGGCACGGGCGCTGGCCGAAAGCAGCGGGGTCCCTTGCTTCCCGGTTCCCGGCGATGCTGCCGAGTGGCTGGCGGCAGACGTGTCGGGAGAGCATCTGCTGGTACTGGATCGGGAACGCTACCTCCACCGATTCCAGGAGCGGGCGGTTTGGCTGGAGTGGCTGTCGAACCTGGAGGAGCGCTGGTTTTCACCGTTGCTGGGAGCGTTGCAGCGAGGACGGCTGGCCCGGCTCACCATGATCGGCGAGGGAGACCGGGCGTTCCGGCTGGATCGACGCGCCATGCGCCGCTGGTGGCGCCGGCGGCGTCCCGTGGAGCAGCTGCTGGGGGTGTAGTGAACGAGAGGAAACGGCGTTGGCTCCGGCGCGGCATCGAGCTGGTCCTGTTCCTGGTGCTTATCGTCGCCATTCGTACGTGGCAGCAACGGGATGTCGTCAGCGGTCCGGCGCCTCCCTTGACGGGTATTCTGCTGGACGGTACCCCGTATTCACTCACGGAACAGCTTGCGGAACGGAGAGGCGAAGCGGTGCTGGTCCATTTTTGGGCCACCTGGTGCCCGGTTTGCGCCCTGGAGGAAAGGAGCATCGACGCCATCGCAGAAACCCATCCGGTGATCACCGTGGCCATGCAGTCCGGTGAGGTTGCCGAGGTGACCGCTCATCTGATGGAAAATGGGCTCGATTTTCCTGTGCTGAACGACCCGGAAGGTCATCATGCATCCCGTTGGGGTGTCCGCGCCGTGCCGACCAGTTTTGTCGTGGCGCCGGATGGGGTCATTCGTTTCACCGAGGTGGGTTACACCACCGGTATCGGGTTGCGGGTCCGCCTCTGGCTTGCCGGGAGGTGACGCCCGTTCGGCATCCAGGAGGCCAATCCAGCCGGTTCTTCGCCAACTTCCGGGAGGTTTCGGTGAACGGAGGAAATTTTTGGTGGTGTTTATTTCGTAGAAAGACAGCAAAAAGGTGGGATCTTTTGTGAGACCTTTGTTTCTTTGGAAAGGAAATTCACCTGGAAGACGGATGAAGCCGTTGATTGGGAAGGATGGAACAGGCGAGGGGAAGTAGGGGAGGTGTTGTATGAGGGATTATTGCTGCATTTCCCATGTCAGATTTTACTGCTAAAACCATTGTCCGACTTCCGTTCCCCGATGCGGCTTCGCCGTTACCGGAAGCCGGAGATCTTCATCCGGTTCTTGCCGGGATATTTCGCCGGCGAGGGGTGTGTTCGCTACGGGAGCTGGATTATTCGCTGAAAAATCTGGCACCCTTGGGAACGTTGAAAGGAATCGGGAAAGCGGCGGCGGTGTTGGAGGAGGCGCTGCGGGAGCGGCGTTCCATTCTCATCGTCGGTGATTTCGATGCCGACGGGGCCACCAGCACCGCACTCGGGGTACGGGCGCTGCGGGCATTGGGGGCGGCGAGGGTGGGCTACCTGGTACCCAATCGTTTTGAATATGGTTACGGCCTGACGCCGGAGATCGTGGCGGTGGCGGCGGAGTGGAAGCCGGGATTGATTGTCACCGTAGACAACGGCATTTCCAGTGTTGCCGGGGTGGAGACGGCTCGTTCCCATGGAATACCGGTCTTGATCACCGATCACCATCTCCCCGGGGAACGACTTCCCGAGGCGGTCGCCATTGTCAACCCAAATCAGCCCGGCGATGCGTTTCCCAGCAAGAATCTGGCAGGTGTCGGAGTCATTTTCTATCTGATGCTGGCATTGCGGGCGCGACTGCGCGAGGCGGGGTGGTTCCGGCAGCGGGGAATCGAAGAGCCCAATCTGGCGGAGCTTTTGGACCTGGTCGCACTTGGAACGGTGGCCGACGTGGTACCGCTGGACTACAACAACCGGATTCTGGTGGCTCAGGGGTTGGCCCGCATCCGCGGTGGGCATTGTTGCCCAGGGATTCGGGCCCTCCTCGAAGTGGCGGGGCGCAAACAGACGGCATTGGTAGCGTCGGATCTGGGTTTCGCCGTCGGCCCCCGTTTGAATGCAGCGGGGCGTCTGGAGGACATGTCACTGGGCATCGAGTGCCTGCTGGCCGATTCGCTGGAGGAAGCTGGACCATTGGCTGTGCGGCTGGACGAGTTGAACCGGGAACGGCGTGCCATCGAGAGTGAGATGAAAAGCGAGGCGCTCGCCCTCGTCGAACGACTTCCTCTGGACGAAGGAGTGGAGCTTCCCGTCGGGCTTTGTCTCTATAGCGAGACCTGGCACCAGGGGGTGATCGGGATCCTGGCTTCCCGTATCAAGGAGCGGTTCCATCGCCCGGTGATCGCATTCGCTCCGGGTGACGGGGAAGAGATCAAGGGCTCGGCCCGTTCGGTGCCTGGCCTGCACATCCGGGATGCGCTGGATGCGGTGGCTGCCCGTTACCCGAATCTGCTGCGCAAGTTTGGCGGCCATGCCATGGCGGCCGGGTTGACCCTGCATCGGAAGGATTTGGCGTCGTTCCGTCGGGCGTTCGACGAAGAGGTCCGTCGGCATCTCACGAAGGCGGACCTCTGCGGACAGATTCATAGCGACGGTGAGCTTTCTCCCGAGGATCTGAGTCTGG
Organism: uncultured Chromatiales bacterium; assembly: GCA_964557025.1. Classification (GTDB taxonomy): domain Bacteria; phylum Pseudomonadota; class Gammaproteobacteria; order Thiohalospirales; family Thiohalospiraceae; genus DRMK01. The sequence goes on along the minus strand of CAZKYF010000039.1, from coordinate 87,540 downwards.
AGCTGGCCGAAGCCATCCAACGGAGCGGGCCTTGGGGACAGGGATTTCCGGAGCCGGTATTCGACGGGGTATTCGATGTTCTCCAACGGCGCGTCGTCGGCGAGCGCCATCTGAAACTGTTGCTGAGAATACCTGAGTGTGAGCGGCCGTTCGATGCCATCGCCTTCAACGTGACCGGCAGTGATTGGCCAACGGATGTGATGCAGGTGCAGGTTGCTTACCGTTTGGAGGTCAACGAATACCAGGGACGGCGATCGCTCCAGCTGATGCTGGAGCATGTGGAGCCACTTGTGAGGTAACACGTTTTGTTATCCCGCCGTCGAAGTAGTATCATTTCCGCCTTTCACCCATTCGAACCCGAACTGGAAGAAATGATGCAGGAACTCAATCCAATCTATTCCCGAATCAAAGAGATGCAGAAGCGCACCGAGGCGCTGAGGGGGTATCTTTGACTTCGAGGCCAAGAAGGAGCGGCTGACCGAGGTCGAGCGGGAGCTGGAGGATCCCAAGATCTGGGACGACCCGGAACGGGCGCAGGAACTCGGCCGGGAGCGGGTGCGGCTGGAGCAGGTCGTGAAGGTGATCGATGAGCTGGCGTCGCGCCTCGAAGAGACGCGAGAACTGCTCGATCTGGCCGCTGAAGAAGATGACGAGGACACGGTCCAGGCGGTGGTGGCCGATCTGGATGAGCTGGAGCAGAAACTGCACGAGCTGGAGTTCCGGCGCATGTTCTCCGGTGAGCACGATGCCGCCAATGCCTTTTTGGACATCCAGGCTGGCTCGGGCGGTACCGAAGCGCAGGACTGGGCCAACATGTTGCTGCGCATGTATCTGCGCTGGGGTGAGCGGCACGGTTTCAAGACCGAACTGGTAGAGGTCTCCCCCGGGGAGGTGGCCGGCATCAAGAGTGCAACCGTTCGTTTCGAAGGGGATTACGCCTTCGGTTGGTTGCGAACCGAAACCGGCGTGCACAGATTGGTGCGCAAGTCACCGTTCGATTCCGGCAATCGCCGCCATACATCGTTCGCCTCGGTATTCGTTTATCCCGAGGTGGATGAAAGCATCGAGATCGAGATCAACCCGGCGGATCTGCGCATCGACACCTATCGCGCATCCGGTGCGGGGGGGCAGCACGTCAACCGGACCGATTCCGCAGTGCGTATCACCCATCTGCCCACCAACATCGTGGCGCAGTGCCAGAGCGAGCGTTCCCAGCACCAGAACAAGGCCCATGCCATGGCCCAGTTGAAGGCCAAGCTCTACGAGCTGGAGATGCAGAAACGCAACGCCGAGAAACAGGCGCTGGAGGAATCCAAATCAGACATCGGCTGGGGCAGCCAGATTCGGTCGTATGTGCTGGACCAGTCGCGTATCAAGGATCTGCGTACCGGCGTGGAGACCGGCAATACCCAGGCGGTACTGGATGGGGAGCTGGACATGTTCATCGAGGCCAGCCTGAAGCAGGGTCTGTAACATCAATGACGGGAAACCATGAACAAAGTGTCGAACGATTCCAATCGGACTGTGGGTGAGCAAGAGCAGATTGCCCAGCGGCGGGCAAAGCTGGCGCGTTTGCGAGAGGAGGGCAATCCATTTCCCGCTGATTTTCGTCGTGACGTGGTGGCCGGAGAGCTGCATGCCGAATATGGCGAAAAGGCGCCTGAATTTTTCGAGCAGCAGCCCATCCGGGTGAAAGTGGCGGGGCGCATCATGACGCGGCGCATCATGGGCAAGGCCAGTTTCATGCATTTGCAGGACATGTCGGGACGGATCCAGATCTACATGCAGCGCGACGTGCTTCCGGAAGGTGTCTACAAGGCGTTCAAGGGGTGGGATATCGGCGACATTGTCGGCATCGAGGGTGTACTGTTCAAGACCCGTACCGGCGAATTGTCGGTGAAGGCGGAACAGGCACGATTGTTGGTAAAGGCATTGCGGCCGTTGCCGGACAAGTATCATGGTCTGGCGGATCAGGAGATCCGTTACCGCCAGCGTTACCTGGATCTGATCATGAGCGAGGTGAGTCGCGAAACGTTCCGGGTTCGCTCGCAGATCATCAATGTCTTGCGCCAGTTTCTCATCGAACGTGGGTTTCTGGAAGTGGAAACCCCGATGATGCAAGCGATTCCCGGTGGGGCCACAGCGCGACCTTTCGTAACCTATCACAATGCGCTGGACATGGAGCTCTATCTGCGTATCGCCCCCGAGCTCTATCTCAAGCGGTTGGTGGTGGGTGGTTTCGAAAAGGTATTCGAGATCAACCGCAATTTCCGGAATGAGGGATTGTCGACCCGGCACAATCCCGAGTTCACCATGCTCGAGTTCTACCAAGCCTATGCCGACTATCGGGATCTGATGGATCTCACCGAGGAGATGCTGCGTTTGCTGGCGCAGATGGTGCTGGGGAGGACCACGATTACTTGGCAAGGCAAGGAGTTCGACTTTGGCGCCCCGTTCGTTCGCATGACGGTGAAAGAATCCATACTTCATTTCAATCCGGAGATTCGGCCGGAGCAGCTGGAGTCACTGGAGGAAGCAACACGAGTGGCCCGGAGATTGGAGATCCCGTTGAAAGAGAGTTGGGGGCTCGGTAAGGTCCAGATCGAAATCTTCGAAAAGACGGTGGAACACCGGCTGGAGCAACCCACCTTCATCACCGCCTATCCCACCGAGGTCTCCCCTCTGGCACGACGCAACGACGAGGATCCCTTCGTAACCGACCGATTCGAATTCTTCGTCGGCGGCCGGGAGATTGCCAATGGATTCACCGAGCTCAACGATGCCGAGGATCAGGCCGAGCGCTTCCGCAAACAGGTGGAGGAAAAGGAGCGAGGGGATCTGGAGGCGATGCATTATGACGAGGACTACATCATTGCCCTCGAGCATGGCATGCCGCCGACAGCCGGTGAGGGGATCGGCATCGACCGATTGGTGATGTTGTTCACCGATTCCGCCTCGATTCGCGACGTGCTGCTGTTTCCCCACCTGAGGCCGAGATCGGGACAGGGAAGGGATTGAAACCCCAAGCGAAAAGTCGGACAATTTCAGCACCACAAGGACACGAACAGATCATCCCCCGAATCGATTCAAATCAATGACCAAATTCATCTTCATCACTGGTGGTGTCGTCTCTTCGCTTGGCAAAGGTATCGCCTCTGCATCGTTGGCTGCCATCCTCGAGGCGCGGGGGATCAAGGTCACCCTGCTCAAGTTGGATCCTTACATCAACGTGGATCCCGGTACCATGAGTCCTTTCCAGCACGGCGAAGTGTTTGTCACCGAGGACGGGGCCGAGACCGATCTCGATCTAGGGCACTACGAACGTTTCGTACGTACTCCCATGAGCCAGCGCAACAACTTCACCACCGGACGGATCTATGCAGATGTGATCCGCAAGGAGCGCCGTGGCGACTATCTGGGCGCAACAGTACAAGTGATTCCTCATATCACCGACGCCATCAAGGAACGTATCGCCGAAGGGGCGGAGGGGTATGAAGTCGCTATGGTGGAGATTGGTGGCACGGTGGGAGATATTGAATCGCTACCTTTCCTGGAAGCGATTCGCCAGATGGGGGTGGAGCAGGGAACGAACAACGTCCTCTATATCCATCTCACTCTGCTACCCTACATCCCTACAGCGGGTGAACTTAAGACCAAGCCTACCCAGCATTCGGTGAAGGAGCTGCGTTCCATCGGTATCCAGCCTCATATCCTGCTTTGCAGGGCTGATCGTCATATCCCTGCCGACGAGCGGCGCAAGATTGCACTGTTCACCAACGTCGAGGAGCGAGCGGTGATCAGCGTGGTGGATGCAAGCAGCATCTACGAGGTGCCGCTGGCGCTGCATTGTGAGAAGCTGGATGAGATCGTGGTGGACAAATTGGGGTTGAATGCTCCGAAGGCCGATCTTTCCCAGTGGCGGGCGGTGGTGGATGCGTTGCATCATCCCCAGCAAGAAGTGAGTATTGCCATGGTGGGCAAGTATGTGGATCTCACCGAGGCCTACAAGTCGCTCTCTGAGGCGTTGATCCATGCCGGGATCCATACCCGTACGAAGGTGAATATCGTCTACGTGGATTCGGAACGGATCGAGGCCGAAGGGACCGCCTGTCTGGAAGGGATGGGTGCTATCCTGGTACCGGGTGGTTTCGGGAAACGGGGCGTGGAAGGCAAAATCGAGGCAGTGCGTTTTGCCCGTGAGAACCGGATTCCCTATTTGGGTATCTGTTTGGGCATGCAGGTAGCGGTAATCGAGTTTGCCCGCCATGTGGCTGGGCTGGAAAAGGCCCACAGTACCGAATTCAGACCCGACACACCGCATCCCGTGATTGCTCTGATCACTGAGTGGACCACCAGCCAGGGCTCCCGTGAAGTGCGTAGTGAATCCTCCGATTTGGGTGGGACCATGCGTCTCGGTGGCCAGCCATGCCATTTGAAGAAAGACTCGCTGGTGCGCTCGATTTACGGGAAAGAACAGATTGTCGAACGGCATCGTCACCGCTATGAGTTCAACAACCATTACCTAACCGCCATCGAGGATGCAGGCATGCTCGTCGCCGGCCGTTCCATTGACGGCAACCTGGTGGAGATCGTCGAGTTGCCCGACCACCCTTGGTTCATTGGCTGCCAGTTCCACCCGGAATTTACTTCCACCCCTCGGGATGGTCATCCACTGTTCACCAGCTTCGTAGAGGCGGCGTTGACACACGTTCGGAGCGATCGTTTATGAAGCTGTGCGGCTTCGATGCAGGCTTGGAACATTCCCTTTTCCTGATTGCCGGTCCTTGTGTGATCGAAAGCGAATCCCTGGTGCTGGATATTGCTGGCCGGCTTGATGAGATCACCCGCGGGCTTGGAATGCCGTTCATCTTCAAGGCCTCGTTCGACAAGGCCAACCGAACCTCGAGCCGTAGTTTCCGCGGGCCCGGCGTGGAAGAAGGTTTGCGTATCCTGGACGAGGTAAAACGTCAGATTGGGGTGCCGGTGCTCACCGATGTGCATGAGGATACGCCGCTGTCCGAAGTGGCATCGGTGGTGGATGTGTTGCAGACGCCCGCTTTCCTGGTACGGCAGACCAATTTCATCCAGAATGTGGCGCGTCAGGGAAAGCCGGTCAACATCAAGAAAGGACAGTTTTTGGCTCCCTGGGACATGATGCATGTCGTTGAAAAAGCCAGGGAGGTGGGTAACCGGCAAATCATGGTATGTGAGCGTGGCGTCTGCTTCGGATACAATAATCTGATTTCCGATATGCGGGGATTGGCAATCATGCGCGGAACCGGTTGCCCGGTGGTGTTCGATGCCACCCATTCGGTCCAGCAACCGGGGGGAGAAGGAGGACGCTCCGGAGGACAGCGGGAATTTGTACCGGTACTGGCACGTGCGGCTGTTGCCGTCGGTATCGCGGGTCTCTTCATGGAAACCCATCCCCATCCGGATCGGGCACTCAGTGACGGCCCCAACATGTGGCCGCTGTCGCAAATGGAGTCCCTGCTGGAAACACTCTGGTGGCTGGATGAAGGGATCAAGTCGCGAGGGTTTCCGGAGTCGGTGCTTTAATCGTTTCTCGATTGGATGACAACGGAGAGATTGCCGTTGGAGTTGCTTTCTCGATTTTCCTGCTCAATTGATTGGCGTTTTATTTTCATGTAAATCATCCATAATGGAGTTTTGGAGTTCTAATGTCTGATACCACGATCACCTACATTACCGCCCGCGAGATCCTGGACTCCCGCGGCAACCCCACGGTCGAAGCCGATGTTCATCTGGCCGGTGGCGCTATGGGCAGGGCGGCTGTGCCGTCCGGGGCCTCTACCGGTGCCCGCGAGGCCATTGAGTTGCGTGATGGTGATTCCGGACGTTATGGGGGCAAAGGGGTGTTGAAGGCCGTGGGTCACGTGCGCAACGAGATCCATGACGTCTTGAAAGGGAAAGATGCTTCGCAGCAGGAGGCAATCGATCGCACCATGATCGAGCTGGATGGTACTGAAAACAAGGGGCGGTTGGGTGCCAATGCCATTCTTGCCGTCTCCATGGCGGCGGCTCGGGCGGTTGCTGTCGCGCAAGGGTTTCCTTTATTCCGCTACCTGGGAGGAAAGGCGGCCGTTACCTTGCCCGTGCCAATGATGAACATTATCAACGGTGGTGCTCATGCCGACAACAACGTAGACCTCCAGGAGTTCATGATTGTGCCGGTCGGCGCGCCATCATTGACCGAAGCAGTACGATATGGCGCGGAAGTATTTCATGCACTGAAAGAGGTGCTGCACGACCGGGGTATGAACACTGCGGTGGGGGACGAAGGGGGCTTTGCGCCGGATCTTCCATCCAATGAGGCAGCCATCGAGGTGATTCTGGAGGCAATTGAACGGGCCGGTTATACCGCAGGTGAGGATCTTTTCATCGCTATCGATGCTGCCAGCTCTGAATTCTACCGTGATGGTCACTATCATCTGCAGTCTGAAGGGCTCAAGCTCTCCGCTGCGGAGTTCACCGATTATCTGGCAGCATGGGTGGACAAGTATCCTATTGTCAGTATCGAGGATGGGATGGCCGAGGATGACTGGGAAGGGTGGACTGCGTTGACTCGGCGCCTGGGCGGTAAGGTTCAGTTGGTGGGAGACGATCTGTTCGTCACCAATACGAAGATACTTGCCGAAGGGATAGAGAAAGGTATCGCCAATTCCATCCTGATCAAGGTAAACCAGATCGGTACCCTTACGGAGACCCTGGAAGCTATCGAGATGGCCGGCAAGGCTGGTTATACCGCTGTTATTTCTCATCGCTCTGGAGAGACGGAAGACACCACCATTGCCGACTTGGCGGTGGCCACCAATGCTGGGCAGATCAAGACGGGATCTCTTTCCCGTTCCGATCGGGTGGCCAAATACAATCAATTGATCCGGATTGAGGAGGCGTTGGGGCAGGGAGCTCGCTGGCCTGGCCGGGATGCTTTTCGTCCATCCGGAAACTGATCCTCTCCCATGAGGGTGGTGATCGCCATTCTGTTCCTGTTGCTGATGGTTCTGCAGTTTCGCCTTTGGGTGGGAGACAGTAGCGTCAGGGAGGTGTGGCGATTGCAAACAGCCGTCGAACAGCAACAGCAGGAGAACCGGCGGCTGAAAGCACGCAACCAGGCCTTGGAAGCAGAGGTGAATGACCTAAAGCAGGGCGTGGAAGCGATCGAAGAACGTGCCCGGAGTGAATTGGGCATGATCAAAAAAAATGAAACGTTTTACCAGGTAACCGATTGATGAAAAGGAGTAGCATGAAGCCAATCATAGCGATCGTACTGTCAGGAACTGCTCTGGCGGGATGTGCCGGAAAAGAAGAGTATGCGCCGGAGCCCGGGGCCAGTGGTGAGCAGATCTTTCAGACTGCTTGTGCCGAGTGTCATCAACCAAAAGAGCAGGGAAACTACTTCGAACTGACCAAGGATAAAGCCACTGCTGAGGCACTTGCCGAGAAGATTACAAAAGGGGGATTGTTCATGCCTGCTTTCCCTAATATTACCGGTAACAGTCTCAAAGCGGTGAGTGATTACGTTCTGAGTAACAGCAAACTGAAGTAAATAGGCCGGGCCGATCCCCGATTTTTCCGGGGATCAGCATCCTGTTCCCTTTTGCGGAATTTCATCCATTTTCTATTGCATAGATCTATTTGGCGGTCTTGAACCCTGACCAAATGCTCTTGTTTTCTTGCTATCCATTCCAAACCCCTCTAAGATCGCCGCTGCCTCAGGTGCCTGTCGGAAGATGCTTCCACGGGTTAAACGGGAAGCCGGTGCATCTTTAAAGATAAAGCCGGCACTGCCCCCGCAACGGTAGGCGAGAAAGAACATTCATGAAGCCACTGCGTCATTGTTGGCGTGGGAAGGCGAATGTTCCGGCAGGAAGCCACTCGCGAGTCCGGATACCGGCCTGGGTCGTCGGTTTGGCACCGCGGAGGGTGGTGTTTACAGCAAAGATGTATCTCCTGTCCGGCTGTTTTTCTCCCTCTTCGCGTGCCCCTTTGATATTCAACTTGCGTACGGGGAGTGCGCTGGAGGAAGAAAAATGCATAGAATCACTCTTGGTTCCGCAATGGCGATATTGGCGGGCCTTTATCCTGCCACCATTGCCGCTTTGCCTGTTGATGTCATCGGTGAGTTTGAGCCCATCGTGGTCACCGCAACCCGGACCGCAAAGACTGCAGATGAGACCTTGGCGTCAGTCACCGTGATCACCCGTGCAGATATCGAGAGGGAACAGGCACGTTCCTTTGGGGATTTGTTGCGAGGGGTGCCTGGAATAGGTATTTCCAACAACGGAGGACTTGGAAAGGCGACTTCCCTATTCCTTCGGGGTACTGAGTCGGATCATATCCTGGTGCTCATTGATGGTGTCAAAGTGGGTTCTGCGACCTTGGGTACCGCTCCGTTCCAGCACATCCCCCTCGACCAGATCGAGCGCATTGAGATTGTTCGTGGCCCTCGCTCCAGCCTGTATGGCTCGGAAGCGATCGGTGGGGTGATCCAGATCTTTACCCGGAAAGGAGGAGGAGAGCTCAAGCCTACTTTTCGCATTGGAGGGGGGAGTTATGCGAGTTATGACGGCTTTTTGGGTATCTCGGGCGGGGGTGAGCGAGCCTGGTTCAACCTGAGTGTAGGTGGTGAGGGAACCGAAGGATTCGACGCCTGTGAAGGAAATCTCTCGGCGGGTTGTTATGCTGACGATTCTGATGATGATGGCTATCGTAATCTCTCTGGTTCCTTGCGCGGTGGTTATCGTTTTTCCGACAGCTTGGAGCTCGATCTACACACCTTGTATGTCCAGACTGATACTCGTTACGATGGTGGTTTTTCTGACAAAACAGAATCAATCCAACAGATTACAGGTATGATCGTTCGTCTTGTTCCGATAGAGGAATGGCGGATGACCTTGAGCGGTGGTAGCAGTCGAGATGACTCCCAAAATTACAAGGGGGGTAGTTACGCATCCCGTTTCACCACTCTGCGTGACTCTTTTTCTTTACAGAACGATTTCAAGATCGGCAAGGAACAGCTCCTTTCCCTTGGAGGTGATTACTGGAACGATCGGGTAGGTGGAACTACCGACTATGAAGTAACCTCACGGGATAGCAAAGGAGTATTCATACAATACCAAGGGCGCTTTGGGAGCAACAACCTCCAGTTCAGTCTGCGGGAGGATGACAACGAACAATTCGGCAATAAAACCACAGGGGATGTAGCCTGGGGATACAATTTCCGTAACGGTGTTCGTCTGACCACATCCTATGGCACCGCTTTCAAGGCGCCAACCTTCAATGAACTCTATTTTCCCGGATATGGGAATTCAGATCTCCGGCCGGAAGAGTCAATCAGCTATGAGTTGGGGCTTGACGGTGATGCTTCATGGGGATGGTGGAAACTCAGCCTGTATGAAACTGTGATTGACCAGCTGATTGCCTTCGATACGACTACCTTTGCACCCGGTAATGTGGATGAAGCACGTATCAGGGGACTGGAAGGGGAAACGAATTTCAGGCTGGGTGAATGGAGAGTGGCAGGGGCATTCACTCTGCTGGATACCGAAAACCGCTCGAAAGGGGATAATGAAGGAAATACACTACCTCGCCGCGCTGGGCAAACCTTACGCATCGATGCTGATCGTGCTTGGGGCAAGATTCAGTTTGGTGCCACTCTGTTGGCGGTGGGGAAACGGTACGATGATCTGGCTAACAAGCGGGAACTGGAAGCTTTTAATACGCTGGATTTGCGCGTTGAATATACTTTGGAGAAGGCCTGGCTGATACAGGTCAGGGTGGAGAATCTGTTAGACGAAGAGTATCAAACTGCTGCATTCTATAACCAACCGGGTCGGGGGGCGTATTTGACGTTGCGTTATAGTCCTTGAAGGGTGATGTGTCTTGGAAAAAGGAGAGCCGGAAAGATGGACCACGGTGGCAAGGAGAAACGCCAGGAGAAACGTGAGCAAAGCAGGAAACTGGTGATGGAAGAACGCATTACACAAGCTCGACGGGAGCGAGGTCTGTTGATCGTGCTCACGGGCAATGGCAAGGGAAAGTCCACCTCGGCTTTCGGCATGGTAGCACGTGCGCTGGGACATGGTTTGCAGGTGGGTGTGGCGCAGTTCATCAAGCAACGGGCAGACACGGGTGAGGCGATGTTTTTTCATCGTCAGCCCGGAGTTTACTGGCATCTTCTGGGCGAAGGATTTACTTGGGAGAGTGAAGATCCGGAGCGTGATCGGAAGGCTGCTCAGCACGGCTGGAGTGTGGCTTGTAAGATGTTGAAAGACTCCTCTATTGATCTGGTGGTTTTCGACGAGCTGACCTATCCTATCCGTTACGGCTGGTTGGATCTGGAAGCGATACTTTTCAATATTGCCAACCGCCCACCGATGCAGCACGTAATCATTACTGGGCGAGGCGCGCCTCCGGCATTGTGCGAAGTTGCCGATACGGTTACCGAAATGGTGGATGTTAAACATGCTTTTCATTCCGGTATCAAGGCCCAGCCTGGCATTGATTTTTGAGTGCCAAATTGCTGTTGGACCAGGACGAAGTGTTAAACGCCGGGATCCCGAAATCCGACAAGGGAATTGAAGGAACAGTTTTTTGCCGAGGCTTTGCAACAAGGTTTTTCTGATGCTTACAATGAGCACCGGCATATTCCGTATCACTGTTTTGATCTTGCTTGTATCGGCCTTTTCTCTGGGCGCAGAGGAGCAAAAAAAATATCTTTTTATTTTGGCTGGCCAATCTAATATGGTGAGGCTCGATCCAGAGGTATCTTTAAAGCCGATGCTGGAGTTTGCCCTAGGGAAAGGAAATGTCATCCTCGTCAAAGATGCTGAAGGGGGGCGCTCTATTTTGCGTTGGTACGGGGAGAAGAAAACAGTCGAGAATAAATCCTCGGAGGCGCCGGGTGATCTCTATCGGCGTATGATGGGGAAAGTTGACCTCGCTATCAAGGGTGAGAGCATTAAAAGAATTATTTTTATTTGGATGCAGGGAGAGAGTGATGCTCGAAAGAGTTATGGTGAAGCCTATGAACAGAGACTAAGAGGCCTGATTGACCGGCTTTCGGCCGATCTCGGAGATGCACATATCAGTTTTGTTATTGGCCGGCTTAGTGATTTCGGCCTTGATAATCCTAGATATCCTCACTGGCGTATGGTACGTAAAGCACAGATGGAGGTTGCTGAAACCGATCCTTGTGGCGCTTGGGTAAATACGGATGACTTGAATGATCGACAAGATGAAGAGGGGAGGCGAGTCGATGATCTGCACTATACTGCTGAAGGCTTCAGAATTCTGGGTATCCGGTTTGCGGAAAAGGCACTCCAATTGATTAAGAGATGCACTTATACAAAAAGCGCGTTGCCCAATTGACGAAAACAACGTCAACTTTATTTTCTTATCATTTATTTCCAGGTTCCGATTCAAGCTCAGCCAAGCGTGCAAACTGTTCCAGGGAAAGTTGTTCTGCCCTCGAGGATGGATCGATCCCGGCTTCTAGCAGTTGTTCCGGGGAGAAACGCTGTTTCAATGTGTTGCGCAGGGTTTTGCGGCGCTGGGAAAAGGCCTCTGCAACTAACTTGCTAAACAGCGTGCTGCTTCTTACCTTTACAGGGGGAGAGGGATGGGGAATCAGACGTACCACGGCGGAGGCGACTTTGGGTGTCGGATGGAAGGCACCGGGTCCTACAGTGAACAACATCTCTGCCCGGCAATAGAACTGCACCATTACACTCAAGCGACCGTAACGCTTGGTACCTGGGACTGCCACCATCCGCTCTACTACCTCCTTTTGCAACATGAAATGCATATCTTGGATGCAGTGGATCTGCTCGAAGAGATGAAACAGCAAAGGAGTGGAGATATTGTAAGGCAGGTTGCCGAATAGCCGGATCTTCCCTTTGTCCTCCTGAAGACTGCAAAAATCCAGTTTTAGTGCATCCGCCTGGATGATCTTCAGCTCTCCCGCTCCCGCACATCGTTCCTTCAGAGGGGCAATGAGATCGCGATCCAGCTCTACCACCGTCAGCTGCTTTGCCAGGGAAAGGATGTGAGAGGTGAGGGCACCCAAGCCAGGGCCGATCTCTATCAGACGCTCCCCCGGTTGAGGGGCAATGGCTGCGACAATCCGAGTCAGCACACCAGGGTCGTGCAGGAAGTTCTGACCGAAACGTTTGCGTGGGCGGTGGGATTTCATGAAGTTTCTTTCCGTTGACGTAAAGCATTACGGTGCATTTTCAAGGCAGTTTCCACGGCGTAGATTAGACTGCCCGGGTCGGCCCGTCCGCTTCCCGCCAGCTCGAGCGCAGTTCCATGGTCCACCGAAGTGCGGATAAAAGGCAAACCCAACGTGATGTTGGCAGCCTTCCCGAATCCCATGTGTTTGAGTACAGGCAGCCCTTGGTCGTGATACATGGCTAATACCACATCCACGTCCACCAGCCGCTCAGGGAGGAACACGGTGTCGGCTGACAGAGGGCCTTGCAGCTGCATTCCTTGGTTTCGCATTCTTTCCAGTACGGGGCAGATGATCTCCTGTTCCTCGCGGCCGAGATAGCCTCCTTCCCCGGCGTGGGGGTTCAATCCGCAAACCACGATACGTGGCCGTCCAGTATCGAAATGGTGTTCAAGCCCCCGGTCGAGGATGTGCAGGATGACCTCCAGGCGGGCCGGAGTGATGGCTTGGCTTACTTGACTCAAGGGAAGATGGGTAGTAACCAGCGCTACACGTAGCCCTTCTGTGGCCAGCATCATCACCACCGTTTCCGTTGCACTTTGTTTTGCAAGGAATTCAGTGTGACCGGTAAATGGAATACCGGCGTCATTGATCACCCCCTTGTGCAATGGTGCCGTAATCATGGCGGCAAACTCTCCCTTCAAGCATCCCGCCACGGCACGCCGCAGGCACTCCAGGACGTATTGGGCGTTGTCGGGATTCAGCTTGCCCGTAACAACCACTGCGGGAGTCGACACCGGAAGCAGGACCAACTCGCCGCTGCCCTGTGGACGAGGGGGGATGCCGGGCTGGTACGCTTTCAGCCTCAGTGGCAGACCCAGCTGTTTGGCGCGTGATTCGAGCAATGCCCTGTCGGCAATTACCACCCGCTCCACGGCGGATGTGTATTGGGCGAGCTGGATACAGAGATCCGGGCCGATGCCCGCCGGTTCTCCAGCGGTAATGACAATGCGTTCCGTTGCCACGAGCAGTGGGGGGTAATGTACTTATTCGATGGTTCGTCTGGCGAGGCGGTTCTCCACGTAGGCCTCGTCACGTAACTGGCGCAACCATGCCTGGGTTTCCTGCTCGATCTTGCGCTGACGAATCAGCTCGCGGATTTTACTGCGCTGGGTTTTCCCCTGATCGTCACGGGTGCGTCGTTCCAGTACTTGAACGATGTGCCAACCGAAGCGGCTCTGGAATGGTTCACTGATCTGGCCTGGTTTCAATTTGCCCATCTCTCGATCAAATTCCGGAACCATGGTGCCGGGGTCGATCCAGCCCAGATCCCCCCCCGCGGCTGCAGAAGCCGGATCTTCCGAGTGCGAGCGAGCTAACTCGGCGAAGTCATCCCCGGCCTCGATGCGCTGTTTGAGTTGTATAAGGCGATTTTTTACTTCCTCTTTAGTGACCAGTTCGGTAGGGCGCATCAGGATATGTCTGGCACGGGTCTGAGTAATGAGTTGGCTTTGCTCATCCCGCTTTTCTTCCAGCTTAATGATGTGGAAACCGCTGGGGCTGCGTATCAGATCGCTTATCTCTCCCGGCTTCATCTTTACCACCAGATCGGAGAACAGGGTGGGAAGCTGGCCCGTCTTACGCCAACCGAGATCCCCCCCCTGTAGTGCCAATGCATCCTCCGAGATGCTGGCTGCCATTTGTGCAAAGTCGGCTCCAGCGCGAAGACGCTCCAGTACGCTCTCTGCCTTTTTCTTCGCAGCTCGGATCTGCTCCGGCTTCGCTGCCTCCGGTACGGCGATGAGAATGTGACGCAAATGGTAGGCTTGGTCGGTAGCGCCCTGCGCCTTCAGGTTGGCAAGAAAGTTTTCAATCTCCTCTTCGGAAACGGTGATCCGGTTGTCCACCTGCCGTTGGCGCAACCGGTTGATGACGATGTCATTGCGCAGATTCTCCCTAAACTGGAGGTAGTCGAAGCCATCCTTTTCCAGTACCTCTCTAAATTGTTCCAGGGACAGTTTGTTACGGGCAGCGATGTTGCGCACGGTGCGGTTCAGCGCATCGTCATCTACTCGCACGCCCACTCGCTCCGCAAGCTGTAGCTGCAGTCGCTGGGTGATGAGATTTTCCAACACCTGCTGGCGAAGTATTTCGTAGGGTGGAGGAGGGGTATTGTTGAGGCGCAACCGCTCCTCGAATTCCCGGGTCTTGCGTCTCAGCTCGCCACTGGTTATGACATCGTTGTTGACCACCGCAACGATGGACTCCAGCTCGACCACCTCTTCGCTGCTGCCAAACAACAGGGCAGGAATTGTGAGCAAGAGTGCGGCAAGGGCGGCTGTCAGATGGGTCTTGGTATTCATTAACTGTCTGATTATCTATCTGTTCGTCTCGTATCCTAGGATACCATCTTTCAGGAGTGCATCGATTCGTTTGCCGTTGATATTGGAGAGTCCTTTCAACTCCAGATTGACAAAGATGGCCCGGTCGAGTTCCGCCTCGTTGTTCTTGCGGAATTCGCGACTAACCAGGCGAGTGCTCCAGCAGCAGCTATCGTAACCAACACCGATGAGGGTTTCCCGGGTCTGCTCCCCTTCCAGGTCATAATCCCAATGTCCCAAAAGGTACCAGTTTGGATTCAGTGACCATGCAGAGGAGATGTCAAGCCGTTTGTAGCGATAAGCATTCTGCTCGGGAAGATACTGATGGCGATAGTCGATGGTGAACAGGTGGCGTGCATCCCGTTTGTATTGCAGCCGTGTGGAAAAGCGACGGCTGCGTTTGCTCTGGGGATCCCAGATCAAGGAGCTGCCCAGCGACCAGTGATTGCGGAAGGTACCCCGGAGCTCGGCAGCAACATCGGAAGTGGCACGGGTTTCTACAGTATCGTTAGTATCGAGTGTGACCCGCCGATCCTGGAAATAAAGGATTTGTCCAAGGCTGGCCTGGAATCGCTCGGTACCATTGTCGTGTTCCAGGAAGCGGGTGGTCAGGCCGACGGTGAGCTGGTTGGCATCGTTGATGCGGTCTGCGTTGGTAAAACGGTTTTCTCGGAAGAGTTGTGCATAGTCGAAGGTAAACATCGAGGTATCAAACAGGGGGAGCTTGGCCTGATTTCGATAAGGGGCGTAAAGATAGAACAGGCGTGGCTCCAGGGTCTGTAGCACAAGAGTGTTCCCCCAATGGGTGAGCCGCTCCAGGAATACCCCGCTATCCAAACTGAATATGGGGAGCGTGCGGCTCGGTGTCGGCGGCATTCCCGATGGGGTGTTGTCCAATTGGTAGAGGGTCTGGTTCAGTGTCAGACGAGGGACCAGATAGGCGGCCGTGGAACGAAGCGGAAAACTGATTGCCGGGGCGAGGTGAAGTCGGGAACCCGTAGGTTTGCGGGCATTGTCGTCGAAATAGGTGTACTCGCCGATGAAATGGTAGTTGAGTCTGTGCTCCTCCTGCCGACCGGTGTATTTCAGTGTTAACTGTGGCAGTTTCTGATACGGAGGGGTGGTGCCTATCAGCATCTGATAACCCAGTAGTGTGCCGGAAAAGGCCCAGTTGCTGGCACGATAGTTCAGCGTGAGGCGCCGTTCCTGATGGGTGGTAGTGTTGGGATTAAAACTGTCACCCATGTCGACGAAGTAGTCTTTGTCGCTGACATAGTTATAGTTCACGAGCCCGGACCAATGAGTGGAGAAACGACTTCGATGCTGGAGACGCAATAGCGCACGATCTGTTCCATAAAGACGGTCATCTGCCAGATATTCACCATACAGATGGCCATTGCTGGAGTGGGTTAGATAGCGGAGCTCTGTGCCCAACATTACGCCCCGGCGTTCGATGAAGCGGGGGGTGATAGTGGCATCGAAGTTGGGTGCGATATTCCAGTAGTAGGGAAGTGCGATGTCGGTACTGTTCCGGGAGAGGTTGAGACGGATGTCCGGCATCAGAAAACCGGACATCCGTTCCTCCGTAATGGGAAACACCAAGTAGGGAAAATAGAAGATAGGAATGCCCTTGAAGCGTACTGAGACCCCCTTCGCACTCCCCATCCGGGTGCGCTGATCCAGTCGTATCTCTCGGGCGCGCAGTTGCCAGTCGATTCGCCCCGGATTGCAAGTGGAATAGTGCACCCGTTGAAAACGGGTGATGTTTTCATGAATCTTTGTCACTCTCGCAGCGGTACCGTGGGCATGTTGTTGCGGCAAACGATAGCGGGCTTCCTCGAAGTTACCAGTGTTGGTTCGCAAATCGAGAAATGCGTGCTTTCCTTGCACCTCCAGGGTGTTGTCCCGATAACGGATGGCTCCTTCTGCTTCCATGGTGCCTTTTTGGTGGTCATAAAACAGCTGTGCGGTATTCAATATTCGACCATCCTGCCGAAACTCTACGTTGCCACTCAAACGGCTGATCCCTTTCTTGTCAAAGAGCGCCTGATCGGCACTGAATTCCATGGGGGCGAAAGGATCGAAGGGTTGCATTTCCGTGGGGGAAGGGAGGGCCGGCCCGCATAATGACCAGCGTGTGGTAACGTCGGCTGCATGAGTTGCCTGCGAGTGGCAGAGCCCCAGCAAAAGCCCGGCACAAAGCACTGGTACCCGGAAGCGGCACGTTTCGGTAGAGCGGGTATGATTTATCATCTGGTGCGATAAAGTCGCATAGAAACAATTTCACTTCAATCCCTTGCGGCAATCCGCCGATAGGTGCACCATAACTGTTCCGAAGGTTGAAGGTGAAAAAATCTCTGTTGCCGGATGGGTGTGATATTACAACGTAAAAATGTTGCGGAGTCTTAAGGACGGGGCGGCGGGATGACCGAATACTCCATTGAAACAGATCCGACATTTGAAGCCGATGTCCGGTTTTTCGACCTCCAGCGCTGGTTGAGCGAGGAACTTGAGCTGTCGGTCAGCGGTATCGTCCCCGCTTCGGCTGATGCCAGCTTCCGCCGTTATTTCCGGGTGACCTGCACCGATGGCAGTTGCTGGATTGCTATGGATGCACCACCTGAAAAGGAGGATATCCGGTCATTTGTGGTGGTGTCGGCGTTGTTGTCTGGCTTGGGGCTGCATGTTCCTGAAGTGCTGGCGCAGGATGAAGTGAGGGGGTTTTTGCTTCTGACCGATCTGGGGCCGCAGCAGTATCTGGGAGTGCTGGATAACGACAGCGTCAATCGCCTTTATGATGATGCGCTACAGGCATTGGTGCGTCTTCAGTCCTGCCCTGGGGAGCGTCTGAAGGAGATTCCTCTCTATGGGGAAGAGCTGCTGCGTTCAGAACTGGATCTGTTTTCCGACTGGTATCTGCAACGGTTACTGGGGGTGTCGTTGAGCGGTGGGGAGCTGGAGGAATGGGAAGAGATTTGCGCCTTGTTGATCGCTTCCGCGCTGGAACAGCCGCGTGTGCTGGTGCATCGGGATTTCCATTCACGCAATCTGATGGTCAGTGAACCCAATCCCGGTATTCTCGATTTTCAGGATGCCGTGATCGGCCCAGTCAGTTATGACCTGGTCTCCTTGCTGAAGGATTGCTATATCGCCTGGCCACGTGATCGGGTGGAGGCATGGGTGAGGCGTTACCAGCAGCTGGCGGGTGATGCAGGGGTACTGCAGGAGGCAACATTCGAAGAGCTGTTGCGCTGGTTTGATCTCATGGGGGTCCAGCGACATCTGAAAGCTACCGGGATTTTTGCCCGGCTCAAGATTCGGGATGGCAAGTCCGCTTATCTGCAGGATATTCCCCGCACTCTGGGATATGTAAAGGAAGCCTGCGCTCGTTATCCGGAGTTGGAAAGGCTGGAGCGCCTTCTAGCGGCAGTGCCGGGGATCCCATGAAAGCGATGATCCTGGCCGCCGGACGGGGGGAGCGGATGCGTCCCTTGACCAACCGGACTCCCAAGCCACTGCTTCCTGTCGGCGGCCGTCCTCTCATCGAATATCATCTCTCGGCCCTGGCGGAGGCAGGAGTATCGGAGATCGTCATCAATCATGCCTGGTTGGGAAAATGTATCGAGCAGGCGCTGGGGGATGGAAGCCGCTGGGCGGTAAAACTTCGTTATTCACCGGAGCAGGAGGGATTGGAGACTGGAGGGGGGATCCTCAATGCGCTTCCCCTGTTGGGCATGCGGCCATTCGTGGTGGTCAATGGAGATGTATGGTGTAATTATCCATTCAGCCGCTTGCCGAAAGAACCCGAGGGGTTGGCCCATCTGGTGCTGGTCGACAATCCATCTCATCATCCCGATGGTGATTTTGCGTTGCGGAGTGGCCGGGTATGGCTGAACGGGGCACCGCGTCTTACCTATAGCGGGATTGCCGTATTACGCCCAGAGTTGTTTGAGTCATGTGAGCCAGGGCGTTTTCCGCTGGCACCGCTGCTACGTCGGGCCATGCAGGATGGACAGGTCAGTGGAGAGCATTACCGGGGTGACTGGGTTGATGTGGGAACACCGGAAAGACTAAAAGAACTGGATAGAAAGATTGCGGCAAGCCAATGAAAGTCAAGCTATTCTATTTGTTAAGTCTGCTACTGTTTGGGGGAATGACTGGCGCAATTGCCGATGAAGGAGCGCTGCAACAAGCGCGCTTGCAATTGGAGAATGGCCAGTTGAGATCAGCAATGCAAAAGGTGGAAGGAGTGTTGAGCCATGAACCGGGCAATGTCCCCGCCCGCTTTCTCCAGGCACGGATCCATGCCCGGCAGGGGCGACTGGAGCGAGCCATTGCTGACTATGAAGCCCTGATTAAAGATCAACCCACATTGGTCGAGGCTTATAATAATCTTGCGGCGCTCTATGTGCGGAAAGGCAATCTGGAGCAAGCCAGGCTGATCTTGGAGCAGGGGATGGAGACTCATCCCGCCTTTGCTGCTCTTTATCGTAATATCACCGCCGTCTATACCGAGATGGCCCGGCGCTCCTATACCGAGGCCCGTCTGTTGAAGGAGGAGATGAAGCCGCTGGAGTTACCACAGTTAACTGATCTGGTGCAGCCTCCTTGTGAAATGGGGCTCCCGGGAAGATCACCGTGATCTTCCCGCAGGTCGGAGAAATCAGGGGAGAACGGTGAGCGGAAATCGGTTTTCCTTCCTGCTGCTGATCCTGTTGCTTTCCAGCAACATCATTGCCGGCCATGTTGTTGCGATGGCGGCGGGTGGCGAGCGAGGATGGCGTTCTCCCAGTGAGCCAGCATGGAGTTTGCCGGGACTGGCCCCCGATTCGTATCAGGTGCAAGAGGCGTTGCAGCGTCTGGATGAGAGGATCGCCCATTATCCTCGGGATTACGAAGCGATGCTTTTCAAGGCGCTAATCTATAACGAGACGCGCCGATTCGACGAGGCGCTTGACGAGCTGGATCGCATAGTCGCTGAAGCGCCCAATTTTCATCTGGCGCAGATGATTCGCGGTGACATGCTGCTGAGCCGGGTAGGGCGCGTAAGGGGGATTGGTCACAATCCGATTTTGCATGCCATGCCCGATAGCCGCTATGTGTTGGTGGAAGATCTGCGTGATGAGGCAAATACTCGGTTGCGGGCCTATCATGTCGCGTTGGAGAACCAGGGAAGATTGCCTGCTCAACTGCTACGTCTTGGCACATCGGTAGAGACGGCTATCCTGGTGGACAAGCAAAATCACCGTCTTTACCTATATGGTAACACCGGTGATGATTCACCTCCTGAGCTGCTCTATGATTTCTACGTGAGTACGGGGCGTGCTCGGGGTGACAAGCGGGTCCGCGGTGATCTACGCACGCCGGAAGGGGTCTATTTCGTAACCCGCTATACCCCAGACAGCCAGCTGCCCGACAAATACGGGATTGCGGCATTTCCCATCAATTATCCTAACGCCCTGGACCGCTATCGGCACAAGACCGGCAGTGGGATCTGGTTACACGGCATTGCCCGTCGTTTCTACAGTCGGCCTCCGCTGGATAGCGAGGGATGCGTGGTGTTGTCAAACAATGACCTGGAGCAGATTATTCCCCTGATTACGCCAGGTGTCACACCGTTTGTTATCGCAGAACGGCTGGAGTGGCTGGATCCTGATAGTTGGCGGGCACGCCGAGAGGAAATTGCAAAGGTACTGGATACGTGGTCAGCGGATTGGGAGAGCGGTGACGCACAGCGTTATCTGGCCAATTATGCTGCGGACTTTTGGGCGGATGGTCATGACTTGGACAGCTGGTCGAGGATGAAGGAGTACCAGCTGGGTCATGGCGGCAGTGCCGACTTGCAGATCAGTGATCTGTCCTTGTTGGCCTATTCACGCAATGATGAGCTGGCTCACGAGATCGTGGTGGCTGATTTTCGGATTAGTTTCTCTGTTGGAAGCCAACACCATGAGGGGAGAAAAAGACTCTATCTGAAAAAAGAGGGCGATCGTTGGCTCGTATTGCATGAGAGCGGGACGGAAGAAAGAGAGACTACGCTGGCTGGTACCGACGCTCTGGCGCCTGGAAAACTTTGATATAGGTTTGTTTACTACAGCTCTCTGCCCAAGACGCGGTTGCGTCCCCGTTTCTTTGCCTGATAGAGCATTTCGTCGGCTGCATTTAGTAGCGCCTGGCGCTCCATCTCCTCTGTCGGGGTACATGTGGCCACTCCGGCACTGATGGTGACGCGCCCCAGGTTCTTGGAGCCACTGTGTGGTATGTTTAGTGCCTCAATATCGAGGCGGATGCGGTCCGCGATGATTGCTGCGCCGAGGGTATCGGTCTCGGGAAGCAGGATAGCGAATTCCTCTCCCCCGATCCGGGCAGCACAATCGCCAGGTCGCTTTAGTGAAAGGTGCAGGCTTTGGGCAATGCGTTTGAGGCATTCATCACCGGCACTGTGGCCGTAAGTATCATTGTATTGTTTGAAATAATCCACGTCCATCAGCATCAGGGAGATGGCCGTTTCACCACGTCTGGCGCGCCGCCACTCCACTTCGAAGACATTGGTAAAATGGCGTCGGTTGGGGATGCCGGTGAGAGGATCAACTGAGGCCAGTTTGATGAGCAGATCGCGTTTTTTCTTCTGTTCCAGATGACTGCGGATCCTCGCCTTAACCACCGGGATGTAGAAGGGTTTGGCGATGTAATCCACCACGCCCCATTCGAATCCCTTGGCTTCGTCCTCCCGGTTGTTTTTCGCTGTAAAAAAAATGACTGGAATGTCCTGCAGTGTGACATCCTGCTTGAGACGGCTGCACACTTCGTAGCCGTCCATCTCAGGCATCATGATGTCCAGGAGAATCAGATCCGGTTGGTTTACAATGACCATCTCGAGCGCTTGTTCGCCACTGGTGGCGATCTCCACTTCGTAGTCGCTCTTCAATGACTCCATCAGGACTCGACAGTTTGCCGGGACGTCATCGACTACCAGAACCCGGGGTTTTGTATCGTTGCTGGTCAGCATCTTTCTTTTTGTTGGCTATCGGCTCGCCTCTGGAGACGGAACAGTTTAATCAATATGAATATTTGTTTGCAAACTAATATGTTGAGGATATAGATGGTGCGTGTCCGAATTGGTGAGCTGCGGCATTCTCACTGGGTGCTGTGGATTGCCCTTTTTTCGCTCAGCGCCCTGTTCCAATCTCTTGGATGGGTGGGACAGCTGCGTTTCGACCGTGAGTTGCTGGAACAAGGAGATTATCTGCTGCTGTTCAGCTCGCAGCTGGTGCATCTTAACTGGCCCCACTGGGCATTGAATATGTTGGGAATGGCGATGATTGCGCTGCTATTCGGACGATATGGAACGCTGGGTTACTGGCTGTGGGTGATCGTCCTCTCCGCGTCGGCGGTAGGGATGGGCTTGTGGTGGCTGAATCCCGAGCTCCGTTGGTATGTAGGGCTTTCGGGTGCTCTGCACGGCCTGATGATAGGGGGCATTTTCCTGGAGATGCGCACCAACCGTTTTGCCGGAGGGGCCCTGCTGTTGGCCATTCTTGGCAAGCTTGCCTGGGAGCAGTTATTCGGGGCATCGCCCGGTTCCGAACAACTGATCGAGGGCCGGGTGGTGGTGGATTCCCATCTTTATGGTGCGGTGGGCGGGGCTGCCGCCGCCGTTGTTTGGATAGCGGCAGTCCGCTGGAGGTGCAAGCCGGATTGAGAGAAGGAACCGCTCTTGATCCGGCATATTTGGTCGTTTGGCAAATGCCCGTCAAGAGAGGATGTGCAGCTGCTTTTTGTGGATGGATTAATCCTGCAACCCCGCTGCTCGAGCGGCCTCTTCCCACCCTTCAGGCAAATGATGGGCGATACCTTTGTGGCAATCGATACAGGTCTTGCCTTCGTCAATGGCCTCTTCATGGCGATCTGCACTGCGGGACTCCTGCTTCTCGAAATCCATGAAGTCGAAGTCGTGGCAGTTTCGGCACTCACGGGAGTCGGTCTCTTTCATCGTCTTCCAGACATGCATGGCGAGTTCCAGTCGATTGGCCTCGAATTTTTCCGGAGTATCGATGGTGCCCATCAACTTGTGATAGAGCTCATTGGTTGCCTGGATCTTACGAGCCACCTTGTGGATCCACTCCTTGGGTACATGGCAATCGGGACAGGTGGCCCGGACTCCCGTACGGTTACTAAAATGCCCGGTTTCCTGATACTCTTGATAGACATTCTCCTCCATCTCATGGCAGGAGATGCAAAACCTCTCCGTGTTGGTCAGATCCAGTGCCCAGTTGAATGATCCCCACAATACGATACCGGCTACGATTCCCAGAACAAGCAGCGGCAGCGTGGCAATACCCGCCATTTTCCTCATTTGCTGTGACCTCATGATTGGACCCCCTGTTCGTTGTATGGAGTAGTTGTCGCGCGCAATCCCCCCCTTCAGCCTTTCACCTGCTGATCCCGCTACTTCCACACACTGCCTGTTTGCGCGCTTACTTCTACTGCGGCAATGGCTGGAAGGTGCTGCCTACCAGAGGTGGGGCATCAACCTGAGGTACATGGCACTGGTTACAGAACCAGCGTCTCTGGGAGACCTTTGTCAGCTTCTTCCCGGTGCGATCGAGGTAGTGGCTTTCACCTACCTCGGGCGCCTTTTCTTTTTCATGATTTTCCTTGCTGTGACACTTCAGGCAGGTGTTTTCCCGCAGGCTGATACGGTCCTTGTCAATCTCGTGAGGAATAGGTGGAGGTTGCTGTTTCCAGGAGCGTTCAAAGCCTCCCTCCACCTTCTGCTGCCTTTTGGAGGAGAAGATTTTGGCTGGTGCATCCAGGGGATTGGCACCACGCAGTGATTCCACTCCAGCCGAAAGGGTATTGGGTAGCAGGAGAAGCATGAAAACGGTTGCTGTTGCGGTAATGATGGTGTTTTTCATTGGAGTCTCCATTGCAGTTGATGTTAAATAAACCAATTCCAATTCGCTCAGCTTTGCTTTGCCGGCCGGGCCGGATGCTGGGATGGTGAAACGGGGGATCGGGAGCGGTGGCCAAACGTAAATACCTCTTCGGCGCAGACATCGATGCAACGTCCACAGTTGGTGCACTCCCCGGAGAGGACAACCGGAGGTGCTCCCTGAGCGGCGTTCCTGAGTACCGGCGTGAGGACGTGGGGTTCAGGGCAGACGATGTAGCACTCCAGGCAGTCGTCACAGCGATCTCGCTGGTCCGCCCGTACCCGCAAAGGGCTGTAACGCCCCACCAAGCCATAAAAAGCGCCCATGGGGCAGAGATGGCTACACCATCCCCGTTTACTCATCAACAGGTCGAAAAGGAAGATCCCGGTGACCACCACCCATCCGAAACCCAATCCAAAGAGAAGCCCTCGATGGAGGATAGAAACAGGATTAACCAGCTCGAAGGCGAGGGTTCCGGTGCCCAGCGACAGTAGCAAGGTCAGGCCCAGCATCCAGTAGCGAGTATGGCGCGACAGGGCCAGCACCGGATGGATGTTTAGCCGCTCCCTAAGCCAGTTGGCGCCATCGGTGACCAAGTTCATGGGACAGACCCAGGAACAGTAGACTCGGCCTCCCACCAGCAGGTAGAAAAACAGCACGATCACTGCACCGATAATGGCACTGCTTGCTGGCAAGACTGCCCCCGCCAAGAGGGTCTGTACCAGGAGCAAGGGATCGGTCATGGGGAGGGTCTGCAGCAACAGGCTGGAGGAGAGGTTGCCCTTGATAATCCATATTCCCGCCCATGGTCCGAGCATAAACAGGCCAAGAATGGAGAGCTGACTGGTACGCCGCAAGATCAGCCAACGATGAGCCTGCCACCATCCTTTTTTTTCGATTGCCTCCCTACCAATACGCTGGGAAACGGCCATCATTCGGTCTCCTTGATACCGCGTCGCTGCGTTTCCAGGGGATCGCTGGAAAAAGGTTCTTCCGCCTGTTGCCCTTCCACTGGGACTTTATCGATATCCCTGTTGAAGATAAGGCCGCGCCCGCCATGTTCATACTCCACCCCTTCTGGCAGGTTGTAACGATGCTCAGGGTCCGGGGTTACCAGGCTGCCACCTGCCGCCTCCTTCTCCTTCCAACCAAAGCGGTAGTGTTCACCCACCTTCCCTTTGGCCAGCCGCCGCGGTAATACCCGGATTGCAGCCTCGTCAAGGATGCACGCCTTCTCACATAATCCGCAGCCTGTACAGGAATCGGAGTGCACCACCGGGATGAACAGGGCATGTTTGCCAGAGCGGAGATTGTGCTGCCGGTCGAGTGTGATTGCCTCGCCACGAATGGGACAGACATTGAAGCAGACCTCGCAGCGCAGCCCCTGGAAAGCGATACAAGACTCCTGATCCACTAGCACCGCCAGACCCATACGGGCGTTGCGAATATCGGTAAGAGTGTGGTCCAGCGCTCCGGTAGGACAAGCGGGGACACAGGGGATATCCTCGCACATCTCGCAGGGATCGGTGCGGGCAATAAAATAGGGGGTTCCCGTTGCCACCTCTTCTCCCGGTTTCGCCAGTCTCAGGATGTCGTATGGACAGTCCCGCACACAGAGCCCGCAACGAATGCAGCGGGCCTGGAACTCCTCTTCCGGCAATGCGCCAGGTGGGCGGATTGCCGTCGCGGGAAGTGAACGCGCCTGACGAGAGTAAAGTCCGATCCCCATCCCCAGGAGCCCCACACCGCAGGCGGTGGCAGCCATGTCCGTCAGAAATTTCCGCCGACTGGGGTGGTAACCCGGTAGCCGTTTTTCACCGTGCCCGTTCATGTCCCGCTCCGATCAAGCCAGCTCTACGCCTTGACCACTTTGCAAGCGCACTTCTTGTAATCCGTCTCCTTGGAGAGCGGATCGGTAGCATCCAAGGTGAGTTTGTTCACCAGACGGCCCGCGTCGAACCAGGGAACGAATACCAGTCCTTGAGGCGGCCGGTTGCGTCCACGGGTATCTACGCGGGTGATTATCTCGCCACGCCGGGTGACCACCTTCACCTTGCTGCCGTTACGCAACTTGCGTTTGCGGGCGTCCTTCGGATTCATGTAGAGGACGGCATCTGGCATTGCGCGGTACAACTCTGGTACACGACGGGTCATTGAACCAGAGTGCCAGTGCTCGAGCACTCGGCCGGTGCAGAGCCATAGATCGAACTCCTTATCCGGACTTTCCGCCGGCGGCTCGTAGGGACCGAAGATGATGTTGGCCTTACCGTCAGGTTTGCCATAAAACTTCACTACATCTTTGCCACCCTTGACATGGGGGTCGTAGCCACCGCGGTAACGCCACAGGGTCTCCTTGCCATTTATCACCGGCCAGCGCAAGCCTCGAGCCTTGTGATAGGCTTCGTACTCGGCCATTTCGTGGCCTTTTTTCGGGCCTTCGTACTGGAAGCGGCGATACTCCTCGAACAGTCCCTTTTGCACGTAGAATCCGAAATGCTCGGACTCGTCGTTGTCGTAGTGGTTACCCCGTTCGTCGGTGACGTCCGGTTTGGGGAACTTGTTCACCTGGCCATTGGCATAAAGGATGTCAAAGAGGGTCTTGCCCTTGTATTCCGGTTTCTTGGCGATCAGGGACTCCGGCCAGACATCCTCCACCTTGATGTATTTGGAGAACTCCATGATTTGCCATAGATCGGATCGGGCTTCCCCCGGTGCCTTTACCTGCTGGCGCCAGAATTGGGTGCGACGTTCGGAGTTGCCGTATGCTCCCTCCTTCTCGGCCCACATGGCAGTAGGCAGAATCAGGTCGGCGCCCATGGCTGAAACAGTAGGATAGGGATCAGAGACCACAACAAAGTTGTCCGGATTGCGCCAGCCTGGCAGGGATTCCCCGTTGAAGTTGGCCGCTGCCTGCAAATTGTTGTTGCACATTACCCAGAAGCAGTTCATCTTGCCGTCTTTTAGCGCCCTGTGCATGGCCACTGCATGGATCAGCGTCTTGCCCATCTCTGGGTCCTTTGCGCGCGGGATGGTGCCTTCTGGTAGCTTCCAGATCTTTTCGGCGAACTTGCAATGGGCATCCTTTTTGGTTACCAGATCGGCGGGCAAGCGATGGGTAAAGGTGCCCACCTCCCGCGCGGTACCACAAGCGGAGGGCTGTCCAGTGAGTGAGAAGGGACCATTACCAGGTTCGGCAATCTTGCCCATCAGCAGATGGATGTTGTAGATGTTGCCGTTCACCCATACCCCGCGCGTATGCTGGTTGAAGCCCATGGTCCAGAGAGACATCACTTTCTTGTTGGGATCGGCATAGAGCGCGGCCAGCTTTTTCAGTTTCTTCACCGGTACCCCGGAGAGCTTGGAGGTGTAGTCAAAGGTGTATTTCGACACCAGTTTGGCGTACTCGTCGAAGCTGATTTTGGTGAGCTTGCCCTTGGCCCGGTTCTTGGCCGCCTTCTCTCGCGGGTCGTTATCGCGTAGGCCGTAACCGATATCGGTCGGGGTCTTGTTGAAGTTCACATGCTTGTCGATGAATGCCTTGTTATAGGCCTTGGTCTGGATGATATGGTTGGCAATACAGTTGGTGATCGCCAGATCGGTCTGCGGATGAAATACCATGCCATTGTCGGCTAGTTCGAAGCAGCGATTTTCAAAGGTGGAAAGCACATGGACCTCACACCCAGGCTTGGTGAGACGAGTGTCAGTGATGCGCGACCACAGGATGGGGTGCATCTCCGCCATGTTGGATCCCCAGAGAACAAAACCGTCCGCAAGCTCCATGTCGTCATAGCATCCCATCGGCTCGTCAATGCCGAAGGCTCGCATGAAAGCACCCACTGCTGAGGCCATGCAGTGGCGGGCGTTGGGTTCGAGACTGTTGGATCGGAAACCGCCCTTTATCAGTTTGGATGCGGCATATCCTTCCCAGATGGTCCACTGGCCGGAACCAAACATTCCGATTCCTTTTGGTCCTTTCGCCTTGCGAGCGGCGACAAACTTTTCAGCCATGACCTTGAATGCCTCGTCCCAGGAAACCTCCTCGAACTCCCCGTTTTTGTCGAATTTACCATTCTTTTTGCGCAGTAGCGGCTTGGTGAGGCGATCCTTGCCATACATTACCTTGGCCAGAAAATAGCCTTTGATACAGGCGAGCCCTTTGTTGACCGGAGCATCGGGATCCCCCTGGGTGGCCACTACACGGCCGTTCTTGACTCCTACCAGTACGCTGCACCCTGTACCGCAAAAGCGGCAGGGGACCTTGTCCCAGCGGATGCCATCGTCTCCCTGCTGTGCCTTCAGTGCAGCTGTGGGCAATGAGATTCCCGCGGTGGTGGCCGCGGCCATTACAGCATTGCTCTTGATGAATTCTCGTCTTGTCAGTTTCATGTTGGTACCTCCCGGTGGGTGATGCTGGGTTCTTCGTTGAATTCGTAGACAAGGGTGGCGCTCAATACGTCAGGCAGGTTGTGAAGCTGCATGAGGGTCTTGCTATAGCGGAGCGGGTCGGGGAGATCGACGCATAGCACCAGCTTTCCTTTCTCCGAGACTGCGTGAACTTCCACCCCCTCCAGCAACTCTATCCGATTGCATAACGCCTGGAGCTTCTTAGGTTGTGCATGCAGTATCATGCTGCAGATCCCCATCGCGTACTCCTCTTTGTGTATGTAGAAGAAACAGCGTATGCCTTTGCCACTCTCCTCTAACCGGGGTCGTCTCCGGATCCGACGCCAGACCAGGTAACGATGCCCATCACTCCTTCAGGGCAGGGGGCCATGCAGGCTCCGCAACCCGTGCAGGTGCTGAGGTTGATTTCAGGTTGGGAAAAGCCGCCAATCACCAGTTTGAAAGAAATGGCACCAGCTTCACACGCATCCCCGCAGGAACGGCACATCACACCCCTGGCGGTCAAACATCCTTCAAAAAGAAAAACCTTGAGCTGCCAAGGTGGATTCCTGGTTCCGTCCAGGGCGCCACTTTGGCAGGCTTTGACACACTCAGCACAAAACGTGCAGGCGCCGTACTGGAAATCCACCACGGGAAGCCGCCCCCTCCCGAACCGCAGGATCTTTTCCGGGCAGGCTTCTATACATCTTCCACAATTGTCACAGGTCTCATCGAACAGTGATTCAGGAATGGCCCAAGGAGGCCTGATGGGGGTGTGGCGTCCACAGAGATCCCCTTGAAGAAACTGGGTGCGATCGATAGCAGTTGGGTGCCTCATTTCGGATTTACGATCGACGGCAGCATTTGATAGCCAGGGCAGTTGCCCGCCACCCGTTTTGTAAACACGTACTAAGTGTACGTGATTATGACCCTATGAAATGTAGGGTTAATTGGCCTTGACTTAGATCAAGAGGGGGTAAGGGAAGGAGCTGAGAACGACCAGTTCCAGTGTGAAGATTTCCAATGACTGGTTTCTAGCCTCGCTCAACCGGGCAAGGATTTGCTATGACGACAAAAAAAGAGAGTTCCTAAAACTGCAATCAAGGCCTGGTCTCGAGTACCACCTCGCGAGGGTTTTCTTTCTCCAGGCGATAGCCGCGCATCTCCAGTACCCCTTCGGTTCCCAAAGAGATGATCAGGTAGAGAGTTTCCGGATATTCGGCTTCCCGCAAATCGGTGCTGGAGGGGATGGCAGGACCGTGTGGATGGGAGTGGTAAATGGCAAACAGCGTTTCATCCCGCTCACGGATGCGGCGCATGGCCTCGATCAGGCCTTTGGGATCCATCCGGAACAGCTTGCCCGGTTCGTTCGCCACGTTGGTGACCGGATAGACGTCCGTCGGCTCACCCCCGCGGGCTGCGATGAGTCCGCACACTTCGGCCTCCGGTGAGCGCTGCGCTTCACTCAATAGTCTGTTGACCAGGGTGCGGGGAAGGATGACGGGGTGTTCGGTGGAAGAATTCATCGATGGGACTCCTTGCAGATGGGGCACTGAGGATCACGGTGCAGCTTGACGATGCGGAATTCTCCGTTCAGCAAATCCACCAGCAACAATCGGCCGATCAATGGGGTGCCCAGGCCGAGCAGAACCTTGATGGCTTCGGATGCTTGCAGGCTCCCGATCACGCCTACCAGGGGAGCCAGTACGCCATTCTCGCTGCAGCTCTCCTGAGGTGTCTCACCGTCGCGATACAAACAGCGATAGCACGGGGCGCCACTGCGATCGTTGGGGAACAGCGTAACCTGTCCCTCCATGCGGATGGCAGCGCCGGAGACGAGAGGGGTGTGTTCGCGGACACACAGCTCGTTGAGGGCGTAGCGGGTCTCGAAGTTGTCGGAGGCGTCGATCACCACGTCCGCCAGTCGGACCTGTTCTCGAAGCGCTTCCTCTTCGAGGCGCTCTCCTATGGGGGTGATCTTCACGTCGGTGTTGAGTCGATGCAGGGTATCGGCCGCCGATTCCGCCTTGGTGCGTCCCAGATCGCGGTTGCCGTGGATGATCTGCCGTTGCAGGTTGGAGATTTCCACCGTGTCGAAATCGGCGATGACCAGATGGCCCACCCCGGAGGCGGCCAGATACATGGCAGCCGGCGAACCGAGTCCACCCAGGCCAATGATCAGGGCACGGGATTCCAATAGCCGGGCCTGCCCTTCGACATCGATCTGAGGTAGCATCAGGTGGCGGCTGTAGCGCAGGAGCTGTTCGTCGTTCATGGAACGGAATTATAACGTCGTTCGGCCGCCACTGACACGGATGTGTCCCTGTAAATCGGCGTAGTGAACGAGCCCGTGATAACCAGAACGATGCAGTAGCTCCCTGACTTTGTTTCCTTGATCGAAGCCGTGCTCCAGCAGCAGCCAGCCACCGGGAGTTAGGTATCGGTGTCCCTCCTGGAGCAAGAGACGGATGGCATCCAGTCCGTCGGTGCCGGCCGCCAGGGCCTCTCGCGGCTCGAAACGCAGATCGCCTCGCCGGAGATGAGGGTCGCCTTCGGCCACGTATGGAGGGTTGGAAAGGAGAAGGTGGAATTGCCCACCCTGCAAGGGATGGAACCATTCACCGCTGCAAAAGATGACGTTGGTGATGCCGTGGGAAGCGGCGTTGCGCCGCGCCACCTCCAGGGCCGCCTCGCTCCGATCGGTGGCCACGATGCTGCAGCGGGGACGCTCCCTGGCAATGGCAAGGGCGATGGCTCCGCTGCCGGTACCCAGATCGGCGATTCGCAGGGAGGACCCGGTGGGAATCCGTGCCAGCGCCTGTTCCACCAACAGTTCGGTCTCGGGTCGCGGGATGAGCGTGGCGGGGGTAACCGCCAGTTCCAGCGACCAGAATTCGCAACGACCCGTGAGGTAGGCCACCGGGGTGCCTTGGGCGCGTCGCTCGATGAGCGATTGAAAGCGGGTCCGCTCCGGCTCACTGAGGGGATGTTCCGGCCAGGTATGAAGCCAGACGCGGGGCTGCCCGAGTACGTGGGCCAGCAGCAGTTCGGCATCCAGAGCGGCCGATTCGGACACGGGAGCAAGCCGGGATCGGGCGAGGTTCAGGATCTCTGTAACCGTGAGTTGGTTCACTGCTCCTCGGCCAGTGCGGCCAGTTGGTCGGCCTGGTATTCGGCGACAAGGGGTTCGATGACCTGGTCCAGCTCCCCCTCCATTATTTCATCGAGTTTGTAGAGTGTCAGGTTGATACGGTGGTCGGTCACCCGCCCCTGCGGGAAGTTGTATGTGCGGATGCGTTCGGATCGGTCACCGCTGCCCACCTGGAGCCGACGGGATTCGGCACGCTCTGCCGCCTGCTTTTCCCGTTCCGTCGAAAGCAAGCGGGCCTGCAGCAGTGCCATCGCCTTGGCGCGGTTCTTGTGTTGGGAGCGTTCATCCTGGCATTCCACCACGATCCCGCTCGGCAGGTGGGTGATCCGGATGGCGGAGTCGGTCTTGTTGACATGCTGTCCGCCGGCACCCGACGCACGGAACGTGTCCACCTTCAAATCCACCGGGTTGATGTCGATCGTTTCGACCTCATCCGCTTCGGGCAAGATGGCGACGGTACAGGCAGAGGTGTGAATGCGTCCTTGGGATTCGGTTTCCGGCACCCGTTGTACCCGGTGGGCTCCGGACTCGAACTTGAGGCGGGAATAGGCGCCCCGTCCGACGATGCGGGCGATGATCTCCTTGTAGCCTCCGTGTTCCCCGGGGCTGGCGCTGATGATCTCTACTTTCCAGCCCTTCAGCTCGGCATACCGGGAGTACATGCGAAACAGGTCGCCGGCGAACAGCGCCGCCTCGTCACCACCGGTGCCGGCACGGATCTCCAGGTAGATGTTTTTCTCGTCGTTGGGATCGGTGGGCAACAGCAGCCGCTGCAGCTCTTTTTCCAGCTGCTGTTGGCGTTCCTTGGCGTGGGAGATCTCTTCCTCCGCCATGGCTCGCATCTCTGGATCCTCGTCCTTGAGCATGCCCTTGGCGTTTTCGATCTCCTCCTGCAGTTGCTGGTACTCGTGCCAGGCTTCGATCAAGGGGCTGAGTTGCGCATGTTCCTGGGAGAGAGCGCGAAAACGGTTCTGATCCGTTATCACGTCGGGATCAGCGAGCAAGGCATTGATCTCTTCCAGCCGTTCGGCGAGGCCGTCGATTTTACTGCGAATGGAGGGTTTCAAGGTCAGGATTCGTCGGTCTTGTTGAGTCTGAACAGCTCACGGGCCGCTTCCAATAATTCGTTACGGCCAGCATAGGCTGCCTGGCTCATCTGGGCGGTGGGTGTGTGGATCAGCTTATTGGTCAGTCCGTAGGCGAGCTCTTGCAGTACCTGTTCGGGATCGTGCCCTGCGGCTAGGTGGCGGCGTGCTTTTTCAAGTGCCATATCTCGGATCTGTTCGGCATCTTCCCGGTAGCTGCGGATGGTATCCACGGCGCTCAAGGAACGGAGCCAGCCCATGAAGTGGGAGACATGGGTATCGATGATCTCATCAGCCTGTTTGGCGGCCTCTTGTCGGGAACGCAATCCTTCCTGGATGATGTCCTGCAAATCGTCCACCGTATAAAGATAGATATCGTCCACCTCGGCCACGTCGGCGGCGATGTCACGCGGTACGGCGATGTCGATCATCAAAATGGGGCGGCGTTTGCGGTGCTTGATTGCTTGTTGCGTCTCCGCTTTGCCGATGACCGGCTCCGGGCTGGCTGTGGATGAAACCACCAGATCCGCTTCCGCCAGATGCCCCTTGATCTCGGAGAGGCCGATGGCATAGCCGTTCACTTCACTGGCCAGCTGATGGGCCCTCTCCAGGGTGCGGTTGGCGATGATGATGCGGCCGATGCCGTTCTCGCGCAGGTGGCGTGCTACCAGCTCAGTGGTTTCTCCGGCGCCGATCAGGAGCGCTGTGTGGCGATCCAGATTGCTGAAAAACTGTTTTGCCAGGCTGACTGCCGCGAATGCGACGGAAACCGGACTGGCCCCGATGGCGGTATCGGTGCGCACCCGCTTTGCAACGGAAAAGGTGTGTTGAAACAATCGATTGAGATGGCTTCCAATGGTCCCGGCTCGGTATGCGGTGATATAGGCTTGTTTCATCTGGCCGAGGATCTGTGGTTCACCTAGCACCAGAGAATCCAGTCCGCTGGCTACCCGCATTATTTGCCGAACTGCCGATTGATCCGGATAGAGATAGATATAGGGCTCTACCTGTCTGATATCGAGGTGATGATATGAACAGAACCACTCCAGCAGCATCTGTCGGTAGTCTATAATCTGGATTTCCTTGTCCTTCGTACCGCAATAGAGCTCGGTGCGATTACAGGTGGAGAGGATGGCTGCTTCCTGCAACCCGTCATGAGAGGTTAGCTCCTGCAGCGCACCGGGAACCCGTTCCGGGGCGAAGGATACCTTCTCCCGAATCTCAACAGGGGCCGTCTTGTGGTTAACACCGAATGCCAGCAGGGACATAGATAATCATGCAGATTGCGATACTATAAATTTTGCGCCATGCACCGATTGAATACAAGGTTACGACTTCAAAATTAACGAATTTGATGAAAACGAGGGTGGAAGTTGGGTATAGTTGAGCATTTGCTGAAATCAGGAGCGGTTCTTAAATGAGAATAGGTATCCATCGGGCAGGCGTTCCGAGCAAGACTGAAACGCTGCTTCCGGCCCCCGATGAAACCGGAACTTCGGTTGGTCGATCGATCATTTGTCATCTCCGGCGCTCCGTCTGTCCGGTCCGCGACCGCTCCGGTGTGGTGCGTGCCCTGTGGGGGACATTGTGCGCAATGATTTTGCTTTCAGCCTGTGCGGGTAATCCTCACTTTCCGGTTGCCGCTGGGGAGAAATCTGCTACAGGATCCGATGTCTCGCAACAACAATCTCAGAAGGCGGAACTACTGTATGAACTTCTGGTAGGAGAGATTGCAGGCCAAAGGGGAGCCGTCGGGATAGCCACCGAGAACTATCTGCGGGCCGCACGTCATTCTGACGATCCTCGAATCGCCGAACGGGCGGCCAAGATAGCGGTGTATGCCGGTGACAACCAAAAGGCGTTGGCTGCTGCCGAGAGATGGGTAGAGTTGGCGCCGGACGATAGCGAAGCGCAGCAGGTCGTGGCGATCATGTATCTGCGCAATGGGCGGATAGAAGATGCAGTGCCGTATCTGGAACGGGTGCGTGAAACCCATGCCAGACAGCGTTACAAGGGTTTTATGTTCGTAGCCCAGTTACTGGGTCGTGAACAGGATAAACAGGCTGCGTTGCAGGCCATGTCCAAGGTGGTCGATAAGCACCCAGGGGAGGCGGACGCCCTGTTTGCCTACGCCCATCTGGCGATGCGAGCTGAGCAGTATTCGCTTGCCCATCGCTTGCTCGACAAGGCAGTGGAGCTGAATCCCGACTGGGGTGATGCCTACCTGTTACGGGCCAAGCTTTATCAAGCGGAAGGAAACGTCGATGCTGCCGTGGCAGCATATCAGAAGGCCATCGCACTCAGGCCTGATGATCTGGAGATGCGGCTCTCTTTCGCACGTATGTTGGTGGAGGAGCGCCGTTTGGCCGAGGCAAGGAAGGAGTTCAAGCGTCTGGAGAAAAAGGCTCCAGACAATGCAGACGTGCTGTTTGCGCTGGGATTGTTGGCTCTTCAGGCCGAACAAACCGAGGAGGGAAAGCGCTATTTCTCTCGCCTGATTCATAATGGGCAGCGTATTCCGGATGCCAGCTTTTTCCTTGGGCGTATTGCAGAGAGTGAAGGGAAGGATGAAGAGGCAATTCGCTGGTATCGCAAGGTTAACGGTGGCAGTAATTTCTTTGAGGCACGCTTGCGTATCGCCATTCTGACGGCGCAGCAGGGTGAGGTGGATGAAGCCCGGGCGATGTTGCAGGAACTGGCAGTGGACAGCCCTCCGCAGGAGATCCGTATTCTACTGGTGGAAAGCGATATCTTAAGGCGGGCCCGCCGTTATGAAGAAGCGTTTGAAGTGCTTGGCCGTGGCCTGGCGGACTATCCGGATAACCCTGAGTTGCTTTATGCCCACGCCATGGCAGCGGAAAGGCTGGGCAAGATTGAAGTGCTGGAGCAGGATCTGCGCAAGATGCTGGAAGCGGACCCTGATAATGCACAGGTGCTGAACGCGCTGGGATACACGCTGGCAGATCGCACTACCCGTTACGACGAGGCCTATGGTTATATCAAACGAGCATTGGAGTTGGAGCCCGAGGATCCCGCCATTCTAGACAGCATGGGCTGGGTGCTTTATCGCCTGGGACGCCATCGGGAAGCCATTGACTATCTGCGAAAGGCTCTGGACAAAGCGGAGGCGGGGGATGCGGAGATCGCGGCTCATCTGGGAGAAGTACTGTGGGTTACTGGCAAGAAGGATGAGGCTCGCCGAGTGTGGGAGCAAGCCCGGAAGCGTCACCCTGATGACGAAAAGTTGCAAGATACCTTACAGCGCTTTCTGAAATGAGTCTTCATCTCCCATGGAGTGGGTTATTCATCCTCCTGTTCGTGCTGACCGGATGTGCCGGGCAACTCCAGCGGCCAGCGGTGAAGGAGCCATCACAGGCGTGGCATGCCAGGGAGAAGGTCCTGCGGCAGCTCTCGCGCTGGGAGCTGCGGGGTCGTATCGCGGTTCGTATGGAACGGGATGGGTTCAATGCCAATTTCTCCTGGCGGCAATGGGATGATAACTATCATATCCGACTGAGCGGTCCCTTCGGGATCTCTGCGTTGACGCTGGGTGGAAATCGTGACGGTGTTGCATTACGCAGTGACGGAAAGACCGTATTTCATCGTGGTGATGCCGGGGTGTTGTTTTATCAGCAGACGGGAGTGATGCTGCCTATCGAGGCCTTGCGCTATTGGATACGAGGAATCCCGCAGCAAGGGAGAAAGGCGAAGTTGGCGCTGGATTCACAGGGTCGGCTGAAGGCGTTACAGCAATCGGGGTGGCGAGTGACGTACAAGCGCTATACTCGCGTGCGCAAACGAGCGCTGGAACTGCCTGCCAAACTGGAGGTGGAAAACCATCAGGTGCGGGTGCGGCTGGTTATTGACCACTGGATGTTTCCTGCCGTGCCGGTGCAGATGCGAGAATCCATCAAGAGCCCGGCAACATGATTGTCCTGCCGGCCCCCGCGAAACTCAATCTTTTCCTGCGCGTTGTTGGTCAGCGCTCCGATGGCTACCATTTGTTGCAGACTGTTTTTCAGTTTCTCGATTACGGTGACGAATTGATCTTCAGGTTGCGCAATGACGGGGCAATTCGCCGCCTGTTGCCCATTCCTGACGTACCTGAAGAACGGGATCTGACGGTTCGTGCTGCCCGCCTTTTGCAACGGCGGTGCGGAGTCACTCTGGGGGTTGATATCCGGCTGAACAAACGTCTCCCTCTGGGTGGGGGATTGGGAGGCGGGAGCTCGGATGCAGCGACCACACTATTGGCGCTGAACCATCTCTGGCATACCGGCCTGAATACGGAACAACTTTCTTCCCTTGGCCTTGCATTGGGAGCCGATGTTCCCATATTTGTCCACGGCCATGCTGCCTGGGCGGAAGGTATCGGAGACCAGTTTCAATCGGTAGATCTCCCGGAACCCTGCTTTTTGGTGATTGCTCCCCCGGTGTCAGTGGCCACTGCTGCGGTTTTTGCTACTGCAGATTTGATACGTGACGCGCAGCCGATTACAATACGCGCTTTTCTCGCAGGGGAAGGTGGTAACACCCTCGAACCGGTGGTAACCAGGAGTTACCCCGAGGTGGCCGAGGCACTGGTTTGGCTAGGCAGATATGGGCGAGCCAGGATGACCGGCAGCGGTGGTTGTGTGTTTGCCCCGTTTGAAACGGAGAAAGCGGCACGTCGGGTGTTACGAGAGCTTCCTGCGGGATGGCGAGGGTTCGTGGCTCGAGGGCGGAACCGGTCGCCATTGCTGGAACGGCTACAAACGTTGAAGGCTGTTCCGTGAAGTTCAACTGGGGCGTCGCCAAGCGGTAAGGCACAGGGTTTTGATCCCTGCATTCCCAGGTTCGAATCCTGGCGCCCCAACCATTTTTGGTATCCATCTTGTGAAAAATCCATTGATTTTGCTTCTTTCTGCTGCATGGTTTGGCGGTTACCCCTTGGGTTGAGAAAACAAATGGTTACCAGAATAAGCGCAGGGAATTTCTTATCCAAATCCAAAGGAGCGGCCGTGCCAGACAACAGCAGGATGATGGTGTTTTCCGGTAACGCCAATCCACAACTTGCTCGGGCCATTGTCAGCCATCTCAACATTCCATTAGGCAAGGCCATTGTGGGCCGCTTCAGCGATGGTGAAGTGATGGTGGAAATCATGGAAAATGTCCGGGGCAAGGATGTTTTCGTGGTTCAACCCACCTGTGCGCCTACCAACGATAATCTGATGGAGTTGATGGTGATCGTCGACGCACTCCGCCGGGCATCGGCCGGTCGGGTTACCGCGGTGATCCCTTATTTCGGTTACGCGCGCCAGGATCGCCGTTCCCGTTCGGTGCGCGTCGCTATTACCGCCAAGGTAGTGGCCAATATGATTGAGGTTGTAGGTACAGACCGGGTGCTGACAGTGGATCTGCATGCTGATCAGATCCAGGGTTTTTTCGATATCCCGGTAGACAACGTCTATGCCTCTCCCATCTTGTTTGGAGACATCTGGCGGCAAAAGCACCAGAACCTGATTGTGGTTTCCCCCGATGTGGGAGGTGTGGTGCGTGCCCGGGCCGTGGCCAAACAGTTGGATGATGCCGAACTGGCGATCATTGACAAGCGTCGCCCGCGGCCTAACGAGGCGAAGGTGATGAATATCATTGGTGATGTCGAAGGGCGTAACTGTGTGCTGGTGGATGATCTCGTCGATACCGCAGGGACTCTTTGCCAGGCGGCTGGTGCGCTTAAAGAGCACGGTGCGGCAAGTGTCACTGCCTATTGTACCCATCCGGTACTTTCCGGCCCGGCGGTGAAGAATCTCACCGAGTCTCAACTTGATGAGCTAGTGGTGACCGATACCATCCCGTTACGGCCCGATGCCCGTGATTGCGGTCGTATTCGGGTGCTCAGTATTGCTGCCATGCTGGCTGAGACCATGCGTCGGATCAGTCACGAGGAATCGGTCAGTTCGTTGTATATGGAATAGCTTTTTGCCGAACCTGGTCGCGGGGGAGGCTTTTCGTCACCCGGCTTTTTGGAGTCGGGACAACCTTTGAGGAGTGTACCATGAGTAGTGAGTTTGTTCTGTCAGCAGAACCTCGTTCCGAGCAGGGCAAAGGTGCGAGCCGCCGCCTGCGTCGTGCGGGGAAAGTACCAGCGATCCTGTACGGAGCCGGCAAGGAACCGGTTCCTCTTTCCATCAATCACAATGAGTTGCTGAAGCAGCTTGAAAATGAGGCGTTTTATTCTCACATCCTCACCATTGAGCTGGGTGGAAAAAAGGAACAAGCGGTGCTCAAGGATCTGCAACGTCATCCTGCCAAACCCTTTATCCTTCATCTCGACTTGATGCGAGTCAGCGCGGGTGAAAAGATCCGCGTCAATGTGCCGCTCCACTTTATTGGTGAAGAAGTGGCCCCGGGGGTCAAGATCGGTGGCGGAATCGTTACCCATGCCGTCACTGAAGTGGAGATTACCTGTCTACCCAAGGATCTGCCCGAATATATTGAAGTGGATCTTTCCGGTCTGGAGCTTGGACAGTCCTTGCATCTTTCTGATCTCAAGCTTCCACCAGGGGTGGAGCTGGTGCAGTTGATGCAAGGAGAAGAGCATGATGTTGCCGTGGCTGCTATCCAGGCGACCAGGGGTTCTGCCGCTGCAGGGGCAGCTGAAGAGGGTGATACTGAGGAAGAGGCGGAGTAAAAACGCCATTTTCGGTGAAAATAGACGGATAATCGGCGTTGGTTGCTTCCGTTCAACTTATTGTCGGGTTGGGGAATCCCGGTACAGAGTATGAACAGACGAGGCACAACGCCGGTTTCTGGTTTGTTAATGCCCTGAGCCGGAGATGGGAAGGCAGCTTCCGGCATGAGGCAAAGTTTCATGGTGCAGTTTGCCGTATCTCTGTCGGGGGACATTCCGTCTGGCTGCTTAAGCCGGATACGTGGATGAATCGTAGCGGGCAGGCGGTGGCTCGTCTCTCCCGTTTCTACAAGATTCCTGTGGAACAGATTTTGGTGGCCCATGATGATCTGGATCTTCCTCCCGGGACTGTACGCATCAAGCAAGGCGGAGGGCATGGAGGACATAATGGTCTGCGTGACATTATCTCCCTGCTCGGCGGAAGCGGTTTCCTGCGGCTGCGCATTGGTATTGGTCATCCCGGCAGTCGGGAGGAGGTCACCCCCTTTGTGTTGGGCAGACCATCGGCGAAGGAGCGTGAGATGATAGAAGATGCTATCGATCGCGCCGTTGAGGAGTTGCCTTGCATCGTCTGTGGTGAAATCCAGAAGGCGATGAGCCGGCTTCATGTCCGGCGGCATCAAGGCCAAAATTGATCTTGTCCTTATTTAGAACCTCAGGAACACTCTGTATCAAGGCTTGGCGGCCGACCGCAAGGGTTTCGTTCCCTTGGCGAAGGCCGTAATGGAAATATGACCCTTTCACTTGGCGCTGTAACCTTCACCAGCTGTGAGACAAGCAATCGCTGATGACGACAGGATGACCTATGGGATTCAAATGCGGAATCGTGGGGCTGCCCAATGTAGGCAAGTCCACTCTATTCAACGCCTTGACCAAGGCAGGTATCCAGGCGGAAAACTACCCTTTTTGCACCATTGAGCCTAACGTAGGAGTGGTGCCCGTGCCGGATACGCGTCTGGAGAAACTGGCGGCCATCGTTCAGCCCGAACGGGTGGTGCCGGCTACCATGGAGTTTGTGGATATCGCTGGATTGGTGGCAGGAGCTTCGAAAGGGGAAGGGTTGGGCAATAAGTTTCTGGCTAATATCCGCGAGACCGATGCCATCGCCCAAGTTGTACGCTGTTTCGAGAATGAGGATATCGTTCATGTGGCAGGAAAAATCGATCCTCTGAGTGATATCGAGGTGATCAATACCGAACTGGCGCTAGCCGATCTGGAGACCGTGGAAAAAGCACTGGTGCGTGTAGGCAAGATCGCAAAGAGCGGAGATAAAGGGGCGAGGGCAAAATTTCAGTTACTGGAAAAGGTGCGTGAGTGGCTTGACGAAGGAAAGCCGGTGCGTGCCATGGGGCTGGACAAGGAGCAGCTAGCGCAGATCCAGGATCTCCATCTACTGACCATCAAGCCCACCATGTATATTGCTAATGTGGATGAAGAGGGTTTCGAGGACAATCCCTGGCTCGAACAGGTGCACAGCCTGGCCGAAGAAGAAGGAGCTGAAGTAGTTGCGGTCTGCGCCGCCATCGAGGCGGAGCTGGTGGAACTGGATGAAGCAGAAAAGGGGGAATTTCTGGCCGACTTGGGACTGAAGGAGCCTGGATTGAACCGCGTCATCAGGGCTGGTTATCGACTGCTGGGTTTGCATACCTACTTTACCGCCGGGGTCAAGGAGGTACGAGCCTGGACCATCCCCCTCGGTGCCACCGCTCCCCAGGCCGCCGGAGTGATCCATACCGATTTTGAGCGGGGGTTCATCCGTGCCGAGGTGACTTCCTATGACAACTTTATTGCCTATAATGGAGAGCAGGGAGCACGAGAAGCAGGAAAACTACGCCTGGAAGGCAAAGAATATATCGTGCAGGACGGTGACGTAATGCATTTCCGCTTCAACGTATAGGAGCGTCAGGATGAAACAGATATTTGGAAAACTAGCGCTCTTCGCTGTGTCGTTCCTGCTCGTGATACCGCTCTATGCAGATGGTGATCTCCGTGGGGAAGGTCCGGTTGTGAAGGATGCATGGATTCGTCACGCTCCGCCGGTGGCGAAGGTGATGGCAGGCTATTTGGTGATTCACAACCCGATGGATGAAACTGTGGTGTTGCAAGGGGCTGAAAGCTCCATGTTCAAGCGGGTAGAGATCCATCGTACCGAAATGAAAGGGGAAATGGCTGCAATGAAACGGCAGGAGAGAGTGGAGATTCCAGCCCATGGTTACTTGGAGTTTGCCCCTGGTGGATTGCATTTGATGCTGGTTGGTCCAAGGAGACCGCTGTCAGTGGGCGAGGAGGTCGAGGTTACACTGAAATTTGGTGGGGGAAAGACTCTTCCCGTTCGCCTTGAGGTGCGCCCTCCGGGGGGTGCTGAGATGCATCACCACCACTGAACCATTGAAATGGGCAATTTCCATCCGTGTGGTTGCCGAAGGTCCGGTTTTATGATTGAATACCACCTCCCGCTCAGGGCCGTTAGCTCAGTTGGTAGAGCAGCTGACTCTTAATCAGCGGGTCGTAGGTTCGATCCCTACACGGCCCACCAAATTCGCACACCATTTTACCGGGGACAATAGACGATTTTCAGATTATCCACCCGTTGCTTGCCATTCCATTTCTAAATTTTCTCAGCGAGAGGTTGTTCAGTGTGCGGGGCTGGTTTTTCTCTGAGATGAGGAAGACTTCGGGCCATAAGGAGATGACGATCCGAGGGTTGGAACGGTTTTTTAAAAAGGGTTTCTGACACTATAGGTTCCCATGCAAACCCGTTCTTTCAATCCGGATTGCCGGGCCTGTCCCCGGCTCGAACACTTCCTGCAGGAGGTTGGTGAGGCTTATCCCGATTATCATGCTCGGCCGGTGGAGCCGTTTGGTGATCCGCGACCACGTTTGCTGGTTGTTGGATTGGCGCCTGGGATGCACGGGGCCAATGCTACCGGGCGCCCATTCACCGGAGATCATGCAGGGATTTTACTTTATGAGACACTGTATAAGTTTGGGTTTAGTAATCGTCCGGTTTCCACGGCCAGGGATGATGGCTTGATACTGAAGGGGTGTCGGATTACAAACGCGGTTAAGTGCCTGCCACCGCAGAACAAACCCCTCGGCAAGGAGATCCAGGAATGTAACCGCTATCTACGTGAGGAACTCGAAGAGCTTGGGACGGGGGCAGTGATTCTGGCGTTAGGCGGGGTAGCCCACAGGGCGGTGGTACGCGGGCTCGGTTTGAAAATGAAGGATTATCCTTTCGGTCATGGCCAGAAATATCAGGTGGAGGGATTGCGCTGGTTGGTGGATTCATACCACTGCAGCCGTTATAACACCCAGACAGGTCGGTTGACTGAGGCAATGTTCCACGAGGTGTTCCGGGAAATCCGGCGGATCCTCGCCGAGTGAGATGAGCGGGACGGAGTTCGATCCCCGGGAGTTTCTCAGGAATCTCACCAGCCGTCCTGGTGTCTACCGAATGGTAGATAGTGCTGGAACGGTCCTCTATGTAGGCAAGGCGCGCAACCTGAAAAAACGTGTTGCCAGCTATTTCCGTAAAAACATCTCCAGTCCTAAGACCCGCAGTATGGTAGCGCAGGTCCGGAGGGTGGAAATAACCATCACCCACACCGAGAATGAGGCACTGATCCTGGAGAATAACCTCATCAAGGAGTTAAAACCTCGCTACAATATCCTGCTGCGCGATGACAAGAGCTATCCTTATATCTATCTCTCCAGTGAGCATCGCCACCCACGGCTGGGAATTCACCGTGGTGCCCGTAAGGCACCGGGACGTTATTTTGGCCCCTATCCCAGCGTTGGGGCTGTGCGGGAGACGCTCAATCTGATGCAGAAGCTGTTTCAGGTACGACAGTGTGAGGACAGCTTCTATGCCAACCGCAGCCGACCCTGTTTGCAATATCAAATCAAGCGCTGTAGCGCGCCGTGTACTGGTGCCATCGATGACGATGCATACCGTGAAGATGTCCGCCATGCGACTTTGTTTCTCGAAGGGCGCAGTAATGTGGTGGTCGATGCCTTGGTAGAGCGGATGAAGACCGCATCTGAGGCGCTGGAGTTTGAGCAGGCAGCCCGTTACCGCGATCAGATCGCCAGCCTGCGACGGGTACAGGAGCGGCAATACGTGAGTGGAGATGGCGGGGATCTGGATGTAGTAGCTGCGGTGGTGAAGGATGGTGTGGGTTGTGTCCAGGTGTTTTTCATTCGCAACGGTCGCAATCTGGGCAACAAGAGCTGGTTTCCGCGACATACCGACAATAGCGGTGCGGCAGAGCTGTTGGCGGCCTTTCTTCCCCAGTATTATCTGCCTGGTGGGGGTCGGTGCCGGGAGATTCCACCAGAGATATTGCTCAATATCCCGCTGGAAGAGGCGGAATGGCTGGCCCAGGTACTTGGAGAACAGGCTGGTCATCGAGTCTCCTTGAAGCACCGGCTACGAGGCGATCGCAACCGCTGGGTGCAGATGGCTGAAGCTAATGCCCGGGCGGCGCTGGAGAGCCTTCTTGCTGGTAAAGCCAATATGCGGACTCGGTTCCAGGCGCTCCAGGAGGTACTGGAACTGGAAGAGCTCCCCCGGCGGATTGAATGTTTCGATATCAGCCATACCCAGGGAGAGGCCCCTGTGGGAGCTTGCATCGTGTTTGACATCAATGGCCCGGTCAAGTCGGATTATCGCCGCTTCAACATCCGGCAAGTGACAGCAGGCGACGACTATGCTGCGCTGGAGCAGGCATTACTGCGCCGGTACACGCGCGTTAAAAAAGGGGAAGGAGTGTTACCCGATATACTTCTTCTCGATGGAGGGAAGGGACAGCTCTCTCGTGCTGAAAAGGTGCTGGAAGAGCTCCAGATCACCGGAATTATGCTGTTGGGGATCGCTAAAGGTCCCACCCGCAAGCCGGGAGAGGAGACACTGTTCTTGTCCGGACGGGAACAGCCCCTTATACTGCCGGGGAATTCACCGGCACTGCATTTGATCCAGCAGCTGGACGGCGAAGCCCACAGGTTTGCTATTGGTGGCCATCGCCAGCGACGGGGAAAGGCGCGTACCGTATCTGTATTGGAAGAAATTCCGGGGTTGGGCCCGAAACGACGCAGACAGCTGCTACAGCAGTTTGGTGGATTACAGGAGGTGGCACGTGCCGGTATTGATGATCTGGTGCGGGTACCGGGTATCAGCAGAGCAATGGCGGAGCGGATCTACGAGCGGTTTCATCCGGACAGGGAAGATGGATAGACGACGATGTGGAACAGCATTCCCAATATCCTGACGCTGTTGCGTATTGCGCTGATCCCTATCTTTGTGATCGGTTTTTATCTTCCTGTCTGGTGGGCGCATCCGCTGAGTGCACTGCTGTTTGGTGTAGCAGCCATCACTGATTGGCTGGACGGTTATCTGGCGCGTCGCTGGGAACAGACCTCCCCCTTCGGGGCGTTTCTCGATCCGGTAGCGGATAAGCTGATGGTGGCAGCTGCCCTGGTACTGCTGGTGGAGCACAATCCCACCCCGTATGCGGGAATTTACATTGCAATACCAGCGATTATCATCATCGGTCGGGAGATCGCCATCTCAGCATTGCGGGAGTGGATGGCGGAATTGGGTGCCCGTACCAAGGTGGCGGTTTCTTATATCGGCAAGGTGAAAACTGCGTTGCAAATGGTGGCAATTATCCTGCTATTGTACCGGTTGCCAATAGGACACATCCCAGTGGCAGAGCTGGGGTTCTGGCTGCTTTATATCGCTGCTGTCCTTACCCTCTGGTCGATGGTGGTCTATCTGCGAGCTGCCTGGCCAATGCTGAAAGGTAATCCGTCTTGACAGCAGCCTTACGAAACCGGAAAATGCCGCCTTTCGGCAACGACAAGTAATAAGCCACGATACGGCTATGTAGCTCAGTTGGTTAGAGCACAGCACTCATAATGCTGGGGTCGGTGGTTCGAATCCACCCATAGCCACCATATTTATTTCAATACGGTTTTCACTCCTGTCGATTTTCTCGTACGTTCATGACTGCGTGGCCCTGTTTTGCAGAGGATGAGATTGCCGCAGCGGCTGCGGTGTTGCGCTCTGGAAGAGTCAATTACTGGACCGGGGAGGAGGGGCGTGCCTTTGAGAAAGAGTTCGCCGCTTGGTGTAACACAAGGTACGCCGTCGCTGTGGCCAATGG
Organism: uncultured Chromatiales bacterium; assembly: GCA_964557025.1. Lineage (GTDB taxonomy): Bacteria > Pseudomonadota > Gammaproteobacteria > Thiohalospirales > Thiohalospiraceae > DRMK01. The sequence continues at coordinate 42,568 of CAZKYF010000039.1, read as the reverse complement.
TACCGTGGCACTGGAGCTGGCGTTGCATGCGCTTGGCATCGGCGCTGGTGATGAGGTAGTAGTACCTCCTCGTACTTTCCTTGCCACTGCTAGTGCGGTAATCGCGCGCGGCGCCCGGCCGCTGTTTGCTGATGTGGATTCCGTATCCGGAAACATCACGGCGGAGACCATCGAGAAGGTGCTGACACCTGCTACCCGGGCGATTATCCCGGTCCATCTGGCGGGCTGGCCGTGCGATATGGATCCTATCATGGAGCTGGCGGCGCAACGGAATCTGAAGGTGATCGAGGATTGTGCTCAAGCTCACGGTGCAGTCTATAAGGGTAGGCCGGTGGGTTCCCTGGGGGATGCAGCGGCCTTTTCTTTCTGCCAGGACAAGATTATGACCACCGGTGGGGAGGGCGGGATGCTGGTTACTGATTCCTTCGAGGTCTGGGAGCGCGCCTGGGCCTATAAGGACCATGGGAAAAGCTATGAGGCGGTCTATGAGCGGGAGCACCCTCCCGGTTTCCGCTGGCTGCATGAGTCCTTTGGGACCAACTGGCGGATGACCGAGATGCAAGCGGCCATCGGGCGTTTGCAACTGCGTAAACTGCCGGAGTGGGGTAAAGTTCGTCGCCGCAATGCTGCTATTCTGAGCCAGGCCTTTCGTTCCATCCCGGCCTTGCGGGTGGAGGAACCTTCGGCAAGGTTGCGACATGCCTACTACAAATACTATGTCTATGTACGCCCCGAGCGGCTGAAACCAGGATGGAATCGGGATCGCATCATGGAGGAGATCAATTTGGCCGGGGTTCCCTGTTTCAGTGGTTCCTGTTCGGAAATATACCGGGAGAAAGCCTTTGAAAAGGTTGGCCTGGTTCCCGAGTATCCTCTGCCGGTAGCTGGGGAGCTAGGCCAGACAACGTTGATGTTTCTGGTGCACCCCACTTTAGGCGAGAAAGAGATGGAGCATACATGCCAGGTGGTGAGAACGGTTTTCGAACAAGCCGGTGTGGATCCTTTATCGTGAAGGGATGGAACTTTGTGGAGCCTGCTGCGTTTTTCAATTGATTGCGGTTGACAGGCTTGTTCCACCCGGATGATTGTGGAACCGTTACGCTTCAGGGATAATGTACGCTCGCTATGGTGGCCCGTATCGGCTCCCTCGCAACGCAAGTCCGTGAACCCCGTCAGGCCCGGAAGGGAGCAGCGGTAGCGGAGACTGCGGGTGCCGGGGTGTAGCTGGTGCGGGCCGCCACCCCTATTCGGCTACCATCATTCATTGGCAACGATTTCATGAGCTACCTGGTTCTGGCGCGCAAGTGGCGGCCCCGCACTTTCAGCGAAATGGTGGGACAGGAGCATGTGCTGCGTCCTCTGACCAATGCACTGGATCATGATCGGCTGCATCACGCCTTTCTGTTTACAGGCACTCGAGGGGTGGGGAAGACCACTATCGCCCGCATCTTGGCGAAATCTCTCAACTGTGAGCGAGGGGTGAGTTCTACGCCATGTGGCACCTGCAGCGCCTGCAACGAGATTGATGCCGGCCGTTTTGTGGATCTCATCGAGGTGGATGCTGCATCACGCACCAAGGTGGAGGATACCCGTGAGTTACTGGAAAATGTGCAATATGCCCCGGTGCGGGGGCGTTACAAGGTGTATCTCATTGATGAGGTACACATGCTTTCTACCCACAGTTTCAATGCCTTGCTCAAGACACTGGAGGAGCCGCCGACCCATGTGAAGTTTCTGTTGGCCACTACCGATCCCCAGCAGCTTCCGATTACCGTGCTTTCCCGGTGCCTGCAATTCAATCTGAGAAGGCTACTCCCTGATCAGATCACTGCTCATCTGGCACAGATTCTCGAGAGTGAGAACATCCCTTATCAAAAGCCGGCATTGGTTCGCCTCGCACGCGCTGCTGAGGGTAGCATGCGGGATGCACTGAGCCTGCTGGATCAGGCTATTGCATACGGTGGTGGGGAACTGCGGGCGGAAGAGGTGATTGCCATGCTGGGCTCTATTGAGCAAGGGCATGTCTTTGAACTGCTGGAAGCGCTGGCTGCTGGTGATGGTGATTCCTTGTTGCAGGCAGTGGAAAGATTGGCGCAGCGGGCGCCGGATTTTTCAGCGGCGCTGGCTGAGCTGACCTCGGTCATCCATCAACTGGCGCTGGCCCAGATTCTTCCCCAGGCTATCGACGAAACGTTACCGGAGCGAGAGCGTTTGCTTCAGCTAGCCACCAGGTTGACGCCGGAGGATGTACAGCTGTTCTACCAGATTGCCTTGCTCGGGCGGAAGGATTTACCGCTTGCGCCAGAGCCACGCAGCGGCTTCGAGATGATCATGCTGCGGATGCTGGCGTTTCAGCCTGGTCGGACGGAGCAGACCGGGCTACAGGCTTCTCCACATGTCGGAGCCGGACCTGTTGCGCAAGTAGCCGATGTGTCGGCCTCGCCTGGTATTCTGGGGACGGAAAACCCTGTTGCTTCGATACCTTCCTCTGCGCCAAGCTCCCCCGGGGATGTGAAATGGGCAGAAATGGTCGCAGCGCTGAAACTCAAGGGTATGGCGCATCAGTTGGCAATCAACTGCGTCTGGAAGGGGGAGGAGGAGGGTATAGTGAAGTTAGTGCTGCTCCCACAGCATAAACATCTGCTCAGCGAGCGTAATCGGGTACGCCTGGAGGCGGCGCTGCAGAATCATCTCGGTCGTTCGATCCGGCTTGAAGTAGAGTGTGGTGCCGTGGAGGGAGAGAGCCCGGCACTCATCCGGGAGCGTCGTGAGGCGGAGCGGCAACGGGAGGCCGAGCGCATCATAGCGGAGGATGGCAACGTGCAAAAGATGGTGGAGCTGTTCGATGCCCATGTTCCGCCGGACTCCATCCGGCCGGTGGATTAAGCGCCATTCGCCGCTTTCCCTTATAATGGTCTGAAATTCCACAAGAGTTGAGGATGCTTGATGATGAAAGGTGGTTTAGGCAACTTGATGAAGCAGGCCCAGAAGATGCAGGCCGAGATGCAAAAAGCTCAGGAGGAGCTGGCCAGCATGGAGGTGACCGGGGAGTCCGGTGGTGGCATGGTAAAGGTGGTGATGACCGGCCGGCATGATGTGAAACGAGTCTCCATTGATGATACCTTGCTGGAGGAGGACAAGGAGATGCTCGAGGATCTGCTGGCTGCTGCAGTTAACGACGCGGTTCGTCAGATCGAGAAGCGCACCCAGGAACGGATGTCTGGCATGGCCGCCGGTTTGAACCTTCCTGGTGGCATGAAGTTGCCGTTCTAATCGGTTGATTTATCATTCCAATGGCTGTTAGCCCTCTCCTTGGCCGTCTCATCGAAGGTTTGTGCTGTCTTCCTGGGGTCGGACCGAAATCTGCCCAGCGCATGGCCTACCATCTTTTAGAGCGGGATCGGGATGGGGCGAAGCGGTTGGCAACGCTTCTCCGTCAGGCGGTCGATGAGATTGGTCATTGCCGGAGTTGTCGCACCTTTAGTGAGACTGAGCTTTGCCTGTTGTGTGCCAGCACTAGCCGTGAGCGCTCCCAGCTTTGTGTGGTCGAAATGCCGGCGGATGTGGAAGCGATTGAGCAATCTGGCAGCTATCGTGGGCTCTATTTTGTACTGATGGGACACCTTTCGCCACTGGAAGGTATCGGGCCGCAGGAGATCGGTCTGGATCGCCTGGAGGAGCGTTGTCGTGACGGAGTTGAAGAGGTGATCCTGGCGACAAATCCCACTGTCGAGGGAGAGGCTACCGCCCACTATATCGGTGAACGTCTGCGGACACTGGGTATCCGGGTTACCCGTATCGCCCACGGTGTGCCACTTGGCGGTGAACTGGAGTACGTAGATGGAGATACCTTGTCACATGCTTTCTCCGGGCGACGGGAGCTGTAGCCTTCCTTCATGGCAGGATCTTGCGATGGTTGCTCCATAGAGGATTTGTCTCGCCGAAAAAATAGAGCAACACCGAAATGTAGCGATCGAACGGATTTTTGATGTGGGAGATACGATGTGCCTCCCGTGAAGGAAGGCCATGGGTGTTGAACCGGATCGTAAACGGGACCGGATAGTCGCTACCAAAGAGTAGTTTATGATGGATTTGCCGTTGTTCCGAGAGGTGAAGCAGTGCCCTTGCTCGGAATGGAACCAGCAAGGCTGCCAGGTCAGCGTAGAGGTTTTCGTGTTCCTCCAGCATCTCCAGAAGGCGGAAGTAGTCTTTGTCGAACCAGAGGGGATTGCGTGACAGATTGCGCCACAAGAATAACCGGTGACAGATCTGTCCAAGTCCCATATGGGCAGCAATTACGGTAACGCCGCAGTCCAGTGGCAGCCGAAGCATCTCTACTCCTTCCAGGGAATGATCCGAGGCGATAGCAAATTCGCTGCCGAGGTGGATGATCAGTGGTAACCGGTGCTTTCTCAATCTTTCGTAGTAAGGGATGAAACGGGGGGCGTTAAGATCGATCCTCCAGTAGTTCTGTAAAAATTTGGCACCTTTGCAGCCGGCTTCCACGCAGGCGTCGATTTGTTCCAGCGCGTCGGGGCGCAGTGGATTGATGGAAAAGAAGGGAATGAACAGCTGTGGATAACGCTGTACCACCTCGAGAAGATCTGCGTTTGAGGCACAAACCGTTTGATCTCTCTCGATCTCCCGTCCCTTGTTATCCACCCGGGCATCCACCCCGAACAAGCAGCTCTTTTCCACGAATCTTGAATGCTGAATCATGGTTGCCAAGGTGGTGACATAGTTCTCCCAGGGATCCCTCTTGAGAAATTCCGGCTCCATCCCCAAGTGGCGGCCAAACAGGTGCAAAGCGATTTGATCGAACGCTCTGTCGAAGTGGACTGCTCGGTTGAGTAGGTGAGTGTGGATATCGACGGTTTTCAACGTAGTAGAGATATATATTGTTGCTGCGCGTCAGATTTTTCTCGAGATGAGCCAGTAAGTGAGTCCCAGTGCGGCGACCACGGCGGCGGTACCAAGGATGAATGGGGGCGTAATCTTTTCGAAATCGAAGATAATTACTTTTCGTGCAATGGCCATTAATGCGGTTGCTACTACCAGCCGTACGGGGATGACATCGGTCTTCAGATACATGGAGATATTGATGAAGATCTCGATGGCAATCAATACTGCAAGAAAGGCGCCGAAGGTGGCGAGAATATCATTGATACTGAGCAGGAGAAATGGCGGGCTTGTCAACCGCTGGTACAGCACATAGACAACATCGCCGATTCCCCAGACGATGACTATCACCATCAACACCGCCAGTATCTTGATGGCGAAGCGGATGATACGGTGCAAGCTTTCTAGAAACGGGTCTTCATGTTCCTTGGTGAGGTCATGTCCCGGCTCTTTGAGATGTTCTTCTCCACGTTCCATGCATTCACCTGCCAGTGCTGAGGTAAGGGGGCAAATATCGATGTCCAGCTTCTGACAGGTTACCATTTTTGGAGGATGAATCCATGGGGTTTCTGGAAGGTCGAGAGGGAAGAGCTGTGGAAGGTACAGTAAACCTTTTTGTCTACGGTACCTTGAAAAAAGGGGCTGGAGGGAAGATGCATCATTTGATTAGGCCTTACGTTTGCTATGTCGGAGAGGGCTTCACCCACGGGAGACTCTATCAGCTCGCAGGCTATCCGGGTCTGGTGATGAGAAATGGAGGACGAGAAAAGGTATGGGGTGAGCTCTACCAGACTACATCGGCCGAGTTCCTATTTGAAATATTGGATACCTACGAGGGATGCTCGAATCGGCAGAATCGGCCTCATGAATACCGACGTGTCGAGGCGGAGGTTATACTGAAGGGGGGAAGACGTGTATCGGCATGGCTCTATGAATATATCGCGCCGCTCCGCGGGGCCAGATGGATTCCCACAGGGACCTGGAGCGGCTGAAAGACCTGATTATGGTCAAGGGGCTCCGAAGTGAATGGTTTCGGGAGGTTTTCCCTGGCGGATGATCTCTTTCTTTATCAATTTGCCTTGTTCGTCGTAATGGTAGCGTTCCGTCCACAAGATCTCTCCCCGCCGGTAGGCGCGGAACAATATTGGGCGCTCCCGCTCATCGTAGATAGCTTCATAATATTCGTAATTTTTGAACACTTCTTCGAAGTTTCGTTCTTCCCCAAGTTCCGCAATTTCACCTTCCATGGCAAATTCGTCGGCATAATAGGGTTGATTTGGCACGATCCGCTCCGGTCTCGCGATGCCATTTTCCGCCATGCTTGCAGCGAGAACGAATGCCAGACCCAACAGGGTGTATCGCATCATCCGGTCAGCTCCTGACGCTGTCAAAAACAGCATTCATATTAACTCAGCTGCAAGCCCCGTGAAATGGTTGTTTGGCGATCCTCCGCTATAATGCGTACGGTGGAGGAAGGGAAAGAAGTAAATTCTTTAGAAGAAAAAGGAAAAGTGATGCGGGAAGCGGATGAAAAGATTTTCCTCGTTTACGGGGAACAATGCCAAGAACTGGTGGCGGAGATTGAAGCGACTCCCTACGGGGAGCGGATGTCAGCCGTTCCCATCGCTCAATTTATAGAACGGGAGATGGCCTCGGAAACGGATCGAGTTCTTGCTTGTGGCAGCAGTATTGAAATCAAACAGGTGCTAGAGCGGGCCAGTGAGATTGGTTTCAGCGTGGCGCTGTTGGCGCAGAAACACCAGAATACCCTCCGCTCCACCTTCCGAATCCCGAAAGAACTGGAGGCGTCCCTGAAACTGGCGCTGGAAACAACGCCAAAGCCTGTGGATCTATTGCGAGCAGACAAGGAGATCGTGCTTTGGGGGGCACTAGTTGGTGATGCTCCGCCGCTTACTTACAGCAGCGCTGCTTATCGACAAGCCGCGCTGGGCGAGCGACTTCAGTTGTTGTTGGGGGCGTTCAGAAAGCTGCGCCGGCTGCGTCAAAGCCAGGTCAGGCTGGTTACTGCCAAGCGGCAGGAGATCGAAACTGCAGCTGTTGGTATCGTTATCATCGAGCACGACAACCGTACGGGTGCCTCCCTGCTCATCAAGGATCATCTTTCTGTTAGTGACGGGAAGTTGGCAGCACTGTTGCTCTCGCCTAAATCCATCGTGGATTACCTTCACTATCTCTATGTTGCTCTCTTCAAGCGGGCAAAAAGCGGCAGGCTGCCGGATTCCGTGGGGTTGATCAAAACCGAGCGGTTGCACATTGAGAGTACGCCGCCACTCCAGGTGATGGTGGATGGGGAAAAGGTGGGACAGACCCCCGTTGAATTTGAAGTCAATCGGCAGGCGGTGAAGTTGATAGCCAGTGAAGAATTCTGGTCAGAGGCAAAGACCGATGCCTCGGAGAAGGAAACCCTGCGACTCGCTGGGTTGCCAGCGAATCGGGAGGAGGTGGATTATGCCCAGAAGAGGCTGCCGTTGTTCACCCACGCCAGTGAGGAGCGTTACAGGGATCTCTTTGCGGAGTTGCGGAGCCGGGGGCGGATTGAATCTACTTATATTGTATTGATGTTTCTGAGTGCCATCCTTGCCACGGTGGGGCTCTTTCTTGACAGTGCCTCTGTGGTGATCGGAGCGATGTTGTTGGCGCCCCTGATGCAGCCCATTGTGTCCCTTTCCATGGGGGTTCTACGCAGCGATCAAAGTTTGCTCTTTGGCGCCATGCGTTCGGTGCTGATCGGTATCAGTATCGCCCTTGTCAGTGCTGCCACAATTACACTCCTGTTGCCGCTCGAAACCCTCACAAACGAGATTTCGGCAAGAACCAGTCCTTCATTGCTCGATCTGATGGTCGCTCTCGTATCTGGCATTGCCGCCGCTTACGCCCAGAACAATCAAAAGATTGTAGGATCCCTCGCTGGTGTTGCTATTGCAGTCGCTCTCGTACCACCACTTGCCACCGCTGGTATTGGCCTTGGATGGATGAATCTGTATGTCTTCTATCAGGCCTTTCTGTTGTTTCTGACCAACTTCGTGGGCATCGTTTTTGCTGCCTCACTCACCTTTCTGGTTTTGGGGTTCTCCCCTATCAGGCGTGCCAAAAGAGGGTTGAGTTATGCCCTCGCTACCGCCTTGATCGTCGCCATTCCACTTTACCTGTCTTTTTCCACCATGGCGTTCGAATCCCGTGTTCTTTCGATACTGGATCAAAAGCACTATATAGTCTCTGGGAAAGAAATTCAGGTTGAAAATGTCATGCTGGAACATGCAGATGTGTTGGTGGTCAAGTGTGACCTCGTGGTAAAGGAGGCGCTGGGGCAGGGGGAACTTCTCCAATTTAAAAAGGCACTGCAACAGGAGTTGGGCGTTCCGATTGTGTTGGAGGTAGTACAGCGGGTGCGTTTATAGAGTAGGGCTTTTGTTGAGGTCTCGATTCAATACGATAAAACGTGCTCCCATAGATGAGTTGGTGCTTGGCACTTCATGAGCTGACCGGCAGAATAGTGCCATCCACGAAAAAACGTTGTTACCTTGCCGTGAGCCAGTGTGGTGGCGGCTAATGTCTACTTGATATTATGGCGAGGACGATATTGATTAAGTAATATCCCTGTAATCCCCGATGCATATGTTGTCTTTCACCGTTCTTGCTGGAATACCTACAGCAACACAATTGTCTGGAACATCCTTTAATACAACGGCATTGGCTCCGATAACACTATTTTTCCCAATTTTTATCGGACCGAGTACCTTTGCTCCCGCAGATATAATAGCGTTGTCTCCAATCACAGGTGCGTCACGTTTTTTTGTGGTTCCACCAATGGTTACGCCGGTTCCAATGATGACATTGTTTCCAATAACGGCTCTCTCGTGGATTACTACTCCAAGTCCACCATACCCAAGAGTAACATTTTTTCCAATGCGTGTGTTCACCCCCAGCTGACAGCCAAAAAACATCCGTATAAAAATTTTATTTATTAGTGTTGGAACAATCGGAATATTCAGTTGATTAAGTATAAAAACAATTCTATGAATCGAAAGTACTATTTTACTCATACCTTCCTTTCCCTTCCCACACGGCGGGAGGGTTTACTGTCCGGAGTCTGAGCCGACCATTAAACTAGCTACACTATTGTTGATATCTGCAATTTCTGTAATACAGAGGATTAAGGCGATTTCATGGCAGCTGAAAGGCGCATATTCTGAAATTTCATCAGTTTAGAATAATAAGCTACTATTACTACAAATAGCGAAGTTCCAGAAGAACAAGGGTGGTTAATGGTTTTTTCTGATGCTTATTCTCAGATCACCCTGTTTCTATGCAAAAGCGCCTTATAAGCCTTATTAAAGCCTTAACCACCGTATAGCGGCGTGTTTACCACCAGACTCAGGAGAGTTCCTCCCTTTTTATGTAATAATCCCCAAATTATAGTCAAACCCAAGTATCTGTGCCGATTGGGTTAAGTGTTGGCCTTTGCTTGGCAAAAAGTGCTTGCCGTGAAAATTCAGAGCTCCTTATGGCCGGTCAAAGTCCGATTTTTTAACATTTTGCCGGTCCTCGGAAGAAGGTTTTTAGCTGGTATTGATCCCGCAAAAGCGAAAGCAACACCATACCCTCTTTAAAGATAACTTAGTTACGATATATCTGCCAGAGGCAAATGTAAATTTCATATATATTTTTACCTTGGCTCACAAGATAAACAAAGTCTGATTGTAAGGGTGCTCATTGATGGATACGATTAATGTATATCTCATGAAATAGCATGATTGGCCTTCGCTTTGCTCTATTTAAGAATCGGGGTATCGGTGTTTGTCAACATAGATGTCGCTTCGACCTACGCAGCCTGATTCAACTCAAACCGCTCTTTCTCTGGATTCAGCCAGACCTGCTCCGGCAGCGCCCAGTTCCTGATCTCGCCACTCCAGCAATTGGGGTGACGTGTCCTGGCGTTGCGGTAGACTTGCTGCCGATGTTCCAGTATCGCCGTGGCCTCGCCGGTATGGCGTTGCTCCGGTGTGGTGAATTTCAAGCCGCTATGCTTGTGTTCCGTGTTATACCAGCGACTAAAGGACAGTACCCACTCCCTGGCATCCGCGATCGTTGCGAAGCCGTTGACTGGATAGTTCGGCCGATACTTGCAGGTCCGGAACAACGACTCGGCATAGGCATTGTCATTGCTTACCCGCGGCCGGCTGAAGGAGGACGTCACACCCAACCGGCGCAGGGTCTCCAGCATGGTGGCACCTTTCATCGGGCTGCCATTGTCTGAGTGCAGCACCAGCGGTCGTACTGTGATTCCTTCCGCCAGGCAGGCCTTGCGGAGCAGTCGTGCCGCCAGGTCACTGGCCTCTGTTTCATGAACCTCCCAGGCAACGATCTTGCGGCTGTAGAGATCCATGATCAGGTAGAGATAATAGAACAGCCCTCGAGCCGGACCGGGTAGCCACGTAATATCCCAGCACCACACCTGGTTCGGGCCGAGGGCGCAGTGGGTGCTCGGAGCCTTGCGCTGCGGCTCCTCGCTACGACCTCGGTGGTGCTGCTGATCCGCCTCGCGCAATACCCGGTAGAAGCTGGATTCCGAGGCCAGATAGCGCCCTTCATCGGCCAGCGCCGGGACGATCTGGCCGGGTGGCAGGCTGTGGAACGCCGGGCTGTTGCTGATCGCCAGGATCGCTTGGCGTTCCCCGGTGCTCAGCTTGTTGGCCGGGACCGGGCGTTGGGCCCCCGGGCGACCATCGCTCCGGACCACGTTGTCCCGGGTCCAGCGCTGGTACGTGCGAGCACTGATCTCCAGGATGGCGCAGGCCTTATGCTGACGCGCACCGGCGGTCACGGCCTCGTCGATCAGCTCGACGGCACGGCGGCGATCGGCGTGACCAATCATTCGTCCTCTGTGTCTCCCCGGATCGCCTGGGCTTTTTTTTGGAGAACCAGCAAGGCGGCCGCCTCGGCCAGTGCCTTTTCCTTGCGGTGCAGTTCCTTCTCCAGCTTCCGGATCTGCTTGCGGTCCTTCTTCGTCTGTTCCCGCTGGGCCCTGGCCTGAGCGGCACTGTCGGCATTGGCCTGCAGGCAGGCCTTGCGCCAGGCTTCGATCTGCTCGACGTACAGCCCCTTCTCGCGGCAGTACTCCGCCAGTTCCGCCCCGTTCAGCGCGGTGGCCTCCAGCACAATGGCGAACTTGTCTTCCGACGACCACTTTTCCGGATTCTTTCCATCGGCTGGCACGGCAATCCCCTCGAGTCTGGCCTGTTTGCGCTAATTGTACAGGGTGACATCCGAAATGCCGGTCTCCTCAGCCAGCCGGGGGATCGGGGTATCATGCGGCGGCATCATCTTCTGGATGACCGACGCTTTTCGCTCTGCTGAATAACGGCTCATTTCTCACTCTCCACCGCCCACCTCAACTTCGGTTGCTTTGATTCAGGTGAGGCGACATCTATCCCGACAGAGGGGGAACCCCGGGAAACCGTTAAAAGTGCTTTGGTTGAAAGGGTTGACATCCATTGTTTGACAGGTAAGATAGTAACTAATTACTATCTATATTGTTGGGAGACATTGGGTGCGTTCTAAAAGTCAGCATTTGCCTGCGGACAAGCGCAGGGATGTCACTGTAGAGACGGTAGTAAAGCTTGCAGCCGAGCGCAATCCTAGTGATATCACCACTGCGGCCATTGCCAAGCAGATGAATGTAACGCAGGGTGCGCTATTTCGTCACTTTCCTAGCAAGGAGGCAATCTGGCAGGCGGTGATGGCGTGGGTCGCGGAACGCCTGCTGAAGCGGGTTGATAAGGCTGCAGCGGAGGCGGAGACGCCACTTGAAGCCCTCGAGGCGATATTTATGGCACACATTGAGTTCGTGTCTACCTATCCCGGCGTGCCTCGGATGTTGTTCGGCGAGCTGCAACATGCGGAAGAGAGCGTTCCCAAACGGATGGCGCGGACAATGCTTCAGAAGTACGGTGAGCGGATCGAATCGCTGATCGAAGAGGGCAAGGAGGAAGGGCAGATCAGCAGCAATGTTGATAGTATCGCGGCTCGCCAGCTGTTTGTCGGAGCCATACAGGGTTTGGTCATACAGTCGTTGATTGCCGGAAAGCGTGAGGATTTGCGGGAAGCAGCCGGTGGAGTCTTTGCTATTTATCGCCGAGGAATTGAAGCTGGCTAGAACGAAAAAGAGGAACCTCAACCGAAAATTACCGAATTTGGCGTGCCTGGGTTGGATATACCGGAAATTTCAAATGAACCAGACTTATAAATGTGGAGAACCGTTGCCATGAAGAGAACACGCGGACTGTTTGTTGTGCTGATCGCTGGATTGAGTACTTTCACCTTTGGAAAGCAGCTTGCCGCTGAAGTGGCGATCCCTTCCGAAGATGCACCCAAACCTTTGGCATTGCGCAAAATCATGCAGGATATGGGGCGAGAAATGGAGCTCATTGCTGGCGCTATTTCTCGTGAGGAATGGACGCAGGTTGAGAAATCAGCCATGCGAATCGCCGACCATCCCCGGCCACCAATGGCTGAGCGAAGCCGAATTATTGGTTTTCTCGGCAAGAAGATGGCGCAGTTCAAGGGGCATGATACCAAGACACATGACACCGCACGGCACTTGGCGGAGGCGGCGGCTCATGGAGACGGTCCCGCGGTTATCTCCACCTTTGCAGCGTTGCAGAGGAGTTGTCTCGAGTGCCATCGCCATTTTAGGGATTCTATCCAGGAACATTTCTATGGAAAGCGTTAAACCCCCTTTTCTGGTAGGAGCACATCTTGACACCCGAATGAGGAGGGGATGATGATGAGCCGGTTTGGGCGGTGGTTGGGAGTGATATTGGTATCGTTACATGTCTCCCAAATCGCTGTGGCTGGGGAGCTCATGGCCGTTTACCGGCAAGCTTTGGAGAATGCCCCTGTCCTGAAGGCTGCAGCAGCTGAGCGGTTGGCAAAACAAGAAATTCTGCCACAGAGCCGTGCCCTGTGGTTGCCGAGGCTGAACTTAAATGCTTCCGTTGCTACCAACCGTCGAGATCCAAAGGTAGGGCCGGTTGATGAATACCAGAGTCAGGGTTATGGCCTGAGCATTACTCAAAGTCTTTACAACCGGGCTAACTGGGTTCTACTTGAACAGGCAAAGGAGCAGGTCGGACAGGCGGATGCCAATTATGATGCGGCAGAGCAGAGTCTCATGCTCGAGGTGACCCAGCGCTACTTCGATGTATTGGCAGCGTTGGATACACTGGGGTTTACCCAGGCAGAAAAAGCGGCTATTGAGCGGCAACTCCAGCAGGCACAACAACGTTTTGAGGTTGGGGTAAGCGCCATCACCGATGTACAGGAGGCTCGGGCCCGTTACGACAGCGTGGTGTCTCGGGAAATAACAGCTCACAATCAATTGGATAGCGCCAGGGAGGCCCTGCAGGAACTCACTGGGTCTGCAAATATGGAGCTGAATCCTCTTTCAGCCGGGTTTCCGCTCCAGCTGCCCGATCCGAACGATATCGAACGGTGGGAGCGCATCGCTCGTGAGAACAATCCGCAGCTCAAGGCGGCCCGTTATGCCCTCCACGTCGCGGAGAAAGATATCATACGCCAGTCAGCGGCCCGTTATCCCTCATTGAACCTGGTTGGAAGTTACCAGCGTAGTGAGGCCGGGTCGCTGCAATTCGTTGATAATGATCTCACCGCGATAACCTTGCAGCTAGAGCTCCCCCTCTACCAGGGAGGAGGGATCAGCTCCCGAACCCGACAGGCTCGTCATCGGTATCAGCAGGCCAATGAGGAACTGGAGAAGATGCTGCGCAGCACGTTGCGTATGACACGGGATGCTTTTCGTGGTGTTCTCGCAGGCATTGCGCATGTCCAGGCATTGGAACAGGCCCTGGCCTCCAGCCAGACGGCGTTGAAGGCAACTGAAGCGGGTTTTGAGGTGGGAACCCGTACCATCGTGGATGTACTGAATGTTCAACAGGAATTGTTCCGGGTCAAGCGTGATCATGCGGTTGCCCGTTACAACTATTTGCTGGCGATGCTACGTCTCAAGCAGGTTGCCGGGATACTTCAAGCGGCCGATCTGGAGGAAGTGAGCCGCTGGACGCGTTGAGTATGCCCCGGTGTTCCTCGGAGTCAGCGGTTTCGTGGATGCCATTGCACCGGGTTTTCCGATATTTTCCAACGGTAAAAAGGATCGTTCCCCGAACAGCCATTGCATGTGGCGTCACAGGTCGAATTGATAATCTCGACTTTTCCCTTGTTTATCCAGTAACTGAGCGCCAACTTGGCGGTGTCAGCGCTAATGTCGAAATGAACAGAGATTTCATGCAAGGAGGCAGCATCGCGCTGCTTGAGATAGTCCCGTATTTCACCCAGCATTTTTGTGCCGTAAAAGAAGAGGCCGATTTCCAAGGTAATGGAACAAGGCAACCATCGCCGTGATCATGGCCAGCAGCCCTCCGCTCCAGAATAGTGATTGGAGAGGATGCAGCGACAGGGTGGCAAGCTGATAGAAGATCACTGCTGTGGTATAGGCCAGACCAGTGCTCCAGGTAACGCCGATCAAGGTCCAGCGGGTGCCTGCCTCCCGCAGCATGGCGCTGGTGGCTGCCACGCAAGGGAAATAGAGCAGGATGAATAGCAGATAGGCAAATGCGCCTGCTCGACCATCGAAACGGGCTTGCATAGCAGTCAAAGTAGCTATATCCACTCCGTGCACTTCAGCGGCCTGCTGCAGGTCATTTTGGCCAGAAAGGATTCCCAGTCCCAGGGGATCTCCCATATGTTGCAGGGCTGTCCAGAGGTTTTGTGGGATGGTTTTCACTGCCTCTTGCAGCCTCTCACCCAGCTGGAAAGGGACATCGGGTTCAGTGGTTGCCATACTGCTGTGCGCACGATTGATGTTGGCATAGAGCGCATCCAGGGTGCCAACCACCACCTCTTTGGCCAGTAGCCCGGTGATGATTCCCACGGTAGCTGGCCAGTTCTCCTCAGTGATGCCCATCGGTTCGAACAAGGGGGTGATGTTGCGGGCAGCAGCGCTGAGTACCGATTTCTCGGAATTCTGGTTACCAAAACTACCATCGGTTCCCATGCTGTTGATCAGGGTTAGCAGGGTGACCACGATGACAATGATCTTTCCCGCACCGAGGATAAAGCCGCTGAGTTTGTTCCAGGTATTGAGCAGAATGTTGGAGAGGGTGGGAACCTGATATGTGGGCAGTTCCATAATGAAATCGTTAGTTACCCCCTTGAGCAACGTATTGCGCAACATCAGTCCAGTGAGAATAGCGAAACCGATGCCGGTAAGATAGAGCAGAAAGATGATATTTTGCCCCCCATGTGGAAAAAAGACGGCGGCAAATAGCGCATAGACTGTGAGCCGTGCCCCGCAAGACATGAAAGGTGTCATGAGGATAGTAAGAACCCTTTCCTGGTGGCTTGGGAGGGTACGGGTTGCCATGATGGCGGGTACATTGCATCCGAAGCCGATGATCAAGGGGACGAAAGCCTTGCCGGAAATTCCCATGCGCCGCAGAAAGCGATCCATAACAAAGGCGGCGCGTGCCATGTAACCGGATTCTTCCAGCAATGTGAGAAAAAGATAAAGCGCGGCAATGATGGGAATGAAAGTGGCAACGACCTGGATTCCTCCACCTACGCCTTCAGCCAGCAGGGTGATTAACCACTCTGGTGCCGAGAGATTGTGCAGCAGGTGACTGACTCCATCCACCAGGATGGCCTGGGCAGTGAGGTCGAAAAAGTCGATGAAGGCGCCACCCAGATTGATACTGAACAGGAATAACAGATACATCAGACCGAGGAAAATCGGGATCCCGGTCCAGCCACCTAGCGCCCAGCGATCGATTCGATCGGAGAGGGTGCGACTGACTTTGCCCCGCTCCTTTAACACCCGCCTGGCGAGAGCCCCGGCAAATTCGAAGCGAGCGTCGGCTAGCAGGAAGTCCAGTTCTTCACCTGTGCATTGCTCGATCCGACGCCGGTGTCGCATCCCTTCTTCGTTTCCTTCCTGCAACAGTGACAATGCCTCTCTGCGAGAAATGCCTTTGTTTGACTGGAGGGAGCAAATTGCTGCCTCCACGGGCTCGGGATAGGGGATGATCAATGGTTGGCGGTTGGTTGCATCAAATTCGGCAATGGCCCTCAGGAGGGGGGTGATTTCTCGGTCCTTGCCCAATGAGAGTGGAATCACCGGGCAACCCAAAGTGGTTGCCAGCTCGTCGGTATCGATCTTTATGCCCCGTTTTGCAGCCACATCCATCATGTTCAGGACGACAATCACCGGTACCCCTTGCTCACGGATCTCGCTAGTAAGAAACAATCCCCGCTCCAGGGTACTGGCGTCCACAATGTTAATGTACAATTGATTGGGATGCTCCTGGAGGAAATGGCGGGCTATCTGTTCGTCCAGCGAGCTCTCCCCACCTTCGAGCATGTAAACGCCAGGAAGATCTACAACCTGGTATTTTTGCCCTTGCCAGGTAAATGTACCTTCCTTTCGTTCTACCGTTACTCCTGGCCAGTTTCCGGTTCGCTGACGTGTCCCCGTAAGACGATTGAAGAGGGTCGTCTTGCCTGCATTTGGGTTTCCAATTAGAGCAATGTGGTGGACCTTTCCCTTCTCAGCTGGTGGAGAGCCGATGAGGTCCTGATGCTGGCAGCAATTTTTCATCTCAAGTATTGCTGTGTTCGGCGGGACGAGCAAAAATCTGGCGAGCGATCCCTTGTCCCAAACTAATCCGGCTATTGCCATTTTTCAGTACGACATCTCCCCGCCGGTTACGCAACAGTTCCACCTCCTTGCCGACCCCCAGACCCAGGCCCATCAGCCGGCATTGGGTCGGTTTATCGGCCGTGATAGCAGTGATGGTTAGATGGGTGTGTTCTTTGCTTTCTGATAGGGGGTGACTGTCATGCATGGTCGATCGTTCTCAAATAGGAATGATTCTCAATCATTATAGAGGCAGGCTTGTTAAATGCAAACGGTTTTCGTCTGCATTTCGTCTCTATTTGATCCGGAGGTCGAATTCGGTGCGTCGAGCTGCCCCCCCCAAAAGGGGTTACCACCATATCCCCTGGTAGGGTTAGCCTGAAATGTAATATCGGCGCAATATTTCGGTAGTGAAGCGGCTGCGTAGATAGAATCCTCTTGGTAAGGTACGTACACGCTCGCCGTTTGCATTGATGCCCCAGGTGAGTGATTTGGCATTGGCAGCTTTGGGGCGAATTTGCAACACATTGCCGTGATAGGCGGTGATCTTTTCTAGTTCTCCGAGGCAGACCATATCCATCAATTCCTCCCAATCCTGGCGCAATCTCCGTTCCTGTTCCCGATCCGGGCTCCAGAGCAGCGGTGTACCGACTCGCCGCTGTGATGGCGGAACATTATTGTCAGCCTCAATGGGGAACCACAGCACCCGACGCAGCTTGCGATATACCCAGGAGTTTTCCCATTCTCCCCGAACCCCGACGAGTGGCACAACACAGACGTAGGTTGATTCCTTCGGCAGGCCGCGAGTGTCGATGGGGAGCGTCTTCAGCTCCACACCGATCCGTTGGAAATCTGGTTCAGCCAAGGAGCCGGCATCGGCACCCAAAAGGAGCTCCAGGAGCTGCCCACTCCATCCCTTGTTGTGACGTAGAGTGGAAGGAGAGCCCCAACCCACCCGGGCAGCAAGTTGTTCCAGGCGCAATCCCGCCAGCGCATTGGCTCGTTCCAGAAGCTCTGTTTCGCTGGCCGGGGGGGGAAGCCTTGTTACTGACATCGGGCGTCTATGCTGCTATTTGATAAAAAACCGACTAGGGCAGGCGGAGAGAGTAGCCATGGATTGTACGGATTTGTGGAACCAGTTTCATGTCATTGTAAAAAGAAAGTAAAATCTCTGGCCTGCTCGATAATAAAACTCTAGGTTTCCATGTTCAATCGTTCCGAAAAACGTCAGCAAGCGGTGAAAGCAACCATATTGCAGGGCGTATACCATGACAATCTCTCGCCGGCAAAAAAACTGGAGATCCGGCGACGGTGCCGGCTCCGGAAATGGCGGCGCATGGGAATTGGCGTCTTTGCCACTATTTTGCCGCTGGTGGCTTTGCTTGGCCTTCTGTTTTTTCAGGGAGCGAAATCCCCAAGTACGATGGAAATCCGTAATGCGAGCTACGTGGCCGAAGAGTGGGGGGGAGGGCTACCACCACTGATTACGGAGGCCAATGCAGGGGTGGCATTACAGGGTGAACCTTTCATACCAGGAAGGGAGCTATTTGAAAAAAAGGAAAAACCCTTTTCCGGCAAGGGAATGTTTGCCCTCCCTGCGAGAGAGTCTGGGGGGGGCCAGGGAGGTGTCATGAAAGACTATGGATTGCTGCTCGAACAGCCCGGTGTGGCAGTTGCGGATCTTTTTGGCCTTGATGTCCATACCATTGTGATCGATCCGGGGCATGGCGGAGAAGATCCTGGAGCAATTGGTCCCAATGGGTTGATGGAAAAAGAGATTACCCTAAAGATTGCGCGCCTCCTATATAACCGATTGATGGATAAAGAGGGTCTCAATGTGATTCTTACGCGGGATTCTGATGTGACATTGTCCCTTAAGCACCGCGTGGAATATGCCAGGGAAAATGGGGCCGATCTGTTAATCTCTATTCACCTCAACACGATTCCCAATAGTCCCATGACCATCGTTGAGACCTATTATTTCGGCCCACCCAGCGATCCTCAGAGTCTGAAGGTGGCAAAGACGGAGAACCGTCATTCCGACTATCTGGTGGCGGATTTTGACGAATTGATTGCGCAAATCGGTAATACCATGAAACAGCAGGAGTCTCGCAAGCTGGCTTCCCATATTCAGAGGAGCGTGTACCGAACCTTGCGTAAGGGGAACCGTCAACTGATCGATGCAGGTATCAAGACTGCCCCTTTTGTGGTATTGCTTGGGGCCGAGATCCCCAGTGTGCTTGCCGAGGTGACCTGTATCAGCAATACTGACGAGGAGGCCCGTCTCGCAAAACCTGCTTATCGCGATAAAATAGCAGCTGCACTGGAGAGGGGTATCCTCTCGTATTTGAAGCAGTTGAGGCGCCAGGAGAGACGGCAGCCTGAACGGAGGAATATGACCTATGCCGAAAATTAAGGTGAGTCAGCAAGACAAGGCGTTGCGCATTGGTATCGATCTGGGAACCTCTCGATCGGCCGTCGCTGCCAGCAATGGAAAGCGGCGTTGGGTGCGTAGTCTGGTGGGCTGGCCCAAAGATTTTGTTGCCAGGAAGATGCTCGGGGATCGGGTGTTGTTTGGTGACGAAGTGAACGAGCATCGCTTATCGCTGGATGTGGTCAGACCGTTGGCCCATGGCGTGATCAAATCTGGTACTGAAAAGGACGAAGAGTCGGTAGCCGAATTGATTGGGCATTTGATCAGTCTGGTGGAACCGCGTCCGAGACAGAAGATCTACGCCGCGGTTGGGGTGCCCGCTGAAGCGCTCAAGGTCAATAAGCAGGCAATTCGTCAAGCCATTGCCGATTATGCAGAAAAGCTGATTGTTGTTTCCGAGCCTTTCGCCGTGGCTTATGGAATGGGTGCCCTGGACAATGCCATGATTATCGATATCGGGGCGGGTACCGTTGATTTCTGCATTATGCATGGCACCATGCCGAGCGTGGATGACCAGCGTAGTTTGACGACCGCTGGTGACTATATTGATGAACAATTGCTTGGTTTGCTCACCGAGCGTTATCCTGATGCCGATTTCAATATGAATATCATTCGCTCTTTCAAGGAAGAGCATGGTTTTGTAGGGGACTCACTGACCCAAGTAGAAATCGAGGCGCGCGTCGAAGGCAGGCCAGTAGTCCTTGATATTACCAATGAGATGCGCCGTGCTTGTGAGAGTATCCTTCCCGCCATCGCGGAGACGGCAATGGACATGATTGCCCGTTTTGATCCTGAGTATCAGGACCAAGTGCGCAATAATATCATTTTGGCTGGTGGTGGCAGCCAGATCGTTGGTATCGACAGTTATCTGGCTGGAGTGCTCTCCGAGATGGGGCCATGCAATGTCTCGGTTGTCGACGATCCACTTTATGCCGGTGCCAAAGGCGGGTTGGCATTAGCCAAGGACATGCCGTATGAGTACTGGATGGATATGTAGGTCATTCAGGATCAGAAATAAGTTTTTGGAATTACCCATTCAATATTCCCATATTGTTTAGGTGCTATCGGTACTCCTCCTTGCTGCCAGGGGAATTTTCCTGAGAAGGCGGCGGGTTTGGGCTTTCCTGTTGGCAGGGTTTCGGAACTTTGTAAGAAGGCGAGAGGCTTGCTCGATCGATAACTTCTTGTCACTCATGGTCATGTTCATATTGATGTTTATCAAGGCAGGGAGAGGAAGCTCCCAACAATAATGTTTTAGTCAAGATAGCCGGGAGAGTTGCTCTATGGAAACCATTTCCAGCTACATGGAAAAAGATCACAAACGGTGTGATGAATTTTTTGCAGACGCGGAACAGGCTGTCTCAGAGAAAGATTGGGAACGGGCCGAAGAGGAGTTCCATCGTTTTTATCAGGCAATCAATCACCACTTTTCCATGGAAGAGGAAGAGCTGTTTCCAGCGCTTGAAACGGCAGCGGGTGGTCCAATGGGGCCGACTCAGGTAATGCGCATGGAGCATGAACAGATGCGAGGGCTGTTTGCAGAAATGGAACAGGCGCTTTCAGGAAGAGATGCGGATGCGTTTCTCGGTGCTGCCGAAACCCTTTTGATATTGATGCAGCAGCACAATGCCAAGGAGGAACAAATTGTCTATCCTTTGAGCGATCAGCTTCTGGAATCTCGTCAGGGAGAGGTGCTGGAGCAGATGCAGGCGATGGCACAGGCATAAAGAAAAGGACCGGTTGTGGGAGCTGATAAGCCTGAGCGTGGACATTCCTTTCTCGACGTCAGCGATCTGGAACCACCAGAGCCTCTGGTGAAAGTGCTGGCCAAGATCGATGCGTTGGCAGAGGGGGAATATCTCCATGTCCGCCACCGGCGGGAACCCTGCCTTCTTTATCCCAATCTGGAGCAACGAGGGTTCGACCATCTGAGTTGCAGTAACGGCTCTGAATTTCACATCTTCATCTGGCGGAAGGAAGACGGGGTGGCGGAGCAGGCGGTTCGCGCTGCGATTGCCGACCTCTGTCGCGGATGAAAACTACGGCGCTCTCTCTGGAGCAGACCCCGCCGCTTTCCGTTCCGCTGCGTTTTTTCCTGACTGCTCCCCTGTTTGCCGTGGCTGCTGCACTGGTCCTGTTGTGGTATGGCCCGGTTGCGGTGGGGAGTCGCTGGATGCCGGCATTGTTGGCGGTCACCCATCTTCTTACCCTTGGTTTTCTGGCAATGGTCATGATGGGGGCGGTGCAACAACTGTTGCCTATCCTGATGGCTTCTCCTGTCCCCCGCCCACAATTGAGCAGCATGTTCATTCATTTGCTGCTGACCGTGGGAACGGCACTATTGGCAAGCGGCATGCTGAGCGGGGAAAAGGAATTGTTCGCCGCTGCAATTCTGTTTCTGGGGGGATGCTTGATCTATTTTGTCGGGGTCGTTACCTACTGTTTGTTACGGGCGCGCTCCAGTCATGCCACGGTTCTTGCAATGGCACTGGCGATAGCGGCCCTGGTAGTGACCGGAGGGCTGGGCATACTGTTGGCTTCCGGCTACGCCCTTGACACCTTTTCAGTCCCCCGTTCATTGACCACCTTGCATCTAATCTGGGGAATGTTGGGCTGGGCCGGTTTGTTGGTCATTGGTGTGGCCTATCAAGTGGTGCCGATGTTTCAACTCACTCCCAACTATCCGGGGCTATTCATGCGTTGGCTACCTCCCATTCTGTTTGTGGGGTTGGTTCTCTGGGCGGCGGGACGCTTGTTGCCCGGTGGTAGGCTTTGGCTGGAATGGGCGGGCGGGATTGGCATCATGGGGTCCCATTTGGCCTTTTCAGTAGTGACTTTGAAGCTCCAACAGCGCCGCCGGCGTCGCCTGACTGACATCAACATCGATTTCTGGCGTCTTTCCCTCGCCAGCCTGATGGTTGCAATGATCCTGTGGGCGGCTCAAGGAGTCATTGATCATCCGAAAGTGGAACTGCTGTTTGGCATTTTGCTTGTTGTTGGTTTTGCCATGTCGGTGGTGAGCGGTATGCTCTATAAAATCGTCCCCTTTCTCATCTGGTTGCACCTCAATAATCATATGCAAGCTGCTGGAAAATGGGGGGAACCGATTCCCAACATGAAACAGATTCTTTCTTCCCGATATAGTCGCTGGCAGTTCTGGTCACATTCCTTTGCGTTGCTGTTGTTGTTATTGGCAGTGATGTGGCCGGAGTTGCTCAGGCCTGCTGCGTTGGCTATGCTGGTTACGTTTTCTCTACTTTGGTGGAATCTGCTAGGGGGCGTGCGGCTTTATCGGAGGTATGTCAGGGGAATACAATAATGTTAAAGATAAACGAGCTCTTCCTCGTGGTATGCTCGTTCAGCGTTTTCCACCAAGGTTGCTTCCATTTCGCGCCGTTTCAGTAACCCTGGTAGATCCTTGTCAACCCAGAGGCGCTTCATGGAGCGAATCTGCTCGGCAATTCCGCCCAAGGATTGGCTGCGGACCAATGCTTCGATGGCTTTCATTTCACGCCTGCGCGCTCCCCGTTTCGCAGTTCCCCGGTTGAAGATGAGTGACAAGAGGGCGGCTTGAGCATCATGGGGGAGTGCTTCGACTCCTGGATAGGCCTTGCGTGTCATTACCGCATAACGCGGTAATGTATGGCGAAAAAACACTACCTTGGCCGCTTCCAATGGAATCTGTATTCCCAATTGCCGAAGCCGATCGGCGGCTTCTCTTGCATCGATACCCTTGAGACCGGCAACTCCCTTGAGCTCCTGCAAGGTGGCGTCGGATATTCTTCCTTTCCAATCTCTTTCAATCTGGCGGACGGAATTGTATCCCAGGTCGTAGCCGATGCCGACGGTGACGCCGGATGCACCTCCGGGCCAATGGGGAGATGACAACCGGCGACGGTAATGGCTTTCAGAGGTGATCTCGAAGCCGATCAGGATCTCCAATCCATGATAGGAAATGACGAGGTTCGCTGACTCAGTGCCGATACCCAGGGCGTTTTCGATTGCAGAAAGGGTTACCGGCCCGATCAATCCGTCGTCTTCGACCCCAAGATGCCTTTGAATGCGCCTGATTCGGGCCTTTATGGTGAATGGGCTCATGCTGGTCTGTTCCGTGTTTCAAATGGCTCAGAAGCCGTGAGGGCCAAGGAAAATGCGTCATCAGGGAGACGGATCAGAGGCAGGTCGATCATGAGAATGGGCTTTTCTCTGTCGAATGAGATATTTATGCAAATAGCCTGCAATCCGAGGTTCGACCAGGTTTTCGGCCGACAGGGTCAGCCGATAGCTTCCCGGGTTGTCACGCACGGGAATCAATATTCCACTCCCTTGGTTGCCAAAGGTGTCTGTCCAGGTGAATCCCAGTTGTTGATGGTTCCACTCCGTTCCAGTGCCGATAGCTTCAAACGTTGCTCCTCCACCCGATACCATGGCAGCTTCGAGCTCCAGGCGAAAAGTAATCTTATCGGAAGCGGGCGAGGGATCTGTGTGGAGGGTCACAAAAATCCGGTGATTTTCGGTTTCTCCCAGAAAGGTGGCCGATTCATCAAACCATGGCCGTTCAGCGTCTTTGTGCCCACAACCGGGCAATGGAAAGAGTATCAGAAGAAAAACGATCCATAAGGTTGCCTTCATGGCGATTCCTTGCCCGAACCGGTTTGGTATCAAGCGAACGTGTTATTTGTGAATGGCTCGATTCGATGCGCGGTAATTCTGAAATTTCCTCAATATACGCTCCATCTCGGCTTCATCCAGCAGCTGTGGTTCTCCAATTGCGAGAGCTTGACTGTAGACCCTGGCCAAGTTCTCCACTTCGATAGCGAGTGACAGGGCAAGGGAGAGTTCCGCTTCCAGACACAACATCCCATGATTGGCGAGCAGACAGGCTTTCCTGTCGGTCAGCGCCTCCAGAACCTGGTCCGACAATGCTTGTGTACCAAAGGTGGCGTAAGGAGCGCAACGGATGGTGTCGCCACCTGCCACGGCGACCATATAGTGGAAAGCGGGGATTTCACGGCCCAGGCAGGCGAGGGTGGTACACCACGGTGGATGGGCATGCAGCACTGCCCCCGCATCGTCGCGTCGTTGGTAGATGTCCCGGTGGAATCGCCATTCACTGGAGGGTTTGTGTTTTCCTTCCCAGTTGCCCCGAAGATCCATCCATACGATGTCTTCCACGGTGCATGCGTCGTAAGGAAGGGCGGAGGGGGTGATGAGAAAGCCGTTCTCCACACGGACACTGATATTCCCGGAGCTCCCTTGATTGATTCCGTTCCGGTTCATGGCCAGGGCGGTATCGATCAACTGCTGACGCAAGGGTGTGTATTTCATTGACTTGCTCCAAGGACAATGAAAGTGGCTGCGAGACAAGGGCGACTTTACCGCAATGAATTGTTTAGAGCCAATACGGACCAGAATGAGACCTGGTCCGGGTCTCAATATGCCCGCAACCCTCAGAAATGGTGAAGATAGTGCTCCAAGTGTTAAAGAAATGTCAATCGTCTCCGATAGAACCAACATTCCCGAAGCCTGAAGCAAGGAGTATTTTTCTTGGGTGAAACAGGAGGTAATGGGGCTTCGGGTTCCGGCTACGACCTGTGTAGTTGACAAAACTTGCGAGGAGATTGTTGGTATGTCGATCAAGAGATTCAGGGGTGTGTTTCTGGGGTTGCTGGGATGTATGGCTGCAATGGGAGCGCAAGCAGGGTCGGATGCAGAATTTCCCAAAGGCTGGGAAAGCTGGCCTGTATTGAGCAGTGCTGCAATTCCGGACAATCAGTCGCCAATTCCGGACAATTTACCGGCCATCGTAAAGGAGACCATAAAAACCTACAACTGGGTTCAGGATGGAAAAGGTTCCAAATATAACGTTCGAGTCAATCCGGCCCACATGGAGGCTTACAAGGCTCGAACCAAGGAATATCCCGATGGCCCGACGGCGGTGCTGGAGCTGACAGACATTAAAGCGCTTCTGGTAACGGAACACCTGCTTGGTGAAGCACAGTATGGAGCCTACACCTACGACGGGAAAGATATCGCTGATGCGCATCCCTCGCTGAATCCGAAGACCTGCACCACTTGCCATACCGGTTATGGTGAGGCGTGTGTTTCCGGTGTCTGTTCTCATAGTATCCAGTAGCAGATACGGCTCGTTCATGCGCAGCAGGAACTATTTGGGAATAAAGAGTGCAGGACTGGAACCATCTCCTTTCAATGGAGGAAGATTACTTTCCGTTCATGTCCCAAACCCGGTAAGGGAGATTTGGTGTGGATAATCTGAGAAAGTGGTTCACCATCAAACAGCTGGTGACCGGCGGACCGATCATACTACTGGTGATACTCAGTCTCGTCCTGGGCATATCACGGTACAACGCCGAATATGAGAAGGCGTTGCATCACGCTCTAGAGCTGGCCAAGATTGGGGCGCAGCCGATCCTTGGCTTGATGAAGGCCAGCGTTGGGGGCGGCAACTACGCAAATGTACAGGATGATGCGGCCCTGGAGCTCTACAGGGCCAACGGGGTATTAAAATTCTTTTCCGTCGAGGGAAAGACCGATGGAGGTGGGGAGCCTTATGGTGTGGTCTACGCGCGTGATCGGGGTGTGGTACGCAGTGTTTATCCGGCGGATTACCGTTCCAAACTGGAAGCCAAGGTCGGAAAGATAGAGAAGGCATTGGGGAGATTGCCGGCCGGGCATCGAAAACGGGCCAAGATAGAAAAGATGCTGCAGGCAAAGCGGCAAGAGCTGGAGAGCCATGAAAAGGGACAGGCATTGTTGGCTGAGGTCATGGCGCAATACGACCGTCCGGCAGAGGCCGAAATCACTAATGGATATTACCTGGATAAAAAACAGTGGCAACTTCACCTCCTGCTGCCGGTAGGGAACAAAGGGGGCGGTGAGATCTGGATGGTGATGGATGCTTCCAACATCGGAGGCTTAAAGGCCGAGATTCTCAAGGATCTGTTACCGATCAACATCATCGCTTTGCTGATCGCGGTAGTTCTGGCTTGGTTGCTGGCGCGCACCATCAGCACCCCGATCCTGGGTATGGCGGAGGCCATCGACCGTATCGAGCGGAATTCGGATCTCACCGCGCGCCTCGATGATAGCTACAAAGATGAGCTGGGACAGATCGCATCCTCGTTGAACCGCATGCTGGAAAATTTCCGGCAGATCCTGGGGGATGTGAACAACGCTACAGTACATGTTGCCCGATCGGCCCGAGAGATGTCCGATTCCATGCAGGGCGCCAATGGTCGTATCGAGAAGCAAACCAGAGATACCGATCTGTTGGCAGAGTCTGCCAATGAGATGGCCTCTTCATTCACCGAGGTAACACAACGCATGAAAGAGGCGGCTGAAATGGCACATCATTCCAATCAGCAGTCCAGTCAGGGCAAGCGTGAGGTGGAATCTACCATTCGGACGATCAACTCATTGGCGGAAGAGGTGGAGCATGCCGCCGGGGTCATCAAGCGGTTGGATGACGATAGCGATCGTATCGGTAGCGTTCTGGATGTCATAAAGAGCATTGCGGAGCAGACCAACCTGCTGGCGCTGAATGCGGCAATCGAAGCGGCCCGAGCGGGTGAGCATGGACGGGGATTTGCCGTAGTGGCCGACGAGGTGCGAACCCTGGCGCAGCGGGTACAGGAATCTACCAGCGAGATCGAGGGGATGATCGATTCCGTGCAGGCGGGCACCCGGCAGGCGATGGAGACCATGTTCCGGGGCAAGGAGCGTGCAGAACAGTGCGTCGAACAGGCGGAGCGGGCGGATGAAGCGCTCGAGAGGATTACCGAAGCGGTCGAAGGGATCAATGAGCTTAACGGTCAGATCGCGATTGCCGCCGAGCAACAGAAAGGGGTTATCGAAAGTATCAATTCCAATATCCAGTCTATCGGTAATATTGCGGCCATCAATGCGGAAAGTCTCTCCCGCTGTGTGGCCTCCAGTGATAATTTGGTTTCCCAAGCAGGTGAATTACACACCAAGGTGACCCGCTTCAGGGTATAGCGACAATCGGTAAGGATTGGGGAGCGTTCGCCGTTTGAAGTGCTGCAGTGCTCCAACGACCCTCCCGAGGGCATATACAGGGCCGCTATCCGCACGTAAAATAATCCCATCTTGCTTTGACGGATGCGGATTTCGACCCATGAATCTGAATTTTCTGGATTTTGAACAGCCCATCGCCGATCTGGAGGCGAAAATCGAGGCGCTGCGTTACGCGGGTGATGACTCCGGGCTGAATATCAGCGAGGAAATCGCACGGCTCCGTGAGAAGAGCCGTGCTCTGACCGATTCCATCTTTTCCAAGCTCACAGCGGCGCAGATTGCTCAGCTGGCCCGTCATCCTCAGCGGCCCTATCTGCTTGACTACGTGGAGCGGATCTTTACCGACTTCGAGGAGCTGCACGGCGATCGCGCCTACGCAGACGATCCCGCCATGGTTGGTGGTATCGCCCGGCTGGAAGGTGAGCCTGTGATGATTATTGGTCAGCAGAAAGCACGGGACACCAAGGAACGTGTGAGGCGCAACTACGGTATGCCGCGTCCTGAGGGGTATCGCAAGGCGAAACGGCTCATGGAGATGGCGGAGCGTTTCCATCTGCCGGTACTCAGCTTCATTGATACCCCAGGGGCCTATCCCGGTATTGGTGCCGAGGAGCGGGGGCAGAGCGAGGCCATTGCACGTAACCTGTTCGTGATGGCCGGGTTGAAGACACCCATTATTGCCACTGTCATCGGGGAAGGCGGCTCCGGGGGCGCTCTGGCCATCGGGATGGGGGATGTAGTACAGATGCTGCAATTCAGCACCTACTCGGTTATTTCGCCGGAGGGATGTGCCTCGATTCTCTGGAAGAGTGCAGAGAAGGCCACTGAGGCCGCTGAAGCAATGGGAATCACCGCGCCTCGATTGCTGGAACTGGGTCTCATCGACCGGGTCATCGATGAACCCCTGGGAGGAGCCCATCGTGACATGGAGGGTACTGCAGAAAATGTAAAGCGCGCCCTGCTGGAGGGCCTGGAAAAGCTGCAGGCAATTCCCATCGAACAGCTCCTGGAACGCCGGCATGAGCGGCTGATGGCCTTTGGAAACTATGAGGAACCGGCGGAGAAGTAATTCCGGCTCTTCTACCATAATGGCGTGATCTCCATGCCATTTTCTCCCGAGTCCTTGCTTGCTGATATCAGCCGGTTACCACCGGCACGCCGCTACTGGGTGGCTTACAGCGGGGGGCTGGACTCCCATGTTCTTTTGCACGCCCTTGCTTCGGTAAAGAATCGGCTTCCGGTGGATGAGCTGTCGGCAGTCCATGTGGACCATGGACTGAGTCCCGCAGCCGCCGATTGGTCTCGCCACTGTGCGGAGGTTTGCAGCCGATTGAAGATTCCTCTCACGTTGTTGCGGGTGGATGCTCGCCCAGCGCAGGGGGAAAGTCCTGAGGCGGCGGCACGCTCCGCCCGCTATCAGGCGATTGCCCCGCTGGTTGGAGAGGGGGATGGATTGCTTACTGCACATCATCGAGACGATCAGGCGGAAACCGTACTGTTACAGCTGCTCCGTGGTAGTGGCCCTCGTGGTCTGGCTGCGATGCCACTCTGGACAGCATTCGGTGGCGGGTGGCGGGGACGTCCACTGCTGGGCTTCAGGCGTGAAGAGCTTCGTGCTTATGCCGAGGCTGAAGGGCTGCACTGGGTGGAGGATGAGAGTAATTTCGACACCGGTCTTACCCGGAATTTCCTGCGTCACGAAGTCATTCCGCTGTTGCAGCGCCGCTGGCCTGCACTGGCGACTACCCTGTCCCGTGTTGCGAGCCATGCCGCTGAAGCGGCATATCTGCTCGAACAGCTGGCCGAGCAGGACCTGCTGGTGGCAGAGGATGGAGCGCTCGATATCATCCATCTGAAGAGGTTGGAGGTTGCTCGTCAGCGGAATGTGCTGCGTTACTGGATTCAGCGCTCAGGTCTGCCTCTGCCGGACAGCGTTCACCTGCAGCGGATCCTTGATGAGGTCATTTCTGCTGCGAAAGATGCCGCACCTCGTGTGGCATGGTCCGGCGCGGAGCTTCGTCGTTACCGGAACCGGCTGTATCTCTTCCCCCCTTTGCCGCCCCACGATCCCGCCCAATTCTTCGAATGGAGCATGGAACGACCGCTTCATCTGCCGGATGGGAAGATTTTGCGGGCAGTGCCTGCTCTCGGGCAGGGTATCCGTCGTTCGCTTTGCCAAGCTGCCAAGGTTACAGTTCGATTTCGTCAAGGGGGTGAGCGTTGTCGGCCAGCAGGAGACGCTTACAACCGTAAGCTAAAGAAGCTGTTACAGGACCGGGGAATTCCTCCGTGGCAGCGGGAACGGCTTCCCCTTCTCTATCTGGATGACAAGCTGGCGGCGGTGGCCGGGTTGTTTGTCTGTGAACCGTTCCAGGCGCGAGAAGGGGAAACCGGTCTATGCCTCGATTGGAGTTGATCAAGGGGCTTTCTTTAGTATCCGTACTTCACTGATAAAGATGATGAAAGGGAAGGTGCGATTGAGACTTTTACTGTGAAAGTCCCTCATGATCATTCCATTGGGGAATCCAATCCGAGCTCCAGCTTTCAGATCCTGTTCCGGTCCGGCTAGCCATACCTCTACTCCATCATCCATTCGTACCTTCAGGTAGCTGTATTGAGACTTCTTGATGTGCTCCACCACGATACCTTCATGAGGAAGTGGGGGACGTTTGGACTTTTTCTCTTGAGCCTTTTGATGCTGGGCGATTTCTTCGGGAGAGGCTAGATAGCCAATCTCTCCATCCTTGTTGAAGGATGCATAGAACACCTCCTTGTGAAATCCCTTTCGATTGGCTCCGCCAATCACGTAGATGGTGTCATTCACGACCACAGCGGCAGCTCCTTCCCGAGGCTCTGGAAGTGGAGTGACATATTGCCAGGGAGAGAGTTTTCCCTCTCCTTCGATGCGAGTTCGTTCAATGCTGTCCAGATAGGTAGGACCTGCTAGACCACCGATGGCATAAATAAATCCCCCATGGATGGCGATGGCTGGGCCGAAGCGTCCTTTCTGTAGTGGTGAAGTCGGGGTCCATGGATTGAAGAATCCTTCTTCGTCTGGTTTGCTCCACTCTACCTTCCGGATCCCGCTGCCGGTCTCTTTATTGTGCCCCCCAATCTGGTAGATGCCATTGCCTACCCGGGCTACTCCATGGATGTAGCGGGCCGTGGTGAACTCATTTTCCTCGACCAGCCATTCTCCCAGCGACCCGTCCGGCTTGATCTCTGCTCGTTCCACCGTGTCCAGCAGGATGCCCCCAAAGCCGCCAAAGGCGTAGAGATATTTCCCGACCACCGCCAGTTTTACGCAGCGCCGCGGGATATTAAGGCGCTGCTCTTCCAGTTTCCAGGGACCCAAGGTTCCATCTGGCTTGATCTCTGCCCGCTCGACACTGTCCAGTAGCTGCGTGCCGTAAGGTCCGTGCGCCCCTCCCACGACATAGATATGGTTACCATGTCCTGCGGCTGAGAAATAACCCCGCTTGATGTTGAGCTCTGGGCCTGGTTTCCATTCGGAGAGCGTACCATCCGGCTGAATGCGGGCGAATTCCGTAGAGCGCATGAACATTCGAGTTGTGGAATCTGCCACATCCTCTCCTACCTTGCCCCTGGTGACTTCTCCTCCAATACCCCCAATCATGTAGATGACGCCGTTTGCGGCATAATAGGCGGCGCTGGAGCGGACATCCCGCATTGATGTGGTTTCTCGCCACCCATTCAGCCACTTTTTCTCGTCGGGGGCGCTTGCAATACCCGCCATCGGGAGAATAGCAGCAATCAGTGCCGGGAACATCACCCCGAAAGCGAAGTATGGTTGGAGGAGGGGTTTTGCTTTGTTCATCGATAAAGACTCCGTTCCGTCAGGTGAGTGGTGGGGATACGTTGACCGGTCAAGAGCGTTTTTTCATTACCTGGGCGCGGATGCGCTCCATCAACTCGGGTGTGATTCGATTTTCGCCTAGCTCGACGGCTCCTTGTTCAATCTTTTTCCGGGCCAGCTTGCGGGCGAAAAAGGGGATCTTCTGCAGTTTCTCCAAGGCTTCCTCTTCCCAAATCAGATCCTCGTGGCTCATGTGGCTTTCTCCCGATAATGGTTGAATAGAGAATTCTAGCACGGGCGCAGGAGAGGGTTCAGCTGATGGCCCGCCATAGCATGGTGCCTCCGGTAAACAACAGGATAGCGATAAAGGCCTGGTGGAGATGCTGTTCCGGTAGGCGGTGCAACAGACGGCTGCCGATAGTAGTACCGACTGTGGCAAGCAGACTGAATGCTATCACCATTGCCAGAGGAAGCTGGAACGTGTGTAAATAGGCCAGTGCTCCGGTGAAGGCGTTGAGAGTAATCAGCACCAGGGAGTGGGCAACTGCAGCGGGAAATTCGTTAACCCCTAAATAGATCAACGCAGGCACTAGCAGGAAACCACCGCCCACTCCAAGTACGCCTGTGATTAGCCCGATCAGAAAACCGGTAACCGCTGCCGGAATGAAGCGAAATACTCGAATCTGCTCGGAAAGTGTGACCTGCGACATCCACCAGCTTACTGCGAAGATAAGCAGGGCGAACAGGCCGTATTGGAGACGCTCAGCAAGATAAGGCGCCAACGCGGAGCCGGCCACACTCCCGAAAACGCCGGTGATGCCAAAGGTAAGCAGCAGATGGAGCTGCAATCTCTGCCAAGCTCGCTGCTGAATGACGGCTGCGAGAGAGGCGACCGCCACTACCCAAAGGCTGATACCGATAGCCTCCTTGAGAGGAAGATGCGCCAGGTAGACCAGGACTGGCACGGTGATCAATCCGCCACCGGCGCCGAACAGCCCCAGAACAATACCGATCCCCAGTGCTGCAGGCCAAAGGATAACGCTCATGGAAAGGGGTGATTTTCCCAGTGCCTCAATGCCATAGCCCGCTGATGTGCCAGCGTGGCGGCCGGGTCACTGGGTGGTCGAGATAAGAAGACGGGGTGAAAGAGGCATGTCTTGCCGGTAATGGTGGCTCCACCCCCGGTGGAAGCTGCAATTCACGGATGCGCCGTACCCGCTCAGCAGTGGGAGGATGGGTGCGCAGCAGTGAAGGATCGGGAATCTGCCGTCCCGGAAAAACGATTCGCTCCAGAAAGGAACCCTGTTTGCGTTCTATCTTGACCAAGGCGCGAACAAGTCCTTCGGGATCTCCGGTCAAGCGTACCGCATTGAGGTCGGCGTGGTACTCCCGGGTTCGAGAAAGACCAAGCTGGGCCAAGGCACTCAAGCTGGGGGCGAAGATCAGGATGAGGATAGCAAACCAGTTGATGCCCAGATTAGAGAACATCAGTAAAGGTAAGTTGAGCAGGAGCAGGAACTGTCCGAACAGGGAGAGAGTACTGGTAAGGCGGCTGAACAGATCGGCGAGTCCCATCACCCACATATCATTGTTCTGGATATGACTTAGCTCATGGGCGAGCACCGCGATGGTCTCCCTCGTATCAAGTGTTCGCAACAACCCGTCGGTGACTGCGATGGCGGCACGGTTCTGGGTTCCGGTAGCGAAGGCATTTACCATGCGACTCGGCAAGTAATATAGGGTAGGAACATTGGGCAACCCCGCCCGGCGGCTCAGCTCCGTGAGTGTCTCGTACAATACGGGAGCCTGCTCCGGGCTGAGCGGTGTTGCCCGGTAGAGGCGCATGAGCAGGTCTGGAGAGGCAAAAGGATTGAACAGGACCAACACCACCCCTGGCATTAGCAACCAGAGGATGCCACTGGGCCCCCATAGCAACCATCCCAACAGCGCAAGAAAACCGCCCATCACGCTCAGCAGCAACAGTGAATGGAGGCGGTTGACCAGAGAATGTCGATACCACCTTTCCCTATTCATGTTCCAGTGCTCGCAGCCGGCTGCGCAGGGACTCGATCTCTTCCATCAGCTCCATAACCAAGGCCGCACCGGCAAGGTTGATGCCCAGATCCCGCTGCAGACGTTGGACGACGTGTACCCGATGCAAAGCTATTGCGGGGAAGCGCCATGGGCCCATGCCCGGATTTGCCGGTTCCAGGATTCCCTCATCCACCAGTTCGATGATCCATTCGGCATGCACTGCACAGGCATTGCAAAGTTCGCCGAGGGTGAGGGTATTCTCCTCATCGAGAACCATACCGGTCAATACGGGCAATATCTCGTTTTTCATCATTAAACCCCCAGTCGTGCACGTGGGTTAAAACTCAGTTCCTGTTCCATCTGGCGATATAGGGCCTTGGCCTTTTCATTGTCTGCCGGGGGCACTGCAATCTGCAGCACTACATAGAGATCTCCTGGTGGGCTGCCAGGGATTCCCCTTCCTTTCAGGCGGAGTTTGCGCCCGGACTTTGAATTTGGTGGGATCTTCAGGTCCACAACCCCTCCCGGGGTCGGAACCTTTACCTTTGCTCCCAGCGCTGCTTCCCAAGGTGCAATCGGGAGATCCAGGTAGATATCCTTGCCTTCCACACGATAGAAAGGATGGGGCTTGAATTCTACTTCGAGATAAAGGTCTCCCGCCGGGGCACCGCCGATCCCCGGGGCACCTTGACCAGTGAGGCGGATCCGCTGGCCTTGCCTGATTCCTTTGGGGATGTGGACTTTGAGACTTCTCTCACGGGTGTGAACATGTCCCTGGGCATCCACCTCGGGAACCCGCAATGTAATGGTGCGGTTGGCGCCATGAAAAGCATCTTCCAGGTCGACGAGGATCTTGGCGTGGTGATCCTCCCCCTTTGCCCGATAGGTACGATGTCGCGCCGTTCCCCCAAATTCCCGGCCAAAGAGTGCCTCGAAGAAATCGCTGAAGGCGGAAGTGTCGCCACCGGTGAAGCCTCCACCGCTAAACTCGAACCCGGCATCCCATCCCGGGGGGGGATGGAATTCTTGTCCCGCTTTCCAATTGGCACCCAGTTGATCATAGGCGGCTCGTTTCTCCGGATCTTTGAGAACCTCGTAGGCTTCCCCCACTTCCTTGAACCGGGCTTCGGCATCCGGCTCTTTGCTTACGTCAGGATGATATTTCCGTGCCAGTTTTCGATAGGCACGCTTGATCTCCTCTTGCGTCGCATTACGGTCGACGCCCATGATCTTGTAGTAGTCTTTGAACTCCATCAAATACTCCTCTCCGGGGCGGGGGAACGGCCCATAAACAGCAGCCCGTTTCCCTCACTTGTTTCGGGGTATTGTACGCACAATGGTTGGGAGAGACACTGATGCAGATCCTTTTCGAGGTTATCTGGTGCTCACCTGGATACGGTGTCTCCGTTGAGTAGCGGTTTTGGGCAGTTCTATCCTCAATACTCCGTTCCGGTAACGGGCGGTGGCCTGCTCGGGCTCCACTTCAGCAGGCAGCGGGATGGCGCGCTCAAAGCTACCGTAGGCGCATTCCAAAATATGGTATCGTCCTTCGGTACGTTCCCGGCTCAATCGCTTTTCGCCACGGATGATGAGTGTATCCTCCAGCACCTCGATGTCAAAGTCCTCCTTCTCCATTCCGGGTGACTCCAGGCGCACTACCACTTGGTCATCGTCATCGAATACCTCGGCTGGCAGGATTCCCCATCCGGAGCTGCGTACGGTGATCTCCCCATCCTGTCCGGCGTTCTCACTTCGGTTCTTGTGCGGAATAAAGCGGGTGATGGCACCTGAGGCTCGCCGGTACAGGTGGCGCCATCCTTCGGCAATCGTGTCCCAGGCACTAGCCACCCCTTCACGAAGCTGTTGAAACGTAGCCATAACTCATCCTCCTCTGTGATTGGTAACTCTTGTAATGATGGCGTTTTGGCCGATTTCAACCCGGAAGCAAGAAGACTTCATTACCGGGCATGGTGTGTTCTGTTGCTGAGCCGACAGCTTGATATTCAGCGGAATATCATGTAGAAGAGGGTTTTGAAGTCGTTACAAATTTTTAATGATAAACATATAAGAATTTAATCGCAGGATGCGGTGGTTTGCCCATTCAGCCACACCCATGTATGCGACAGACAGGGATGTACACAGCTGGAAAGACTGTGGTGCCCAAGTAACAATCATTTAGCGGTGGGTGCTATGTTTTGATGGCTGGATAACGATATGGCACTGGCCGGGGCGGTATGATGCTCAACCGTTTGGAACACGGTACCTCGAACTGGAGGCGTAGAGGTGGAGCACTGTAGCGGCACGCCGCTGCACTGCATGACCATCAGGTGTTTTGTATCGATCACGAGGATTCATCATGGTGAAATACAGCTACATGTTGGCACTCCTTCTTGTCAGCTTGCCTGCTTCGATACAGGCAGGAGTCAAGCTCTATGATCTCGATAGTTTCGTCAAGGCTTGCCTGGCATCCAGCGACAAGCTGAGTCGCCCGATCTGTGAATGTACGGCTCAAAAGGCGGCCAAGAGACTTTCTCCTACTGGATTCGAATTTTTGATTGCGACGTTACGCAAGGACAAGGAAGGGAGTCTTGCACTACGCCACAAGCTGGAACGATCGGAGCTGTCCACCGCGGGGGCCTTCATGTCCACCGGCCCTGCAGAGTGTGCTGATGAACTGAATTCCTCCAGGAAAGAATGAACAACTTGCCAGCAGGTGCTGGTCTTCGGATCCCTCAAACCGGCAGTGTATTGGCATAAGCAGTAACATCCGCTGGATCGGTAAAACGTTTTGCGATGTGGTGAAACTCCTCCTTCAGATGAAGAAAGGCATCCACGACATCCGGATCAAAATGCCTTTCCCGCTCTGCAGCAATCATCTCGACAGCCGTTTCATGGGAAAATGCGGGTTTATATACCCGTTTGCTGATCAGGGCGTCGTAGACATCGGCGATTGCCATCAGTCTTCCAGGAAGGGGGATTGCCTCTTCTTTGATCCCTTGCGGGTAGCCGCTGCCATCCCATCGCTCATGGTGGGTATGAGCAATATCCCGAGCCATGGCCAGAAAGGGCAGGGTATTTGAACCATTCTCTTCACAAGGCAGCGCATCCCGTCCGAGCACGGAGTGAGTTTTCATTACTTCAAACTCTTTTTCGTCGAGTTTACCTGGCTTGAGCAGAATATTATCTGGGATCCCGACCTTGCCGATATCATGCAGCGGTGCCGATTTGAACAACAGCTCGATAGTGTGGTTGGAGAGCTTGTCCCGAAACCGAGGATGGTTCTGCAAATGCTGCGCAAGTGATTTGATATAGTGTTGGGTACGTCGAATATGGTTGCCAGTTTCATGATCGCGGGTTGCAGCTAATGCTGCCATGCCGTGAATGGCGATGTCCCGGGTCAGGGCGATCTCCAATGTGCGTTGTGCCACCTTTTGTTCCAGGATGCGGTTCTGGTTTTCCAGTGCATCCCGTGCCAGTTTAAGATTGATCTGTGTCCTGACCCGGGCCTTGATGATTGCCGGACTGAATGGTTTGGTAATGTAGTCCTCCGCACCGAGTTCCAGGCCATGTTGTTCATCTTCTACCGTGGTCTTTGTGGTGATGAAGATGATGGGTATGTTTCCGGTTTGCGGGTTCTGCTTGATGCGCCGGCAGGTTTCGTAGCCATCGATCCCGGGCATCAGCACGTCCAGAAGAATCAGCTGGGGATGAGGTGCTGAAGAGAGTCGCTCCAGCGCTTGCTCACCACTTTTGGCAACCAGGATTCGGTACTCTTCTTGCAGGACTTCGATCAATGTGTTTAGGTTGAATCGCTCATCATCCACAATCAAAATGGTGTTTTTATTCTTGTCGTTCATCGCGCTGCTCCGGTTGTTCCCGAACAGGGATATTCAGGGTAGATAAGAGATCGGATACCACCGGAATGGCATCCTCAAATTCAAAATCGTTGACACAAGCGGTGAGCTCCTCCGCCAGTTCGTCCATGCCAAGGTAAAAAATCTGCGTAGAGATAGTGTCAGCCAGAGGGATGGCTTCGGAATCTCCATTTCTCAGTAGCTCCAATAACATATTGAGCTGTCTTTCCAGCTCGTCGAGCTGGATGTGACCTTTGGCGAATGACTTTTGGGGGAGAGTATGAGACCGTTTAAAGCGCTCCAGCTCGGCCATCAAAGGCTGAAACAGTGCTTCAAATTGCCGCAGATGAATCTCTGTGTTCTGTAGCTCTTTCTCGTCGTCACGGAGTTGCTGCTCGATTGTTTGGGCAGCTTCCTGAAGCGGTGTTGCACCCAGGTTTCCTGCAACGCCGGCCAGGGTGTGTACCAGGCGCCGGGCTCGGGTAATGTCCCTGCTATGCAGAGCTTTCCTTATCTGTGCCACCGCATCGTGATGATCCGTATGGAATTCAAAAAGCAGCTTGCGCAGCAGACGTTTGTTGTTTCCCACACGGGGGAGCGCCTTCTCCAGATCGACGCCTGGCAAATTCGGAAAACAGATGCCGTTTCCATTATTCTTTTCTATTGTTTCAGTAGAGGAGCCTGCTTTGGGGGAAAGCCACTTGCTTAACATGGTAAACAGTTGATCCGGTTCGATGGGTTTCGGAAGGTGATCATTCATTCCTGCCTGCAGTGATTTGTCCCGGTCTCCCGACATGGCGTGTGCCGTCATGGCGATGATGGGAAGATTGGCAAAACGATCGTCTGCGCGGATATGGCGTGTCGCCTCGAAGCCATCCATCTCTGGAAGCTGAATATCCATCAATACCAGATCGTAATGATGCTGCATGACGGAATTTACAGCTTGTTTTCCGTCACCGGCGATCTCCACATCGAGCCCGTAACTCTCCAGCATGGCCACAGCCACTTGTTGATTGATTTCATTGTCTTCTACCAGAAGTATCTTCCCATTGAGTTGATGTTGATTTTCTTCCGGAGCTTCCATTCTGCTCTCTCCGGTTTCTCCGGGGGAGCCGACCAACGTATGCGCTATGGTCTCGAACAATACCGACGGGCTTACCGGCTTGATTAGAAAGGCGTCCATGTTCTCTTGTTTGGCACGGTGCATGATCTCCTCTCTTCCGTAGGCGGTAATCATGACGATAGTGGGCATTTTCTTCAGATGTGGATTTCGGCGGATCCGGCGTGTGGTTTCAATTCCGTCCAGTTCGGGCATCTTCCAGTCGATTAGAATAAGATCGTAGGGGCGTGACTGTGCGTTTCGTTCCAGTTCGTCGAGGGCGGCCTGTCCTGATCCTGCGGTAACGGCATCGAAACCAAACGATTCCAGCATATCCCGGAAAACCTGGCGAACGGTTGCATTGTCATCCACGATCAAAGCCCGCATGCCATCGAAATTGACGCCTGGATAACGGGTACGCCGTTTGGATTCCTTGGAACGTCCAAAAGGACAGGTGAAGTGAAATGTACTGCCTTCTCCTGGAGTGCTTTCAGCACCAATCTTTCCACCCATCAATTCAACTAACAGCTTACTGATGGCGAGTCCAAGGCCAGTGCCTCCATACTTGCGGGTGGTACTACTATCGGCCTGGGAGAACGAGCCAAACAGCTCGGAGATCTTTTGCTCCTCGATCCCGATCCCGGTATCCGTTACCAGAAATTCCAGGACACAGTGTTGTTCAGACTCTTGTACCAGACGGATTCGAATCACGACCTCGCCTTGTTCGGTAAACTTGATGGCGTTCTGGGTTAAATTGAGCAGTACTTGACCCACTCGCAATGGATCGCCGATTAGCATGCGCGGTACGTTTCTGTCTACAGAGAACAGGATCTCTATCCCTTTTTCTCCGGCCTTGATGCTCACGAGATCAGAAAGATTCTGCAGGATATCGTCCAGATAGAAAGGGGTGTTTTCTATTTCCAGCCGTCCCGCCTCAATCTTGGAGAAATCCAGAATATCGTTGATGATATTGAGCAGCGTATGGGATGAGGTTTTGATCTTGTTCAGATAATCACGCTGTTGAGCAGTGAGCTCTGACTGCAGTGTAAGATGGCACATACCGACAATGGCATTCATCGGCGTACGGATTTCATGGCTCATGTTGGCCAGGAAATGACTTTTTGCCTTGTTGGCTGCTTCTGCCATATCCTTGGCTTTCAGCAGCTCCATCTCCAGATGTTTACGTTCGGTGATATCCTCTTGGGACCCCACGACCCTGGTCGGTTTCCCGGCCGCATCCCTTTCAGCCACCTTTCCCCTGGAGAGCATGTAGCGATACTCTCCGCTCTTGGTGCGGAGGCGGAACTCATGTTGGTATGTGTCTCGGTTTTCGCGGATGGCCTGTTTGACAAATCGGATAGCTTCTTCCCGGTCTTCAGGATGCAAAAGCTCCTGCCAGGTGGATTCGGTTGAAGGCAGCTCGCCCGGCTCATAGCCCAGCATGGTCATATAGCTGGGACTGTAGTACACCTGATTGGTTGTGATGTCCCAATCCCATAGTCCTTCCGAACCCGCTTCAGTGGCCAGTTTGTAACGCTCCTCACTAATGCGTAACTCCCTCTCCGCTCTCTTCCTCTCCCGGATCTGTTTCTCCAGGGAGCGGTTCCACAAGATGGCGATCAACAGCAGGAAACCTGCTACACCTCCAACTACCAGCAGGGTTTTCCAGAGCCTGCTGCGGTCCAAATACTCAAATCGAACAGCAAACCACTTGTTTTTGAAGGCCTGTTTCTGTTCCGGGGTAAGTGACTGGATCGCTTTATTCAAGATTGTGACCAGCTCTGGCCAGTCGTTTCGTATCCCGAAAGAAAGGTTGTAGGTGAACAGGGTAGGGGATGCGATTTTGAGGTGCGTAAATCCCCGCTTGTCCAGCTCATAGGCAGCCACTGCCAAATTACCGATATAGGCATCCGCCCTTCCATTGGAGAGAGCCTTCAGCGCCTGGCTGGTGGTGGCTTTGCGAATCAAGGTAAGGTCCGGATAGGTAAGAGCGAGAAACTCCACTACCGGATCTCCTCTTTTTACCAAAATCCTTTTGCCAGCAAGATCCTCGAGGCCGGTAATCAAGGGATGTTCCTTACGGGTAAGCACCACCGCCGGAAAGCTCAGATAGGGAACAGTAAAGGCCAGATATTTTTCTAACTCCGGGGTCTTGACTGCGGCAGGCACCAGATCAATTTCCCTGTTTTTTACGGCATCGACCACCTGATGCCAGGAAAGTCCCTGCCGCAGCTCCATTGAACTGTTCAGTTGCTCGGAAAACAGCCTGACATAGTCGGAAGTGATACCGCTGAATCTACCCTGGTCATCGATAAATTCGATGGGTGCCCAGGCGGGATCGACACCCAGCCGAATCCTGGAGTGAGAAGCAAGCCAGGTTTGCTCTCTTGGTGTTAATTTGAACCGTTTTTCCGAGCCTTTTCTCTCAGCTGCTCTTTCTCCTGCGGTAGAATCATCTACCGGGGTCGCATAGTCCGGCAACCAGCGATTGACCATCTGTCGGCGTTCGGCATGGGAGATGGCGGCAAGGCCACGCTCGATTTCCGCAAGCACCGCATCTTGGCCTTTGGCGACTGCCGCCCGTACGCCCAATTCAAACAGTGGCGGGCTGAGGGATCCCACCTTTCCTCGGATTCCCACCTTTAGAAATGCAACCTCGGCAGAGGGGACATCACTGACAAAGGCATCCAGTTCATTTCTGGCAATGGCGATGGCCATTTTTTCCGCTGTGTCGTAGCTACTGAGATGGGCGTCGGGAAACCTTTCTTGAATGTGATGGAGTAGAGGAGGATAGGTCCCGATACGGGCATTTTGAAATGCCTCGGGTGGGGGTTCCTTTGCCCCGTTCAGTCTATAGAAAAGTTTGGCGGGTACGCTGATGAAAGGGGAGCTGAAGTCCAGTTTTTTGGCTCTCTCTTCGGAGTAAAACAAGATTCCCTGAATATCCGCGCGACCTTCCTCGACATCGGCGATGGACTGTGTCATGGTACTGAGGCGGAATCTTATCTCGTGACCGGTCTTCTCCCCCCAGAGCCGCCAGAAGTCCATCACCATTCCGGTTGGTTCCCCGTTCGCATCTCGAGCGCTGACCAGGGGCATGTCACCGGGAGCAGCTATGACCAGTGTATGAGACAGTCCCTTTTCGGCTGATGCCACGGGAAAGGAGAGTATCAGCAACAGCACCAGTAGCCAGCGAATCGGTATGTTCATTTCCGTACTGTGAGA
The DNA here is from genome assembly GCA_964557025.1 of uncultured Chromatiales bacterium. Taxonomy (GTDB): domain Bacteria; phylum Pseudomonadota; class Gammaproteobacteria; order Thiohalospirales; family Thiohalospiraceae; genus DRMK01. The sequence continues at coordinate 1,420 of CAZKYF010000039.1, read as the reverse complement.
TCAGCTGTAAGCGAAGATTCCTAAAGGGCGGGATTCATTAATTCGTGTATTATTGATTATTGAATGTTTGATTTTGACGGAATTGCAACGTGCTGGCAAGCGTTCGGAGTCCGCCAAATATTTGGCATGTAATCCCAAACGGGAATAGCGTCGTGAATTCGTAGTATTAGGGATGCGGTGAAACTGACGAGAGAAGGAGCATTGACATGGTGACCAGGTATATACCACTTTTAATCCTGCTTTTATGGAACCCCATGCTGGCTGGTGCCACCGAATCCATGACTTATGACCGTGTCACCCTGGATGCATCTGCCACACAGGAGGTAGAGAACGATACGTTGGTTGCGGTTTTCTACTTTCAGAGCCAGGGTAAAGACCCTGCCCGGGCCGCAGAGCGCGTGAATCGAACAATTGCCTGGGGAGTGAAGAAGATCAAGCAGTATCCCGAGATCCGGATACAGACCCAAGGTTATCAAACCCTGCCGATTTATCATGAGGGCAAGCCGACTGGTATTTGGCGGGTACAGCAATCCATCCGTTTGGAAAGCCGGGATTTCGACTCTATTGCCTCATTGCTGGGTGAATTGCAGGAGAAATTGGCCATCCGGTATCTGGGTTATCAGCTCTCTGCTGATCGACGTCGGGAGGTCGAAACCAGTCTGATCCAGATCGTGATAACCCGTTTCAAGCAAAAGGCAAAACTGGTAGCTCACCAGTTTGGCGCACAGGACTTCCGCCTCGTCTCTGTGAATATCTCCTCACCCGGGCATCGACCACCGGTGATGATGCGTTCCATGGGGGCAATGGAAGCAAAAATGGCTACCGCGCCGGTCGTTGAGGCGGGGGAGCAAGAGGTGCGGATCAGCGCCCACGGTGTGATTGAACTAGTACGGGAATGATTCCCGCCGCCATAGTGGGACGTGACGCCTGTTCAGGCGTCACATCGCATACTTCCGTGCTCCGAGGACGAGTAAAGATAGCGTCACGCAGCTGGGAGTGCCAGCGGCTTCTTTAAATGGATAATTTGTTTGTGATTATCGGCATCTACGACAGTGATGCTTTTCACCCCTTCCGTATCCTCCTGAATCACCACCTCCACAGGCTTGTGGATGAGATGCTCAAAATTTTCGTCATCCTTGCTAACCATGTCTACCGCTACGATATCATCCTTTGGGTCATAGCTAATTCCGGAGAGGACTATCCACTCCGCCTCGATTTGATCACCAATATCCAGCCCTGCAACCTCTACCTCCGTTAGGCAGGCGCCTAGTGCCTTGCTGAAGCGGTTGAAATACTCTTCCCATGCGGATTTGTCGAGACTTTTCGCGCTCATGGTATTACTCCTCTGATTGGGGGTTGGTTCTCCAATAATCACTATATGGGTACAGAGGGGCGGGAATAAAAGGCTTTGGCAAGATCC
>CAZKYF010000038.1:0-2807 GCA_964557025.1 uncultured Chromatiales bacterium | reverse complement strand
ATACTCTTCAAAAGGATAGGCATGACACTCGGCACAACCGACTGACATGTCAAACGCCTTGGGTTCAAAGAGCTGAGTGGGTCGAAAGTCTTCCAGCGATTCACTGATCTCTCCCTGCGGCATGTATTCAGCGGGATTTTCAAATACCTCATGGCAGACCGTGCAGGCACTGGGCCGGGTAAATCGGCTGCTACTGCAGCTCACCCCGGCAACAAGAAAAACCACGAGAATCACGACCACACTGGTCACGAGGCCTTTTTTGGATTTTAGGAAGCTCAATCTACCATCCCTCCATTGTTGGACTCTCGGGTCGGAAGCATCACCCCTGCTTCCTCTGTCTCTCATAAATGGCCAGGTGCTTACCGTTATCCACCTGGATCTGCCCATATTCATCACCCGACACCGCGGGGGTAACAGTTACCACGGTGTCATTCCATGCCTGGATTCCGCTTGAAGGATCGATGGCGATAGGAATGATATCGTTCGGATTGGTGCCACTGTCCTGCCACCAAAGGTTGTGTTCAATATCGGGATCTTCCAGCTCTTCGAGAACAAACGGACCGTGCAGCTCCTCATCGGCCTGCGCTACCCGACCATAGGCGGTCCTTCCCACCGAGGTACTGATTCCCACAACCCGCGGATGGATCCCGTTGGTCAGCCACGCGCGGGTAACCAAATACCCCACGTCACTGGTTACCCTGACCAACGCTCCATCGGCGATACCCAAACGGTACGCCACCTCTTTGTTGATCCACAGAGGATTCGAATGCCACAGCTCGGCAAGATATTTGAGATTGGTGGTTCTGGAGAGTGTGTGACAGGCCACCTTGAACGTACTTAACACAAACTCTTCCGGCTTCAAGGCGGTCAACCGGGGGTTTTCGCGCCATGAAGGCAAGGCTGACAGCCCTTGCTCTACCAGCGGTTCAACATTTATTTCAATCTTGCCAGATGGGGTAGAAAAACCGCTCTCTTTATAAATATGATATGTGACAGGTACCGGCTTACCTTTCTTTACAATCTTTCTGCCTGTGGAATCAAGCTTCCCATAGTTGGGATACACTCCCTTCGACTTCAGCTTTTTGTATCCCCCTTTGAGCTCCGGCGTCCCCTCAACCTCTCGCTTTACCCAGTCTGCGTCATTGGCAAAATCCCAATATTTTTTCATCTCCCGGCTGCCGTCCGGATCAATGGCTTCGACAATTTTCTTCAAAGTGATGCGCACGTCCTGTGCCTGTCCTTTCGCTTTTATCTCAGGCACACTCATAGAGGCCCAAGGCAACAGCGCGGTGGGACTACTGGCAACGTCATGGCGCTCAACGTCCACCACGTCGGGCAGGATGATATCTGCCAAATCCGCAGTTTCACTCATGAATGGGCTAAAATCTACCAGGAAGGGAATAAGGCTTTCATCTTTCAGCACCTCCCTCCAGAGGCTCGCTGCGGGAGAGGAGTAGGCCGGATTGCTCATATGATTGAACAACACCTGTACTTTCCGCTCCCCCTGTTTCACTTCGAAGGGAAAAGCATGGTTGAGCTCCCCGTCATCCTCGATTACCGGTTCAGGAGCAGGTTGTGGAGCGGAGATCCTGAAACGCCTGGGAAGGCAGTAACCCCCCTCGTTATCGATATTTCCAGTGATCACCGCAAGCAGGGTACACGCCATCTCGGCTTGAATCCCATCACGATGGTGAGTCACCCCGTTGTAACTGAACACAGTCGCCGGCTTGGCTTTGGCAAACTCAAGGGCGATACGTTCGATCGTCTCCGAGGGAACACCACTCGCCTTTTCGGCCCGTTCCAGCGAAAACTGCTTTAGATGCTCCGCAAGCGCATCGCTGGGATAGTTGGTCCAGTTGTCGATGAACTCTTTGTCAGCGAGACCTGCCTGCATAATTACATTGGCCATAGCCAAGGCAACGATCCCGTCACTTCCTGGAAATACCGGTATCCACTCATCGCTCCTACCCGCGGTATTGGACATGCGGACATCGAATGTCACCAGCTTCAAGCGTCTGCCAACTACACCATCTGTAAGACGCTGAGCCAGTGGTGGCGCAGTCTCCAGGATATTGGCGCCAAAGTTTAATACATAGGTGGAATGCTCGAGATCCGGAAGTGCAAAATCGACACCTAACATCCTCTGCAGTGCACTCCGCTTTGCCGCATTACTGATGGATGGAACACGACTGCGCAGAATCGAACGCGAACCAATGGTATTCATAAAGCGCAGAGTAGCACCATCCTTGAATGCACCTTCGTTAAGGTAGATGCTGTCTGCTCCATTACTGTCCAAGGCAGCTGACACCTTTCCCGCCACTTCTGCAATGGCCTCATCCCAGCTGATCTCTTGCCACTTCCCTGCCCCGCGACGACCAACACGTCTCAAAGGGGAGGTAATACGGTCCGGATCGGTCGCTGCAAAAAAGGAAGCCAGTCCTTTTGTGCAAAATTTCCCTCGTGTGGCGATGTGATTCGGATTCCCCTCCGCCTTCTGGATATGGCCCTTCTCTGCAAAGGTGAACCCTCCGTCAAAATAAGGACAGGAAGTACAAAGATAGGGCCTCCGCCTGCGTGGATGGAAGGTTCTGATTTGGTGAAAATCCTTCCCCCCAAGCTCCAGCTCCATGGCGCCGGTGAACTGGGGGCATACCACCGTGGTTGCAGCCGCGGCCGCACCCATTTTGAGAAAATCACGTCTGTTGATCTCTATCGCCACCGTCGGTACTCCATCAATAGAACGACTGCATGTATTGACCGCCCATCACCCACCAGATACGCATTCCGTAGACGCCGATTGCAACCAG
>CAZKYF010000037.1:0-243528 GCA_964557025.1 uncultured Chromatiales bacterium | reverse complement strand
GTAACCCTTGCTCTCCCCTCCGTGACGCTCCGCCATCACCTTCGTCAGCGCCGCCGTCAGCGTGGTCTTGCCGTGGTCAACGTGCCCTATCGTGCCTACGTTTACGTGCGGCTTCGTACGTTCAAATTTTTCCTTAGACACTGGAAGCTCTCCTCCAATTCAAAAACCAAACAAAACAACCGATAGATCTATTCAAGATGTTTGAGTAGATGGAGCCCATAACCGGACTTGAACCGGTGACCTCTTCCTTACCAAGGAAGTGCTCTACCGCTGAGCTATATGGGCCATGCAAACACCAGAACCCCAACTGTCCAACACTAATGGAGCGGGTGATGGGAATCGAACCCACATCATCAGCTTGGAAGGCTGAGGTTCTACCATTGAACTACACCCGCGCGACATATAGCACAAACAGGCGGCCTGCCACGACAACGACCTGGAACTGGTGGAGGGGGGAGGATTCGAACCTCCGAAGGCGGAGCCAGCAGATTTACAGTCTGCCCCCTTTGGCCACTCGGGAACCCCTCCGGACAACACAAGGCGCAGTATTGTGGGCCAACACAGCCCTTATGTCAACAGTTTCAGGCCGGCAGAAAGACCGGCCCGTACGGACCATCGAGTGACATCATCGGATGGCCATACAGTCGCTTCAAGCGATCCAGGTCGAGGACCTCTTCGAGCGCTCCACACAATACTTCCCCGCCTGGGAAAAGGAGCAGCAAATGGTCGCAATAGCGGACCGCCAGATTGATGTCGTGTAGCACCATCACCACCGCTGCATCCTCATTGCAAAGTTGCGCGGTAACCAAATCCAGCATTTCGATCTGATAACCGATATCCAGATGGCTGACTGGCTCATCCAGCAATGCAAGACACGGCTCCTGTGCCAGCAGGGCGGCAATGGCCAGTCGCTGCCGTTCCCCTCCCGAGAGGGTCGCAACCTGCCGCGTTTCCAAGGAGGCCAGCCCCACACGGGCCAGTCCGTCACGGACCAGTTGGATATCTCGCTCACTCTCCCACTGCCATCGTTTGAGGTGGGGATGCCGACCAATCAGGGCGGTCTCCAGTACCGTTGCAGGGAAAGGATCGGATTGCTCCTGGAACAGCACCCCGACCCGCTGCGCAATCCTAGATCGCGGAAATTTGTCCATCGATCGCCCATCCAGCAGCACCTCTCCTGATTCCGGGATCGCGAGCCCCGCCAGGACATACAACAAAGAGCTCTTCCCCGCTCCGTTAGGCCCAAGAATCCCCCAGCACTGGCCAGGAAACACCTCAAAGCTGAGCTTCTGGCACAAGACTCTGCCAGGCACAGAGACGACCAGCCGGCGGGCATGAAGCAACGGCACCATCACCCACGCCGCAACAAATAGAGAAAAAATGGCACTCCGAGCATCGCCGTAAATACCCCTACCGGAAGCTGTTGTGGTGCCACCACGGTACGTGCCAAGGTATCCGTTATTACCAACATCCCTCCACCAAACAATGCTGCCGCTGGAAGCAGCAGCCGGTGATCACTACCCAATATCAAGCGCAAAAGATGAGGAACCAGTAGGCCGATAAATCCGATCCCCCCCGCCAGGGTCACCGCCACCGCAGTAAACAAAGAAGCTGCCAGATAGATCACCAACCGGATTCTCTCCACTTCTACCCCCAGCGCCGCTGCCTGAAGCTCCCCACGCATTAATATATTGAGACCGCGAGCCAATGGCTGGAGGACAAGCACCCCTCCTGCCAGCATCAACAAAGCCAGCCGGGGATCTCGGGTGCCGCTCAGGTCACCCATCAACCAGAACAGCATGCCTCGCAATGCCCGATCCGGTGCCAATGCCAATACAAAAGTGATCACCGCCCCCCAGCCGGTCGCCATTACCACCCCTACCAGTAGCAAGCGGGTGCTATTCCACCCCCCTTGCCCCCGGGCCAATATAAATACCAGTGCTACGGTAACCAGGGCTCCAACGAAGGCACTTGCTGAAAACCACCAACCGGAAAATCCTGCCAGCATGGCTAATAAAGCCGCAACCCCCGCACCCCCGGAAACCCCGAGAATATATGGATCCGCCAGTGGATTGCGCAACAGGACCTGCAGCAATGCTCCAGAAAGCGCAAGTAACCCTCCCGCAGCAAAGGCAGAGAGGGCTCGTGGAAGACGCAACTCCGTTATCAACTGCCGCTCCAGTACTGTGCCTTCCCCAGCCAACACCCGAAACAATCCCTCCCACCCCAGCTCCACGCTGCCAGAAATGAGGGCAAAAAAGAACGCAGCCACCACGAACAGGAATAACAGAAACAACCAGATCGCTGGCGGGAGGGCAGGAGTAGGCGATCGCAGGAACATCAACCTTGCAACGAGATAACCGGCCATCCTTTCATTTCAGCATGCTGCGCGAGCACCTCATCGGGATCGACAGCAACCGGATGTGTCACCAGCTCCAGCAGTGGCAGATCATTATGGGAATCGCTGTAAAACCAGCTGTTTGCCAGATTCCTGCCGGTGGCCTCCAACCACTGTTTCAAACGAATCACCTTTCCCTCTTGAAAACAGGGGGTTCCCTCCACGTACCCGGTATAGTAACCATCACGTATCTCCGGTTCGGTAGCCAAAAGATGATCAACCTCCAACAGGGCCGCAATGGGCTCGGTGACAAACCGATTGGTTGCGGTGATGATCAGTAGATAATCTCCCTGTTCACGATGTTTACGTAACAGCGCCTTTGCCGGAGGCAAGACAATGGGCCTGACTTTTTCCTCCACGTACTGGGACCGCAAGGCCTCCAGCCGTTCCTTGGGGTAGCGGGTCAGCGGCTCCAGGCTAAACGTCATAAACTCATGAATATCCAATGTGCCGGCCTTGTACTCTTCATAAAAACGCCGGTTTTCCCGTGCATAATGCTCTTTGTCTACTAATCCTTGCTCCACTAGAAATTCTCCCCACAGATAATCACTGTCACCGGCCAGGAGGGTATTGTCCAGGTCGAATATCGCCAATGCCACGGCCCATCTCTCCGCTTAACCAAAACAGGGGCCTTATCATAACCAGTTGACACGAGAGCGTCTTGCTCTCGAGGCGGGAATTGTGGAACAATCGGTATCAATAGCGACCCGAGAGTGGATTCCCAAGTGATTGATTCGGATGGTTTCAGGCCCAACGTAGGCATCATCGTCGCCAACGATGATAACCAGGTCCTCTGGGCACGCCGCATCCGGCAAAATGCCTGGCAGTTTCCTCAGGGGGGGATTCGGCGTAACGAAGACCCTGTGCAGGCGATGTACCGAGAGCTCTCTGAAGAAATTGGCCTGCTGCCACAGCATGTAGAGATCATTGGTTCCACCCGCGGCTGGCTACGCTATCGATTACCGGAAAAGATGGTTCGCCGTAACTGCACCCCACTGTGCATCGGGCAGAAACAGAAATGGTTCCTGCTTCGCCTGATCGGGAGCGATGGAGCAGTATGTCTGGACCGGGGCGAAAAACCGGAGTTCGATCAGTGGCGCTGGGTGGACTACTGGCAACCCCTTCGAGATGTGGTGTTTTTCAAGCAGCAGGTGTACCGACATGCGCTGGAAGAACTGGCCCCACTACTTTCTCTGGAGCCTCCGAAAAACGGTTTCTCACAACGGGACTGAGATTGGACGCTACAGGGCGTGAGTAAATGATTCACCGTCGGTACCCTGTTCCGACTTCGTTTCGAGCACGAACAGCAGTATAAGATTTAAGGGGCAGGGCTATCCGGCACTGCACTTTTTATCCTCGTCTTCCTGCAGACCGCGAAAATACTTTCAGGCAAGGCAAACCGGACAGAAAACATGGCTGACATTTGGCACACGAGGCCTCGAAACCGTTCCCAACACTCGACGACACCGGCCAAAGAGAAACAACCAAGGACTGCACGAACTGATTATGCTTGAGACCCTGCGACGCATCATCGAAGAGGTCAACTGCGCCCCTAATCTAGAGCAGGCGCTGACCCTTATCGTGCGTCGCGTGAAACAGGCCATGGAAGTCGAGCTTTGTTCCGTCTATCTGGCTGATTACACCCATCATCAGCACGTACTGATGGCCACCGAGGGACTCAACCCAGACAGTGTAGGCCGCGTCCGGCTGAATTTTGGTGAAGGGCTGGTTGGTCTAGTAGCCGAGCGAAACGAGCCGGTAAATCTTGATGACGCTCCCCGGCATGTCCGCTACCGCTACTGCCCTGGTAGTGGTGAGGAGCCCTATCATGCCTTTCTTGGCGTTCCCATCGTCCACCATCGCAAACTACTGGGTGTCCTGGTGGTGCAACGGCGCGAACCAATCCGTTTCGATGAAGCGGAGCTTTCTTTCATGATCACCATCGCAGCACAACTAGCGGGTGGAATCGCCCACGCCGAAGCCAGTGGAGGAGTCAACGGCCTCCGTCAAGGTACCACCACTCCTCCCTCTCCACCGGAGAACCACCCGTTGCAAGGGCTTCCCGGCGCACCTGGAGTGGGTATCGGCACTGCAGTGGTGGTCTACCCCCCCGCTGATCTAAATGCCATTCCAGACCGGGCGCCCAAGGATCCCGAGCAAGACAAGGCGGCATATTTTGCGGCGGTGGAAGCGGTAAAACAGGACATCCGTGAACTCTCTCGACGGCTGGAAAAACGCCTTCCTGCCGAAGAGCTGGCCCTGTTTGATGCCTATCTCATGTTGCTGGACAGTGGTACCCTGAACAACCGGGTGGCAGAGCACATCCGCAACGGCAGCTGGGTACAAGCTGCGCTGCGGGATACCATCAACGAACATGTCCGTGTCTTCCAGGAGATGGATGATCCTTATCTAAGCGAACGCAGCGACGACATCCGTGACCTGGGACTGCGCATCCTTGCCTACCTGCAGGAGAGCCCCCGCACCCGTCCCGACTATCCTGATCGAACTGTGCTGGTGGCAGAAGAGATCACCGCAACTATGCTGGCCGAAGTGCCGAGCGGAAAACTGGCAGGAATTGTCTCGGCACGAGGCTCTCGCAGCTCTCACATTGCCATCCTCTGTCGTGCCATGGGAATCCCGGCGGTAATGGGAGCCAAAAACCTGCCGGTAAACAGAATCGATGGCCGTGAAATCATCACTGACGGCTACACCGGCCGGGTCTACATCTCTCCCACAGACGAGGTACGCGCTGAGTTCGAACGCCTCCTGTGGGAAGAAGCCCAACTTGCCACCAACCTTTCCCATCTTCGCGATCTGCCCGCAGAAACCCCAGACGGAGTACACATCCCGCTCTACATCAATTCCGGACTGATCGCAGATATCACGCCTTCACAGGATAGCGGTGCAGAAGGGATAGGCCTCTATCGCACCGAATTTCCGTTTCTAGTGGCAGAGCGCTTTCCCGGCGAAGAGAGACAACTTCAGATCTACCGGAAGGTGCTGGAATCGTTTGCCCCCCTGCCGGTCACCCTGCGTACTCTCGACGTGGGTGGAGACAAAAGCCTTCCCTATTTTCCGATTGAAGAGGACAACCCCTTCCTGGGCTGGCGCGGAATCCGCATCACACTGGATCATCCGGAGATATTTATGGTTCAGCTCCGCGCCATGCTGCGGGCCAACCACAAGCTGGGAAACCTGCGCCTGCTGCTACCCATGATCAGTAACGTATCGGAGGTAGATGAGTCGTTGGAGCTGATTAGACGTGCACGAGATGAACTTGGCGAGGAGTTGGGGGAACCTTTGGAGATGCCCGAAGTAGGGGTGATGGTGGAAGTGCCCTCCGCGGTTTATCAAGCGGGTGCATTGGCACAACGAGTAGAGTTTCTCTCCATCGGAAGCAACGATCTTACCCAGTATCTGTTGGCTGTAGACCGTAACAATGCCCGTGTGGCTGATCTGTTCGACTCACTCCACCCCGCCGTGTTACGAGCCCTTCTGCAAGTGGTGGAGGAGGCACATCGCTTCGGCAAGGAGGTTAGCGTCTGCGGCGAGATGGCAGGGGATCCAGCTGCCGCCATCTTGTTACTGGGAATGGGCATCGATTCGCTAAGCATGACCGTTTCCAGTCTTCCCCGGATCAAATGGGTAATCCGCAGCTTCAGCCGGTCGCAGGCCGCGCAGCTCCTGAAGGAAGCACTGGCCATGGAAGATGCCCGAAGTATCCGCTGCCACATGGTCCAAGCATTGGAACAAGCAGGCCTAGGCAGCCTAGTCCGAGCTGGAAGTTGACAAATTCAAGTTAACCCCTCAATCGCGAAAATTCTCAAACTGCAACGGTAATCCAAATTTTGCCTCACGAAGCAAAGCTATCACCTGCTGCAACTCATCCCGTTTCTTACCGGTGACCCGCACTTTCTCACCCTGAATTGCCGCCTGTACCTTGAATTTCCCCTCCTTGATCCGCTTGACGATCTGCTTGGCGAGCTCCTTATCCACCCCTTGCCGCAGCGTTACGCGCTGGTGGGCCCGCTTCCCTCTTATCTCTGGTTCGTGGACCTCGAGGCACTCTATATCGACACCACGCCGGCTCAATTTTGTTTGCAAAATATCCAGCATCTGCTTGAGCTGAAACTCTGCCTCCGCCTCCATGGTGATTTCCGCACCTTCCAGCTCATATTTGGCATTACTCCCCTTGAAGTCAAAGCGGGTTCCCACCTCCCGGTTGGCCTGGTCCACGGCGTTGGCCACCTCATGCATGTTCACCTCAGAAACCACGTCGAACGAAGGCATAAAACTCCCTCCTTTGATTCATAGACAAATCCCGATGCAAGGGTAGCGATGCCATAGGGGCAATGCAAGGGGATACCTAGCGCCAAGTGGCTGAGCCATCGGCCTCTTTTGGGTGGCCCTCACTGTTCATCCGGAAGCGGCGCAGCAACAGTGTCATCACCGTCCCACTCTCTTCCAACCGGCCATTCAGCCCAGCCAGCCGCATCTCCGGGATAAGGGTAGTATCCTGGTTTGCAGGTGCCGCTCCGGCAACCGCCATCGCCTCCGAGCGAGACCAGCTCAAATACTGGCGCAGACCGTGAGGACTATCCGCCCTCCAACGCCGAAGCAATTCCCGAAGCTTTGCCGTCTCAAGACGCTTTTCGATCTGCCCCTCATCGAACAAAACCGGTTGTCTCGACCCTAACAGGATCAAGCTGCGTTCTTGGTAAACCGCAAAGCTCATCCCGTAAGGAAATGTCTCGAAATAGGCCTTTAGAATAGAGCGCAATGTAAAGACATCCATATGGAAGAGGTTCAGCCACTGGACCGAGATCCCGCCCTCGTTCAAACAGGCTGCCACCAGTTCAAAATATTCCCGGGTAAAGAAATTTCCGCTGCCCGGAAGCCAGGGATGGGAGGGTTGGGTAATAATGGCATCGTAGCGCCTTCCGCCGATGAGCAGCTGATGCCGGGCATCGCCAAACACCAGCTTTACCCGGTGATCCTCAAGGGCGGCGATCCCTTCCGGAAAAATGGCATGGCTAGCCTTCACCACGGCTGGTTCAATTTCCACTACGGTAATTGAGTCCACGGGTACCAGCGTCGCTGCAGACAAGGTGGTTCCCGCACCCAGACCTACGATAAACCAGTCACCGGAAGCTTTACCAAAGAGATAGGGGCTCAAGCCCAGCAAGGTTTCCGAGAACCAAGGGAAGGGATCGGGCGGCTCCACCACCGCCTCGGGAAGGCTGTTGTTTTGCAACCGAAACCGCTTGCCATCATAGGTAGTAACACTAATCACCCCGTTTCTTCCCTCACTCAGAAAACGGAACTCCGGTGGACCCTCCATATCTTTTTCAGGATCAAAAGGGTAACGGGAAACCGCTATCACCTGCCGAAAATCAAGATGCGGCAGATAGAAGATTCCCAATAGAAGGATTGTCATAGCCACCATGGCCAAGAACCGCTGTGCACGGCTGGTCAGGCCTTCAAACAACAGTAAGGGGAGCAATCCCACGGTCGCTGCTGCCATGGAAAGCGTCACACTGCTACCAAATACCGGGATCAGCCACAGGCCGGCCGCCAACGAGCCCGTAACCCCTCCTGCCGTATTCACGGCATAAGCAACCCCCGCCCGACGACTTACTCCTGAAGCCGAGGATCCGCAATAAAGGTGGCTACCTAACACGAACAGCGCCCCAAGAATCAGCGCGGAAGGGAACAGGATCAACAGGATCAGGACGTATCTGCCCAGCGTCTCTACCTCACCTCCCCCAAACAGGCTCGTGTGGAACATCGGCAGATACTGCAAAGCAACCCGGGTCAAAACCAGGGTGAACGCCAGCAGGCAGAGCAGAATCACCATCCAGCGCCGAGGGTGTACCAACGCGTCCAGGCGAGTACGGAGGAACCAGGAACCCATCGCAATACCCAGTAAAAAAATGGCAAGCAGCATGGAAAAGCCGTAGAGGGTTGTATAGACGTAGATACCCAGGTACTTGGTCCATGCGACTTCACAGAGGAGAGCTGCGACACCTGTGGCAAAGAGGATAACAAGCATCCTTTTCCGCAAGCCAGCCGGCGGCAGATGATTTTCACCGGCACTACCAGAGGGGGGACGCAGTGGGTGAAGGAAATCCTTCTGGAAGGCCCAGCCCGCTATTACCACGCAGGCATTGAGCACTCCACCGAAATAGATGGCGCCATCCAGACCCAGGCGGGGAATAAGCAAAAAACCCGCACCGACAGCACCAACAGCGGCCCCTGCCGTATTGGCTGCGTACAATCCTCCCAGGCAGCTTCCGCTCTTTTGAGAAGCACGAACCATCATGCCCACCATCAGTGGATAACTCATACCGATGGCAATACTGGGAACCGACAGAACGGCTACCACCAGCAGAAACTTGAACGGCAGCAACTCACTCAGCAACGACCATTTCGCCACCACCTGATCCAGGCTCAGTAATAGGGGCAACAACAGCAGGGCGGAGATACCGATTACTGCTTCGATGAGCAAGTAGAGACCGACACTTTCAAAAAAACGGAGTGGGAGACGGCTGACCATGAGACTCCCCACCGCCAGGCCAAGAAAGAAGGCCGCCAGGACGAGGCCAACGGAAGCGCTGGTAGAACCGACACTCAACGAGAGCAACCGGACCCAGGAGACTTGGTAGATCAGGCTCGCTGCACCGGAAAGAAACAGGAACAGTGCCGACATCCGAAATGGGGTCATCGAACTATTCTGCCTCTGGCAACAACCCGTGCCCCTTTTCGAAACGTTCCCGCCATCCACTAAAGAGTAATACCGGTTATATTGGAGACGCTCCCTTATCGACCAAGGATAACAGTCCAAACTGGCCCGCGGGGGATGTTTTTAATCCATCGAGCAGGAGATCAGACCAGATTCCGAGCACCATTCTCAATGCAGACCAGGCGATCGCACTTGGCGGCACGGGTGTTGAAACGAACAGTAAAAAGTGCCTCGGGAGCCGGCTCTCCCTTTAGCCAGTGGATGACTGCCTGCGGCAAGCGTAGCCCGGCCACATGAGAAAAGGGGTATCCCCCTCCGAAACGAGGATTCATCTCCAGGCCGTAAAACCTTCCCTCATGTTCGAAGAAATCACAGTCAAGGTTAACCACATGCCCGAGCTCACCGGCGATCTGCTTTCCTATGGCGACCAGCGCCGGCTCATCCACTACTACCGCCTTGTCGGTCTCGCCGGCACGCATGGCCAGCTTCTCTTTGACCACAGTGGCCTGGTAATTACCTCCGAGATCATTGATCACATCGAGCCCATACTCCTTCCCAGGCAGATACTGCTGGATCAGCACCGCCCGCGCCTCATCGACCGCGCTGATTTCGGCAAGAAACGTACGCTTCAGCTTGTGGCGTACTAGTTCATAGGCCAGCTCCAGCTCCTGGGAATCCTCCGGAAACTCGATACCGATAGAAGCGGTTCCCCAGCGTGGTTTGACCACCACGGGAAATGAGAGCCGCCCATCTGAAAGCGCTTCTCGGGCCTCCGCCAAGGTCAACCAGGTGGCCGGAAAAGGGATTCCCAACCGGGAAAAGAAACGGGCGGTTCTCCATTTATCGAAACAGGTTTCCACCACTACAGGATCGGAGACCAGCACGGTAGTACCGATTGACTCAAAATCACGCTTGTGAACGGCCAACAGCGGCAACTCCAGATCATTCAGCGAGATGACAGCCGTCACCTCCTCCCGCTGACAAAGTTCCAGTAACGTTGGAAGATAAGCAGGATCGTTGACATAAGGTAGTAAAAAAGCCTCGTCTGCCTCCTGGATGGCCGGTGAGGTACAGCTGGCATCGGCCGCCAGGATGCGACCACCTCCAGGCCCCAGCGCATCCCTAAAATAGTCAAGCAGATAATTGCGCCGGCCAGCACAGGTAAAGAGGATATTCATCAGGCAGAACCCTGTAGTTCGTAACAGCCGAGAAAATGATCCACACTTTGAGCCCGGCGCAACGTCTCAAACCCTCCAGCCTCATCGGGAGCAATGATGGCCGGTGCCAGATTGATGAAAGGCGGCGTCATCACGATCGTATAGGCACCGGTTCCCTTGATCTCGATGTAATCACCGGGTCGCGGGTCTTGCAAAGCAACATCCCGCAGAATCACATCCTTCTCCATGCAGGTGGAACCCACCACATCACAATGGAGGGTATCACCATCACATGACTGGGCAGGCAGGTGGCGAAACAGCATGTTATAAGGATGCATGGTGGGCTTGACGTGGAATACGCTGCCATCGACGGTAACAAAACGTTTCCCCCCGCAAACGGTTTTCAGGCTGTGTATTCGGGTATAAAAGCTCATACAGTCAGCAACCACAGAGACCCCGGGCTCGGCCACCAGCGTGGGCCTGTGTGTCCGAATCCAGGGATCAGCCAGCAGGATTTCGGCAATGGCTACAGCATAATCATCGAAATTCGGCACCTCTCGTCCAATCAATGCCTTGGGCACCCTGCCAAAAAAGCCACCTCCGATGTTGAAATAGCGCAGCTCCTCCAGTGCATAGCGCTCCCGCACCGAGCAGAGGGTACGGCAGATGGTGCGAAAATTTTCCACGCTCCGATCGCTGGATGATGCATGGCCGTGCAACGATGCCACCGGCACCCCTCGGGCAGAGAGCATCTCCACGGCACTGCGAAGATCCTCACCGTCAAGACCAAAACGTCCGGCTTCGAGACCAGCTTGAACCCTGGATCGGCCATCTGTATCCACCAAGGTGACATTGATGCGCAAACCCACTACTGGTCGCATTCCAGGATGCCCTTCGAGCCAATCACACAGGGCCTCCACTTCAGTCAGGGAATCCAGATTGACGATGGCACCTCTGCCGAAGGCGAGGTCGAGATCCTCTCGTCGCTTCAATGGGCCATTGAAGATGATCTGCCGATGCTCGTACCCCAATCTCAGGGCGAGATCGTACTCAAGCCTTGACACCACCTCCGCATACCCCCCCATCCCTTTTACCAGCCGGCAGGCAGCTGGCAAGTAGTTGGTCTTATACGAATAACCGAGCAGAAAGGGCTCATAATGGGCACGCATTGCGGCGGTGAAGCGTTCCAGGTTGGCACGGAACTGTCCGGGATCAAACAGATAGAAAGGAGAGCCATGACGCGCCGCGATACGGGCAACCTCAGGATAATCCAGTCCCATCATACCTCGCCCCTCCCATCACCCGAAACGTTCGCTTGACGCTCTTCCGAGAGATAGGTTTCGGCATCATCCGCATTGCTGGAAACCCCTTCGCGACGGAACACCTTGCCAATGGTCATCAGCAGGATACGGAGGTTCAGCAACAGGGAGCGATTCTCCACATACCAGACATCCATCTCCAGTCGCTCATCCCACGGCGCCAGATTCCTGCCGTTGACCTGTGCCCAGCCGGTGATGCCGGGACGCACCGCATGGCGGCATTGCTCCCGCTCCGTGTAATAAGGCAGATATTCGGTCAGCAATGGCCGAGGACCTACCAAGCTCATCTCCCCTTTGAGCACATTGAACAACTCAGGCAACTCGTCCAGGCTGGCAGCACGCAGAAAGCGCCCAAAACCGGTGAGCCGCTCTCCGTCGGGCAACAGTTTTCCATCGGGTCCACAGGCATCGGTCATGGTCCGGAACTTGTAGAGGGTAAATGGCCGACCATGCAACCCTGGACGCTGCTGGGCAAAGATGACCGGGGTCCCCAGACGCAACCACACCATCAGCGCTGTTCCGATCAATATCGGAGAGAGCAGCAACAACAGTATTCCAGAAATCACGACATCAAACAGGCGGTAGATCCAGTCCCGACCAGCGACCTTGCAATCACTCAATACTCAACCCTCTTGCTTCAACTGTTTCCAATTCAATGAGAGACAATTCCAGGGATCAATACCGGGTTTCTCCGCCCCGGGTCCGCTCACTATAGCGGTAGAGCGGAAAGTAGTCACTACTTGGCACCCTGTTCTCATGGTCTTTTTTCCAGCACTGGCAATACTCCCGGTAACGCTCCTCCATCAACACCATACGAAAGGTATGGTAAGGGTGACGAAGCGGCGAAAAGGCTGCCTTGAACTCAAACAATGAATCCCGACGTCCACCCACCCCTCCGCCAAGATGCAAGAGCTCCGCCCCCGCCGCACGACAGGCGAGGGCTATCTCATGGATCATCAGTTTCGAAGGTCCCATCCGGCAGTACTCGGAGGCTGTTCCCGAAAGATGGAGCTGGACGATACCATTCACCATCGAATAGAGCCCGCCCGCTGCCAACCGGCCGGTGGGAGAGAACACCTGACATAGATGCATCTCTTCTTGCAGACGGTCCCGGAGACCAAAAAAATAATCTCGGTCGAAAAAATAGAAATCTCTTGCTGCTACCCGCTGCATGGTCTCTCGGTAGATCTGGATAAAGGCGTCCAAGCCACTCCATTCATCCATTACGACACGGAAACCTTGCCGGATCAGCTTGCGTATCCCTGCGCGCCTATCACGCCGGATCTGCCTCCACAAGCACGCCTCGGACAAAGTCAGATCGATGGAGACCGTCTCACCATGCCTTACCAATCGTCCATACGCCTCCATCGTTGAGAGAGGTAGGGAAAGTAACGGATGGAGCCTGAAAAAGGCGGTGATACATCCCTGCTTCCGAGCTGCCCATCGGAACGCTTCCAGAAAAGCCCTCAACGCTTCACCATCGTGAGGTTCGAACAGCAATGGTGAAGCATAGCCATAAGGGGCAATCAAATCCCACCCTGGTTCTCCACCCATATTCACGGGAACAGGTTTCTTCAGCAGAGGGATCAGAAAACGGTTATGTGCCATCTCGGCGAAGAAGGCCATTGGTCTGCCTCCTTCATGACCGGCACACAGCTGCGAATATTCCGGCCGATGGTAGAGATCGTGTTTGATCCCCGTCAGGGCTTCCTGCCAGCGCATGTCATCCGGTGAGATGAACCCGGCACTGGCAATGGCATCCGCCTCAATCCGGTTTTCATGGCGCATCTCTTTTTCCGGCCCCTCCTAACCCCAGATGAATAGCAACAGCGGACGCCCACCACCCGTAACCCTTATCGGCATCGTGCAAAAAACGGTTTAGTTAGCGGTTAGCCCAGTACCATCTCTTCTCCGGGTTGTTGTTTTTCCGATAACAATGCCGCAATACCCCTCTTCCTTTTTAATGCTCTGCCTCCTATAGTTGCTTCTCCATATTCCAGGGAAGGAAAAGGAAATCCTCGTGGACCATCGAACCATAGGACATGCCGTTGCCCTATTCGTGTTGCTGTCAGCCGCCGCCCTCCCGGCCGCGGCACTTACTGCAGGGGCAGTCGACGCCATGCAGCGTATTCCTCGCAGCGGATCAGTTGTTACTTCCGATCGGGTCCATCTTTATGTTGCCCGCAACGAGACAGAACCCTTCCAAGTGGTCATTTCCGCACCAGCGGACGCACCGCTACATGAAGTGGCGCTGACGCTCGAACCCCTGAAGGGGCTCGATGGCAAGCTCATCACGGAGATCGCTTTCTACCGGCAACACTACGTTACCGTGACCACTTCTTCACCCTTCGCGCCTTTGCCGCCGGGAGACTACCCCGACGCACTGATCCCTTTCCATGATCCGGTGACCGGCAACTCACTCGAGGGAACTCACCACCTCGGCGCTCCGTTCCATGTGGCCGCAGGAGAAAACCAACCCATCTGGGTGGACATTCATGTCCCTTCCTCCACCCCACCGGGGGAGTATCGTGGAAACCTGACAATCACCCAACAGGGCAAGCTTGCCGCGACCTTGCCTGTCATCGTAACGGTATGGGACTTCCAACTACCGACGGTTCCTGCTCTGGGTTCCGACTTTGGCCTGAGCCGCCAACGGGTGGCGGTCATCCATGGCCTGGATCCCGAGCGGGACGCTCCTACCCTCAATCGGCTGGTTCGTCGCTACTACGATTTATTGCTGGATCATCGACTCTCCCCGGGACTACTGTTCGATGCCAGTCCCGCAGCAACCGAAACCGGCGCACCCGATTTCGAATACCGCTATCCAGGTCTAGGTAGCGCCGCAGAGGGCTTGACCTACTATCTTGGGAAACGCAATGCGGCCAGCTATAGCTACGCCTTGTGGGAAAACAGTCCTTTCGAAAATCCGCTGGGCTCCGACCGGGAACGGCTGCTCAACTACCTTACCGGTTACGCCCGTTTCCTGGAGCAGCATGGATGGAGCAACCGCGCTCATCTTCCTTACGGTTTCCTGGATGAACCTGCGAGCGCAAAAGCCTATGCCACAATTCGCGACTGGGGACAACTAGCGCAGGAGGTGGAGCAACGGGCCGGGGTATCCGTTCCCCTGATGATTACCGAGCAGCCGCAACCTGACAATCCGCAATGGGGTAGCCTGCAAGGCTTCGTGGATATCTGGGTCCCCTCCTTCAATGCCATCCTTCAGGACGAGAGAACAGAATCCCCTGCCATCCCCGCGCGACTTGAGGCGGGTGAGCAACTGTGGGCCTACACGGCGCTCTCCTACCTCCCCGGCGATTCAGTGGAAAAAAAGGGTACATCGCACCCACCAAAATGGTTGATTGATTTTCATCCCATCAATTACCGCCTGCCGGCATGGCTCGCCCCCCTTTACGGCGTCTCCGGGCTTCTCTACTGGGATACCTTATGGTGGGAAGAAGGGGTGAATATATGGCAAGATGCCGGCAATTATCTGCACCGCGATCCGGATGATCCGGAGGGTTGGGGAGAAGTTTTGAACGGAGAGGGGCTTCTCATCTACCCTGGCCATAAAAAGGAGATTGGATTCGATGGCCCCATAGCCTCCATCCGCCTGAAGTGGCTACGTGAAGCGGTGGAGGATTTTGCCTACATCCACCTTCTGAAAGAGCATGGTGAATGGTCGTTCGCCAGACAGCAGATCCGGCGGTTTGCGCGAGGAATGGATGACTGGGAGAATCGCCCGGATCAACTTTACGCCGCTCGCTGGGAGATGGGAGAGAAACTGACTCGGATCTTGGGCCGACATCAGCCAACCGGCAACGACAAAAACGAATTGCAGACACTGCTGGAAAAGGTGGAGCACTTCCTTCATCCGATATGGTTACGTTGAATGAAGCGCTGACTACTTTGTCCCTTCCTCACGCTCCATCCGGTTCAGCATCGCGATCAGCTCCGCCTCTCCCTGGGTCAAGCCGTAGATCTCCACCAACTCCTCGGTATCCGCACCCCGCTGCGCCAGTTTTCTGGCTTGCTGATACGACTGGCTCGCTGGTTCACTGAGCGCCTGCTGCTCCTGCCGATCCGCCAGTAGGCGAAGGCGCTGCTCCAGCTCCCGGACACGTTCTCCCACACCGACAGCGGAACTTGCTAACGCTCTCATGTCCGCCTGCAACACCCGCTGATTCGCCTCCGCCTCCAGCATCCAACGCCGCCCCTGGAGATAAAGGTAAATGGCTACCCCCAGTGCCAGCAAACTCACCACCAGGGCCACCACAGCCACAATTTCCATCTACACAAAGCCTCCCCGGAACGGCAGTCCTCTTTCAACGATGAGAAAACAGTCCCACAGCATCCCTCGTCCTGGCCCCTGACCCGAACCAAACATATTCATCGATCGCCCCATTCCTCACCCCCTCTTTCTACCCACATCGCCCTTGCGAATGGACACGGCAGATTCCTTCTCGGTCTCCTTTTTTGCCTGCATGATCCCCTCTCCTCAGCATCATTAGAGTGGTCGGATCGGCCAGGCAGGAGGAATGAGAGAGACCGGAGCCCGGTTTGGCCATTGGCAGAATCCGGTTCAGGGGCGGGTTGCAAATTCAACCCTGGAAAGAAAAGTCGCCTTAATTCCACTCATCTTCAGAAAAAAGCTTGAGCAGATCCACCAGAATAAGGAGTTCACCGTCACGGCTGGCAACACCTTGAATAAACTTTGCACTCTCGTCACCCCGGGTGCTCGGCGTTGCCTCCATCTCCGAGGCCCGCAACCACATGACATCAGAGACGTTGTCCACCAGTATACCAATGATCTGCCCTTCGATGGTGGTCACCACGATACGCGTGGAATCATCCGGCATTTTGCGCGGCAGGCCAAACTTTTTCCGGGTGTCCAGCACGGTCACCACGTTGCCACGCAGGTTAATGATCCCCATCACCGCATCCGGCGCCCCGGGGACAGGGGTAATCTCGGTAAACCGCAACACCTCCATCACCTGGGAAACCGGCACCCCATACTTTTCATTTTCAAGAAAAAAGGTCACCCATTGGGTTAGGGGATCGTTGATCTCATCAAGCCCTTCGTCTTCTACGGCATATTCCATAACACTGAATCCTGTATCGCTTCTTAATCATTGTGGGACTACGAATACCCAGCGTGGCAGTCGCCGGCTACGCCGGCTCGCCTTGTCCGATTCCTGAAAATCAGCCCTTTATCAGGGTCTCGCCCTGTTGCAACAGCCGCTCCAATGCAACAGCGTCGAGTAACGCACTGCCATGGGAGCTAATGGTTCCAGCCAACCACTTACGGTTTGGTCGTTCGCTGCGCCAGTTGACCGCGGAAGACTCCACGGTAACCACCTCACCGACACCATGGCAGGCCAGCCCCCAGCACCGATCCCCGATCAGCAGGATCCGTTCAAAACTGGATTGCGGGCGGTGGGCTCGCAACCGGGCTGGAACGATCAATCGGGCCAAATCAATGACCGGCAGTTTATGTCTCTGCATCGGCAACGCTCCGAGACAAAAGGGAATCCCTTCCGGCGCCTGCTGCAACTCTCCCGGCCAGTCAATGATGCCATCCAGTTCACCCATTGGAATGGCCATCTTCAGGCCGGAAAGATTGAACAACAGCACCTGCAGTACGTCCGGTTCTGTTACCGGTTCTTCCGGCTCCAGCAACCTGCCTTGTATAGGCTCCTCCCGCGGCACCTGACTCCGTACGACAGCAACTTCCTTCGTATTGGCCTCTTTGCACCCGTCCGGGACAAGCGTAATCACTCTCCCTGGACTCTCTGTTTCCTCCTCATAGAGCGACTCCAGATAGAGATCCAGTGCCTGTCGCTCCGCTGCCAGCATCCGCTGTCTCGTTTCGTGACTCATGATGCCTGCGCCCGTAACTCAACAACACCCTGCTCCATCTTGAGCAGATCATCCAACAGCTTGCGATAGGCACACACGCCACGTGATTTGGGCCGCAACATGGACAACGGCAGGCCCGCCTTGCTGGCATCCCGGAAGGCGGTATCCACCGGAATGGTGGTATCCCACAGCTCCCGTGGATAGGCCTTTCGCAGCGCCGCCCAGCTATCCACTGAAGCTCGCGTACGACGGTCATACAAGGTGGGAATGATAAGTCGGGGCAACGCCTCTCCCCCGGAGCGCTGCACCATCTCCAACGTCTTCAGCATCCGTTCTAACCCCTTCCGGGCCAGAAACTCGGTCTGTACCGGGATCAACAATTTCTCGCAAGCCGCCAGGGCATTGATCATCAACACCCCAAGAACCGGAGGGCAATCAATCAACACACGTTCGAAGCGTCCCTCCAGGGCACGCAAGGCCTTTACCATCACCAGGCCGGTCCCCTTGCGAATTCCTAGCTGGCGATCGAGAGTCGCCAGCGCCATCGATGCGGGAGCAAGGTACAGATGGTTGACCCGGGTCTCTCGAATCACCGGCGCGGGATCGATTTCCGAACCATTGGCCACTGCCTGGAAGAAATTGTAGATAGAGTCTTCCAGGTCATCGGGGTCGAGTCCGAAGTAGGAGGTGAGTGAACCATGCGGATCCATATCCACCAGCAAGGTCCGGCATCCCTGCTCGGCCAGCAGCCCAGCAAGGGTGACTGCGGTCGTGGTCTTACCCACTCCTCCCTTTTGATTGGCTACGGCCCATACCTTCATTCCACTGCTCCCTCCGCTGCCGATACGCTGGCGATGGCCGGCGCGGGAAATCTGTTCTCTCCGCTACTATTTCGGCTGGTTTTGAAAATCCTTAATACCACCCGGCGATTCTCTGCACGTCCTTCGGCCCGATCGTTGCTAGCGACAGGACGGGTCTCCCCATAACCGGTAGCGGCCAAACGTTGGGGAGCAACACCATGGCGGGAAAGCAGGCGGGCAACCGTCGCAGCCCGTGCCGCCGACAACTCCCAGTTGGAGGGGAAGGCAGGCGTGTGGATAGGAACGTTGTCCGTGTGTCCTTCCACCTGTATCGGGACCGGGAACTTACCAAGTACCTCAGCCAACAGAGACAACAGCATGGTGGCATCGGGGAGCAGACGGGTGCTGCCACTGGGGAACAGAATCCGGTTGTTAATAGCGATCTCTAGCCAATCCTTCCCGTCTCGCAAGGTGAGCAGCCCCTGTTCCAACAGTGGTTGCAGCCGTTCCCGAAGGGTTTGCGCCATGGTCTGGATGGCGGCGTCACCTGCCGGTTTCAACACCGCTATCGCCTCTGGACCAGCGGTGGTTCCCGGTTCCCCCATCTGGATGGGTGCGAGGCTGCGTGGCTCCACCCGGAAGGCCGCCTCAAGAGAGCTGGAAAGAACCTTGTACTTCCCTTCGTGAACCTGGGATACCGAATACATCACCACGAAGAAAGCAAACAACAGAGTAATGAAGTCTGCGTAAGAGACCAGCCAACGCTCATGGTTATCGTGCTCTTCGTGACGTTTTTTGCGACGCATGACTATGGCAAATGACTCTGCAGACGCAGCTCGATACTGCGGGGGTTTTCCCCTTGAGCAATGGCCACGATCCCTTCGGAGATCATTTCCCGCAAACGGCTACGCGCCAGAGCGATGCTCTTCAACTTGTTAGCGGCTGGCAGCAGTACCAGATTAGCCAGGCCGACACCGTAGACGGTCGCCACAAAGGCCACCGCGATACCAGGCCCCAGCTTGGCGGGGTCGGAGAGATTCTCCATCACATGGATCAACCCCATCACTGCACCGAGGATGCCAAGTGTTGGAGCATATCCCCCCATGCCTTCGAACACCTTTGCTGCTTGCAAGTCATGGTGCTCCCTGGCCTCATTCTCGGTCTCCAGAATGGAGCGGATTACCTCCGGCTCGCTACCATCCACCAGCAGCCGCAGCCCCTTCCGTGTGAAAGGATCCGGCTCAGTCTCGCTGGCCCCTTCCAGCCCCAGCAACCCTTTGCTACGGGAAACGCTGCTCCAGCCCACAATCTTGTCGACCACCTGTTCAGCTTCAAGTGCAGGAGCCCGAAAAACCTGCCCGGCAGAGCGCAGCGCCTGAAAAAACACCGGCAACGGGGTCTGCAGCATGGAAGCCCCTATAGTCCCTCCCATCACAATCAGCGCAGCTGGAGCATTGAGCAAGCTGAGCGGATCACCCCCTTCCAGCGACTGCCCCAGCAACACTGCCCCCAGAGCCAACAAGATACCAATGATACTGAGCGGGTCCATCGCGTTCAGTAAAACAACCGCGCAAGATTTGAACCGATGGAATCCAAGTCCAGGATCTCATCGGTCAGATTTGCCTTGGCCACGGCACCCGGCATCCCATAGATCACCGAACTCTCTTTATCCTGCGCCCAGACAGTGCCACCCCTTTGCTTCAACTGGCGTACTCCTTCACGCCCATCCGCACCCATTCCGGTGAGTACCAGGGACAATACTGGCCCGGAGCAATGCTCAGCCAACGAACCAAAAGTAATGTCGGCACTGGGTTTATAGTTCAGCTCGGGGTCTCCATCACGGATGCGAACCACACTCCGATCTCCTTTGCGTTGCACAGTCATCTGCTTCCCTCCTGGCGCCACCAGCGCCTGTCCTGGCAGCAGGGGATCCCCATCCTCCGCTTGCCTGACGCTGATTGCACACTGCTGGTTGAGACGGCGGGCAAAGGAAGGGGTGAAATTGGCGGGCATGTGTTGAACGATGAGCAGTGGAATCGGCGTCGTGGCTGGAAGTTTCGAAAGCACTCTGGGTAATGCAGCCGGTCCACCGGTGGAGGCAGCGATGGCAACAACTTGATACATCTTTTTTGTTCCCTCCCTTGAGGCAGGACGGATAGCCGGTTTGACATCCCCCTTTTTCTCTACCAGGGCATCGGATGAGCCACGCGTTATTCGGGGAATCACCGCACTTCCTCCGATGGCCGCCACACGATCGCAGAGCTGGCGTGCAACCGCCTCCGGATTTCCTGTTATCTCAGCAAAACGCTTGGGAATGAAGTCCACTGCCCCCGCCTCCAGTGCCTCAAGCGTGGCCCGGGCCCCATCCATCGTCAACATGGAAAACATGAGAATTGGGGTGGGACAGGTAGTCATGATGCGGCGCACAGCGGTGATTCCATCCATCACCGGCATCTCCACATCCATGGTGATCACATCGGGGCGCACCCGCTCCGCTTGCACCACCGCCTCCAGCCCATTGGAGGCCTCCGCTACCACCTCCAGCCGACTATCGCCATTCAGCATGGCAATGATACGTCGACGGAAGAATCCCGAATCGTCGACGACCAAAACCCGAATGGCCATCCAGCCTCTTCCCCGGAATCAGGCTACCCGGCGCTGCCCGGCCGCATGCTTGCGCAACAGGCTTGGAACATCCAGGATCAAGGAGATCTTTCCATCGCCGGTAATGGTAGCACCTGCCAACCCCGGAACATCGTGAAGTAGCGCTCCTAGCGGTTTGATCACCACCTCCTCCTGGCCAATCAATTGATCGACCACGAAACCCACCTTTTGGGTACCGGCGTGAACCACCACCACATGGGCAGAAGCCGGTGTCTCCTTGGTAGAGATCTCGTCATCCTCGATCAGCCATTGGCTGAGATAGAAGAGTGGAAGTGGAATGTCACGAACCATCACCACCCGCTGCCCATCCACCATATTGGTGTTGCTCAAATCGAGATCGAATATTTCGCTGACATTAACCAGTGGAAGGGCGAACACCTGTTTCCCCAGCACCACCATTAGGGTGGGGATAATGGCAAGCGTCAAGGGCACTTTGATGGTCAACCGGGTCCCCTCTCCGACCGCCGAGTCGATCTCGATACTGCCATTCAGCTGACTGATACTGGTCTTGACCACATCCATACCTACACCACGGCCAGAGACATCTGAGATTTCAGTCTTGGTGGAAAAGCCCGGCATGAAAATCAGATTGAAACTTTCCCGATCATCCATCCGCGCCGCAGTGGATTCATCAAGAATGCCTTTTTCAATCGCCTTTTGCCGTAACTTGGCCGGATCCATTCCAGCACCGTCGTCCTGAATGGTGAGGAGAATATGATCCCCTTCCTGCTCCGCGGAGAGCACCACCGTCCCGGCGCGGGGCTTGCCCTTCTTTTCTCGCTCATCAGGTGGCTCGATTCCGTGATCCACGGCATTGCGAACCAGGTGAACGAGGGGATCGGCAAGCGCTTCCACCAGATTTTTGTCCAGATCAGTGTCCTCTCCCTGCAGCTCCAGGTTGATCTCTTTTTTCAGGTTTCGCGCCAGATCTCGCACCACGCGGGGAAAGCGACCAAAAACCTTCTTGATTGGTTGCATGCGTGTTTTCATCACGGCTGCCTGGAGATCAGCAGTCACCACGTCAAGATTGCTCACCGCTTTGGCAACATTCTCGTTATCCAGTTCGCTCTCCAGGTTTACCAACCGATTGCGCACCAGCACCAGTTCACCCACCATGTTCATGATTCCATCCAAGCGCTTGGTATCCACCCGTACCGTAGTTTCAGGCGGAGAGACCTCCTGCTTGGGCTTGGAAGCTGGTTTAGTCGCACTCGCGCCTTCACCCGAAGAGATCTTAGAAACATCGGAGGCAGAAGAGTGCGAGGCAGTCACCTCACGAGTCGCTTCAGGCTTGGATTGGGACTCGGGTTTGGTATTTTCTTTCTCGATCACCCTGGGTGACATCGCTGACTGGGCATCCTTGGTTTTGCCCGGCGCTCCTCCTTTCCCATACAACTGGTCCAGTAGTGCCTCAAACTCCTCCTCAGTGATATCATCCCCTCCCGGAGATTTTCCGTCAGCAGCATGAGTAGAGGATTTTTCCTTCTTGCCCTTGCCCGGAGCCCCTCCTTCTCCATGCAGCTTATCCAGCAGCGCATCAAATTCCTCTTCGGTGATCTCATCATCGGGGGATTTCTGCTCCCCTTCCTCTGCAAGAGCATCAAGCATGGCATCGAACTCTTCATCCGCACTGCTGGACCTGGATGCCTCCGGTTGCTCATCGGCCGAGCTCTCAGATGCCGATGAGTCACTGGAAGATGCCCCTTTCGTCAGCCGCTCCAAGGCTTTCAACAATTCTGGGCTAGCGGGTTGTGGCTCCTCACCTGCACGAATACTCTCAAACATCTCGTGCAGCACGTCCACCACCGGGAGAATGATATCCATCAGACCGGAATCAACCTTCCGCTCCCCATTGCGCAAGAGGTTGAAAACATCTTCCGCAAGATGGCACACCTCTACCAGCGGGATCAGGTTGAGAAATCCGGCTCCACCTTTAATGGTGTGAAATCCGCGAAAAACGGCGTTAAGTAACGCGTCATCTTCCGGATTCTGCTCCAGTTCAACCAGCTGTTCACCAAGCTGTTCCAGAATCTCGCTCGCCTCGACTAGAAAGTCCTGCAAGATCTCTTCATCTGCATCAAGTGCCATTTCACACCACCTTAAAATCCTAGACTCGACAACAAGTCATCGACTTCATCCTGTCCGGATACCGTGTTCCATTTGTCGACACCCGGGACCTTGGGGCCCGTTGCTTCGATATTCTGCCCCTCTTTTTCTTTCATTTTTCTCGTTCCACCGCCTGCCACCCGGATCAACCCCACCAGATTGGATTCCAGGTTCTCCACCAATTCGATGACACGATGCAGTACCTGTCCGGTAAGATCCTGGAAATCCTGCGCCAGGAGAATATCGTTCAAATGCTGCTTGATGGTAGAGATGTTTCCGTCCCATCTCTCCAGATAATCTCTTAACTGCCGACTGAACATGCGAAACTCATCCGCATTCATTTCCCTGCCGAGAAACTTCTCCCAGCTATTTTTGATCTCCTGCACACTGCCGTGCAGTTCGTCACAAAGAGGAACAGCCTTCTCAATCGCGTTCAGTGTGGCATTGGCTGCTTGATCGGTAAGAGAGATGACATAGTGCAGCCGCTCCCGTGCATCAGAAAAATCCTCTTCCGCCACACCGGAAAGCTTAGAGTCAAGATTGAAACCGTTCAGTGCCGTATGGAGGTCGCGAGTGAGGCGGCCGATCTCCTGCAACAACAGGCTGTCATTTTTTTTCGTCAGCCGACTGATGATTTCATTTGCCTGATCCTCGTTTTTCTGCTCAATCTGCTCCACCAGTTCCTTCGCCAACGCAAGGAACTCTTCACTCAGAATATTTTCCTGGGCCATGGTTATTCTCTTATTGTCACTCAGCCAACACGCTCAAAGATCTTCTCGAGCTTCTCCTTAAGCGTCTGGGCCGTGAACGGCTTGACAATGTAACCATTGACGCCGGCCTGGGCCGCTTCGATGATTTGTTCCCTTTTCTGTTCCGCGGTCACCATCAATACTGGCATATCTGCAAGCTGTTCATCGGCACGCACTGCACGCAGCAGATCGATACCGGTCATTCCTGGCATGTTCCAATCGGTGATCAGAAAGTCAAAGTTCCCATTCTTCAGCATTGGCAGTGCCGTATTTCCATCATCCGCTTCACTGGTATTGTTGAACCCTAGATCACGCAACAGATTCTTGATGATTCGTCGCATCGTGGAAAAATCGTCCACGATGAGAATTTTGATATTCTTGTCCAAAACAACCTCCCGTCCCACAAAATCTCGTTGGATAAATCCCTTTGCTAACGTGCTATCCGCGCCTGCAGACGAATGATCGCCTGGCTGTGTATCTGGCTGATGCGTGATTCACTGACTCCCATAACCTGACCAATTTCCCTCAGATTCAATTCTTCATCGTAATAAAGCGACATCACCATACGCTCCCGCTCCGGAAGACTGGCAATGGCATCGGCCAGAAGTTTCTTCACATCCTGCTCCTGCATATTTTCCATCGGATTTGGACCATTGTCGGTTAATGCATCCAGCAGACTGCCATCGCCTTCATCCGAAACCGCCTCATCCAGGCTCAAAACCTTCTGGCCATTCGCAGATTTCAGCAACTCATGATATTGCTCCAACGTAAGACCGAGCTCATCTGCGATCTCTTGCGCACGGGCGTCACGCCCTTCCCGGTTCTCCACGGTTCGGATCGCTTCCGCCAACATCTTTGCCTTGGAGTGCACTGAACGTGGAATCCAGTCGTTCTTTCGGATCTCGTCCAGCATGGCTCCCCGGATACGAATACTCGCATAGGTCTTGAAACTTGCATTGCGTCCCTCATCATAGTTCCGCGCCGCATCGAGCAGCCCAATCATTCCCGCCTGAACCAGATCATCCAGCTGCACACTGGGCGGCAAACGATTTGCAAGATGGTAGGCGATCCGTTTTACCAGATCGGCATGCTGCTCCAATAGATCGTCCCGGCATGTAGCCAGACTTGCCGCACTGTATCCCCCCCTCATATTCCTGCTCCTGTTACTGTGCGGCTATGTTGAATCAATCTTTCAATGAAGAACTCCACGTTCCCCTTGCTCTGAGCCACAGGCCATTTATCGGCCTGCCGAGCAAGAACTTTAAACTGCTGGGCCGCACCACTTTCGGGATAACTTTCCACAACAGCGCTCTGCTGACGCACCGCTTTGCGCAACAATTTGTCGTAGGGAACGGAGCCCAAATAGTCCAACTCCACAAACAGATAGCGGTCGGTAACTCGGGCAAGATTTTCGTACAAACGACGCCCCTCCTGTTTGCTGCGCACCATGTTGGCCAGGATACGGAACCGATCGATACCATGCTCGCGATGCAACAATTTGATCAGGGCATAGGCATCGGTCATTGACGCGGGCTCATCACAAATCACTACAATCACCTCTTGGGAGGCCTTGGTGAAACTGATAACGCTATCGGAGATTCCCGCCGCAGTATCCACCAGCAACACGTCCAGGTTATAGCTGAGCTCGCTGAAAGCACGAATCAAAACCGCATGCTGCGCCGGAGTAAGTTCCGCCATTCCCTTGATGCCGGATGAAGCGGGAACGATCTTCAGCCCCCTGGGTCCGGTCACGATGATCTCCTCCAGACGCCGTTCCCCGGACAAAACATGGGAGAGGTTATAGCGCGGACAGATCCCCAGCATCACATCCACATTAGCCAATCCAAGATCGGCATCCATCAACATTACCCGCTTTCCCAGTCCACTCATGGCCAAGGCCAGGTTGACAGAAACATTGGTCTTGCCAACCCCGCCCTTGCCGCCGGTCACTGCGATGACCAAGACCGAGCGCTGCTGGGCCAGATCACGCAATCCCGCTGCTTGATCGGGAGCCAGCGGATTCGGTTGCCTGTAGGAAATTTCAGATGCCAGCATTTGCGCTTACTCCTCCCATCGTCAGTACCATAGTGTCATCATCGATGGATTCGCTCTCTCGCAGCAGGGTGGTACCATGCTCCACCAATGTCTGTGGGCGCGCCGGCTGGATATCCTCTGGCACCCGCTGGCCGTCACTAAGATAGGCCACCGGCAAACGCTGCTCCACCACTACCGAAAGCGCCCCCCCCAAAGAAACACACTCATCCAGCTTTGTGAGAATGCAGCCCGCCGGATTCAGATGTCTGAAGGTTCGCACTACATCTTTCAGCCCGCTGCCCTGGACATTGGCTGCCAGCAGAACATAACTCTTGATCTGAGGGGCTCCCCCGAGAATGGTCTTGAACTGCTCGGCCAGGCGAACGTCACGCTGTCCCATGCCCGCGGTATCAATCAATATCAGCCGTTTGTGCTGGAAACTTTCCAGCGCAGCACTCAATTCCTCGGCATCTTTCACCACACGGACTGGAACACCCAGGATACGACCGTAGGTGCGCAGCTGTTCATAAGCAGCAATACGGTAGCTGTCGGTGGTGATCAGCGCCACTTCCTGATAGCCATGACGCAAAGCAAAACGAGCCGCCAGCTTGGCCACCGTAGTGGTCTTTCCCACCCCTGTGGGTCCCACCAAGGCCACCACGCCCCCTTCGCTGAGGATGTCATCACCGGTTACCTGCAACTCATCGGTTAATAGAGCCAGCGCCTGCCGCCAGGCCTGATCACCATCACTGTAATCGTTGATCCGGTCCGCTATGGAACGGCAATGTTCCGCACTCAATCCTAACGTCAGCAGGCGACGCAAGAGTTCCACTCGCTGAGGACAGCCCCGCCCCATCTCCCCCCAGGCAAGACCGGAAAGCTGGTTCTCCAGGATCCCTCGCAGGTAGCGCAGCTCAGAACGCATCTCCGTGAACACCGGATCATCGGCAGAGGAGCCACTCCCTGACTCACCAGACCGCTGAGACGATACTTGCGGTGGGGTCAAGGACTCCATCCTGTCTAGAGGTTCTTCGGAAGGGGTCGCAAGCTGTTCCATCTTTTCACTGACCTGGTGGAGCATCTGTTCAAACTCGCTCTTGAACACCTCTTCCTGAGGCGATTTGACCTCCACCTCACCCTTGGCGTTATAAGTAACGTCGGGCTCCGATGCCTGTTGCGGAGACGGAGTGTCCACCACTGTCACCGGTTGGTTGGCAGTTAGCTGTTCCAGGCCCTGTTCGAAATCCACCGCAGCAACAATCTCCACACCGCCATCTTTGCGTTGATTGGAAAGTATGACGGCATCCGGCCCCAGCTCATCACGCACCATGCGAATGGCCTGGCGCATCTCTTTGGCAAAGTATCTTTTCAACTTCATCGACTTTTTCCACTGTTCAGGATGCTGTTCGCAAAGGACTGCTGTTCAAGGGCCTCAGCCACCAACTGTCGCCACGATACGCACCTGTTTATTGTCCGGAATCTCGTTGTAAGAGAGCACATGGAGACCCGAAACGGTATGACGGACAAACCTGGCCAACAGAGGCCGCAGGGGAGCCGGCACCAGTAACACCGCGGGCTCTCCGGCAGCTTCACGCTCCTGGGCTTTCTCCGCCAGCCCGGCGTGCAACCGCCCCGCCAGGCCTGGCTCCAATGCAACTCCCTCATCCTCCGAAACCTGTTGGGATTTTTGCAATATCTGTTCCAGCCTCGGGTCGAGGGTAATAACCGGCAACTCATCCGCAGAGCCCGCAATGTGCTGATAGATAAGACGCCGTAACGCTACCCGTACCAGACCGGTCAATACACCAGGGTCTGGATTTTTTGGCGCATATTGCGCCAAGGTTTCGGCGATGGTGCGGATATCCCGAATGGGAATCCCTTCTTCCAGAAGATTGCGCAATACCTTCAGCAAAACCGCGAGGGAGAGCGTGTTGGGTACCAGCTCCTCTACCAACTTTGGCGCACTCTGCTTCAGTTTGTCGAGCAGCTGCTGCACCTCTTCATAACCCAGCAGTTCATGGGCATGGGCCTGTAGCAACTGGCTAAGATGGGTAGCGATTACTGTATTCACATCCACCACCGTATATCCCAGTGCCTGAGCCTCATCCCGCTGGGCGGGATCGATCCAAACCGCGGGCAGTCCAAACGAGGGATCCTGGGTGGAAATCCCCTGGATCTCACCATGCACCTGTCCAGGATCGATAGCCAGTTCTTTATTTACATGGATCTCTGCCTCTCCCACAGCCACCCCCATCAGGGTGATGCGATAGGCATGGGGATCGAGATCCAGGTTGTCACGGATGTGGACGGCCGGAACCAGGAATCCCAGATCCTGGGAAAGCTTTTTGCGCACCCCCTTGATACGCTCCATGAGCTGGCCCCCCTGATTCTTGTCCACCAGAGGGATTAACCGGTAACCCACCTCCAGGCCGATGGTGTCCACCGGAGCTACATCATCCCAGTTCAACTCCCTGGGTTTGTCAGGGATCTCTTCCGTCTCGGGAACGCTCTGTTCCTGTGCTTCCAGTTGCTCTACCTGCTGACGCCGCCATGACAACCAGGCCGCCCCACCTGTGAGCACCGCCAAGGTCAGGAAAGCCAGATTTGGCATCCCCGGGATCAGGCCCATGATACCAATGATGGCTGCCGCTACTCCCAGTGCTAAAGGATTGCCGAACAGTTGCTTCGTAATCTGCTCCCCCATGTTCTGCGAAGAGGAGACTCGGGAGACCACGATGCCGGCGGCCACCGACAACAGTAATGAAGGGATTTGAGCTACCAAGCCATCACCGATGGTGAGCAAGGTATAGTTATGCCCCGCATCTGAAAACGACATGCCATGCTGCGCCATACCGATAGTAAGACCGCCGATGATGTTGATGACGGTAATCAGAATGCCTGCCACCGCATCCCCACGGACGAACTTACTGGCACCATCCATGGCCCCGTAGAAATCCGCTTCTGCACTCACCTCTGCTCGGCGGCGGCGCGCCTCTTCCTGGTCAATGAGCCCCGCATTCAAATCGGCATCGATAGCCATCTGCTTGCCTGGCATGGCGTCCAAAGTGAAACGAGCAGTCACCTCGGAGATACGTCCCGCACCCTTGGTAACCACCACGAAATTGATGATGATCAGGATGATGAATACCACGATGCCCACAGTGTAGTTGCCGCCGATGACAAACTCCCCAAAGGCGTTAATTACTTGCCCCGCGGCATCGGTCCCGGTATGCCCCTCAAGCAGCACCACCCGAGTGGAGGCTACATTCATCCCCAGGCGCAACAGCGTCGCCACCAGGATTACTGCGGGAAATACCGCAAAATCCAGCGGCCGCAATGTATAGATGGCCACCAACAGAATCACCAGAGAGAGCGCAATGTTGAAACTGAAGAAGACATCCAGCAGCAACGGCGGCAGCGGTATCACCAGCATGGCCAACATAGCCAGCACCAGCAGGGGCACCCCCAGGCCGGTACGCGGCATCTCACGCAGAGTCGTCAATATCCCGACCTGTTCCGCCATAGAATTTTCCCCTCAACCTATTTCAGTCGTGTTGCAGTTCTTCCGGGATCGGGAGATCATCCAATTCTCCGGCCTCCCCTCCCACCTCATTCAAATGGAATACATAGGCCAGCACCTGGGCCACAGCCTGGTAAAGTCCGGCGGGAATCTCCTGATCTATCTCGGCATTGTGATACAAGGCCCGTGCCAACGGCGGCGCAGAGAGAAGTGGAACACCATGTTCCTCCGCAACGGCACGAATCTGCGCTGCTACCAGATCAGCCCCCATCGCCACCACCTTTGGTGCCCTCATCTGTCGCTGGTCATAGCGCAGTGCCACCGCATAGTGGGTTGGGTTGGTGATGACTACATCTGCGTTGGGCACCTCAGCCATCATGCGGCGCTGGGCCATCTCCCGCTGGAGCTGCCGGATCCGTCCCCGCACCTCGGGATTGCCCTCAGTTTGCTTATGCTCCTCCTTGACCTCCTGGCGCGTCATTTTCAGCTGCCGGGCGTGATCCCAGAGTTGAAACGGCACATCTAGCAAAGCGATAATGATCATGCTCAAACTGATAACCAGGAAGGACCACAACAGCAAACGAGCGGTGTGCGCGAGTGCATTGTGCAACGGCAGATCGCCCAGTTGCAGGAACTGCGCCATCTCATTCCACAATACTCCCGCCGCCACAGCCCCGATCAACAGAAACTTGGCCAACGCTTTGAGCAGCTCGATAAGGCCTCGCACGGAGAAAACCCGGCCCATCCCCTTAACGGGATCCAGTTTCTCCCATTTGAACGCCAACGCCTGGGTGCTGAAGTTCCAGCCACTGATTGCGATAGAGGAGAAGGTCGCTACCGTTACCATCAGAATAAACAGCGGAGCCAAAAGCAAAAGGGCATCAAACACGGCCTGTAGAAACAGATTGGGCAGCGCTGCCGAGTCGAAAAGGCGTTCCCGACTCACGCTAAAGTTCTTCTCGAAGATGGCCAACAACCCTTTGACGATCCCTTCACCCATGAAGAGCAACGCTCCGGCACTGGATAACAG
The DNA here is from genome assembly GCA_964557025.1 of uncultured Chromatiales bacterium. Taxonomy (GTDB): domain Bacteria; phylum Pseudomonadota; class Gammaproteobacteria; order Thiohalospirales; family Thiohalospiraceae; genus DRMK01. The sequence continues at coordinate 213,150 of CAZKYF010000037.1, read as the reverse complement.
CATGGCCATGGTGGTGAGCTCACGCGAACGGGCCACTTGCCCCTTTTCACGCGCTTCTCGCAGTCGCTTCGGGGTTGCCTGTTCGGTACGCTCCTGGCCGTCATTCTGTGCCATCGAATCACCCCGCAGTGACGGTGCGGATGAGCAAAAACACCTTCTGCACCAGCTGTTCGGTTTGCGGCAGCAGACTTGGGAAAGTGAACATCATCACCACAAAACCGAAGGTCAAGGTCACGGGAAAACCCACCGCAAAGATGTTGAGCTGAGGAGCCGCTCGGGTCATCACGCCAAAGGCGATATTCACCACCAGGATCGCCGCCACCGTGGGAAGGGCGATCAACACGGCACCAGCGAAGAGTTCCGCCCCCCAGCCCGCCAACTGCCAGATCCCTTCCCGGGTGAGCCCATCCGGGGCAACGGGCATGCTACGAAAGCTCTCCGCCACCACCTCGATCAGCACCAGATGCCCGTTGAAAGCCAGGTAGAGCAGCGAGGTAGCCAGAAGATAGACCTGGGAAACCACCGGCACCGTGACGCCGCTCTGAGGATCCACCATTGACGCAAAACCAAGGCCCATCTGGTAGGCGACGATCTGTCCACCCGTGACGATGGCGGCGAATACCAATTGCAAAGCGAATCCCATTGCCACCCCGATCAGGATCTGCTGCAGGATCAGCAACAGCGTCATCGGGCTGAAAGGGTCAAATCCGGGGGCCGGCGGAATCTGCGGGGCAATCACCACGGTCAGAGCCAAGGTAATGAACAGCCTGACCCGCATCGGCACAGTTTGGGAGCCGGTGATAGGTGCACTCATCACCATGGCACCAATGCGGAAGAACGGCCACAGCAAGGAACCAATCCAGGTGGTGAGTTCAGCACTGGTAAAGGTCATGGGACTACCCGATGAGGGTGGGAATGCTCTCCAGCAGACGCACCGTGTAGTCTGCCAGCAATCCCGCCAGCCACCGGCCGGCCAAGGCAAGGACAGCGAGGGTGACCAGCAGCTTGGGAATAAAGCTGAGGGTCATCTCATTGATCTGGGTGGCCGCCTGGAACATGCTCACCAGCAGCCCTACTCCCAATGCCGGTAGTAGCAGGACAGAGACCATCACCACCAGTAGCTCAAGCGCCTGCTGGAAAACTGCGAGGATGAGTTCAGGAGACATAGAAACTTGCCGCCAGGGTATTCATCAGCAAGGACCAGCCATCCACCAGCACAAACAGCATCAGCTTGAACGGGAGGGAGATGATCATCGGTGAAAGCATCATCATACCCATGGACATCAATACGCTGGCCACCACTAGATCGATGATGATGAAGGGAATGAAAAGCAGAAATCCGATCTGGAAGGCGGTCTTCAGCTCGCTGGTAACGAAGGCAGGCAGCAGGATCCGCAGGGGAACATCTGCAGGTGATTCAAACCCCTCTTCGCGCCCGGAAAGCCGAACGAACAGAGCCAGATCTGCATCCCGCGTTTGGCCAATCATGAAGGTCTTCAAAGGTTGGCTGGCACGTTCAAACGCCTCCTGGATCTCCAGCTTGTCTTCCAGATAGGGCTGCAACGCATCCCGGTTGATACGCTCCAGCACCGGACTCATAATGAAGAAGGTCAGAAAGAGTGCCAGACCGATCAGAATCTGATTGGAAGGGGTAGTGGGCATCCCTAGCGCCTGGCGCAGGATGGCAAAGACGATGATGATTCGGGTGAAGGAGGTCATCATAATCAGCGCCGCCGGCAGAAAGGTGAGCACCGTCATCAGCGCCAGCAACTGCAAAGTGACGCTGTAGGTTTGTTTGCCCTCTGCACCGGTCACAGTGAGCGCCGGAAACGCCTCCTGCGCAGCACCGGCATCCAGCGCCAGCAGCAGAGCAGCCAGCAGCACAGCTACCCGCCAAATCACTACCGTTTCCTCTTTTCGACGGCTGCCGCCAGATAGCGGGCGAAGCCGCTCCCCTGCCTGCCAGGGGCGGGGGTCTCAGGCAATGGCTTTTCCAACACGTGGAGCATCTCTACCTGACCGGGCGAAACCCCGATCAACAGCTGTCGCTCTCCCACTTGAATCACTATCACCCGCTCCCGCTGGCCCACCGGCAAGGCAGCGACCACTTTCAGAGCCCCGTTTGCAGTACTGTTCCAGACCGGAAAACGGCGCAACAACCAAGCGATTACCCCGATTACCGCAAGTACCAGCAGTAACCCCAGCAGAAGCTGCAACAAACCATCGACGGTAACCCCGCCTTCCAGCTGCTGAAATTTCTCGGCCTCCTCCGCCGCCGCGCCCAAAACCGACGATGAGGTCCCCAGAAGTGGGATCCCGATTGTCGATAGAAAAGCGGGCCTCTGGATACTCCAGCGATCACGGTTCCAGGCATAGATCCCGGAACACGGCCAACACCCCACGAAGGCCGCCATACCGGACCGCCCCCCCCGGAGTAGAGACACGAAAGGGTCTACCAAAGCCCGCTTTTCTATCGACAATCTTGCCCGAAGGGCATCGTAGTAACTCATTTCTTCAGGTTCTTCAGCCGCTCTTGGGCACTGACCACATCGGTAAGCCGGATACCGAACTTCTCGTTAACCACCACTACCTCTCCATGGGCAATCAACGTCCCATTCACCCTTACATCCAGCGGTTCTCCAGCCAACCGGTCCAGTTCCACCACTGAGCCCTGATTGAGCTGCAGCAGGTTGCGGATATTGATCTTCGTACGCCCAATCTCCATGGCGATAGTGACTGGGATATCAAGGATAAGATCCAGATCCACATCCCCCTTGGCATCGCGCTTTCCGATCTCTTCTTCCAGATTGGCCAGCGGCGCTGGGGAGTAACTCTCACCCCCTGCAGAATCGCTCTTCTCTGCAGACTCTTCAGCCAGCTGCTCCGCCAGTGCCTCCGCCCAAGGATCTTCCTCCCCCCCTTGTTCAGCTGATTCGACCGATTCGGAAACCTGATCCTCTCCGGTTGACTCAGGTTCCTCTGCCGGTGGAGCATCGGCACTGTCGAACAGCTCATCTACATTTTCTTCTGCTGCCTGCTCTGCACCTTGTTGCTGCTCCAGTTCTTCAATCTCTGCTTCCGGACTCATGGTTCGCTCCTCCACATCATTGTCCCGCTGCCCGTATCAACGGAAGCTGGTCTGCGCTGGCCGTTCCACCAGCTCGGTCACCTTCACGGCCCATCGGTTATCCGCCATCCCGTAGGTTGCACGGAACACAGGAATCTCCTCTGCCCTGACCAGAACCTGTTCCGGCAACTCGATGGGGATGATATCTCCGGGTTTCAGTTGGGCCAGCTCGCGCAGGGTCAGCTCGGTCTCTGTCAGATCGACGCTCAGACAAACATCCATAGACTCAAGCTCTTCGCGCATGGTATTCAGCCAACGGTCATCTGTCTCGGTACGCTCGCTCTGCATCCCGGTATCCAAGATGTCTCGAATTGGCTCCAGCATTGAGTAAGGCATGGTGACATGGATGTCACCGCTTCCTCCGTCCATCTCCACGTGAAAAGTGGTAACCACCACGATCTCTGACGGGCTGACGATATTTGCAAACTGCGGATTGACTTCCGAGTTGAGAAATTCAAAGTCGATCTCAAGCACTGGAGCCCAAGCCTTTTTCAGATCCTTGAATGCATCCTCCAGAACAATCTGTATCACCCGCTGTTCGGTAGGGGTAAACTCTCGCCCTTCAATCTTGGCGTGGAAACGGCCACCACCTCCAAAGAAATTGTCCACCACGGAATAGACGAATTTTGGCTCCAGCACCAGCAGCGCCGTACCCCGCAAAGGGTGGATCTTGACCAGATTGAGGCTGGTAGGAACGAACAGGCTATGAACATACTCCCCGAACTTCTGGGTCTTGATCCCTCCCACCGAAATCTCTGCGCTGCGTCGTAACAGATTGAACATGCTAACCCGGAACAACCGTGCAAACCGCTCGTTGATCATCTCCAGAGTGGGCATCCGCCCGCGAACGATGCGTTCCTGGGTGGCAAGATCGTAGGAACGCGGACCGTCGGAGACTTCCTCTTCTTCAGCCTCCTCGTCTCCTACTCCGTGCAGCAGGGCATCAATTTCATCCTGTGACAGCAGTTCACTGGCAGACATGGTATTGCAACACCGTCTCTCTGTTTACTGGATCACGAAGCTGGTGAAATAGATATCTTCCACGCCCGGCTTTCCAGTCCGCTCCTTGAGGATTTCCCGGATCTTCTCAAGCACTTCGGCACGCAGCTTCTCCTTGCCCTCGATACCAGCTACCCCCTCGACACTCTGGCTGCTTAGCAATAAAACGATAGCGTTGCGAATCACCGGCATGTGGGTATTCACTGCCGCCTCAATCTCCGGATCCCGAGTCATCACCTGAATGGTAGCCTGCATGAAGCGTGAGCCACCTGAGCTATCGGAAAAATTGACCACGAATGCCGGCTCCAGAGGGATATAGATAGGAGGTGCCTCTTCATGGCTCTCTTCTTCTTTTGCATCATGATGACCCTCTTCGGTTGCAACCGCCTCATGTCCCGCACCTCCTCCACCAAGGGCCCCACTGAAATACAGGAATGCTCCGAAGCCACCAAACATCACCAGCTGTAACACCACGATGATGATCACCAGCTTGGTCATCGATCCCCCGGAGCCTCCCCCGTTACCTGTCTCTTCTTTCTCTTTGGCCATGGTATCCTCGAATTTCTGCTTCCACCCCCAGGAGCTTTAGCAATTAACATGCCTGTTTTCCAACCAGGGCTGTAACACCATTCCTTTCAACGATAACCTTTCAAGAAAGATATACTGTGCCCGATTGAGTTACGGGAAGACCGTCCATAAGGGAAATCTCGCTTGAATGGCAGAAGATTGGCGTTAATCGACAAAAACCTGTCAGAAATCCGCCGAATGCCATCACGGACAGGAACCGAAATTTGGGTTAATATCTGCCTCTGACGAACGACAGGGAATCCACCATCGTGCGCACCAAGCCCCGGATACTCAAAACAAGGACCGTTGCCAAGTCACGCCTTTTTCATATCGAGGAGCTGGATCTGGAGTTCTCCAATGGCGCCACAGCCTGCTACGAGCGGCTGCGTGGAGCCACACGAGGCACTGTACTCATCGTACCGTTGCTGAACAAGGACACAGTGTTGCTGGTTCGGGAGTACGCAGCTGGAACGGAAAATTATGAGTTAGGTTTTCCCAAGGGGCGCGTCGAGCGCGAAGAACCACTACTTGACGCCGCCAATCGAGAGCTGATGGAAGAAACAGGCTATGGAGCCAGACGGCTCGAGCGCGTTACATCCTTGACCCTGGCACCCGGTTTCCTGGGGCATGCTACGGAGATCGTATTGGCACGGGAACTCTATCCACAGAGACTTGCAGGAGATGAACCAGAAGAACCCGAAGTGGTACCTTGGGCACTGAATGATGTGGAGAGGCTTTGGCGCAGCGGAGAATGCAGCGAGGCACGCACCCTTGCCGCTCTATTCATCGTCAAAGAAATTCTCAATGGCAGCTGATTTTTACTCTAAACAGTGTGGCAGGCTGTTACAGCCGGTTATCTCAATTGCTCAGGAAGCCGGCAAACAGATCCTGGCAATCTATGAAAGGGAATTCAATGTTATCCGGAAAGCGGACAAATCACCGGTAACCGAAGCCGATTTCGCCGCTCACCACGCCATCATCGATGGCCTGAAGGCCCTCACCCCTGAGCTTCCGGTGTTGTCCGAGGAGTCTGCCAACGACATTCCGTTCGGAGAACGCGCCCGCTGGCATTGCTATTGGCTGGTTGATCCTTTAGACGGCACTCGTGAATTTATCAAGCACAACGGCGAATTTACCGTCAATATCGCATTGATAGAGCAACATTCCCCGGTACTGGGAGTCATCCACGCCCCGGTGAGCAAGATCAGCTACTTTGCCAGTCGACAATGCGGCGCGTATAAACAGCAAAACGGTGACGGACCACAGCAGATCCGGGCACGACCGACCAAAGAAATCCCCGTGATTGCCATCAGTAGGGCCCGTTGTAATCCCCGTCAGGAAAAGCTGCTTGGCAATATCGGCGTTCACCAAACCATCTCGATGGGAAGCTCGCTCAAATCCTGTCTGGTTGCGGAAGGCAAGGCCGATCTCTATGCCCGCCTAGGCCCCACCTCTGAATGGGATACCGCTGCGGCACAATGCATCATCGAACAGGCGGGAGGCCATATCACCGATACCCGGATGCAACCCCTACGCTACAACACCAAGCCTTCACTCATTAACCCCGACTTCTTTGTCTTTGGCGCCAGCTGGCGCAACTGGTCCGAATACCTGTAGCAGCAATCCGCCAGGGTAAAAGGATGGGCCCACTTATCTAGCTAGGGCTTCAGGAGTTTCGCAGACAGAAAAAGTGTTCGCTGCACCGACCGGGAACAGCCCCGGCCAGCTCCTTGAGGCGGGCAAGATCGTGGATGATGATATGCTTTCGTTCCACATCGAGCAGCCCTTCCGCTTGAAAACGGGTAAACATGCGACTCACCGTCTCGACTGCTAGCCCGAGATAGTTACCAATATCGTTACGTGACATGCTCAGGTAAAATTCACTGGCAGAGAATCCACGCCGGTGATAACGCGAAGAGATACTGAACAGATAGGCAGCGAGCCGCTCCTCAGCACTCTTCTTTCCCAGCAATACCGTATGGCTCTGCTCTTCAAAGATCTCCTTGCTCATCAGATTGATCAGTTGACGATGCAGGACCGGCATCTCGATACTCAGCAGCTCGAACTGTTCATAAGGGATCTCGCATACGCTGGTGGTCTCCAGCGCCTTGGCAGAGCAAGGATAACTTTTGGGGCTGATAGCATCTAGCCCAAGCAACTCTCCAGGAAGATGAAAACCGGTCACCTGCTCACTGCCATTCTCAGTGGGCACGTAGCTCTTGATGGAGCCACTGCGAACTGCATAGATGGAACGAAAGGGGTCGCCCCCGTGATAGAGGTGGTCGCCCCGCTTCACCGGCCGGCGACGCTGGATGATCTGCTCCAGACGTTCCAGCTCCTCCCCGGTGATCCCGACCGGCAAGCAAATCTGGAATAGACTGCAATCCTTGCACGCAATCTTGCGCTTTGACAGGGGAACGACCGTATCTTTCTCTGTGGACATGACTGAATAAGAGATGACAAATATCAATTTTATTATACTGACACATTGCCGCAATTTCACGCAGCAAAAAATTGAATTTACAATCAGTTAATAATTAATTGATGATAAAACCACGCATCGTGGGCAGGAACATGTCAATTACACATCCCTCCGTGCAAGATGAGCCACCGAAGACAGAAATGACGATACGCCCTTCATCCATTCGAGCTCAGGCTGCGGGGGTGTTCTTCTCCACCCAGCGTTCACCTTCTGGCAGACGCTCCTTTTTCCAAAAAGGCGCCCGCGATTTGAGCTCCTCTATGAGATAACGCGCAGCAGCAAACGCCTCGGCGCGATGGGCAGCCCAAGCTGCTACCAGAACAATGGTTTCATCAGGGCGGATCCGCCCAACCCGATGTATAATCAACGTATCCAACAGTTCCCAACGCTCCGAAGCTTCGGTGGCGATTGCATCGAGATGTCTTTCTGTCATGCCAGGATAGTGCTCGAGAAACATCTCTCGAACTGATAATCCCTCATTGAAATCCCGCATGGTCCCCACAAACACAGCAGTGGCGCCACATTTCCCACCCGTGCCCAAAGCACGACTGGCTAGCTCACCCCAAGGGTCAAACGGAGCATTGCGGATTTCAACCACCATAGCCCCCCCCTGTTACGGGCGGAAAAAATGCGACTTCATCACCATCCCGCACCTCACTGTCAGGGGCAGCATACTCCATATTGACCGCCATCAACAGATTCGCTGGCAGTGCCTCTCCCTTCGCCACGCAACGCCACACCTCGGCAACGGTATTCGCCCGAAGTGGCTCAATGGTTGTTTCTGCACAACCCATCTGCTCCCTCAAGCTGGCAAAGAATTTCACCACGATGGCCATTGATATCACCCTGTCAGGTTTACACGGTTACAGTCGTCAGACTATCATGAAAAGGAACCTCCACACAGCCCCTTTACCGATGGACAAATTGACCCATTTCAACAGTGCCGGTGATGCCCACATGGTGGGTGTCGGAGAAAAAGCAATCACCCATCGAGTCGCGGTGAGTGAGGGACGTATCTCGATGCAACCTGGAACGTTGAAGCTGATCCGGGAGAGAGGGCACAAAAAGGGTGATGTGCTGGGCATTGCACGAATTGCCGGCATCATGGCCGCAAAGAGAACCGCTGAGCTCATCCCCCTTTGCCATCCCCTGAACCTCACCCACATAGGTCTGGAGTTCCAACCAGAGGTTGACGAGAGCACTATCTATTGTCGCGCAACAGTTGAGACCCATGGCCAAACAGGTGTGGAAATGGAAGCCCTTACTGCGGTGCAGATCGCCTTACTCACCATTTATGACATGTGCAAGGCCGTGGATCGGGGCATGACCATTGACGGGATTCGATTGTTGGAAAAACGAGGGGGAAAATCGGGACACTGGCGCAGAGAGGACGAACCGTCACCAGAGAGCAGCACATAGCCTGCTTGACCCCAAAAAGTGCTGTTAAAGCGCAACTTGCCAACTGACGACATAAATTACAAGACGGTGCAATTTTTGGCGGGGTTCAGCCATGGCAAGCAAGAAATCCCCTCTGCTTACCGCGCAGTGGAACAAGCTGGTGCTAGAGGCCGAAGAGGCGATCCATATTCATCTGGATGAGGATTTGGAGAGCTATTTGGTCTTTCTGCTGATGCGGTTCCATAGCCGCCCGGAAATAGCCAAAAGCGTGATGGCCCTGGAGTATCTGGAAGGACTGCAGGCTAGCGGACAGATGCGACGGGAACAGATGCGAAGCGTCGGGGACCAGTGTCTGCTTTACTCCGGATTGTTTCCGCAGCGGGCCCGACGGAGCCGAGTCACCATCGGTTACTACGTCGACCTGGGGCGCAGCGCCTACCGGAATCTCGCTGAGGACGAACAGTCCGCCCTTGCAGAGACCTTTACCAAGCTCGCTTCCCACTTTGTACCCCTGATGGATACACTGCAGGCGTTGCGCAGCTTCGGAATGGAATCATCATTGCTTGATCCCCTCGCCGCCGCAGAACTGTGGCAGGAAAGCGGAAGCCGCTATGCCCGTGCCGCCCTGGAATCAGTTACAGGGAAAGAGCCAGTCCTGCAACCTCCCGCTCCATCCAGAAAACATTAGTCCCAAGGCAGAGCCGATATCAGCACCGGCACAACCTCTGCTTTCCACAGCAAAGGTAATGCGGAAACTCACTTGCGGGGGACTTTACCAAATCACCACCCAGAAAGATAACCAGAGGGAAATCAACGGCGGAAAAAATATCGCTCAAGCGACGCACCCCTCTCTGTTTCACGAGGAGGACATCAGCCTGAGCGTTAAGCGGCCGATCGAAGTGAACGGACGTTCACTTCACCACGCTGATATTCTTTTGCTCTTTTTGGATGCGCTCGTAAATCTCCTCACGATGGACAGAAACCTCCTTCGGTGCATTGATACCAATCCTTACTTGGTTACCCTTGACACCGAGAACGGTCACCGTGACGTCATCGCCAATTACGAGAGTCTCGCCTACACGCCTCGTCAAGATCAACATTCTGTATTTCTCCCTTCAATCCATGACCAATCACACACCACGGCACCATTCTCAAGGAAGAAAAGCGGCCGGCGCGCAATTACATCGTACTCAAACAACTCAGACAGGGGAATGAAAGAGCAACTATTGCTTACAACATTATTACAATCTGAAACTATCATATTCCCCCCGCGCTCACTTGGCTATATGGTACATGCACCCTACTCCAGCCGGAACGCTGAATGCAATGCCCTGACACCAAGTTCTAGATACTTATCGTCAACTACTACTGAGATCTTTATCTCCGACGTCGAAATCATGCGAATATTGATACCCTCCTCCGCCAGCGCGCGAAACATGGTGCTTGCAATACCAGCGTGGGAACGCATTCCTACCCCTACCAGTGAGATCTTGGCGATCTTGTCGTCACCCTCCACCTTGCGCGCCCCTAAATCATCCGCCAAACGGCGCAAAATATCCAGCGCTTTTTCATAGTCGTTGCGGTGCACTGTGAAGGTGAAATCGGTGGTTCCATCAGCACCGACATTCTGGATAATCATATCCAGCTCGATATTCGCATCACCGATAGGTCCAACGATACGGTAGGCAACACCCGGCTGATCCGGTACTCCAAGGATCGTGAGCTTGGCCTCGTCCCGATTGAAAGCGATGCCGGAGATGACCGCCCTTTCCATATCTTCCTGTTCCTCTTTGGTAATCAGCGTTCCTGTTCCCTCTTCAAAAGAGGATAGCACACGCAACGGCACATCATATTTGCCGGCAAACTCCACCGCCCGGATCTGCAGCACCTTGGAGCCCAGGCTGGCCATCTCCAGCATCTCCTCGAAGGTGATGCGCTCCAGGCGGCGCGCCTCAGGAACCACCCGTGGATCGGTGGTATAGACGCCGTCCACATCGGTGTAGATCTGGCATTCGTCGGCCTTCAACGCCGCAGCCAAGGCTACTGCCGTCGTATCCGACCCCCCTCGACCCAACGTAGTTATATTGCCATCCTCGTCCACCCCTTGGAATCCGGCCACCACCACAACTCGCCCTTCCGCAATATCCTTACGTACCTTCTGCTCATCGATGGCAAGGATACGTGCCTTGTTGAAGGCACTGTCGGTACGGATATGCACCTGAGCCCCCGTATAAGAGCGGGCTGCGCACCCCAGCTCCTCCAATGCCATGCAGAGCAGGGCAATGGTCACCTGTTCACCAGTGGAAAGCAATACATCCAGCTCACGAGGAGAAGGGCTCCGAGAGATTTCCTTCGACAGGCCCAGTAGTCGATTGGTTTCGCCACTCATAGCGGAAACTACTACAACGATATCCTGCCCTTGCTCGCGACAACGCCGGATCCGCTCCGCAACCGCCTTGATCCGCTCCACGCTGCCTACGGAGGTGCCACCATATTTCTGGACTATCAGCGACATCGCTGACTCACCCAATCAGCAACCTGTTCAAGGGCGTCCTGTAATGCTTCGGGACGGGTCCCGCCGGCCTGTGCCAGATCAGGTCGACCGCCCCCCTTGCCCCCCACCTGTTGGGCCACATGATTCACCAGTTCGCCCGCCTTGATACGATCGGTCAGCCCTTTGGTCACCCCGGCCACCAACCTCACCTTCTCACCATCCACTGTACCCAAGACAATGACCGCCTCCCCGAGCCGGCCTTTGAGTTGATCCACGGTGTTCCTCAAGGTCGCGACATCCGTTCCGTCCAGCTGGGCCGCCAACACCTTTATCCCCGCCACCTCCATTGCGCGAGCAGCGAGATCGCCTCCCTGACTGCTGGCCAGTTTCGCTTTCATCCTCTCCAGCTCCCGCTCCAGCACACGGGAACGCTCGATCAATTGCTCAACCCGTTCCACGACGTTGTCGCGCTCGCCTCTGACCAGTTTACATACCGCCTCCAACCGCGCCTCGCCCGTTTCACACCAGACCAGGGCAGGTCTGCCAGCCAGCGCCTCGACACGGCGGACACCTGCCGCAATACCACTTTCAGTGACGATCTTGAATAACCCAATGTCACCGGTTCGGCGCACGTGGGTACCGCCGCACAACTCGATGGAGAAATCCCCGATACTCAGCACTCGAACCTCATCTCCGTATTTTTCCCCAAACAGGGCCATTGCCCCCATCCGCTTGGCCTCTTCCGGTGACATGATGCGGGTCACCACCTCGAGATTCTCCCTGATCTTGGCATTAACCAGCTGCTCAATCTCCTTCAGCTGGGCAGGCTCCAACGGTTCGAAATGGGAAAAATCGAAACGTAGCCGATCCGGAGCGACCAGTGAGCCTTTTTGCATTACGTGCTCACCCAGCACCTTACGCAAGGCCGCATGTAACAGATGAGTGGCGGAGTGATGGCAGGCGATATCACGGCGGCGCTCTTCATTCACCTCTGCCACGACACGTTCACCAATCACCAGTCGACCGCTGGCGAGGCGGCCGAACTGGACATTCACCTCACCTTCCTTGCGGGTATCGGTGACTCGGAAACAGAGATGTTCCCCCCGCAGGGTACCGATATCACCTACCTGACCACCAGCTTCGGCATAAAAAGGGGTAACGTCCAGTACCACGGCTCCCTCTTCTCCCTCCTCCAGGGAATCCACCATCCGTCCCTCGCGATAGAGACCAGTGACACAAGCCGGTTGCCGTAGCAGTTCATAACCGGTGAACTCACTGCTTGCCTCTACCTCCAGGCGTTTGCCAAACCCTTCTGAGAAATGACTCGCAGCACGGGCTCGCTCCCTCTGTGCAGCCATCTCCCGCTCAAATCCCGCCATGTCCAAGGTCAGACCGCGCTCCCGCGCAATATCGGCGGTTAAATCCACCGGAAACCCATAGGTATCATAGAGACGAAACACTATCTCTCCGGGGATCACAGTATCCTGGAGCCCAACAAGCGCTTCCTCCAAGTGACGCAGCCCTTGCTCCAGGGTTTCGGCAAAACGTTCCTCCTCCTGGTGCAACACTCGCACCACATAACCCCTAGCAGCTGGGAGCTCGGGATACGCCTCACCCATCTGTTCTATCAAAGGGTCCACTAGCCGATGAAAGAAAGGTTTGGTCAACCCCAGCTGATTGCCGTGGCGAAGTGCCCTGCGAATGATACGACGTAATACATAACCTCGTCCTTCGTTGGAAGGAACTACACCATCGGCCACCAGAAAGGCAGAGGAACGAATATGATCGGCAATCACCCGAACCGAAGTATTGTCCCCCTTCAGCGACCGCCCGGTCAGAGCAATGACCGCCCGGATCAGCGCCTGAAACAGGTCAATCTCATAATTGTCATGCACCCCCTGCATCACCGCTGCCAGACGCTCGAGCCCCATCCCCGTATCTACAGAAGGCTTTGGCAACGGATTCAGATTGCCTTCGGCATCCCGATCGTACTGCATGAAGACCAGATTCCAGATTTCTACGAAACGGTCTCCATCTTGCTCCGGCGTCCCCGGAGGACCGCCAGGGATATCAGCACCATGGTCGTAAAAGATCTCGCTGCACGGACCACAGGGACCAGTGTCCCCCATGGACCAGAAATTGTCATGAGCCCCAATACGCGAGAAACGGGCTGGATCGACACCGACCTCTTTCAACCATACCTCAGCCGCCTCATCATCCTCCTCAAATACGGTGACCCAAAGACGCTCGGGTGGCAAACGGAGTTCGCCAGTGAGAAACTCCCAGGCGTATTGAATGGCCTCGCGTTTGAAGTAGTCACCGAAACTGAAGTTACCCAGCATCTCGAAAAAGGTGTGATGACGAGCGGTATAGCCGACGTTGTCCAGATCATTGTGCTTGCCACCCGCCCTCACACACCGCTGGACACTAGCAGCCCGCTTGTAGGGTCGGGTTTCCAAACCGAGGAACACCTCCTTGAACTGCACCATACCAGCATTGGTAAACAGTAAAGTGGGGTCATTGGCGGGCACCAGGGAACTGCTGGGCACGATTTCATGTCCCCGTCCCCGGAAGTAGTCCAGAAACGCCCTGCGGATATCTGCGCTTTTCATCATAGATCCTGTTTCAACAGTCGGCGGATAGACTCGGCGGAAAACCCCCGCTGCTGTAGAAACCGAGCCTGCCGTATCCACTCGCGGTAATCCTCCGGAAGCGGCGTTCCAAACCGTTTCCGCCTAACCTGCTCCATCAACTCTGACCAGCGACGATGTCCAGACTCCACCCCTTCGGAGGCAAGCCAAGCATCGACACCCCGCTCACGCAGCTCGGCCTCTATCCGCAACGGTCCGAAACCCTTGCCGTAACGGGAATGAACATAGGCCTCGACAAACCGCCGATCACTGAGCAGACCCTCGTCCTGCAACCGACCCAACACCTGCTCCACAAGGGAAGGCTCACATCCCTTGCGCTCCAACTTGCGGCGCAGCTCAGCAACCGAGTGCTCACGCCTCGCCAGCGCCTTCAACGCCGCATCGCGAATCGCAGTAAGCGGTTCGCCGGTATCCGCCATTGCTCTCCTCTGTCACCCGCCATTCGGGAGGGATGCGCTGAGAAACCGCGAAGTTTATCACAAAGCATCCCACTAGTGCTCCTTCCAGATGGCACGGATCGCCGCAATCCCCTGGGCCCCGTAAGAATGGGCGAGGGAAAGGTGCTGCATCGACATCCCGCCCAACGCATAAACAGGGAAAACAGCCTGCTCTGCCAACTGCCTGAATCGTTCCCAACCCAGCGCAGCAGCATGAGGATGCGTCGCAGTTGGCAGCACGGGGGAAACAACACCGAAATCCACTCCAATTCCCTGCGCATGGACCAACTCGGTGACGTTATGACAGGAGGCCGCAACCCAAAGGGAAGAGGGAAGCGGCCTCTGCCGCAATGACAACAGCCGCTGAGCACTGAGATGAATCCCGTCGGCACCTGTCTCTAGTACGAGCTCTGGTGTCGCATTCAACAAGATCTGCGCTTTGTACTTTCCAGCAATACGAACCACCCGTTTTGCTAATCGACGATAGTCATCTGCGGGCAATCGCTTGGCCCGCAACTGAACGAGTCGCACTCCAGCCTGCAGACAATGTTCCAGACGGGAGAGAAATCCCAGAAAATCACCCTCTGGTTCAGGGGTTATCAGGTATCTCTCAGGAAGACGGACAGCCGTGACAATCGATCGGTTGGATGGAGGAAACGGATACTGGAGCAGCCTTTCCGGCAACACCCAACGAAGAGGTTGACCTTCGCGGCCGATGGGGGAGCCTCGATAGGCCGTCACCCGCCAGACATCCAGTAGTACAGAACGATCTGGATAGCGATGCCGAATCCGGATCAGCGGCCTTGCGCACTCGATCTGAACGCCCAATTCCTCTTCCAATTCCCTCTCCAGCGCCAGCTCCACCCCTTCACCCGGTTCCAGCTTGCCACCGGGAAATTCCCACAGCCCCCCTTGATGACTTCCCCCTGGACGGCGAGCAATCAGGATCTCTCCACACCCACTGGTAATCACCCCCACGGCTACATGGATCGACTCACAGTCAAGTACGGTATTCGGCATTGATGCGGATGTATTCATGGGAGAGATCGCAGGTCCAGACACGGGCACCGGCGGTACCCCGCTGTAGATCTACCTTGACGGTGATCGCTTCCTGCTCCATGATCGCCTGCGCTGCCGCTTCCCGATACCCCGGATCCCTTCCTCCATCGCGTACCAGACAGACCTCTCCCAGATGGATAGTGAGGGCCCCGATATCCAGATCGGATATCCCAGAACGACCGACGGCAGCCAAAATCCTTCCCCAATTGGGATCGCTGGCGAAAAAAGCAGTCTTCACTAACGGAGAATGAGCAATGGTATAGGCCACTTGAAGGCATTCTGCCTCACTGCGCCCACCAACCACTTCGATGGTGATGAACTTGGTGGCCCCTTCTCCATCACGTACGATGGCTTGGGCAAGTTGCTCACATACCGAACGGATAGCCTCCTCCAGCAACCGATAGCGAGGATCATCCACATGGGTGATTGGCGCAAGCGAAGCCTGACCTGTGGCCATTAATAGACAGGCGTCATTGGTAGAGGTATCACCATCCACCGTGATGCGGTTGAAACTGGCATCCACCGCCCTATTCAGGGCCTGCTGTAACAAACCGGGTTCCAACGCTGCATCGGTGGCGACGAAAGCAAGCATGGTAGCCATGTCAGGGCGAATCATCCCGGCCCCCTTGGCAATTCCGGTCACCGTTATCTTCTCCCCCTCGATCTCAACTCGCTTGGAGGCCGCTTTGGGCACGGTATCAGTGGTCATGATGCCATGCGCTGCTGCTTTCCATCCCGCAGCGTCCAGCGCCTCCAGCGCAGCAGGGAGACCGGCAATGATCCTCTCCACCGGCAGTGGTTCTCCGATCACCCCCGTGGAGAAGGGCAGCACCTCTTCCGCCGATACACCAGTCAATTCCGCAAGCCTTTGGCAACAGGAACGAGCATCACTCAGACCCTGGGCGCCCGTCCCCGCATTGGCGTTACCGGTATTGATCAACAGATAACGAGGAGCGGTCCGCTCCAGATTGCTCCGGGCAAGAATGACTGGAGCAGCACAAAACAGATTGCGAGTGAAAACTGCGGCGCAGCGAGTGCTTTCAGCCAATTCTATGGTCACCAAGTCCCGCCGTTCATCCTCCTTGATTCCCGCGCAGGTGCTCCCCAACCTGATACCGGCCACCGGATGTATTTCCGGCAATCCCTTCCAGCCAACAGCCATATTTAGCTCAATTTTCCGTGGCAGCGTTTGTACTTCTTACCGGAGCCGCAAGGGCATGGTTCGTTACGTCCAATCTTGCGCCCCTCGCGAACAAAGGGGGCCTGCTGAGCTTCGGCTTGAGAAGAAAGCTCCTCTTCTGCCTCTCCCATCGCTGATGCCTCCGCGTGTTGGTAACTCACCTTCGCCTCTTCCTGGCGACGGCGCTGCTCCTCGACCGCTTCCACATCCTCTTCGGTACGCACCTGCACCTTGCTGAGTACAGCAATGGTTTCGTGCTTGATCCGCTCCAGCAACTGATTGAACAGCTCGAAGGATTCCCGCTTGAACTCCTGGGTAGGGTTCTTCTGGGCATAACCCCGCAAATGGATACCCTGACGCAGGTAATCCATCGCAGCCAGATGCTCCTTCCAGGCAGTGTCCAGCACCTGCAACATGGCGGCCTTCTCGAACTGTCGCAAGACCTCGCTCCCCGCCAAGGCCTCCTTGGCTGCGTACTCCTCTTCCATCGCATCCACGATCCGCTTGCGCAATCCCTCTTCGTCCAGCGCGCTGTCCTCATCCAGCCACTTCTGCAGCTCCAGCTTGAGACCAAACTCGCTGTCCAACGCCTGCTCGAGCCCCGCCACATCCCACTGCTCATCAATGCTCTGCGGGGGAATATAGAGATCGATCAAGCGGTTAACCACATCATACCGTATGTCCTGGATGGTCTCGGAGATGTCCTCCGCCTCCAGTAATTCCTTGCGCTGGGCGTAAATCACCTTGCGCTGATCGTTGGCCACATCATCATATTCCAGCAGCTGCTTGCGGATGTCGAAGTTTCGCCCTTCTACCTTGCGTTGGGCGTTCTCGATGGCTCGGGTGACCCAGGGATGTTCGATAGCCTCGCCTTCCTGCATCCCAAGCTTCTGCATGATCGCCGCCACCCGCTCCGAGGCAAAGATGCGCATCAGATTGTCTTCTAGCGCCAGATAGAAACGGCTCGAACCCGGGTCTCCCTGACGACCTGCACGTCCTCGCAGCTGGTTATCGATACGGCGGGATTCATGGCGCTCGGTACCGATGATATGCAATCCACCAGCCTCGATTACCTGATCATGCCGTTTCTGCCATGCCTCCCGGGCCTTCTGCCTTGCTTCTTCATCATCCTCCGGAATTTTGGCAAGCTCTGCTTCCAGGTTACCACCGAGAACGATGTCGGTTCCTCGACCGGCCATGTTGGTAGCGATAGTAACCGCACCGGGACAGCCCGCTTGGGCCACGATCTCCGCCTCCCGTTCATGATGTTTGGCATTCAACACCTCGTGCTTGATCCCGGATTTCTTCAGGATCTTGGAGAGATACTCCGAGGTCTCAATGGAAGTGGTACCCACCAGTACCGGCTGTTGACGCTTGACACAGTCCTTGATGTCCTCGATGACGGAGTCATACTTTTCACGCTGGGTCATATAGACCAGATCACCGAAATCGGTACGCCGAACCGGTTTGTGGGTGGGAATGACCGCCACCTCCAACCCGTAGATCTGTTGAAACTCGTAGGCCTCGGTATCCGCGGTGCCTGTCATCCCGGCCAGCTTGTCGTACAGGCGAAAATAGTTCTGAAAGGTAATGGAGGCAAGCGTCTGATTTTCCTGCTGAATAGGCACGCCCTCCTTGGCCTCAACCGCCTGATGCAAGCCCTCGGACCAACGTCGCCCCGGCATGGTCCGTCCGGTAAATTCATCAACGATGATCACCTGGTTATTCTGAACGATGTAATCCACGTTCTTCTGGAACAGGGCATGCGCCCGCAACGCCGCCATCAGATGGTGCATCAACCCAATGTTGCTGGCATCGTACAGACTCTCATTTTCATTCAACAACCCTTCCTTGATGAGTAACTCTTCTACTCGCTGATGCCCCTCTTCGGTAAGAAACACCTGCTTGGTTTTCTCATCCACTGAAAAATCACCGGGACCATCCTCTTCTTCCTGCTTGGTCAGATTCGGAATAAGCTTGTTGATTCGAGCATAGAGCTCCGAGCTATCTTCTGCCGGCCCCGAGATAATCAGTGGCGTCCGCGCCTCATCGATCAGGATTGAGTCCACCTCGTCAACGATGGCAAAATTCAACTCTCGCTGAACCCGATCTTCAAGCCGGAAAGCCATGTTGTCGCGCAGGTAGTCGAAGCCAAACTCATTGTTGGTTCCATAGGTCACATCTGCGGCATAAGCCTCCCTACGCGCCTCATTGTCTAAACCGGAAACCACAACCCCGGTAGTCAAACCAAGGAACTGATACAACTTTCCCATCCACTCGGCGTCACGTCGTGCCAAGTAATCATTCACAGTCACCACGTGCACGCCCTTTCCCGCCAAGGCGTTCAAATAGACAGCCAAGGTGGCCACCAAGGTCTTTCCTTCACCGGTACGCATCTCGGCAATCATTCCTTGATGCAACACCATGCCACCAATGAGCTGAACATCGAAGTGACGCATGTTGAGAACCCGCTTGCCCGCCTCCCGCACTACTGCAAAAGCCTCCGGCAAGAGATCGTCCAGACCTTCCCCCTGTTCCAGTCGCTGCCGGAACTCGTCGGTTTTTGCTCTCAGCTCGGCGTCACTCAATCCGGCGGTCTGTTCCTCCAGACCGTTTATCTGCGCGACCGTCCTGTTCAGCCGCTTGAGCAGCCGGTCGTTACGACTGCCGAAAATCTTGCTCAGAACCTTGGTTACCATGAATGTCTGTATCGTCTGTCAATCAAAATGTCAATAATACCGTAATCATGCCGGTTGGCCTACTAAGCCGAACCACAACCCGACCAACTCTCAAAGAATCACGACGCACGAACGCACACCCCGGGGAAACATCCGGAAAATCGGGCAACCCCATGCAATGCGCCAAACAGGACGGAACCGCGGCCGGCATCCGGACCAGGACTCTCGGAAATCATGGAGAAGATTTATGGTTCTCTCCGGCCCTACTTGCCAAACGGCCAGTACGAGAACGCCTCGGTCCTTTACAAACCGAGGCGCTGTTTACTGCTGGATTAGATACCGAAACGGGAAAAAGGTTCGCTAACGCGCTGCCCGGATATATTTTGCGGGATTAACGGTACGGCCGTTGCGCAACACCTCAAAATGAACATGTGGCCCTGTGGAGCGCCCAGTGGAGCCCATCTCTCCAATGATCTGGCCTTTTTTGACGGTCTCCCCTACCTTGACCAGTATCTTCCGGTTGTGGCCATAGCGAGTAACATACCCTCCTCCGTGATTGATCTCTACCAATTTGCCATAGCCGGATCGATTTCCGGCCCAGGTAACCACACCGGCCCCGGTAGCCACCACGGGAGATCCCTCCTTGCCGGCAAAATCTACTCCTGCATGAAAATCCCGCTTCCCGGTAAACGGATCAGTACGCATTCCGTAACGGGATGACAACCACCCCTGAAGAATCGGCTTCCCCTTGGGCAACAACTCTGCTTGGAGATTACGGTTCATCAACACGCTCTCCAATACCTGAAGCTGGCTACTACGATCCTCCAGCTGGCGTGAGAGCCGATCTAGCGCTTCCAGAAAATCCGGTGGGGCGATGGCATTCTGACCACCCCGGCTGGCAGGACCACCTTGGGCCGGCGGATTCTCAAAATCGAATTCTCCGCTATCCAGGTTAGCCATCTCGACCAGCCGCTGTCCCAGCGCTTCCAAACGGATCATTTGCGCCTGCATTAAACCCAGACGTTTTGCCAAAGTGTTAGCCCGATCCTGAGCCAATTGCTGCAGCCTGGAAAGCTCCTTGCGCTGCTGCTCGAGATTTACCTGCCACTCTCGCGTTATCTCGTTAGGACTGGAGGAAGCACTGGTAAGCCCTATCCGGTAACCGATATAACTGGCCATCCCAGCGAACAGCAGGAAAACGACGGCAATCAAAAACCAGGCTCTGGACGAGGGGAGGGAGGCGTAAGAGGAGTAGTTAAGATATTTTGAATTAACTTTTATCTTCATTGCATCATCGCTGGAAGAGTGTTAAATAATAGCCATGTCTAACATATATCGCTCCAAAGGTTGGCTGACTTGAACCGGACAAGTTCATCAACAACCTTTCGCAGCCTGAGCCAGGCCACACCCCCCACGATCTCCCGGTTGATACGGCATGCCCGCCGATTACAGCAGGCTGCGTCAACCATCAAAGAGCAGCTCCCGCCTGCTCTTGCCGACCACTGCCAACCGGGCAACATCAGGAATGATACACTAACTATATATCTCGATTCATCCGCTTGGGCAACAAAAATGCGCTATTTTTCTCCTCAATTACTCACACATCTGAGGAAACATCCCCAAACAAGGCATATCAAGCAGATTCAAGTGGTTGTTCGCCCTCCTCTATTTCAACAATCTCTTATACCTCTCCCTCCGGTCCAGCGCTCCCTCTCTCTGAAAAATGCTGCGCTTCTCCATGAAGCGGCGGCAACAGCCGAATCACCACGACTCTCAGCCGCCTTGCGTCGCCTTGCAAAGCATGCCAAGAGATGACGAGCCCAAATCAACGGATTCCGGCGGACTCTGCCCATCCTTTAGCTGTCCAAGATCGATGCTGTTATCCCACCGTCACAGGCTTCATAAACACGATGGGTACCTCTTCCGGCTCTGCGTAAGTCACTAACTCCCAGGCATCCTTTTCAGCCAGCAATGCCCGAAGCAGACGATTGTTCAACGCATGTCCCGACTTGTAGGCACTATAGGCACCTATCAGGCTATGCCCCATCAGGTAAAGATCTCCGATGGCATCCAGAATCTTGTGTTTGACAAACTCATCCTCGTAACGCAGCCCATCTTCATTGAGGATACGATAATCATCCAGCACAATGGCATTATCGGGGCTACCACCTAGCGCCAGATTGTTCGCTTGCAGAAACTCCAGTTCGCTCATGAAACCAAAGGTTCTGGCCCGACTCACCTCCTTCACAAACGAGGTAGTAGAAAAATCCATCACTACTTGCTGGTTCCGACTGCGGATAGCAGGATGGTTGAAATCGATGGTGAAGGAGACCTTGAAGCCATCAAACGGATCAAAACGCACCCACTTGTCACCGTCCTCGACCACGACGCTGCGCTTGATGCGGATAAACTGTTTGGCAGCATTCTGCTCATGAATTCCCGCCGACTGGATGAGAAATACAAACGGCCCAGCGCTTCCATCCATGATTGGAACCTCGGAAGCACTCAATTCGATGTAGGCGTTGTCGATACCCAACCCCGCCAATGCCGAGAGCAGATGTTCGACCGTCGAGATACGAACCCCGTTCTTCTCCAGGGTCGTTGAAAGGGTGGTACTACCTACGTTTTCGGGCCGGGCTGCGATCTCTACCGGCTCATCGAGATCCACGCGCCGGAAGATGATTCCAGTATCCACGGGAGCCGGCCGGAGCGTCAGATAGATCTTCTCTCCGGTGTGGAGGCCGATACCTGTCGCCTTGATGGCATTTTTCAAAGTGCGCTGTTTTATCATCTCTTAGAGCCTTTTTTTCTATTCATGCGGGAGTGCCTTGATTTCAGGCCATATCCGCTTTTGTTGCAAGATATTAACAGACAGCACAACACGTTACCAACAAGAGGAGACAACCCGGCTACCTGCTTCAACTACAGACTGACATTTAGCAACAAAATTGTTGTCTTGTTACAACAGTTTTGCAAACTTTATCTCTGGCATGGCCATTGCTTGGTACAATGAAACGAATCAACGATATATGGAACCAATATGGCCTTCGTCACAACACAGAACCTGTGCGCTGGCATGGTGGTGGCGCGCAATTTGCTCGATCGAAACCAGCGTATCTTGCTGAAGGCCGGCGTTGCCTTAAGCGAATCCCACATTCGAGCCCTGCACAGCTTGGGTATCCCGGGGCTCGAAATCCGCGGATTACCCTACTCCACCACCCCTGTCCCGGCTGCGCGGAGCAGTCATACTGCCTCCATCCAGGCCAGCAAGCCCGAACCGCGCACTCCGGCAAAACCAAGGGTAACGAAAGATCAGGCGAAAATCGAAAGCACGCTCCGAACCCTGAAGGTAACCCGTACAGCAAGCAAACCCTTGCGCCCAAGGCCGGAACCCGCTATAGCCAGTCAAAGTGAGGCGCTGATGAATCATCTGCTGAAAGGAACCTCGATAGCGCGGGATTCAGCCCTTGCCACCGTTGTCCAGCTCTATACGCTCCGTCTCCTGCGCATGAAATCCGTCAAAAAGCAGGCGCCTGCCCGTTGACGCTCTGGCAGGCTGGTAACAGGACGCCTTTCCCTTTACCGCGAACCAGGCCCTCCCCTTAAGGAAAAACAGGCGCAAGAGTAGCAACCCACCCAAAAACAATGCATAGAATGTCGGATTTCTCACATCGACCTTCACCAGCCACCAATAGTGGATCACCCCTCCGGCAGCGGCAAGATAGACGAGCCGATGCAATCGCCGCCAGCGCCTCCCTCCCATCCAACGCACAGCGGCCTTTGGAGAGGTAATCGTCAGTAACAACAAAATCAGGAAGGTAACAAACCCGACGGTAATGAAAGGCCGCTCCTGGATATCCAGCAGGATCTCTCCCCAGAAAAAGGACTGTTCCAACCACAAATAGATCAGCAGGTGCAAAGAGGCATAGAAAAAAGCGAAAAGGCCAAGCATTCGCCGATAACGCACCACGCCATGCCAACCGCTGATTCGCCGCAACGGTGTAACAGCCAAAGTAATCAGCAGGAACCGTAGGGCCCAAATACCGCTTTCCCGCGTGATGGCTTCGACAGGATTGGCTCCCAGCAACCCCTGCCACCATTGCCCACCCAAAACCACGGCAGGGCTTAGACAACCTGCGAACAACAGCAGCTTGAAATGACGCTCTGCCGTTTGCATCAGAAATGCTTCTTCAAATCCATCCCCTGGTACAGATGTGCCACCTGCTCACCATAGCCGTTGAACATCATTGTCTTACGCTTACGCAGCTCCCCGATACGCCTTTCCCGCCGTTGGCTCCAGCGAGGATGGGAAACATGTGGATTGACGTTGGCATAAAAACCATATTCATGCGGAGCGGCTCGCCTCCAGCTGTTGAGGGGCTCCTGCTCCAGAAATCGAATCTTGACGATGGATTTAATTCCCTTGAACCCATACTTCCAAGGCACCACCAGACGAAGGGGCGCCCCGTTCTGGTTGGGGAGGATCTCCCCATAGAGACCCACAGCAAGGATGGTCAGAGGGTGCATCGCCTCATCCATACGCAACCCTTCTACATAGGGCCATTTCAGCACATCACGCCGCTGGCCCGGCATCTGCTTCGGATCATAAAGGCTTTGAAACTCCACATACCTAGCATTACCGGAGGGCTCGAATCGCTTGATCAAATTGGCCAAGGGAAACCCCACCCAGGGAATCACCATCGACCACCCTTCCACACAACGCATCCGGTAGATCCGTTCCTCCATCGGTTGCCCTTTGAGCAGATCTTCCAGATGATAGCGGCCTGGCTTGGCCACCTCTCCCTCGACAACCACCGACCAGGGACGGATTTTCAGACCCCCAGCCAATCGAGCCGGCGACTCCTTGTCAGTCCCGAATTCGTAAAAGTTGTTGTAGCTGATAATATCCTTGTACGGCGTCAAAGATTCCGTACTGGTAGAGAATGGTCCTGGCCGAACCCCTTCAATGGGTTTTCCCCCGTAACCGGCACGCGCCGGGTCCGGCAACATGCCTGCCATGCTGGCCAACAATACCCCCGAAGCGTTACGGATGAAGCGCCGCCGTTGCCGATAAATCTCCGGGTCGGTAATCTCAGACGGACAAATATCTGCCGGTTTTCCGATAATCACTTTACTTCCCTCTTTCGTTTTATCTGAAATTCCGGGAACAAGGTTGCGCCGCACCATGGCCTCTCTGTATCATCCCCGCGACCGAATTTTCTCTATATCGAACCAGCCTCCATGGAACTTTATCCCTTCGTCCGCCCGCTGCTGTTTAGCCTCAACCCTGAGTCGGCCCACCATATCACACTCACCATGCTAAGGCTCATCCATCGACTGGGGCTGGACAAATCTGTTTTCCCGGCACCCGTCACCTCACCGTGCAAGGTCATGGGGCTGAACTTCCCAAATCGCGTTGGCCTTGCCGCTGGGCTGGACAAGAATGGAGAGTATATCGACGCCTTGGCGGCACTCGGTTTCGGCTTCATTGAGGTCGGGACTGTCACCCCGCGCCCACAGACGGGAAACCCCAAACCACGCCTGTTCCGGATCCCTCAGGCTCGGGCCATTATCAATCGCATGGGATTCAACAACAAGGGAGTGGACTATCTGGTGGACCAGGTAGAGCAATCCGACTTTCGAGGAGTCTTGGGAATCAACATCGGGAAAAACTTCAACACTCCGGTAGAAAAAGCGGTGGATGATTATCTCTGCTGCATGCGTAAGGTATACCCCTACGCAGGGTACATCGCCCTGAATATCTCCTCTCCCAACACGCCGGGACTGAGAAATTTGCAAAAAGGGGAGAGCCTCAGTGGATTGATCGAACCGTTGAAAAATGAGCAGCTCCGGTTGGAAGAAAGATACGGACGCTACGTACCGTTGGCAATAAAGGTCGCACCCGATCTCGAGCCTGACGAGGTGGATACCATCGCCAGGGTCTTGCTGGAATACCAGATCGACGGGGTCATCGCCACCAATACCACCATCGAACACCAATCAGTTGAGCAGCTACCGTCCGGAAAGGAAAAGGGGGGGCTGAGCGGCGCCCCATTGCGGCAACGTTCTACCCGGATCATCGAGCAACTCAATCTGGCCTTGGGGGGAAACCTGCCTATCATCGGGGTCGGTGGTATCATGAGTGGAGAGGATGCACAGGAAAAAATCGCCGCCGGGGCCAGTCTGGTTCAAATCTACAGCGGGCTCATCTACGAAGGGCCGGGCTTGGTTCGAGAGGTCGCGGAGACCCTCGCAAAACGTGAATAGCTGGTTGCACCCTGCCGCCGTCCTCTCTAAACTGGAACCGCTTGGCCTTATCGGCCAAGCATTCAGGGAAACCCAACCAACACAAAGGATTGACTGTATGAAACACGGAATACTGTTGTTAACCGGCCTGTTGATTCTGCCAGGGATAATAGCCGCCGATGAGCTAAAAAAACGCTATACCCGCTCCGCTGACGCCATGGCCGCGCCCGAAAATCTAGGCTGGTCCGGCTCCATTAGCCTGGGCGCTGTGGTCACCTCCGGGAACTCCGACACCAGCAACCTGAGCATCGACACCACCGCCAGGCTCAACCGCGAGAAATGGCGGCATCGTTTCGATGCCTCCGCCACGATGGCAGAAAACAATGGTACCAAGACCACGGAGCGGTATCTGGCAGGTTACAAGATAGATTACAAGATGGATCAGCGTTCCTATCTATTCACCGCCCTGCGTGCCGAATTCGATAAATTCAGCGGTTTCGATCAGCAGCTTTCGGCCGCTGTCGGTTATGGCTATCGGGTAATAGACACCACGGCTGACACCCTCGATCTGGAAATTGGAGCGGGTATCCGGCGAAACAAGTACGACAACGGCGATACCGAATCGGAGAACGTAGGCAGGGCTGCACTAGATTATATCCATCATTTCAATGAAACCGCCCGCTTTCGCCAGGGCATCCTGGTCATGGGTGGTGAAAACAACGTTTCCGTAGACTCTGTCACCGCCATTCGCACCAATCTCGTCTCCAGCGTAGCCATGGAGGCCGCATTCAAGATCAAGTACAACAGCGAGCCCATTGGGGACAAGGAGGAGACCGATACCATCACCAGTCTATCATTGGTCTACGGATTCTGACGTATGTAATATGTAAATTGTTACCATGACAAGAAAGGGCGCCAACGGCGCCCTTTTTCAGTGCATCCATCAATTTCTTAAAAAGTTTCACGGTAACTCATCCTGTTCCACCCCTTCCTTCTCTACCGGCATGAGATCGGCTTTGCTAACCCCTAGCGCCAGCGCTGCGGAGCTCGCCACATAAATGGAGGAGTAGGTACCTACGATGATACCGATCAGCAGCGCTGTCGCGAACCCGTGAATCAGTTCACCACCAAACAGAAACAGCGCCGCCACCACCAACAGGGTCGTGAAAGAGGTCATCAAGGTCCGTGCCAGAGTCTGGTTGATGGAGATATTCATCACCTCCAGCGGAGTACCTGTACGCAGTTTGATGAAATTTTCCCGAATGCGGTCAAACACTACGATAGTGTCATTGAGAGAATAACCAATAATGGCCAGAATTGCTGCCAGCACAGTGAGATCAAAGTTGAGTTGCAGCAGCGAGAACACCCCCAGCGTGATGATTACGTCATGGATCAGGGCAGCCACCGAACCCACGGCGAAGCGGTATTCAAACCGCAATGCTACGTAAACAAGAATCCCGATAAGGGCATACAGCATCGCCAGACCACCATCGTTGGTAAGTTCCTCACCCACTTGGGGACCAACAAATTCCACCCGGCGCATCTTGATCTCCCCTGCACCGGGCTGCTGCCGCAAGGCATTGAGGATCTGGGTGCTTAGCTCCGCACTATTGACTCCTTCCCTCGGTGGCACACGGACCAGCACCTCCCGAGAGGTACCAAAATGCTGCACGATAGCATCATCAAATCCTTCGGCGGCCAACGTTTTGCGTACCTCCACTAGATCCACTGACTGAGGATAACCCACCTCAATCAAGGTGCCACCGGTAAAATCGATCCCGAAATTAAGTCCCCGCGTAAACAGTGAAGCCAAGGCAACCAGAATCAGCACCAGGGATATCGCTACAGCAACCTTGCGAGCAGCAAGAAAATCGATCTCCGTGGTTTTCTTGAATAGTTGCATCGCCCCTCCTCAAATGGACAGTTTGCTGAGCCGGCGCTGCCGACCATAGACCAGATTCGCTACCGCCCGGGTCACCATGATGGCTGTGAACATGGAAGTGATGATACCGATAGAGAGAGTTACGGCGAACCCTTTAATGGGGCCGGTACCAAAACCGAACAGCACCAGCGCCGCCAGCAGGGTAGTGATATTGGCATCGGCGATGGTAGAGAACGCTTTCCCGTAACCGGCATCGATACTTGACCGGGGGCTGTTTCCATTTCGCAGCTCTTCACGGATCCGCTCAAAGATGAGCACATTGGCGTCCACCGCCATACCCACGGTGAGCACGATACCGGCAATACCGGGTAAAGTGAGAGTGGCCTGCAACATGGAGAGCACTGCCACGATCAGCACCAGATTAAGCGTCAGGGCCAGATTGGCCATCAACCCGAAACCGCGGTACCAAAAGGCCATGAACGCCAGCACTAGTACGAACCCGATCACCACCGAGCGAACCCCCTTGTCGATGTTGTCCTGTCCGAGACTCGGGCCGATGGTCCGCTCCTCGACGATCTCGATGGGTGCTGCCAGTGCACCAGCCCGTAATAAGAGTGCCAGATCACGCGCCTCCCGGGTGCTATCCAACCCGGAGATCTGGAACCGTTTACCCAGCTGATCACGGATTACGGCAACGTTTATTACCTCTTCCACCTTTTTCTTGGTCTTTACAGGCTTGCCGTCCACCATGCGGGTCTCACTTTTGATCTCGATAAACACCACCGCCATGGACTTGCCCACATTGTCCCGGGTGGCATTGCTCATCATGCGCGCCCCTTTGCCGTCGAGGGTGATGAATACCGCCGGAGAACCAGTCTGCTGTTCTATGCCAGACGAGGCATCAGTAATGTAGTCACCGGTGATGATAACCTGTCGCTTCAGGAGGATGGGACGCCCGTCCCGGTCATAGTAAAGGCGTGAACCGGGAGGTACCCGACCTGCCACAGCTGCCTGCACATCTCCTCGCTCATCCACCAGTCGGAATTCCAGTGTTGCCGTAGCCCCCAGGATCTCCTTGGCCCGGGCAGTATCCTGAACCCCCGGCAACTGGACCACAATCCGCTCCTGCCCCTGTTGCTGAATGACTGGTTCCGCAACTCCAAGCTCATTGACGCGGTTGCGTAGCGTGGTGATGTTCTGCTGGAGAGCAAAACGCCGGATCTCCCGCTGCGCCGCCTCCTTCAACGAGGCACGCAGGTAGTACGCCCCCCCTTCATCCACCTCCTCAAAATCAAGATCATCATAGTTCCCGCTCTCCCTCAGCAGGGCCAAGGCGGAATCCCGTTGACCGGAATCACGAAATTTGATCTCGACCCTTTCACCTTCCCGTGCAATAGTCAGATAACGCAGCTTCGCTTCACGCAGGCTGCTGCGGAAATCCCCCACGTACCGTTCCAGCGCCTGATTGAGTGCCACCCCCATGTCTACTTCCATGAGGAAATGAACACCACCTCGCAAATCCAACCCCAGATACATGGGCTTGGCATTCAGCGATTGCAACCAAGCAGGGGTGGCGGGGGCCAAATTAAGGGCCACGGTGTACCGATTGCCCAGCGCATCACGAATCAAATCGTAGGCCTTGAGCTGGATTTCAGTGTCAGAAAAACGCAGTAGCATACGCTGCCCCGTATACTCGGTTCGCAGCGGTGCAATACCATTCTGCTCCAGCACCTTCCCCACCCGGTGCTGCACCGTCTCATCCATCTGTTCACTTCGCGCCGGGGAGATCTGAACAGCAGGGTCCTCTCCATAGAGATTCGGCAAAGCATAGATCACCCCGGTGATTACGATCACCGCAATCAGCAGGTATTTCCAGAGCGGGTACTGATTGATCATGGTAGATTCTTTACTACGCTTCTTTGAGCGTGCCTTTCGGCAACACCGCAGTAACCGCCTCTTTCTGCATCTTCACTTCGACCCCGTCGGCGATCTCCATGGTGACAAAACTATCACCCACCTTGGTAATTCTTCCCGCCAGCCCACCATTGGTGACCACCTCGTCCCCTTTGGCCAGCTCCGAAATCAACTTGCGATGCTCCTTGGCCCGCTTCATCTGCGGACGAATCAGCATGAAATAGAAAACGGCAAACAGAATAATGAGAGGCAGAAGACTGGCCAGTGGACTGCCTTGCGCCGCGGCCGGTGCCGCTTCCGCCCATGCATCGGAGATAAAGAAGCTCATGGTTACATTCCTCTTGCTAGTGGCTCATGAAATTCCCGCATTATGACACAGGCGGGGCCTCCTGCGCGCGTCTATGGTAAAAGTCCTGCACGAAGGTTTCCAGCGCACCATGGGCGATCGCCTCCCGCAGGGCACGCATCAGGGATTGATAGTAATACAAGTTATGAATGGTATTGAGCCGGGCTCCCAGGATCTCACCGGCCTTGTCCAGGTGACGAAGATAGGCCCTGCTGTAGTTGCGGCAAGTATAACAACCGCACGACTCATCCACCGGCCGGGTATCGCTGCGATAGCTACTGTTACGGATCCGAAGGGTCCCCTGATGGGTGAACAAATGGCCATTGCGGGCGTTGCGAGTAGGCAACACACAGTCAAACATGTCTACTCCTCGGCGCACCGCCTCGATGATGTCTTCCGGTTTGCCCACCCCCATCAAGTAACGGGGTCGGTCGGCCGGCATATGCGGCATCAGCGCATCCAGCACCCCCAGCATCTCCGCTTTCGGCTCCCCCACTGACAGTCCGCCGACGGCATAACCATCGAAGCCGATTGCCACCAACCTCTCCAGGGACTCCCGCCTCAAATGAGAATACATCCCACCTTGTACGATACCAAACAGGGCTGCCGGATTGTCACCATGGGCCCGCTTGCTGCGTTCTGCCCAGCGCAGTGACAGCGCCATCGACTCCCTGGCCTGCCGCTCAGTGGCGGGCCACGGGGTACATTCATCGAAGATCATGACGATGTCCGAGCCCAACTCACGCTGTACCTGCATCGACTGTTCTGGACCGAGGAAAATCCGCGCACCATCCACCGGAGAGTTAAAAACCACCCCCTCCTCGCTGATCTTGCGCAGGTCACCCAGACTGAATACCTGAAATCCCCCCGAATCGGTCAGGATTGGACCATCCCAATGCATGAAGTCGTGCAGGTCGCCATGGGCACGGATAACTTCCGTACCCGGACGCAGCATCAGATGAAAGGTGTTGCCAAGAATGATCTCACTGCCATCGGCTCGCAGCTCCTCGGGGGTCATCGCCTTTACCGTACCGTAGGTGCCCACTGGCATGAAAGCGGGGGTTTCCACGCTACCCCGAGGAAAGATCAACCTGCCCCGCCGCGCAGCGCCATCAGTATGTAGCAGCTGGAATTTCATGGCAGGATGAACATGGCATCGCCGTAACTGAAGAAACGGTAGCGTTGATCCACCGCATGCCGGTAGGCAGCCATAATCTGCTCGTGTCCCGCAAACGCGCTCACCAGCATCAGCAGGGTGGACTCTGGCAAGTGAAAGTTGGTGATCAGGGCATCCACTACGCGAAAACGGTAACCAGGACGGATGAAGATATCAGTCTCACCCCGGAACGGCCGCAGCTCTCCTCCCGCCGCTGCGCTCTCCAAGGTACGGACCGTGGTAGTCCCCACCGCGATTACTCGTTTCCCCCTCTCCTTCGCTGTGGCAATTTGTTCGCACACTTCGGGGCCCATTTCGGCATATTCCGCATGCATGCGATGCTCCTGGATGTCCTCCACCCGTACCGGCTGGAAGGTCCCTGCCCCCACATGGAGGGTAACGAACGCCATCTCCACCCCCATCTCCTGCAAACATTCCAGCAGCGGGGGGTCGAAATGCAGGCCCGCAGTAGGTGCAGCCACTGCCCCCTCCCGGCGGGCGTAAACCGTCTGGTAACGCTCTCGGTCCAGCGCCTCGGGCTCCCTTTCGATATAGGGCGGCAGAGGAATGCGCCCAACCGCCTCCAGCAGCTCGTTCACCGGCCGCAAATCATGGAACCGAATCAAAAACAGGTCCCCCTGGCGACCCTCTACCTCTGCTTCCAGTTGCTCCTCCAGCCACAGCCGGGTTCCTGCACTCGGTGTCTTGCTGGCTCGGAGATGTGCCAGCACGCGATGGGCATCCAGTACACGCTCCACCAACAACTCCACCCGGCCTCCGCTCTCCCGTTTCCTGCCGAGCAGCCGTGCCGGAATGACCCGTGTGTCATTGAACACCAGCAGGTCACCGGGTTCCAGAAGCCGGGGGAGATCCCGAAAGGAAAGATCCCGTAGCTTTCCCTTTTCGAGAGCAAGCAAACGGGCAGCGCTGCGCCTTTGAGAGGGAAACTGGGCAATCAACTCGGCAGGCAGACGAAAATGGAAATCACTTCGGCGCATAGGCAAGGCATCTTACCAAATTCATGGCAGTGATGCCTTGCCAGAACCGAGGGATGCCATATAATAGTCAGCAGTGTGGCGATGTGGTGGAATTGGTAGACACGCAGCACTCAAAATGCTGTGCCTTCGGGCGTGTCGGTTCGACTCCGACCATCGCTACCATTTTCTTTTTCCATCCCTTGAAGAATCCCTCTTCCATCCCCAATTGAAAGAAAAGCTTTCTTTTGTGTTAGACTGACGAGTCTCTGGTTTGATTTATTCATCCAGCTTGTCATCTTCGGGGCTACCCTGCGGGTAAACCCCGTGCACCGGACAACTCGAAGCGGGACCTTTCCCTTACCTCAACGCTCTGGCGCACCCCTTTGGGTTGCCGGTGGGTTAATTCGTGCAATTTACGATCAGGAGGTAAACGACGTCATTATGAGCAAGATCAAAGTGGCAATCGTTGGAATCGGGAATTGTGCCAGTTCATTGATTCAGGGAATCCACTATTACCGTGACAAGCATCCAGAGGATGCCATTGGCCTGATGCACTGGGAGATCGGGGGCTATCAGCCGGGAGACATCGAGGTAGTGGCCGCCTTCGACATCGACAGGCGCAAGGTGGGCAAGGATGTCAACGAGGCCATCTTTGCCAAACCCAACTGCACCACCGTCTTCTGCGGGGATCTGCCGCCAAGCGGTGTGAAAGTGCAGATGGGCAAGATCCTCGACGGATTCTCCGAGCACATGGGCGACTATCCTGAGGACTATACCTTCGTGCTCGCCGATGAACCAGAGCCTACCGAGGAAGAAATAGTGAGAGTGCTGAAGGAATCCGGCACCGAGGTACTGATGAACTATCTGCCGGTGGGATCTGAGGAGGCGACCCGGTTCTATGCCGCCTGCGCCCTGGAGGCAGGTGTAGCCTTCGTTAACAACATCCCGGTATTCATCGCCAGCGATCCTGCCTGGGCGAAACGCTTCAAGGAGAAGAATATCCCCATCATCGGGGATGACATCAAGGCGCAGCTGGGCGCCACGATTACTCACCGTACGCTGACCGATCTATTCCGCAAGCGGGGTGTGAAACTGGAACGCACCTACCAGCTCAATACGGGTGGCAATACCGACTTCCTCAACATGCTCAACCGCAGCCGCCTGAAGTCCAAGAAGGAGTCCAAAACCGAGGCGGTACAAGCGGTAACGGCCGAGCGATTGGCGGATGAAAACATCCATGTGGGTCCCAGCGACTATGTAGCTTGGCAGCATGACAACAAGGTCTGTTTCCTGCGCATGGAGGGCAAGTTGTTTGGAGATGTACCCATGAACCTGGAGCTCCGGCTCTCGGTGGAAGATTCCCCCAATTCGGCCGGCGTAGCCATCGACTCTATCCGCTGTGCCAAGCTGGCACTGGAACGTCGACAGGGAGGCATTGTCGAGGCTCCATCTGCCTATTTCTGCAAGCATCCCCCTGTCCAGTACACGGATGATGAAGCCCATGCGATGGTCAATGCCTTCATTGAGGGACGGAGTGACACTGTGCACCACATCGAGGAGAGATCCTGGAAGCGGCATGCCGCTGGTTCATCGGAAAGCGAGGCGGAGCCGAAGGTCGCGCCCATAAGCGGGCGCATCTGAATAGGCACCACCTTGGGAGCCCGCAAATGCAGTGCCTGATTATCGCAGCCGGACGGGGAAGCCGGCTGCGCTCCTTGGGTGATGTTAAGCCGTTGGTTCCGTTGTTGGGAATCCCCTTGATCGAACGGGTCATCCGCAACGCGCAGGCCGGAGGGGCCGACCGGTTCATCGTGGTAACCGGCTATGAGGGCAAGCGGCTGGATACCTTCCTGGAAGCCCTCTCCCAGCGGCTTGGTGTGGAGATCACCACCATCCACAATGACCAATGGGAAAAGGAAAATGGTCTCTCCGTTCTCCGGGCACGCCACACGCTCGGAGACGAGCCTTTCCTGCTGCTCATGGCGGACCACCTCTTTGAGCCCGCATTGGTACGCACGTTGCTGACCGTATCGCGCCTTGACGAAGGAGTATTGCTGGCGGTAGATCGGAATCTCGCCAACCCGCTGGTGGATCTGGATGATGTCACCCGCGTGGCATTCGACAATGGGAACCGCATCCAGACAATCGGCAAAGGACTCACGAACTTCAATGGCTTTGACACCGGCGTGTTTCTCTGCACGCCGGCAATCTTCGATGCCTTGGAAAAAAGCGCCGGTGAGCAAGGGGACACCACACTTTCGGGTGCCATTCAGATACTGGCGGAAAAGGGCAAGGCACAGGCGGTTCCGGTGGACCAATTCTGGATCGACGTGGATGACGAGGCAGCCTTCCGGCGCGCGGAACAGGCGCTCCTTGATGCCACCCGCGGCAAAGGAAACGACGGTCCGGTATCTCGCTGGATCAACCGCCCCTTTTCCATCCGCCTTTCCCGCATCTTGGTGAATTACAACATAACGCCAAACCAGATCTCCCTCCTTTCATTTTCCCTCTCTTTGCTCGCCGCCCTGCTCTTCGCACAAGGAGGTTACGTTGCACTGGCCTTGGGGGGCATCATTGCCCAGCTAGCTTCCGTTATCGACGGCTCGGATGGTGAAATTGCCCGGCTGAAATACCTTTCATCGGATTACGGGGGATGGCTCGACGCCGTGCTCGACCGGTACGCCGATGCATTCCTTCTGTTTGGACTCACCTGGCATCTTCACCAGCAAACACCCTCTGCCTGGACACTGTTGATCGGTTTCCTGGCCATCATCGGCTCATTCATGGTGAGCTACACCGCAGACAAACATGACAACTTGATGCGCAACCGCATTGGCAACGGAATACGGATCGGTCGCGATGTGAGGATATTTCTGATCTTTCTGGGCGCGCTCGTGAACCAACCCCTTTTAATCCTGGTGGTAGTTGCCTTGCTGATGAATGGCGAGACCATCCGCCGCCTCCTGGTGTGCCGAGAATAGCGGTGAAACACCTTAGCGCCGCGAGGCGCGGAGAGCCCGTTCGTCGGTCTCCTTCTGCTCGGCGCGTTGCGCCTCCTGTTGCTCCTCCGACTGACAGCTGGAGATCACAGAGTCCACTATCTTCACCCGAGTATGGCTCTGGTACCAACCTTCCCGAGCAAGGGCCACCTCCCGCTCCGCTGCCAGCACCACACTGCGTTGCTGTTCGATGGCTTCCGTAAGTTTGCCAACGAAGGTCTGGTAGTGGCGTAGCTGCACTGCACCAATTCCGTTGCGCGCAGCTCGCTGGAGCTGTTCAATATATTCGGTCCGGTAGTTCTCCAACTCCTCCAGCTGGCGTTGCTGTTGCTGCAGTTCTTGGCGTCTCTCACCCAGTTTGCGCGCCGCCTGCTGCTCCCTCTCACCGGCCAGCCGCGCCACCGGCTGCAGTCGACCGCTACGCTTCTGCCCTGCCATACTCGCCTCTTCTCAATGGAATCAGTTCCATCAGCTGCTCCAGACTGGTGTGAATATCCACTCCTTGGCGCATATCCTGGGCCAGAAAGGTCATAAGCTTCGGAAAATAATCGATAGCCTCATCAATGGCCCGGTCGGTGCCTCGGCTATAGGCGCCAATGCTGATCAGGTCACGGTTCTGTTGATAGATGGAATAGATCTGCTTGAAACGGCGCGCCACTTGCTGCTGCTCCGGAGAGGTGATCTCCGCCATCACCCGGCTAATGGAGGCTTCGATGTCGATAGCTGGAAAATGGCCCGCTTCCGCCAACCGCCGGGAAAGCACCACATGGCCATCGAGGATCGCCCGGGCCGAATCGGCAATGGGATCCTGCAGATCGTCCCCTTCAGTGAGCACCGTGTAGAAGGCGGTGATAGACCCGCCTCCCTCGGGGCCATTTCCCGCACGCTCCACCAGCTGCGGCAGTTTGGCAAAGACCGAGGGAGGATAACCTTTGGTAGCGGGGGGCTCTCCCACCGCTAGTGCAATCTCGCGCTGGGCCTGGGCATAGCGGGTCAGGGAATCCATCAGTAGCAACACATTCCGCCCCTGATCCCGAAAATATTCGGCGATACTGGTGGCCAATGCCGCCCCATGCAATCGCATCACCGGTGTGTCATCGGCAGGAGAAGCCACCACCACGGCACGACGCAGCCCCTCAGCCCCCAGGATGTTCTCGATAAATTCCTTCACCTCACGACCCCGTTCACCTATCAGCCCCACCACTACAACGTCGGCGGTGGTGAAACGGGTCATCATCCCCAGCAGGACGCTCTTTCCCACCCCGCTTCCGGCAAACAACCCCATACGCTGTCCCCGCCCCACACTAAGCAAGGCGTTGATGGCCCGCACGCCCACATCCAGCGGCTCACGGATAGGTGCCCTTGCCATCGGGTTGATGGGCTGGCCATTGAGCGGAGTGCTGGCCTCCGCACGCAACGGCCCCCGGCCATCCAACGGTCTGCCCCGCCCATCCACCACCCGTCCCAGCAGCGCATCCCCTGCAGGGGCCTGATAAACCTTGTTTGTGGGGATAACTCGGGCGTTGGGTACCACGCCACTCATGCTGGCGGTAGGCATCAGGTAAAGCCGATCACCAGCAAACCCCACCACTTCTGCTTCGATATGACTGCCATCAGCATTGACCACCAGACAGTTGGCCCCGATGGGGGCGTGACACCCCACCGCTTCGAGGGTAAGGCCAACCATACGGGTCAATCTTCCTTCCACCACCAGTTCCGGCGGCGCCAGACGCTGACGATGGGCGGCCAGACGGCGGGCCCACACAGGGCCACGGCAAGGCGAAGGATATTCATTTCCGCTCAACCGCTTCGCTCCCGTTCATCCCCCAGCAACGTCGCGGCCACCGCCGCCAACTGCCGTTCCACGGTGGCATCGATATAGGAGTCTTCACTTACCACCCGACACCCTCCCCGCGTCAGAGTGGGATCCTCGACGATGGTCCAAGGACGATCTCCCTCCCGGTCATCCATCGCCAGTGCCTCGCGCACCAACACGGCATCTTCTGGATGCAAGGCAAGGCGGTACTCCCGTGCCGCCACGGGCAGCAACGAGACCGCTTCCCGTACCACTGCAATGATCTGGCCTGGATCGGCTTTCAGTTCGCGGCGGATCAGTTGGCGCGCTACCGCCAGCACCAGCTCCACTAGCTGCTCCTCCACCTCTTTGTCCACCTGGCTTACCGGATCGGCCAGTGCCCTGAGCAATTGCTCAAAATGTTGCACCCGAGCCAGCAACTGCTGACGCTCGATTTCAATCAGGGATTCGCTCTGCTCAGCACGCTCCTTGCCCTTTTGCAACCCCTCATTGAATCCCTGCTCATACCCTTTGCCAAACCCCGCCTCGCTGCCAGCGCGGTAACCTTCCTCGTAACCCTCTTTGCGAGCGAAGGCCATCTCCTGGTCAAGATCTCGGGCCGGCGCCGGTTCCAGCTCGGGCCTATCATCGGAGTCGAAGGCCGATCCTGAATCGCCTCGTTGTTCATCCTCCTCTTCACCGGCCTCTGTTAGGGGCGCTCCTTCTACCACCGGCAACTCCCAACGGCGGATAGGTTGCGCATCACGCTTAATAATCTTGGCCGTCACGCCCCAATCTCCATCAAACAAACTCTTCACCAGACCCGCCCAGGCTGATCTCACCAGCGTCGGCCATTCGTCTTGCTACGGCCAGCACCTCCTTCTGCGCCGCCTCAACATCGCTGAGACGTACCGGGCCTTTGGCCTCCAGATCATCCCGCATCATCTCCGCGGCACGGCGCGACATATTCTTGAAGAACTTCTCCTTAAGCTCATCATCTGCTCCCTTGAGCGCCGTAACCAAGGTATCCGACTCCACTTCTCGTAGCAGCGCCTGGATTCCACGGTCATCCACATCAAGCAGGTTGTCGAAGACGAACATCAGATCCTGAATGGATTGCGAGAGCTCGGGGTCCACATCGGTGATACTGTCCAAGATGCCGCTCTCGATGGAAGTATCGGTAAAGTTGAGAATATCTGCCGCCTTCTTGACCCCGCCCACATTGGAAGATTTCAGGCTACCGGCATTCCCACCGGAGAACTGCCGTTCCAGGATCTCATCCAGCTCTGCCAGGGCATTAGGCTGCACACCCTCCAAGGTGGCGATGCGCAGCACGATATCGGTACGGGTGTTCTCAGGCAGCAGCGCCAGCACCTCCGCAGCCTGATCCGACTCCAGGAAAGAAAGCACGATAGCGATGATCTGCGGATGCTCCAGGCGAATCATCTCGGCGATGGAGCGAGGCTCCATCCAGCGCAAGGAATCGATCCCCTTGGAACCCTTGCCCAGCATAATCCGATCCACCAGACTCCCTGCCCGGTCCTCACCTAACGCCTTGACCAGCACGCTGCGGATATATTCTTCCGCCTCCAGTCCCAGCGAAGTCTGGTTCTCCACTAGTTCGGTGAATTGCGCCAACACCTCCTCCACCTGCTGGCGAGTAATGCCGCTCAACCGTGCCATGGTGGCACCTAGCTTCTGTACCTCCCGTGGCCCGAGATGTTTCATTACTTCAGCAGCATCCTCTTCACCAATGGTAAGAAGCAGAATCGCTGCCCTCTCCACACCACTCAACGGATGTTTCTCCGGCAGGTCCAGGCGTGACTCAGCCATTGGACTGCTCCTCTTCCAGCCAGGTACGAACCACCTGCACTACCCGCTTAGGATCCTGCCTGGCGATCTCTTTGGCATTCTTGAGATTGTCCTCATGGGTCGCCGCCTGCATCTCCCGCTGCATCTCCGCCTGCATCACCTGTTGCTGAAGAGCGACTTCATCCATTGCCTCCGCCTCCGGTGCCAGTGTCTGCTGCTTCACCTCTGGCAACTGGGTCAGACTCCGCAACAGCGGGCGAAGCACCGCAAAGATCAGTATCAGTGCCAACAACCATCCCAACAGTTGCCGCCCTGCATCGAGCACCCAGGGCTGCTGCCACCACGGCTCAACCACTTCCTGTTCCCCGGTTTTGGCAACGAATGAGGCATTGATGACATTGACGCTATCCCCTCGCTGTGCGTTGAAACCCACCGCTTCCTTGACCAGGGCTGTGATTCTGGCCAGGTCTTCTGGTGTGCGAGGGGTGCGCACCACCTCTCCCGCCTCATTGGTGCTCAGCTGATCATCCACCACCACGGCTACGGATAGCCGTCGCACTACACCTACCGGATTACGAATATGGCTAATAGTTTTATCCACTTCATAATTGATAGTGGCATTGCGTTTGCTGCGCAACGGCACTCCAGCATCGATAGCACCCTCCGCTGGATTGACCACCTCGGGGGCTAAACCCGCACCCGGAGGCTCATTGGACAGCGCACCAGGAATCCCAACCTCTCCTCCGTCATACACCCGCTCCTCCAGCCGCTGCTCACTACGGATCGCTGTGCGTTCTGGATCATAGCTCTCTTGTGTCCTTTCACTGCGCGTGAAGTCCACTTCAGCAGAAACTTGGGCTTTCACCCCCTTGTTGCCGATGATGGGGGCCAATATGGCCTCAATCCGGGAGACATAGCTCTGCTCCACCCGGCGGGTATAGGCGAACTGCTGATTGGTCATGTCCAGCTCGCTGTTTTTATCCCGGCTGGTGAGTAATCGACCAGTCTGATCCACCACGGTGACTCGATCAGCGGCCAGTCCCGGGATGGCAGAAGCCACCAAGTGCACAACGGCCTGTACTTGGCGTTCCGTGGGTACCTGTCCGGGATAGAGGTTAACCACTACGGAAGCGGAAGGCTTTTCCCGCTCACGAATGAATACCGACTGTTTGGGCATGGCCAGGTGGACCCGTGCACTCCGCACATTTTCCAGCGTTGCAATGGAGCGGGCCAGCTCCCCCTCCAGCGCTTGCTGGTAACGCCGCGACTCCATGAAGCGGCTGATACCAAACCCCTGCTGCTTGTCGAGCAATTCAAAACCACTGACACTGCCTCCTCGGGGAAGGCCCTGAGCGGCCAGCTGCAACCGAACCTCGTGAACCTTGCTCGCCGGCACCATGATCACTCCGCTCTTCTCATCGAGCCGATAGGGGACCTTCATCTGCTCGATGGCCTGCACCACCTCTCCGGCATCACGCATCTCCAGATTGTTGTATAGCGCTTTGTAAGTGGGCCGCTGTGCCCACATCAACACCAGCAGAGTGAGGACCACAACAGCGATCACTGCTGCCACTACTCCGATCTGGCGGGTTCGCGGCAATCGTTTAAAGCCTTCCAGATAGGTGTTGATATCGGGTGAATTTGTCGATGCCATTGTTTCTGTTGAATAGTCCTGACACAACGCTCTGCAGCACGGATTATCTTCTCCCGGAACGCTTTCACGATGAACTCCATCGAAGTTCCCGGGCCTACGAAAAGAGGAGGCTACAAGGGCATACTAATCACATCCTGATAGGCCCGAATCACCTTGTTTCGCACCTGCAGCATTGTTTGAAAGGCGATGCTCGCTTTCTCGGCCGTCAACATCACCTCAGCCAGGCTCATGTCGCTGGTACCGGTCTGGAACGCCTCCTTGGCCTGCCGGGATTCGCGTTGCAATTCGTTGACACGATCGACGGAGCGCTTCAGCAGATTGCCAAAATCAGCCGCCTCCACCTCTCTGTTTGGCACCTGCCCCTTTGCCTGGGCTGCCATCTCCCGCATCTGTACCAGCAGGTTTTCCGTGTTAATCTCGTTCATGTTCCCCCCTTGCTGAATCCGGATTACGACCCGTTGTTTCAGGCTGGAATCTCTATACCGTTCTCACGCATACGCGCCAACTTGTAGCGCAAGGTACGTTCGCTGATACCCAACCGTGCCGCCACCGCCTTGCGGCTGCTTCCAGGTTCTTTCAATGCATCAATGATGATCTTGTATTCCTGGGAACGAATGCTCTGGTCCAGCGTATCGCCCCCATCACCCGTTGGTGCAGCAACTTCGTTACGGCTCTGCGCCACCGCCTCCTCGAAATGCAGATCCCGTGCCATAACCTCTTCCCCGTCCTGAAGAACCAGGACCCGTTGGATCAAATTGTCCAACTCCCGTACATTGCCTGGCCAGGGATACTCCAGCAACCGCTCACGCGCAGCTGCGGAAAATCTGGGGATCGGCCGCCCCGCCTCTCGAGCGTGGCGCGTCAGCAAATACTCCGCTAATGGAATGATGTCCCCTGGCCGCTCCCGCAGGGGGGCGATATGGAGGGGGAACACATTGAGCCGGTAATAGAGATCCTCTCGAAAACGTTGCTCGGCCACTTCTTGCTTCATGTTTCGATTGGATGTGGCCAGCACTCGCACATCCAGTGGAATGGTCTTACGCCCCCCCAACCGCTCCACCTCTCGCTCTTGGAGCACCCGCAACAGCTTCGCCTGCAGAGCGAGATCCATTTCAGAGATCTCGTCCAGCAACAGAGTCCCCCCTTGAGCCTGCTCAAATTTGCCAGGGGCAGCTTGATAGGCACCAGTGAATGCTCCCTTTTCGTAACCAAACAAGGTTGCCTCAAGCATATTCTCTGGGATAGCGGCACAATTCACCGCCACGAACGGTTGATCGGCGCGTGCCGAATGACGGTGCAGATAACGGGCCAGAACCTCCTTGCCGGTCCCACTCTCTCCAGTGATCAAGACCGTCGCCTTGCTCTCCGCCACTCGCTTGGCCAGTTCGCGCAGGGCCCGTGTTTTACTATCTTCCCCCACCAGGTCCAGCTCCGCCTCCGGCTGATTTCCCAGATAGCGGGCCACGGTATTGACCAAGACCTCCGCCTCGAACGGCTTCACCAAATAGTCAGCCGCCCCTTTCCGCATCGCTGCCACTGCCTTCTGAATGGTCCCGTAGGCGGTCATCAGCAAAACCGGGAGCTCGGGCTGCCTGGCCTTGATTCGCTCCATCAGCGCCAGACCGTCCATTGGCTCCATCTGAACATCGCTAATCACCATCCCCACAGACTGGCTCTCCAGCAGTCGCAACGCCTCGGTGCCTCCACTGGCCGCGTGCACCCGGAAACCTGCCAACTCCAGTGTGTCACGGAGTGCTTCCAGCAAACTGGAGTCATCTTCCACCACGAGTACCGATGATTCCTGCATGATTCCCCCTGAATGTTGTTTTAATCCCGCCACAGCCTGCTACAGGCAATTGGTAGAAGCGTTCTCGATTATCGGCAGAGAAAGACGAAACACCGTTCCTTTGCCCAACTCCGACTCCAGCTCTAGCCCCCCGTGGTGCGCCTGCGCTACCCCCCGTGCCACCGCCAGACCAAGGCCGGTACCGCCGGAACGCGTTGTCACAAAAGGCTCAAATATCCTGGCCTGCAGCTCCGATGAAATGCCCGGACCGTTATCGGCCACCGCAATTACCAGCATCTCACCGTCCCGGCTGGCCATGAGATCGATCCGGCCCTTTCCATCCATCGCCTGGATGGCATTGGTCACGAGATTCTGCAGTGCGCTCAATAAAAGCTCCCGGTTG
This sequence comes from uncultured Chromatiales bacterium, assembly GCA_964557025.1. Lineage (GTDB taxonomy): Bacteria > Pseudomonadota > Gammaproteobacteria > Thiohalospirales > Thiohalospiraceae > DRMK01. The sequence goes on along the minus strand of CAZKYF010000037.1, from coordinate 171,108 downwards.
CAACGGATCCGTTCTCCCGCCGTCTCATCCTTGACCAGCATCTCCGTTCTGCACCCGCGCAGCTGTGGCTCCACCAGTTCTCGCAGAGCAGAAAGCAGTTCAGCGGCAGAAACCTGTTCGCCGCCCCCAAGACCGCCGTGGGCGAACAGCAGCAGATCATTGAGCAGCCGTTCCAATTGACGAACCCGATCAAGGATCCGGTCCGCCAGCTCCATCCGTTTGTGTTCATCCAGATCGGGGCGCTTCATGTGGGACGCATAGAGAAGGGCAGACGATAGAGGAGTTCGAATTTGATGAGCCAACGAGGCTACCATCCTGCCCATCGCCGCCAACCGCTGGTCACGATTGGCGCGTTCCTGCAAGGCCCGTGTTTCGGTAACATCATTAAGAAGCAGGATCTGACCCGGCTCATCCCCCAGCGGACAGGTGGAAAGAGATACCAGGCGACCATTTGCGAGCATCAGGTCGCAACCGGCCTGAGGATTGGGCGCAAACGCCCGGCCAATTACATCAATCCATTTGACACCCGTCAGCGGGCTACCCAGCAACGCTTCAGCGGCTGGATTTGCCTGTTGGATGACACCGGCACCGTCCAGCACCAGCACACCAGCAGGCAAGCCCTGCAGCAGGCTTTCGAGGCGTGCCGCAAGACGCTCTTTTTCAACCAGTCGGGCTGTGAACTCCCCACCCGACAGCTGTTGCAAGGCAGACTCGGCAGAGGATGGAGAGTGGGCGTTGGGCTGCAATTTCATCTGTTTCCGGTTACGAAAAGTTACGCAACCATTTGAGCAAAAAGTGTGCCGCCCACCTTTGGTGTCCAGAAATCGTGGCTATCCAGGGAGCTGTTCCCTCCAGGGGCCGGGACAAACGTGCCGAATGGCTCACTGCAAACGGAAGGTCCAGGAAGAACCGAGATCTTCCCAATAGGGGAATGGCGTCAGAAAGTCGCCGTTTTTCGACAGAAATTCGGGAGTATATTGACGGGTTTCACCCTTTCAGGCCGAAACAAGGATCCATTTTCTTGCAACAGCCCGAACGCACACAATCAGGCTGTGGGAAATCGTGAGCGACCTTCCCAGAAGGTGGCATCAGAGCACTGAGCTGTGCTCTTCCTCCCGCTCCCGATCGCGGCGCTGCAGACCATATTTGCGCAGTTTCTCCACCAGCGTGGTGCGACGCAGGTTGAGGCGCTTGGCAGCATGGGCCACTACCCCGTTCGATTCTTCCATCGCCTGCTTGATCAGCGCATATTCCAGGTTGTTCAGGTGCTGTTTGAGGTCAAACCCTTCGTAGGGAAGACGCACCATCTCGGCGGAAGGAGGCAGCGAATTGTTCTCTTCCACCGGTGGAGAAGTAACCGCGGCAGAGTGGAATTTAGCAGGCAGATCCGCCACATCTACTACTCCACAGGGATACATGATGGCCAGCCGCTCGATGAGATTGGATAATTCCCGCACGTTGCCGGGCCAAGAATAACGACAAAGGGTACTGATGGCATCGGGGGTAAACCGTACAGAGGAACGTTTTTCATGTTCAATGCGGGTAATCAGTTCATCAATGAGCATCGGGATATCTTCCACTCGCTCCCGTAACGGTGGCATCTCGATGGGAAAGACATTCAGACGGTAATAGAGATCCTCCCTGAACTTACCCTCCTTGATCAACTCTTCGAGGCTGCGATGGGTGGCCGCAATGATGCGTGCATTTGCCTTGATACTCTTGTTGCTACCAACCCGCTCGAAGGTCCGTTCCTGCAACACCCGTAGTAACTTCACCTGCATGGAGAGACTCATATCGCCGATCTCATCCAGAAACAGGGTACCGCCATTGGCCATCTCAAAGCGCCCCTGGCGGGCGCTGATAGCGCCAGTAAAGGCTCCCTTCTCGTGCCCAAACAGCTCGCTCTCCAGCAAGTCAGCTGGAATCGCCCCACAGTTGACCGGCACAAACGGCCCGCGGCGCGCCGAATGGTAGTGCAGGTTCCGCGCCACCACCTCTTTCCCCGTACCCGACTCACCCAGAATCAACACGTTGGCAGTGGAATCAGCCACCTGCTGGATAAGCTGGCGCACCTTGCGAATACCAACACTGTTGCCTACCAGGCTGCGGAACAGCTCCAAATTGCTATCGCTGGCATCACGAAAGGAGCGCTTGCCGGCACTCTTTGCTCGGTAAAGCGCTTCGGTCAACTCTGTTTGACGGAAGGGATACTTCAGGGTGCTGACATGACGATCGTCACCATCCAAAGGATCGAAGGGAGAATCTCCGGGTTGTTCGAGCAACAACACTGGTATATCAGAAAAGCGGATTCGTACCGTCTCCACGATGGAGCGCACATCCCCGCTTCCTGCCTGTCCAACCATGATAAAGCTGGGCTGTGTATCGATCGTCGACAGCGCCTGCTCGATGTCCTCCACAGAGACCCGCATCGGTTTCCAGTCCATGAAGGTCAGAATGGTCGTGAGTTCTTGTTGGCGTTTGGCGTCTTGCTCAATCAGCAAAACGGTGGTCGCAGCACGCATCCCCCATCCTCCATCGTGTCCAGTTTATCAATTCAGAAGGAAATGCTAACACGACCTTGCGACAATGTCAAAATATTGTCACGAAACACCCCCTTCCTCACCGGTTTGTCGCCGTAATCGCGCCCGCGCAACATCACGTCGGTGCTGTCGGAAAACCAACTTTTCCAGCGCATCCTGCACTTGGGCACCCAAACTATCAATGTGGATCGAAACCCAGGCTCCATCCTTCTCTTCTTGCCCCGAAACCACCGCACCGGTAACCACAAAAGGATTTGGAAAGATCGGGCTTAGATAGAGTTTGACCATCACCTGCTTCCCCGCGGGCAATATCTCTTCGGCACGCCAACTCACACGTTCCACGCTCAGCTCGACAGGCACAGGCGCAGGCAGCTTGCGCCAGCTGCGCAAGGTCTGTGTCAACAATTCCAGGATCAGATTCAGTTTGTGATCGATCCGCTGCAGTTCCTGCCCGAAGGCAGAAAGCTCCTCCTCGTGCTCTATCGGCGGTTGCTCATCCACCACCAGAAGCCCCTGCAGCAACACCGTATTGTCGTGTTCGTAGCGCTGCCGCAGCGCACTATCAACGGGTAGTGTCAGTTGCTCCCACTCAACCGGAACGACCCCCTGATAGCAAAGGGTTGTTGCTGTTTTCGGGCTTTCGAGACTACTCTGTTTCATAATGTCTTGCTCACTCCTGTCCCGGCTTCTCTATGCAAGAGAAAAGCCAAAAGTTCCCTGTCTACTGAATCATCACTCGGAACTTGACCATCGCCTGTTCTCCGGCGCCAAGAACAATACCTCCTACCGTTACCGTGTTAGCCGAAGTGGCACCATAGTCTCCTTGATCAGCATCGACAGTATTGGTCAGCGCAAGCGCTGCACCCCCATTGATGTTGGGCGCCGTCAACTGAATCCCTTTGCCCGGCGCATAGGCATCTGCAATAAAACTGACTGTTCCAATTTCACTACTCAAATCATCAGCAAGCGTGATATCAGTCGCCTGTGCCCCGGCTGTATTGGAGATCGTTACGGTATACTCCACCACCGCTCCTGGGATCCGCTTTGGATCGAGTGTGCCGTTGACGGGATCAGAGAGCACTACACTGGATTTGGCAACGGTAACGTTGGCACTACCAAACCAGCGCACATTGTTTCCACTATCAACAGAGTAACCAGGGTTAATATCCAGTTGGCCAGCATCCGAACCCGATGCATCGGAATCCTGAACGTCGACATGAGAGATTGCCTTGGTCGCTCCTGCCCCTAGATTGAGATTCCACCTCATGCCAGGAGTGCCAGAGCGCAAGGCGAGTAACTGACCATCGCTCCCTTGAAGGGTTACGGTACCGGTAATGTTCTGGGTCGTACCAGCGGCAAAAGTCAGCGTATCGGCGCTGGTCACCACCTTGGTGAAATCATAAAAACCGGTAGAGCCAAAGATACCCTGTCCGGTTCCAGTAAAGACCACGGAGGAAGTGCCAGCGACAAAGGTGTCATTATTGGTCCAGTCTCCTTTGACATTGATAGTTGCATTTCCAGCATCGATACTGTTATTGCCAGCACCGTCATAGATGAACACATTGCCGTTTACGGTAACCGTGGAACCGTTCAATAATAGACTTCCGTTCCTGGTGACGACACTGGAGTTGCCAACCTTTAGCTGAGTGCAATTAATCGAGTAGTTGTTGATTGTGGTATCAAGAATCGATTTTGTACCGCTACTATTGCCTAAAACATGAAGCAGATTGCTTGTTATATTCCCCGACAGTAAAAAAGTGACGCTGGCACCCTTTGAAGCAAGGACAAGATCCGGATAGTCCGTAGCTGCGACATTGACCGGGGTAGTTGAGGGTTGGTAGCGAAACAGCGAGTTTGAGAGCGTCGCTCCCGCTGTAACCAGCGGGGTTCCCCCATCCTTATTGAGATATACCTTCCCGCCCGCAAGCGTTCCAGCTCCCAACGTCAATATGTTTTCTACTGCGATACCGCTTGTTGCCGATATTGTTGTTGTTTGCCCAGCAGCGGCTGCATCAACGTTATAGAACCATTTTGAGGTTGAGAACCAATCAGCGGCATTGTTGCTTATGGTACCGCTGCCAGTAAAGTTGACGCTACTGGTGCTGTAGATGAATGTATCATCGTTGGTCCAGTTACCACCTACATTGATGGTTGCACTGCCTGCATCTATCTCGTTTGTTCCATTTGTGTCCGAGGCGTTTATCGTTACATCTGCAGAAACATTGACAATGGAGCTATTGAGAAGAAGACTTCCATAACGGTCCTGATTTGCCGAAGAACCAATGACAAGATTGTTACAGTCAATAGCGTAACCGGCCGTGTCAAATGTCGCGCTGGTACCGGCTCTGGACCCAGAAACTGTCAATGTGGTACAACTCATGTTCCCCGTCAGGTTGAAAGTATTGCTGACGGCATTCCCAGCCAGCCACACACTGCTGTAAGAGGCACCTGCCACATTGATGGGACCACCACCATTCGGATGGAACTTGATTGAACTGGTGATGTTGGCCCCCGACGAAACTAGCGGCGTCCCGCTATCCAGGGACAGGTTGACACTTCCGCCAGCAAGCGTTCCGCTTCCCAAGGTGAGAACGTTTTTGACATCAATGCCTGCTGCAATGGTAGTAGTCCGCCCGGCCGCCGCAGCATTCACGTTGTAAAATGGCTTTGTCCACCAGGCACCCGTTACCGTTACGGTTCCCGTACCGGTAAAATCAACAGTGCTGGTGCCATAATTGAATGTTCCATTACTGTGGTCCCAATTGCCACTAACCGTGAAAACAGAGCTTCCGGCATTCAGCGTTCCCACAATTTTCAGGTGGGGGGTGACGACGTTTCCTATTGGATCGTAAAGATGGCCGACGGGAACATAGAGCTCCGTGTTGGCACCCAACACTGTAAGATCAGGATACATAGCAGAATAGAGAATATCCGAATCGGTATAGGACCCAACCGCCACCCCCAGATCCCCGTTGTCAATCGCCCATTTATTATCCTCCTGACGAACAATAAGGTGATCGGCATAGAGGTCCAGATCATTGATGGTATCTGATACATAATCCGTATCCATAACCGTAACGGCGTTTGCAACCACAGTACCGTTATCGACAAACACGATTAAGGGGATATACACATTATTGTTGGGATTTATGTTGGCAACAATTGAATAGGCACCGGAGGCATCTGTGGTGGCCGTTCCTTCGCTAACCCCCTCTACGACCAAGCGTATCGTCTGCCCAGCGAGTGGTGTGACCCCTTCATCGCCATAAAGGGTACCAGAGAGATAGATGGTAACCGGGGTACCATTTGCCAGAGCCGAAAACAGAAACAAGAGGGAAACAAATGGCCAATACGAAACTTTGGCAAGGTTCAAACGCTTCCAGGTCCAGCATAGATCGACATGGAACAGGTTCCGCAGAAAAATCAGCCACATCTTCATCGTCCTGCCCATTTCACCAACTCCCTGACCGACTGTTGATCGAACTTCATACGGAATTTGATGAATGGTCCTTGCATGGTGTAACGGCTGGATGAGAAATCCTTGTCGTAAAAACCGCTGATGTTATAGCCTGCACTTACCCAGACGTTATCGGCAAAGGAGTGGCCGATTGAAGCACCGCCGCTGTGTTCGGTTTGAGCAGCTCCTGGAACCTGAAGAAGCGAGCCATGAAGGCCGAAATCCCACTGGGGTGCGATGTCGTAACGCCCCTCCAGGCCCAAAAGAGTGGCTCGTCCGCTATAGTCTTCACCATCAATGGTTTCCTGAAGATATTTCGCCCCATACTGCACCCCAAGCTGGAGACGATTCGTGGCCTGGTAATAGCTGTTCAGGTTATTGACGATACGCTGGCTGGTACTATCAATCTCTCCGAGACTGCGCTCATCGGTGAGCTCCAGCCGGTTAAGCAGCAGCCAACCTCTGGCAGCAGGCCGCCAGGCCATCGCCAAATGAAACTTCTCACTGCGTTTTTCCTGGCCTGTTCGAACGCTGCTCTCCTGCAGCCGCAGGGAGGCGAGCAGACTCAATTCTGCCTGGAGGGTAGTTTGCGCCGAGGTGGCCAGGGTCCAGCGGTCCTCCTTGTCAGAGTCACGCCGTTCTACACGGCCATTCCAAAGCCAATCACCAGGTGAATACGTAAGCCCAAATGAGGCGGCACTGAAATCATCGGTACCCGCATTAGCAAAGGGGACATTTGGATTGAGCGGATCGGTGCTCTTGCCGCTGATTACCCGCGCCTGCTCTGCTCCCGCATCGAGGCTCCACTTCTTGCTCAATTTCCATTTCTGCCGCAGCCCCACATTGGCGGTGGTGGCGGTGTTTCCCTCTTGGCGGGTCTGCTTCAGGGTGGTAAATGCCTCGGAGCCGTTCCAGGGACTGGATTTGATCCCTACTCGGGTATGGACGGTGTCACGGACCGCGCCGTCAGTCCACTCCTGTTCTGCAAACAAGGTGGTAGCAGTGGCCACCAGATAATCCACACCAAGACGCGTCCGATCAGGGAAGTCAATGCTTTCCGCACTTCCCAGGGTATGCTCGTTGTCGAGGCGCAGGTTAAGGCGTTTACCGAGAGTCCGGTGGCTGATGCCGGTAAGGATTTGATCCGAACCAGCCCGATCCCCGTCGGCCGTTTGATCCCGTACCGAACGGGCACCCAGTTTGAAGGTGGTGTCCCCCTTTGTCAGCTCCCCCCGCAACTCCGCAAGATCCCGCTCCGCCCTGGTGACCAGATTACTGTTGCGGTACGCCTTGCCCTTGAGGGTTACGCCCCCACCCAGCCTGTAACCGCCTTCTGCCCCCACCTTGCGGGTACCGCTTTCGGAACGATTCCGCTGATTCAGTCCAAATCCCGCTTCACTGTGGCGCAACCAAAGTCGGGCATCCCAGCGCTCGGCACGATGCTTGAGTTCCGCCAGCAAAGCAGCGGCCGTTTCGTCCTCCCCACCCTCTCGCTTGCGGGTCTGGGCAAGTTCCATTCGCAGCCGCGTCTGATCCTGCAGGAGATGCTCCAAATCGATACCGTCCAGCCGCGAAGCCCCACCACTTATCCCCTCTTCCACATGGGTAAATGCCACACCGGTTCGATCGGTCACCCGCAGTTTTGCACGTCCACCCCAAGTGAGACTGCGATCGATGGGATCCCGTGATTCATACCGGGCAATGATGAAGATGTGGTTCAGCGCAGCATCGACACTGAATACCGGCTCCCGAAGATTGAGCACCCCCTGCTCATAATCGATATCATAATCCACGAACCGAGTCAGGGTGCGGCGCTCCAGGATCCGTTCGCTCTGAAAACGATCCCGTACCTCGATAACGATCTCTTCCGAATTCCGAAGAACATTGCCGCGGGACAATCGATAGGGGCCACTGCTCCCCTCCCCTCGAATCTCATCCCGCACCAGCGCCCGATCGGACTCGCTTGCAAACAAAACAACCTCGTAACGCTCTCGACGATAGCGGCCCTTGAGACCGGTGAGGCTACGGTTGTAGCGGGAGAGTTCACCCTCCCTCAGGTGGGTCTCAAAATCACCAAACAAGGCATAAAAATCATCTCGTTCCAGCTTGAGATAGAGCTTTTCCCGACTAGGCGCCTCTACCCCCTGGCGGCCGGCATCACCATAGATGGTGTACCAGGCCCGGGGATCCAGTTGTCGGTAGGGCCTGTCAGCAGAGTTTTGACGCACACTGTCGTATGCAAGAGTAAGCAGCCACTCACCCTTGATCCGCCCCTTGGCAAAAAAGGCAATGCGCCCCTCTTGATAGAGGTGCTCTCCCTGTTCCTCTGGTAACGGCTCTCCTTTGCCCCGCAGGGTGTTGTAGCCAACCGTCCCTTCAGCCATACCCACCAGAATCCAATCACGGCTTCGGGGGCGAAGGTTGACAGAAAATATTCCCTGTTCACCATGTACGAAAGGGAGTTCAATAAGCACTTCACCACTTTCAGTAGTAGGTTGCAATCGGATGCTCACCTCCCCATCCTTGCCGGCCCGGTAATAGAGCCGCTGTGCCGGCGCACCCGGGAGCACAGCACGCCGGATGTCCATGCGCCGTTCCGCTTCGTAAGGTGGACGGATACGGTATTCGCCAATGCTTCCTTCACGAATGGGGTAACCTTGCCTGTCAAGCAGACGCAAGGTAACCACTGGAGTGGTCACTCCATCGGCAACGAGCACCGATTTCTCTGGAAGCAGCACCCCTTTCACCGGTGGGCCGGAAAAATGGATATCACGCTCCAGGCGCCCAATCTCCTGCCCACTGGAATCGCGAATCAGCGCAACAAATCGGTTATCCTCGCCGTTCAGATCCACCCCTCGCCAACGGCTAACCGCCACGGTGCCACGCCGGTTTTTGATGGTGCCATCAAAGTTGACCTCGGGTACCGGTTCACCATCCAGAAACAGCTCTACCTGCTCGTCAAACCCATGCTTGATGACGATATTCACACTGGGAATAGCCGGTAATTTCCCTTCTACAGGGGCGAGCCACTCCAGCCCAGGGGCAGCACCTTCCACCCAGTTCTCATCAAAATCGTGATCCAAGGGAGAAGATTCAGGCGCCGCCCCGGGCATGATGGCAGCCTTTAGCCTCTCCAGGATGGTCACCGTATCGGCCTTCTCCAAGTGCAAGGCTTCAACCGCCTCATCCGCCTGAATATAGAGCTCCACGCGGCGATTGGCAGCCCGGCCCTCTGCGGTATCGTTGCTGGCCACCGGTTCATCAGGACCACGACCAATAATGGTTACCGGCAAATCACTCATGGCCAGCTTCTCCATTATGTAGCGTGCCACCGCTTCGGCTCGCTCCCGGGAAAGCCGGTAATTGTCACCAAAACGGGCCCGCCCGGCGGCGCTGGTGATAGGGCGATCGTCGCTGTGACCCACTACAGTGAGGGCAATGTTGCGCTTGTTTCGCATCCGCTCTACCAAAATGTCCAGCATCGCCCGGTCATCTGGCCCCAGCTCGGTACTCAGGCTGTCGAAACCAACCCGCAACGTAAACTTGAACAACTTGCGGGCAATCTCTACCGGTCGCGGTGGAGTAAACCAATGCTTGGCGATGGCACTGCGGCGATTTTTCTCCTCCGGAGTATCAAACAGCAGCATGGCCCGGGTGCTCACGGCTTTGCCGGGCTGCAGCGAGGCAATACGGATACCAAACGCCAGATGCTTTTGCCAGCGCGCTGGTGTGTCTGCCAATCGCCAGGTAAGCACATTTCCTTGCACCTCCGGCTCACCTCCCTCTCCTTCGGTACTGCCAGGCAGGTAGCGGGCCCCATCAGGCAACATCACCATCAGGCGCAGGTTTTTCAGTGACGCCAGCTCACCACCGAGTTTCAGCCGGTAGCGCACCACATTGTCACGAATTTCTGGGTCGGTCCCCAACTGCAGGCGAACGCTGCCCTGTTCTCGAGGCTTGAGAACAAGCCGGAAATCAGCACGCCAAAGAGAGCCTCCTTGCAGGTCGAGAAAACGGGACCAAGCGCGGCCGGCAGCCCGGGTATTCTTCTCCAGCGGTGCCACCTCATACTCGGGTGGCAAAGTAGCGAGATCCAGCTGCAATACGTGAGTGCCGGGAGTTACCCCGGCAAAATGGTATTGTCCCTGCTCATCGGTGACAGCATAACTGCCGTCTTCCAAATAGAGCCGGATCCCCGCCAGTCCCTTTCCCTGCCACTGCTCGCCGCCGTCCTCCGGAGGCTCGGCGATCACCCGCCCCATCAGGACCACACGACTGCGCATCAGCTCCTCACCGATACGGGTGATAACCCGGGATTCGTTAGAGCGGATGGCACCACCATTGCCCTGGGCCAGGCTGCGGGAGGCAAGCTCCATAGGGCGGACCGTGCCCACTGTCACCAGATAGGAGAGGCGGTGGCTGGTTGTTGCCGGCAACTCTCCCAAAGAGAAACGGAGCTGCCGACCATCTGCCGAGATCAGTGGATCAAGGATTGGAGCTCCGTCCAGACGTGCACTTCCTTTTCGGTAACGAAAACCGGTGGGCAAGGCATCGATCAGCACCACGCTACGGATTGGCTCCTCCACTGTGTTCTCAATCTCTACCTGAAACGACAAAGGATCACCTGGCGCAACCAGTTCCTTGTCCGCAGTGCGGCGTACGAACAACAGCGTATCCATGGGATCGAGAGGCAAATCCAGGTTCAGCGGCGGCCCGATGGAAAGGGTGAATGATTCACCACGGGAACCCACACCCAATACAAAAGGACCATTGGGCAAATCGTTTATCTGTTCATCCGGCTGCCGCGAGGGCCAGCGGTACCTGGCTCCAGAAGGAGGGACTACTACCAACCGGTAGTTACCAGGTGCCACCAAGGGAAAACGATATTCACCTGGCCCGAAATCATAGACGTTTCCTGCCGCATCGGTAGCGCTTCCGCCACTGACCAAGGTGGAAGGGTAACGACTCACTCCGTCATCCCCGTATACTGTGGCCGGAGCACCGGAGAATGCATCTACCAAGTGGACCGTGTAGCCGTCCAGCAACGAGCCGGTATTACTATCAAACAGCCGACCGTAAGGGTCCACCAACGCCACTGCCTCGGCCAGTTCGGTACGGCTGGTGGTATCACTATAGCTGGCCTGCACTACCTTGCCGGCAACAATATCTATGGTCCCATCAAAGGGGGTCATTGCACGCTTGGCAAGGGTAGCGTAACCGCTGAACACTCCACTGTCCGGAGTGGTCTCCAGTAGATAAAGGGTCTCCTGCTCTCCGTTGGCCGGAACCGAGAAATGAACCTCTACGGATTCCCGAACGGTGCCGTCTCGGTTCTGGTCTTCATCGCTCAGCCGCAAAAAAAGGATCTGGTTGTGTTGAAACACATCGGCGGGAACCAGAGGCAGGGGGGCATCGGTAACCAGGGACCCATCACCTGCCGGCACTGGCGGTGCCACCAAAGGAACACTGCTCCCGTCGGCCGCCCGATAATGGGTAACCGGAATAACCATGGATGCAGCACCACTGGATGGAGCATACTGCAGCAATTCCAGCTGCGCCTCCGTACGGGCCCTGAGCTCCATGGGAACCGTCACGCTATCCCGGATATCGCCATTGGCCCTGTACTCTATTACAACGGGGGTAGTGGTCGAGGCAGCATCGGCAGGTGGGATCAGCATGGCCCGCAACAAAACGGACTGGTAAGGGGGCAGGTCCGCCAGGGAACGGATAAACAGGCCGGGAGAGGACTCCGACACCCTTGTCCCCGCTATGCTCAACTCTGAGCCCACCGGGGCCCGGACGATCAAGGAACCACTGGCCAGAAGATTATCACCGAGATTGGCCAGCTCTATGTCCAGTCCAACAGCATCACCGGCAAAAACCACCGCTCTGTCAGGAGTCACCTGTAACCGCGCCTTGTCGGTAACCCCCAGTCCCTCTACGAGGAATTGCTCGACATTGGATACAACACTCTGGCTACCCAGGCCGGAGACAGTATAGGAGACGGTCGCGATATTCCCGATCGGTGTACCAGGAACCGCGGCAAAAACGGTACGGCACGGCAACAGGAGCAGCAATGCCCACAGACACAGAAAAGGGGCCAACCATGTACCCCGCTGGTTGAAGAGGTGCCGCTGCACTCCTCCGGGCCACCTTGCCATCTCATTTACTGGATCGTGACCCGAAACCTGATAGTTGCCGATTCGCTAGCAGCCAGATCGATGCCGGTCACTGTTACAGTGTTGGAGCTGTAGTTCCCCTGATCAGCATCGGAAGCATTGGTGAGATTCTGAGCGGCCCCGCCATTGATATTGGGAGCCGTCACCTGAATACCGAGCCCCGCCCCAAAACTGTCAGTATTGAAGGCCAGGTTGCCAGCGCTGATCTCGGTGGAAAGATCATCGGTAACAGTAACATTGGTCGCTGTTGCCGATCCCGCTCCATTGTCAATCTGGATGACATATTCCACGATCGCTCCGGGAATACGCTTCGGGTTAGTGGTGCCATTGAAAGGATCGCTGATCACCGTCGAGCTCTTGGTCACGGTCAATGCAGCGGCCAGCACCTCGTAATCACTCTGTGCAGAGAATTTGGCATCACGGACCAGGTCATTGGTAGTGTCGCTTCCCTGACCATCGGCAAACACGATATCAACACTGCCGGCCGTATCAGCACCCGTGGTTTCAGTGATGGCAGAACCATCCACCGCCCGTGCCTGTACAACCAAATGATAAGAAGCGACGTCACCAGTAACCTGGCTGACGGGAATGGTGGCGACGATAAATACCGTAGCCGTGGCATCAGCGGCCAGATTATCGATGCTCGTCGCGGTATCGACACCAGAATCAAACGTTCCGTTGCCGTTGGTATCCACATAGACGGAAACACTGCCGGCATTGAAATTGTCGGTGCCACCAAAATTACCAGCGCCCCCGTTGAGAGCGACTGCCTGCAGGCTGAAATCTTGGGTGGCATTTCCCGTGTTGGTCACCGTGAAGGTTAGTACTTGCTCCGCAGCTCCGGGAGCAACCTGAACTGCAGCCGCATCGGTAGTAGCTACCGTTAGATCGATCTTGGTATCTACTACGAATGTAGCCGTATTACTGTTGACTGCTGTCTGCGCGACTCCCCCTACGCGATAGTTGACAGTGGCCGTGTTGCTCACCGTGGTTCCCGATGCAGTCCCTGCCGCCAAGGCTTTATTGGAGACCAGCCCGACGATCATCAACAGGCCCAGCAACGTAGCCAACAGCCACTTGAAGCCATCGGCGGTAAAATCCCCCATCATGTGATCCCCCCTGGTAATCATGTCTATTTCAAGATGGCACGGTAGCTCACCGCACCACTGGCACTGGCGGGAACCGGCTCGGCAAATTCCCATCGAATATGGGTGTAATCAGCGGCCATGGCCGGTCTGCGTCGACCATCCTGTAGCTTGATGATCAGATTGTCGGGTTCGGCAAAGTGCTTGCCGCCATCCGTGGAAAAGGTGATTCGCGTGCCCGCACCCCTGGCACTACCATTGACATAGGTGGTCTCTTTGGCGATGGGGATGGTGATGAAAACCGCTTCCGCTGGTTTGTTGCCGCTGTTCAGATAGTGAATGGTGTAGATTACCTCGTCGCCTGGTACAACCTTCGTGGCGGCAACGCGCTGCTTCTCTTTCTTCCCTTTTTCATTGGTGACGATAATCTCCTGCTCCACCATAACCTTCAGTGTTACACCACCATCTCCTGCCAAAACCATACCTGGCAGGAATGGCGGGAGCAGCACGAGCAACAGACACCATCGTGCCCTCCTTGAGACATTCATTTACATTACCCCCTGTTTTGCAGATGTCCTTTTCCCGCCATCGCGGCGGAACCAGCGCCGTTTGCCGTTTCAGCTCACGGAATCGACGCAGAATGCTGCCTTTTCCGGCAGTTCTGTTTGTCTGTTGTATCGGAGGTTTAAGAAAAACCTTTAATCGAGCAGGATAATAGTCCTGAACAGGTTTCAGGGAAGGGTTTGTTCAACGCGCATTATCAGCATAGGCATCGATTGCCTGCTGTCCAGCAGACAAATCCCGCATCTTCTTCAGGATCTCCAGCTTGCCCGCTTCCGCCAGGGCAATGATCCTTTTGTCCAAGGTGATAATCTGGCGAATCATCTCTTCAATCTGCCGAGCCTCTCGGCTATCGACTCTTTGCTGGAAAAAACGCTCAATCAGCTGGCGACGCGCCTGCTCTTTCTCCATCAGGCTCTCCCAACGCTTTTCCCGAGCATCCGTGAGAATCTCTTCGGTGAGTGTTAGCAGCTGACGCAACTGACTCAGGCGCTGACTATCCATTGAGTCTCATCGTACTGAGGCAGAAACGATTGTGGTATCGGCGACCTTCATGGACTGAACCGCAGGGTCATCGGCAATAGCATCCCAGGCTGACTTGATCTGCTTCAACAGCCGACTCACCTCATCGAGCTTCTCCACGCTGTTGCTGATGTTGGCTTCCACCAGCTGTACACCCATGTACTCATACAAGGCATCGAGATTGGCGGCGAGCTCCCCCCCTGCCTCCTGATCAAGGCTGATACGCAGCCCCTCCAGGATATCAATGGCCCAGCTGATCGCCCTGCCTTTCTCGGCGATCTCTTTGCGCTCCATATGCCCCTTTGCCACAGCGATCTTTTCCAACGCCCCTTCAAGGAGCATCTGGATCAACCTGTGTGGGGAGGCAGCCGCGGCATCAGCCTGCCGGCTGGAGCGAGTGTATTGCTGTATGGCGCTTTTGCTGTTCATATTTTAGATTATCGTTAAGCTATTATGGTTCTTTACCCTTGTGTGTACGTCATCTGGAAACCAGTCCCCTACCCTTTTGCACCTGGCAAACTGGCAAGTTGCTGGGTCAGAAAACTGCCGGTACTGTTGAGTGATGCGATCAGACTGTCCAGACGACTGAATTGAGCCGTATAGCGGGCACGAACCGACTCTATGCGCAGCTCCAGCGCATCCCGTTGCTCACCCAGATCCTTCAACGTGGCATCCAAACCCTCCGTTCGAGCAGTCAACACACCATCGGTTCCCAGCTGACTCCCCACGTAATCACTCAATTGGGCGGTGTATTCGCTGATCAACTCACCCACACCGTCG
This sequence comes from uncultured Chromatiales bacterium, assembly GCA_964557025.1. Taxonomy (GTDB): domain Bacteria; phylum Pseudomonadota; class Gammaproteobacteria; order Thiohalospirales; family Thiohalospiraceae; genus DRMK01. Next base: position 155,984 of record CAZKYF010000037.1, on the reverse strand, counting down.
AAATCGCTCTTCAGGGCATTCTCCAGTTCAGTGGTATCCAGTTTCAGCTGACCACTCTCCGGATCGGAGGCAAAACCTATCTCCATCAGGCTGGAAAAATCTCCGCCGCTGTTGCTTGCACTGCCGATGATGCTGCGAATCCGCATATCTATTCCAAAGACGGCGGAATCCGACAGCAGTGCACCATGATTTCCTCCCTCTCCACCGTACTTTGTGAGTTCCCTTATGGTACTGGAAAGATCATTGTAGGCATCGACAAAGGACTGGATCTTTTCCTTGGCAGCCTCAATATCCTCTTCCACTGTCAATGTCGAGCTACCTGCCGATTTCAGCTCCATGGTCAGACCGGAAATGGTGGATGTCAGCACGTTTGAGGAGCTGGTGATCGCAATTCCATCGATGGTAAATTCGGCATCCAGCGCCTGGGATACTTCGGTCGCATTGGAGATTCCACCTCCTGTGGGATCAAAGGCCAATGCCGACAAGCCCGTGGCATCCGCATCGTTACCATCGGAATCACCGGATACCGAGATACGAATGGTGTTGGTGGTACCTGTATCATCTGCGGTGATACTGAGAATATCGTTTGTGCCATCATTGATCACTGTGGCACTGACACCGATATTCGCATCATTAATGGCATCACGGATTCCTTGAATTGTGTTGTTGCTGCTGTCGATGGTCAGGGTCACACTCTGGCTGGCGGTAAAGCTGTTCCCGCCACTGTCATACTGCCCTATTTCCAGAGTCAGGCTCCCCGTCTGACCCGCGTAACTGCCACCTCCAGCGGTCAACTTATGCGCCTGTGCAATCCGTGTAACATCGAGTGAATAAGTAGCAGCAGAGGCACCACTGCTGGCCGTCACAGTAGCCACATCTTCATCGCTTGATGCCGCGGTTCTATCACGAAAACTGCTGGCATTCTTGAGGCTGTCCAGCGTGTCGCTGAAACTGGAAAGGGCGCTCTTCAATCGGCCAAAAGCAGAAAGCAAGGTATTGATCTCCTGCTCTCGCTTGTTGATGCGCTTCTCGGCCGGAGCTCGCTCTGCAGCGACCAACTGATTGACCAGTGACTGAATATCCAAGCCTGAACCGGCGCCGGAAAGTGTCAAACCTGCCATACCTGTTTCTCTCTTGTTTCAGACGTACAGTTTGCCCATGGAATACTGCTCATACTTCTGCATCAAAAAGCAGACTACGGCTCTCCTTGAGCGCCTTGGCAATCTCGATGAATTCTTTCGCCGGAATCTGTCTCACCACTTCGTCGGTCTGAGGATTGACCACCTTGACCACAGTCATGTTCAATTCACGTTCCACACTGAACCGCACGCTTCGTTGCAGATCTTGCGCCTTCCTGTTCATATCATCGACCGCCGACTGCAACTCTTGAACCAATGATGGCTTCTTTTCCCTTTCCGGCTTCTGCTCTTGATTCCGAACAATCGGCTTCGATGGAGAGGCAACCTCTATCTGCCCTTTCCCATGCTGCAAAGAGGCTCGCTCCATCAGATTTGCTCCAATCACGATATCTGTTGGCGGTGCCATAACAACTACCTCCGAAAAAACCAAAAAACCGCCCGGACACTTACCGCATCCGGGCGGTTCCATACCTCACCTGCCTGGTATCAGGTTATCGAAGCAGACTCAATGCATTCTGCGGCATCTGGTTGGCCTGGGCCAACATCGCCACACCTGCTTGCTGCAGGATTTGGGTCCGGGTCAATTCGGCAGTTTCTGCCGCAAAGTCGGCATCCCGGATACGGCTGCGGGAGGCGGATAGATTTTCTACCGCGTTCTGGTTACTGCGCACAATAGACTCGAACCGGTTCTGGATGGTACCGAAGTCGGAACGAATGGTGTTTACAGTATCAATGGCACTATCGATGATGTCCAATGCACTCAAGGCACCTGAAACCGAAGAGATCTCGGTGGTACCAGCCAGGGCACTTCCGACACCGGCGGCACTGATCAGCACTCGAGCACTCACACTGACCCGGTTGGTTGCTGCAGACGCATTGGCGCCCACCTGGAAGGTGAGGGAGGCGCTGCTGTTCAGCACCGATACGCCGTTGAAGTTGGTGGCTTTCGCCACACGATCGATTTCGTTTTTCAGTGCGGTGAACTCCTCATGCAGCGAGAGGCGATCGGAATCACTGTTGGTTCCATTGGCCGACTGCACTGCCAGCTCACGCATCCGCTGCAGGGAGGCAGCCACCTCCTGGAGGGCTCCCTCGGTGGTCTGCGCCAAAGAAATGCCGTCATTGGCGTTACGGGTAGCTTGGTTGAGACCTCGGATCTGCGCGGTGAAGCGCTCCGAGATGGCCATGCCGGCGGCATCGTCCTTGGCACTGTTGATACGCAGACCGGAAGAAAGCCGCTGCAGCGCCACCGCCATCGCCCCCTGGGAGCGGTTCAGGTTGCGCTGAGAGTTCAAGGACATGATGTTACTGTTGATAATCTGTGGCATTTCTGTTCTCCATTCCGCCGAGGTAACATGGTCTCACCTGGACGGTATTGGTTGATCTCTGGCGGATATACGTCGTTCACGTATTCACCGCCTCCGGAGTTCATATCGACAGCGTCAGAAAAAAGCTTTAAACAACGACAAAAAATCGTCACCATTTGGGCATCTCGAGTCCTCTCCACTATTTTCCGTGGAGATCACTTCAATGCCCCCACCCATAAAAAAAGCCCGGTGGCTACCGGGCTTTGCTCCAAGAAAACGGATCCTGCTACTGCAGCAAACTCAGCGCATTCTGCGGTAACTGGTTTGCCTGTGAGAGCATCGCCACACCCGCCTGCTGGAGGATCTGCGTCCGGGTCAACTCTGCAGTCTCTGCTGCAAAGTCAGCATCCCGAATGCGGCTGCGGGAAGCGGAGAGATTCTCCACTGCGTTCTGATTGCTACGCACGATGGATTCAAAACGGTTCTGGATAGTACCAAAGTCGGAGCGGATAGTATTCACTACGTCGATGGCGTTATCGATGATATCCATGGCACTGAGAGATCCACTCACCGAAGAGATTTCAACGCCGGTTGCCAGCGCACTGCCGATACCCCCTGCCGTACTAGTCAGCACACGGGCACTGACCGCAATACGGTTGGTTGCCGAGGCTGCATTGGCACCTACCTGGAACACCAGGGAAGCGGTGCTATTCAATACCGACACGCCATTGAAATTGGTGGCTTGCGCCACGCGGGTAATCTCGTTTTTCAGCGCCTGAAACTCCTCGTTCAATGAGAGCCGGTCTGAATCACTGTTGGTTCCGTTGGCCGATTGTACAGCCAGCTCACGCATCCGTTGCAGGGAAGCAGCCACCTCCTGCAAGGCACCCTCGGTAGTCTGCGCCAAAGAGATGCCATCATTGGCGTTGCGGGTAGCCTGCTCGAGACCACGAATCTGTGCTGTAAAACGCTCTGAGATGGCCATACCGGCTGCATCATCCTTGGCGCTGTTGATACGCAAGCCAGAGGAAAGCCTTTGCAACGCCACCGCCATCGCTCCCTGGGAACGATTCAGATTGCGCTGCGAGTTAAGGGACATGATATTGGTATTGATGATCTGAGGCATGTTTCTTCTCCATTCCGCCGGAGTGAGCTCCGCTTACCCGGGCGGTAACGATTGATCCTTTGGCGGACATACGTCATCCACGTATTCACCGCCTCCGCAATCCGTTATCGGCGGGCACTGAAAAAGTTTAATCCTGTCAAAAAGTTGCCAGCGACGCCAAAAAAATATCTCTCCGCATCGTCTCACGGACAATACCTTTGCCCAGATCGCAGGCACGATTAATGCATAAAATGGAGACGTAAAACCATTCGTTATTCAAACAGAAAAAAATGCCTCCATCCTCAATGCACTTTCTGACCAATCGCTTCGGCGATCAATACCTGCCGGAAATCAATCACTACACCTTCAACCAGAGTGGCGCCACCGCAGTATTTCGCAAAACGTATGGCAAAAGTTTCAGTCATCCCGACACCTTTTATCTGATGGCCGGTACTGACTCTGGACTGCTCATCAAATACATCATGGAAAACGAGATTCCACCAGGAAGCCGTTTTCTGTTTGTGGAGCTTCCAGAAGTCCTGGAGCTACTGCCCCAGGCAATCAAGGAATCCGATGAACGGCTAGTGGTGTGTACCATCGACGAATGGCAAAAGTGCGCCAAGCAAATGAGTATTGATGGATACCTGTTCATCGGCAAGGTGAAGGAATACCGCTCACTTGCTGTACTCGACGCCCACTATCCCGGCTACCTCGAGCTTGACACACGGCTCTCGATGGAGAGCAGTCGCCTACGTTTTCAAGCCAACAGCTCGCTGGGCAGTAAAATTTTTGTTCAACGACAGCTGGAGACCCTGGCGGACAATCTTGTTCCTGCCAGAACACTGCTCGGGACAGCATCGGGAAAATCTTGTCTGCTACTTGCAGGAGGACCATCCTTAGACGAAATCCTCCCGTGGGCCCGGGAAAACCGCGAACGATTCGTGATCATCGCTGTATCCCGTATCGCCCGCCGCTTGCAACAGGAAGAAATCACTCCGGACATCTGGTGTTCCATAGACCCGTGGGCGGCCAATCTGGAGGTAAGCCGTGAGATGCTTGCCAACGAAGAAGAATCCCTGCTGGTTCACGCCAACCATATTTATTCACCAATCATCGGTCAATGGGCAGGTAAGAGCCTGTATCTGGGCAATCGATTTCCTTGGCAAAGCCCGCTCAATGGGGAGAATATTCCCGTAGGTGCGGTACAGGTCACCAACAGTGCCTTTTCTTTGGCAATCGAGATGGATTTTGCCCGCATTATCCTGGGTGGTGTAGACTTCTGTTATCACAAGGATGGCCATACCCATGCCAGCGGCAGCCTGGATTGGGAAAAAGGTCCGTTAACGATTCCAGCCGACACCCATATACAAACTTACGACGGCTACACGGCGGAGACCGATTTTCCCCTTGCCACCGCCGCCACTGCCTTCGATACACTGGCTGCGACGGCGCGGGAAAAAGGCATCGATGTCGTCAATCCTGCCGCCGGTGCCGCCCGACTGGAGCATGTACGCCATCTTCCCCTGGACGCTATCCCGCTACCAGAACCATTGGGATCCTTTCGGAAGAGCCTCTATAAAAAGGTACCGGAGCCCAATGCCATTGACTTCTCTGCTCGCCAACAAGAGGCACTACTGGAGCTAAGCCGGATGCTCGGAGAGCTTAAAGAGATCCACCGACTGAGTATCAAGGCGCTGAAATGCCACACGGCCATGTGCTCTCCCGATCTGGACATCCAGGCGAAGGCGGGACAAAAACTGCGCATGGATCGAATTGAAAGACAGCTGCGCAATCGATACACCGCTGCTTCCCGCCTGATCAAGGAGTACGGCATTCACAGCTTCCTGCAGATGGGCATCGTGGATCGTGATCGAACTTGGGAAGAAGAAGACATCGAGCGGGTAGGGCGCATCTATTACCAGTCTTACCGAGACACTGCAGGAGAGTTAATAAAACTGGTCAGTGCCACCCGTCGCCGACTCCTCTCCCGGATCGACGAACAAAGCGAACACCCCGATTTTCCGGCTCTGTTCCGCCAGTGGGAAAATGATCAGCAACCGGGGCGGGCAAGAGTATGGAGGAAGCGCTATTCCGACCGCTATGCCCGCCTTCCAGACACGATCGCGGAACGTTTCCGGTCGCTGGAAGAATCATTTCATCACCAACTGCAACACACAGGGGAGATCAAGGGATTTACCGATGGCACCTCTTACCAGGACCGACTGGAACAGCGTCAGCAGGATCTCATTGGACTCTTCGGCCGACTCAATCGGTTGTTTGAACGGAGGGAAACCGCAGGCATCAAAAAACTGCTCACAGGGCTTGAGCAAAACCCTTCCGAACAAGCGCAGCAATTAGCTACTATCGCCAGAGGTTACCTGGCAGAGCTGCAAGGGGAACCAGACCACGCCATGGAACAGTATTTACGGATAGTGGAGAAGGAAGCAGTACCGCAAGTGCTCGCGCGTATCAGTGCCCTTTCTTTGGAACGACAAGACTACGCCACCGCCACTCTGGCATTGGAGGTCCTGGCAGAGCTCTCACCCCTTTTCATGCCTTCTTATGCCAATATCCTCCGCCTCACCGGTGAACAAGCAAAGGCATTGGAAGTCTACCACCGCTACCTGAATCAGATGCCCGACGATCTGGCCACCGTAATCGCGGTAGGAAAGTTCTATCTGGAACTGGATGCACGGCAAGCGGCTGCAGACGCCTTTAACTATGTATTGAAGAGGGATCCCGGTAACAGTGCGGCACATACACTGCTACATCAGGCGAGCATGGAACCACAGGGAGAAATGTTGACGTGAGCCGGAAACCGTTACTACTTGTTGGTGGAGGCGGCCATTGCAAGGCATGTATCGAGGTGATAGAGAGCCAGGGGGATTACCGGATCACCGGGATCATCGACCTTCCGAAGAAAACAGAAAAAGAGCTACTTGGTTATCCTGTCGTCGGCTGCGATAGCGAACTGCCACAACTGCTGCAAGAGGGCTCTTATGTGTTGATCACACTAGGTCTCAGCCGCGGCTCACGACGGCGTCGAGAGCTCCACCGGATGGTTCAAGCCGCCGGGGGCAGAATGGCAACCATCATTTCACCCCTGGCTCATGTTTCAAAACATACCCTGCTGGATACCGGGGTTATCGTCATGCATCAGGCATTGATCAACACCGGCAGCCACATAGGTACAAATACCATCATCAACAGCCAGGCATTGGTGGAACATGACTGCACCATCGGGGAACACTGCCACATTGCCACGGGGGCCCGCATCAACGGCGGCTGCCGCATCGGAGACGAATGCTTGATCGGCAGTGGTGCCATTCTCCTGCCGGGAATATCGATTGCACCCGGGACCCGCATCGGCGCAGGCGCGGTGGTCACTCGCAACATCGAACAACGGGGGGGCACCTGGACAGGATGCCCGGCCAGACCGAAAACTTGAGGATATTGCCGATGACCCAGCACTGCTTCATCATTGCTGAAGCGGGTGTCAATCACAATGGTGATCCCGGACTGGCCGAGCGCTTGATCGACGCCGCAGCGGAAGCGGGCGCCGACGCCGTAAAGTTCCAGACCTTTCGCGCCGAACAGCTGGCCGCCTCGGACCTCGCTACCGCCGCATACCAGCGGGAGAAGAGCGGCGAAAATGTCCAGCAAGCGATGCTGGCCCGCCTGGAGCTGGATGAACCCACCCACCACCGACTGAGGGATCATGCCGTCCGGCGAAACATAGAGTTCCTTTCCACGCCATTCGACCTGCCCAGTATCGAGCTTTTGCAACGCCTCGACATACGAAGATTCAAGATCTCATCCGGCCAGATCACCGACATCCCCTGCCTGCAACGCATCGGAAAAACGGGGAAACCAGTCATCCTATCCACCGGCATGGCCACTCTGGGAGAAGTGGAGCAAGCCATCAATATTTTGACGCGGGCCGGAACCCAACGGGAAACCATCACATTGCTCCACGCCACCACCGCCTATCCCGCTCCCAAGGATCAGGTCAACCTGCGCGCCATGCAGACCTTGGGGCGTGCCTTCAATCTGGCCTACGGCTATTCCGACCATACCGAAGGCATCGAGGTCGCCATCGCCGCCGTATCACTGGGTGCATCCGTCATCGAAAAACACCTCACGCTGGATCGGTCTCTTTCCGGTCCGGATCACGAGGCCAGTCTGGAACCACGGGAGTTTGCCACCATGATCCGCGCCATTCGAAATGTCGAACGGGCACTCGGTTCGGCGCTCAAAAACCCTGTCCCTGCCGAGCAAACCGTTGCGCCCCTGGTCCGTAAACGGATCGTTGCCGCCGTCCCCATTCGAAAAGGTGATTTTTTCAACGAAACGAATCTCACCACGCGCCGGGCACCCCGAGGCACATGCGCCAGCCTCTGGGAGCATGTCATGGGACGGCGCGCCACGCGGGACTATGACACTGGAGAAGGAATCGAACCATGAAGCGCAAGATTTGCGTAGTGACGGGTACCCGAGCCGAATACGGCTTGCTCTATCAGGTATTACGTCGTATCGCAGAGGATCCAGCACTTCGATTACAGCTGGTGGTTTGCGCCGCCCACCTCTCCCCGGAACACGGAATGACCATCCGGCAGATCGAGGAAGACGGCTTCACCATAGACGCCAAGGTGGATATGTTACTTGCAGGTGATTCCAGAGAAACGATGGCGAAATCCACTGGCTTGGGAGTGCTCGGTTTTTGTGATGCCTTCTCCCGCCTGCGGCCGGACATCATCGTCATCCTGGGGGATCGTTTCGAGATGCTGGCCGCTGCCCAGACCGCGCTGTTGTTGAACATTCCGATCGCCCATATCCATGGCGGTGAGATCACGACCGGGGCCATAGATGACAGCATCCGTCATGCCATAACCAAGATGGCGGCACTTCATTTCACCGCGACGGAGGAATTCCGCCGGCGCGTCATTCAGATGGGTGAACCACCGCATCGAGTATTCAACACCGGGGCTCTCGGACTCGAATATCTACGGAACACATCACTGCTCAATCGTCAACAATTGGAAGAAAAACTGGATTTCAACCTCGATCCGCCACTGTTCCTGGTGACACTCCACCCGGTCACTCGGAACGAAGGAGCATCCGGAGACGCACTGAAGGCACTTTTTCTCGCGCTCGAGTCGTACCCCGAAACCCGCATCATCTGGACTTGCCCCAATGCCGACAGCGAAGGCAGGATGCTGTGGCACGAGATTGAACACTGGGCGAACACTCGTTTCCATCGGCCGCTATTGAGTCCCTCCCTGGGCCAACGGAACTACCTCAGCGCACTCAAGCTGGCCGACGTAGTGATTGGTAACTCTTCCAGCGGGATCATCGAGGCGCCGGCCGTCGGTACCCCAACCGTCAACATCGGAAACCGCCAAAACGGTCGCCCGCGCGCCGCTTCCATACTCGACTGCCCACCCGAAGCGGACGCCATCCGTACCGCAATAAAACGTGCATTGTCACCGGAATTCCTGGAGAGCATAAAGGGACAACGTATCCCCTATGGATGTGGGGAAACCACCTCGACCATTCTGGAGCAATTAAAGAAGGTGGAACTGGCCGGCCTCGCCCACAAGGAATTTCATTGCTCATATCGGAAGCACGGCTCGGCCATGGGATGATGACAACCGCCGCCATGAACTCTCATCCCAAGGTTGTCCTCATGTATCACTCCATAGCAGGTGATGTTCCAGCGATCACGGGAAGCTTTCCGATCTCAATGGCACGCTTCCGCCATCAGATAGAAACCCTTTTGCAAAATGGATGGCAATGTGCCCCTCTATCCCGCCTGCGTCACGAAGTCGATGCGCCGACATTTTACATAACCGCCGATGACGGCACGATAGATTGGACCCGTAATGCACTGCCGTGGTGTGAACAGAGGAAGCTACCGACGCACACCGCCGTAGTCACCGGACCGTGGGAGCCCACTCCCCGGTATCCCCTGGCCCATATAATCCAGGTGATATTGGCGCTGCGCTCCGGGAAATCGCTTGAAAAACTGGCAACACGGATCAGCGGGATGCTGACACCTCAACAGCAGAGCCATGTGGAGATGGCATACAGCTATGAACCGGATCCAATCCGGCGCACGATAAAAGGCGGATGCAATCTGATTCTCACGGAACACCAAGCAAAACAACTGCTCTATCCGTTGAGCAGTGCAGAGCAAGAGGCACTGGCACATCGCTTTGAAAAACCAAATTACTACAAATCGTTTCACTTTGCTGAAACCGGCGCACACACCGTGACACATCGAGCACTGGATCAACACACTGAGAGGTATGTCCGCGACGAAATTGAACCCTGCTTGACAACCATGAGACAGTTTGGGCTCGTGCCGTCTGACTATTTCACCAATCCGATGAAAACCAAACCTGGAGGCTTTTTAGAAAACCTGGCACCTCTTTTACGAAAAATTGGGTTTTCCGGTGTGCTCACCTGTTGTGGAAACTGGGATCAAGATAGTTTCGTCATCCCCCGCATTGACGCGAAACAAATAGAGCACCACTTTGGCATGGAGCACAACGTAGGATGATCATCAGCCAGCGCTTTTTCCACCAAGCCAATCACCATGCCCACAAAACTGCCATCATCTATCGGCAACAACGGCTCACTTATGCGGAAGTGGCAAACCATGTCATTCTTCTGAGTGAACTACTGCATGACATGGGCGTAAGGAGAGGTAGCCGTATCGGACTTTTTTTGCATAACAGCCCCCTGTTTACCATTGCCATGCTGGCAACGGCGGAGCTAGGCGCCTTGATTGCACCACTTCCCGTAGCGATGGGGGAAAGCGGCCTGCGCAGTGCCATCCATCGACTCAAACTCACCCATGCGCTCGGTGAACAGTGCGCATTGGAGGAGATGTCACGGCATGAAGGCGCACCCCCCCAAAAAAATCAACTGTCTTCGGAGATGATTTGGGAACAGATCAATCAAAAGTCCCTTGCCCCCCTTTCACGTGTCCGGGCAAAGAAAGAAGTCGATCTGCCATGGGTGCTCACCATGACATCCGGATCCACTGGAGATCCCAAGCCCATCATCCTCAGCCAGAAATGCAAACTACACCGAGCCATCGAGGGGGCACAGCGACTGTACGATCTGTCCGATCGAGATGTCATTCTGACCGCCTCCCCCATGTATCACTCACTGGGAATGCGATTGGCACTGCTGCCACTACTGATTGGCGCGACGTCGGTCATTCTGCACAAGTTTGCTCCCAAGCCATGGCTGCAGGCCGTCGAACAAGAGAGAATCACATTCTCCATTCCCGTTTCCCATCAACTGGTCCGGTTGCTCCCATTCGCTCATGAATATGACCTGGACTCTCTCCGCTGCTTGGTATCATCGTCTGCCAAACTAACGGTGGTCGAGAAAGAAGCTTGCTTGGATGTCTTCAAGTGCCAGTTACACGAATGCTATGGAACATCCGAGGTGGGAATTGTCACAAGTCTCTCTCTTTCCAACCAGCCATACGCCACAGACAGCGTCGGGAAAGCGCTTCATCACGTGGAATTAAGGATCATCGATGACAACGGGAATCCTTGCAAGACAGGAGAAATCGGTGAAATCACCTGCCGAACGTTAACGGCGTTTTCCGGTTACGATAATCAACCTGATGCTACCACAGAAAGTGTTGTTGGAGGATTTTTTCGTACAGGCGATATCGGATACCTGGATGAACAAGGTTTTCTCTATTTAAAAGGAAGAAAAAAGGAAATCATAAAGGTCGGTGGGGTATCCGTCTACCCTCAGGATATCGAGAAGGTAGTATCTGATTTTCCAGGGGTTCGTGAATGTGCCGTTGTGGGAATACCTAACCAGCTAATGGGGGAAGAAATTGCCGTAGCCTTGACCGTAGAAAATGCCGACGGGTTCAACATCGAAAAAATACGCCGCTACTGTATCATTCAACTCGCTGACTATCAGCAGCCTCAAAGATGGTTCATCCTCGACTCACTTCCAAAAACAGAGTTAGGAAAGCTGCAGCGTACCCGTCTAGCCGATCGACTGCAGGGAGAGCTACCTTGAAACTGATATACGGCGCGGGGAAATATGGACAGGCCTTTTTACGAACGATGGAGGCATCTGGTCTGCAGATCCTCGGGTTCATAGATCAATTTTCCGAGGATGGACACATAGCTGGAAAACCAGTGTGGCGTATCGCCGATGCCCCTAAAATTCATGAAGTGATCATTTCCATACCGAGGCAGGCAATTCCTCATACAAGGAATATAAAACTCGACTTAATCGAAGCGGGATTCGAACAGGTTTTGGATTTCGATCAAGCAATCAAGCGTTATCCGGATATGCCTCGCCATCTGGCGCACCACAAGCTGCTCTGGATGCATCCCAATCGCTCGGTCATGTTGAATGAATCCGCATTGCGGCGTATCTCAAATCTGCTCAGGGATGCAAAAAGCCGGGAGGTTCTGGCATCACTGATTCGATTTCGACGTTCATTGCACGGGTCAGATTATCCTGAACCAGATGGAGAAACAGAATACTTTCCGAATGACGTGCCTTGGCAACCCAATGAAGACCTGAGTTTCGTGGATGGAGGCGCATGGACGGGAGACACGATAGAGCACCTGCTCCACAAGTGTAAAGAGACAGGAATTGGAGTCAAATGGATAGCTGCATTCGAACCAGACAGGAAAAATCGAGAACTTTTGGCAAACACAATTTATAAACTAAAACACACCGGCAGCGAGCCATACCTCTTCGTCTGGCCTTGCGCGCTCTGGTCGCAGAATCGAATACTGCAGTTTTCGTGTGAAGGAAACAGTGCCAGCCATGTCATAGATGGTCATGACGGACATTCAGAATCCACGTTTGCCGTAGCCCTCGATACCGTCTTATCTGGTGCCGAACCAAACTACATCAAGCTGGATATTGAGGGCGCAGAGTTACCGGCACTCCAGGGGGCCAAACTACTGATTGAAAAATGCAGACCAAACCTGGCCATTTGCCTCTATCACCGGCCTCAGGATCTCTGGCAGATTCCTTTATGGATTGCCGAACACTGGCCCTCCTACGATTTCCATCTACGACTACATGGACCAATGGGATTGAGCACGGTTCTCTATTGTACACATTCGGAGAAAAAAAATTGCGCCTGTTGAAGCTTGCTTTCATAGGAGGAGGGTTGGATTCCGTAATAGGTTTGACCCATTTTGTCGCTTCCCGCATGGATAACCGATGGAAATTGGTAGCCGGTTGCTTCAGCCGTGACGCAGACATGAACCACAAAACCGGACAGGAATGGGGAATATCCCGCATCTACCATCAATGGCAGGAGCTGATAATCAAGGAAAAGGAAAGGGTGGATGCAGTCGCATTGCTCACTCCAACTCCCGATCATGCCCCGATACTACATGCATTGCTAGAGGCGGATATCCCTGTTATCTGTGAAAAAGCGGTAGTCTCAGATCTAGAGCAGCTGGCACAGATCGAGGCACTGTACGATCCTTCCAGGCATTTTCTCGCGGTAACCTTCAATTACAGTGGCTATCCCATGGTAAGGGAGCTACGTGCCCTCATCGAGTCCGGAGAACTTGGCAATATTCAGCAACATCATCTAGAGATGCCCCAAGAGACCTTTATCCGGCGTACCGGATTTGACGGAAAGCCGGTTTCTCCTCAGAGATGGAGACTTCGAGATGGACCAATTCCGACACTCTGTCTCGATCTCGGCGTCCATCTGCACCACTTGTCCACGTTTTGTACCGATCAACACCCTGTCGCTGTCAGCGCATGCATGGACCAATTTTCCGGCTTTGGGGTAATTGACAACGTCATGCTATATATACGCTTCAATACTGGTGCCGTCGGATCCTATTGGTTTGGAAAAACCGCATTGGGATACCGCAATGGCCTACGGATGCGCTTCTTCGGCGACCTCGGCGCCGCAGAATGGTATCAGATGGAATGCGAGCAATTACGACTCTCCTTTCAGGATGGAAGCCACCGCTTGCTGGACCATGGAAGCATCACGGAAGTTTGTCAGGAACAGCGCTATCACCGGATGAAACCCGGTCATCCCAGCGGCTTTATCGAGGCATTTGCCAACCTCTATGCAGATCTCGCGGATGCGCTTGTCCATTGGAACAGGACTGGTCGATTTGATCATCCCTTTGTTTATGGACTGGAACACGCAGCCGAAGGATTACACCTATTCGATGCCGCGGTCCAATCCTGGAAAAAAAACGGTCAATGGGTAGAGACAAGATGAACATAGAACGCGAACTGTGCAAACTCGTGGCCAAGGCGGCCAATCTTCCCCCTACTGAAATAGACCCGAAAGACAACATTTTCGAGGAGGGTTGGATCGACTCCCTTGGACTGTATCGCCTGCTATTGGAAGCGGAACGAGAACTAGGAATCAAGCTTCCGGAAGGAGCCCTGCTGGACAACCGGGTTTCCACAGTGGCCGGACTGGCGGATCTGTTTCAGCAAGAAAAGGAATGATCCCGTGAGTATATCAATTCGTTTCGGGCGGATAGAAGATACCGAAGCCATCATGCAGTTCATGGATCGGCATTGGCGCCGGGGACACATTCTTTCCCGATGTCGTGATTTGCTGCTATATGAATTCGCCGAGCGGGAACGAATAAATTTTGCCCTTGCCTGGAGAAACGACCGATTGGTTGGGCTTTTTGGCTTCATCAAATACAACCGCAGGCCAATACCTGATCTGGCAGGATCACTCTGGAAAGTAACAGAGACAGAAAAAAGCCCTTTGCTTGGCATGAAGCTGCGTCAGTTCGTTATTGACAACGTGCCCCATCGATTCTTCTCTGCTCCAGGAGCAGGCCCTCAAACCAAGCCGATTTATCAGGTGATCGGCATGAATTGGGCGCGCATGAGCCACTGGTTTATGCTCAATCAGGAAATGGATAAACTGGACTTTCGGTTGGCAAAATTTGATGGCGATTTACCGATCTCCCAAAAAAAGGAGTCTGTGGTTGGCCGGTGGTCGGTGAGGAAAGTAGAAGACGATAAAGAGTTGAAACGGTTTCCTTTTGAAAAATTTGATAATACCTTGCCATTCAAGGATGCCGAGTATGTACGTCACCGCTTCTTCAACTATCCTATCTATGACTATCAGGTATGGCATGTTCAAGGCGGACATGGACAAGCATTATACGTAACCCGCCTGGCAAATCATGGAGATGCCTGTGCATTGCGCATGGTCGACTACTATGGTGATGAAGAATGCCTGCCAGCGGTGGGCACCGCTTTGCATCAACAGATGAGAAATAGCTGTGCTGAATATGTCGATTTCGTCTCCTTTGGATTTCCTCAGGCATTGATGTCTGAAGCTGGCTTTTTGGAACTCGACTTGGATGATGAAAGCATCATTATCCCAAACTATTTTGAACCATTCGAGAGGCGTAACGTACCCGTTTACTGTGTATTCGATCCGGTTCCCAACGGATTCGAGTTTCGCATGTGCAAAGCAGATGGCGATCAAGACCGACCAAACAGCAAATAAACGGAACTCTGCAAGCCAAAGGTTTTAATTTGCCTGGTATCAGGAACGCATCGACAGATGCAGACGACATCTACCGAGAAGTATCATGTTTACTTCGTCAAAAAAACTTGCTGAAACCCGACATCCAGTGACTTTTTTCCGACAGGACTGACCAACTGCATACTGCTATCGATTGGCTACAGTGGCTTGATTGGCTGGTGGCATCAATTTTGCTTTCTACATAAGAAAACCTGTCATCGTGAACAAAGCATATCAGACATACGCCGATCTTGCAGAACATGGTCACGATAAGCTGGAAAAGACAACGTTAGCTCAACCACAAAATGTCGACTCATTGGAAATCAGTCACCGTTTCTCCAGAAACATCGATTCGCGATGCGCTCATTCGCTTGGATCGAAGTGCCATGCAGATCGTATTGATCACTGATCTGGCAGAACGCCTTTTGGGAACCGTTACAGATGGAGATATTCGTCGAGCCTTGCTACAGGGGATTACCTTGGACGACGAGGTGGAGCTGGCCATGCATGAACAACCTAGCACGGGTTCCGTGAACGAAAGCCCGCTCGTATGGCGTCAGCGCATGCAACAAAGGGGTTTACGCCATTTGCCCATCGTCGATAACGAAGGGCGCGTAGTGGATCTGCTGTGCGACAAAGTAGAAACCCCACGCAGTTACGACAATCCCGTGGTATTGATGCTGGGGGGCCTTGGAATGCGCTTGCGCCCTCTCACTCAAACCACTCCCAAACCGATGCTGATGGTAGGTGACAAGCCGATCCTGGAAACCATCCTTGAGCATGTGATAGAGCAGGGATTTCGCAACTTCTACTTCTGCATCAATTATCTGGGAAACCAGATTCGAGAGTATTTTGCAGATGGGGCGCGCTGGGGAGCGAAAATCCACTATATAGAAGAAAAACATCGCATGGGAACCGCTGGAGCACTGAGCTTGCTGGAAGAAAAACCAGAGACCGAACTAATGGTGATGAACGGCGATCTGCTTACCAAGGTGGATCTTGGCGCCCTGCTTTCATTCCATCGGGAACACGACAACCAAGCGACGGTATGCGTTCGGGAGCACCAGCAGCAAGTTCCCTTCGGTGTAATGGAAATGAATGGCAGCAGGATTATGCAGCTGGTAGAGAAGCCAGTCTATCGCTACTTCGTAAATGCCGGAATCTATGTACTCTCCCCACACACGTTGGCACTGTTACCGAACGGTGAGCCCTGTGATATGCCCCAGCTGCTCAATATGCTGATTGAAAGAGAGCAGGCTGTAGGAGGCTTTCCGCTTGCCGAATACTGGCTGGACATCGGCCGTATGCCCGACTTCGAGCAGGCCCAGGCCGATTTCGATCTCCATTTTACTCGAATCGATTTGTCCGAAAGGGGAAAAATGCGTCATGGGTGATATACTGGGGCTCGTTCCCGCACGCGGCGGTTCTAAGGGAATCCCACAGAAAAATCTTTATCCCGTCATGGGCAAACCACTGTTGCAATATACCATTGAAGCAGCAAAAGGCAGTCGCCATCTTACCCGGCTAATGCTCTCCTCGGAAAACCTGGAAATCCGCACATTTGCTGCCTGCCAAGGCGTAAAAAGTGAATATGTTCGCCCGAGTGCGCTGGCCACCGACGAGGCCTCCCTCATTGACGTGGCATTGCATGCACTGCATTGGTTGGAAAATAAGGATCAACTACCCGACATCGTAGTGCTCCTGCAACCTACATCACCGTTACGCACAGCTCAGCACATTGATAGCGCTATTGAGCAGTTTCTCAACTCTGGATGCTCCTCCTTAGTCAGCGTTCACCCTATGAAAGAACACCCATGGAAAAGTATTGAACGCCGCCAGGGAGAAAACTGGAAATTTCTTGCCAAGCCAATGGATAACGTCACTCGACGCCAGGGTTATCCGGAACACTACTACACCGTCAATGGAGCTCTTTACATCATTACACCGGATTTCCTCCGTGAAAAAGGGGGCTTCGTAGTAGAAGGAGAAACCGATCTCTTCATCATGGAATCCGCTGCCGGTGTTGATGTGGATGAACTTTCAGATATCTTTCTTACCGAGGCTCATCTCAAATGTGCAGCGCTGGCATAAAAAGAGAAATCCCCGCAATGGAGCCAGCACTTTCGTTGATCGGGCGTAGCGAGCCGCTGTTTGAAACCGACTTGCAACGGCACGCAGCAGAACTCCGGGAGGCAATTCACGGAGCCAGTTTCCTGGTAGTGGGAGGTGGTGGCTCCATTGGTCAAGCAGTATGCAAGGAGATCTGTCGTCGCAATCCTCGCAAGTTACATGTAGCAGACATCAGCGAAAACAATCTTGTGGAACTGGTGCGAGACATCCGCAGTACGTTCAGCCATCTGGATGGTGAATTTCGGACCTTTGTCGTTGATGCCGGCTCTCCCATTTTTGATTGCCTGGTAGAGCACGAAGGCCCCTATGACTATGTGCTGAATCTTTCGGCCATGAAGCATGTACGCAGTGAACGGGATCCTTACACATTGATGCGGATGATAGAAGTAAACATCTTTAATACAGATACCGGTATTCGTCATGCTATCCATCAGAAAGCAAGAAAATATTTTGCTGTCTCTACGGATAAGGCTACCAATCCGGTCAACATGATGGGCGCTTCAAAACGTATCATGGAATATTTTCTCATCCTTCATAGCGATAAAATTCCGGTATCTACTGCACGCTTCGCCAATGTTGCATTTTCCGATGGCAGCCTGTTACACGGGTTCCATATGCGAATTCAAAAACGACAACCCATTTCCGCCCCCAGCGACATACGTCGCTATTTCATTACAAAAAGGGAATCAGGCGAACTCTGCCTCATCTCCTGTCTGCTTGGAAACAACAGGGAAATCCTGTTTCCCAAGCTGGACGATCGGATGCATCTCATCAGCTTCGAGAAGATTGCAAAGCAGTTCCTGGAGCAGCAAGGATACCTCGCCTATCCATGTGAAAGTGAACACGAAGCTCGTGCTTCCGTAGAGACCCTCGCGAGAAAGGGGTACTGGCCCTGTTATTTTTCCCCTACAACCACTAGCGGAGAAAAGTTGTTTGAGGAGTTCTATACCATCAAGGACGAGGTGGATTGGAAACGTTTTGACACCATTGGCGTAATACGGCTATCATCATCCAAAAATCGAGCAAAACTGGAGCAGTTTCTACAGGAAGTGAAAGAGCTGAAAAGAAAAGGCCGATGGGACAAGCAAATGCTCTTGGCGCTCTTTTCCGAGTTAATCCCTGAGTTTACACACCGTGAAACCGGCTCTAACCTCGACGAAAAAATGTAGTCGTCATACTCAAAAACTCAATGCAAGCTCCAACCCATAACTGGAGGCCTTTTCTGTATAGAATTGCCCATAGGGAATATGTCCACTATAGATTCCAAGCAATATCCGCATATTTCGTCCTTCCTGCTCCCTCTTCCCAATCTCGAAACCCACCTTTAAGCTGGTGTCGATACTCCATTCCAGCTCCTGCCGAGAGGCCAAATCCAATCCGCCAATAAAGCGCATATCTCTGCCTGTTAGATTTGCACCACGATACTCCATTCCAACACGCCCCATGGGTGGATCCATACTAGTGCCTTCTGCCTGTCGCACGATATATTCCCCTCCCCCGTAGATCCGCCACCGCTCCCAATCATAGGAAACCAATATTTCCAGCGCCTCGAAATTGATATCTCTCCATTCCACGGGTAGCGAGTGATTCAGCAGAACCTCATCTCCCAGATGGGAACTCTGATGATAGATACGAAATCGGCCAGAAAAAGGAGGATGTCGATGTGCCAATGTAAATCCAAAAGTATAGTCCGCATTCACTAGATCATCGGATGGCTGGTCAAGATTGAATTGTGCGAACAAGGCTGCGGTAAAGCTGATCTGCCAAGTATCTTGTTGTACAATATCTTCAAGTCTATAGAGACCATAGTGTCCTCCATAAGCAACCGATGCCACATTGGTTGCATTCGGGAAATCAGATTTCATCTTATATTGACTGATGAAAGTACGCGCCTCTTTCGGAGCTGCAATTAGAGGATAAAAAGGATTGCCAGCGGGGAAGAATGTTCTTTGATAATGACTCTCCGCACCCATAACGCATCCGCTATACGGAGCAAGAAGGAACAGCAACACGAGAAATATTCGATTTTTTCCGAATGAGGACAACGGAAAAAAACAATTAAATTTCAGCATTGGCATGAATCCAGATTAAACAAAGGACCTGATGTGACAGGTGATATGGCCCACCCGCTATTGAGTACTTCATTTACGTTTTTTCCCGAATTCTTCAAACCATTTGTCAGGCAAGATGGCATGATAGAGATCCACATAGCCTTTTTCCATTCTCCCCCAGTTCGATGCCCAGAAGACATTCTTACCAGCACGATCAATGGTGGCAAATGCCTCTGCCCAGTAATCCTTCTGGCTTCCACTAGTGGTTTTTGAACGGGTATGAGCAAGGCGCCAGTGACGTCCATCCTGTTTTGTTTCGAGAAGAAAGATTGTACCATCCGACCAATAAGTGGGCCGTGCAGCATTGCCATAAGTGGAGACCAGCACCCATCCTGGCGTCAGCGCCGCATTTCCCGAAATATGAATTCCCGGATAACTTACTCCTCCCAGCAGTGGGTTGCGAAATGGAATCTTCATGATAGGAGTGCGTTTCAAAGTGGCAAGATCAACCATCACTATCTGGTCAGTATCATTGTCCTGTCCTACAAATAGATCCTGCCCCTCCATGCCCCGCGCAAGGTCCCCATGGCCAAATCGGCCGGGAATCTCCCGTTTTTCACTGAAATCCCATCGATAAACCACAATACGTGGAATATACTCCACTAACACGTAACTTCCCGACATAGAGACAGTTACAGTTCGCGGGATTCGCGATCCCATATTTCTTTCCACTGAGCGCAGACTCGCTATCACTCTTCCGTGCTGAAGGTCGAAGGTAACAATATCAAGCAGCGTTCTCCTCTTTCCTTTGGGCATTTCGTTATCGTATCGAACCACCATAAATGCCCAATAGCGACTATCAAGAGAACTCTCCCCTTTCCCCATCTTGATAAAAGTTGCTTCTGGGTAGCGATATTTGAAATCATAGATCAGCCGCTTGTTGCGTTTCCCGATCTGGTATTCATAAAACCCTGTTCCCAGGATAAAAAACAGCCGATCTGGGTTGGAGCTGTGCCATCTAGGAGAAAAATCACCTCGTTTGCCAAACAGCGTTTCTCGATAGAGATTCCGTTTCATGTCGTACAGATGCCAGGAACCGTCGGTGCCCCGCACCAACAGCAAACTTCCATTCGCATTCACGGGATCGAAACGGGAATACTCATTGGTCAAGCCTTTGACCCGTAGCGGGAGATGAGCAGCACGAACATCAGTAACCCGAACCAACCGAGTACCAAACACGGGATCGCGAAATGATATACCAACAGGAGGCGCCGGAATTACTGGAAAAGGATAGATCCGGGTAGAAAAGTCGGGAACATATTTGAACTCTTCCCCTTCCACCAGCGAGGGAATCAGAAACACCCCAATCAGATAGACCCCCAAAATCTTCTGCCACACAAGTTGTTATCCCTTTCTTGCCAAGAGCATCCGATAGATATTGAGCAACCGCTCTCCTATCACATTCCAGTCATAGGCTTCCACTGCCTTTCTCCTTGCCTGCTCTCCCAATGCGTGCGCCAACCCTGGATTGCGCATCAGCCGGACGATGGCCTCCGCCATTTCGTCGGGTTGCTCAGCTACCAGCAACTCTCTCTCATGAGAAACATCCACCCCTTCACATCCAACCGGAGTTGAAACAATCGGCTTTTCCATTGCCATTGCTTCTAACAATTTAAGACGTGTGCCACTGCCGAGACGTAACGGTAACACATAGATCCCGGCTCTCCATACCCAAGGGCGCAAATCATCCACAAACCCGGCAAGATGAACTTTTGATACCAGATCCTTTGGCACCTTTAATTCATCGGCTTTTCCAACAATAGTGCAGGTTGCCTCTGGAATCTCCCGGCATACCAACGGCATCACTTCTTTTAAAAAATAGTCCATCCCGTCACGATTTGGAAACCAGCCCATTCCACCAACGAACACCATATTATGCGGGTCTCGGTCGATAGCCTCCTGAGGAAGGAAATAGTCCAATGCCACACCATTTGCCACCACCTCAACTGAACATCCTTCGGCCATTGAACGCAGCATTTCCGCATCATCGCTGGAACAAGCCAGAACCTGATCCACTCCGCCACACGCAGCTGTCTCGAAGTGGCGTAGCTTTTTTGCCTGGTTCATAAAGAAAATTGCACAACCTCTGTTACGACACCCCTCTTTAGCCCGCCGCTCGAGCAATAAGCTCTCTACATTGTGCTCATCCAGAATCACTGGCAGATTTTCACACCACAAACGGTATTGCGCCAGGGGTAACATATCGAAATGCACCAGGTCCGGGGATTTTTGTTCAATGCATTCCCGAATTTTCCGTATCATTTGTGCCGAGCAATATTTTCGAATGACGAAAGGCTTCTCTGTTATCAGGCCCGCTGCCAGTTCGCGCATCCATCTGATTGGGTTATGTTCCACCGGAATTTCAACGGCACTCACAGAGGCGCAAAGTGTTTCAAGGTGTTTGATACCAGAAATGCCCTCTTCCTTTCGAGCGAAGGTCAGCAGATGGACATTATGGACGCTGCAGACATGCTTCAACAAATTGTAACTACGGATCTGGTGTCCTTCATATGGTGGATAGGGTATGCGAGTGGTGATAAAAAGGATGGTAGCCATTGTTATTTTCTGACGCTGTATGGTTTTTGTTTGGCACTCCTCAAAGTGCTTCTTTCCCGACAAAACGGCACTGATACCGATCCCCCGAGAAATCTCTTTTTTTCCCGAGATCCCGTCATGTCGGCGCGTCCCTGTATAGCTGGAATGCCCCCCAACTCCGTTTATATTTGTATCCCGACAGCCAGCAACGGATTTTGGCCTCAGAAGCGTTTTTCCACTCTCGCTCAAGCAGTTATTCTGAGGCCGATTTTAGCTCACCCGGCGCTTCCCGTGAGCTGTCCCAACCCTGCAATCTTTTATTGCACTGGGTTATGAAGCCGCCTTTGGTCTATTTTTCACACGTTTCGGCACTTCTCAGGCAACCCTATTTTAACGGCAGCACCCCGGGATTCCAGCGATTACTCAATGTTTCCGCCAAAGTTTCCCAGTGCGCCCGCTAAAAACCGACCACACCCCCACCACCGCTGCCGCATTCAACATCAGAAAACTGGCAGGCACGCCTGCTTTACCCACGTCACGTCCTCGCACCATACCATATAACCCTTTAAGGGCGACTCCATAACCGGCCAGCTGCAACAAACCAAATACCAGATAACCCATCCCGCCGGCAAACCAGGGAGAAAACAGCAACCCGAGTAGCGCCCAGGGGGCAAGCAGCCGACAGAACTTGTGGGAAAACCATTGGAAAAACAGTCTGTTCTTGTACGGATTCATTACCCAAGGAGCCAGCTGGATCAGTTGTATATTACCAGCCAGGGTACGTACTTTTCGCTGAAACTCCTCCGCCAATGTCTCACTGAGCCAGTCGTAGGCCAGCGCCTCTCGCACCATCTTCAACCGGTAACCCTGGGCTGTAACATTCAACGGTGTTAGCACATCGTCCAGAATCAACCCCGTCGGCAGTTCCCGATATAGCCAGCGGCGAATGGCATAGATGGCACCCGTGGCTCCCACCGTGGAGTCAACACGGCTCTCTGATGCTCGTATCATTTTCTCGTAGCGCCAGTACAATCCCACACCTCGCGGCTCTCCACCCTCTTCCGATTCGCAAAGAAGCAGCTCGCCCGTGGTCCCTCCCACCCGGGGATCGCCAAAAGGTTTCACCAGCTGATCGATGGCGTCTGGAGCAAATCGTTGTCGAGCATCGGTGAACACCACAATTTGACCACCGGCTCTCTCCACCCCGTGATTCAGCGCTACCGCCTTGCCCCGGTTCTGCTCCAATTCCACCAACGTGATCCGGGGGTGATTCAGTTCCCGAACCACCTCGGCAGTCCGATCGGTAGAGCCGTCGGATACCACGATCACATCCAGCAACCTCTCCGGATAACGCTGTGCCAATAGATTCTGTAACCGAGCGACGATACGTTCCTGCTCGTTATAAGCCGCTATCACTACCGTCACTGAAGGAAGCTCTCGCTCCACCGGACAGAGCCGTTCCGGACGCACCCGAGCCCAGAGTTCCATCAGCAAGGGATATCCCACATAGGTATAGAAGAGAAAACCAAAGCTGCACCAGAACAGGAGAACGCTCACCGAATCATCCCTCCACGCACCTTCTCATATAGGCGATTGCCCAGCAGCCGCTTGGCTCCGTCCAGCAACCGTTGCCGTATCACCCTGCGCCCCAGTTCCAGAGCGGAGCCTTTCACCAAGCGCTGGAACTGCTCCTGCGTCATCTGCCGCGTAATCGGAATACGTTTCAAAGCATAGGGATCTATCTCTCCCTGAGGGTTCAGTCCCAGTTGGGAGGTGCACAGGTAGCGGTATCCAACCGCTTTCGCTCGTCGGCACACATCCCCGTCCCCCCTTCCTCCGGGCAATGCAAGGCCCGTTACCGTTTCACCGAGGACCTGCTCCAGTTCCCGCTTGCTATCCTCCAGCTCTTTTTCCAGCTCCGCTGCTGGCAAATCACTCAGATAGCGGTGACTCTTGCCGTGAGACTGGATCGACATCCCCGCTCTGCGCAGCTCGAGCAATTGTCCCGGTGCCATGTGATGTTCGCCGCCAATCCAGTCGGTAGTAATGAAATATTCAGCAATCATGCCCCTTTCTTGGAGCATGGTGAGAGAAACCGTGTAATTGGATCGGTCTCCATCATCAAAGGTAATAACCACCCCCTTCTCACCCGCTTCCAACGTAGCCAGGTCTGCACAAGTGACTGTACGGTAACCATTCTCCACCAGCCACTGCAATTGCTCTCCGAACTGCTTCCGGGTGATACTGTAGACCGGGTCGAACAGCCCATCCTCATCGGGAGAATCATGGATTCCGTGATACATGAGAATGGGGATCCCCTGCCCAATCATCAAAACCGTCTCCGTTGCTGCGCATCGATTACTGACAGCCGATGCACTCGATTGAAGGTGTGAGTAGCCAGAAGTCCAGGCTGCCACTCCGGCACCGCAGTCGTGACAACTCGCTCTTTGTAGTCCTGCTCTTCCAGTTTCAGCACCTCGCTGATTTGGAAGCCGTAGCCATAACGGTGGGCACAGTTCTGGGACGGACGGTACAACCGCCCTCCTTCCCTGAACAGGCGGCCCGCCGGCCTTGCCCGTTTAACATCGGAAATGACCGGATTTGATGGGTGAGGAATCCACTCACCTTGGAGGAGATCGGCGGTGTGAAACAAGAACAGCTCATCACATGACGAAGCCTCCTCACTCTCCGCGATATTCACGAACATCCACCAACGACCTTCCTGCCAATGGAGGGTGGCATCCACCGCCTTGACCCCATCCAACAATGTCCGCTGATACTCCCAGCGATGGGGAAACGCCGCACACCGATAGAGATCGACGGTCCGGTTTTCCGCGCTCTCTGGCACCATGTAGTACACCCCCTTGTGCTGAAACACGAATGGGTAGGAGAGGTGATAGGGGCGCTCCAGGATGGGTACCGGGGCACCATGGTTTCCTTCCTCATCCATCTCCATCAATGCGATGTGGCCTTTCTGTCGATCAAACAGAAACTCTTCGAGGAACAGGTAGTATTTTCCATCCTCGTAGACGGGAAAGGGGTCGGCCCAGAATCGGTCCGTAGGGGGCAAGATCGGTTTGTAACGCCAGAAGGCGCCCCATCCCTCCTCGCCAAGATGATAGAGAAGAAACCACTGGTCGAACCACAGTTTGTTGGCATACTTGTCACGCAGCTTGCGGACGGTCCGTCGGGAGATATGGGCCACCCGCTCACGCCGGCCCGGCTGGGTAAACAGACGCCTGCTATAGAGATTCAGTGGCGGATTGTCGGCTTCCACCTGGCGGAAGAATGCCTCCTCACCAAGGCGGTAGAGCCGCTCCAGGCTGCGCGGAAGAAAAAAGAGGCTTTTCCAGTAGAGGTTGCTCCTGTTGTCAGTCACCGTCTCCTGGGTACATGACCAGGAGCGGTAGAGTACTGTCCCGTTATCGATATCCTCACAGAGGATCTGGAGCATGGAACCGGTCTCTGGCCACCCTTCCACCACTTCCCAGTAACCCGCCGGCCCACCCCTGTTCACGGCGTTGTCACCATGATGATAGGACCATACGCCATACCGGGCCACGCTCAGGATCCCTCCGCGCAGGATACGAAAACCGACACGAACCAGCACATCGAGATGATATGCCTCGATGGCCTCCAGATCAGTTTTGGAGAAATAGTCGGATACTTTCGTACGCTCCGGTCTTACCATCATCATCGGCACATCGGGTACCAAGGGGGAAAGATCCTTGAGCGCAAAGGCATCGGGCAACCTGGCATTCCGTTCTACCAACTTTCGCTCGGCCATATCGAGCGCCTTGTTTACCAGGATGGGAAACAGATTTCTCCCCCGACGGATCAGCCGCTTGAAAGTACCATCCTTGGCACTCTCCGCTCCGCCATCTACAACCAGCAATTCCACAGATGCGTAATCACTTCGCTGCAGGATCTCCACCATTCGGTAGACCCAGGCACAAACCTGCATGTCACCAAGCAATAATCCCACCCTGAGTTTACCGTTCTCGCTCATCCCGCCTCCGTGCTTTCTTTATAAATCTTGATGTACTGATGTCCCATCGCCTCAAGGGTATGGCACTCGCGGTATCGCTCATGGGCACTTTCCCCCAGGCGCTCTGCTAGAACCGGGTTGCTAGCCACCTTTCGCAAAGCGTCTGCCAGCACATCCACGTTCCGAGGCGGCACCAGCCAGCCATCCCGCCCGTGGGTGATGACCGAACCGATGGCCCCCACCTCCGTAGCCACAATGGGTTTGCGACAGGCCATCGCCTCCAGCAGTGCGATGGGCAGTCCCTCCTTGTATGAACTGAGCACGAACAGATCGGCCGCCTGCAGAAAACGTCCCACATCCGTTCGATAACCGGCAAAGTGAACTCGGTCCCGAATGCCGAGGCGCGCCACCTGCTGCTCCAATGCATCTCGCTCGTCCCCTTCCCCCACAAAGAGCAATACAGCCTCTTGGCCGGCAAATCCTTTGGCAAACGCCTCCAGCAGGGTTTCATTTCCCTTGTCCTGATCCAGACGACCGACGCGTAACAGCAGTCTGCTTTCCTCTTTGATGCCATACTCCGCACGTACGGATTTCCCTTCCGTTATCATGCTGGGGAGAAAATTGGTCCCGTTGAGTACCAGCCGAACCCGCTCCAGGGGAATCCCGGCGTTCTTCACTTCCCAACGTAACTGCGGCGAGACAACCACCACTCGGTGAAACAACCGCAGCGCCATCTTGTCAACCATCTCGTACAGGCGCAGCTTGATACTGTTGCTGTACCAAGTGTGACAGGTAGCAACCCGCCGCACCGACGAAAACATCCCAGCCAACCCCACCGCCACATCCGTGCGATAACCATGGCTGTGCAGGATATCTACCTCTTCCTCACGGATCCGCTTACGCAGCCGCAGGCAGACCTCCGGCAACCCACCTCTACCTACCACTATCCGTTCAGCTGGAACCCTTTTTTCCTCCAGGGCTGCCATCACCTCATCGACTCCCGGGCTCTCCAATAGCCAGACCGCCACTTGGTGGCCCTGAGCACGTGTATAGGTCGCCAGGTCAACCACCACCCGTTCGGCACCATAGAGTCCTGCGGTGCTGATCAGATGACGGATGTTCATCCTTCCTCCCGAAGCCAAAGTGCCTCCAGATCCCGATTGATCATCTCCGCAAGGCGCAAGACATCCTCCCGGTAATACGCTTTTAGACGCTGCTTCACGTCAGGGGTGATAGATGGACGGCTCCGATAGATGGTATTGGCCCGGGCCAAAAGCCGCCACAGCGGCTTGCGAAGGGGTGGAGGCACAACGAGCTTGGCTCCGGAAACCACCCCCTTCGGAGCATGATAGAGCAAATTATGCAACAGCATGCTGCGACGGCTCCGGTTGGGATTCTCCACCACAAACTGCGGGCGATACCCGGTGTCCACCTCCAGAAACCGCAACACCTCCTCATAAACCCTGGCGGTATCCTGCTTGAAATCATCAAACAGCACCACATGGATCTGCCTCCGGTCGAACCGTTCGAGATAACGCCCTAACTGCTCGGCATAGCGGGCAATCTCACTGTAGTAAAGCCCCTCTACCGGATAAGGATTGCGTTTCGGTAATCGCTCCCCCCTTCGGCGCTCCGGCTCAGCGTCCAGGGCTGCGGCGAAATCCCGAAGCTCTTCGTTTCCCCAGGCCAGACGTTGGCTATGATAGGAGTGGACCATCTCCACTGGGTTACGCAGCATGACCAGGAACTTTGCTTGCGGAGAGAAGGCATGGATCTCCGCAGCGGCACGCTTCGAGTAGAGATACCAGACCGATGCCTCTCCCACTACCCGTTCCTCTCGGGCAGATGCAAACAAGGCAAGATAGGCTTCATGATCGCGGACATAGAGGGGCGAATGGATATCACTGGCAAAATAGTGGGGCTCTTTCACCTCGGGAAAGAAAATCTCAGGATGGCTTCCCAGATAGGCATACATTGATGTGGTACCACACTTCGGCGCCCCGATGATGAAGAAGTTGGGTTTCCTCATTTCCGTGTCCATCGACTACCCCACTACCGTAGGGCGGATCCCCAGCTCGCGACGTACAAAGAGCGCGAACAGAAGATTCCACAACAATAATGTGAGCATGGAAGCCACCGCAGCTCCGACGACACCCCACAAAGGGATCAGCACCATGTTCAGCATGACGTTGGCCAACATCCCGATGGCAGCCCCCCGTGCCGCCAATCCTCCATGATGGGTCATGGTCAGCAATACCCCGACGGCTCCGAACGCGGCATTCAGTAACTGCCCCACCACCAATACCGCCAGCGCCGGATAGCCAGCCTCATATTGCGCCCCGAACAGCGCCAGAAAAGGTTGCCCAAAGATGAGCATCAGTAGAGCAATGGGCAGGCTGGCCGCAAAGATAGCCCGGCTGCTGGAGGTTACCAGATGCTGCAGACGCTGTGCCTTCCCTTGGGCATAGGTTTGTGCGACCACTGGCGATATGGCACCGGTGGCCGCCACCAAAACAAACGAGGTCAGCGTCGCAGCGAGTGTGACCACATTGTAGATGGCCACATCCACTGCCCCACGTAACGCGCCGAGCATAATGATGTCGATCCGACTATTAATGATCTGCAAAGCGGCCAACAATGCCAGTGGCGCCGCAGCCCGCAACCATCTTCCCGCATTGAAAACCGGAGACGTCCTTTCTGCCTCAACCGGCATCACCCTCCGCAGCAATATCCCCCCGACGACAAACGCTATCACCACCGCCACCAGATTCAGCGCCACGGCGGTTCTGGCATCCATCGGCCACTGCACCACTTGATGGAAAAGGAGCAGAAAAAGAATAAACAGCAGCGGACGGAGCACCATCTCCGGGAACTTTCCCGGTACCACGTGATGCAACCCGATCATGACGGCCCCACGAACCCTTGCCACCGCAATCAATGGGATAAGTACCACGGCCAGCCGCAATGGCTCCACCAATACAGCATCTAACCACCGCGTAGCCACCCCTCCGAACAAATAAGTCAAAAGCGCGATACCCACTCCGAGCCCCCCGGTAAACCAAAGGGAAAATCGCCACATTCCCCGCAAATGGGCCCAATGCTGCTCCGCCTCAAAGATGGAAACATTGCGAATCACCAGCTTGTCGAACCCCAAGACGGCCGGTATCACCAGCAGGTTGACCCAAGCCATGGCATAGACATACCCGCCGAACTGCTCCGCTGGCAACAAACGGGCAAGCAAAAGCGTGGAGCAGAACCCCAGCGCCGTTGAAGCCACCCTCATCAGAAAGTTCCCGGTGGTAACCCGGATCAGCCACTGTTTCAAACCAGTCGCCTGGACCGCCATCTCCGGAATCACTCCTCCATATCCTGGTACAGCGCTCCCAACCGACTGGCTCGTGTCACTGAATGAACCGCCTCGATCTGTTCTTCATTCAACTGTTCACGCCACTGGAAAGCCGCCTGCCGAGGATCACGCACTACTCCGTAATAGGAGGCCCCATCCTTCCCTTGCGTACTCCGGCGCAGGAAAGCTGCAGTTTGCCGATTCCACTCCAGCCCACAGAACACAAACAGTTGCCGGGTGACTCCCTCAGGATCCAGGCAGAGGTCCTCATAACGGACCGTCATACAGTTCTCCCGCGCAGCGGTCTCCCGCATCGCATGCTCATTGAACAACACCCAGCGCCAGGCAAGACGCTCAATGGGAGTAAGCGCCTTGAGGCCTTCCAGAGTCAAGCCATATCCTCTCCCCGTCTCGGTACGCAGCAATTTCTCGAATACCCGATATCCCTCACTGGCCCGAATCTCATTGAAGAAGCGCGCCTGCTCCTCCCCTTTGAGAATCGAGTTGACGTAGCCACAGGGGTGGCGGACAATGTGGACGCCTCGACAGAAAGGCAGGCAACCGCTGAAGGCACCGAGGCGCCCCAATGACTCAATGGATTTCCACACCAAGGCAATGTCGTTGCCCTTTCTACCGCCCAACGGATTGAAAGTGGCCAACTGAAAACGGCGATCAAGACGCCCGAAGGCGACAGAAAGGTAAACACTGGTCCGATATGCAAGATCTCGGTGGAGAGGAAGGTAACGTTTTCGGAAGAGCGGACGTTTGGTGGTCACGACAGGTGCTCGGCATCCGATCAGGCGGATCACGTAACGGCGCAATTGCTCACTATACGTCTCCCCTTCCCCGGAGATGAGCAGCGGCACCCCTTCCAGGGGAAGATAGCTGTCCGGTTCGTGGCGGTAAAGGGTCTCAGGATGGCTATCGAAGATCTTGCCGATCCATGTGGTACCCGAACGCGGCATGCCAAACAAGAGGATCACCGGCCGATTCATCATCTGCACCATCCAAGATCTACCCGTACCATCCCCATCAGGTGCCCCTTCCATTCCCTTCGTAATCCAGCGTGCGCCGCGCATAACGACCCAGCGGAGTGTAATGCCGCAACCAGTACTTGGCAGGTATCGCCAGTGCATTCCCCCACCAGGAGAGATCTGCGCGAAATCTGGAGAAGCCTGAAGGTGGAGGGAGATCCACACGATACCCTTTCTCCGCCAAGACCGGTCGCAAACAATGGGTGATCACCCGTTGTTCCTCTGGAGACATCTCTCTCTCCCAGCGATAGCATCCTTTCGCTGACAATCCAATCATTTTCTGCTGATATGTGGTATCCCCTCCGTTCAGCGCTCCGCCACCTTCGGCATCGATTCGGGCATAATCCAGTTCACTTCCAATGAAATGGTTTATCCGCTGCAACGTCTCCGGGTCACGTCGAACCAGATCCTCGTAACGGAACTCCAGATAACGCTCACCCGCCTCACGCTGCAACCACCGGCCATGACTGATCGCCCTGTACCAGAGCCGCGCTGCGCTGATCAGCTGGCTCATGGAATCACCCCGCCGGTTCGACAGCCACCCCTTGTTGCGCAGAGACAATGCCACATCCCGACCGTCCCGAATCACATGCAAAAAGCGGGCATCGGGGAACCACCGCAACAGGTTCCTGGCTTCAAAAATGTGACCGGGCGTCTTCTCCAGCCAGCGCTCCTTCCCTTGCGAAAGTGCCACCTGCTCCATGAATAGCCGTAAGAACTCGCCATAATGACGGAACGGGCGACTGGCAAGGTTCAGAAACTCCGCGACGTCCAGCCCGGAACGGTGGAATTGACTCGATTCCACCCAAGCGGCAAGGAAACGTTTTCGTTTTCGCGGATTCGAGATATCCCCATAGATTGGCTTGCACACATCAAGCAGATGAGTCTCTCCCCTGTAGACTGGAAAACGGTCAGACAGGAGCAGGACCGAGTAGGTCAGGCTGGTACCAGAACGAGGCGCCCCAAGCAGGAAAACCGGTTCCCGCATCCTGCTATCTTCCCAACCTTCAATATCAGTCATCGGCCTGTCGAGCTGCGGATCGCCCATACTGCAAAACCTCAAACTTCGCCGCCGGAGCGTTGTTCGGCACCTTTCCCTCCTCTTCATCCAGTATCAACTTGGCCCGCACTACCAAGGCGAGATAGACCCAGAAGTAAGTACTCAAGGGATAATGCGTAAAGCGGTCCCCAAACAGATTGGCAACGGCAAGGCTGACCACGGCAGCCAGCGTGCCAAGCCCTAGTGCCTTGAATACCGGATCTTGAGCCCTTCGCCAAAGAGCGTTGGCATTTCGGTAACCTCGCCAGAGAATTACCAGAAAGATCGCTACTCCCGCAGGTCCTTGCTCCACCAGTAACTTGAGATAGTAGTTATGAGTATCCTTGTTCTGATATTCATTGAGCTTGTTGAACACCCGATAACCCACCCCCAGTACCGGGTGTTCTTTGTAAATATTGATGGCATTGTCCCAGATGATAAATCGTGACTGTGCGGACTTGTCGCGTGCATCCTCCTCCTCGACGAAGATGCTGTTGAAACGCTCTTGCACCGAAACCGGAAACAGGCCACTTACCATCGGCGCAGAAAGTGAAAGGATGAGGACAACCGCCAGCACCTTGAACTTGCCGGTCTTGAAGAGCACTACGAAGAACGCCACCAGAAAAGCCAGCCAGGCTCCCCTGGACTGAGAATACATCAGCGAATAGAGATTGAGAAACGCCAGAGCCGCCAGAATGAGCCGATATCTCAATCGTTCTACATAAAGCGCCAGCAATATGACAACAAAGGTATATGCAGCGTAAAATGCTGCCAGCTCATTGCTTCCCAGCATCATGAAGGTTCCCTTCACAAAACGGAAGTCGTCGGTGTAGTGCCAGCTATAGACGTGAGAAAACTGGGTATAAAAAACCCGGAACATGTAAGCCAGGGGAAACAGAGTGGCCACGATCACTGCGATGATTCCCCGGCGATCACGAACACTGTTCAGCACGATGAAGAAGATCAGCAGTGGAAGAAACAGATCCTTGAGCGAGCTGAAATAACGCTGTGGAACATACCCCAGAAAATAGATCCCGTGAACTGCGGAAACCAGATAGATGAACACGAACCAAAAGATAGGATAGTGAAAATCACTGAACGTAGGGGCCGACCTTTCCCTGTTGCTTCTCCAAGCCAGGAATGCGGCAATCACCATCAAGTTGATAAAATTGATACCGCCGCTCAGGGTAGGTAATTTTCCCAAATAGATATTCTGCAGCGGAATCATCGCGACCAGGATCAACAGTGGCCAATTGTGTGGCAGAAGATCCCGCTGCGGAAGCGGAACACTCCTGCCGGCTGCGGTCGATCTCATCGCACTGCCAGGCACCGGTCCGGGTTCGGTTCGCACGGATTAGCCCTCTCCCGCCAACTGTACTCGCAAGCCTTGCATTTCACACATTGCTGGCCGCTACTCCTTGTTCGATAAGAGACTGGTAATGTTTGACCATGCCATCGACAGAATAGTCTTTGATTACAAGGCGGCGTGCAGCCCGCCCCATACGCTCCCTCAAGCCTGGGTTGTCCGCCAACTTCCCGATGGTCCAGGCCAGGGCCATACTGTCTTGCACATCCACCAGATAACCGGTCTCACCCTCTTTGACAAGCTCAGGATTCCCGCCCACCCGAGTGGCCACTACCGGTTTTGCTGCAGCCATCGCCTCCAAGATAGCATTGGACATTCCTTCGGTGACGCTGGTGAGCACGAAGATGTCGATCCCGGCCAGTACAGCGGGGATATCGCTGCGGGAACCAAGAAAATGTACATGGCCGCGCAATCCCAGCCGAGAGGTTTCCTCCAGCAGCTTCTGCTGTAGCGGTCCTTCTCCGACAATGGCCAGTATCACCTCCCTCCCCGATCGATGCAGAGCCTGGATGGCATGCAACAGTGTCAAATGGTCTTTCTCTTTACTCAAGCGGGCAACAATTCCCAGCAACAGACGCCCATTTGCCACCCCTAACTCTCGACGCAATAAGCCCTCATCTGCGGAGTCAAAACGTGCCACATCCACCCCGTTGGGGACCAGAACAACCTGTTTTTCCGGGATGCCGTACGACAGCAAGGATTCACGCACCGCCTCTGACGGCACGATGATCCTTTGAAAACAGAGATCCAACCAGCGATAAGCCAACCGCAATTTGCGGCTATAGCGGAAACCGGTATCCCGCCGACTGGAGAGAATACAGCGCACCGGGCCAAAACGAGAAAGCATCACCGCGAGGATATCCGAGCTCTCAAAAAAGGAGAGAATACAGTGATGCCTGCGTGAACGGACAAAGCGAAGGAGCTCCCGAAACCGTCCCAGTCCATGCAGTGAAAGCAGCCGGCCTGTGGGAAGATGTCGAAGCCGAGCAGTTCCCAGAGTACGCTCCTTCCAGAGCACCTTTTCACCAAGCTGCACCACATCCACCTCGAAACGGGAGGGGTCCATCCCGCGAACCAACATCTTCAGATGCTGTTCAGTCCCGCCTTCTCCTCCAACGTTGGTATCCGTCAGGATCAATAACCGAATCTTTGAGTTATGGCCTGCTTTCCTAGCCGATATATCCATGACTGGTCCAGCATCAAATTCTCAGCTGCAAATAGCAGGTGATACGGTTTTCATGATAGCGGTTACGCTTGCTATAGGCGGATCGATCCAGGTAACGATACAGACATGATGCGCTGTTTCTTCTGCCTAGCTCCCATAACAATCCTGTCTCGACGCTCCATACCTCTCCCTCATAGCGGGTGAAACGGTACACACGGCGCTGGTAGTTGGCCCCCACCAACAATTCCCTTCCCGCATTCAATCGGTGTCTCCAGCTAGTGTGCAGACCCTGACTCAGCTCACTGTCACCTTGTTCCAGGTAATTGCGCCGTTCGTAAAACAGCACGGCGGTCAGCGCATTTTCTCCAGTCTGCCAGCCAAATACCGACTGCCCCCGCTTACGCAGGTAAGTCTCATTGAATAGTCCAAAGTCATCCAGTACCAAAGGCGTTAATCTTCCCGCGTAGGGATGATCAGTACGCTCTCCAGTATCTGGGTCGAAATAGACCGGCGTCAGCTGACCTGTGTCAGGATCGGGCTCACCAGGGAAAAACTGCCCTGTTTCCGGATCACGAAACGAATAGATCCCCCGTTCGGAAAGTGCCTGCTGCAGCGCAACCACGGTCTCCTGATAGCTGGTCAACCAGACACTGCGTCGAAAATGGAGAGTAAACTCCCCCCGCCAGCTGTCCCCCGGATTCATCCCATAATCCTTGTCTCGCCAGCTCAAATCGAGACGCGTTCGCCGCGATGGGTTCCATAATGTTCGAACCTGTTTATAGTATTCCCCAAACAGCGTGTCAAAACGGAGAGTACGCCAGACCCGCCAACTGATGCCGCCGGCAAAATATTCACCATTCTCATAGTCCCGGGTCCAGGAGGTGGATAATCCCAGATCATGATTTTCACTTCCTGCCCGAGCCAAAATGGCAAAACGGCGGCCAAAGCGGTAGCGAAAATTACCCAATGCGGTTTCATGATCCATCAGCAAATAATCCGCCCGGTCAACCCGCTCCTTCTTGTAACTTAGATTCCACGCCATCCTCCCCCAACGCCGATTGGCCAACCGCAAATAGATCCGGCGAGTAACACTGTCCGAGGCTCTCTCTTCGACCCTGGTCTGGTCATGAGTGTAACGCACTAACAGACGAGCTGCCTTCCCGAGATTCTGACGAAGATAAGGACTTATCCGCAAAGTAGTGACGTCTGCCCGGTCACCTGGCAGGAAATACTCCAAAAAAATACCGGGATGGGCATAGACAGGGCGCTGAAAATGATGGGCATCCACATCCAAAAACAGGCGATTGCGCAACAACTCCCCAAAAGCCGTTACCATCGCCTGATGGTTGGTTACATCATACTGTTTCTCCCGCGCGTAGAAGAGATTCTGCATCCGGTACGTAGCATCCAGGGAATAACGGCGGCCTTTGCCTTGCAGCCAGAATCCGGGAGTAAACTCGGAGATGACATCTTGTCGCCTCTTGCCGAAAGCGGGGAGATTCTCATCGGAGGCAAGACCAACGTTGTCACTCAAGGTTATTGCCGTCCTGAGCGAAGGCTCTAACGACCATTTTGCGGTAGCCGGAATTGTCACCAATACCCCGCAAAGACAAAACAGAAACTTCCATGAGAGACGAGGCACGTTGCTTTTCTTCTATAATTTTTCAGATTAAATAGTTACCAAAACGGGCCGCAACGATCCGTCATATTTAGGGAGGGGATAAAACCACTTCGTTTTGTCCATCCCTGGCAGAGCATTACAAGCCTGTCCACCGGCTTTATGCGAGGAAAAAACCGATCACAAGGCCATTTACAGCATAAAACAGGCTATCTGAAAGGCGTTTCTCGCGCCTGAAACAGGCTCACTCGTAGCAGCCGTAATAACCACCGTAATAGTCG
Organism: uncultured Chromatiales bacterium; assembly: GCA_964557025.1. Classification (GTDB taxonomy): domain Bacteria; phylum Pseudomonadota; class Gammaproteobacteria; order Thiohalospirales; family Thiohalospiraceae; genus DRMK01. The sequence goes on along the minus strand of CAZKYF010000037.1, from coordinate 120,278 downwards.
CTTTTGAAAACCTCTGGACTCTTGTTCAGCACCATACCAATCGCCTTGTTCCTGTCCAGCTGGGAAATGGCATCCTGAACCGCTTGCATTGGAGTTTTCCCGGCCTCGACAACCACCAGTATCTGCCCCACTAACTGAGCCAGGATAGTCGCCTGGCTGGTGGCCAATAACGGAGGGGTATCAAAAATGATGACCCGATCACTGTACCGCTCTGAAAGTTCACTGACCAGTTTCCGCATGCGCCCGCTCGCCAACAGCTCAGGAGTATGACCAACCCCCTTGCCTGCCGGTAACACCCGTAATCGCGGCAATGATGTATGCAATATAGCCTGGCTCAGATCCGTCTCCGGCTCTTGCAGGACGTCCACCAACCCAACCTGTTCATCCACTCCAAGCAGCCGGCTGGTGCTACGGCGCAAATCATCGCAATCCACCAGCAACACGGTGAAATCCTGCTCCATCGCCATACTGATCGCCAGGTTGATCGAGGTGAAGGTCTTTCCTTCGGCCGGCATTGCACTGGTCACCATAATCAGGTTCCCGTGGTCTACCAGGCTTGCTTCATTACTGAAGGCGTTGTCCAGCAAAGGACGTTTAATCATCCGGTACTCTTCAGCCTGCCGGCTTCGCCTGTCAGTTGGGCTCAGGAAACCGAGTTGCTTCAGTTTTCCAAAATCAATAGGACAGACCGGTCTCAGCATCGCTGTTTGTTTTCTCTTGGTATTTTCCCGCATGGCCAGAGCCCCTCCATCATCCACTGTTCAACCGGCCCCCTCACCCCTTACTGGCCAACCAGCTCAGCCAGCCATGGCTCTGAGCGCTGCCAACGCTCCAGAAATCTGGATAAGAACCACCGCCACATAGCAAAGCAGCAACATCGCCAATCCCGTTAGCAGGACACGACGTTCCTTCTGCTCTTCAGCACGGATACGAGGGGTTGTCACCCGGCTGACCGTGCCCAATACCGGAAGTCCGGTTGCTTCTTGCAGCAGACGACGATTGTAGATTCCCGGCCGGATCTGGGTCAGCAGAAAGGCCAACCCGAGGCCTCCCCCAAGTCCCGCCACCAACACCACACTGCTCCACAAAAGCCGGTTGGGACCAGCCGGCACCAGGGGAACAAAAGGAGGTTCCACAATCTGGATCTTGAACTCTCCCCCTGTCTCCTCTGCATCTTCAGAGAGCTCCGCCTTCTGGCGACGCTCCAGCAGAGCCTGATAGTTTTCCTTGTTCACCTCATAGTCACGATTGAGCTGCTGCAGCTTGGTTTCTATCTCGGGCCGGGTATCCACCAACTCCTGGAGCTGCGCAGCCCGTCGTTCATATTCATCTACCATTGCCTGAATAGCCGCCACTTCGGCTTCAGCAGCCCCCAACGCAAGCTTCAACTCTTGCATATAGGGGCTGGATTGCTGAGGACCCGGGGTCGCCGACAACAATTCGCGCTCCCGCTGCATCTTCAGCTCAGCAATGGTTCGCCGCAAGGCTTGAATATCGGGATGCTCTTCGGTAAAACGGAGCGACTTCTCATCCAACTGGGCCTGCAAAGCGTAAATCCGTTCGTCAATGGCAGAGACACCAGGATTTCCTGCTACCTCTTCCTCCGCAAATCGGGCTGCCATGAATTGTTGCCGCAACTCGTCACGGCGATACTGCTCGCGGCGTAGCTCTACCTTCGCTTTGGCCAGCTGATTACGGACATCCTGCAACTCATCGAAGAAACCCCTCTCCTGCCCAGGCAGGAATCCCGCATATTTGCGGCGAAACTCCAGCAAACGATTTTCTGCCTGAATCAAGCGCTGTTCATACTCCTCGAGCTGCTCATCGAGAAATCTCTGGGCTTGCTTGGTATCCTTGCGCTTTTCTCCCACCGTGCTGTCAACGAAGATTTTGAGCAGCGACTCGACGACCCGCTTTGCCACCTTGGGATCATTGTTGGTGTAACTGATTGAAAACAGATTCACCCGGCTTTTGTCACCCTTGACCGTGATATCCTTGGCTAATTCGTTGAGAAACCGTTCCTTCTCCTTCGGATTGTCCATATCCACGGAGAGCTGAGCCATCTCCACCAGTTTCTCCAGATTAGGGCGGCTAAGGATGGTACGGGACATCAAATCGAGGCGACGACGCACATCGGTCTGTACCGCCAACCCTTTCAGCAAAGGCCTTAGCAATGAGTCAGTATCCACATTCACTTGTGCCGTGGATTCATAACGATCCGGCTTCAACATAACCACGCCCCAACCCGAGATCACGATGAACCACGCAAATGCCATGGCGTACCAACGGTACTGCCACATCCCATGCAGATACTTCAAGAACTGCTGAAATGTTTCCTGCATATCCGCCTCCTTGCTAGAACAGGGACTCAGGAATGATCAGGATGTCCCCAGGAAGCATGTTGACGTTTGCCGTAATATCCCCATCCTTGATCAGATCATCCAGTCGCACTCGATACTGGCGGCGCTTTCCGTTTTCCACTCGAACGATGGTGGCACTGTTGCCGGCGGCATATTCGGTCAACCCACCTACCGAGATCATTACATCGAGGAGCGTCATATCTTCGCGATAGGGAATCGCTTTCGGTTTGGCAGCCTCTCCAACGATGCGGATCTGTTCGGTAGGTCGCCCCACGAAATCGGCAACTGTGACGGTTACCACGGGGTTCTTTATGTAACGAGCCAGACGCTGCTCCAGATCTCGCGCCAGTCGCGAAGGGGTCTTGCCGCTCGCCGCAAGATCCTCCACCAACGGCGTGGTAATGAATCCATCCGGGCGCACCTTGACGGTTCCGGACACCTCCTGGTTTCCCCACACAAAAATATTCAGTGTGTCGCCAGGGCCGATAAGATAACGTGCCTCTCTCTCGACATGTGCGGAAGGTTTAAGCTCCGGAACGGAGCTGCAACCACCGACCAGGAGTCCGGCCAGCAGCAAACCCAGTACGCTGCCACCAAAACGGTGGATCTTATATCCTTTCATAAGAAATGATTCTCCCCTACCCAGCTATTCCCTTTTGGCGTACATGGCCGGCCAAGTGCACTAACGACTCAACAGATTGCCTCGCCTAGAAGAACACCGTTCTCCGATGTCTTTCCACCTCCGCCTCCCCAACACAGCAGAAAGCTGCCAATCTTCTCGGGAAATGGGCTCATCCATTTTGGATTTCGACCCGCTCCTCGTCCCTGATCCTTGTCTTTATAATTTCTATTCTGTAGACCAACTCTTGGCCGAGTGGATCGGCGACCGGATACTTTTCCAGTCAACACGACAACCAAAGAGATGGTTCGCTGAAGATTATACACCATCCACATGATGGCGTAACCCCATGAATGGGCGTCAACAATCTTCTATACCGTTCACCGGCGGATGGAATCAGGCGTGTATCAAAAAGGATGCCAGCAAGCTTACTGGGGAACCGACCAAACCGACGTTGTCACCCACCCAGCCACCCAAGGGTGATCCACTTCCCCTCCGCAAACTGGCTTCAAGAACCCCGGCAAGAAAGGCAGAAAGCCATTGTTTTCGAGGGTGCAAGCGCCGGGAAACAGGAAACATCCCGCCTCCCGGCCCTTTTCAACTGATCGACGGGCCTTCTGGCCAAACAAATAGTCTTTCTATGTTAGTGATGCCCGCGACCTCCGCGGTGACTGCAGCAGCCACCCCAGCTACTGTCATCGTCATGACCACTTTCGCTGCCATCGGCATAACCGTCATTGTAACCTTCGTCATAAACTTCCTGGTATATCTCCTCATAGATCTCATCGTACATCTCTTCCCAGGCATCGCTATAGCCGTCGTTATAGCCATCGGGATAATCGCGGTTTCCATCATAAATTCCGTCTTCATAGCCCTTGTCATACCCGTCGCTGAAGCCTTCGTCATAATCACCGCCAGCAGCATAACCATCATCATAGCCATCGCTGTAACCGTCGTCGTAGCCGTCATCGTAATCACTGCTGTCGTCTTCATAACCGCTACCACAGCAACCATTATCCCCACCCCAGATGTCACTCCATCCCCCCCAACCGCCTCCACCGCAACAGCCACCCATACCATGACCACCTGCTGAAGCGGAAAGAGGAACAGAAATCAAAACCAGCAAGGTAACGATGCCGATCAGCAAACCAATCCTTTTTACGTTGAACATAACAAACTCCTTGTATTCAAAGTCTTGAAAATCACACAGGAAACAATCGAATTGCAAGCAACCATCAGCTCCCTCCGCAATAAAATACGGCAACAAGAAAAAGGGGAAACTCCACGTAAAATGCGAGAAAATTTGCAACTGCAAACTTTTGAACATTTGCAGTTTTGTAATTAAGGCTTTTATAAACTATTTGGAGGCAGGAGTGGGATAATTTATCAGCATGATCAAGATCCCGGTGCGCATCCCGCATTCGCTGATTGCTATCCCTATTGTACGTTCGGGCCTCGGCTCCAATGCAAAGGCCCTTATCCATTCCCTTGATTTTCAGTATAGTTAATTTTTCATTAAAAAGAAAATGGTTTTATTTCCAAGAACATTCGGGTAAACAAACTTAACAGACAGGCATGCCCGTGGATTTTTTAAAAAAAAATCTCGGCAAATTTACATTACAATACGGAGATTATGCTGTTTTATATTGGCACTTAGATGAGGGAAGGAAGCGAGTAAAAATTTCCGCCAAGGCAGGACAACAGATCATTAGCCAAACCGCCATTACAATAAGGGAATGGGAAGTTGGCCAGCATAATTAAGCGTATAACCACCATTTGCATCAGGTGCTCCTAGCATGCGAAGTTTCCGCGCTAGCTCACTACTGCCATCCCGGGGAATAAAGGTTCCCTCAAATTGGTAGGCTCCCTCCTGCGTTATTTTCAGGGAACCTTCGGCCTGCAATGGTCCTCCGGTATCCCGCAATCGACCCGTAACCTGCTGGTCCCCCGTCTCCAGTTCAATGGAAAAATTACCCAGCTCAAGCGGGCTTCCCATCTTGATTGTTGCCCCCTGCCAGCGAATGGTCCCCTCTGCCTCAACCAGTTTTCCCTCGGCGAGGACCGCCTTCATCCCCTCAAAAAGGACCTTGCCCTGCAGAACGGGCATGCGATAAGGGGTCATCTGCTGCAGGGAAGCCATGGAAGTGCTGCCATACAACTCACTGAGATAAAACGACCCGCCAAGTGAACGCCCAACGCGGGTTTTAAACTCCACCTCCTTGTCACGGCTATCCAGCGCCAACTCCAACCGTCCCAGCAACAGAGGCCAAAATTTCACCTTCCAGTGCAGATCCTGCAGCTGAAACACCCCTGCCTGAAGATGGCGAACATTTCCCGACCAAATGGTGCCTTCAACACCGGATAAAGTCACACCACTCAATCCATCCCTGACAATCCTATGGGCATAAGCCGCGGGAAATGTCGCTGCCAGGAAAAAAAGGTATGCCCCCAGTCCCAGCAACAAGAAACGCAGCCACCTCTTTTTCACTTACCCCCCTCCCCGAGACGCAATCTGGCATCTACCATGCCCGCAGCATCATCCCGTTCCACAACGACACTGATCACGCGTATCCCGTTCTCACGAATCAGTTTCTGCAGCCAGCCAACCAACCGATCAAAGGCCACCCCTTCGAACCAGACCCGAACCTCTCCGCCGTCCGGTTCAACCCGCTTCATGCCGTTACCCAGTCCCTGCTGCTTTGCCGACTGATCCACTAGCGAAAGAAGAGACTGACCACCCAGCCCCTTAGCCGCCTCACGCCTTCCCGTAGAGCCGCGCAACGCCTTTGCTTCGTTGGCCGCCTCTCGCATCCAGTGCAATAGCTCTCGCTGTTGCTGAACCTCCCGTTGCATCTCCATCCGGGCATCCATCAAAGGAAGCCAAAGCGTAAAATAGAACAGGGCAAATAACAGCGCTACCCCGCCTACCAGCAGGGCAATCCGCTCACGCGGCTGCAGCCCCTGCCAATACTCTATCACCTGTTCCCATTTCATTGCGCAGTCCCTATCTTGATGCGAGCCTCGACGTGCTTGCCGCGAGACGAAGCCGACAACACCTCCACCGCAAGTTTCTGCTTCTGTTTCAGCTTCTTCTCCAGCTCGTCCAGTTGCTGCAAATTCTTCAGCCGCATGCTCACTACCAGTTTGCCATCCTTGTAGTTGAGACCTTGCAGCTGGAGCCCGGAGATCTGTTTTATTACTGGACCGGACTCTGCCAGCAACATCAAAAACCCAGCCCCGCTACCCTCCCCACGCAATACATTCAGACGGCGTTCTGCCTGCAGCCTAGGATTGACAATACGTTTGATATCAGGAAAACCTTCACGAAAGCTTTCCTGGATCTGCTCAACCAGCTGTCTCTTCTCCGCTTGTAGCCGATGGTACTCTACTCCGGCCTTGACCATTTGCACCGCGACCAACAGCAGCACCAGAGCCACCACGGGACGCCAGGGACGCCATAGCTTGCTAAACTGCTCCCGCTGACTATAAGGTCCCTGCAACAGATTGATGGAACTGCTCTCTCCTTTCCGGAGCCCTTGTACAAACACTCCCATCTCTCCTCCCTCACACGGCTCGATACGATACTCTATCCCCTCCGGCAATAGTTGTTCCAATCCTTCATTCGGGTGGACACGGCAATCAAACAGCAACAAGGCAGAAGGATGTTGATCCTCCTCAGCCAGCTCCATTGCCTGCCTAAGCAGCAAACGCAGGTTGCCAATATCGCAACAAAAACCTTCCTCCTCACTCGTCCGTACCAGAGCACGGTTCTCCGTCAGCATGACACTCCATAACCCTTGCTCAAATGGCAGGGCCAGCACGTCGGGCAACATGAATTTGGCACGAAGTCCCGCTTCCCCCAGCTGTTTCAGCCAATGGTGCATCTGCTCCTGTGCGCTCACTGCAACGGCAACCTCCCCCTGCCGATAACTCCCCAGGGAAAAATGCAGTTGCTCCACGTCATCTGCCAACAGATCCTCCAACAGATAGGGAACTGCCTGCATCTGCCGTTGACGGCTCGAGGTGGGAACCGCGACACGGGTCAGTACCAGATGCTCCGAAGGAACCAGCACCACTACCTGACGCCCCTGAGCATAATCGCTTATCTCATCCAGTTCCCCACGGAACGGTTGCCTGGCATCGGAACCCTGCTCATCAACTTGCAGGCACTGGACCCGTGTTTCATCGGTCAAATGGATAAACAGTTTATCCATACACTCAATAGTCTCCCTGGGTACGGAGCACCGTTGTGACTCTATGAACCTTTTTTTCCTTGGATACAGAACGCTCGATCACGGAACGCAAGGTCAGCTCTCCCTTGTCAAATTGAGCAAACACGGTGACCAGGAAAAAATGGCTCGTCACATCGCAGCACCCCCTGAAATATTTTTCAAAATCTCGATGCTGACTTCTCAAAGCCTGAAATGCCGGCAGTTCGAAAACTTCATCGATCTTATCAAACCCCTTGTTGTTTTGCTTTTCCAGCTTCTCGCGCTGTCTCAGCAATTCATCAATATCGGCAGCCGAAACATACTCCAGAGAGGCCAGCACCTCCACCGGTGCCGTATTGATGTTGATCTTGGTCTTTTTACGCGACGGGAGTACTGCCACGTATTCCGCCAGTTTCTTGTATTCTTCCTTAGAAAGAATCAACAGCAGTTCACTGGGACTGGCCAGAGCCGTGTTGCCGGTACGATAAGGGGGATCGAGGCGAGTGTATTCATCATCCTCCGCTCCATCCAATCCGTGGGGCGTGCTACCCGCGTCGATCCAATCCGCTACCCGCTCCGCCAAGCCTGGTGAGAGATCGAGCTGGGTAAGCAAACGTTTGAACTGCTGTAACTGTTGTGTATCAATGTTTCCCTTCTCATCCACCAGGTTGTTGAGATTAAAGCGCCCCTGGAGATCTTCGATACGGCCGCCGATCATGTCCCCTTCAGCGCCATCCGGTGCCGGGAATTGCACCGGCTTGTTCCACTCCTCCATTCTGTGGTCAGTCTTGTTATTCTCTGCATCCTTGCGAAGCGCCAGCCGTGCGATGGTCTCCATCCCCAGGGCGTATTGCCAGGCTTGGGCACGATCCAGCACATTGCCAGTACGACGGATATCCAATTGTTGCTCGGAAATCATGGCCACTGCAATGATGGCGATTAGGGCAGTGATCAACACGGCGGTAATCAGGGCGATTCCCCGCTGTGAACTCACCCTCCGCCAGACAATGTGAGGCACGCTATTTCTCAGCACCCACCTCTCCCGGAGGCAACTGGAACAATCGACGGATCCGCCCCCATTCCGGCAGCTCAATGATCACCTCGACGGCAAGTGGCAATGCAGGCTGCGGCTTCTCTTCATCAATACTCAGTAGCGGCCACTCCCGACTCCATTTAAGCCCATGATCCAGGAAGCGTAGCTCTAACTCCTTCACATCATCCAGTAACGGCTGGCTGAAAGTGGGTTTTTCATCAGTACGATCGAGCATCCACCAGCTATGTCGGGTCAGCCGCCCTTCCTCCAGGGAATAGGCCACCCGCTGCAGGGTGCTGCGCCTTCGTTGGGCAGGGTTGTTCCATCCGGCACGGGTAAATTCCAGACGGTAACGCTGCTGAGGGGTGAACAGCGCCGGCTGGAGATCTCCATAGGTATCCCGGATAGGTCTGTTCACCACCTGCTCCAGATCTCGGCCAATGAACAGGAATGCCAGCTGGAGGCGCGCCAGCTGTTCAGTACGTTCTTGACTCAGCTCGCGATTGAGTAGCGCGGAACGCAGACTCCCGTAGGCCAGGGTGGATAGAACTGCGAAGATCGCCAGCGCAATCAACAACTCGAGCAGTGTAAACCCCGTGTTTCGGAGTTGGCGGCCCTTCATTTTTTGGGCTGTCCAAGCAAAGCGATCAGGGTTGCCAGCGGATGCTTGTCATCGGGCTCTCGCATCACCTCAATCCGCACTTGCCGGATCTCTGGCCGGTCCTCGATGGTGGTCACCGTCTGCACCCAATACCATTCCCGTCCGGCCATCTGGCTGGTGCCCTTGGTGGTATCCGGCTTCGGCCAGGATTGCAATATCTGGAGTTCGGTAGCGCGGTTTTCCGCTACCCAAGTGGCGAAGGTACGATCCTGAAGATAGGCAGCGTTGTCGAGATAGACGCTGACGCCCTTGGTCAGCGCCCCCAGAGAAATAGCCAGCACGGCCAGGGCGACCATTACCTCTAGCAGGGTGAATCCCCCGGCCTTACTCCCACCTATCCTGCCCAAGGGGAACCTACCCCGCAGTGACGCCGGTTCGTAGAGCACCAAGAAATTTCCCGTTCAATGCCCACCCTCCGCCAGCCACTCCGCAAAATCCTTATCCTTGCTGTTACGGCCATCCAACTCTCCCAAGGCATCTCCGACAAGGATATAGTCCGTATCTTCACCTCCCTTGATATGAAGCTCGAAAGGGGTGGTTTCTCCACTGGAAAGGAAAAACAGCACCACACTCTCTTCCTCATCATCCCCCTCTTCTCCCAGCTGGGTGGTTTCCATTTCACTTAGATCAAAATGGAGCTCGGCAGGCAGTTTGCGGGGGCGGAAAATGGCATCGTCCTCGATGGGTTGCCACTCCCCGCCAACAAGATGCAGGAATCGGTAACCGTCGGGAAACAGCTGCAACGCAAGCTGTTGGTTCTTGAGGATTCCCTCCTGACGAAACAGCTGAACCAATGCCATCAGCCGTCGCGACTCCTCTTCTGCCTTTCTGTCTAGTCCGCGACTCTCCACGGAGAGGGTTGCAAAGCTGAGAATGATACCGATGATTACCAGTACCACCAGCAGCTCAATAAGAGTAAAGCCTGCCGGAAAATGGCGGACATGATTCACCGTTACGCCACCGTCACACGCCCAAGGATCACTCCAGATTCCAGTTTCCGATATCGGCAGCGACCCCTTCTCCGCCTAATTGGCCATCTGCCCCTAACGAGTAGATATCAATGGCACCATGGGCACCAGGGTTAAGGTACTGGTAAGGATTTCCCCAGGGATCGATGGGCAGGCGGTCAATATACCCTCCCTGTTTCCAGTTACGAGGCTCCGGCTCCCCCGATGGCTCCTGAACCAATGCCTCGAGTCCCTGCTCGGTACTGGGGTAGAAATGATTATCCAGCTTGTAAAGGTTCAGGGCCCCTTCCAACACGCGGATATCCTGTTTTGCCTTGGTGATACGCGCAGTATCGGGTCGGTCCATAATCCTGGGAACAACTACCGCGGCCAGGATTCCCAGGATCACTACCACAACCATTACTTCGATCAGGGTAAAACCCCGCATATCTCGATATCGTCTGACCCTATCTTGCTTCATCTTCATTATCTTCCACATTGTTTCAAAATTGGTCGATTGGACCTTCAACGCACCAGCTGGTTCATATCGAATATCGGCAACAGGATAGCCAGCACGATTACCAGCACCACCACGCCCATCACCAGGATCAACGCGGGTTCCAGGATACCCATCAGTGCCGAAACAGCCGTCTCCAGCTCCCGCTCTTGGCTGGTGGCAGCCCGGTCCAGCATCTCGTCCAGATTCCCGCTCGCCTCACCACTGGCAATCAGATGGATCACCATCGGCGGGAAATAACCACTCTGCTGGAGCGCCCGGTTTATGGGTGAACCCTCCCTGACGCGTCGCGCGGCCTCCTCAACTGCTTTACGCATCGGCAGATTGCTCACCACCTCCGCTGCGATCCGCATCCCGTCCAGTACTGGAACACCACTGGCGCTGAGAATGCTGAATGTCCGGGCAAAGCGGGCACTATTAAGCCCCCTTACCAGGCGCCCAACCAAGGGAACATGAAGCAGCCAACGATGCCAGGCAGCACGGAACCCTTCCCGTCGCAGCAGCAGATTAAACACCACGATACCCAACGTGATCACCGCTATCAGGGCCAGCCCCCAGGCACTCAGGAAATCGCTCACCGCTATCAACCCGCGGGTCAGCACCGGCAATTCCTGACCGATGTTATCAAATACCCCCACCACTTGGGGCACTACATAAGCGAGCAATACCACGACCACCAGAACAGCGACAATGATCATCAGTGACGGATAGATCAACGCCAGCCCCATCTTCTGGGAAAGCGCCTGGCGACTCTCGGTATAATCGGCCAATCTCCCCAGTACCGCCTCCAGGTGGCCGGAGTGTTCCCCCGCAGCGACGGTAGAACGATACAGCTCCGGAAACACGTGTGGAAATTCCTTTAGTGCATCCGCCAGTGTGTGTCCCTCCAGCACCTTGGCCCGCACTGCCAGGACGATCTTTTTCAGACGCATTTTCTCTGTCTGTTCCGCCACCGTCGCCAAGGCACTCTCTACTGGCATACCAGACTGCACCAGGGTGGCCAATTGGCGCGTGATCAGCGCCAGCTCTGTGGCATTGATCCCCCTCCGCAGGGAGAATCCCCCCTTTCGTCGTGCCTCGCGCTGCTCTACCGCATCAACCGCCAACGGCGTCCATCCCTTGTCACGCAGCTGCTGGCGGATCTGGCGGGCAGTATCACCCTCCATCACCCCGCGACGCTCCCGCCCACCGGCATCCAGGGCTTGGTATTCGAAAGCTCCCATCAGCGCCTCACCCGTGCATGTCAGCGGAGCTGACTCTCTCTTTTATGGAAGAAACCGCCGAGCCCCCTGGTCCACAAGCATATCCAACAAGGGTTGGGAGGAGAGAATTCATTGGTTTCCCTGGCTTGCTCAATGGCGACCACTCAGTTATGGGAGCTTACCCCTCTTCGGTGACCCGCAGCACCTCTTCCAGGCTGGTATGCCCGTCCAATACCGCCTGCATTCCTTCCTGCCGCAAGCTAGGAGAATGCCTGCGGGCATGGGACTCCAGCTCTTGTTCATTGGCATTTTCGTGGATCAGGGAGCGCATCTGCTCATCGAACACCACTAGTTCATATAGCCCCCGTCGACCGATATAGCCCTGCTGGTTACATTGCGCACACCCCTGCGGCCGATAAATGATTGGCGCAGAGGCAGGTGTCACCCCGAGCTGGGCACACTCTGCCTCACTGGCGCGGTGGGCCTCTTTGCAATGGGGGCAAAGTTCCCGCACCAACCGCTGAGCCAAAACCCCAACCACGCTGGATGCGAGCAAAAAGGCTTCCACACCCATATCGCGCAAGCGGGTGACAGCACCCACCGCAGTATTGGTATGCAGGGTGGAAAGCACCAAGTGACCGGTAAGACTGGCTTGCACCGCGATCTCCGCCGTCTCCAGATCCCGGATTTCCCCCACCATCACCACGTCGGGGTCCTGGCGCAGGATAGCGCGCAGACCCCGAGCAAAACTCATATCCACCTTGGGATTCACCTGCGTCTGTCCAATACCATCCAGATAGTACTCGATAGGGTCCTCCACCGTGAGGATGTTACGACTCGAGGTATTCAACCGCGTGACCGCCGCATACAAGGTGGTGGTCTTTCCTGAGCCGGTGGGACCAGTCACCAGGATGATACCGTGCGGTCGATGAATCAGTTGGTCCAGCCGGTCACGGGTAGCAGCTGGCATCCCCAGATGCTCCAGATCCAGCCGCCCCGCCTGCTTGTCGAGCAGGCGCATCACCACCCGCTCTCCATTTCCACCAGGCAAAGTGGAAACACGAACATCCACGGCGCGGCCGGCAATGCGCAAAGAGATGCGGCCATCTTGCGGAATCCGCTTTTCCGCGATATCCAGTTTGGCCATCACCTTGATACGGGAAACCAGCAGCGGCGCCAGGGCGCGGTTGGGTTGCAACACGTCTCGCAACACCCCATCCACCCGGAAACGCACCCGCAAACGACGCTCATAGGGTTCGATATGGATGTCAGAGGCATCCACCTTTACCGCCTCGGTAAACAGGGCATTGATCAAGCGAATAATCGGCGCGTCGTCCTCACTCTCCAGAAGATCCTCAGGCTCCGAAAGCTGCTGAGCGACGCTGGCCAAGTCCATTTCCTCATCCAGACCGTTCATCTGCAGTATCGCTTCACCGCTGCCACTCTCATAGAGTTGCTGCAGCACCTGCTCGAAACGCTCAGCATCCGCCCTCTCCAGGCGTAATGGCTGACCCGCGAAACGGCGTACCTCGCTAAGCACCAATGGAGAAACATCCGGCCGACACAGCACCTTGACCCATCCCTCCTCACTTCCCGTAATCAATACCCCGTGACGTCGTGCAAAGGGAAACGGTAGCTGCAAATGACGCTGCCCCTCCGCTTCCTTGTTCGGCAGGACGGACTCGGTATTCTGTTCGGTACGGATCGCTAACTCACTCATTGATGTGAATCGTTGTGGGTCTCACCGGGAAGCGGCAGAACGAGATCGATCTGCGGTCCACGTTTCTGAAGAATCTCCGTCTGCTTGCCCAGTTCCGTCTCTTCAAAAGGAGGGGGTAACACCGGATAATCGGACATCTTCTTCATTAGCGGGGTCTCCTTCGCCCGCATCAACGAAGAGAGGCTGTTACGAATGGCCAACTGTTCACCGCGGATATAGTTATATTTTTCGGTAGTCAATCTCCCAATAGTGGCACTATCTCGCAGGATCACCGGCCGCATAAACACCATAAGGTTCCGTTTCACCTTGATGGTCTTGTTGTAGCGGAACAACCAGCCCAGCACCGGAATGTCTCCCAGCAATGGCACGCGCTGTTCACGAACATCCATCTTGTCGTCAATCAATCCCCCAAGGACCAGGATCTTGCCATTCTCGACCATTACACTGGTTTTAATGGAACGCTTGTTGGTGTAAGGGCCCAACTCTGAGTCCTGACTAACACTGGAGATCTCCTGCTCAATCTCCAACTTGATCGCGCTCCCCTCATTGATCTGGGGCCGCACCTTGAGCTTGAGTCCCACATCCTCGCGCTTGATGGTCTGGAAAGGATTGGTAGGCGTTGCGCTGGTTCCGGTGGAGGTGAAGGAACCGGTAACGAAGGGGCGGTTCTCGCCCACTACGATCTCCGCCTCTTCATTGTCCATGGTAACGATATTTGGCGTGGAGAGCACATTAGTACTACCGTCCGATGCCAGTGCGCGAAGCAGCGCACCAAAATCGGTACCCGGCCCGCCGATATTTCCCACCACCATGGCCAGGCCACTGCTCAGGGTAACTCCCTTCCCAGCCTGAGCACTGGCAATACTGCCCGCGAGACCACTGATACCGCCAAAATCGATGGTACCAATGGGTGCCATACCAGAGCTAGATCCGCCACTGGTGCCATCCACTATCCACTCCACGCCCAACTCTCTCTTACGGTCCAGGGAGACCTCTGCGATGATGGTCTCTACCAGCACCTGCGCCCGGGGAATATCCAGTTTGGCAATCACCGCCTGAAGGGAACGAAACTGATCCGGCGGAGCAGTAATAATCAACGAGTTGGTACCTTCATCCGCCTGGATGCTCACGTTGTTCATCACCGCCCGTCCAGCCGATGCTGCGGCAGAGATCACTTTTCCTCCTTTGCCGCCCGGGGCCGCCCGCCTGCCACCGGTCTGCTGGGATGCCTTCTTCTCTGCCTCACTGATTCCCATTAGTACCTTGGCCAGATCGGTCGCCTTGGCATATCGAAGATAAACCACCTGGGTGTTGCCTCCCCCCACCTCGATAGGCGTGTCCAGCTCGGTGATGATACGCCGCATACGCAACCGCTCCGCCGGATCGCCCCCCAGCAGAATACTGTTGGTACGCTCGTCCGCCACGAATAGCGGTCCTTCGATTCCCTGCCCTTTCCCCTTGCTACCCTTCTGCTGCAGGGTCGAGAGAATGCGCACCACCTCGGCCGCCGAGGCGTGCTGCAGCTGGATAACCTCCACCTCGCTGCTTCCCGGCCGGTCGATACTGCGAATGATCTTTTTCAGACGGGCGATATTGGCCGCCCGATCGGAGATAATCAAAGTGTTGGTAGCCTGATAGGCGGCCATGTGCCCCTGAGGCGGCACCAGTGGCCGGAGCACCGGCACCAGCTGCGCTGCAGAGACATGATGAATCTGTACAACCTGAGTAATCATGTCATTGGTGGGGGCCCCACGACGTGAATCCACTACCACCGGCAGACCGGCCTGTTTTGCGTTGGCCGCGGGTACAATGCGGGTAGTATCCCCATCGGGTATGGCAGCGAATCCATGGACCTCCAGCACCGACAGGAACACTTGATAGAGCTCATCCGCCGCCATCGGACGGGAAGAGACCACGGTAACCTTCCCCTTGACCCGCGGATCGATAACGAAATTCTTTCCGGTAATCTCCGACACAGTCTGGATGACCACATTGAGATCCGCATTCTTGAAATTGAGGACTATCTCCTCATCTTCCGCGTGTAAAGGCATCGCCATTAGAAGAAAAAGCATGAGGCCCAGCGAGAGGATTCGGCAGATCCCCGGCATCCGTTTCACGATTCCCATTGACCCTTTCTTGTTTCTGATAGTTTGTCGATCGGGTGACGATAACAAAGGCATGTGGTGAGACCCTGTGGTTTTCGGTTGGTTCATCCTGAAATTCTACTCATCGAGCGACAGTGTAACGGTCTGGCGCTCCCCCCTGCGCTCCAGCACGACGTTCACTTGTGAAGCACTGGAGAGCTGCCCCAGCAAAGCCAGCCCACTCGCAGGATCGCTCAGCTCCATTCCATTGATGCTGACAATCACATCGCCCGGTCGAAGCCCGAGGCGGTTGAACAGCGCCCGGTCCTTTCCTGGAAACAGCTTGTAGCCCTTGATCTGCCCGTTCTCCCGTACCGGTCGAGTACGGATCAAGCCCACAAGTTCCTGTGGGTTGGTCAGCATCTTGTCCCGATAACTGCGCAGCTCTGCTGCGGATATACGCGGGATAATGCGATTTCTGCCGGAAGTCCGCTTGTTGGACCCGGAGGCTGACGTCCGCGCCGTCGTCCGCCCGGAGTTGCCGGCGTTGGATTCCTTCGGCAGCCGCAGGGTCTCCAGCCGCCCCCCTCGAGTCTCAAGGATAACACGATCCGGCGCAATCTCCTTGAGCACAGCCCCGCCGGGCAATTTGGACTCCACCGCGTAATACTTTTCCTCGCCTCCCGGCTCAGCGATGATGGCGCGTGCCATATCGGTCTCGGTCGCAGCAATGACTCCTCGCAAGACCAATCGCAAACGCGTATCCGGTACCGTCTCTACTGCTACTTTAGAGGTTGCTTTACTGGCTGGCGCTGCATTCCCGAACAGATGGAGGCTGGCCACATCCACTCGATTGACGGAACCCGCCGGACTTCTGGTCACGGTAGGCGCCGACGATGCTGCCACCTCATCTACATCTGGAACCGGAAATAGTAACCAGGTCAATTGCGCCAGATTGTAGGCAAGCATTAACACCAACAGCACCATCACCCACGCCGACATGGCGTCCTGACGCTGCTGAAGAAAGGGGATAACTGCCTTGTCCAGAAAGGTTTTTGTCATACTTGTAGGCCAGCCGGACTCGCACGGACAACGATATCGATGTCCTCCTCCACTCGGTCGGCATCATCTTAACAAGATTAACGTCCAGAATTATGTGAACGTTATATGGTATTACATTTGCCCGGGTTAGGGAAAAGCAGATCCCCCGATCGCGTTTGCTACCACCACATTCGCTATACAGATGAGGTTCCCTGTTCTACTATCAGTTACGGAGAATAATGATGTTCCATGCACCGCAACAAAAAAGGAGAGCCATACTCTACAGTTGGGTGCTTCTGCTGACAGCAATTCCGATGTTCTCAGCATGGGGGCGCCCCCTGCTTGGGGTGCTTCGCTCCTTTCTGCCAACGGAAGGGTTAGCGGCGATAATGCTCCTCGTCTCCCTGGCTTCGGTGATAGCCTGTATCCTTTGGCTGCAGAGAGAAGGTAAAAACTACCGCACTATCTTGTTATTCATCGGTTGGGTGATCCCGTTGTTTCTGTTCCTCCCCCTGAGCTTGCCGGTGGTCGAGGAACGGCTCCATTTTCTGCTGTTCGGTGGTTTGGGTTTCTTTTCCATGCTGCTGTTCTCCTTCCCGGTAGCTGTGGCGGTAACATTGCTCTATGGAGGATTGGACGAACTGTGGCAATGGGTATTGCCGGACCGGTTCGGAGACTGGCGCGATGTGGGAATCAATGCCGTTGCCGGGATGGGCGGTGTGATAGCCGCCTGGCTAGGAAAGCGGCGATGAAGCGGCTGCTCTTTGCCCTGCTGATAGCCTTTGCCACCGGGACGGAGGGGGCTCCGTCGCTAGTCGTGTTGGATGTGGGCGAAGGGCAAGCGATACTGCTACAGGAGGAGCATCACGGAATCCTCATCGATACGGGCCACCCAGGCATGTCGCAACATCTGCTGCAACGGCTCGAAGCGCTGGGCGTGCGGCAGCTGGATTACCTGGTCCTCACCCATCTCCATCCGGACCACGCCGGAGGTTACTTTCGCTTGCGGGAGCAGTTTCCCGACACCCCGTTGCTTTACTCCGGGCATCCCCTTTCCTCCAGGATTCGCCCAGATCTGGTGCGCTGGCTGAACCAGGCGGTAACAGCCGATCAACACTGGAAAAAATTTCTGGCCGGGGGGCGCATCCATTGGAGAGGCTTGATCCTCGAGGCATTGTGGCCGACAACCTTCGACAATGCCAACCTCAACCGTCACTCTCTGGTCATACTGATTCGATACCGGGGATTAAAGCTGCTGCTAATGGGAGACGCGGACAGCGTAGTGGAACAAAGATTACTTGACGAGAATAAACTCCCCAGCCAAGTAGACCTGTTGGTGGCGGGCCATCACGGAGCAGCAGACGCCACCAGCGAAGCATTCGTTGCCAAAGTCCAACCCCGGATCGCAGTCATTTCAGTCAACGAGAACAACATTCGCGGCTACCCGTCGTCAGACGTGGTGGCCCGGCTGAAACATTCCGGCGCCCATTTGCTGCGTACGGATCGAGACGGTGAACTTCGGTTTGAGCTACGCTGCACCACCGGTTCTGTTACGAAAGATCAAACACTGGAAAGCAGCTGCAAAATCATACCCAAGGGAGAACATGACCATTAAACCGCCAAACCGTGAAAAAATCGCCCGTATGGCGCTTCAAAGCCGCGCCGGGTACAATATTTGGTTTCGTTCGAGATAACCTTGTCATGATGCAGGATTACTTACCCGCACCCGACCTTTTGAAGCAGCGCATCATTCTGGTCACTGGCGCCGGCGACGGTATTGGTGCGGCAGCGGCAAAATGTTTCGCCCGTCACGGCGCAACCGTCATTTTATTGGGACGCACAGTTCGTAAACTGGAAACGGTGTATGACGCCATAGAACAAGCTGGAGGACCGCAGCCTGCCATCTACCCGATGAATCTGGAGGGAGCCACCCCGAAAGACTATCAGGATCTGGGGAATACGCTCGAGCGGGAATTTGGCCGCCTGGACGGCCTGCTGCACAACGCTGCCATCCTGGGAACGCTGACCCCTTTGGAGATGTACGATCTGGAGTTGTGGGCCAAGGTGATGCAGGTTAACCTGAATGCACCTTACCTGCTAACCAGGGCTTGCCTGCCGGCTTTGAAAAGGTCGGAGGATGCCTCGGTAGTATTCACCTCCTCGGCCGTAGGTCACCGGGGGAGGGCATACTGGGGCGCCTATGGAATCTCCAAAGCAGCGGCGGAGAATATGATGCAGATCTTCGCTGATGAACTGGAAACCAACACCCCTGTCCGAGTCAACAGTATCGATCCTGGGGCCGTTCGCACCCGAATGAGAGCCAAGGCCTATCCCGGAGAAGATCCCAACATTCACCCAACCCCCGATGAGATCCTGAACATCTATCTCTACCTGATGGGTCCTGACAGCAAGGGAGAAACGGGAAAATCGTTCAAGGCCCAGTAGGCCGCCTGCGGACGGCGAGCTTTCCCAACAGTTCATCCACCGATGGTGGACATGTCGCGGAAACGGACAACCTCTGCCTTTTCACCAAATTCATGGCGCTCCGGTTTTTTTGCAATCGCATCCCGAATGGCCTGGACCAGCTCATCATCCGTCCACCCCTGACGCAAACCGCGACCCAGCGGGACCGTATCCTCTTGCCCCAGACAGAGCACCAATTCACCCTTTGCAGTTAAGCGGACCCGGTTACATCCTTCACAAAAATGGCGGGAAATGGCGCTGATAACTCCCACCCGCACCGGACCACTGCCTATTTGATAATAGCGAGCTGGCCCCGCCCCCTTGGCTCCCTTGACCGCAATTAGCTCCTCACCACACCGTTTCCGGATCCGTTCCAGCACCTTATTCGCTGGATAGTAGTGAGAAGCACTGCCCTCCCGCCCCGCATCTCCGATAGGCATGGTTTCGATGAAGCGTAGATCGGCACCCCGCCCGATGGCAAAATCCAGCATCTGCTCGATCTCATGGTCATTGATCCCTTTCATGATCACCATGTTGAGCTTTACCGGATGCATGCCCACCTCCAACGCCGCATCGATTCCACGCAGCACCTGGGCCAGCTCTCCTCCTCGGGTAATTCGGGAGAATATAGCGGGATCCAGGGTATCCAGGGAAATATTGACTCGACTGATCCCAGCTTCATGCAGCTGCCGGGCGTGCCTTTCCAGAAGGTGTGCATTGGTAGAAAGAGAGAGGTCCCGGATGCCAGGAAGCACTCCAACCTGCTGCACCAGCTTGACCATGTCCCGTCTAATCAACGGCTCCCCGCCGGTAAACCTAACCTTGCTAACACCCAGTTTGGAAAATAGTCCGATGAGACGACTCAGCTCCTCGTAACTGAGAAACTCGGAGCGCTCTGCGGTTTCAACACCTTCTGGGGGTATGCAGTAAAAACAGCGGTAGTTGCAGCGATCGGTTACTGAGACCCGAAGATAGTCGATACGTCTGCCGAAAGAGTCAATCAGACCATCCTGCATGCCGGCACCTCTTGGTAAATCCCTATAAAGGGAGCGTAAGCAAAAAACCGTGACAATACCAGTACCTCATCGGGGGTAGCACCTTTTCAGTCACCCTTTCCAAACTCTTTAAAATAAATTTGACAAAAGAGAATCCACTGACAACAAAAAGGGGATGATGCCTGCGAAGGCAACATCCCCCGGCTCTCCTGTCACACAAATTTCAAACGATGTTCCGCGGAGCGAACGACATGTGGACAAACTCCTTCTTATATCGGGATTCACCAATCTTTTTCACCTTGGCCACACCCATTTTATAATTATAGTTACCGCTAATATTGTCTACTACACGCCCCTGCAGTGAGTTACTGGCTTGACCCTTTGCCGGACTTAGGAAATAGGAGTACATCACCCCTTTCTTGACCGCCGGAGTAACAATGGCCACTGCCTTTGCCGCCCCCTTGCCCAGCTTGATATGACCCTTCTTCATCAATTCAGAGAACTGAAAGTCATTGCCGCCAACTCCTTTGATGGTATGGACATGGTAGGGCACCCGGTCAGAGTGGAGCAGGACCCAGTCTCCCGACTCAATACCCCGCGCCTTGGCATCATCCGGATGGATCTCCACGAAATTCTCCGGCCAGCGCTGGGCAATGTAGGGTCTACGCTCCAGATCATCAAATCCGGACTGCCACACCTCATTGATGCGACCATTGGTGTGCCAGAGCTCCCCTCCCTTTGGCTTCATCCACTCCCAGTAATCGGCAAACAGACTCCAAGGATGTTTCTGGATATTGATCTTCCCGGTCTGGGAGTTGAAGTGTGTGGTCTTTTTGTTGAGCATGTTGGCACCCTGATACATGCCTTTGCCCTTTAGATCCGCCTCAGTGAGGGTGGTATCGTGCAGACGCACCGTACCATGCAGCTCCCCGGTGGCATAGTTGTAAAAGGTCGGGCCCTGGATCCCTTCGGTTCCCATCTCGCGCAACTTCTGGTGCAAGGTCTTACCCTCTTTGTGAGCCGCAATCTTGATCATGTGGTACGCCTTGCGATTGCCGCGACTGAAACGGGAGGATTCTTCACACACTTCATTGGAGTCCTTCCAGTCGAATCCCTCGAATCCCATCCGCCTGGCCAACTGGGCAATAATCCACCAATCCGGCTTCGCCTCTCCCGGTGGATCGTAGAACTTGGAGTAGAGACGGATACGACGCTCACCATTGGCCCGCACAAAGTCCTCTTCACCCCAAGTGGCAGCCGGAAAGACGATATCGGCATATTTGGAGCCGATAGGATCCCGCAGATAGATATCATGATCCCACACTACCATGCCTCCGGAATCCACCCGTTTCTTCAATGCGGCAATGATAGAGTCCTTGTCTTTCGAACGAACCTGATGGGGGTTGCTGGTCACCAGTTCATCAAACTTCTCCCGCAACCCATCTGAGCCACACATGGACTGAATCCAGGTAGTCCCCACCACGTGGGCCAACCGGGTATGGCCGGAAACAAGCCAGCGATCGGTATCGAGAGAACGCCGGCGTCGCCCAGGCACCTTTTCAGGGGATTTGTTGCGCGGATATTTTCCGCCACCGGTGCCACCCCGCTGGTGGCCGCCAAAACGCCCTACCACTTGGCCAGGACGCCCGCCTGCACCACACAAGGTAGCCAGCGAGCTGATAGCGTTGGTGTTGCCGGTATTGTTGGACCAGTAGAACCCCTTCTCAATACCAAAGGAGGCCTTCGGGCGCTTGCCCTTGCCCCCTCCGGTCAACCACTCGGCCGCCTGGTGGATCTGCTCCACCGGAATACCCGCAGTGGCAGCAGCTGCCGTGGGTTCATACTCCTCGCGTGACATCACCCACTGCTTGTATCCCTTCTCACCATACACACCGTCGGTCTGGAATTTGCCCCAGGTGGTACGCCATTGCCAAGGTGTGTTGCGGGTGCCCTGTCCAAAGCCGGAGCTGGACTCCCACATGTTGTTGACCCATTTCTCGATCCATTCCTTGTCTTCCCAGCCATTCTCGAGGATCACCCGGCTGATGGCTCCCAAAACCACATTATCGGTTCCCGGATAAAGCTGGATATGCAACGCCCCTTTGGATTTTGCATAGGCCAAACCCGCGGTTTCCCGGGGATTGAGCCAAATGGTCTTCATCCCCCTGTCGATGGCGGGGCGGATAAACTGGGTAAAGATCATGGTTTTGGTCTCATAGGGATCGGTACCACAGATCATCAACACATCCGCATCACCCCAGTCCTTGTAAGAAGGACCAAAGTTGTCGAAGCCAGCATCCCGGAAGCCCGGGGTCGAGGTCACGTCCGAAGGAGTATCGTGGAAGGTGAACGCCGCCGTTCTTACGTGTCGTTTGGCAAACTTGGAAATGGCGTAGGTGTTTTCCACAAATTGGTAAGAGTACTGTTTCACCGAATAGGCATTGGCCCCATAGTTCTTGATCACATACTTACCAAGCTCGGCTGCCACATCCAGCGCCAAATCCCACGGCACCGGCTGTAGCGTACCGTTGATACGCATCAACGGATGTGTCAGCCGATCCTTGGTAGGGGTATTGGGATTGAAACATTTCTGGGCGATGGTGCCACCACGGATACTGGAATCACCACCGATATTCACTACCTTCGAGTTTTTATCAGGGATGATCACCACATGGTGCGGCTTGCCCTTGTGCATCACCACGTTATGCTGAGTGGGCGCCACCCACGACTTCAGCATGGCGGTAGGAAAATCCTCGCCGAAGGCATTTTCGCTCGCCCTGGGACCACCGGACGGTGCGCTGGTCGGCCAGCGATAGATATTATAGCCGCACGCAACGATGCAGTAGTCACAACAGGTGGTCAATTTCTCCGCATTCTTTGGCGGCAGCGGCACGCTGTCTCCGGGAGTATATTCTTTAATCGACATCACCAGCCCTCCTAGGATTTCATCACGTTCTGGTTGCGGCCATAGAGCAGGCCCATGATTCCAACGGCATAGATATCATCGCCTTTGAGCTCCAACAGGATCTGGGGCAGGCTCTCGTAGGCCTGACCGGAGACAACGATGCCGTGACGGGTCAGATCGAAAGTGGAGAGATGCATGGGACACTGCCCTAGCACCCGATGGTTTTCCACCGCCTTGTAGAGTCCCTGCAGTGGCCCGCCCTGATGGGCACAAAGATAGCTGAATGCCACCACATCGCCTTGTGGCCCGATTCCACCACCGCCTTTGACGCCACCCATCTTGACCAGCATGGCCGAACTGCCGGCGGCATCATCGGGATAGTTGAAATTTATCGGCATGTCATCCTTCAACTCGCTTAATCTGGCAATGCGTTTACGCGGATATTCCACCACTTCTGCCTGAACCGTTCCTCCCGGAAATAGAGAGAGGGAGATGGTACTGACCGAAATGGCAGCTACTCCGCTGGTCATCAGGAACTTGCGGCGGGTCATCATGCACAGGGTGTGCTCTGCTGCACTCTCTTTCTCTTTTTCAATCATCTCAACAGGCGTTGTCATTTCTTCGCCTCCATCAGTTCTTGCTTGGTAAATAGGGGTGCATAGTCAGGCAACTCCGGCGGATCGACAATAATCTCCTCGCCTGAAAAGGCTTCGAGGAACGCCAACAGATCTTCCTTCTCCTCATCCGTCAGACCAAGTGGTTTGATCAGCTTGCTCTTGTTCTCCGGGAAAGGAGTTGTGCGACCCTCTTCATCCATGCCGCCACGGTTGTAAAAATCCACTACCTCTTCCAAGGTGTAGAACACCCCATTGTGCATATAAGGCGCGGTATACATGGTGTAGCGCAGCGACGGTGTCCTGAACTTGCCACGGTCCCACTTGTTCTTGGTCCGGTAGTAGAAGCCCCAATCCGATTTGGCGGTCCGATAGCCTTCTTCAGTCTGTCCCTTGGCATACTGCTCGAAACGGAAGGTAATCTGCGCCAAACCGTCCTCTTCCCAACGCTTGTTGGGGGGCACACCAATATTGTGATAGCTGAAATCGGTGGCCATGGCGCCATTGTGGCACTGGATACAACCAGCCTTGCCCTCAAACAGCTCCTTGCCTCGAACCTGCTGTTCAGTCAGTGCCGACTTATCTCCCAAGAGATACTTGTCCAGCGGGGTGTCTCTTTGCACCAGGGTGCGCTCATAGGCGGCAATAGCCCGCCACGCGTCCCGAATCAAAGGCCACTCCGTACCAAATACCTTGCGGAAACGTTCTACATATTCCGGGATCAACGCCAGACGTGCCTCCATGATGTCATTCTCACCATTTCCGGCCACACCGCCCCGTGCTGCGGAACGGGCCTGCTTCTCCAGTGAGGGTACGGAGCCGGCCCAGAAGTTGCGTGGATAATAGGCGCTGTTGATAATGGTCTGGCTGTTGCGCCAGTGCACCGTACCGGGATAGCCGCGGGAGAAATCTTCCGCCCACGCCCAGCCCTGGGTCGGCTCGTGGCAGGTAGAACAACCGGTCGAAGCATCGCCGCCCAGACGAGCATCGAAGAACAGCAGTTTGCCCAACTCAATCTTTTCTGGCGTTTGCTTGTTGTCAGGTGGAATGGGCGGTGGTCCCAGCGGTGCCAGCGGTGGCGGACCGGACACCTCCGCCTTGGCTCCTGTCGCCATGGCACCCGCCTGTGTCTGCGTAGCACACCCAGTACCCAGTCCAGCCATCAAAACAGCGGGCAGGATCAAGCATCCCCATGACCCCTTTCTGTCACGCACCCGACGGAATACGGACCTGCTATCATGAATTTCGTTGTTGATCATCTCTCTCTCCTCAACCCCTAATTACGAACTTCCAGCCAGTTGGCAATGGCCTCATACTCCTCCGGATAGGGTTCCTTCCAGACATATTGTTCACTGGTAAGGGGATCTCCAGAGAGAGAAAGCAGGAAGGCGACCAGATCACTCCTTTCGGACTTACTGAGACCCAACGGCTTAAGCAGCGGGCTTTTGTTGCTATCCTCACCGCCACCCGCGTTGTAGAAGGCCACCACATCCTCCAGTGTCTTGAACATGCCGTTGTGCATATAGGGAGCTGTGTACTTCAATTCCCGTAACGTTGGGGTGATGAATTTACCCATGTCTGCCTTGTCCAGAGTAACGTTGTAATAACCTGGGTCACGTTTGAGATTCATGTAATTCTCGATACCCTGAAACATCGCGAAAGCGAGGAAGGCCTGATGGTTCATTGGATCAAGAAACACGTCAAAATTCTCTGGAACACCGGTGTTATGTGCCTTCTGATCGGTAAACAGGGGCCCGTTGTGACACCGTGCACAGCCGGCCTTTCCGGTAAACAGTTTCATACCCCGCTTGGCAGCCGCAGACATGGTTCCCTTGTCGAAAGGAACATTTTTTGACGTGAGGCTCTTCAGATATTCTGGGATCGCTTTGCGCACCTTGCCGTTGGAGGGTTCACCATAACCGGCATCCTTAAACATCTTTACATAGACGGGATCCTGCTTCAGACGCTCCTGCATGATGCGCATGTCCATGTTCATGATGTAATCTTCCGTGAGCATTTCACGAGTCAAGTCATTCAAGCTGGTACCAATGCGCCCGTCATGCAGCCATACCTTTTTGTACGCCGTATTGATCAATGTGGGTGCATTGCGGAAATGCCCGTTTCCCGGATAGCCTTTAGAAAGGGCCGTGGGACTTCCGAAGCCATTTTCCGGAACATGACAGGTGGAGCAGGCGATACCCGCATCTCCGGAAAGGCGCATATCGAAAAACAGGCGCTTACCCAGTTCCGCCTTGGCCTTGTCATATTTCAACGCTGGCAATGGGCCGATCTCCGCTGCAAAGATAGCGGGGGCGACCAGCATCACGCCCAGCGCGACAGCGAGAAAACTGCGTCGTTTGCTGAGTTGTACTCCCATCGTCATCCTCCCGATCGATTGATGTCACCTGGCTCATGGGGAGCCACCAGGTAAATGGCAGCCATCCCGGGTTAACACTTAACGCTCTGACATGCAGTCTGCATAATTCGAGCCAGCAACCAAAGTCACATCTTTTCCCTGTCAGTCAAAAGGTTATTGAGGATGATTCCTCTTGGGGAGAAAAGAAAGTGAACAACTCATTCCATCCAGAGGGAAAACGGAACGCTTTTGTTCAATGAAAAAATGGCCGGTTTCCGACTCGTGAACGGAGTGGAGCTCAACCGCGCAACAGATACCGGATCGCCTTGGCAACAAGCGCGGGAGAGGTTCCGTGAGGAAAGAGAAAACGTAACGCCCCATCTTGTGTTATCAAATAGATGGCTGCCGAATGATTAACCGCATAGTCGAGAGAGCCTTCTTCTTCAACCCGGTAATATTTTACGCCGTACAGTTTGGCCACTTGGGCTATCTCCTTCTCTGAGCCGGTCAAGCCGATAAACCGGGGGTGGAAAAAGCCCAGATACTCCGCCAACTTTTTCTCATCATCCCGCACCGGATCGAGGGTAACGAACAACGGCTGTACCTGAGACAGTTCCTCCTCATTCAGAAGATTCAACGTTTTGGTCAGAAAGGCCAGCGAGGTGGGACAAACGTCCGGACAGCTGGTGTAGCCAAAAAAGAGCACCACCACCTTGCCTTTGAAATCATGCAGTGAGACCTCGCCTTGCTGGGAACGGAGCGTAAAATCCCCACCCGGAGGTGGCTCAAACGCCTCCTTCTTTGTCTGCTGCTCGACCACCGCTCCTTGCTCACCACTCACCGCGCACCCGGCCACGATCGCCAGCCACAAGAGCATGAGGAAAAACCGTCCTGTTTTCATCCGGAACCCTGTTTTGCAAAACCAGCAACGCATGAGTCTCTTACCCTCAGAAAAAGAAAAGAGGGATCATGCGCCCGTTGAAGCCGAAAACTCAAGCACTCGACTCGGACTCCGATGTTTTTTTTCGCTGACTGCGCACCAGAAGAATACCCGCAGCCAGGGTCAGCAAAGCCACTCCCAGTGGTATCCCAAAAGTTTTGATCGGATCCGCCTCGGGAGGAAGGATCAGCCAGTACCATGTGGTCAGGGTATGGCGTGAACCTTTCTCTCCGTTACTACCATCCCAGTTGGCGAAGGAGATCGGGATGAAGATACCTTCGGTGAAGGAAACGTCTCTTGCCTTCTCGCTGTAACGAGGCCGCTTCATCATCACCCGCCAGCGGCCTGCTTGCCACTTCCCATCGGCGATCAGATCCGCCTCCTCCCGCGCAACCAGTGGCTGCTCGGGGCCCGATGCATCCAGCAACAACGCCTGCGGAGCCATCTCAGGATCGATGCTACCCGCATTCCAATACCAGATGGTGGTCGGATGACCCGAATCCCCGTGTCGATAGAGTGGTTTCTCCACAACGGGTGTGGCGACGAAGGCATCCATCTTGGGAAACTGGATGGCGAAGGCATCTGGATAGAGCTCCAACTCCTCATCCTGGATCTCCATGGAGACCGGCTCACCAGGGCGACTGTCAGTGCGATCGTTCACCTCCAGCAGAAAGGCGATCTCGCTTTCGTCATAGATGGCCCGTACGGTCAGGGCGTCGTTCAGCGGCGTGAACAGCCGTTCCTCCTTGATAATGTTGGGCACCAGATAGAGGGTAACTGGAGGTGCATCGTTCCAACGGGGATCGTCCACGCTGTCTGGAACGCCTTTGCCGCTCTTGGCCGCGGTAATCACACTGCTTTCTCCCGGAGGAACGCTGTGCTCCCGTAAGCTATAGACGTAATTGGCGATGTGCCAGCGGTCCTCCAGGCCAACCGGATCTTCATTCCCTTCTTCCACCGCCCGGTGGGAAGGCATGGGAGTCCCGGGAATACCGATGGAGAGCCGTTGATAGATGCGTTTGATGGTAGCATCCCGGCTGTTTTCTCCGTCCACCTCGGTGGCACGCCAGGTCCAGGGTTTTGTCAGGTCGCGCGGCCAGATCCGAATACCCCAGTCGTCGGCCAACCGTTTTCCCGAGGTAATATTACCCCGTCCCTCGCTGCCGTGGCATTGTCCACAGGTCTCCTCGAAAGCCTTTTTGCCCTTGGCCAAGGATGCCTCGCTGTAAGGCACCTGTTCCGGCGTTGGCTCCTGCTCGGTGATCACCCGGAAATCGGTCCCGATATAGCGGCCTTCCTCGTCGAAACGCTCCTCGTCGGCATCTTCCGGCGCCCAGGTGGCAGTAATGTCAAACCCCTTGATCACGGGAATTAAACTACGGATTTGGGCATCCGACAGCAACGTTCCCCAACCCGGCATGCCCGTGCCCGGTAGCCCGAACTTGATTGTGTGAAAGAGATCCTCATCTCGTGGCGGTTGCTGTGGTGGGGAGGTCTTGTACTTGAACATGGCCAGAGTGAAATCCCGAGGACGGGGATACATAAAATCCGCAGCAACTCCGTCCCCCGCCCCTTCCTCCCCGTGACAAACGGCGCAGCGGAACTGGTAGAGGGCTTTACCGTCCATCGCCGCCCGTTCAGCAAGGACCCTATCCTTCAAGGTAGCGACTTGCCGCGAGATCTCGGGATCCCACATCCGCGGCACCTGTCCCACATAGTCGTAGAGGAAAGTGATTACATTCCAGACCTGTTCCTCATCCAGCATCTCGTGCCAAACCGGCATGGCAGAGTTCCATGGCGTCCCCTCCTTTGGCAGGCCAGGCCCTCCGGTGGTAATCCGCCAAAACAGGAACGCCTCTTGCAGCTGGGCAATGGTACCGACATCCTGAAAATTGATCGGCAGCGGATTGAAACCTTTTGCATAGGGACCATCACCATCCAGCAGATCCCCATGACAGTAAAAGCAGTTTCGATAATAGATGTCACGCCCCGCCACCACCACCTGCTGATAGAGCCGCCACCCATCCTCAGGCGACGACGCCATCAGCTCGAGCACCTCCCGCCGTTTCGGATTCTCCAGCTTGGTTAGATCGTAGCCCTTGTTGTAAACCCGTAAGGTAGAAGGAGGGGCTGGATGAACCTGGCGCAGCTCCACCGGCGCCTCCAGCGAAGGTTTGACCATACCATAAACCGTATAACCCGCGAGGGCTGGGATCACAATCAGTGATGTCCAGCGAACTGGCCAATGCTTCCGTTCCCGCAAAACCGCCAGAATCGGCGCTTTGAATTCCTGCCACCGCTGTTCATCAAACGAGAAGTAGAGCAGTACACCAACGATGGTGATGACCATGTACTGGATCAGCAGAGAACGCGGCATCAATGGCGGAAAGGCGTTGTCAAACACCAGATAGGCGATCGCGACCACCAAGGCAGCTTGCAGCAATGCAGGGATCCTGAACCTCACCATGTCACCCTTTTTGTTCCGACAAGAACTGCACCATCATCTCCAGCTCTTTCACCGTCATTCGCTCTGAAAAATCCTTGGGCATCACACCTGCACTGAACCCTTCAGCAACGACCGCATCCGGATCCACAATGCTCTCTCGTATCTGCTCTGACGTGAGCCGCCTTCCCACATCGGTCAACCCCGGTCCCACGGGGGATTCCGTACCCAGAATGGTGTGGCAGGCCTGGCAACCAAATTTTGCGAAGGCAGCCTCCGGCGTGGCAGCCGATCTCGGAACGGTTGCGGTGTCACCCCCTGCCTGCACTGCTGGCACCGGAACCTCTGTCGGCAAGGGCACGGTAACCTCATGCCCGTCTTTTGCCTGAAGGAATGCAATGATGGCATCCATCTCCACCGCAGAGAGCTGGATGGGTGGCTTGTCCACCGCCGGCATCGGCGACTCAGTATCGTTACTCCCTTTCTTTCCGTACCCCCGGACCACGTAGGCACCAGGCTCCACCATTGACTCGTGGAGGTATTCCACCACATCGGTGGCCTTGCCCTGATACCGTTCATCAACCAGATGTTTTCCAGCCACCTGCACCACATCCAGTGCCAGCAGGTCGGGAGCCCGCCCCATGTCGTTGTGACAGAGCGTACAGGTTCCCTTGCCGTGGAACAGGCTCTCCCCCAGCGCAATGAAAGAGTCTACGGTCAGGGAGCCCAGATCTATGGATTTCTCCTCAGGAGCCTCTCCCTCCACCTGCGGCAACAGATTCGCCACCAGAGTGAAAACCAGCGTCAACAACACACTGAACCCGATGGTCCTGCCTAGCACGCTCATCGGTCCTCTCCCCGCTCTGGTGCTGCCTGGTCAACCCCGCTCAGATTGGCGATCCAGAAGATAAACAGCATAAAACCCAGGAACATCAGCGTTACCAGGGTCACCATGTTCCCTGCGTAACCAATGGTGGGAATAAAATTATCCGGTGAGTTATCCTTCATCACCGAGTAGACATGCCAGTGGGTGCGGACCGAAGAACGTACATATCCCATCAGCGCCATCAGCCAAGTGAAGGCCACCGGTAACGCGAACAACGCATACTGCGCCCGATTGCTCACCCGCCCCCAGTGAGAAGGCAGCACCTTGGCATTCTTAAACATCAAGCCGTCGATCACCACACCAGCGACAATCACCACCAGCGTGGAAACCACCTGGATTACGCTGGAACCCACCTTGTAAACCGTATTGGTAAAATAGCCGTAATAGACACCGGCAAAGATGATGTTGGCAACAGCCACCAGATAGATCGCCACCAGCAACGCATTCCCGGCCGCAGCCCAAGGAACCGTTGCCACCTTGTCGGAACGCCGATACAGTTGGAAGGAAAGAAAGGTGAACACCAACATCAGGTTCACCGCAATGTTCTTGGCTGGCATGATGCCCAGTGGTCCCAGCAGGTGGTGGTGACTCCCTCCCAGAATGGCGATCTCACCGGCGCTGAGAATCAGCGTATGCGGTGTCACCCAGACCAGGAAACAAACCACCAACACAAAGGCGATATACTTGATCAACCACTGGTAGCGCCGGGAGCCCTCAGTCCGTGACATTCCAGACCAAAGATAGTAGTTGCCCGCCAGCAGAATCGTACCAATGAGCACCGCCTGGACGATGAACAACCAGGCCAATATCCCGCCCATGGCGGTAATTCCCATCTGCTGCGAATAGGCATATACCTCCGCCATGAGCCAGTATCCCGCAAATGGCAGCGGCAGAAAGGCGAGGATGGCGATAAAGTTGGAGGTATAACCCATCCAGTCATAATGGGCTCGCTCCTCAGGTGTGCGGGCGGCCAGGAACTTGTATGCCGCGTAGGCCCCCACCACAGCGCCCCCGAAGGCCACATTGGCGATGAATCGATGGAGATTGATGGGATTCCATAGCGGTCCCTTCATCACCTCCCAGATATTGCCGACCACCGCGCCTGCTTCGTTGACACCGGAGGGCGCCATCATGAACGTGGCCCATGAATTGGCCATCACCATCAGGGTGACCCCCACGCCATTGAGCAGCAATCCCAGGGTCATGTGTACCCATTTCAGATTGCCGTAACGCATCGCGTGCCAGCCGTAGTAGTAGATATAGAGCAGCAGACTCTCGAGAAAGAACAGCAGGGCATATACCAGCAACTGGGCACCGAACACCCGGGTCAGATAGGCCATGAAACCGGGATAGAGCAAAAACAGCGCCAATGCCAAAGTCCCGCCGAACAGCGCCGTGACAGAGTAGGCGGTCAAGCTGATCTTCATGAACTCGTGACCCATGCTGTCGTAACGAGGATCCCCTGTCTTTACTCCTACCAGCTCGATGACCAAAACAAACAACGGCACCGCCAGCACCAGAGCACCAAAGAAAAGGTGCATCTGGGCAACCACCCAGACGATGGAACGGCTGCTGATACCAATGTCGGGATAATCGGCACGGGTCAGTTTCGGCGCTGGCTCAAGCTCACTTTCCTCTGCAGTCGCCTCCGGAGCACTCTGCACATCAGCTGCCACCGCCCCATCCACCCATACAGCGAAAGCAGCCATCATCAGCATCAACGCAAGCATCGGTACCGACAACCGCCGCATCTGCTGGTGAAACGTGAGATTCATCTTTTTGCTCGCTCTCAATCCGGCACCTTCACAGCGATTGCTCCAGCACCTATTTCGCTGCTGTCAGATCCCAAGCCAGTGGCAATCCCTGGATGGACATCACCAGGTGATCCAGGAGGTAAAACAAAAGCAAAGATGCCAGCAGTGCAGCGACCCAGATCTTCAACGAAGCCTTTGTTGTTTCATTCTCCCCGCTCACACATCTTCTCCATTCATCCATGATGCCCTGATACACCACCGGAATAGATCAATAACCACCAGAAAAAAATCAGCAAAGCGACCAAAACGGCAACAAATAGTTTTGGCCCCCAGGTTGCCTTGCCACCATCTCCGTTGTTCCCAGCGAACATGACATTTAACCCATTGCACTTGCCACTTCCCGCCTGCTGCCTCCAGCAGACAGTTCTGGAAGCGACAAAGCAATTTCAGGGCCAATAGCGGAAGCTACTGTTTTTTTGGAACGCTCGACGGTTTTAGAGCCCTGCAACAGAAACAGACTGAACAGAACATCCTTCCCGCGGTCCCAATGAGTGAACGAATGATTCAATTCTCAACTCAACCACGCTCCTCATCATGAAGTGTTAGATTGAACATATCGTGCAATCCTTTTCCCTTCTCTGTTTGGCGATTGAATTGTTTATTCCACTGAAGGAAACAAACTTGCGCCCGGCGGGTTGAAGGGGCACATTGTTGGGGGAGTTTGGCGCCTGGCACAGACCCTGCAACAACAGACGATAGATATTTGCTCAGCCTAGTAGTCTTATGTCTGCAAAAACAGAAACCATTGCTGCATTGTGTCACCTGCTTTCCCATGGGGATGAAGCGGATCGCTGTTACGCATCCAGAGCCTTGGGACGGCTGGGGGACACTGATGCACTGCCCGCATTGATAGAACGACTTGGCGACGAAGACCCCGATGTTTGCATCGATGCTGCGGAGGCACTCGCCGGCATTGGAGATCCGGAAGCAGTTTCCCCTTTACTGGAGGTCCTGCAGCACCACCCGGACGGAGAAGCACGTACTGCGGCAGTCGAAGCGCTGGCCAAGATATCGGATCCCCGAGTACCCGGCGCATTGTTGGAGATCGCAGCCAGCCGACCGGAGAATCTGGCTTGGGACGACGAATGGGATGACTGGTGGGACATGCAGCTCCATGCCATCGACGCACTTGGTCGGATGCAGGTTA
Source organism: uncultured Chromatiales bacterium (assembly GCA_964557025.1). GTDB lineage: Bacteria > Pseudomonadota > Gammaproteobacteria > Thiohalospirales > Thiohalospiraceae > DRMK01. The sequence continues at coordinate 87,320 of CAZKYF010000037.1, read as the reverse complement.
CCGAAGCGGTGCCAATACTGGAGCGGCTGCTGGAAGATGAGGAAAACCAGGGCATAGAGACAGAATTATTGACCGCTCTGGCGCGTATCGGCGGAGAAGGACTCCGGGTGATCGAACAGCGACTGAAACATGGCTCGGTCACAGAGCGACGCCGGGCCGCCACGGTGCTGGGTTATGCCACCAGTGACGAAGCTGTTGCCTTGCTAGGCCAGTCCTTGCTGGACCCTGAGGCCGAGGTTCGCTGCGCAGGAATCCGCTCCCTGGGCGCCATCAATGCTTATGAGTATCTCAAGATGATCCTGGTCTCCCTCAAGGATCCGGACGCCGAGGTAAGAAGTGCCGTTGTGGAAACCTGTTCTCAGTTGGCCGCAGGTGCTCTTCACACCGAAGATATCGCCAGTCAACTTATACCGTTGCTAAAGGATGAAAATCCCTTGGTGCGAGCCACCACCATCAGGACATTGACCTCCCTTGCCATAACCCATCCACTCCCACCCGAGCAGATGGAACAGATCTCTTTGCGGCTGAGCGATCGGGATTCTCAAGTGGCAACCGCAGCCTGCCAGTTCCTGGCCCGACATCCGCTTCCCCAGGCGAAAGACGACCTGTTGCAGATAGCTTCGCGCGTTGGTGAAGGGATCCACCTCCGCCAACAGGCCATTCACGCATTGGGCTCGGTTACCGCACCCGATGAAGATTTAGTTGAGGCGCTGATCCACCATGTCACCGACCCGGAACAGCCTATCCGTCTGGAAGCTCTGAGTGCCCTTATGAGATTGGCCTCATCCAGAGAACCCGGTTCCTTTTTAGCATTGGACGCGGTCATCAATGCCCTGCAAGGCGCACTGGAAACAGAAGACAATTCGATAACAGCCGGGAGTGAAATCACTCCGAATCTACCACCCTCCACTTCCTCTCCCTCGATGCTTTCCGCGGGTATCATTTCCCACAGCCGCCAGTCCCGCCAGGCCACATCCACCCTCGAGGCCATTGCCCTCGGCAGTCAGGAAACCTCACCTGACACAGAACATGGAGACACGGAGGAAGAAACCGGCATATCCAACGAACAGAACTCGGAGCTTCAGGAGTTTTTGGAGCTGGCAGAGGAAAATGCAGCAGTTGCCACTCGCCGGGAGTTTGATGTTCATACCGACGTCCGGCTGCTGGCCGCAAGGGTGCTTGCCACCAGTGACAAACCGGAAGTCATTGCAGCACTGGTGGAAACCCTGAGCAGTAATGAAGCAGCACTTCGAAAGGAGGCGGCCCTTTCCCTTGGACACATTGCTTCCCGGTGTCCTGCACTTCCTGCCCTGAAAAACGCATTAGGGCCATTGCTGGTACAGCTTGAGACGGGTGAGATCGAAGTGCGACATGCCTGTATCCGAACCCTGGCCAAGCTAGGCAGTCCGGAAGTACTTCCGCACCTGCTCAAGACATTACAGGATGATTCGGCACTGGTTCGAATCGAGGCTGTCAACGGGCTGGTAGAGCTCTCTCTTGCTCTTTTCGAAGCGGGAGATCAGGAGAAGCTTTCTGCGACGGAGATCTTGAGACAGTTCCAGGGATGCCTCACCGATCCCTCCAATGGAGTCCGGCTGGCCGCAGCCAAAGGGTTGGTGTCACTACTGCCGAACCTGGGCGAGGAGTCATTTGGATGCGAGATAATCAGAAGTATCACTTCTGCAGCATTCGCCGATCACGGCAGCCAAGCCCGTGAGATGGGGCGCATTCTGAGAAAGATCGGAGGTGAGACTGCAACCCGGATGCTACTGCAACAGCTGGAAACATTGCCAACCAGCGCAGAACGACGGATTGTCATCGAGTTGCTGGAGGAGATCCTGCTCCCAGAGGAGCGCAGGCTGTACTCAGCGTAACCAACATCACAAGGAGATATCGCAATATGAAACGACTCATACCCTTCATATCCATCACCCTTCTGATTGGATTACCCTTTACGGGCCACGCGGCCGGCTACAAGGAGAGCAGTGTGTCCAACGGGGGAACCGTCACCGGGAAGGTAACCTTCAGCGGCAAGGATCCAGCGCCGAAAATCTACAAGATAACCAAAGACAACGATGTCTGCGGCACCGGCAATCGGGAAATCGACTATGTTGCGGTGAACAACGGAGCCTTGACCAATGTTGTTGTCTACCTCGATAAGATAAAGGAAGGAAAACCGTTCCCCGCAGAGCTTTCCAGCGCAAAAATCGACCAGAAAGGTTGCGAATTCAAACCATTCCTGCAGATCATGCGCAACAACACCGAGCTGGCCGCGATAAACGACGATCCTATTCTGCATAACATCCACACCTATGAGATCCTGGGACGGGCCAAAAAGACCGTGTTCAACGTAAGCCAAGCCAAGCCCGGTACCGTGAAAAAGAAGGTGGCACTGAAACGGGGTACTGCTCTGAAGGTAGAGTGCGACGCCCATGATTTCATGCACGGTTTCGTATTCGTTGCCAAAAATCCTTATTTCGCCGTGGTAGGCGATGATGGCAGTTTCACCATTGATAACATCCCCCCCGGCAAGTACACCATCAAGGCTTGGCACGGAAAGCTCCGAGAGAAGAAAGGGAAAGTGGATATTTCCGCCGGTGGCACAACGACCATCAACTTCGAATTCAAGGGCAAATAGTGCACACGGGGTGGAGCCGTCCAGGCTCCACTCGTTTCCCGAACAATTGGCAATGACAAAACTCAGCAAGAGACGGACACTGACCGCTTTTGACTATCTTGCCATCACCGGCGGAATCATCAATCTGCTGGTAATCGGCTATATCGTCGGTTACTGGCTTTTTTCCTGAACAGCTACAGCAAACTGGCGCAACGGAATGGAGGATGACGACTCAAGCGACTTGGAACCCAGTCTACGCAGTTCTTCCTCCACCATCAAACCAGAAAACCACAGCAGCCGGATGTCAGTCATGCAGATACAACCTGAACAAGCAAGCGCGATCGAACCCACACCCCTGCCTGCATACCGCTCTCTCCTCCTCGCGGTGGATTCGTCTGATCACGCCAATCAGGCCATCGAAGAAGCGATAGCCATCGGCAGGCTTTGGAATTCGAAAATCACCGGTATTCACGTCTTCGCAGCCAAACTCCATGACCGTCGCTTCCGTCAGATGGAGGGCGGACTGCCAGAGCAGTTCCGCCAGGAACAGGAGCTGGAGCGACAACGCGAAGTACATGATGACTTGATCACCCGAGGCCTGACCATCATCAGCGACTCTTACCTGGACCAAGTGGAAAGAGGGTGCCAGCAGGCAGAACTGTCATTCACCCGCCGCACACTGGAGGGGAAAAATTATCGGGAGCTGGTTCGTGAGGCCAACAACGGCGACTACGACCTGCTGGTAATGGGTGCACTGGGATTGGGCGCCGTCAGGGGTAGCCGTCTAGGCAGTGTCTGCCTGCGGGTGGCACGGCGCTGCGACACCGACCTGCTGGTGATCAAGCAGCCCGGACGCCCGTTGGAGAGAGGCCCAATCCTGGTGGCGGTGGATGGATCCACCCGCGCCTGGGGAGGATTACTCAACGCCCTGACCCTGGCCCGGAAATGGGAAACAGCGGTGCACGTGGTGGCGGCATTCGATCCCTACTATCACTACGTAGCCTTCAACCGTATTGCAGACGTGCTTTCCGAAGAGGCAGGAAAAGTATTTCGCTTCCAAGAGCAGGAAAAGCTACATGAAGAGATTATCGACTCCGGCCTGGCCAAGATCTACCAGGGCCATCTGCAGGTGGCTCAAAGCCTGGCAGAGGAATATGGCATGGAGATCACCACTGAACTGCTTGATGGAAAGCCTCATGAGGCCATTGAGAGATACCTGCGCACCATCGATCCATCCTTGCTGGTGATGGGCAAACTGGGTATCCATGCCGACGATGAACTTGATATCGGTGGCAACAGCGAGATACTGCTGCACAACGCCCCTTGTGCCGTCCTGTTAAGCCAGAGAGAACACCAACCGAAACCGGATCTGCTGGCATCAGTCACCACTTCCTGGACTGCTGAAGCAGAACAGCGGATGGAACGAGTCCCCTCGTTCGTGCGTAACATGGCACGCATGGCGATCTTGCGTTATGCACAGGAACGTGGTCATACAGTGATCACGGAAAGACTGGTCGAAGAAGCCACCGCCAAACTGATGCCAGGCCACGCAGAACAAGCGATGGCTGAGATCGTCGCGGCCCATGACGAGGGAAAACCAAGGCCCGGCAGCGGCAATTCACCCATGCGCTGGTCCGAGGCCGCCAAGCGAAAACTGCTGGAAGTAGAAGACCTGGCACTTCGCGGCAACCTGAGCATACGTGCCGAGAAAAAAGCCCGGCGGGAGAGAAGCTCCCAAGTGGAAGTCCGCCACATCGAGCCTTTTCTGGAGACTTCAACCCCTCCATTCCGAAAGGAGCCACACTGGGAAGCCGCCGCATTGGCACGACTGGCCCGCGTACCTGAGGGATTCATGCGCAATGCTGCTCGTCGGCACATCGAAGCCTGTGCCAGAAAACAAGGCTCTGCCACCATCTCTCTGGAGCTCGCGGAACGGGGGCTGGCGGAGGCACGCAAGGCAATGGAGCGACAAATGAATTCCTCCGGCAAGCATCCGGAAAAAAGGTGTCCATTCACCGGACGAGCAGGGTCTGGCGACAAATCATGACTCCCCTGTATCTGCTAGCCATCAACCTGACACAACGCTGCAACCTGGCTTGCGCACACTGCTATCTCGATGCGGAGACACTGCAACGAGGCTCCGCCGACGAACTGACTACTGATGAGGTGTGTGAGTTACTGGATGAAATCGCCTCCCGCAGCAATGAAACCCTGGTGGTTCTCACCGGCGGAGAACCGCTGCTGCGCCGGGACCTGGAAGCATTGGTGGCCCACGGCAGCCGTCGTGGCCTGAACATGGTGGTTGGGACCAACGGTGTGTTACTCGATGACTCCCGGGTTCACGCGCTCATCTCCGCCGGAGTCATGGGGCTCGGCATCAGTCTGGACTCCCTGGATCCGGCACGTCATGACCGGTTCCGGGGCTGCGAAGGCAGCTGGACCAAAACACTGGGTGGAATGGAGGCCTGCCGCCAGCAGGGATTACCGTTTCAGATACACTTTTCGGTCACTGAAGAAAACACCCATGAGATTCCGGCGATGATCGACTTCACCCGCAGTGTCGGGGCTCAGGTGCTTAACCTGTTTTTCCTTGTCTGCACCGGACGGGGCGGTTCCCTGTCGAACATCTCACCGGAGCATTACGAAGAGATACTGCACCAAGTGGTTGAGGCACAGCAGCGGGAACAGGAGCTCATCATCCGAGCCCGTTGCGCTCCTCATTACAAACGGATTGCCCACCAACGGGATCCCCGTTCCCCCTTGACGCGAGCCGAAGGATACGAGGGCGGAGGCTGCCTGGCCGGAACCCACTATTGCCGAATCACTCCGAACGGAGATGTCACTGCTTGCCCCTACATCCCCACCCCCTTGGGGAACATTCGGGAGCGCGGCTTCTGGCACATCTGGGATGAAGCCCCGGTATTTAGGCAACTGCGTCAACCCAAGCTGCGTGGCAAGTGCGGCGAGTGTGAATATCGGCTGCTCTGCGGAGGTTGCCGCGCCCGCCCCTTGGCACGGGGAAGAGAACTAACGGACAGTGACGATGCGTGCACCTATCTTCCCCGTGGGGGCACACTCATTTATCCTCTGCGGCCCGAAGAACGGAACGGGATCCACTGGAGCGAAGAGGCAAAGCAGCGCCTCTCACGGGTCCCTCCCTTTCTGCGCAAAATGGTGAAGAAGCGAACAGAAGCGCTCGTCCGGTCAAAAGGAGAGAAAAGGGTAACCCCGGCACACCTGACAGAGCTGCGCAACCGGCGGTTTGGTGACGATTCACCACCGGATTTCCGGAATCCTGTTGTCCCCCTCTCCTGGACGCCGGAGGCAAAATCATTTCTCGCATCACTCCCTCCTTTCCTGCAAGGGGCCATTCGCCAAATGGCCGATGAGCTGGCACGGGAGGAGGGCCGGCTCGAGGTCAACATGCAGCTGTTGCATCGGCTGGAGGGGAACGGGCAGGAAAAAGAGACCGCTCGTGAACTCCCTTGGATGCCCGAAGCGGAGCAGCACCTCAACGCTTGGCTGATGGAGCGCTTTTCCATGGTCCGACCATTCTTGCGGCCCCCCTTGGAAACCGCCTCTGAGCGGGAAACCAAGCGACGCGGGAGAACGGTGGTTACTGTCGGTGACGTAGAGAAGGCCCTGGAAAACCACGCTGTCGGAGTGACCTGGACCCCGGAGGCTCTGCGCCGGGTGGAGTCCGCCCCTGATTTCATCCGTGGCGGGATCAAGAAGGCGGCGGAATGGAGCGCCCGCCGGGAGGGACTGAAGGTCATCACCAATGCTGATCTGACTCGCTTCCGGAACCGGGCAATGATGCGTGCCGTACGCAGAATGAAGGGCTTCGGAATGCGGGAGCTGAGTTTTGACGCCTTCGAGATCGCCCGGGAGCGGGTTCCGCGCCTGAAAGGCAACCGTCAGGCAGCATGGCGCTTTGGCGCCATCAAGGAGCATGTGGAACAGAACCGCAAACCCGGGGGTGGAATAGGGTTACTGGATCACGACATGCTCGAACGGATGAAAAACGAATTACGAAAGGGATCGACCGATGAGTGATCCGGAAGTACTCATCGTCGGGGGCGGCATCTCAGGGTTGTCCGTCGGTTGGTGGCTGGCACGACGGGGAATCCATTGCGAGATCTGGGAAGAGAAAAACCGGCCCGGCGGGAAAATTCGCAGCCGGTTGGCCAACGGCTACCTCACCGAACAAGCGGCCAGTCTGGTAACGAATTTCCGCCCCGAGATAACCTGCTTGATACAGGAGTCTGGACTCGAGGACAAAAAGCTGCCTCGTCCCCGGAAAGCGGAGGCACGTCGCTACTTGCTGCACGAGGGGAAACTGCAAGCGCTCCCATCGCGCCCGCTGGCAATGCTCCTCTCACCCCTGTGGAGCTGGCGAGGCAAACTGCGTCTACTGGCCGAACCGTGGATTCCCCGCAATGGCTCGGGACATGAAAGCGTCGCCCAGTTCATCAGCCGCCGCCTTGGCCGTGAAATACTGGAGAAGGCGATGGAACCCTTCATTGGAGGCACCCTGGCAGCAGACGCCACTCTGGCGGACGCCCGCACTACGCTACCCAGATTAACGGCATTGGAGGAGCGATATGGCAGCATCACCCTCGGAGTGCTCGCCCACCGCTTGATGCGTCGTCGGGAAGCAGCTACCGACGAATCCTTCTCCTTTCAAGGGGGACTCTCCACCCTGATCGATGGATTGGTCGCCACCTTGCCGGAACGTGTCTTAACGGGGAGGAAGGCCGTCGAACTGAATAGGGATGGACGCTTTTGGCGGGTCAACGGGACGAGTGCAACCGGCGAGGTAACCGTCAGGGTTCGCCATGTGGTACTCAGTACTCCCGCAGCCATCACTGCGGCTCTGCTCACCCCGCTGGATCAGGAACTGGGCAGCACCATCAGCACCATCCAATACGCACCTCTCGCCGTGTTGCACTTAGGGCTCTCCCGAGAGCAGGTTTCCCACCCACTGGATGGCTCCGGTTTCCTCACGCCGGCATCCGCAGGGATCTCTTTCAACGGCAATCTGTGGATGAGCAGTCTGTTCCCGGAACGCGCCCCTCCCGGAAAGGTGTTGTTGAGTTCCTATGTGGGCGGATATCGGGCTCCGTACATGGTAGACTGGAGCGAAGAAAGAGTAGCGGCCGCGGTATGCCGCGATCTCGGCCCCATCCTCGGACTGAAAGGCGAGCCGGAATGGGTCCATGTCGACCGACATCCGCAGGCATTGCCACTCTATTACGGCAACCACCGGCAACGTCTCGTTACCATAGAAGAACGGTTGCGCCGATTAGCCGGACTGCACCTCGCCGCCAACTATCAGGGTGGAGTCTCGGTGCGCGACCGCATCCTTTGCGGAGCACAAATCGCGGGGGCGATTGCCGGGCAATTGGACAGAAAATGGCCTATCGGGCGCTGTCATCCCTATGCCGGATTGCAACCTTATGAAGACGGTACCCTCTCTACCCGATAGAAACCGCCCCGGTTTCAGGCTGCTGCCACTGATTCTCGTAGTCACGGCCATTCTGCTGGCGATTCCTCTTTGGCTCAACTGGTATTCGGAACGGGTTTCCCTGCCCCGCTATTGCAACAATCCCCAGCAAACCCTGATCCATTTACGACAGATACTCACCGAACCCGAGCCTGCCGGCACCGAATCCCGGCGCCCCTGGCTCATCACGGCGAAACTACTGTTCCTGCTGCCGCGCCGGAGTGATGAGGATATCAATAACTATCTCCTCCGCGTGGGAGAATATCTCAGGAAACGGTGCGATGGAAACTAATCCGAGCACCACACCCCTGACCTTCTGGTCCTATTTCCGGGAGTTCATGGCCATCTTCGCCCCCTTGGCCATCGCCCTGATTGCCATTGCAGCCATGCATTATTACTCGGAATACCGAGCCAAACGGGTTACGCAAGGGGATAGCGAAATACTCAACGTAGATCTCGGGCGGCGCACCATAACCAGCGACATCGCCAATGTGGTCTCCGATCTGATGTTCCTCGCAGAACGAACCGCTCGCGAGCCTCGCCTTGACCGTACTGAAAAGGCCAGAAGTAACATCGCCCAGGAGTATCTCCTATTTGCTCGCAACAAGGGTATCTACGACCACATCCGTTTTCTAGATACCAAGGGCTGGGAGAAAATCCGCATCAACTACACGGGGGGACAGGCTCATGTCATTCCGCGAAAAGATCTGCAGGACAAATCGCAGCGCTACTACTTTCAGGAGGCGTTGGATACCCCGCGGGGTGAAGTCTATATGTCGCCGCTGGATCTCAATATCGAATCGGGACAGATCGAGCAACCATTCAAGCCCATGATCCGATTTGCCACCCCTATTTTCGACGAAAAAGGCAACAAGCTGGGAATCTTGTTCCTCAATTATCTGGGCGACAATCTGATCCAGCGATTCAAGCAAGTAGCGATCAATATCAGTGACCATATCCATTTGGTCAACAATGACGGTTATTGGATCAGCAGTCCCGACCCCAGGGATGAATGGGGATTCATGTTCAACAACAAACAACGCTTCGGCCTGCGCTATCCCTTCGAATGGCGCAAGATAAGCCACGGCGACATGGGACAATTCATTACCGAGCGTGGTATGTTCACTTATACCACTATCCACCCGCTCCAGATCTCAAAGCTCTCGGCCAGAAATGGGATCAGCCCCGAGATGGTAGTGGAAAAGGCAACTATTGGCTCCTCCCCGGGTGAATACCACTGGAAAATCATCTCTCACATCCCGCCGGAGAGGCTCGGCGCCTCACCTGCAGGATTCCTCAATCGCAACCTGCTACTTTATTCAACGCTGCTATCATTGTTAGGGATTACCTCTCTTTATCTGGCCCGCTCTCGGATACGCCATCGTCAAGCCGTAGCTCAAAACGAATATGAGAAGCGATTTCGCAATACCCTGGAGGAGATCCAGCTTGCAGCGGTCACCCTCAACCGGGATGCAAAGATCGTCTTCTGCAATGACTTTCTGCTCCGGTTGACTGGATGGGAGCGTGACGAGGTGTTGGGTCGCGATTGGTTCGAACTGTTCGTTCCAGAACCCCGACGGAAGGAATCCAAAAAGCTCATGGGAGCCGCCGATCCCGATCTCGATCCCGATATCCGTCAGGCCGAAATCCTCACCCGCAGCGGCAAACAGCTGCTGCTCTCCTGGCACCTCACCCGCTCCTGGGATCAGGAAGGAAACCTCAGCAGCGTCACCGCTATCGGAGAAGATATCACCGAACGCTATAGGGCCCAGCAGGATCTGCGCAAACTGTCACGCGCGGTGGAACAAAGCCCCAGTGTGGTGATGATTGTCAATCGCAAGGGAGAGATCGAATATGTTAACCCCAAATTTTGCCAGATTACCGGCTACCGCACTGAAGAGGTGATTGGAAAGAACCCTCGCCTGCTGAAGTCTGGGGAAACCTCACCGGAGGAGTACAAACGACTGTGGGAAACTCTTCTGAGCGGGGGCATATGGCGCGGAGAGTTGCACAACAGGAAAAAGAACGGTGAGCTCTTCTGGGAATCGGCGGCCATCTCTCCGGTAAGGGATCCCTCCGGAGAGATCACCCATTTCCTCGCAGTGAAAGAGGACATAACCGAACGCAAGCGACTGGAGCATGAGGTGGAGAAACACAACCGGGAGCTGGCCAAGACGCACGCACTGGCGGTGGTAGGGAGGATGGCGAACATGATAGCACACGATCTGCGCAACCCCCTCTCTTCGGTCAAGATGACCCTGCAGATTCTCGGCAAACAGAAACGGTCTCAATGGCACGATGATAACCAGGAGCTATGTGACATTGCCCTCGCTCAGGTCCGCTACATGGAGGATATGCTAGCTGATCTTCTGACCTATTCTCGCCCCGATACCTTAAAGCCCGAATGGCTTACCATCGACAAATTGCTGGACACCACTATCGGCTTGATTCAAAGAAAGGTGGAGCAGTATGGCGTAGAGATCGCCACCCGCTACCAGCCAGGCCTTCCTACCTTGTATGCCGATGCCACCAAGTTACGCCAGGTATTCTCCAACCTGCTGGTCAACGCGCTCCAAGCAACCGGAGAGAGACCGGAGAAAGAACGGCGAATTGCCGTGCATGCCCGCTTCCTGTTAACCGAGCAGGGACCGAGAATCCAGGTGGAGATCCATGACAATGGCGCAGGGATCGATCCGGCACAGCAGGAACATCTGTTCGAGCCGTTTTTCACCACTCGTGCGAAGGGAAGTGGTCTCGGTCTTGCCATCGTCAAACGGATCATCGAGCAGCACCACGGCCAGGTAAGATTGCAAAGGCGGGAAGGAGGAGGCACTTGCGCAGTAGTTATTCTGCCCACCGACGGAGCAAAACCCAAACAGTACGCCTCTGCCGAGCCTCGAACGGACTCGGCTGACAATGTCTACCCTTTCAACGCACATGCCAGTGAACGGGTCAGTAAGAGATGAGCACTATCCTTATCGTTGATGACGACACAGCGAGTTGCCGCACCTTGCAACTCCACTTCCGTACCTTGGGTCACGAAACCCTCATTGCCCATAGTGTGGACGATGGATTAAATCATGCTTCCACAGCTTCACCTGATCTGATCGTTCTGGATATCCGCATGCCAGGCCGATCGGGACTTGAAGGGCTCCCGGATTTCAAGGCCCGCTTCCCTGGCGCAGGCATTATCATGATCACTGCATTCCACGACATGGAGAGCACCATCCAGGCAATGCAGCGAGGCGCCGACGACTACATTCACAAGCCTATCGACATCGACGAGCTGGACAGCGCCGTTAACCGTATCCTCGCCAATGCGAGCAGCGACAACAAGGTGCAGATGCTCAATAGCAAGGACAATCCGCCGGCCATGGTAGGTCGCAGCCGGAAAATGAAGGAGATCTTCAAGACCATCGGCCTGGTAGCCGACAGCCCGGTCACCGTTTTGATCACAGGCGAGAGTGGAACCGGTAAGGAACTGGTGGCCCGAGCGATTCACCGTTCCAGCAGTCGGGCGGACGGCCCTTTCGTAGCGGTCAATTGTGCAGCCTTGGTGGAGACCTTGCTGGAATCCGATCTGTTTGGTCACGAAAAAGGGGCATTCACTGGAGCAGTAAGCAACCAACCGGGCAAATTTGCCCTTGCCCGAGGGGGAACCATCTTCCTGGATGAGATAGGCGAGACTTCACCCGCCATCCAAGCCAAACTTCTACGCGTCCTCCAAGAAAAGGAGTTTACTCCTCTTGGCGCCAAAAAGGTCGAGACCACCGATGCCCGGGTCATTGCAGCGACCAATATCGATATCGAAGAAAGTGTAAGGAATGGCCGTTTCCGCGAAGATCTCTATTATCGTCTTCAGGTGGTCAACATCCACCTCCCGCCACTTCGTGAGCGCAAAGGTGATCTTCTGGATCTGGTGCAAGCCTTGCTCGCCCGGATCAACCGGGAAATGCATTGCAACATCTCTGGTCTCACACTCGAGGTCATGGAGTGTTTTCAACGTTACGACTGGCCCGGCAACATTCGAGAACTGGAAAACGTGTTGATGAAGAGTGCCGCGCTCTGTGCTGGTGATACCATCACTCCAGACCTTTTGCCACCCCCGCTGCGCTGTTGCAAGGAGAAACACCAAACCAGCGAGCTTGACCGCCCCCTCTGGCAACTAAGCCTGGAAGAGGTGGAGGCAATGCATGTCCAGCGAGTACTCAACGCCTGCAACTGGCACAAGGGACAAGCATGCGAAATCCTGGGCATCTCCCGCCCCCGGTTGCGACGCATGATTCATCATTACGGCCTGACGCCCCCAGCGGGCACCAACGATGATCTGTTCCTGGAGGAAGAAAGTGGTGACGGCCAGGAGGAGCAGTGGAATAGTGGTGGCCCATGAACCAAGCCGGACAGTCAATCCTCCTTCACGTGGATACGACTGCCCTCAGGTCAGATGCCAATCTTCCCGTCATGCTCGGAGCATCGCGTCAGCAACACTTCCGCCGGAAAAAAACAACGGAACCGGCTTCCTTCACCCAGTTTGCTTTCAATCTCCAGTCGACCGTGATAACGGTTCATCACATGCTTGACGATAGCCAGTCCCAGGCCTGTTCCGCCTTTCTCCCGTGAACGCCCCACATCGATTCGATAGAAACGTTCTGTCAAACGGGACAGATGTTGCGGAGCAATACCCGGACCGCTGTCTTCCACCTCGAACCAGGCACCCCGCTCACCCTCCCGTCGCCACCGAACGACGATCTTTCCCTGCGCAGGGGTATATTGCACGGCATTGAAAAGCAAATTGGAGAACACGCTACGCAGCTCTTCATGGCTACCCCGAACCCGCATTTCAGGGTCTACTTCCAGCAGAATCTCATGACGATTCCCTCCCAGCTTGAGCGCATCCTCCCGGACTGCGGCAATCAGCGCCGAAACATCGATACACTCGTTCCCTTCTGGTTGCCCACTGTTTTCCATGCGCGCCAAAAACAACAGATCAGTAACGATCCGCTCCATCCGTTGTGTCTGCTGTTCCATAAGGATCACGGAGCGCTGCCACTCCTGAGGCAATTCGTCGCTGCTGTCCGCCATCGCTTCAAGATAGCCACGAATCACAGTCAGCGGGGTTCGCAACTCATGGGAAACATCAGCCACAAAATCGCGACGCATCTGCTCCAAACGCTGCAAACGAGTCACATCACGGGCCGTCAGCAAACGACGATTCTTCCCGTAAGAGACCAGATGCACCGAAAGAATCAGGTTCTCATCCGCGGGTGAGGGGATCTCGATCGGCTCTTCTCCGCCACCTTGTTCCAAATATTCCCGAAAGGCGGGGTGACGCAACAGATTGCCGATGTACTGCCCGACATCAGTGGAAGATTGAAGACCCAACAAATGCTGCGCCGGTTTGTTGAACCACTCGATAATATCATGTTCGCCAAGCATCACCGTGGCGTCGGGAAGTGCCGCTGCCAACTTGTAAAATCGTTTCAGCAATCGATTGTGACGCTTGCGGCGTCTCAGACTCCCTTCGCGGAGACGATATATTCCATCAAACACGCTACCCCAAATCCCCCGGGATACCGGCAGCGTGTTGAGATCGGCATTGTGCAACCAGCGCTGCAGACGCAAGAGATTATAGAGGTGCCAAACCAGGTAGCCGAAAAGAACGAACAGCAGGAGCAAAAGCCCTCCACCCACCAGCCATCCCAGCAGAATGGCCACCAGGCCAATCAATAGCACGCGGATGAACTCTGCTGTAACGATATGACTACTCCCTTATCCGTCGGAAGATGGGACCTTCACCCGGTCCCCTGAACCGGCACGCGGGATGAAAAACGATATCCCACCCCGCGAACGGTTTGAATGAACCTGTCATGCCGATAAGGCTCGAGCGCCTTGCGCAGACGACGGACATGGACATCTACAGTGCGCTCTTCAATATAAGTGCCACCTCCCCACACCCGATCAATCAGCTGACTTCGAGTGAAAACCCGATCCCGGTGGGCCATAAGAAATCGCAGCAGGCGATACTCGGTAGGACCCAGTTCCACCGGTTCGCCATGGGCCGTGACGCGATGGCTGGCCGGATGAAGGCAGAGAGCGCCAGCCTCCAGTTTCTCATCTTCCAGGAGCGAAACCCGACGCAATACCGCACGAATGCGAGCGATTAACTCCCGGGGAGAGAACGGCTTGGTGATGTAATCATCCGCACCCGCCTCCAGGCCACGTATCTTATCGTCCTCCTCCCCCTTCGCCGTCAGCATAATGATGGGCAGATCAGCTGTCGCCTCTTCCCGCCGAAAACGGCGCGCCAAATCGATACCACTGATATCTGGCAACATCCAATCCAGCAACAGCAGATCCGGGATCTGTTCAAAGATTCGCGTTCGGGCCTGTGCTGCATCCGCCGCCTCATCCACCTCGAATCCCGCCCGCCGAAGAGCAAATCCCACCATTTCCCTGATCGCTGCCTCATCCTCGACAATCAACACTCTCTTGGCCATCGATTCCCGCCAATACCGCTACCGACCACAAGCATGCAACCACACTGTAACAGATTCGTTACACCCGAATCCTAACGGGGGAGATGCGCTGCTTACGGTAACCAAAATCCCGCCACAACTCGGCAAAGGTGCGACCATCCACAGGATGACGCGCATGAGGAGCGATCTCCGCCAAGGGACAAAGCACGAACGCATATTCCTTTATCTCTTCACGCGGGATGTGAATTCCCTCTTCATGCAGGACTTCATCACCATACAACAGCAGATCGAGATCCAGAGTACGCGGTGCAAAGCGCCCATTCCCGCGCTCCCGGCAATGCTTTGCCTCAATCTCCCGAAGTTTCGCCGCCACCTTCCAGACATTCAAGCTGGTATCGAATCCCGCCACCAGGTTATAGAAATCCTCGCCATCAAATCCCACCGCTGCGCTTTCGTAGATCTGCGAAAGTCGCAGTACCCCGAAGTGATGACGCAGTGCTGCAATGGCGCTACGCACATTGGCGAGACGTTCCACATTGCTGCCAATCCCCACATAGACCCTGACCGACACCCTCGACACCCCGTCAGGAAAACCGAGACTCCCGCTCCCCCCGTTCAATGATCACCCCTACGTCCCGAGCACCCCGCACCGCTCCCGGCTTGCTGAGACGTAGCCGGACCCAGGGGACTCCAAACTCTTGGCGAACGATCTCCGTTACGCGCTCCGCCAGCGTCTCCACCAGCTGAAACTCGCTACCACCAACAAACTCGATCAGCCGTTTGGCCACTGCCTTGTAATCAAGTGTATCTTCAATCGTATCCGATGCTGACGCCTTGTAGACATCGGCGGCCATCTCCAGATCCAGACTGACCACCTGCCGAAGCCGGCGCTCCCAGTCGTAGATACCGATCACCGTTTCTATCCGCAGATCACGAAGATAAATGATATCCATGTGGCAAATATCCCATCAATTCGGTACGCTGTCCATATGATACCTCTCGGTGAACCAAGTTTCGGAAAGGGACGATGTTACTGGACGGATTGCTGATCCTCACCGCTTATCTGCTCGGTTCCCTGTCAAGCGCGGTCATCACCAGCAGGTTGCTGGGACTGCCCGATCCCCGTACCCAGGGCTCCGGTAATCCGGGTGCTACCAATGTATTGCGCATCGGCGGAAAAAAAGCCGCCATCATCACCCTTGGCGGGGATCTTCTGAAAGGCCTTTTCGCCGTCCTTATCGGACGAATGACGGGAGCAAATGACAGTGTGGTCGCGATGATGGGACTAGCCGCCTTTCTCGGCCACCTTTATCCTCTCTTCTTCGGTTTCAAAGGCGGGAAAGGGGTTGCCACCGGCCTTGGTGTACTGCTTGGGATTGCCTGGCCAGTGGGAGTAGCCGCGCTCATCACCTGGCTCACAGTAGCCGCACTGACCCGCTATTCATCTCTCTCTGCACTCTGCGCTGCCATCCTGACGCCACTCTATACTACCTTGTTAACCGACTCTCAGCCCGTCCTTTACATGGCGGCGACGCTTTCATTGCTCCTTATCTGGCGCCACCGGGGAAATATCCGCAGCCTGGTTGACGGGACTGAAAGCAAAATCGGCAGTAAAAAGCGGTAAGGTTGTCGGAAATCTTTACCGAACAAAATCAGGACCTTGGCCGGAGCCAGAAAGTTGATACCCATTCCAGCCGCCAGAAATCCCCCAAGCAACAAAGAGTTGCTTGATATTTTAGCGCGAGGACAAATCGGCCTCATGTTGCAAAGCCTCGAACGACGGGTCGGCAAATTTTACATATCGTCAGCAAACCCACGAGCGAATCAGTCAAAATGTTGTTACGTATCAGAGCAATACACCAGAAGGCACAGGTCTTGCAGTAATTCGGTACGGGGAGATCGAGAAGTGCTGGATGGATAGTAGTCCAGCACTTAATCACTCCTGAAATTTGACCAACAACACTAAACCTAAAGGAGAAACGAGCAATGAAACTACGATATTTGCTGGCAGCATCGCTGTTGGCGCTAGCCAGTGCGGGGGCACAGGCGGCAACGACGTTATCGTTCGGATCCAAGACCATCGGGCTCGGACAAAGCACCACTTCCGACACGTTTTATGCCCCTGGTGGTTTTAACCACATATGGACACTCAACGTAGCGGGGGAGAACAATTTCTATCTTGAATTCAACGATGCGGAAGTAACCACTCAAACCATTGGCACAGTTTTAAACATTGACAACATAAGTGCCAGCGGAGCTCCTTTGACGTTTTCCAATGTGGGTGATCGCTGGTTCTTTCAAGGAAATGTAGCAGATGGAAGATATTACATAACCGTTTCCGGAAACACAACAGGATTGGCAGGGGGACTTTATACCGCCTCTCTTAGCGCAGCCCCTGTCCCCATTCCACCAGCGGCCCTGCTGTTCGGGTCGGCTCTCATCGGCTTGGCCGGCCTGAGGCGCAAAAAGGCTGCCCACGAGGCCTGAGCGTTTCAAAAAGGCTGAATCACCAGTCATTCGCCCAGAGGACGAATGACTGGTGTTTTTTCCCACCAACCCCCTTGATTCGCTCTATGGAAGTCATATGCCTTCGGGACGACTAAAGAGGAAATCCGCCGGTTTCAACTTCCAGCCAATGAGACTTGGCTCATCGGCAATCAGGCATACCTGAAAAACATAACTACAGATTTTCACAAAACTTTACCTCCGCTCCCACCGAAAATCTGCTATTTTGTACTAAAGTTGTATTGAACCCGGTCTAATTTACAAAAGGATTGCTGATGGAGGTCGTCCACAATCACCTGCGTCTGCTTCTTGCTGTTCTGATTGCGTTCTCTCTCGCCCCCCCCTATGGCAACGCTGCCGAAGGAGACAAACTATTCGCCATGCACTGCGCCGCCTGCCACGGTGATGATGGCGACGGGGGTATCGGGGTGCCTTTGGCACTGCCCGATTTCTTGAGCAGCGTCACGGATGAATACCTGTTCCAGACCATTCGCCACGGCAGACCGGGCCGAATCATGCCTGCCTTTCCCCACTTGGAGGAGGAAGAGATGTGGGCTATTGTGCGTCATATTCGCAGCTGGGGGAAAGCCGGCGTCCAACTCATCACTGGAGGTAGCACGGGAGATCTCCGCAAAGGACGCGAAATCTTTGCCCGCAAATGTGCACGATGTCACGGTCCGCTCGGTGAAGGGGGTGCCGGTACCGGAGTAAACTTCACCCGCCTGCATGACACTCCCATCGTAGCACCCGCCCTGAACAACCCTGGTTATCTGGCTTCGGTCTCCGATGACATTATTCGTACCACCTTGCTCCGAGGCCGCCGCGGAACCCCCATGCAATCCGCGAAAAAGATGGGACTCACCACGCAAGACGTGGACAACGTGGTGGCCTATATCCGCAGTTTCGAGAAAACGCCCCGAAAAACAACGAAGCCACGAACACCAGATCCCACCCTGATGGTTGTTTCCAGCGCCTCATTCGCCGAAACCATTGAGGCCATCAACAATGCCATCTCCTCCCGCAGATTGCGGATTATCCGACAACATATGCTGGAGGATGGACTGGTCACCCAAGGAGAAGAAAACAAAAAGCAGCTGGTTATCCATTTTGGCAGTATCCGGCAGATCAATACGCTGCTTGCCCTCGATCCTCGCATGGGATTGTTTCTTCCCAACCGAATCACGGTCCTGGAACAGGAGGATGGCGAGGTAATTGTCACATCGGTCAATCCGCTTCGGTTCACCACTCTGTTCAATAATGCCAATCTGGAACACTCCTCCAGGGAACTGCATGACACCTACATGGCCATTCTCCAGGAGGTTCCCCAATGAACCAGAGAACGTTCCTGTGTGGTATTCTGCTTCTTCTACTCTCAGCCGCACCACTCTCTCCTTCACGGGCCGATAATCTGATCATGGTCCGTGTCCACCAGCCCCTCAGCATTGCACTAGCCAACCTGCAAGAGGCTATCCAAGAACAGGGATACAACGTGGCCCGCGTGGATATGGTCGACATCGGGCTGCTGGGCATGGGTTACACCAGTAACCAGTATCGCGCGGTATTTTTCGGCAAGGCGGATGAAATCCGCCGACTGACCCGGGAATACCCAAACCTCGCTCCCTACCTCCCCCCACGTATCGCCGTGTTTGCCGAGGGAGACAGCACCCTGTTGGTAACCATTGATCCAGCCACCTATCGTGATTTCCTTCCAGCTGCGAAAACGGAAGCGATATTCAAGCGCTGGGAAGAGAGCATCAGGCAGATCTTGTCACGAATGAAGAACCGGTGATCCTTCTCATCTGAACCTCTCACTTGCCCGAGCCTTTTCCTTCGGCACCGAAGCATCTCCTTCTCCCGCTCATTGGGTTAGAATAGGGCCTTTTTCACATCGCCCGACATGACGCAAACTAGATACATCTCTCCCCTCCAACCACAACTGCCGCAAAAGGCCGGCTCCCGCTTGGACTGGGGCCGGCTCTACGGCGGCACCTTCGGTCTAGCCATCCAGGCGGCAGCCGCACGGTATGGAGAAGCCCCTGCCGTGGTAATCGCTCCAGACACGCCGACCGCCTTGCGCCTGGAACAGGAGATCCGTTTTTTCAGTCAGGAAGTTCTTCCGGTTCTCAGCTTCCCCGATTGGGAGACGCTCCCTTACGACATCTTCTCTCCTCATCAGGAGATCATCTCCCAGCGGCTAGCTACCCTGTACCGACTCCCAGAACTGGCCCAAGGGATACTGGTGGTCACTGCATCCACGTTAATGCACCGCCTCCCTCCCCGCACCTACCTGGATGCCAACGCCCTGATGCTGGACACCGGCCAGCGGCTGGATCTGGAGGGACTGCGTCGACGGCTGGAGAATAGTGGCTACCAATGTGTCTCTCAGGTAGTGGAGCCTGGAGAATTTGCGGTACGCGGCAGCCTGCTGGATCTTTTCCCCATGGGAAGTAAGAGGCCATTCCGCATCGATCTATTCGATGATGAGATCGAGAGCATTCGCACCTTCGACCCTGAAACCCAGCGGACCTTGCGCAAGGTGAAGCGCGCCCAGCTACTGCCAGCGCGCGAGTTCCCCCTCACCCCCGAAGCAATCAAACACTTTCGCCAAGCCTACCGAGATAATCTGGAAGGGGAACTCGGCCGCAGCATCATCTACCAGAGCGTCAGTGACGGCCTTGCCCCTCCCGGCGTCGAATACTATCTTCCGCTTTTTTTCGACCAGACAGCGACCCTGTTCGACTATCTGCCGGAAGGGACACTCCTGTTCCTGACGGAGGGAGTCCAGGAGGCAGCGGAACGGTTCTGGACTGAAGCAGAACAACGTTACGAGAGCCGCCGCCATGACATCGAGCGCCCCCTGTTGCCTCCGGAAAAGCTATTTCTGCGCAGCGATGAATTGCTCGCCTCCGTAAACCACTTTGGTCAGGTTCGGCTGCACCGCTTCAAATTACCCGGCAAAGAGATCAATTACGCGACCAAGGCGCCCCCCGAGCTCAATCTGAACCGTCCCGGCGGCTGCGGCAGAGAGGCCCTTCATCAATGGCTGGACGCCTTTCCGGGCAGGGTGTTGCTGGCTGCCGAGAGCACCGGCCGCCGTGAAGCATTGCTGGAACTACTCAAAGGAAGCGATATTCATCCCACCCTCTACGACGGCTGGCGAGAATTCCTGGAAGGCGATGCACCGATTGGGATTACGGTGGCTCCTATAGAGCAAGGGCTGGTACTGGAGCATCCCTCACTGGCGGTGATCACCGAAGCACAGCTGTTCGGCGCCCACGCCATCCAGCGCAGCCGGCGTCGCACACGTCACCGGGAAGCGGAGGCGATCGTTCGCGATCTGGCTGAGCTGCAACCCGGCGCCCCGGTGGTCCATGAGGAACACGGTATCGGTCGTTTCGTTGGGCTGCAACGACTGACCGTGGGAGGGCGGGAAGCAGAGTTCTTGGCCCTGGAGTACGCAGGAAGCGACAAACTCTACGTGCCAGTGGCCTCCTTGCACCTGATAAGCCGCTACAGTGGCGCCTCCCCAGAGAATGCCCCCTTGCACAAGCTGGGCAGCGGTCAGTGGGAGCGGGCAAAACGCAAAGCCAGCGAGAAGGTGCGCGACGTGGCCGCCGAGCTGCTGGAGATCTATGCACGACGCGAAGCACGTAAAGGACATGCCTATCCCGTAGATGATCAGTACGCCGCTTTTGCTGCCGCCTTCCCGTTCGAGGAGACCCCCGATCAGCTGGAGGCAATCCATGCGGTGCTGGCCGACATGGCCTCCGACAGGCCCATGGACCGACTGGTATGCGGTGACGTGGGATTTGGCAAGACTGAGGTGGCAATGCGCGCCGCTTTCGTCGCCGTACAAGGAGGCAAGCAGGTGGCAATGCTGGTACCCACCACCCTGCTTGCCCAACAGCATTATCAGAGTTTCCGGGATCGTTTTGCCGATTGGCCAGTACAGATCGAATCCCTCTCCCGGTTTCGTTCCCGGAAGGAGCAGCAACGAGTATTGGACGGACTGGAGGATGGCACCGTTGATATCGTCATCGGTACCCACAAGCTGCTGCAGGCAGGAGTGAACTACAAGCGGCTAGGTTTGGTAATCATCGACGAAGAGCATCGCTTTGGGGTACGCCAGAAGGAACGCTTCAAGGCGCTCCGCTCCGAAGTGGATATCCTTACCCTCACCGCGACCCCCATCCCGCGCACCCTCAACATGGCCTTCTCTGGACTGCGGGAATTCTCGGTAATCGCCACTCCCCCTGCCCGGCGCCTTCCGGTCAAAACTTTCGTCAGCGAGTGGAGCGATACCCTGCTCAGCGAGGCGATCCTGCGCGAAATCAAACGAGGTGGCCAGGTCTATTTCCTGCACAATGAAGTAGAAACCATCGAGAAGGCCGCCGAGACGGTGCGCCGCCTGGTCCCGGAGGCACGAGTCCATGTTGCCCACGGTCAAATGAGTGAGCGGGAGCTGGAGCGGGTGATGGCCGACTTCTATCACCAGCGTTTCAATGTGCTGGTCTGCACCACCATCATCGAGACCGGTATCGACATACCCAGTGCCAATACCATCATCATCCATCGCGCCGACCGCTTCGGCCTGGCACAGCTCTATCAGCTACGTGGCCGGGTGGGCCGCTCCCATCATCGTGCCTACGCCTATCTGGTTATTCCATCGCGCAAACAGATCACCCCCGATGCCCTGAAACGGCTGGAAGCATTGGAATCCATCGAAGATCTAGGGGCCGGCTTCACCCTCGCCACTCACGACCTGGAAATCCGGGGTGCCGGGGAGTTACTCGGAGAGGACCAGAGTGGTCAGATGCAAGAGATTGGTTTCAACCTCTATTCCGAACTGCTGGAACGCGCTGTCAAGGCGCTCAAGGCAGGCAAACAGCCGGAACTGGATCGTCCGTTGGACCACGGTGCCGAAGTGGAGCTGCATCTCCCCGCCCTGATCCCTGAGGACTACCTGCCGGATGTCCACACCCGCCTAGTGATGTACAAGCGAATCGCCAGCGCACCCGACAGCAGCGCATTGCGCGAGCTACAGGTGGAGATGATCGACCGCTTCGGGCTACTTCCCGAGCCGGCCAAGAACCTGTTCCAGGTTGCCGAGCTCAAGCTCAAGGCCAATCCCCTGGGGATCCGCAAAATTGATGTGGGAGAACACGGAGGGCGCATCCTCTTCAAGGAACAGCCCAACGTGGACCCCATGACCATCATCCAGCTGATCCAGAAACAGCCGCATCGTTACAAGCTGGACGGACAGGACAAGCTGCGCATCCTTCAGGAACTACCGGCTCAGGAACAACGGCTCGGCGCAGTAAGAGAACTCCTGGACACCCTGTTGAACAAGCAACCCTAGCGACTGACGATACCGCCCTGCCCGCAGAAAACAGGGCGGTTCAATCATCAAGAACGAAGGTTACCTTCATATTGACCCGGTATTCGGTAATTTCCCCGTTCTCGATCTTAACCGTCTGCTCTTGGACCCAGGCGGATTTGAGGTTGCGCAGGGTCTTGTTGGCGCGCTGGATTCCCCGCTGGATGGCATCCTCGAAGCCAAGTGGAGAGGAAGCGGTGATCTCGGTGACACGTGCAACTGCCATGATGAATCTCCTTTTCTGTCATACTGACAAATGGGGTGCCGGATTTATTTACGGCTCCTGATAATCCCGAGCGACCTTTGGACAATCCGTTCTCCGCCTCTTTTGCCGTAACTTCAGTTCCCCGGGGCTCTCTCTTACATGGTAACCCGCCTGCTACCGTTACGCACATTGATCCCTTCGGCTGGATCCAGCACCATGTTTCCTTCTTGGTCACAATAACGCTTGCGGATCTCCAAGGCCATGGGCATCCACTCCCGGAACTGCCGGATACGAGTCTCATGGCTGGGGTGGGTAGAGAGGAACTCCTGCGGCGCCCCTTGACTCGCCTCGCCCATCCGTTGCCAAAGCCTTGGCGCCTCAGCAGGATCAAAACAGGCACGAGCAAGGAATATCAGCCCCATGTAATCCGCCTCGGTTTCGTGTTTGCGGGAGAAAGGAAGCAACACCCCGTACTGGGATCCTACTCCCAGCGCACCCATTACCATCCGCTGGGTTTCGATATCCATCCCTCCAAGGGCAACACTGGCCGCCATGCTGCCCAACTGAACCAGCTTCTGATAGGCCATGCGCTCTGCCCCATGCCGTGCGATGGCATGGGCGATCTCGTGTCCCATGACCGTTGCCAGGCCATCGGCGTTTTTCGCCACCGGCAGAATCCCGGTGTAGATCGCCACCTTGCCGCCGGGCAAGGCAAAGGCGTTGATCTGGTCGGAAGCGATGAGGTTGAATTCCCACTGGAATCCCGGATCCACATCGGCAGCGGCCTTTGCGATCCGTCTTCCAACGGTGCGTACCAGCCGAACCGCTTCCCCCTGGGAAACCACCCGGGACCGGCTCAAGATCTGCTGGTAGGACTGAAGCCCGAGAGCCATCTCCTGCTCGCGGCTGATATCCACCAGCTGGGTCCTGCCGGTGAGCGGAACCTCCTGTTGGTTGGCGAAATAATAGTAGGCCAGAAAGGCCCCGAACAGAACGATGGGCCACAGCCGCAGCCTGCCCCGCCTTCGATACATCTCAATACCCTCCTTGGTTCAGATTCTGATGGACTTAGGCGGAACGATCGACCGATTTGGGCTTGCTCTTCTTCTCCTCCTTCAAGGAGACTACTTGGCTCTTCGATTCCACATTGCGGACCAGGTTGCCATTGACTTCGGCCCCCATGGCCATTTCGATCAGATTGTAATAGACATTTCCCGTTACGCGTGCTTTGGGTCCCAGTTCAATCTTTTGTGATGCATGGACATCACCAGTGATGGTCCCATTGAGTACGACATTGGCGACATGGACCTCACCCTCGATAACGCCTACTTCGCTAAGGCTGAGTACCGAGTCGGCCGCGTCTTTTGTCATTACATTCCCCTGCACATGCCCATCTACATGCAGACCGCCATTGAAGATGATATTCCCCTCTATTCTGGTATGCTCACCGATCAGTGTATCCACCTCCGTGCTCGCAGCCACGTCGGTGCTACCTTTGGTTTTCCCCCACATTGTCGTCACCTCGCGTTGATTCCGGTTTGACCGGCCAATCGAAACTTTTCTTCAATTCGGTCTTGTTACCCCGCCCTCCCGGTTTCAGAGTCACCGTTGCACGAGAAGGAACAAATCCTTTCGGGAACTTGACCTTGCCCTCGATATTCTGAAAGTATCTGAAATTATAGCGTAGCCGTTGTTGAGGAGAAATGAACGAGCGCTTTCCCTGTTCATCCACCCCTTCAATCTTGATCTCCACCGCCCCTTTGGCCACACCCCTGTTTTTCAGCACCCGGGTCAAAACCAGCTTAAAAAGCCAAGATCGTTCCTCGTCATCCTTGGCCACTGTAAATCGCTGGATCTGCAGGCCCCGTCCTCCCTCTTCTGGGGAAACAATCCCCCGATAGAAAGCCAGTTCCTCTTTCAATTCCAACAGCTCATCCTGCAACGTTCGCAGATCCTCACGCACTAAACGATAAGCCTGACTTTCGATATGCCGTGTCTGTTCCAGCTCCATCTTTTCCTGCTGCAGCTTTCTGACCTCTGCTTCAAGCTCCGCATTGCTCTTTTCCAGTTGTTGCCGAATCTTGTTAAAACCGGCCCGATCGTACCCTGCCCGATAGCGGCCATATTCAAACATCCCCCAGCCCGAAACCAGCACTGCAAGTACCAAAGCAGCTACTCCGATGCGCCACCACGGACCGCTCTCCTGTTCCTTTTTTACGATAATGCGGGTCATGGCAGCAGGGCGATGGCCTCCAGTCCCGCGATCTCCCGCAGACCAAACATCAGGTTCATGTTCTGAACCGCCTGCCCGGCAGCACCCTTCACCAGATTGTCTATCACCGAGAGCACCACTACCGTATCACCTCCCTGGGGACGATGAACAGCGATTCGACAGACATTGGCCCCTTTCACGCTGCGGGTTTCTGGATGGGCACCTGGTGGTAGAAGATCAACGAATGGTTCACCCGAGAATCGTTGCTCGAACAGCGCTTGCAGTTCGACATCCTCCCCGGTCAGGGTAGCATACAGGGTGGCATGGATACCGCGGATCATCGGCGTCAGATGGGGCACGAAGACCAGTCCAACTTCCGCTCCGCTCATCCTCCGCAACCCCTGGCAGATCTCCGGTAGATGGCGATGTCCCGACACCGCATAGGCCTTCAGGCTCTCACTGCACTCGGCAAGCAAGGTGCCTACGTTCGCCTTGCGCCCGGCACCGCTCACACCCGATTTTGCATCGGCGATCAGCCGGCCGACATCCACTACGCCGGCCTCTAACAGCGGCAGAAAACCAAGCTGTACCGCAGTCGGATAGCAACCAGGACAGGCCACTAGCCGTGCCCCGCGGATGGCATCGCGGTTTACCTCGGGAAGACCGTACACCGCTTCCGCCAGGAGCTCAGGACAACTATGGGGCATGCCATACCACCGCTCCCATTCAGAGACATCCTCGAGCCGAAAATCGGCAGCCAGGTCGATCACCCGCACCCCTGCTTCCAGCAGTGGTGGAACCAACCGCATCGCCGTACCGTTAGGCGTAGCAAAGAAAACCACGTCACAATGGCACAAGTGCCCCTCGTCGGGAGCACTGAAAGAAAGATGGACACGACCACGAAGGTTCGGGAAGATTTCTGCGACTGGCCGGCCAGCCTCCGCCCTCGAGGTAATCACCGAGAGTTCCACATCAGGATGAACCGCCAGCAAACGCAACAGCTCTGCTCCGGTATAGCCGGTACCTCCTACGATTCCCACCTTGATCATGTTCTTTCCAGCCCCACGATTCGCCCAGTAGAAAAGTTCGAAAGTATAGCGAACTATCACCGAAAACGCCCGAATACATGGCATAATCTGCAGATTCAATGAAGTTTGTATTCGTTTTCGGAAAATCCCGTATCCAGATACCGGAAATCAGGTGTTAGAAAAACTCCGCCTTCGGCTTGCCGATCCCGACGCTATCCTGCCCATGGCTATCCTAGGATTGCTGGTGGGCCTGTTGGCGGGAGGAATCATCATCGCTTTCCGCCTGCTCATTCAATATCTGCAGTCGTTCTATCTGCCCATCGGTCTCGAAGATTACACAGCGGTCGAGGTGTACTATCGCCTGCTGTTACCAACGCTTGGCGGGCTATTGATCGGTCTGATCTTCCATATGACGCCACCGGCAAATCGCCACGTCGGGGTGGTTCATGTCATTGAACGACTCACCTATTTCCATGGCTATCTGCCACTGCGCAATGCCATCCTACAGTTCTTCGGCGCTGCACTGAGCATCGCCAGCGGCCACTCGGTTGGGCGAGAAGGTCCTAGTGTCCATCTGGGGGCGGCATCGGGAGGAATAGCCGGGAAATGGCTGCATCTGCCCAACAATAGCATCCGCACCTTGATCGCCTGCGGCATCGCCGCGGCCATCGGGGCCTCGTTCAACACCCCTTTGGCGGGGGTGATCTTTGCCATGGAAGTGGTGATGATGGAGTACACCATTGGCAGCTTTACTCCCGTGATCCTCGCCTCTTTCAGCGCCACCATGCTGAGCCGACAGGTTTATGGTACCGCCCCCGCTTTTATCGTTCCGGCCTTGGAGATGGGAGCCATACACGAACTTCCAGTATTGATGGCCACTGCCGTCGCTGTGGGATTCGCAGCTGCTGCCTTCACCAGATTGCTACATTACTTCTCCACCACTTTAACCTATACCCCCATTTGGTTTCGCATGGCGTTGGGGGGGCTGATCACTGGTCTTTGTGCGGTCAGTATTCCACAGATCATGGGAGTCAGTTACGAGGTGGTCAATGACACCCTGCTGGGACAAGTGCCGCTTTGGCTGATGTTAAGCATCCTGATACTGAAGCTGCTCGCCACCGCGGCTGGGCTGGGATTGGGACTGCCCGGGGGGCTCATCGGCCCTTCATTGGTGCTGGGCGCCATGGTGGGCGGCTCGGTGGGACTGACCGTCTCGACCCTGTTTCCCGGACAGATGTCCTCTCACGGTTTCTACGCCATGATCGGCATGGGTGCGATGATGGGTGCCACGCTCCAGGCCCCTCTGGCCGCGCTCATGGCCCTGCTCGAGCTCACTGCAAATCCAAACATCCTGCTGCCCGGCATGTTCACGGTAATCGTCTCCGGCCTGATCAGCAAAGAGTTGGTGGGCGGCAAGTCCATCTATTTGATGCTGCTGGAAGCCCGTGGCCTCACCTTTCGCCACAATCCCCTCGCTCAATCCCTGCACCACATCGGGGTCACCAGCGTCATGAACCGCAATTTTGCCGCCAGTGAACGTTTCACCACCCGGGAGTCACTGCAACACCTGTTGAAACAGTCCCCGCAATGGGTGGTCATCAAGGAGGAAAACCGGCCCCAGATACTGGTTCCAGGAGCGGACCTGGCACTCTACCTGGAAGAAAATCCGGAAAGGGAAACCGAAGAATCCCTCGATCTCCTGGCCATCCCCGCCACCCGACAGAAACTGACACCGGTCCCCCGCCACGTCACCCTCTGGGAGGCGCTCGACCTTCTCGACAAGGCTCAGAGCAATGCCGCGTACATCACTCGTGAGGATGGAACCGGGATCGGGATTTATGGCATCCTGACACGCAAGGATATCGAGGCCACCTACCGCTATTCGGAGTGAACCACCATCATGCTATGGGTCAAAGCTTTCCACGTCATTTTCATGGTCACCTGGTTCGCCGGGTTGTTCTACCTGCCCCGCCTGTTCGTCTATCACGCCATGAGCCAGGACAAGGTGTGCAACGAGCGATTCAAGGTGATGGAACGCAAACTTTACCGCTTCACCACCCCCTCCATGCTCTTGACCGTTTTCTTCGGCACCTGGCTGCTGGTGGATTATGCCTGGGCCGCCTACTCCAAATCCGGCTGGTTGCATGCCAAACTGGCACTGGTGGGGCTGCTCATTCTCTATCACTTCTACTGCGGCCGGCTGGTCAAGGCGTTTCAGGAGGATCGAAATCGACATGGACACCGGTTCTACCGGGTGATCAACGAACTGCCGGTCCCCGTCCTGCTGGCGGTGGTGATCCTGGTGATCGTCAAACCATTCTGAAGGGAGGAGAAACGTGATGACCCGATCTTCCATCGCCTTCGTCACCGGTACCAGCTCCGGCCTGGGACGCGCATTGGCGGAACGGTTACTGGCAACGGGCTGGCAGGTCCATGGTTGCAGCCGACGCCCCAATGATCTCGAGAATCTGCATCACCGCTCATGCGACATCACCGACTACGCCCTCCTCGCCGAAACCCTGGAACGGCTCGTGGGCGCGCTGCCCAAACTCGATCTGGTCGTACTCAACGCCGGCATCCTGGGACGTGTACAGCAGCTCACGGAAACACCGATGGCAGAAGCGAAACGGGTGATGGAAACCAATCTGTGGGCCAACAAGGCGATCATGGACTGGTTGTACCAATGGGGGCGGCCCGTGCAACAGGTGGTGATGATCTCCTCGGGCGCCGCCGTGCTGGGCAACAAGGGATGGGGCAGCTACGGCCTCTCCAAGGCGGCCCTTAACATGCTGGCGAAGCTGTATGCCCACGAGTTCCCCCATACCCACATCACGGCGCTGGCTCCTGGAATCATCGACACCGCCATGATGGTTCACCTGTGCGAGGAGGCGGATGCCGACACCTTTCCCGCATTGCGCCGGCTGCGAGAGGCAAGAGGGACCGACGCGATGCCGACACCGGAAGAAGCGGCGGAAAGGATCCTGTCGATTCTCCCCCGCCTGACAGAATACCCTTCGGGCAGCTTCGTGGACATTCGCGAGATCCTCGACCCGGAAGCCTATACCCGACTCTATGGGAAACCACCCTCCGGAAACTGAACAGGACACCACTCCCCCGCTGGCGTGTGCCTTCACCCGCATCCGGGAATTCATCCGCCACTCCCGGGTCCCCGAGGATCCGATGCACGCGGAGAACACCCTGGCGTGGTTGGTGCGCCTCGACCCCATGGCCGACGAGGCGCTCCGGCTGGCGGCCCTGGCCCATGACATCGATCGTGCCGCGCCCGATGGCGTGAGACGGGAGGATTTCGCCGACTATGACGCCTTCAAGCAGGCCCATGCCGAACATGGAGCCCGGCTGCTTCACCGACTGCTCGAACGATGTGACGTACCGGAAGCGGTCACGGCGGAGGCCTGCCGCCTGGTACGACTGCACGAGGTGGGGGGCGATCCCCGCGCCGATCTGTTACGGGACGCCGATAGCCTCTCTTACTTCGATGTCAACCTTCCGCTCTACCATGCCCGGGAAGGGGACGACGAAACCTTGCGACGTTGCATCTGGGGAATACGACGGCTCTCCCCCCATGCCCGCGAGCTGCTGAGGAAAATGAGGCAGCCGGATCCTCATCTGCGGACCATCGTCACCCTTGCCCTGACCGCGGCGGAAGGCTAGCCCGGTTCCGGACTTCGCAAGCCGTCAAAACGTCACCCGGTAATCGATGCTTATCCGATCACCGGCGACCGGCCGGAAGAGCTCGTCGGCAAAACGGACATGGTCGGGATGATCCCGGTAACTGGCGATCACCGCCGGATGAACGAAACGTATCAGCCAGCAGAAACGGTACTTGGCATCCTCCTTGACGGCGGTTCCGGTGTGGACATAGCGGACTCCGGGAATGGCCGCAAGGATCTCGCGTCCTTTGGCCATCATTTTTTCGGCCTGTTCATCGCTGATACCCGCCACGTTGAAAACGATGAGGTGCTCCACCGGGGACCAAGGAGCACAGGCTCGCTCCACCGCCGCCGCCTGTCCCGCGCTGCCCCACAAATCCATGCAACGCTCGGCCTCGGCGGCGATGGCATCACGGGTGCCGGCCACCAACCGAGTATATCCCCCCTCGGCAGCGCTCTCCACGTTGGCTCGGATCTGCCGAGCGGCGGCATCGGAAAGGGCCGTATAATAGTTGATCTTGGCGACTCCGTTGGCGATCAAGCATCGAAACTGCTCGTCCCCCAGTCCCGTCCCCCCATGGATCACCAGCGGTATCCGCAATGCCTCGTCGATGGCCCGCAATCGCTCGAAATCCAGCTGCGGCTCACCTTTCATCCGTCCGTGGACGGTACCGACGGATACGGCGAGAAAATCCACTCCGGTCTCACGAACGTAGGTTTCGGCCTCCTCCACCGTGGTGTATGCAATCTCCCCGGGATGACGCTCCGCATCCTCCCCTTCCACGCCGGGCACGTATCCCAATTCCCCTTCCACCGGGACGCCGCAGGCGTGCGCCATCTCGGTCACCCGCCGGGTCAGGGCGATATTCTCTGCCAAGGAGTGATGAGAGGCATCCACCATGATCCCGTTGCAGCCGGTGTTGATGGCCTTCACTGCAGACTCCAGGGTGGCGCCGTGATCGAGGAACAGGGCCACGGGAACAGAGGCCGCCCGAGCAGCACTCTCCGCAGCGGCCATCAAACGCTCGAAGTGGTAATGGTCGAAATGGGATTCTGCCAGCGACAAGATCACCGGTGAGCGACGACGCTCTGCCGCCTCCAGGATCCCGTCCAGGAACTCCAGACTGACCAGATCGAACGCTCCCACCGCATAGCCGTTGTCGTACGCGTGCTGGAGCATTCCCTTGATATCTACGATGGGCATGATTTCTCCTCGTCTATTGCACGGATTCGGGATTCACGGGGAAAAGACCGGCGGCCTCGGGCTTGTCATCCCTTCTCGGCGCGCGGCTCTTTCCGCAAGAAAAGACTGTCGATGATCAGCATCACGGCACCAATGGTGATGGCGGAATCGGCGATGTTGAAGGCGGGGTAGGCCCATTGGCGGTAATAGAGCTGGATGAAATCCACCACATGGCCCAACACCACCCGATCCCAGAGGTTGCCCAAAGCACCCCCGAGGATCAAAGCCAAAGCGATCGCCATCCACCGCTCTGCCGTCTCGAGCCGCCACATCCACCACACGATGCCTGCACTGATGATGCTGGAAAGGATGGCGAAGAACCAGCGCTGCCAGCCGCCGGCATCGTGCAGGAAACTGAATGCTGCGCCGGTGTTGTAGGCCAGCATCAGGTTGAAACCGGGTATCACTGCCACCGGCTGATGCAGTTCCAGATAGTGTTCTGCCAGCTGCTTGGTGAGCTGGTCCAGGGCGAACACCCCGAGAGAGAGCCAGAGCCATTTCAGCATCAAGCAAACTCCCGCTGCTCACCCTCACCGGCAACATTCTCCACACAACGGCTGCACAGCTCAGGATGCTCGGGGTGACGCCCCACGTCCTCCCGGTGGTGCCAGCAGCGAACACATTTGGGATGGGCAGAAGGTATCACTACCACCCAGATCTCATCCCTGGAAGGAAGGGTAAAGTGGATGCCATCATCAGGCGGCGTCTCCAACCGGTGAATACGCGCATACGAAGTGATAAGCACGAAACGCAGCTCGTCACCCAGCCGGCTCAGCAGATCGTAGATCTCCCGGCCGCAGTAGAGATCCACCTCGGCATCCAGGGAGGAACCGATTCCACCGGCTACCCGCAACCGTTCAAGCTCCTTGGCCACTGCATCACGCACCGCCATCACCTGCCCCCAGAAAGCCAAATCGAACACTTCGTCCTCCGGCAAGGGCGGCAAAGGATACCACGTCTCCAGAAACACCGACTCGCTCCGCGCGCCGGGGATGTGATCCCAGATCTCTTCGGCCGTGAAGCTTAGGACGGGTGCCAGCCAGCGGGTCATCGCCTCCAGCGCATGGTACATGGCACTCTGGGCGGAACGCCGGGGAATGCTGTCCTGTTGTGTGGTGTACTGACGATCCTTGATCACATCCAGGTAAAAACTACCCAGGTCTACTGAACAGAAATTATGGATTTTCTGATAGATGAGATGGAATTCGTAATCCTCATAGGCGGTTTCGATCTCCTTTTGAAGCTGGCGGGTGCGGGCCACCAGCCAACGGTCCAGCGCCAGCATATAGGCCGGAGCCAACAGGTGAAACGCAGGATCGAAGTCGTGCAAATTGGCCAGCAGAAAGCGTGCCGTGTTACGGATGCGCCGGTAGGCATCACTGGTGCGCCTGAGGATCTCGTCGGAAACGCTCATCTCTCCGCGATAATCGGTGGCTGCCACCCAGAGCCGCAAGATGTCCGCCCCGAGCGTGTTGACCACCTTTTGCGGGGCCACCACGTTGCCCTTCGATTTGGACATCTTCTGACCCTTGGCATCGACGGTAAAACCGTGTGTGAGAACCCCTTTATAAGGGGGGAGTCCACGCATCGCCACCGAGGTGAGCAGTGAAGACTGGAACCATCCCCGGTGCTGGTCGGACCCCTCCAGATAGAGATCCGCGGCTGGGAATTCGCTTATCCCTTCCCGCCGCTCGAGTACCGCATAGTGGGAAACCCCGGAATCAAACCAGACATCCAAGGTATCGGTGACCTTGTAATAGTGCACCGCCTCCTCGCCCAACAACTCCGCCGGTTCCAACTCGAACCAGGCATCGATCCCCCTTTGCTCCACACGCTGCGCCACCTCCTCGATCAGCCGCAAGGTATCGGGATGGAGCTCCCCGCTTTCCCGCTGGACGAACAAGGTGATGGGCACCCCCCAGGTGCGCTGCCGGGAGATACACCAGTCGGGTCGATTGCGCACCATCCCTTCGATACGAGCCTCGCCCCACGTCGGCGTCCAGCGGGTCTGCTTGATGGCCCGCAGGGCCGCATCTCGCAAACCGTTCTGCTCCATGCTGATGAACCACTGTGGTGTGGCACGAAAGATGATGGGGGTCTTGTGGCGCCAGCAGTGGGGGTAACTATGGGCGATCTCCTCCTCGTGAACCAACTTGCCACGGACCCGCAACAACTCGATTACTTTGTCATTGGCATCCCATACCTCCTCGCCGGCGAAAAACTCGGTGTCCGACAGGAACACCCCATTGGCATCCACCGGATTCTCCACCTTGAGATGGTAGCGGCTGCCCACTGCATAATCCTCCTGCCCATGGGCGGGGGCGATGTGTACCATGCCGGTCCCGGCCTCCAGGGTGACATGGTCACTCAGTACTACCGGCACCTCACGCTCATAGAAGGGATGGGCCAGCTTCAATCCCTCCAGCTCGGACCCGAGACAAGTACCAATGACCCGGTAGTCGCCCAGCAGGTAACGATCGGTGACCTGCTTGAGCAATGGTTCGGCGATCAACAGCCGCTCGGGACCATGCTCACCCACGCCTCCACACTGAATCAGACCGTAAACCACCTCCGGATTGACCGCCACCGCCTGATTGGCCGGCAAGGTCCAGGGGGTGGTGGTCCAGATCACCATCGAGATGGGGCCTTCCCCCTCGTGTCCCTCCACATGGTCGCAACGGGCCATCAAGGCCTCTTCGTCCAGCACCTCGAACCGGACATCGATGGCGGGCGAAGCCTTTTCCTCATATTCCACCTCCGCCTCGGCCAGCGCAGAACCGCAGTCGATGCACCAGTGGACGGGCTTGGCCCCCCGGTGCAGATGGCCGTTTGCGATGATCCTGCCCAGCGCGCGGATGATATCCGCCTCATAGCGGAAATCCATGGTCAGGTAGGGATTGTCCCAGTCACCAAACACCCCGAGCCGTTTGAAATCCTCCCGCTGCCGCTCCACCTGGACCGTGGCATACTCCCGGCACGCCTTGCGGAAACCGGCAGCATCCACCTTGAAACCGGGCTTGCCGATCTTCCTTTCCACGTTCAGCTCGATGGGCAGGCCGTGGCAGTCCCAACCCGGGATATAGGGCGCATCAAACCCTGCCAGGGCTCGGGATTTGACGATGATGTCCTTGAGTATCTTGTTGACCGCGTGGCCGATATGGATCTCGCCGTTGGCATATGGCGGGCCGTCATGCAGTACGAACGGTTCACGCCCCTCCGCCACCTGGCGCATACGACGATAGAGATTCATCTCCTGCCAACGCCGGAGCATCTCCGGCTCGCGCTTGGCAAGATTGCCGCGCATGGGAAAATCGGTCCGGGGGAGATTCAGGGTGTGCTTGTAATCGGCCACGATTTGTTTGTCCTTGAAAGCTGCTCTCAGGGGTTACGTATCCCGGCAAAAAAGCGCCGGGCATCCTCGATATCCAATTCTATCTGTTTTACCAGCGCCTGTAAGGAGTCGAAGCGCCGTTCCTGACGGATCTTGTGGAGAAAGTCCACATGCACGTGAGCGCCATAGATGTCGCCGTTGAAATCGAACAAATGCACCTCGAGGCGTGCCTTGGCACCGCTCACCGTGGGTCGCACACCAACGTTGGCCACCCCCGGCACCGGCTCGCCAGCCACGCCGAACAGCTCCACGGCAAAAACACCGGTCACCGGACTGACCATACGGTGCAGATCGATATTGGCGGTGGGAAAACCCAGATCCCTCCCCCGTTTTTCTCCATGGACCACCCGGCCACACATGCGGTAGGGGCGCCCCAGCATCTGTTCCGCCAGCGCCATGTGTCCCTGTGCAAGTGCGGCACGGATACGTGTACTGCTGATCCGCTCCCCCGCCAGCTCCACGGTGTGCATCCTCGCCACTTGAAAACCATGTTGCCCACCCGCTTCCTGCAGCAGCTGGAAATCCCCCTCCCTCTGCCAACCAAAACGGAAATCATCTCCCACCACCAGATAACGCACCCCCAACCTGGCCACGAGCACCTCAGAGACAAAATCCCGGGCAGACATATCCGCCAACCGCTCATCGAAACGGAGACAAAGCACGCGGTCCACCGCAAAACGGCGCAAGGCCAGCAGCTTCTCCCGAAAACGGCTCAGACGGGGCAACGCGGCGGTAGGATTGAAGAACTCCTGGGGGTAGGGCTCGAAGGTCATCAGCGTGGAAGGAAGGTGCAGCTCCGCCGCCTTCTCAGCGAGCTGACCGATTACCGCCTGATGCCCCAGATGGACACCATCGAAGTTGCCGATGGTGAGCACGCATCCCCTGTGATGGGGACGCAGATTGTGGAGATGACGAATCAGTTCCATGACCAAGGCAGTGCTGAAAAGGCGAAAGTATAACCCCTAACCGGCAGCGCGTCCCGACAACTGGTGGGGACGGATCCCTTGCAACCACAACGCCACTCCATAGACCACCGCACCGGCACCGATGCTGAGCGCCAGCCGGACCACCCGTTCCAGCCATCCCCACTCCAGCCAGGAGCCCAGCTCCCCTGCGCTGAAGATCACCACCAGCGCTAGCGCCAGATTAGCCAGAGCGACCTTCCACAGCAAGCGTGCCCACCCCGGCCGGGCCCGGAAGACTCCCTCCGCACGCAACCCACGGAGCAACAAGGCAGCGTTGAGAAAGGCGGAACAGGCCGTGGCCAGCGCCAGCCCGGTATGGGGTCCAGGGATTTCGAACCACACCAACGGCGCCACAAACAGCACGTTCAACCCCATATTGGCCACCATGGCGATGATCCCGATTCGCACCGGCGTACGAGTATCCTGGCGGGCGTAGTAACCCGGCGCCAGCACCTTGACCAGGATGAAACCGAGCAACCCCAAAGCATAGGCCATCAGGCTCAGAGAGGCCATGCGAACATCGGTGGCCTCAAACTCACCATACTGAAACAGGGTAGCCAGCATGGGGCCGGCCAGCAGAAACAAACCAACACTGCAGGGGGTGCCCACCACCAACACCCAACGCAGCGCCCAGTCCAGAGTACGGGAAAACTGCTCCGGAGACTCGGAGGCATGCTGGCGGGAAAGACTGGGCAGGATCACCGTAGCCAAGGCAATGCCGAACACCCCAAGCGGAAACTCCACCAATCGATCCGAATAGTAGAGCCAGGAAACACTGCCAGCCACCAACAGCGAAGCCAGTAAAGTGTCGAACAGCAGATTGATCTGCGCCACCGAAGAACCAAAGATGGCTGGTAACATCAGTTCGATGATGCGTTTCACACCGGCATCCTGCCACCCCCAACGTGGCCGGCCCAGCAGACCGAGACGAGCTACGAACGGCAACTGGAAGGCTAGTTGGGCCACTCCAGCAATGAACACTCCCCAGGCCAGTGCCGTCACCGGCCGTTCCATGTAGGGCGCCAGCCAGACAGCGGCACCAATCATGGAAAGATTTAGTAACACCGGAGTAAAGGCAGGGACCCCGAAGCGGCCATAGCTGTTGAGCACCCCCCCGGCCAACGCAGTCAACGAGATGAACAGCAAGTAGGGAAAAGTGACTCGCAGCATTCCGGCGGCCAGATCGAACCGCTCCGGTTCGTCGATGAAACCGGGGGCAAAAATCATGATCAGCACAGGCGCCGCGACCACCCCGATCAGGGTGACCAGAAACAGGATCCCGCCCAAGGTGCCGGCCACTCGGCTGACCAATTCTCGCACTTCATCCGATTCCCGATTGGAACGATATTCCGACAGCACCGGCACGAACGCTTGGGAAAATGCCCCTTCTGCAAACAACCGGCGCAGGAAGTTGGGAATCTTGAAAGCGACAAAAAAGGCATCGGTGCCCACCCCGGCACCGAACATGCGCGCAATAACCATGTCTCGCACGAAACCGAGTATGCGGGAAACCATGGTCATGGCACTGACCACAGCGGTGGATTTGATCAACCTTTCACTCATCCGATGCCGGTATCCAGTTTCCGAGAGCGATGGAGTATCGGCTTCTCACACCAATTAGGCAAGTATTCCATGCAACCGCCCCCTTACCGACTGGACAACTCTTTCAGGACACACCATCTCGATACGATTTCGGGGCTGTCATAAAACTGTAGTATTTCTGTAATATGCTGTTCATCTGCGTCCCGTAGAGTGGGGTGACGCAAACAGAGGAGCTTGAGTCATGAAACAAACCGTTCGAAAGCTGTTTATCACTGCCGGCCTGATGAGCTCATTCATTGGTAGCTACACCTTGGCCGCTATCCAGATGGATCCAGAGTTACCCGACTACACCGCCGCTAGCGGGGTTTCCGGTAATATCTCCAGCGTCGGCTCCGACACCCTGGCCAACTTGATGACCCTCTGGGCCGAGGAATTCAAACGGGTCTATCCCAACGTTAATATCCAGATCCAGGCTGCCGGTTCTTCCACCGCCCCCCCCGCTCTCACCGAAGGAACGGCCAACCTCGGCCCCATGAGTCGCCGGATGAAAGGCAAGGAGATCGAGGCATTCGAGAAACGGCATGGCTACAAACCCACCCCCATTCGGGTAGCCATCGATGCCTTGGCGGTCTATGTAAACAAGGACAATCCACTCGACAAGCTAACCATCCCACAGGTGGATGCCATCTTCTCCTCCACCCGCAAGTGTGGTTACAAGGAGGATATCACCAAATGGGGCCAGCTGGGATTGACCGGCTCCTGGACCAATCGCAGCATCCAACTCTATGGACGGAATTCGGTCTCCGGCACCTATGGTTACTTCAAAAAGAAGGCTCTGTGCAAGGGCGACTTCAAGAACACCGTGAACGAACAGCCAGGTTCCGCCTCGGTGGTACAGGCGGTCACCGCATCCATCAACGGTATCGGCTACTCTGGAATCGGATACAAAACCTCCGGAGTGAAAGCCCTGGCACTGGCTAAAAAAGAGGGCAAAGAGTATGTAGAGGCAACCTCTGAAAATGCCGTTCGTGGCCGTTATCCACTCTCTCGCTATCTCTACATCTATGTCAACAAGCACCCGAACAAACCGCTGGAACCGCTGGTCAAGGAGTTCCTCAAGATGGTGCTTTCTCGTGTCGGCCAGGAAGTGGTGGTAAAAGACGGCTACATCCCACTGCCTGCCAAGGTCGCGAAAAAGGAGCTGGCCAAGCTGGATTAAATGACGCTGGAACAAGAAGCCCCGCTCGTGCGGGGCCGTTTTTCCTCTTTCTTTAATCCTGTGATATTCCTTATGGCGAGGCAAGATTGGCAACCCTCGAAACCAGAAACATTCCCAAGCCCCGGTTATGAGCAATCCCAGCAACAAGACGGTAGATCCAACTCTGACCGCTACTGAACTCCGCCAGCGAACCCGCATCTTCAAGGACCACGTCACCCGCTATGCCGTCACATTCGGGGGGATCGGTGTCATCATTGCGGTGGTACTGATCTTTTTCTATCTGCTTTTTGTGGTCATTCCACTGTTCAAATCCGCAGAGATCGAGCCAATTGCAAGTTACCGGCTTACTCCTGCAGGCGATCAGGATCAGACCTTGCATTTGGCGATGGAAGAGCAAGCAGAGATCGGGGTCCGCTTCACCCGCTCCGGGCTGGCGCAATTCTTTTTTACCCATAGCGGGGCAGTGATGACTGAACAGGCCATTCCCTTGCCGCCGGACACCACCATTACCAGTTTTTCCGCCGGGGCTCCTGACAGCGCCGTGGTAGCCTTCGGTCTCTCCAACGGGACTGCAATCCTGGCGCGGCATGTCTACCAGATCAGTTTCCCCAACGACAAACGGGTGATCACACCGAAACTGGAATATCCCCTGGGAGAAGCTCCTCTGATCATCGATGGCAACAGCCACCCCTTGCGACTACTGGCCGTACAAAGTAACGAGGAACAAACCAGCTTCGCTGCCATAACGAGCGATGATCGCTTGGTATTCACCTACTTTGCCGCAGCAGACTCATTTCTGGATGACGAGGATGAGGAAGCCTCTTTGCCCAGGGAGCGTCACAGCATTGAACTCGAAGGTCTTCCGGAAAACACCCGTTTCCTGTTGCTTGGGGCGGAGCAGGATGCCATCTACGCGGCCAATCGGGAGGGAGCACTTAGCATCTTCGATATCACAGACAAGGAACTGCCCGCCCTCGACCAGCGGCTCCCCTCGATTACCGAAGGAAGCGAAATTACCGCCATGGAGATGTTGAGCGGTGGTATCTCACTAATGGTAGGAAGCGCCGACGGACGCATCTCGCAGTGGTTTCCGGTAAGGGATGAGTCTGGAAAATCACGACTCACCCACATCCGAGATTTCGACTCACAGGCAGCATCCATCACCACGCTAACACCGGAGTTCTACCGCAAGGGATTCCTGGCCGCCGATACCACCGGAAATCTGGGGATCTATCACGCAACGGCGCACCGCACCTTGCTTGTGAAACCAGTCAGCAAACTGCAACTGGAGCGGCTGGCTATCTCCCCTCGAGCCAATGCCATGTTGGGAGAGGATGCCAGCGGTGAAATTCATTTCCTGCGCATCGACAACGAACATCCGGAGACCTCGTTCTCATCCTTATGGGGCAAGGTGTGGTATGAGGGCTACAGCCAGCCAGCGTATATCTGGCAGTCCTCCTCTGCGAGCGACGGTTTCGAGCCCAAACTGAGCCTGACTCCCATCACCTTCGGCACCTTGAAGGCCGCTTTCTACGCCATGCTGGTGGCCCTCCCCCTTGCGATCCTGGGAGCCATCTTCACCGCCCAGTTCATGGCGCCGAAGATGCGCCAGCTGGTGAAACCCACCATTGAGATCATGGAAGCACTGCCTACCGTAATTATCGGGTTTCTCGCAGGCCTGTGGCTGGCCCCCACGCTGGAGACCCATCTGCCCGGCATCTTCGCTCTGCTGCTTATCCTGCCGTTAGGTGTGCTGACGTTCGCCTGGATCTGGACCCGGATAATCCCCGAGAACATCCGCCATAAAGTCCCAGAGAGCTGGGAGGCCGCCCTTTTGCTGCCGGTGGTAGCCTTTTTGGGCTGGTTCTCTTTTGCCATCAGCCCGTTACTGGAGTATTTGCTATTCGACGGAAACATGATCCTGTGGCTGACCCATGACCTGGGCATTCCCTTCGATCAACGCAATTCCCTGGTAGTGGGACTGGCCATGGGATTCGCAGTCATTCCCACCATCTTTTCCATGGCGGAAGACGCCCTGTTCGGCGTTCCCAAGCATTTGATTCGCGGCTCCCTGGCACTGGGCGCAACCCCTTGGCAGACCTTGATCCGGGTTACCCTGCTGACCGCCAGCCCCGGGATCTTTGCTGCAGTGATGATTGGCCTCGGTCGTGCTGTGGGCGAGACCATGATCGTACTGATGGCCACAGGCAACACACCGGTGATGGACTTCAGCATCTTCCAGGGAATGCGCACCCTGTCGGCTAACACGGCTGTGGAGATGCCGGAGGCGGAGGTGGCCAGTACCCACTATCGGGTTCTGTTCCTGGCGGCGCTGGTTCTATTCACCCTGACCTTTCTGTTCAACACTCTAGCAGAACTGGTCAGACAACGGTTACGCAAGAAGTACAGCAGTCTATGAACGGCAACTGGTTCAAAAGCGGTTCTCCTTGGGTATGGCTCTCTGCCGCGGCAGTGAGTGTCTGTATCCTGATGGTGGTAGCCCTACTCGGCCTCATTGCGGCGCGGGGACTGGTCTATTTCTGGCCTAAAGATGTCCTCCAGGCCATATATCACGAGCCTGGCGGAGAAACCTATCGCCTGATTGGCGAGGTCCAGGATACCGAGGAGGTACCGGTCGGCCGGCTGAGGGAAAACGGGATCGAGCCACCAGGTGACAAGAGTGTCTATATTCGCTACCTGCTCAAGACCGGCAACCGGGACACCCTGGGAATGGATTTTCGCTTGGTATTGCCAGTATTCATGGAGGAGGTGGAATACCCCCGCGAGCTAATGGTGGTGGAGCGGC
The DNA here is from genome assembly GCA_964557025.1 of uncultured Chromatiales bacterium. GTDB lineage: Bacteria > Pseudomonadota > Gammaproteobacteria > Thiohalospirales > Thiohalospiraceae > DRMK01. Next base: position 46,557 of record CAZKYF010000037.1, on the reverse strand, counting down.
GCGAATGGGGCAATTTCTACGGCTACCTCAAACAGGTCAAGGAGAACGGGCGGGTAGTGGCCGAAGGACCACGAGCTGCAGAAGCCCTGCGAGATCGTCTGCAACGGGCCTTGGAGCTATTCGGTCGGATCCGGCATATCGAAAAGGACCTCATCGGGGCCATCAACTACAAACTGGAGCAGTTGCGGCTGGAGGAACGACGCCTGGATCTCGACAATGACCATGATCCGGCCAAGCGGACTGCCATCGCAACCCAGCGGGAAACTCTGCAAGAGGAGTATGAAATCCTGCAGAAGCAGCGTAATGAGCTCTTTCCCCTCCTCAACCGGGACAGCTTCACCGCAGAGATCATGGATGGACGGGTGGTCGAAGTTCCACTGGCCAAAGTGGTACGATTCTATTTCCCCAATGCGATGGGTCCGACGGAGAAAATCGGACATTATTTCAGCAAGCTCTGGGAGTTTGTCAGTGAAGAGCCCCGGGAGGCCAACACCGAGGGAGGCATCTTCCCCGCCATTTTCGGCACGGTAATGATGGTACTGCTGATGTCCGTGCTGGTCACGCCGGCCGGCGTGGTGGCAGCAATCTATCTTCGGGAATACGCCAGACAGGGGTTCATGGTCCGCCTGATCCGCATCGCGGTAAATAATCTGGCGGGAGTTCCCTCCATTGTCTACGGCGTATTCGGACTCGGCTTCTTCGTCTATTTCCTGGGAGGCAACATCGATGCCCTGTTCTTCCCTGAGGCACAACCCACTCCGACCTTCGGAACACCGGGCATTCTCTGGTCGGCGCTTACCCTGGCACTCCTGACCTTGCCGGTAGTGATCGTCGCCACCGAGGAAGGACTATCACGGGTTCCTCGTTCAGTGCGCGAGGGAAGTCTGGCCCTGGGGGCAACCAAGGCGGAAACCTTGTGGCGCACTGTGCTTCCCATGGCAAGCCCAGCGATGATGACCGGCTTGATTCTGGCAGTGGCCCGCGCCGCTGGCGAAGTAGCACCCCTGATGCTGGTGGGAGTGGTCAAACTGGCACCCTCCCTGCCACTGGACGGCAATCCGCCATTCCTCCATCTGGACCGGAAATTCATGCATCTGGGCTTCCACATCTATGACGTCGGTTTCCAGAGCCCCAACGTCGAAGCGGCAAGACCACTGGTCTACGCCACTGCCCTGCTGCTGGTCCTCGTGATCATCGTTTTGAACCTGACTGCAATCCGCATCCGCAATCACTTGCGAGAGAAGTACCGTTCACTGGAGTCCTGATCAACCATGCCTGAAGAGAACACCAATATCCCTTCTGTCGATGTCGGCGCCTTGCAGGGCGGCGCCTCTGTCAGCCGCTCCCTGGAGGACGAAACCATCGCCCTCCAGGTAAAGAACCTGGACTTCTATTATGGCGACACCAAGGCGCTGAAAGAGATCGATATGGTTATCCCAGAAAACCGGGTAACCGCCTTCATTGGTCCTAGCGGTTGTGGCAAATCCACGCTGCTCCGCTGCTTCAATCGAATGAACGATCTAATCGACGACATCCACATCGACGGGGAAATCCTGCTACACGGTCACAATATCTATGACAAGACGGTCAACGTGGCCGACCTTCGTCGCCGGGTGGGGATGGTATTCCAGAAACCCAATCCCTTTCCCAAATCCATCTTCGAAAACGTAGCCTATGGACTACGCATTCAGGGAGTGAACGATCGACGCCGCCTGGCCGAAGTGGTGGAGAAATCCCTCAAGGGAGCAGCGCTCTGGGATGAGGTCAAGGACCGGCTGGACGACAACGCCTTGGGGCTCTCCGGTGGTCAACAGCAACGATTGGTGATCGCTCGGGCCATCGCCATCGAACCGGAGGTGCTGCTGCTGGACGAACCTGCCTCGGCACTGGATCCCATCTCCACCCTCAAGCTGGAAGAACTGATCTACGAGCTGAAATCCCGCTACACTATCATCATCGTCACCCACAACATGCAGCAGGCAGCACGGGTTTCCGATTACTGCGCATTCATGCTGATGGGTGAACTGATAGAAATGGCGGACACCAACACGTTGTTCACCAACCCGCAGAAGAAACAGACCGAAGACTACATCACAGGCCGCTACGGATAGAGGATATCATGAACGACAACCCGCTTCCCCATCACATATCCCAACAGTTCGACGCCGATCTGGAGGAAGTACGCAACAACGTACTGGCCATGGGCGGCCTGGTTGAGCAGCAGCTCACCAATGCGCTCAAGGCGCTCACCGAGGGAAACGTCGAGTTAGGCAAATCGGTCATTACCAACGACTACAAGGTCAATGCACTAGAGGTGACCATCGACGAGGAATGCAACCGTATCCTTGCCCTGCGGCAACCCACCGCTATCGACCTTCGTCTCATCGTCGCCATCATCAAGACCATCACCGATCTGGAGCGGATCGGGGACGAGGCAGAAAAGATCGGGCACTTAGCGGTGGAGCTAGCCGATCAGGTGGGTGACGACAGATTCGGCGCCCTCGCCCACCTCGGCGAACATGCCCGCAAGATGGTCCACGAAGCCTTGGATGCCTTCGCCCGGCTGGACGTTGAGCAAGCTATCGAAGTGGTGAAAGAGGATCGCAAGACCGACAAAGAATACGAAGCCATCTCCCGGCAGCTAATTACCTTCATGATGGAAGATCCACGTTCCATCAGTCGCTTCCTCAACGTCATGTGGGCCGCCCGCTCACTGGAACGCATCGGGGATCACGCTCGCAACATCTGTGAATACATTATCTATCTGGTAAAAGGCAAGGACGTGCGGCACACCAGCCTGGAACGGATGGAGCAGGCTGCGCGAACTCCCCGCTGAACGAAGCCCTTCTTCGGGGCGCGCGAGTTTACCGCCTCGACCAGCTCCACCCCGACCACCAGCTCCAGATCTGCCACCAGCGGGGGCGACCCACGCTCCCGCAGCCGGTGACCTCACCGGAGGCACTACCAAAAACGCTCTCCACACGAACGGATCCATCCACGGCAGATCCACAATCAGCCACGATCCTCCCATCTTCCCAGGAATCGATGAGACACCATTGATCATCCTCGATATCAAATACACCGGTCCCCGAGTCAACAGCTTCGAGATGGCGGCTGAATCCCGAACCGGTAATGGTAACCGTACCATCGCTGCAGCTAATGGAATCGATGGAGACCACCGGGCTCACTACCAGATTAAGCGGGGGACTGGCCATATCACCGTTGACGGCCTTGACGTGGTAATTCCCTGCCGGCAGCGTGGATGGAATGGTCACTTCCATACTGGTAAAGGTCACATTCTCCGGTATCAGCTCCAATGGGGATCCTCCCTCCCCGAGCGGCATCAGTACCACCCGAGTGGCAATATCGCTCTCCCCAGAAGCGACCAAGAAACCCGAACCGGTCAATACCAGAGTGAAGTTATCACCCTCGATGATCTTGGCGGTGCTCAATTGATCCAGTTCGGGAAGCAAGGGTTTGAACAGCGGCTCGTCGGCGGCCGCCCGCATCACCGATGCCGGAGTATTGGTTCCTCCCATGTGACACCCCATGCAATCGGTGGAGGTACCGATATGGCCAAAATAGGGCTGTTCCTCATATTCGCCCGCCGTGCCATTACCGTCTGAATCGGCCTGGATACTGTGTAACGACGTCGGAGCATGGCAACGGACACAACCCTGCAGGGTATGATCCGGTGGATTGGCGTCATGGCAAAGATCACAGCCATGATCGCTACCACTATCCCACTGGCCTACCCCTGTTCCATGATGAGTCATCATATTGGCATTGGGGCCGGGAACCACTCTGCCGGTAGCATCGTCAGTGCCCCCATTGTGGCAATAACGGCATCCTCCCTCGCGATGACCCGTTTCACCAAACTCCCCATCCCCGAAGCCAGGGTTTGGGCTCATGGAGGGTATCACGCGGATCTGCCAGATTTCTCCGTTGGGATCGTTGATCAGACTGCCATGGCAGACGTTACACTCCGCTGCCCGGGCACGGGCGGTAAGGTGATGAACCGAGGCGACTCCTGGCTTCTGCTGATGACAGCGAAGACAATTACGGAATTCCGCTCCTGAAGGGTCAAGGGCAAACCTGAAATATCCCCCATTGGGGCGATTCGGATCCTCGACCCAGTCCACAGCATGACAAGTAATACATTTATGGGTTCCGTCAGGGGATTGCTCCGGGTAGGGAGAGGCAGAGTACTCGCCGATCGGAGTGTCGACCCTGAGATGATGCCGATCCGGCAGATAACCCTGTTTGACCGGCGCAGGAGCTGTCTCCGGGTTGAAATGGCACCCACCACATACCTCCATGGTCATGCTGTTGAAAACGCCATCCGGCATTCCCAGATTCTGGTTCACCGGGGGAGGTGGAGTACTGGCCCAGGTGAACACCGGGAACACCATCATTGCCAAAACGATGAGATATTTTCCCGCCATATAGCCACCCCGCGCTCAGTTCGACACCATTAACCCCATCGGTTGGACAGAGAGAGTTGGGGAGACCAGGCATATTGCCCAGCATTCAGATACAGACAGGCCGTTGAAAAAACCCTTATCACCCGGGCTTTATGACTCTCGCCGAATGCTTCCTTACCTCGTGGGGCCGAGGCTTTTCCAACGACCTTGCCGAAACAACCCACCGTCAACAACAAAAAGGGGACCGGTTAATCCGGTTAACTATTCAAAAGTATCGGTTACGAGGATCGGGAAATTAAGCTGGCTATGTGTCAAATTTGTAAAATTTTTCCGATTTATCTTATCTAACCAAGAAAGCATGGAGGAATTCAAGGAATAAGCAGAACCCAGAGGCTCTGCCTCCCGGCAACCGGGAAGGAACAAACAGGCGCGAAAACGAGAATGATTGCGATATCCCGCTCTACAGGATTTGCTCGATCAGCCGCTTGAGGGTCCCTGGCTCAAAAGGCTTGTCGCAAATGGCCGAGACACCAGCCTGCTGAATCGCAGCCAGACGACTCTTGTCCCGCTCTGATGTAACCATCAGCACCGGGATGGAAGACTGGGTCTCGCTGTTGCGAATCTGATCGACAAGCTCCTTACCATCCATGTTGGGCATATGGTAATCGGTGACCACCAGATCGAAATAGCGCTCTCTCAGCAGCGCCATCGCCTCGACACCATCTTCCGCTTCGGTAAACTGCTCCAGCCCCATCGAAGAAAGCACTCGACGGATATGTTTTCGAGATAGAGCGCTGTCATCAACAATCAACACTTTTATACTTTCTGGATCGTAATTCTCCAAATGGATGACATCAGGAGCAAGAAAATCCACCGTGGCCGAGATGGCCACCTTGAGTTCCTCATTTGTGAAAGGCTTGGGAAGGATAGCGATGGCGCCAGCCTGGCGAATGGGCTCGAGATAGCGGATCCGAGTCTCGCTGGAAACCAGCATGAATGCGGTATCCTGCAGTTGCGGTTCCTCTCGCATGGCATACACCAGCTCGGTACCAGTCATATCTGGGAGATATAACGCGCTGATCACCAGATCCGGCTGCAATCGCAACATTTCGGCCAGGGCGTCGGTACCATTTTCCATGACGATACTATCCTGAATACCAAGTTCCGCCAGCCGTTGCTGCACGATGCGCTGCTGGGTCTGTGAAGGTTCCACCAGCATCACCAGCAATCCCGGGATCGAGATATTTTTTGCACTCATATCACCCTCACCTGCGACAACAGCCCGGGAACACCAGGTTCCCGCCTGACCAAAATTATGGACATTTATACCCGGAATTGACGAACCATACTCTCCAGCTTACTGGCCAATTGCTCCAGTTGGGCTGCTGCCTTGGCTGCCTTTTGCGACCCGCCAGCATTCTCTTCAGCCACCTGTTTGATGTTCACCACATTGTGACTGATCTCATTTACTACCCGCACCTGCTGATCGGATACTGTGGCGATCTGCTGATTCATCTCCGCAATCCGGCTCACTGCACTGGTGATCTCCTCCAAAGAGCTGCCCGCTTGGGCTGCCTGTTCCACACTGCTCCGGGCTTGGGCTTGTCCTTTCTCCATCACCTGCACACTGGTCTTGGCGCCCGACTGCAGTCTTTCAATCATACTCTGGATCTCCTGAGTGGACTGCTGGGTCCGCTGGGCCAGTGTGCGAACTTCGTCAGCTACCACGGCGAAACCCCGCCCCTGCTCGCCAGCCCGGGCCGCCTCAATGGCAGCATTCAACGCCAGCAGGTTGGTCTGTTCGGCGATGCTGTTAATCACATCCAGTACACTGCCGATGGTATTGGTGTCCTCTTCCAGCTTGTGCACCACCTCCGCCGCATGCTCCACGTTTTCTGCAAGCACGTTGATATCCTTCAACGCCTTGCCTACAACTTGTTTGCCAGACTTGGCCGCCTGATCCGCTTGCTGGGTAGCCTCCGCTGCCTCCGTGGCATTGCTGCCCACCTCCTGTATGGTAATAGACATCTCGTCCACCGCCGTCGCCACCTGTTCGGTCTCCTGCCGTTGGCGACTCACGCTCTCGCTGGTACGCGTAGTGATATCCTGCATCTGCTGGACCTCCTGAGAGAGCTGATTGGCTGCCCTGACAATCTCTTGCAACGTAGAACGGAACTTGGCCAGCATGCGACGGAACGCCAATGCCGTCTGGCCAACCTCGTCCTTGGAGTTTACCCGCAAGCAGAGAGCCGAACGATCACGCTCGTCGCAGGCAGTCAGGTCGTTCTCTCGTTCCGCACGGATGATCAGCTCGCGCAGGCTGTTGACCGGCCCCAGAACGGTTCGGCTAATCAGAAACACCATCGCAGACACTAGCAGGAAAGTAACCAGCAAACCAAGCAGGGAAACCATCATCAGGTTGCTGGTGGCATTCTCCAAACGCTGCTCCGTCTCAATGGTCAACTGTTTCTTGTTATCAAACAGATGCTGCATCGCAGCCAGTGCCGGACCATCGTCGATCTTGACTACGGCATCAATCTCTCTGGGGCTCTTGCCAAGGGCGACCATCTCCTTGACCTTGTTGGCCGCAGCCCGGTATTTCCGGCCCACTTCCTCGATGGCATCCAATCCCCGTTTCTCCGCATCGCTCAGATAGCCCAGCTTACGGTATTCACCCACCAGCCGATCCACCTCGTCAAACTTGCTCATGGTGCGCTGATAATATTTGTCCCCCCCTCGGAGCACGTAGTTCTTGAAGTTGTGGATCGCTCCGCCGTATCCGAGATTGGCCTGGATACGGCTCAACAAAATACTCCGCTGAACCACGTTCTCCTGATAACTGTGCCAGATGGGACTGATGGGAGCGATATAGCGATAACACAGGACAGCGACCACGAGAAATATCACCGCGACCGAAGCGAGCAAAAGGTGAAACTTCCCTTGAATGGTAATATCCAGAAGGCTTCCTGATTTGGCTGGCATTGAGATGACTCCGATTTACTATTTTTTTACAACCACGTATCGGGTTATAACGGAGTCAAAACAAAAATCTTTAGCAACAGTTCAAGACACTCCCGTCTCTTTTTCAATGCACTCAAAACCGGGAACGATCAAATCAACGCCTTGGAAACCACCTCTCTGACATCTATCGAGAGCTGTTCCGCTGCGCGGATCCGCTCCAGCTCCCCCCGCATCAGCTTCTGCCGTTGTTTGTCGAAGCGCTGCCAGCGGGTAAGTGGCTGGACCAACCTTGCCGCCACCTGCGGGTTGAGAGGGTCCAGCTCCAGTACCTGTTCGGCGAGGAACCGATAGCCGGCACCATCCGCCCGATGAAACTGTGCGGGATTGCCCTGGCAGAACGCACCAATAAGCGCCCTTACGCGATTAGGATTGCGCAGCGTAAAGGCAGGATGTTCCAGCAACACCTGCACCCGTTCAAAGGTATCAGGCAAGCGGGAGGTGGCCTGGATGGAGAACCATTTGTCCACCACCAAGGGATCTTTTTGCCATTTTTCATAAAAGGCATCCAGCGCGGGGCGCCGCTCGGGGCAATCGCAATTGGCCAAGAAGCGAAGGGCTGCAAGCACATCGGTCATATTGTCGGCATCCGAGAACTGCTGAAGACAGCCACGCCGGATATGCTCATCCTGCAACTCCATCAGATAACCAAGACAGAGGTTCTTCAGACTGCGGCGCCCCATCGCCTCGGCATCCAGGCGGTAGGGACCGGTTTCGCAACTTGCCTCGTAGAGGGCTGCCCACTCCCCGGAGAGCTGCTGTGCCAGGTTGCGGCGCACAAACTCCCGCGCCTCATGGAGGAGGACCGGATCCATTTGCTCCCGTTGTTCAGCCAGCCAGCTCTCACCCGGCAGGGTGAGCAGGCGGGCAGTAAAGGCGGCATCGGCCACCGGCCTGGTAAGCACCTTGCGAAACGCATCCTCCAGCAGGCGATCCGATTGCCATCTTTCGCCCTTCTCATGACTCTCCAGCAAACGCAGAATGATCCCGCTGGCCAGCTGCTGAGCAGCATCCCAGCGATTAAAGGGATCGCTGTCATGAGCCATCAAGAAGGCCAGCTGCTCTTCACTATAGGGATAGTGGAGGATCACCGGGGCGGAGAAGCCACGCAACAGAGAAGGAACGGGACGCCGTTCCACTCCCTCAAAATGAAACTGCTGCTCCTCTTCCCGAAGCTCCAGCAGCTGACCTCCAAGAAGCTCCTCACCCGTCGTGGCATCCAGCAACCCCGCCTCCACCGGGATATGAAACGGCTTCTTGTTCACCTGTCCCGGTGTGGCAGGACAGCTCTGACGCAATGTCAGGGTATAACGCCGGGTAGTGGCATCGTAACAGTCACTTGCTTCGATGCGCGGCGTTCCGGCCTGGCTGTACCAGCGCCGGAACTGACCGAGGTCCACGCCATTGGCATCCTCCATGGCGCAAACAAAATCTTCCACGGTGACCGCCTGCCCGTCATGGCGCTCAAAATAGAGATCACAGCCGGCGCGAAATCCTTCCGCCCCCAGCAATCGATGGATCATGCGCACCACTTCTGCTCCTTTCTCGTATACGGTGGCAGTGTAGAAGTTGTTGATCTCCACGTAACACTCCGGCCGCACCGGATGGGCCAGCGGGCCGGCATCTTCAGGGAACTGGAAGGTACGCAGGCGGTTCACATCGTCGATCCGTTTCACTGCCGCGGAGCCCATATCAGCGCTGAACTGCTGATCACGAAACACGGTGAACCCCTCTTTGAGGCTGAGCTGGAACCAGTCCCGGCAGGTGACGCGATTACCGGACCAGTTGTGGAAATACTCATGGGCCACCACTCCTTCGATATGTTCATAGTCGGTATCGGTAGCGGTCTCGGGGCTGGCCAACACGAATTTGGAATTGAACAGGTTGAGCCCCTTGTTCTCCATCGCGCCCATGTTGAAGTCATCCACCGCCACAATCATGTAGATGTCCAGATCGTACTCACGACCATAGACAGCCTCATCCCAGGCCATCGCCCGCTTGAGGGAACGCAAGGCATGCCCGCACTTGTGGAGATTGTGGTGTTCCACATAAAGACGCAAATCCACCTCCCGCCCGGAGCGGGTGACGAACCGATCGGCGACATATTCCAGATCACCCGCCACCAAGGCGAACAAATAACAGGGTTTCGGGAAGGGATCATGCCATTTGGCCCAATGCCGGCCGTCCGCCAGCACGCCCTTTTCCACCAGGTTGCCGTTCGAAAGCAACACCGGATAACGCGTCTTGTCGGCCACCAGGGTAGCAGTGAAACGGGCCATCACGTCGGGACGATCCAGATAGTAGGTGATCTTGCGGAAACCCTCCGCCTCACACTGCGTGCAGAGATTACCGCCGGATTCATACAGCCCTTCCAGCGAACTGTTGTCCCGCGGATGGATCACGGTCTCAAACTCCAGGACGAACTCCCTCGGTGGTTGCGGGAGAGTAAACGATGCTTCATCCAGCCGGTACTGCTCGGTGCTGAGCTCCCGTCCATCCAGCCGTACCGAGATCAGCTCCAGCTCCCGCCCATCCAGTCTGAGAGGACGGCTTCCCTCGGCATCATCGTGATTGGCGCGCAACTCCAGACGGGAGTGCACATGGGTCGATTTCGCTTCCAGTTCGAAGCGGAGCTCCACCGATTCCACGCGATAGTCTGGTGGCGTGTAGTCTTTCAAACAAGTGGTTCTGATCTCTGCGCCCATGGAAGATTCCGGGAAGTTTTTTCGATATGGATGGTATGACGTTGCTGTCGATTACGGATATCAGGTTACACTATCGCCGCATGCGGCATGGAACACCAGTTGCGCCAGACGTGTCTCACCGCCACCCTCAACCCGGATGCGGGTCAATCCGGCATTGGGTACCAGAATAGAGAACATACGCTCCTCGGGCATCCCGAGCACCTGACACAGGATCATGCGAATCACCCCTGCATGAACCACGACCAGAAGATGCTCCTCAGGCCGCCCCTGAAGTTCATGCCATACACTGGCGATACGGGTGCGAAAATCGGTCAGCTTTTCAGCCCCCGGCGGGCGATGGGTGACGGGATCCTGGTAGAAACGCATCAATGCATCAGGATCCTCTGCAGTCAGCTCGTCGGCTGTGCGCCCTTCCCAGGCACCGAAACCGAGCTCCTTCAGCCGAACGTCCGTTTCCCAGGGAAGCTCATGGCGCAGAGCCAATTCTGACGCAAACTCGGAGCAACGCCGCAAGGGTGAACTGACGATCGCTTTCCAGGGAGCCTCTTTCCCTACTGCCTGCCACATCTGTCGCCACCCCTTCTCGCTGAGGGGATCGTCCAGCCAGCCACGATAGCGCCGCCCACCCACCGGTTCACCGTGACGGATCAAGTCGATCAACATCTCAGGGCCACGGCTTGTCGCTGCCCTCTCCCCGATAGAGCCCACGCATCACCAGGCCGGTATAGCTGATGATACCGATCACCTTGCCATTTTCGATCACGGGAGCATGGGAGAGACCAAAGTTGTCGAAGAAGCGGGCGCAATAGCGGATGTCCATGTGGGGATCGATGGAGAGCACCGGCTTGGACATCACTTCATAGACATTGACCCGGTCGGGGGATCGGTCCCTGGCCAGCACCTGCTTGGCGATATCGGAAAGCAGCACGATGCCGTATTCGTCATCCTCATGCCGTTTGTCGATGATGATACAGCGGATCCCCTTTGCTGCCATGCGTCTCAGCGCCTCGCTCACCGTAATCATTCCGTCCACCACCTCGAAGGTGGTCTTCATGGCATCACGGACACGCACGATCTGCCGCTTCTCTTTCATAACTCTTCCTCCACCACCTCGGCCAGCGACTCAATCTGGTGTGCTACACCGATGGCATCCTCCACGTCGATCTGAAAGGCTATTCCGGTACCCGGCTTGCTGTCGAACTCGCCACAACGGCAGATCTCCTCCAAGATGTTACGGGCAAGATGCTCCTCCACCAGAAACAAAATCACATCGCGTTGGGTCTCCAGCGTGAGGCCAAAAAAGGTCCTGCTCTTCTCCAGCCCCTCACCCCGCGCCTGATTGATCACCGTGGCACCCGTGGCACCCGCCTCGCGTGCGGCTTTCATGATGACATCGGTCTTGTCGTCCTCGACCAGGGCGATGATCAGTTTGAAATGCATCTCTCTCTCCTCAGGTTCTTCCCTTTCTCCGGCTCCACCAGCGGCTCATCTGCGCATAACCCAGCACGGTAACAATGGGAAACAGGCTGGCGAAAGCAATAAGGCCGAAGCCGTCCAGCACCGGACTACGCCCAGGCACGGTAGAGGCCAGACCCAGCCCCAGCGCAGTCACCAGCGGAACCGTTACCGTGGAGGTAGTCACCCCGCCGGAATCATAGGCCAAGGCGATAATGGTTCGCGGCGCAAACAGGGTCTGGACCATCACGAACAGGTAACCGGCGATGATGTAATAGTATAGTGGCGTGCCAGTAACAATCCGGAAAGTCCCCAAGGCAATCCCCACTGCCACTCCCAGCGCCACTGCAATCCGCAACCCCCAAATACCGATGGCCCCACCTGAGACCTCCCGCGCCTTGATGGCCACCGCCAGCAACGAAGGCTCCGCGATGGTGGTAGCAAAACCAATAGCAGCTGCAAACCAATAGACCCACAGATAGTCCTGCCAGCGCATCACCTCGGCGATACGTTCTACGCCGCCATAGATGAAGGCCGGATCGGTGAGCTGCCGGGCCATCAGCTCACCCAGGGGAAACAATGCCTCCTCCAGCCCAACGAGAAACAGGGCCAGTCCCACCAGGACATAGAGAAATCCAACCACCACCCGCTTCAGGTTGGGAATGGGGCGACGGATCACCATCCATTGGAAACCGAAAATGATCACCACGATGGGCAGCACATCCCGCACCGTCAACAACACAGTGTGCAGCAGGTGCGTCATCAATTCCATCAGAACAGCATCCCGTAGGCCATCACGAAGATCATCGGGGTGAGTGAGGCAAAGGCAATCAGACCAAAACCATCCACCATGGGGTTACGCCCCTTGATACTGGAAGCCAGACCAACCCCCAACGCCGTCACCAACGGTACGGTAATGGTGGAAGTGGTCACGCCCCCGGAATCATAAGCAATGCCGATGATCTCTCGTGGGGCGAACAGGGTCATCGACACGACTCCCACGTAACCACCGATAATCAGGTGCTGGATGGGCCACCCTCGCAAGATACGAAGTACTCCGACGACGATAGCCAGCCCCACAGAGATCGCCACCGTCAAACGCAACCCCATGGCATAGGCCTCTCGCTCTCGCGGATTGTCACCGATCACTCCCCCCTCTGCTGCCACTTCTGCCGCTTCTGCCGCCACTGCAATGAGCGCCGGCTCTGCCACCGTGGTGCCAAACCCCAAGGCAAAGGCAAACAGAAGCAACCAGGTGACACTTCCCTTACGGGCAAAGGCATAGGCCATACTTTCTCCAATGGGGAACAGCCCCATTTCCAGGCCGCGCACGAACAGCGCCAGACCTGCCGCAACCAACAGGGTACCCACCAATAGTCGTTCCAGATCGGGCAATGGCTGCCGCAGCACGGCGAGCTGGAAGAAGGCGATCACCACGATAATGGGTGCAAGATCGCGCAAGCTGCTCAGCAACGGCTGGCCAATCGCCCTCAGTCCCCGCATGAACCCTCCCGCAACGCATCAAGATAACGTTTCCAGTCGAAGGCCAGGCCTGGATCGGTCTTGCGCTCAGGGGCGATGTCACTGTGGCCAACTATTCGCTCGGGAGTAATATCGGGATAGCTCTGCATAAGGGAGCGGGTCAAGACAGTCAGCCGTTCGTACTGCACCGCTTCATAGGGCTGCTCGTCACACCCCTCCAGTTCGATGCCGATGGAAAAGTCATTACAGCACTCACGCCCCTGAAAACAGGATCTTCCCGCATGCCAGGCGCGTCGCTGAAACGGTACATACTGCACCACCTCACCGTCACGCCGAATCAGCACATGAGCGGAAACCCGTTGGGAAGCAATAATCCCGAAATAGGGATGCGCATCAGGATCAAGGGTATTGGTAAACAAAGCATCGATCCAGGGGCCCCCGTATTCACCTGGTGGCAGGCTGATATTGTGAATCACCAACAGGCTAATACTCTCACCAGCGGGGCGTTCGTCACAATTGGGGGAACCCACTAGGCGGGCACCCTCCAAAAGCCCGGTACGGGTTTCGATTCTCATTTTTATCAAACTGCTACTACCATCACATCAGAGGCTTTTGCACCAAGACAAATCCTACCACACTCTCCGCCTGACAGCGCTCTGGCCAGGAAAGAGCACAACCCGGAAGATAATCTTTGCTTTCTCGAGAGACTCCGTACACGAGGCAGGTAGAAACCAGCCATAAATTTTGGGTGTTCGAACATCCACTAAAGCGAGCAATCCAATCACACAAGAAAAACAGGGAATCTACATCTCAAAAATACAAAAGGAATTCGAATTGTTTCCATACTTTTTGAAAGGTAATTTGCCCGTTTTTGAACGCCCGTTTCCAAACAAAAAATTTCCCAAAAAGGGGAACCGTTTCACAGTACTATGCGTGTCTGATAGTACAGATGTAAAAAAACAAAGTTTGAATTGCGGATTTTATTTTTTCATAAGGAAGTGCTGTGGTAACCATCTTTGCAAACTGTTCCTTCATCGGCCGATTTCTGCGCCGTTATCACCGAATACTGATTTTCACCATGGGACTTATTGTCTCTGCGCAAGAGCCGGTTATGGCGACCACCAGTTCAGCCGTCGATAAAGCCCCCGACGCAGTTCATCGAGCAGCCATTGCCATGGCCCGCTCAGGCCAATATGACGCAGCCCTCGAGCGTCTCGCAAATCTGGTCGAATCCCATCCCGGGCGCAAGGTATTTCTCTATGACTACATCAGTGTGCTTTCCTGGGCGGGACGCGACAAAGAGGTGATAAGACTGTCTTTTCAAGTAGATTTGAAGCAGGCCCCAAGCTACCTGCTCCATGCCATGGGGAAATCAGCACGTAACCTGCAACAGCCTGATCTGGCCGTAAAATTCTATCGAAGCGCACTGGAAAAAAGCCCTGACAAAATACAGACACAGCTTGGTCTCGCTTTGAGTCAGGCCGAGATGGGAAAGATCCCCGCAGCAGAAAAAAGACTTAAAAGACTGCTGAAGAGGAAACCAAATTCCATTGAATTACTGGAGGCAATGGCTTACATCCAGCAACTCGATCAAAATCATGCGGGAGCCATCGCCACTTATGATCGCATACTAACTATTGATCCCAAGCATCGTACCGCTCGACGCAGTCGAATCATTAACCTGATCCGAGTGGGTGCAGCCCACGAGGCAAACCGTCTTCTTGGCCAGGAATCCAGCGACCTGTTCAGCCGGGAAGAGCAGGCACAGATTGCTGCTCACCAGGCTGCAACAGTGGTTCGCTGGGGAAGACTTCCGGCACGAGAACCCTCAGCACGTCATCACGACACGGACCAGGCCATCACGCTACTGCAACAGCAGTACGAAAAAATCAAAGACAAAACAGCACCGTCAGCATTGCGAAACCGTTTTGATCTCATCGTCGCCTATCACAACCGAAACATGGCCCACGAAGCGGTCACCCTCTACGAGCAACTGAGAAGACAGGGTATCACCCGGTTTCCCCCTTATGTACAAGCAGCTGCAGGAAAGGCTTACCTTTCTACGCGCCAGCCAGAGGAGGCAGTAATATTGCTGGAGCAGGCCGTCAAAGCATATCCCGACGACTTAGATGCCCGCTATGCCCTGTACTACGCCTACCTCGAGTCGGGACAATACGAGCAATCGCTGGCCTATATCGATGCACTGGCCGCTTCGTTGCCGGATAGGCAATGGCAACCCGGTAGCAAGGAATGGCAATGGAGTGTTGACAAGTTGTATGCGCAAACCGTCTCTGCCCAGGCGCGCGCCTATGTTGGAAAACTCTCCCTTGCCGAGAAACGTCTCCGGGAGCTGGTGGCTCAAGCTCCAGCAGATTCCGACGCACGGAATGCATTGGGAGGGGTCATGCTTTGGCGGGGCTGGCCACGCAAGGCATTGACCGAGTACCGGATTGTCTTGGCACAGGACGAAGAGAATCTAGGAGCCCGTATCGGGACGGCCCGTGCCATGTCAGCCCATGGCGCCATCAAATCAGCCGAAAGCATGTTGGACTCGCTACTGATTCATTACTCCGACGATCTTCACGTCCAGGAACTACGCCGCGAATTTACGGTTCGCAACATGCGGGAGATCTGGATAGGCCTCAACGGGGGAGCCAGCTCCAGCCTGTATCAGGGAAGCAGCGAACTCAGTGGCGATGCCTTCTATTACGACAGCCCCTGGAGGCCCGGGCTGCGTCCCTTTGTCCACCTGCTGCATGGAGAAGCCGATTTTTCCGGACGGATAGCCAGCCGCAACCGGCTGGCCGCCGGACTGCACTACCGGGCAAAGAATCTGGAACTGCGCGGCAGTATCAGCGACGGAAAGGGTTCACCAGGCATTTCGTTGAAGGGTGACTGGGAGCCCACCGATCACTGGCGCTTCAATCTGGCGATGGACAGCTACAGCACTCAGGCGCCGCTCCAAGCCGAACTCTATGGTATCGAAGCCTGGTCGGCACAGGCAGGAGCAGAATACCGATTCCACGAAAGCCGGAGCCTGGGAGCATCCGCTCGGTACATGGGTTTCGATGATGGTAATCACCGCAGCATTCTGACTGCATTTGGACAACAGCGTCTGGTAGAGGGCATGCGCTACCGTCTTGATGGAAAGCTGACCGCCTATCACCAGGCCAACAGCAAGGAGAGAGCTGCTTACTTTAATCCGGTCCGCCAGACCACCATCGGACTGGGACTCGACAATCGGTGGGAAACGTGGCGCCGTTACGAAAAATCCATGCATCAACGCCTCTCAATCGAAGCCGGAACCAGCAGCCAGAAAGGTTTTGATACCGAACTGGTCTGGAAGATTGGTTACGAACATCACTGGAGCTTCAGTCGGCAGTTGCGCCTGAGTTACGGAATCAGCCGCGCCCGCCCCATCTATGATGGTAACCGCGAATACACCACCCGCGGCTTCATAAATCTCTATGCAAGGTTTTGATGATGAACAGAGTGAAAGAAAGAGGCTTCCGGGTGAACCGGACACGCTGCTGCCTTTGGATGACGATGGCACTTCTGCTGGTGGCCCTTCCAGCCAGCGGGGAGCTGATTGTGCTTTCCTATCATGAAGTGGATCACACTTTGGGACGCAACAAGACATTCGATGCCATGGCGGTTAACACCACCGAGCTAGCACGGCAGTTTTCCTGGCTGAAAGAGCATGGCTACGTGTCTGTAGGCATTGATGATCTGCTTGCCGCCAACCGAGGGATCCGCCCCCTCCCTGAAAAGGCGGTACTGCTCACCTTTGACGACGGATATCGGGGAATGTACGAACAGGTGTTTCCGCTGCTGCGCATATTCGGCTATCGCGCTGTACTCGCAGTAGTAGGACGCTGGCAAGAGACGCCCCATTCAAAGAAGGTCTTGTACGGCGACCATCGGGTTCCGCGCAGCCATTTCCTCAGCTGGAAAGAGATCCGGGAAATGGTGAATTCCGGTCTGGTGGAGGTTGCTTCTCATAGCTATGATCTCCACCACGGGATCATCGCCAATCCGCAAGGAAACAAACTGCCCGCTGCGGTGAACCGCCGCTACGATCCTCGAACCGGTCACTACGAGACAGAAAGAGCATATCTCCAGCGCATCCGTGCAGACCTGAAGCGCAGTTCCGATCTCATCGCCCGTAAAACAGGAAAGAGGCCAAGAGTCATGGTCTGGCCCTACGGCGCCTATAGCCAGGTCACGGTGGAGATTGCCCGGGAAGTTGGAATGCCAATCACCCTGACCTTGGAGGACAAGAAATTCGACGCCCGGGAGCTCGGTGCCATCGGCCGCCTGTTGATTGGCCATGGTTCCGATCTGGAGAATTTCGTCTGGCAAATCAACAACCACTATAAACCCAGATTCGAACCCGTGCGGGTGGTCCACCTCGATCTGGACTACGTCTATGACCCGGATCCTCTCCAGCAGGAAAGAAATCTGAGCAAGCTCCTGGACCGGATCAAAGAGATGGGGGTCAATACCGTTTATCTGCAAGCCTTTGCCGATCCGGATGGGGATGGCAATGCGGATGCTCTCTACTTTCCAAATCGCCATCTTCCGATGCGCGCCGATCTGTTCAGTCGTGTCTCTTGGCAGCTGCGCACCCGCACCGGCGTGAAAGTCTACGCCTGGCTCCCGGTTCTCGCCTACGACCTTCCAAACGGTCATCCGCTTTCCGGAGCGCGCGTTATCTCTTCCTCAGGTCAGGCAACGGGGAGTTATCGGCGACTTTCACCTTTCAGTGCAGAAGCGCTGCGTTTCGTCGGCGACATCTACGAGGACTTGGCGATACACACCCATTTCGAAGGGTTAATCTTCCATGACGACGCCTACCTGGATGATTATGAAGATGCCAGCCGCTGGGCAATGTCTGTCTATCGAAACAAATGGGGGTTGCCGGCAGATATCAAAGCCATCAGGAGCAATCCCACCCTGTTCAAACACTGGACGCTGAACAAGACCAAGGCATTGGCACAGTGGACCGATTCCCTGACAAAACGTGTCCGGCGATACCGACCACAACTGAAAACGGCGCGTAACATGTACGCGTCGGTAGTCATGACCCCTGAAGCAGAAACCTGGTTTGCGCAATCCATGGAGATTTTCCTGAAGCACTATGACTACACCGCAATCATGGCCATGCCCTATATGGAGAACGCCAATCATCCGGAGAAATGGCTGAAAACCCTGGTAGAACGGGTCGCCGCCATTCCTGGCGCGCTAAAGAGAACAGTGTTTGAATTGCAGAGCGTTGATTGGAAAACGGGAAAACCGGTCGACGCCTCAACGCTCTCCCGCCAGATGCGTTTGTTGCAGGAAAACGGTGTCGTCAACTTCGGCTACTATCCCGATGACTTTATACAGGGAAAACCTGTACTGGAAAAAATCCGGCCGGTGATTTCCCTGCAGTTCCAACGGAAGGAGAAGTAGTCATGCAGATGGATCTTCTAAGCATGGCTCTGACCTTTGCCTACTTTTACCCATTGTTGATGGCTTATGTATGGATGGTGGGAGGCCTGCTCTACTATATCCAGTGGGAACATGGTCAGCCCACGGGGGCAGGAGCGCTGGGACAAATGAGTCATTTCCCTCCAGTCAGTTTCCTGGTGCCCTGCCATAACGAGGGAGAGAACCTCCGTGAGACCATCGCCGCGCTGAATGAGCAAAACTATCCCGACTTCGAAATCATTGCCATCAATGACGGAAGCACCGACAGAACCGCACTCCTGCTGGATGAGCTGCAACTAAGGTACCCCCGGCTCCGGGTAGTACACTTGGCGGAAAACCAGGGCAAACCCACTGCACTACGGATGGGTGCGATGGCATCACTCCATGAGTTCCTGATCTGTATCGATGGTGACGCCCTGCTGGATCCCAATGCCACCGGCTGGATCATGCAGCACTTCACCTCCAGCGACCGGGTGGGCGCCGTCACCGGCAATCCCCGGGTACGCACCCGCTCAACACTGCTGGGCAAGATCCAAGTCGGTGAATTCTCTTCAATCGTCGGCCTCATCAAGCGAGCCCAACGAATCTACGGACGAGTGTTTACCGTTTCCGGTGTGGTTGCCGGCTTTCGCAAATCCGCCCTGCACGAGGTGGACTACTGGAGTCGGGATGCCATTACGGAGGACATCGACGTCAGCTGGAAACTCCAGCTGCGGGGATGGGACATCCGTTTCGAATCCAATGCCCTGTGCTGGATTCTCATGCCGGAGACCCTGCGCGGGCTGTGGCGTCAACGATTGCGCTGGGCACAGGGGGGCGTGGAAGTGTTCACCCGATATTTGCCCGAGATTCTCAGCTTCCGGCAACGACGCATGTGGTTGCTGTGTGCAGAGTATCTGCTCAGCGTGATTTGGGCCTACACCATCGTTGCCCTGTTTCTCCTCTGGCTTACCATGCAGTTTACACCAGGCGCAACCACGACCACATCCCTTTCCATGATCCCGGGCTCAGCCAGCCTGTTGCTGGGAGTGACCTGTCTGATCCAGTTCGCAGTGAGCTTCTATATCGATGGGCGTTACGAAAAAGGTCTGGGAAAACTCTATTACTGGATGCTTTGGTACCCGCTGGTTTATTGGCTGATCAACATGCTGACCCTGGCAGTGGCGGTACCCAAAGCATTACTGAGACCACGCGGCCAACGGGCCATCTGGGTAAGCCCCGACAGAGGAGTACGTCCATGAGTTCATTGATCATCGAAAACCCCCATCGTCAGGGGCTGGTTCGCCGATTTATCCAAGGAGCTATCACATTGGCCTTCTGGGGAATATGGCTCTACCTGATGCTGCCCCTGCTCACACCGCTGATTGCCATGGCGGGAATCGAGCATGCGTTACTCTCCTCCCTGGAGCCCATCGACTATCTCAGATACATCCTCCCGATAATTCTGTTTGTCGGTGCACTCATGCTAGGCATGGAACTTTGGGTGAGGTATAACATTTTCCTGCATCGCCGCTCACATCGGCAAAAGCGGAAAAAAACAGTTTATCGAACCCAGATAGCCAAGCATTTCGACGTCCCTCTCAATGATTTGACCGGTTGGCACCATTCAGGACGGATGATTATTCGTATGACCGAACATGGAAAGGTCTACGACGTAGAGGTCAAACCTCCATTAAAATCCCCGGTTCCTCTGGACGGGCGGAACCGTACCGCAGCTAACCCTGCAGGTGAAAGGATGAAGCTCAGGCCTGTGAAAAATCAGAGGCGAACGCCACTAGGCAGACGAAAACCCCGGCCCGACAATCCGACGCCGCTCCAGGCCGGAGCCGACTGATGGATTGGCTCATGTAAAGGGGCGACAGGCTGCTCCGGCATGGCCCCCGAGAGGAAAATCTTTCATAATCCTGCCATGGAATCCCTCACCACCCTGACCGGCACCATTGCAGGATTTCTCTGGGGCAACGGGCTGACCCTGCTGGTCCTGCTCGGCACCGGCCTCTATCTCACCCTGCGCATGGGCTTCGTGCAGCTGCGGGGATTCCGTCACGGTCTGGATCTGGTGGGCGGGCGATACAGCTGCCGCGAGGATGTGGGCGAGGTGTCCCACTTCCAGGCGCTCTCCACCGCCCTCTCCGCCACCGTCGGCACCGGCAACATCGCCGGCGTCGCCACTGCCATCTCGCTGGGTGGTCCCGGCGCACTGTTCTGGATGTGGATCACCGCCTTCTTCGGCATGGCCACCAAGTTCACCGAGAGCACCCTCGCCATTCGCTACCGCGAGGTGGCCAAGGACGGCACCATCTCCGGCGGCCCCATGTACACCCTGCTGCATGGCCTGAAGATGCCGCGCGCCGCCGCCGCTTTTGCCCTGTTCACCCTGATCGCCTCCTTCGGTATCGGCAACATGGTGCAGGCCAACTCGGTGGTGGACGGTCTGGCCTTCATCTGGCCCGAAATAAGATCCGGCGCCTGGCTGCTGGGAATCCTCATGGGCGCGCTGGTGGGCATGGTGATCCTCGGCGGGGTAAAACGGATTGCCAAAGTGGCCAGCACCCTGGTCCCTTTCATGGCCACCATCTACATCGCCGGCGCCCTGCTGGTGCTGCTCAACCATCTGGAGGCCATCCCGGCTGCTTTCGCCACCATCCTCAATCACGCCCTCAACCCCTTCGCCGTGGGCGGCGCAGCGGTGGGCGAGGCGATCCGCTGGGGCGTGGCGCGCGGACTGTTCTCCAACGAGGCGGGACTGGGCTCCTCCGCCATGGCACATGCCCCGGCACGCACCAACGAGCCGGTGCGCGAAGGACTGGTGGCGATGATGGAGCCGTTCATCGACACCCTGGTGATCTGTACCCTCACCGGCCTGGTGATCGTGGTCACCGGCAGCCACCTCCATCATCCCGAGGAGGCCGTGGGTGCCGCCCTCACCGCCCACGCATTCAGCACCACACTGGGTGACGGCGGGGCGGCCGTGGTCGGCATCGGCCTCTCCCTGTTCGCCTTCTCCACCACCATCGCCTGGTCCTACTACGGTGACCGCTCGGCGAAATTCCTGTTCGGGGAACGGGCGGTGATGCCCTACCGTGTCATCTTCACCCTGCTGGTGGTGGTGGGCGCCGCCGTGCCGCTGCAGCTGGTGTGGAACGTGGCCGACATCACCAACCTGCTGATGGCGCTGCCCAACCTGCTGGCGTTGATCCTGCTGGCCGGTACCGTGAAAAGATTACGCGACGACTATTTCTCCCGCCTTCACGAAAAGGAGTGACCCCATGTTCCCCCCCTATCTGACCGACAAGACGATCCGTCATCAGGTCCGCGACGCCCTGGAGGAAGACATCGGTGACGGCGATCTCACCGCCCGGCTGATCGACGCTTCGGAGCCCGGCCGGGCGGAGATCGTCTGCCGCGAGCCGGCGGTCCTGTGCGGCACCGCGTGGGTGGAGGAGGCTTTCCGCCAGTTCGACGATACGGTGACCATCACCTGGCATGCTGCCGACGGCGAACGGCTCCACGCCGGCCACTATCTCTGTACCCTCAGCGGCCCGGCCCGCTCCCTGCTCACCGTGGAACGCACCGCCCTCAACTTCCTGCAGACCCTCTCCGGCACCGCCACCCTCACCCGGCATTACGTGGACGCCGTCGCCGGCACCGATGTCAAGATCCTGGACACCCGAAAGACCCTGCCCGGCCTGCGGCTGGCCCAGAAATACGCCGTGCTGTGTGGTGGTGGACACAACCACCGCATCGGCCTGTTCGACGCCATCCTGATCAAGGAGAACCACATCCTGGCTGCCGGCTCCATCGGCGAGGCGGTACGCCAGGCACGCACCCTCTCCCGCCGCGGCATCCTGCTGGAGGTTGAGGTGGAGACCCTGCACGAACTCCACGAGGCACTGGCCGCCGGTGTGGATCGCATCCTGCTGGACAACATGGACGACGAGACACTGCGCGAAGCGGTGGCCGTCACCAACGGCCGCGCCGAGCTGGAAGCCTCGGGGGGCGTCACCCTGGAGACCGTTCGCTCGGTGGCGGAAACCGGTGTGGACTACATCTCGGTCGGAGAGCTGACAAAAAATCTCTCGGCCATCGATCTGTCGATGCGATTCATGAACGAAGCTTCCTGATCCCCGGGATACGTCGAACCGCCACGAACTGCCCCATCACTCCCGTCTTCACGTTCCAGGATGTGGCGGCGATACATTCAAAGGCCTTCGCCGTCCGCCCAATCGGTCGCCCTGACGATGGATTGTGCGGATCCAGGGGACGGAATGACCGGAAAAACGAGGAAGCCGAACCCCTTCCGGTCTATGCTTTGATCGTGTGAGGTCACCCGGCTCCCGGCCATGATACTGCAACCCCTGCCCGTCCAGGTGATGACGGGACCCGAAGGTACCGCCGCGGTACCGCCGGTCTTCGGTAACGTATTCACCGAGATGGCGGTCCTCCTGCTGATGGCGGCGGCCATCGGCGCCATCGCCATCCGGTTGCGGCAACCGTTGATCGTCGCCTTCATCGCGGTGGGCATCCTGGTGGGACCCTCGGTACTCGGCTGGGTGTCAGCCAACGATCAGGTGGATCTGCTGGCCAAACTGGGGATCGCCCTGTTGCTGTTCGTGGTGGGGCTGAAACTGGATCCCCACATCATCCGCACCATGGGACGGGTCGCCCTGGCCACCGGCCTGGGACAGGTCTTCTTCACCTCGGCAGCGGGCTATTTCATCGCCATCGGGCTGGGGATGGATGCGGTGACCGCGCTCTACGTGGCGGTGGCCCTGACCTTCTCCAGCACCATCATCATCGTCAAGCTGCTTTCCGACAAAAAGGAGGTGGACACCCTGCACGGGCGGATCGCCATCGGCTTTCTCATCGTCCAGGACATCGTGGTGGTGCTGGTGATGATCGGCCTGACGGCACTGGGCGAGGCTCGCGATGCCGCCACCCTGGGGCGGGAAGCCGTCGCCGTGCTGCTCAAGGGCGCCCTGTTCATCGCCCTAATCGGCACATTGATGCGGTACCTGCTGACACCGCTGCTGCACCAGCTCGCCCGCCTGCCGGAGCTGCTGGTACTGTTCGCCATCGCCTGGGCCGTGGCTCTGGGGGCAGTGGGGGATCACCTCGGTTTCAGCAAGGAGGTGGGAGCCTTTCTGGCCGGCGTCTCCCTTGCCTCCACCCCCTACCGTGAGGTGATCGGCGCCCGCCTGGTCAGTCTGCGGGACTTCCTGCTGCTGTTCTTCTTCATCGATCTGGGTGCGGGACTGAACCTCTCCCTGCTCGGCTCACAAGTGCTTCCGGCCCTGCTGCTCTCGCTGTTCGTACTGGTGGGGAATCCGCTCATCGTGATGATCATCCTGGGCCTCATGGGATACCATCGCCGCACCGGCTTTCTGGCCGGTCTGACGGTGGCCCAGATCAGCGAATTCTCCCTCATCCTGGGGGCGCTGGGACTGAACCTGGGCCACATCGATGCCGAGGCGCTCGGGCTCATCACCCTGGTCGGGCTGATCACCATCAGCGCCTCCACCTATCTGATCCTCTATTCCCATCCACTCTATGAGAGGCTCGCCCCCTGGCTGGGAGTGTTCGAACGCCGCCGCATCCGCCGCGGCGAGGTGGAAGCCGGTAATCCAGGCGACGGTGAATATGACGTCATCCTGTTCGGTCTGGGACGCTTCGGTGCCGGCATCGCCCAAGAGCTGAAGCAACGCGGTTACCGGGTACTGGGCGTGGACTTCGACCCCGATCGGGTCCGCCGGCTTCAACGGCTCGGCCACACGGTACGCTATGGTGATGCCGAAGACCCGGAGTTTCTCGCCACGCTCCCCCTCGGAGAGGTGCGCTGGGTGCTCAGCAGCCTGCGCGAACTGCCGGTCAACCTCACCCTGCTGCACGGCCTGCGCGACCACGGTTACGCAGGGGCCGTGGCGATGACAGCCCACACCCGCACCGACGCCGGACAACTGAAACGGGCCGGCACTCACCGGGTCTGGATACCCTATGCCTCCGCGGCCGCGGAGGCGGTGGACAGCCTGTTCGGCCCCGAAGACCGCCCAGCCGGAAAGGCACGCCACCCCGGCCGTGCCGGTCCGAAAGACTGATCGTCCGGCCACCCTCCGACACCGGACACACGAAGGAGATACGAACGATGCAAAGGTTTCAGAACATCCTGTGCGCCGTCACACCCGGCCCCGCTGGCGACGATGCCATCGCACGAGCGGTGACGCTGACGGAAAACCATCAGGCCCGTCTCACCCTGATGGAGGTGATCGACGGGATCCCCTCCGAGGCGAAGCTGCTCGACCGCGCACTGTGGCCGCCCGATCTGCGGCAACGCATCCTCACCGAGCATCACCGGCGACTGACGGAACGGGTGACGCCCTTCCGGAAGAAAGAGGTCCCCCTCACGCTCCGGGTGCTGACGGGTATCCCGTTTCTCGAAATCATCCGCGAAGTGCTTCGCAACCGGCACGACCTGGTGATCAAGGCGGCGGAGAGCGGTGGGCTGCTGGATCGGGCATTCGGCAGCGACGACATGCATCTGCTGCGCAAATGCCCATGTCCGGTATGGCTGGTCAAACCCGGCGCACCGAAAAACTATCGCTGCATCGTGGCGGCGGTGGATGTGAACGATACCGGATCGCCCCGCGAGCTGAGGACCAGGCACCAGCTCAATGTCCGGGTGCTGGAGATGGCCGCCTCCCTCGCCCTGTCAGAGTTCACCGAGCTCCACATCGCCTATGCCTGGGAGGATTTCAGCGAGCCCGTCATGCAGTACCCCTTCATGAACATCCCCCGGGAAAAGATCCTCCGCCATGCAGAGGAGAGCCGTCTGCGCCAGGCGCAGAACCTCCGTCGGCTGGTCCACGAAACCCTGGACAAGGCGGGCAAACAGACCCGGGAGTACCTCGCTCCCCAGGTGCATCTGCTGAAGGGATCGCCGCGCAGGGAGATCCCCGATTTCGCCGCCGCTGTCGGCGCCGACCTCGTGGTGATGGGCACCGTGGCACGCACCGGCATTCCTGGCCTCTTCATGGGGAACACCGCGGAGACCATTCTCAACCGGCTCGACTGCTCCATCCTCGCGGTCAAGCCACCCGGGTTCGTGACTCCGGTCACGCTGGAGAATCCGACCGATGAAGGCCCATGAAGCCGCTGCGAAACGGTCCGTCCCGCCCATCAATGCAGAAAGAGGCGGTTCAACACGAACACCATGGAGAGCAGCGCCCCGTGCCCCAGCATGGCGAGGATGGTCATCCGGATGGCCGGGGCCAGCGCCCCGGACTGCTCCGCATGACGGATCAGGATCCCGGCGGCCCGGAGGCTGAGCGGTGCGGGAAGGGCCGCAACCAGGGCCGGCCACGGCAGGACACCGGAAACGATCGACAGGCCGAAGATCCCCCAGGCCAGCAGCGCTATCAAAGGGTAGCCCCAGGCGGCGGTGGCGGGCGGGAGCCGCGCCACCCAGTGCAGCTTTCCTGCCTCGATGTCCGCCTTGCGGTCGGGAAACTGGTTGATGTAGAGCAGGTTGGTGGTCAGCAGTGCCGAAGGCAGGGCCACCAGGAGCAACAGCCAGGAAAACTGGCCGGTCTGGACGAAGAAGGCCCCCGAGGGCAGCAGTCCGAAACCGGCGAGCACGGCGAGCTCTCCCAGCCCCCGGCTGTTCAGCCGCAGCGGGGGAGCCGAGTATCCCCATCCCAGCAGCAGGCCGCCCAGACCCAGCCAGAACAGCCCGGCACCGCTCTGCGCCATCAGGTAGGCGCCGATGACCGTCACGGCCACTACCAGCCCGAACCCGAGGTTCCGCATCTGCGACGGGGTGAGGATGCCGTTCTGGATGAACCGGCTGCCGCCGGTGAAGGGGTAGATGCGTTCCGTGTTCCGCTCGTCGGTGCCGTTGAGTGCGTCGTAGTAGTCGTTGAGGACATTCACCGCGGCATGCAGCAGGATCCCGGCCAGCAGGGTGAGCGAGGCGGTCAGCCCGTCGAGCGGGTAGCCCCGGTAGAACGCGAAGCTCAGCCCGAGGAGGATGGGCACCACGGAGGCCAGTATGAAAGGGGGCCGGGTGGCCGCAACGTAGGCTGCGGTGAGATGGGGGAATCGTTCTGCAGTCGGTTCGACGTTTTCCACGACAGGCTCCATGGTCGGTATTCAAATCCCTCTTGTCCCAACGGCGAAGGTGTCGGTCACCGCCTGGGGTAACTATAGCAGCAGACGGGCGATGCCGGGGCGGTCACCGCGGAACGGGAGGCTCACGACGGGTCCGCCGTGCCGGAGAGTTCCCGGACGCGTTCCTCGAATCGCTGCAACAACGCGCCGCCGGCATGCCGCAAAAAGCGTTGCAGCGGCGGTTTCAACGGACCGGGGCGCAGCGCCAGTTCGATCCTCAGGGAGACATCGCAATGGCTTCCCCCGGCACGGGGCGCGAATTCCCACTCGATGGAGATGGCGCCGAAAGGCGCCTCCTCGCCGGTGATCACGATCCGTCGGCACGGCACGAGCCGGGCCCTGGAACGGAAGCGGATGCGAAATAGAGCGAGCTGCAGCTGCTGTTCCACCTCCAGCCACGCCTCCCCGCACCGCAGGATTCTGGCCTGCGACCAGCCGGGGAGAAATTCGGGATAGCGTTCGATGTCCGCCACCACGGAAAAGATCCGCTCGCAGGAACAGAAAAACCGCTTCGATTCGTGATACTGCACCATCGGCTCCCGTACGAACTCCACGCGGGTTGATCTGGGTCAATCAGCAACCTTGTATACGGATTCACCCGATCTTCTCTCTACTATACTTGATCACGGGGGCAGGAAAACGCTTCCGCCGCTTTCCTCCCCGTACCCGCCACCAATGGAGTGTGTCCCTCACAGGAGAGCGTGACCATGGCTACCGAACCGACCCTCTACGAGATCCTCCGGCGACAGGGGATCACCCGGCGCAGGTTTCTCAAGTTCTGCAGTCTCACCGCGGCATCACTGGGGCTGGCACCGGAATTCGCCGGCACCATCGCCCACGCCTTGGAGACCAAGCCGCGGCTGCCGGTGATCTGGCTGCACGGACTGGAGTGCACCTGCTGTACGGAGTCGTTCATCCGCTCGGGCCATCCACTGGCCGCCGACGTGATCCTCTCCATGATCTCCCTCGACTACGACGACACCCTGATGGCCGCCGCCGGTCATCAGGCGGAGGCGATCCTGGAGCAGACCATCGCCAAGCATGACGGCAACTACATCCTCGCCTGCGAGGGCAACCCGCCGCTCAACGAGGAAGGGATGTTCTGCATCCAGGCGGGCAAACCGTTCGTGGAGAAGCTGCGCCGCATGGCCAGCCACAGCAAGGCGGTGATCGCCTGGGGCACCTGCGCCTCCTGGGGCTGCGTGCAGGCGGCGAAACCCAACCCCACCCGGGCCACGCCGATCCACAAGGTGGTCACCGACAAGCCGGTGATCAAGGTGCCGGGCTGCCCGCCCATCGCCGAGGTGATGACCGGAGTGATCACCTACATGCTCACCTTCGACCGGCTGCCGGAGCTGGATCGGCAGGGGCGGCCGAAGATGTTCTACGGCCGGCGGCTGCACGACAAATGCTACCGGCGGGCCCATTTCGACGCCGGCCAGTTCGTGGAGCGGTTCGACGACGAGGGGGCACGCAAGGGCTACTGCCTCTACAAGATGGGTTGCAAGGGTCCCACCACCCACAACGCCTGCTCCACCATGGAGTGGAACGGCGGCCTCTCCTGGCCGGTGAAATCGGGGCACGGCTGCCTGGGGTGCGCCGAGGAGGACTTCTGGGATCGGGGCTCTTTCTACAGCCCGGTGACCCATCTCAACGTGCCGGGCGGGGTGGAGGTGACCGCCGACCAGGTGGGCAAGGTGATCGCCGGTGCAGCGGCGGCGGGTGTGGCGGCCCACGCGGCGGTCTCGGCGGTCAGCCGGCTGGTGAGAAAGGGAGACAAGGGAGGAGATCGCGATGAGTGAGGCAATCACCGCCGACCAGCTGGATACCAGCGGCAAACGGGTGGTGGTGGATCCCATCTGCCGCATCGAGGGGCACCTGCGCATCGAGGTGAACGTGGATGGGGAGAACGTCATCCGCAACGCGGTCTCCACCGGCAACATGTGGCGCGGTATCGAGATCATCCTGAAAGGGCGGGACCCGCGCGATGCCTGGGCCTTCACCCAGCGCATCTGCGGCGTCTGCACCGGCGTGCACGCCCTGACCTCGGTGCGTGCGGTGGAGGATGCGCTCGGCATCGCCATCCCAGCCAACGCCAACCACATCCGTAACCTGATGATGCTGGCGCAGCAGACCCAGGACCACCTGGTCCACTTCTACCACCTGCACGCCCTGGACTGGGTGGATGTGGTCAGCGCCCTGGAGGCCGACCCCAGGGCCACCGCCGCACTGCAGCGCAGCATCTCCAGCTGGCCCAAATCCTCGCCGGGCTACTTCCGCGACGTGAAGAACCGCCTGAAGCGGTTCGTGGAATCGGGGCAGCTGGGACCGTTCGCCAACGCCTACTGGGGCAGCCCCGCCTACAAACTGCCGCCCGAGGCCAACCTGATGGCGGTGGCCCACTACCTGGAGGCGCTGGAGTTCCAGAAGGAGATCGTCAAGATCCACACCATCTTCGGCGGCCGCAATCCGCACCCCAACTGGATCGTGGGCGGGATGCCCTGCACCTTCACCCTGGACGGGGACGGCGGCATCAACATGGAGTGGCTCAACCTGGTCTCCTCCATCATCGACCGGGCCATCGCCTTCGTGGATCAGGTCTACCTCCCGGACCTCAAGGCGATCGCCTCCTTCTACAAGGAATGGGCCCGGATCGGGGGCGGTCTGGCCGGCCGCAACATGCTCTCCTACGGGGAGTACCCCTGGGTGGCCAACGACGGGTCGCAGGAGAACATGCTGATGCCCGGCGGCGCCATCATCGACGGCGATCTGTCGCAGGTGCACGAGGTGGACCTGCGCGACCCGGAGCAGATCCAGGAGTTCGTCACCCACTCCTGGTACCGCTATCCGGACGAGAGCAAGGGGCTGCATCCGTGGGAGGGGATCACCGAACCCCATTTCGAGCTGGGACCCAACGCCAAGGGCACCCGGACCAACATCGAGCAGCTGGACGAGAATGCCAAATACTCCTTCATCAAGGCGCCACGCTGGCGCGGACACCCCATGGAGGTGGGACCGCTGGCCCGCTACGTGGTGGCCTATGCCCGCGGCGAGGAGGAGATCAAGGCGCAGGTGGACGGCCTGCTGCACGATCTCGGCCTGCCGCTGGAGGCGCTCTTCTCCACGCTGGGGCGTACGGCGGCCAGGGGGCTGGAGTGCTCCTGGGCCGCCCACAAGATGCGCCGGGTGTTCGACGCCCTGCTGGCCAATCTCAAGGCGGGCGACACCGCCACCGCCAACATGGAGAAGTGGGAACCGGAGAGCTGGCCACTGGAGGCGAAAGGGGTGGGCCACGTGGAGGCGCCCCGCGGCGCCCTCGGCCACTGGGTACGGATCCGCAACGGACGCATCGAGAACTACCAGGCGGTGGTCCCCACCACCTGGAACGCCTCGCCCCGGGATCCGGCCGGAAAGATCGGCCCCTACGAAGCGGCCCTGCTGGGCACCCCGATGGTGGACCCCGAACAGCCGCTGGAGATCCTGCGCACCATCCACAGCTTCGACCCCTGCCTGGCCTGCTCCACCCACGTGATGGCGGCGGACGGGCAGGAACTGGCAACCGTGAAGGTACGCTGAAATGACGACACGAAGCGCAATCCACACCGCTCCTCCCCGGGCGGTCTATGTGTTCGAGGCGCCGGTGCGCCTGTGGCACTGGGTGCATACCTTCAGCTTCCTGGCACTGGCGGTGACCGGCTACCTGATCGCCCACCCGCTCCCCTCCCTGGCCGGCGAGGCCAGCGATCACTTTTTGATGGGCAACCTCCGCCTGATCCACTTCATCGCCGCCTGGTTCTTCGCCGTGGGCTTCGCGGTACGCATCTACTGGGCGCTGGTGGGCAACCGCTACGCACGGGAGATCTTCTATCTCCCCTTCTGGCGCGCCGACTGGTGGAAGGGGCTGTTCCACGAGCTGGCCTACTACCTGTTCCTCACCCGCAGCCAGCCGCGCATCCTCGGCCACAACCCGCTGGCACAGGCGGCCATGCTCTTCCTCAACACCCTGATGACCCTGTTCATGATCGCCACCGGCTTCGCCCTCTACGGCGAAGGGCTGGGGCCGGGGAGCTGGGCCGACGTCGGCTTCGGCTGGATCCTCCCCTGCCTCGGCGGCGGCGAGGCCACCCAGAACTGGCACGAGATGGGGATGTGGATCATGCTCACCTTCGCCATCATCCACATCTACATGGTGGTGCGCGCCGACATCTTCGGCAAGAGCAGCAGCGTCAGCGCCATGATCAGCGGCTGGCGGATGTTCCGGGAGTGAACGGCGATCCGATGCACAACGCGGAACGGACGGCGACCCTGATCCTCGGTATCGGCAACCTGCTCTGGGCCGACGAGGGATTCGGCATCCGCTGTATCGAGGCGATGAACGCCCGCTACCGTTTTCCCGACGACACCCGGCTGATGGACGGTGGCACCCAGGGGATGTTCCTGCTCCCCTGGGTGAGCGGCGCCTCCCGGCTGCTGATCTTCGATGCCATCGATTTCGGGCTCCTCCCCGGCACACTGCGGGTGGTCCGGGACGACGACGTACCGCGCTACATGGGCGCGAAAAAGATCAGCATGCACCAGACCGGCTTTCAGGAGGTACTGGCGGCGGCACGACTGTTGGGTGACCGGCCGCAGCGACTGGCCCTGGTCGGCGTCCAGCCGGAACGGCTGGACGACTACGGCGGCGATCTGCGGGAGTCCGTGCGGCGACGCATCCCGGAGGCGATTGCCGCCGCCTGCTCGATACTGCGGGAGTGGGGAGTACACTTCTCACCGCGCGCAACCCCCCTCTCCCCGGAGGAGCGGACCGGGCCGGTACCGGAAGGGAGGTCTCCCCATGCCCCTGCCCGGTGACCCCACCCGGCCGGAGAGCCTGGAGGCGTTCACCGGCTGGCTGCAACGGGCGGTGGAAACCCACCGGCCCGGTGACGCCCCCCGAACCGCCGACATCACCCGTTTCGGTGCCCGGGAACGCCATACCGTGGATCAGCTGCTGGGAGAGGGCGAGGTATGCCTCAAACTGCACAGTGACGAAGGGCCGATCCGCATCCAGGAGTCGGTATTGCCCGGCATCTGGCGCCGCCAGGAACGGGACCATCAGGGACGGCTGCGGCGGGACCGGGTCGAGGTGGGCGAGCTTCCCCAGGGGGTGCGGCGTCCGCCCGCGCCGGTCACCGCCGAAGCGTTGCGCGGCGACACCACTGCGCCGGAGGGCGTGACCCAGGCCCGCGCCATCCTCACGGAACTGGCCGACCACCTGGCACGCTGGAAACCGGGCCGCCCGGCCCACGCCATCAATCTGACCCTGCTGCCCCTGTCCCCCGCCGATCTCGCCTTTCTCGAGCGGCGGCTGGGCCGCGGACCGGTGGAGACCCTCTCCCGCGGCTACGGCGACTGCCGGGTGATCAGCACCGCCTGCGCCGGCATCTGGTGGGTCCGCTACACCAACGCCATGGGGCGGCTGATCCTCGATACCCTGGAGGTCACCGACATCCCGGCCGTGGTCTGCGCCGCCCCGGAGGATCTGGAGGACACCCGCCGGCGCCTCCCGGATCTGCTGGAGGAGCTGGCCTGTCTCGCCTCTGAAACGGTGGCGGAAGGGGAAGCAGCAACATGAACCTCGGCCTGCTCTCCCTGGGCTTCGTGATCGGTATGCGCCATGCGCTGGAGAGCGATCACATCGCCGCCGTGGCCTCCCTGGCCACCCGCAGCCACTCCATCGCCGACACCCTCCGGCAGGGAGCGGCCTGGGGGATCGGACACACCCTCACCCTGTTCCTGTTCGGCTCCGTCGTCCTGCTGCTGGACAGTGTGATCCCCGAGACCGTGGCCCGGTTGCTGGAGTGCCTGGTGGGCGTCATGCTGGTGATCCTTGGCATCGATGTCCTCGGGCGGCTGGCCCGCGAACGCATCCATTTCCACCTGCACCGCCACGCCGACGGCACGTTGCACTTCCACGCCCATTCACACGCCGGGGAAACGGGACATCCCGAGGTACACCAGCACCACCACGGGAGCCGTGCCCGCCTCCCCCTGCGAGCTCTGTTCGTCGGCACCATGCACGGCATGGCCGGCTCGGCGGCCCTGATCCTGCTCACCCTGCAAACGGTCCGCTCACCCCTGACCGGAATGCTCTACATCGCCCTGTTCGGCATCGGCTCCATCGCCGGCATGGTAGCCCTCTCACTGGTCATCGCGCTGCCGCTGCGCTACTCCGCCGGGGGACTCACCCGCTTGCACACCTCCCTCCAGGCCGCCATCGGGATCGCCACCCTGCTGATCGGGAGCACGGTACTCCTCGAGACACTCTGACGGCGACCGGCCGACACATACATCACACATCATCCCGCTGTGACCGATGAACGGCCCACCCCGCGGAGCACCCTCGAACCCGCAAACGAACCGTCACCCGAACAGGTAGAGACAGGCCGCCACCGCCGCAATCACGCCTGCCACGTCGGCACTCAACGCCGCCACCAGCGCATGGCGGATACGGCGTACCTGCACGGCGCCGAAGTAGACCGCCAGGACATAGAAGGTGGTCTCGGTGGAACCCTGCAGGGTGGAAACCAGATAGCCGGTGTAGCTGTCCGGGCCGATGGCGGGATCGTTGATGATGGAAGCCATCACCCCGTAGGCCCCGGAACCCGACAGGGGACGCAACAGCGCCATGGGCAATGCCTCCGCCGGCAGACCCAGCGCGGCGGTCCAGGTGCCAATGGCGCCCACCAGGAGGTCCATCGCGCCACTGGCACGGAACATCCCCACCGCGACCAGGATGGCCACCAGATAGGGGATGATACGGATCGCCACCTGGAACCCCTCCTTCGCCCCCTCCACGAACGCCTCGTAGACCGCCACCCCGCGCAAATAACCGAATCCCAGGAAAGCGACCATCAGGCCGGGCAGGATCCAGGGGGCGATGACCTTGCCATAGAGGATGCTCAGCGGTACCAGTGCCAGCAGTCCTGCCAGGGCCAGCAGTGAGACCCAGAGCGGATAGGCGGCATCGGCCGCCTCCGGAAGCGCCTCCCCCCTCTCCTCCGGCTCCGGCGGAGGCGCCCCCTCCTCCACCCCCTTGCCGAGCGGAAAGAAACGCCGGAAAAAGAGCGCCGCACTGATGGCCACCAGGGTGGAACAGAGGGTGGCGAAGAGCGTGGTGGGCAGGATTCCGGCGGGATCGGACGAACCGGCGGCCGCCCGCAAGGCGATCACCCCCGTGGGCAGCAAGGTGACGCTGGAGGTATTGATGGCAAGAAACAGCACCATGGAGTCGGTGGCGGTCCCCGGTCGCGGATTGAGCCGGTTCAACTCCTGCATGGCACGGATCCCGAACGGCGTGGCGGCGTTGCCGAGCCCCAGCGCGTTGGCGGAGATGTTGAGGATCATCGCCCCCATGGCGGGATGGTTGGCAGGCACATCCGGAAACAGCCGCACCATTAGCGGCCTGATCAGCCGGGCCAGGATGGTGAGCAGGCCACCCTCCTCCGCCACCTTCATCAGACCGAGGAAGAGCGCCATCACCCCTATCAGACCCAGCGCCAGCTCCACCGAACCGGCGGCCGACTCCACCATCGCCTTGGAAAGGGCATCCATTGGGGAGCCCGCCTCCTCCAGGGTCTGGAAAAGCTGCTGCCAGGCCGCAGTGGCAAAGGCAATGAAGACGATGGCGAGAAAGATGACATTCATGGCAAAAACGGGAGAACGTGCAAAAACATGCGGTGATCCTACGGGATGTTCGGGGTATCATCCACCGATGGCGACCAAAAAGCTGCTTTGCGACGAGATGCTCAAGGGGCTCTGCCGCTGGTTGCGCGCCGCCGGTTACGATGCGGAACAGGCGGAAGCGGGGGAAAGCGATCGCCGGCTCCTCGCCCGTGCACGCCATTCGGGACGGATCCTGATCACCCGCGACCGCAAGCTGCAGGAGCACCGCGGTGCAGACGGCACCCTCTGCCTGCTGGAATGCAACGGGCTGGAGGCCTGCGCCCGGGAACTCACCCGCAAACTGGGCATCGACTGGCAGTACCGCCCCTTCTCACGCTGCCTGCTCTGCAACCTCCCCCTGGAGCCCCTGCCGGACGGTGACGAATCCTCCGCCCCTCCCGACGTGCGGGACCAGCCGCTGTTTCGCTGTCCCGGCTGCGGACGTACCTACTGGGCGGGGGGTCACGTCCGGCGGATGCAGGAGAGGCTGCGGCGCTGGGCAGCCGGACGAGATCGGGCATGACACCCCGCCCGCCGTTCAGCTTTGGTTCAGGTTGACTCTTTATCCTGCCCCCCAGACTGGCCATCGAACGGCCATTCACCGGATACCGTTCAACAGCGAAACGAAAGGAGCGACCTTGAAACGAACCGTCTGCTGTCTGCTGATTTTCGGCCTCGTGGGCATGGGCTCGCCTGCCACCGCCGCGCCCACCCTGGCCGAGGTGATCGACACCACCGTACGCCGGCATCCGGACCATTCCCTCGCCACCGCTCGCCTGGAGGTGGGCGAGGGTTACCGAAGACAGGCCGGTTCCTGGCTGGGAGGCGATCCGGCGCTGGGCCTCTCCTGGTGGAGTGACGAGCTCAACGACGACAACGGCTATCGCGAGATGGAGGCCGGCGTCACCCTGCCGTTGTGGCTCCCGGGCCAGCGCCGGGTGCGCCGCCAGCTAGCCGACGCCCTGCTGGTGGAAGGCGAGGTCCTGGACCGGCTGCTCCGCTGGCGGGTCGCCGGCGGCATCCTGGAACGCCTTTGGGCGCTGCAACTGGCGCAGAGCGAGCTTTCGCTGGACCAGCAGCACCTGGAGTCCGCCCTGGCGCTGGAGAAAAGCGTGGCCCGACGGGTGAAGGCGGGCGAGCTGGCCCGCAGCGAACTGCTGATGGCCCGGCAGGAGACCCTGAAGCGGGAAGCGATGGTACAGGATGCCCGCACCCTCGTCCGCAACGAACAGGCGGCCTGGGCCAGCTTCACGGGCGATGCGCCCCTCCCCGCCCCGTTCACCATCGAGCCGACCCCCATCGACCACGTGGATGAACAGCACCCGGTTCTCTGGCTTGCCACCCTCGCCGTCACCCGCGCCCTCGCCCGGGAGCGGGAAGCCCGCATCCGGCGGCGTGAAAACCCCGAACTGTCCCTCTATCTCAAGCGGGATCGGGGGACGATCGACGAACCCTACACAGACTCCGTCGGAGCCGAGATCACGGTCGCTTTCGGCAGCTCCACTCAAAATGCCCCGGCGCTGGCCGAAGCGAGAGAGGAGAGGGCCCGGGCGGAGGCCCATCTGGCCCAGACCCGGCGGGAACTGAATCTGAAGCGACAGCAGGCCCTCCAGGAGCTGGAACGGGCCCGGGAGGCCCTGGCGCTGGCGGAACGGCGCAGTGAGCTGGCCGAAAAACGGATGGCCATGAGCCAACGGGCATTCGAGCTCGGGGAGACCGATCTCTATCTGTTGCTGCAGGCCCGGGAACAGGCCATCGATGCCGCCCGGGAGCTGGAGCGTGCCCGTATCCAGAGCCAGCGCGCCGCGGCCCGATACAACCTTGCTGTTGGAGTGATACCCGAATGAAACCGATCCATGTCCTGTTCCCCCTCCTGTTGATCCTGGGAGGGATGAGCGCTTCGCTGGCCGCCGAAAGGGTGGTCCCCGTCTCTCCGGTCCAGCGGGAAGCGCTGGGCATACGTGTGGCACCGGTGGAACCCACTGCCCAATCATGGAGCATCCCCTATCCCGCACGGGTGGTGGTACCCAACGCCCAGCTGCGCGTGGTCACCGCACCGCAGAGCGGCCTGCTGGAGACCCTGCTGGTGGCCGAGGGCGAGAAGGTGAAGAAAGGACAGCCGCTGGCGGTCATCCAGAGCCCCCAGCTGCTGGGACAGCAGCGGGACTACCTCACCGCACTGAGCCGTCTGGACCTGGCCAGGGCGGACTGGCAGCGGGATGAACAGCTTTACAAGGAGGGCATCATCGCACAGCGCCGCTACCTCGAATCGCTGGCCCGCTACCGGCAGGCAAAGACCGAGGTGGAACAGTCCCGCCAGGCGCTGGCGCTGGCCGGAATGGATGAACGCGCACTGCGCAGACTGGCGGAACGGCGGCGCCTGTCGGGCTCACTCACCATCCGCTCCCCCCTCGACGGCGTGGTGCTGGAGCAGCTGGCCACGCCGGGACAGCGGCTGGATCCCCTCGATCCCATCTATCGCATCGGCAAGCTCGTTCCGCTGTGGCTGGAGATCCAGGTACCGTTGAAGGAGCTGGGAAACACCCGGGTGGGTTCGCCGGTGAGGGTTCGCGATCCCCGGTTGGTGGGCAAGGTGATCACCGTCGGGCGGATGGTCCACGGCGCCGATCAGGGGGTGCTGGTACGTGCCGAGGTCACCGAGGGGGCGGAGCTTCTCCATCCAGGCCAGTTCGTTCAGGTGGAGCTGGCCCGGGCCAGTGGTGAACGCAGTTTCCGCATCCCGCGCAGCGCCCTGATCCGCCACGGCGATGCCCTGTGGGTGTTCGTCGAGCGGCCGACCGGATTCGAGCCGGTGCCGGTATCCATCGTCGCCGAGGAGCGGGACGCCGTGGTGGTGAAGGCGGGATTCGCCCCCGATGACCGTATCGCGGTCGCCGGCACCGTGGCGCTGAAGGCGGTCTGGCTGGAGGGAGGCGAGTAGTGCTGGCCCGACTGATCCAGTTCTCCCTCACCCAGCGGCTGCTGATGCTGCTGGTGATCGTCCTGCTCGGCGGCGGCGGATGGTATGCCTTCCAGAATACCCCCATCGACGCCTTTCCCGACGTCTCCACCACCCAGGTGAAGATCGTCATCAAGGCGCCGGGCATGACCCCGGAGGAGGTGGAGGCCCGCATCACAGCGCCGGTGGAGGTGGAACTGCTGGGCATCCCCCACCTGGAGATGCTGCGCTCGGTCGCGAAGTATGCCCTCACCGACATCACGGTGGATTTCGCCGAAGGGACCGACATCTACTGGGCCCGTCAACAGGTGGCGGAACGGCTGAGCGGGGTCTGGGAGGATCTGCCGCCGGATGTCACCGGCGGAATGGCGCCGATGACCACCCCGCTGGGTGAGATGTTCATGTTCACGGTGGAGGGTGGCGGCCTCTCCCTGACGGAACACCGGGATCTGCTGGACTGGGTGATCCGCCCCGCCCTGCGCACCGTTCCCGGCGTGGCCGATGTCAACGCCCTGGGCGGTCTGGTGCGCACCTTCGAGGTGGTGCCCGACAGCGCCCGGATGATCGCCCGCGGCATCAGCCTCGAGATGCTGCAACGGGCGCTGCAGGAGAACAATCGCAACGACGGCGCCGGGCGGCTGAGCGACGGCGAGGAGGTGCTGCTGGTGAGGACCGAGGGGGCCATCCGGACGCTGGAGGACGTGGCCGCCATCGTGGTGCGCCCGGACCCCACGGAACCGGTGCGGGTGCGCGACGTGGCCGACATCCGCATCGGCTCGCTGACCCGTTACGGCGCCGTCACCCATGACGGCGTGGGCGAGGTGGTCCAGGGACTGGTCCTTGGCCTGCGGGGCGCCAACGCCCGGGAGGTGGTGGCCGGCATCCACGCCAAGCTCGACGAACTGCGTCCCAGCCTGCCGGAAGGGGTGGAGGTCAAGGTGTTCTACGACCGTGGCCGGCTGGTGGAGCGGGCGGTGGGCACGGTCACCAAGGCACTGGGCGAGGCGATCGTGCTGGTGCTCATCCTCCTGCTGCTCTTCCTGGGCAACGGGCGGGCGGCGCTCACCGTGGCACTGGTGCTGCCGCTGGCCGCCACGGTCACCTTCATCCTGATGTACCTGTTCGACATGTCGGCCAATCTCATGTCCCTGGGCGGACTGGCCATTGCCATCGGGATGCTGGTGGATGCCGCCGTGGTGGTGGTGGAGAACATCGTCAGCCACCTGGCCCGGCAAAAGGGGAAGGAGCGGCTGCCGCGCCTGCATCTCATCTACCGGGCGGTGCGCGAAGTGGCGACACCGATGACCTCCGGCATCCTGATCATCATCATCGTCTTCCTGCCGCTACTCACCCTCCAGGGACTGGAGGGCAAGCTGTTCACCCCGGTGGCGCTGACCATCGTCTTCGCCCTCTCCGGTTCGCTGCTGCTCTCCCTCAGCGTCGTGCCGGTACTGGCCTCCTACCTGCTGGGCAAGGTCTCCCATCGGGAGCCATGGCTGGTACGCAAGCTGGAAGCCATCTACATGCCGGCCCTGAACTGGTCACTGGGCCACAGTCGCGTGGTCCTCGCCGTCGCCCTGGGGGCGATGGTGGCCGCCGCCGGTCTCTACACCCTGATCGGCAAGACCTTCATGCCCACCATGGACGAGGGTGACATGATCGTGCAGCTGGAGAAACTCCCCTCCATCAACCTGGAGCAGTCGATCCACATCGACATGCAGTTCCAGCGGACGCTGATGGAGCGGGTGCCCGAGGTGGTCGGGGTGGTCTCCCGTACCGGCAGCGACGAGCTGGGGCTGGACCCCATGGGGCTGAACGAGACCGACAGCTTCCTGATCCTCAAGCCCCGTGAGGAGTGGACGGTCCCGGACAAGGAGGCACTGGCCGATGCCATTCGCGAGGTGATCGCCGACTTCCCCGGCGTGGCCTTCAATTTCACCCAGCCCATCCAGATGCGGGTGGACGAGATGCTGACCGGCGTGCGCGGCGATCTGGCCATCAAGGTGTTCGGCGACGATCAGGAGAAGCTGAACCGGGCCACCGACGCCATCGTGGAGATCGTACGGCAGATCCCCGGAGCGGAAGAGGTCTACTCCCCCAGAAACGAAGGCGCCCAGTATCTGCGGCTGGTGGTGGATCGCCTCGCCGCCGGCCGCATGGGGCTGGACGTGAACACGCTGGAGGACGCCCTGCGCGCCCAGGTGGAGGGCCTGCGCCTCGGCACCGTCTACGAGGGGGGACGGCGCATCCCGCTGGTGCTCAAGGGGCCGGCCAGCCTGCGCGACTCACCGGCCGACTTCGCCGGCCAGTCCATCGTCCTGCCCGACGGACGGCGGGTGCAGCTCGCCGACATCGTGCGGCTGGAGCGCACCGAAGGGCCGGTTTCGGCCAACCGGGAGAAGGGCCACCGCATGGCCGTGGTGATCGCCAACGTCTCCGGGCGTGACCTGGTGGGGTTCGTGGATGAAGCCAAGCAGCGGGTGGCGGAGCAGTACACCCTCCCCACCGGCTACTACATCGAATGGGGCGGACAGTTCGAGAACCAGCAGCGGGCGGCGCAACGGCTCGCCATCGTGATTCCCGTGGCGTTGGGGCTGATCTTCCTGATCCTGTTCTCCACCTTCCGCTCGGTACGCCAGGCGGTGCTGGTGCTGAGCAACATCCCCTTCGCCATGATCGGTGGCGTGGTGGCCCTCTGGCTGACCGGGGAGTACCTGTCGGTGCCCGCCTCGGTGGGTTTCATCGCCCTGCTGGGCATCGCCGTGCTGAACGGGGTGGTGATGGTCACCTACTTCAACCAGCTCGTGGCCCTCGGCCAGCCGGTGGGCAAAGTGGTGGTGGAAGGGGCGAGACGGCGGCTGCGGCCGGTGATGATGACCGCCAGCATCGCCGCCTTCGGCCTGATTCCCCTGCTGTTCGCCAGCGGACCCGGTTCCGAGATCCAGCGCCCGCTGGCCATCGTGGTGATCGGCGGGTTGGCCAGTTCCACCCTGCTGACCCTGGTTATACTACCCATCCTCTATCGCCGGTTTGGCGTCAAGGTTGCGTGATATGAGTGCATCCCAGATCCTGCTCTCCATCGTCGTCTCCCCCTCCGTCGAGGACAGTCTGGTGGACTGGCTGCTGGCCCGCGGGGAGGTCACCGGCTTCACCAGCTTTCCAGTGAGCGGCCACGGCAGCTCGGTCCACTCCATGAGCCTGGCCGAACAGGTGGCGGGAAGACAACGCAAGATCCTGTTTCAGACCCATCTCCCCGAACCTCAGGCGCTTGCGCTCGTCGAAGCATTGAAACGGGATTTCCGTAATTGCGGAATCCACTACTGGCTGACCCCCCTGCTGGCGGGAGGCCACCTGTAGCCGAACGAGACGATGAAACTCCCGTACAAACCTGCCATACTCCTGTTGTTGCTCGCCATCACGGCCCTCCCCGCGCCGGCGATGGCGGACAAGGAGGACGAGATCGATTACCTGGAGGCACGCCGCTTGATGGAGAAGGGCGTGATCCTGCCGCTGCAGACCATCCTCGAGAAGGTACAGGGACGAGTGGTGGAGGTAGAGCTGGAGCATGAACGGGACCGCTATCTCTACGAGATCGAGGTGCTGAACGACAACGGCATCGTCATCGAGCTGGAATTCGACGCGACCACGGGGGAGCTCATCAAGACCGAGATCGAGGATTGACCGATGCGCCTGTTGCTGGTGGAAGACGACAAACCACTGGCCGACTCCCTGAAGAAGAGACTGGCTCAGGAGGGATTCGCCGTGGATCTGGCGGACAACGGCATCGACGCCGAGTTCCTGGGCGACGAGGAGCCCTATGACATCGTGGTCCTGGATCTCGGGCTGCCGGAGCGCCCCGGGATCGAGGTGCTGAAGCACTGGCGCCAGCGGGGGAACCGGGTTCCGGTCATCATCCTCACCGCGCGGGATGCCTGGCACGAACGGGTGGACGGTTTCAAGGCGGGTGCCGACGACTATCTGGGCAAACCGTTCCACATGGAGGAGCTCATCGCCCGCATCCACGCCCTCATCCGGCGTCACCATGCCGTCCCCGGGCAACTGCTGCGCGGCGGAGGCGTGGTGCTGGACGAGGAACAGCAGCAGGTCCGTCTCCCGGACGGCCGCACCGTGGAGCTGACCGGAACGGAGTTCCGCCTGCTCCGTTACTTCATGCTCAACCCCAACAAGCCGCTCTCCAAGACCCGCCTGATCGAGCACATCTATGAACAGGATTTCGACCGCGACAGCAACCTCATCGAGGTCTATGTCAGCCGTCTGAGAGACAAGCTGGGCAAGGAGCGCATCGCCACCCGGCGGGGCCAGGGCTACATTTTCATAGCAGACGAACCGTGAACTCCCTCGAGCGCAGCCTGCAACTGGGATTGGTCCTGAGCCTGTTGCTGCTGATGGGGCTCTTCTGGCTGGCGGGTTATCAATCCTTGCGTCATCTCACCGAGGATTTCATCGTTTCCCGGCTGGAACACGATGCCGAAAGCCTGCTTCGAATGATCTCCACCAATCCGGAACAACTGCTGGGGCAACAGGTTGACCCCATCTTCAACCAGCCCTTCTCCGGGCACTACTATCTCATCCGTTTCCGCGACGGACGCGAGATCACTTCCCGCTCACTCTGGGATCACCTCCTCTCGGTCCCGGATCTCGCCCCGGGCGAGAGGAAACGGTTGCACCTTCCCGGCCCCGCAGAGCAGCAGCTGCTGGTCCTGGTTCAGGGGTTCCGCAAGCATGGCACCGAATTCACCCTCGCGGTGAGCGAGGATCTCACCCCCATCGAGATCGAGCGGGACCGCTTCACGCGCAACTTCGCCCTGCTCGCCCTGTTGGGGGTCATCCTGCTGCTGGTGGTCCAGCGGTTCGTGGTGCGCCGCCTGTTCCGGCGCCTGGAGCCGGTGCGCAACGACATACAACGTCTGGCTCAGGGGGAGGTGGAACGGCTCTCCGAAGATGTCCCCGTGGAGATCCTTCCCCTGGTACGGGAACTCAACCATCTGTTGCAACTGCTCTCCCAGCGCCTGGAGCGTTCCCGCAATGCCCTGGGCAATCTCGCTCACGCCATCAAAGGCCCCTTGAACCTGTTGCAACAATTCTTCGACGAGCAAAAAAACTGCCCTGACTCCCCCCGTCTGGAACAGGCCAAGACCCAGGTGAGGCGCATCTGCGAGCTGATGCAGCGGGAGCTGAAACGGGCCCGGATGGCAGGAACGGGAATCCCCAGCCGACGTTTCGATCCCGCGACCGATCTTCCCGACCTGATCCAGGTACTGGAAAACATCCACCATGAGCGGCACCTGGCAATCCATTACGAAGTGGCCGAAGGGATACACCCCTTCGGTGATCACGAGGATATGCTCGAACTCCTTGGCAACCTGCTGGACAACGCCTGCAAATGGGCACGCACCTCCGTGAGATGCGCCATCTCCGGCCGCGACGGAAAAATCGCCATCGTGGTCGAAGATGACGGGCCCGGGCTCTCCCGTCAAGAGATCGAAGCCCTCACCGAACGCGGCACCCGGCTGGACGAAACGAAAGAAGGACACGGGCTGGGCCTTGCCATCGGCAAGGACATCGTAAAACTGTACGGCGGAACCCTTGCTTTCGATCGCTCCCCGGAACTGGGCGGGTTGAGAGCCACCGTATTGCTGCAGCAGCATTCCCCGACGTAGGTTCGTGCCCGAGCGGCGAGGCAGCGGCGGAAGCGGACGGGCGCAAGAACATGTTGCAAACGAGCCACAAAACCTTGCCGGAGGAAAACGATCGGCTGGCGAAACCGCGTTCCTGTGCTAGGCTTGGCTTGACAGGCGAAAACATCGAAAGATAGGGCTCAGATGAAAGAACCCCTAGGGCGGTAGCGTGCAGGGCTCCGTCCCTGTTCATCCGCTACAATCCGTCGAGCGGGCTGACCACCCCCTTCCCTCCCCGGTTGAGTACGTGCGTATAGATCATGGTGGTGGAGACGTCTGCATGACCCAGCAGCTCTTGCACGGTACGGATATCGTAACCGGACTCCAGCAGATGTGTGGCGAAGCTGTGCCGCAAGGCATGGCAATTCACCCGTTTGGTGATACCCGCCATCTCCGCCGCCGCCTTGAGCCGTTTCTGCAGGCTGTTCTCATGAATGTGATGGCGCCGCACCACCCCGCTGCGTGGGTCGGTGGACAACCGGCTACTGCAAAAGAGATATTGCCAGCGCCATTCCCTCGCCGCATTGGGATACTTGCGTGCCAGGGCATGGGGAAGATAGACCTCACCAAAACCCTTCGCCAGATCCGTCTGATGGATCCGGTAGCGCACCTGTAGATGATCCCGTAATGGAGAGACGAGACTGGAGGGCAACGGAACCACCCGGTCTTTCTGTCCCTTGCCGTCCCGGACGAGAATCTGCTGGTAATCGAAATCGACATCCTGGACCCGGAGCCGGACACACTCCATCAGGCGCATCCCCGTTCCATAGAGCAGAGATGCCATCAGCCAGGTGACCCCGTTCATCGAACGTAGCAGCGTCGCCACCTCATGCCGAGTCAGCACGACCGGCAATCGCCTGGGCCGTTTGGCACGAACGAAATCACGCATTCCCTGCAGGGAGCGTCCCAGAACCTGCTGGTAATAAAAC
This sequence comes from uncultured Chromatiales bacterium, assembly GCA_964557025.1. Taxonomy (GTDB): domain Bacteria; phylum Pseudomonadota; class Gammaproteobacteria; order Thiohalospirales; family Thiohalospiraceae; genus DRMK01. The sequence goes on along the minus strand of CAZKYF010000037.1, from coordinate 2,547 downwards.
ACCAATGCGTTCAACGCCTGGTTTTGCGTGCTCGCGGCAACATGCCTCCGTGTTGCAAGATGATTCAGAAACGCGACGATCGCCTCTTCCCCAAGCGAGCGGGGATCGCTGCCATCATGAAAACACAGGAACCTGGCCAACCACGACACATAGGCCTGCTCGGTACGAATGGAATAGGCACGCCGGCGGATCTCCGCAACAAGGGCCGAAAATGCCTCGTGATGCACCTGCCTGACCCGGTCGAGCACACCGCTTGGCTCGTTTTCGATCACAGTCTCGACGGCACCGTCTCTGGCAATGGTGGCATGGTCGACCGGTAACGAACGCGCTGACGCCTTCCAGTGGTGCCAGTCCACCTGCTCGAACCACGGCACCCCGAGCATGGAGAAAAATTTCTGTATAGCATCGACGACCTGAACAAACTGCCAGGTCTCCAGTCTGCCTATCCTGCCAACCTCGAGCAGATAGGCTTCCACCAAATGGGGGTCGTGATCCGTCAATTCCCGATCACGGAAATGCCTCAGATACTGCTCCATCCGGAGCACATACCAGCGTAACGCGCCTGGCTTAACCCCCTGTTCACGCAAGAAATCGATATACCGGGACCATAACCCTCCATCCCGATTCGGTCTGGTTGAACCCGCATCGCCCATATGTTAGCGTTAATCGATATAATCATAAACCCGGGCAACAGCCCCGCTTGAACGTCGATGCTAGGCAGAAAGTATTTACCAGGCAATATACGGATTCTGTCTATTACCAATATTTTACGATTCTGCCTATTACACTGTTAGAGCGCAATGGACCTTACGACATGAACGAAAATGTAAAAATACAATTTTACCGAATATCTAGGTTTGGATATTACCGATACGGAAAAGATGAACCAGAATTTGGTAGTGCGTCTGAATTACTCGGTGAATTATCAAGTTGGGTTCGGAGTAATGGTAAGTCTTTATCTCAAACATGCACTTATGAACTAGAAGATGGCGAGAATGAATACAGAACATTCTGTTTTGATCTTGTAAATAACAGCCAGACTGGGGACTTTGTTCTGGTTATGTGGAATGAAACGCCAACCAATGAGGGGAGGGTAGTCACGGTTGATGGTACACAATCAGTAGGAAATGCTGATGTGAATTTTACTGACCTTCCAGAAGGGTCAATTCCAGGCTATGCAACATACTTCTGGTTTATACCTGAACATGATGTGTTTGCTTCAATTAGATTTCATCATAGTCTAATCATAGGAAAGAAATCGTTAGATAGATATTTGAAAGAATTTACCGCAAAGTTTACATCGTTTGTAGTGACAGAAGAAACCGAAGAGGGTGTAGAAATTGCCGGTTACTCAAACAATGATGATGAAACATATAATCTTGTTGCCGACTTCAAGTCGTATTTGTATAGAAAGCCCGGTCAGATAGAATATATAAGGCAAAATATCGACAGTATCAAGAAAGTAATACGAAAGAATGAGCTAAACCCCCAAATTGTTCTGCATAGGGAGTTATGGCAGAAAATTCTCGAATCTCTAAGAATAGTCCCTCGTGAAAACACTCTTTCTGAAGAAGTGAAAATAAAATATGAAATACCATTTACTCCTAATGAAGATGAGATAAATGAAATAATTGCAGAATGGGGAGAAAATCATGAATCGAAGTGGGATGATATTGGGTTTAAATTTGAATCGGATGCGCAAATACGGTGGCTAAGTCATTCGGTTGCTAAAGATGAGTATGAGCTCGATGTGACTAGAGATAATGATGAGATTGTTGAAGCTGAATCATTATTAAATGCTTTAATTGAGTCACGCACCGTCATACTGCGATTGATATCATAATGCTTACTAAACTAGCTCTTTCAGTTGTTGTTGGTTTGTTAGCTGCAATTTCTGGCTACTATTTCGGCCAAGACGTACCTATGACTGAGCAACTACCGATTTATGAGGGATTGAGAAACACATCTGCCATTATTTTTGGTGTAATGGGTGCTTGGCTCGCAATTTTACACCCTTCAAGTTTGAAGAAGATATTTAGTAAGGAAGGCGGAAGTATTTCAAAGGATGATAGGGCGACAATAAATCTATTGCTATCGCCAATTATAATTTCAACATTCATATTGCTGATTGTTCTGGTTGTGCCGTTACTTGTAGCTGCAAGCAGAAACATGCCTATACTTGTTCAACATTCTCCTATCTTTAGGGGTATATCATTTTCCGTCATGGCGGTTTTGACGATTCTTCAAATATGGACGTTAATACTTACGTTGGTTCCGAGTGATATTCTTAAAAGAATACTTCAAAAAGAAGAAGCAAAAGAAAATTTAAAAAAAGGAATGTTTTCTGGAACCAGAAAGAATAACAAATAGCGCTCTAACAAACACACAAAATAAAGCTGCGACGCTTCGCTCTGCACCTTTATTTTGCCGGCGATGTGAAGCGTTAGAGCCAAGAAGTAATTCAATAAAGGATAAAAAATGGCACAAGAAGAAGTACTTAAGAAAGCATTAAAGATTCTAATTAATAGCTATCGTAGTAAAATTGAT
>CAZKYF010000036.1:0-95289 GCA_964557025.1 uncultured Chromatiales bacterium | reverse complement strand
TGGTGCCGAGGAGAGGACTTGAACCTCCACGGGGTTTCCCCCACTAGCACCTGAAGCTAGCGTGTCTACCAATTTCACCACCTCGGCAAGGCCAGTGATGTGTTACCATGGGGTAACACGCGCAGAATTCTACCTGACTTTGCTATATTGTCAACCGACGTTCCGCTTTCCACCCAATTGTTTGTGACTTAAGGACTATCATGACCCAAGATTTACCCCCTGCACTGAAGCAGGATCCCTATGCCGAGCGTGAAGCTCAGAAATATGAGAACCCTATCCCCAGCCGTGAATTCATCATGGCGCTGCTGGAGAAGCGGGGGAAGTTGATGACTCGAGATCAAATCGCCGAAGCGCTGGGGCTGGAGAGTGAAGAGCAGCTGGAGGCGTTGCGTCGGCGGTTGCGAGCCATGGAACGAGATGGGCAGGTGATACGTAACCGGAAAGGTGGTTATGGGTTGGTCAGCAAGATGGATCTGATCTGCGGCCGGGTGGTCGGGCACCCAGATGGCTTTGGGTTCCTGGTACCGGATGATGGGGGAGAGGATCTGTTTCTCAGCGCCCGTGAGATGCGGAGCGTATTCCATGGTGATCGGGTGATGGCCAGGGTGGCCGGCATCGATCGCCGCGGCCGCCGGGAGGGGAACATTGTTGAAGTGCTGGAGCGCAATACCCATACCGTGGTGGGGCGTTACTTCGTCGAAGGGGGCGTGGGGTTCGTCGTGCCGGACAACAAGCATCTGGCACAGGATATCCTGGTGGCCAAAGGTGAGGAGATGGGAGCGAAGAATGGCCAGATCGTTACCGTCGAGATCATTGAACAACCAACCAAGCGAACCCGGCCGTTGGGGCGGATTGTGGAGGTGCTGGGGGAGCACATGGCCCCGGGGATGGAGATCGAAATAGCCATCCGCTCTCATGATTTGCCGCGTGGCTGGCCACCGCAGGTGGAAAGAGAGGTCGCCGTGTTCGATGAGGAGGTGCCGGAGGAGGCGAAGCGCGGCCGGGAGGATCTGCGAAACCTTCCACTGGTGACCATCGACGGTGAGGATGCCCGTGACTTCGACGATGCGGTCTTTTGCCGTCCGCACGGCAAGGGATGGAAGCTCTTGGTGGCCATCGCTGATGTCTCCAGCTATGTCACACCCGGTATGGCGCTGGACGATGAGGCGCGGGAAAGGGGAACTTCGGTCTACTTTCCGGAACGGGTGATTCCGATGCTGCCCGAGGTACTTTCCAACGGCCTCTGTTCGCTCAATCCCCATGTGGATCGCCTTTGCATGGTGTGTGAACTCTCTTTCGATGCCGAGGGGGAGGTGACCGATTACCGTTTTTTCGAGGGGGTGATGCGTTCACACGCCCGCCTCACATACACCGAGGTGGCCGCGATGCTGGTGGATGGGGATGAAGCGGTACGTAGCCGTTACAGTGAGCTGGTGCCTCATCTGGAGCAACTCCATGCGTTGTTCCATGCGTTGCGCAAGCAGCGGGAGCGAAGGGGGGCAATGGACTTCATTACCACTGAGACCCGTATCGTATTCGGCCCGGAGCGCAAGATTGAGCAGATTGTGCCGCTGGAGCGCAACGAGGCGCACATGCTCATCGAAGAGTGTATGGTGGCGGCCAATGTGGCGGCAGCAGATTTCCTTCTGAAACACAGGATTCCCGCGCTTTTTCGGGTTCACGAGGGGCCTGCAGCCGAAAAACTGGAAGCGTTGAGGGAGTTTCTCCGTGAGCTCGGGTTGCAGCTGAGAGGGGGCGATAAACCGAAGGCCAAGCATTTTGCCGAACTGCTGGAACAGATCAAGGATCGTCCCGATGCACATCTGATCCAGACGGTTCTGCTGCGCAGCATGCGCCAGGCCATCTATACCCCGGACAACGAGGGTCACTTCGGTTTGGCTTTTGACGCCTACACCCACTTCACTTCTCCCATCCGGCGCTATCCCGACCTGATGGTGCATCGTGCCATTCGCCATCTTTTGGCAGGAAGGAAGGTCCGCGAGTGGTCGTGGTCCCATGAGGAGATGGTATTGCTCGGGGATCACTGCTCCATGACTGAACGGCGAGCTGATGAGGCTACTCGTGATGCTGTCGATTGGCTGAAATGTGAATACATGATGGATCGGGTAGGTGATGTTTGTGATGGGGTGATCAGTGCGGTCACCGGATTCGGGTTGTTTGTAGAGCTGGAGCAGGTCTATGTAGAGGGGTTGGTGCACATCACGGCGCTGGGGAACGACTACTTTCACTTCGATCCAGCCAAGCATCGCCTGACCGGCGAACATACCCGGAAAAGTTATCGTCTTGGTGACCGGATCCGCGTCAGGGTAGTGCGGGTTGATCTCGATGAGCGCAAGATCGATTTCGAGCTGGCAGAGCCGGAGTCGGCAGAAAAGTCCAAAAAGAAACGCCGTCGTCGTCGCTGAGTACCATGGGTGCGGAGTTGCAGGAGTCTGTTTTTGGCTTGCACGCCGTACGCAAGGCGCTGGAGTATGGTCAGGTAAGAGAGCTGTGGTGCGATTGTCGACGGCGGGATGAGCGTTTGGAGATGATTCGCCAGATGGCGGCCGAGGCCGGGATTGTCATTCATGAAGTGGCTCATAAACAGTTGGATACCCTTGCCCCCGGTGCTCGTCACCAGGGGGTGGTGGCGGTACTGCACCCGTCCCGCGAGCGGGGCGAACGGGACCTGGAAGAGCTGCTCCAGAACCTATCCCATCCCCCTTTCCTGCTGGTGCTGGACGGTGTACAGGATCCGCACAACCTGGGGGCCTGCCTGCGTACCGCCGATGCGGTTGGAGTAGATGCGGTGATCGCACCCAAGGATCGCGCAGCCGGTCTGACCGCCACGGTACGCAAGGTGGCCTGTGGTGCGGCACAGACCGTTCCGTTTATCCGGGTCACCAATCTGGCGCGTACCCTGCGCCAGCTGCGCAGCGCCGGCATCTGGCTGATCGGCACCGCCGGAGAGAGCAACCAGGAGCTCTATCAGACCGAACTGACCGGCCCGCTGGCAATCGTGATGGGGGCAGAGGGGCGTGGCCTGCGCCGCCTGACCCGGGAAAATTGCGATCTGCTGGTAAAGATTCCCATGACCGGCATGGTGGAGAGCCTCAATGTCTCCGTTGCCACCGCCGTCTGTCTGTACGAGGCGCTGCGCCAGCGGCGTTCGTAATGAGCGAATGGCACGTCTATATCATTCGCTGCGCCGATGGAACCCTCTACACCGGGATCGCAAAAGACATTGAATCACGTTTGGCTCAGCACAACGCCGGACAGGGGGCAAAGTACACCCGTGGCCGACTCCCCGTCCGTTTGATCTATCATGAGCCGGCAGCGAACCGCGGGGCTGCCCTGCGTCGGGAACTGGAAATAAAACGATTACCGGTAGTGGAGAAGCAGCGACTGGCAACGCAGTTATCGATGCCGGTTGAAGAGAACAGCTGATATTTGCGGTGTCCTGCTGTTGACTTTCTGCGGGAGCAAGCTAAAGGTTAGGCAGGTCGTTTCACTTTTTCCGGAATACAAGGTAGACACACAATGACCAGCCAAGGCAGGGTTATCGGTATCGTCGGAAGCTATCGCAAACAGGGCATCGTCGATTCTGCGGTCAGTGAAGTTTTGCGGGCGGCGGAACAGCAAGGGGTGGAAACGAAAAAAATCTATCTTCTGGATCAGCACATCGAGTTTTGCACCAACTGCCGCACCTGCATGCAGGAGCCCGGAGAGGCGCGCGGAAAATGTGTTCTGGAAGATGACCTGGATGGGCTGCTGACAGAGATAGAACAGGCTGACTATCTGGTAATCGGTGCCCCGGTAAACTTCGCCAACGTCAACGCCCTGACCCGCCGGTTCATGGAGCGCTGTGTCGGGTTTGCCTGGTGGCCGTGGGAAAGTCCGGCGCCAAAGATAAGAAAACGCAGCAGAAACAAGCGGGCAGTGCTGGTATCCGCCAGCGGCGCTCCGGCATGGATGGCCAGATATTTTACCGGCACGTTGGGAGCACTGAAAAAAATGGCGACCCTGTTTGGCGCAAAACCGGTGGGAGTGCTCTGGGTTGGCCTGGTCAACAAGGAGTATATGGAACTGCCGCAAAAAAGCAGCCTCAGGGCTCATGTTTTGGGAAGGAAGCTGGTTGCTGATTAGATTGAGAGTATTGATGTAGGTTTATGAGCTCGATGTAGTAGAAGTTGGGGGGAGAAATGAAAGCGCTATTGTGCCTGTTCAAATTTGTTTTTTTTGCTGTTCATCTGTTTGCTGATGACTTCATGTAATGATGGCAACGGAGTGAGCGAGGATGATTTGCTCGACCAAACGAACCAGACTATCTACAAGGATGAGGGCAGGAGCAAATAAAATTTCAGGCGGGTCAAGCGTCGGTAACCATTACTGTTTGGCAGTTGTGAGGATTAATCAATAGCAAGATGAACGGTTGAAACATGACTGTGCCGTTTGTGAGGGCTTTTCGATGTTCTACTCATCTGCTCTTTTACCGCTATCCAGCGCCCGCACCCGTTTTTCTATTCGCTCTGTATCTTCCATTGTTCTTCCCGTATCAATGCCCATCTCGGTGAATTTGCGGGCGCCGGGCAGGACGCGGCTGTCAAAAGAGCCCACCAGCTTGTTGTATTGAATCACGCTGTTGTCAAGGCTACGGCCAAGCCGAGTGAGATGATCGGTCAGGGTCTGTAGCCGTCGGTAAAGATCTTCTCCCACGTTGCGGATTTTTTCCGCATTTTCTGCCAACCGTTCCTGGCGCCAACCATAGCCGATGGCGCGCAGCAGGGCAACGAAACTGGTGGGTGTAGCAAGAATGACCTTTTTCGCCAGCGCATCTTCCAGCAGGCTGCGATCGATATCCAGAGCTGCGCTCAGAAACTGTTCACCGGGGACGAACAGGATCACGAAATCCGGCGCCTTCTTGAATTGTTTCCAATAGGCCTTGCCCGCCAACTCCCGGACTCGCTCTCGTACCTTGCGGGCGTGGCGCTCGAGATGGTGTCGCCGGTTGTCTTCATCCTGCGCTTCGATGGCAGTGAGATAGGCGTCAAGCGGTGTCTTCACGTCTACCACCACTTCCCGCTCGTCGGGCATGCGGATCACCATGTCTGGCCGAATAGCGCCTTCTTCGGTTTCCACCTGTTCCTGGGTGTAGAAATCGCAATGTTCCACCATTCCGGCCAATTCCACCAAGCGCTTCAGGGTCAGCTCTCCCCACTGTCCTCTTATCTCAGGGCGTCTCAGTGCCTGAACAAGGTTGCGTGTTTCGAGCTGTAGCTGTTGTTGTGACTGGGTGAGTGTCTCCAGGTGTTTGCTGAGAGCCCCATAGGCCTCTTTTCGATCGTTCTCCATCCGACGGATCTGCTGTTCGGTTTTCTCCAGTGCTTCTTTAATGGGAGTGATGAGATCCGCCACTGCTTTCTCTTTACGGGATAACTCGTTGCTGGCCTGGAGCTGAAACTGATGGAGATTTTCCCGCGCCAGTTTGAGAAATGTTTCATTATTGTGGCGCAAAGCGCGATTGGCCAGAGTATTGAAAGCGTGGCTCAGCTGCACCCGGTCGGCCCGTTGGCTGGCCATCCTTTCCGAATGATTGCGTCGCTCCAGCTCCAAAGTGATATTCAGTTCGGCGTTTCGCTCCTTTAGTGCGGTAATGGTGCGTTGAGCACGAATCCATCCCAGCAGGGCACCGATACCAATTAACAACAGTGTGATGAGTACCAGGAGTAACCATGCCATGGGGTGATCGCCGTATGTGGCGATAAGTTCGAGCAGAAGATGTGCCTGATCGGGTTGAGACATGGATTCTGGCGTCATACCCTGCTGGCCGGGGTTCTCTGGCTGCACTGTGAGAGCCCAAGGAGGGAAAGAATGGCACGAGGAGTTTCTATCATTCCGTCGGCCCCCCATTTCTCCGGACAGTCCTCGGCGCCAAGATAGCCAAACAATGCCACCAGTGTTGTCATACCCGCCGCCCGGCCAGCTTCGATGTCGCGGCAAGCGTCGCCAACATAGATGCATTCTCCAGGCGAGACGCCGATCTGTCGGCAGGCATGCAGCAATGGCGCTGGGTGGGGTTTGCTTTGCTGGAGTGTATCACCACTGATGATACAGCCTGCCCGCTCCGACAGTGCAAGCTGCTTCATCAGTGGTTCGGTGAGCCATCCGGGTTTATTGGTGACAACCCCCCAAGGAATCCTTTTCTGCTCCAGGGTGGCCAGGACTGCTGCCATTCCAGGAAACAGGTCTGTGTGGGTGGTAAGATTCTGTTTGTAGAGCGACAGGAAGCGTTGTCGCAGCAACTCAAATTTTGCGTCTCTTGGAGAACAACCGAATCCCAGCCGAATGAGCGCCGTGCCACCGTGGGAAACCTGTGGCCGGATCTGTTCCAAAGGCAGGGGAGGCAATCCATTTTCCTCCCGTAAGAGGTTCAGGGCATGCGCCAGATCGGGCGCAGTGTCCACCAAGGTGCCGTCCAGGTCGAACAGTACGGCGTGGATTCGGGTACCGGTCTGGAAAAGGGGAATTTGGTGCATGTCTTTTCGTGGTCGCTTTTGGCATAATATCGAGATCTGGGCCGGGAGTCGAACTTCGCGGCCTTCATCGTTATGTATCACCAAACAGGAAAGAGCCCATGTTCAGGATAGATATGACCATCTCCGGATACGATGACGAACTCTGGCGCGCCATGGAAAATGAGCGCAAGCGGCAGGAGGATCATATCGAACTGATCGCCTCCGAGAATTATGCCAGCCCGCGGGTGATGGAGGCACAGGGTTCGGTGCTCACCAACAAGTATGCGGAGGGCTATCCCGGCAAGCGTTACTACGGTGGCTGCGAATATGTGGACATTGCTGAACAGCTGGCCATCGATCGGGTCAAGGCCCTGTTCGGCGCGGATTATGCCAACGTGCAACCCCACTCGGGTTCGCAGGCCAATGCGGCGGTCTATATGGCGCTGCTGCAGCCGGGCGATACCGTGCTGGGGATGAGTCTGGCCGACGGTGGCCATCTTACCCACGGGGCGAAGGTCAATTTTTCCGGCAAGATTTACCATGCGGTGCAGTACGGGCTGGATCCGGAAAGCGGTGAGATCGATTATGAACAGGTGGAGGCGCTGGCGCTGGAGCACAAGCCGAAGATGATCGTGGCCGGGTTCTCTGCCTATTCACGGGTGGTGGATTGGCAGCGGTTCCGCAACATTGCCGACAAGGTAGGGGCCTGGTTCATGGTAGATATGGCCCACGTGGCGGGCCTGATTGCAGCCGGGATCTATCCCAGTCCGGTGAGCATCGCTGATGTTACCACCTCCACCACCCACAAGACTCTGCGCGGACCGCGGGGCGGTTTCATTCTGGCCAAATCCAATCCCGAGCTGGAGAAAAAGCTCAATTCGGTGGTATTCCCCGGTATCCAGGGTGGGCCATTGATGCATGTGATTGCCGCCAAGGCAGTTGCCTTCAAGGAAGCCCTGGAACCGGAATTCACTGATTACCAGCGGCAAGTGGTGGAGAATGCGCGGGCCATGGCAGATGTATTCATGCAGCGGGGATACAAGATTGTCTCCGGCGGGACAGATAACCATCTGTTCCTGGTCGATCTGATCGACAAGGGAATTACCGGCAAGGCAGCAGATGCTGCGCTGGATGCGGCCAACATTACTGTGAACAAGAATGCCGTACCCAACGATCCTCAGTCCCCTTTTGTCACCAGTGGTATTCGTGTCGGTACCCCAGCCATCACTACCCGCGGTTTCACCACCGAGGATGCCTCCATATTGGCGAGCTGGATGTGCGATATCCTCGACGACATCGAAAACCAGGATGTGATTGACAAGGTGCGGGAGAAGGTACGGGCCATTTGTGCCCAGCGCCCGGTCTACGGTTGAACCCTGATGCGTTGCCCCTTTTGTGCCGATCCTGATACCAAGGTGGTGGATTCTCGTGTGGTGGAGGAGGGGGACTCGGTGCGTCGCCGTCGGGAATGTGTGAAGTGTGGGGAACGTTTCACTACCTATGAGACGGCCGAGTTGGCCTTGCCGGCGGTAGTCAAGCGTGACGGCCGGCGTGAGGAGTTCGACGTGGCCAAGTTGCGAGTCAGTCTGATGAAGGCGCTGGAGAAGCGCCCTGTAGCAGTGGAGACCATCGATAGTGCCCTCAACCGGATCAAGCGCTGGGCCAGGACGCGGGGTGAACGGGAGATCAGTTCGGTGGATCTCGGAGAGCAGGTGATGGACGAGCTGCGCCGCATGGACGAGGTGGCCTATGTGCGTTTTGCCTCGGTCTATCGCAGCTTCCAGGATGTAAACGCCTTTCGCGAGGAGATCGAGCGGCTGGAGAAGAAACTGGCGCCGAAGCGCTGAAGACAAATCAATGGGGTCACAAATCAATGGGGTCAGAGCAACTTGAAACAATCACAATCAAACTGCTCTGACCCCATTGAAATTCATTGAAATTATTCTTGACAACCATCTGTTTATTTAATCAGTCATGCCGGCCAGTTCCGAATTCGACCTGATCGAAAAGTTTTTTTCCGCTTCTGGCTCAGGAAAAAATGGCGTGGTACTGGGCGTGGGGGATGACGCTGCGTTACTGGAGGTTCCTGTTGGCAGGGAACTGGCGGTCACCGTAGATACCTTGGTGGCTGGCATCCATTATCCACAATCTACGGCTGCTGCTGATGTGGGCCACAAGGCGCTTTCGGTAAACCTGAGCGATCTGGCGGCGATGGGTGCGGAGCCTGTCTGGGCCACCCTGGCATTGACTCTTCCCTCTGCCGACAAGGTGTGGTTGCGTGATTTTGCAGACGGGCTGTTTTCGCTGGCGGACGTGTTTGGAGTGCAGCTGGTGGGGGGAGACACCACTCGTGGTCCGGTGGCTACTGTGACGCTGCAGTTGCACGGTCTGGTGCCAAAAGGGGAAGCGCTACGTCGTAGTGGTGCCTGCAAAGGAGATCTTGTATGTGTTACCGGGACCTTGGGTAATGCTGCTCTGGCGCTGCGACTCATGCAAGAGGAGAAACCGGTTCCCGAGGTATTGCGGCAGTGTCTGGACCGGCCGACACCACGGGTGATGCAGGGAATGGCGTTGCGGGGGCTGGCCAGCGCGTGTATCGATATCTCAGACGGCCTGCTGGCGGATCTAGGTCACATCCTGGAGGCGAGCGGTGTGGGCGCCCGGCTTGAAGTGGAGCGGCTTCCCCTCTTGGATACCTATCTGGATTCTCTGGAACCTTCGGAGGATCGTTACCGGCTGGCAGTCTCTGGCGGAGATGATTACGAACTCTGTTTTACCGTACCACCACGCAAGGTGAAAGATTTGCAACGCCGTTTCGGGCGACGGGGGTGGCACTTTACAACGATTGGGGTGATCGAAGCGGAGCCCGGGTTACGTTGCTTGCTGTCCAACGGCGAGGAGTACTTCCCGCCAGATAGGGGATACGACCATTTTGCCCGACCCTGACAGAAAGACCATCCCGGCGCGGATGCTGCGTAATCCGGTCCATCTCCTTTCCTTCGGATTTGGCAGTGGACTGATACCGTTTGCACCGGGAACCTTTGGCACACTGGTCGCTGTTCCGCTCTATCTGCTGGTCCAACCCCTTTCTCTACCTGCCTACCTGCTGCTGATCGGCGTGATGTCGATCGCTGGGGTGGTGTTCTGTACCTATACCAGCCGTGCACTCGGCGTGCATGACCATGGCGGTATCGTCTGGGACGAAATAGTAGGCTATTTCGTCACCATGACCGCTGCACCGATGGGGTGGGAGTGGTTGTTGGCAGGTTTCCTGTTGTTCCGGCTGTTTGATATCTGGAAACCATGGCCCATCGGCTGGCTGGACAAAAAGGTCTCTGGCGGCCTCGGCATCATGCTGGATGATGTACTTGCGGGAATTTACGCTTTAGCAGTCATGCAACTTGTGACCGCGTTCCTCTCGGGATGAAATGCTCGCCACCTGTTGGTCTGTCCATCAGGTCCGGTTGTAAAATTGATCTGCCAGCTGCCAAAGCCGATCGGTCCGCTCGTTGATGCTCTTGGAGTCCTCAGCCATTTCGCGAACGTTGTCGGAGACCACTTCAGCCCCTTTGCGGATGGTGATGACGTTTTCGTTGATTTCCGAGGTAACGGCGCTCTGCTCCTCGATGGCACTGGCAATCATGGTGTTCATTTCACTGATATTGACCACCATGCCGTTGATCTCTTCCAGTAACTCACCCGCCTTGTATACCTGTTCAACCCCTTGTTTCGCTTGATTGCGACCGTTTTCCATTTCGCGAACTGCATTCTGGCTGCCTTCCTGCAACCGTTCAATCATGGCCTGGATCTCCTGGGTGGACTGCTGGGTACGATTGGCCAGGGATCGGACCTCGTCGGCCACTACTGCAAAGCCTCGACCTTGTTCGCCAGCACGTGCAGCTTCAATCGCGGCATTCAGTGCCAGCAGATTGGTTTGCTCGGCGATATCGCGGATAACGTCCAGGATCTTGCCGATGTTTCCGGTTTCTTGTTGCAGTCCCTCGAGGACGTTAGAAGCATTCTCCACCGTCTTGGCGATATGGTCGATATTGGCGATGGTATGGTCCACCACCTGTTTGCCGCAACTGGCCCGTTCACGAGCCTTTTGGGCCGCCTGGGCGGCTTCACTGGTATTTCTTGCCACCTCCTGAATGGTGGAAACCATTTGATCCATGGCGGCGGCTACTTCTTCGGTATCTTGGAATTGGTTGGCAACCTCTTTTGCAGAGTCAGCCAGTTTTCGTTGCAGATCTTCGGCTGCTCCCATCATGGACTGCGCGGAATCCGCGATGCGTCCTATGATGCCTCCGGCTTCTGATTCAAGCACCTTCAGGGCCAGCAACAGTTGTCCTGCTTCGTCGCTTCGACCCGTGTAGATAAACTGCATCAACGGGTTGTCCACCAATTCCTTGGCTTTGTATGTTGCCTCGTTGACGGGCCGTAGCAGTAATCGAACAAAAGCGGCGCCAATACCTGCTGACAACAGACTGCCCGTAACAATGGCGAGTAAATTGCCCGGAGCCACCAGGGTTGCGCCCAGAAGTGGAAGGAGAGCTATGCCAAAACCGGTTGTCAATTTTGCATTGAGTGATACGGTCCGCTTTTTCACTCCTTTGGGGGTTTCGCCTTCACGCAGGGCGGTATACACCTTCTCTGCCCGTTCCACGAGCTCGCGGGCTGGCTTTCTGCGCACCGATTGATATTCATGGATCTGGCCGTTTTTACGAATCGGTGTGACATAGGCATCTACCCAGTAATGATCTCCGTTGGCGCAGCGGTTCTTGACGATACCCATCCAGCTGCGGCCCTGTTTGATATTGCGCCAGAGGTCTTCGAAAGCAGCTGGTGGCATGTCAGGATGGCGAACTATGTTGTGGCTTTTACCTAGTAATTCAGTCTGTTCAAAGCCGCTGATTTTAATGAAGTCCTCATTGACATAGGTGATGATCCCTTTGGGATTGGTGGTGGAAAGGATATTGGCGGTCCGGGGAAAATCGATCTCTCTCCCTGTTACCGGGTAGTTCTTTTTCATGGTGCGCTTCCTGACGTGAGACGTAAAAAATGTGCAAAAGGCAGACGTTGTTCCTTGGTTATCGGGGAAATGAAGCTTTTCTTTAGATCCCGTGACAGTTTTTTTACAACGCGATATCGCAAAAAGCCAATGTTTTTCACGAAGTTGCTGGCCGTTCAAAGGGCTGTGATACCCTCCCTTTCTAACCCTCTTGCCCCAAACTGCTCTATGCTTTCAAAGTGAGGCAAAACTTCCCTGAGGCGTTCCATGGTATCTAGGCATGTCCAACTGACCGGTGTACTTCTGGTGGCAATACTGGCCGCTGTGGCAGGAATGGTTTGGCTCAGTTATCCGAAACCGGTGGAGGTGGCAACCCGTGAGGTGGAAAAGGGGATGGTACGGGATACGGTCGCCAATACCCGCGCCGGGACCGTTAAGGCCTGTCACCGAGCCGGACTTTCTCCTCCCGTAGGGGGACAGATTGCGTATCTGCCGGTAAAGGAGGGGGATAGGGTCTCTCGGGGAGAGGTGTTGATGGAGTTTTGGAATGCGGATCGTGTGGCCGAGGTGACGCTGGCGCGCAATGAGCTGGCATCAGCACAGGCGCGGGCCCGGCAAAGTTGTGTGCTGGCGGAGGTCGCCGAGCGGGAGTCGGGCCGCCTGCGCAGGCTGTTGAAGTCTGATCTGGTTTCTGATGAGGCGGTGGACAAGGCGGATGGGGAGGCCCGTGCCCAACGCGCCGCCTGCCAGGCGGCCAAAGCTGCCATCGGGATCAGTGAGGCCCGCCTGGAACTGGCAAAGGCGGTGCTCGAGCGTACCCGCCTTACTGCACCGTTTGATGGTGTAGTGGCGGCAGTGAACGGAGAGCTGGGCGAGTTTGTGACCCCTTCACCGGTGGGGGTGCCGACGCTGCCGGCTATCGATCTGGTAGATATTGACTGCCTCTATGTCTTGGCTCCTATTGATGAGGTGGATGCACCGCAAATCCGCGTGGGGATGGCTGCCACAATCGCCCTCGATGCCTTTCCAGGCAAGCGTTTTCCTGGCAGGGTCCGAAGAATGGCACCTTACGTACTGGATGTGGAGAAGCAGGCGCGCACCGTGGACGTCGAGGCGGAATTCGGTGACACCTCCGAGTTGGAAAATCTGTTGCCGGGCTATAGTGCGGATATCGAAGTGATTCTGGCGCAAAAAGAGAGCGTGCTGCGCATTCCCACCGAAGCGGTTCTCGAGGGTAACCGGGTACTGGTGCTGGGTGTTGATGGGGTGTTGCAAGAACGAAAGATCACGGTCGGTCTGAGTAACTGGAGCTGGACCGAGATCACTAGTGGCTTGAAAGAGGGAGAAGAGGTGGTCATCTCCCTGGATCGGGAAGGGGTGAAGGCGGGCGCATATGCTGTGCGGGAGCAGCATGATTGAACTCTCTCACATCCACCGGGACTTTCAGGTGGGAGACCAGGTGGTTCATGCTCTGGATGATGTGAATTTGACGGTTTCGGCGGGGGAATATCTCTCCATCATGGGGCCTTCGGGTTCAGGCAAATCGACCCTGTTGAATTTGATTGGGTTGCTGGATCGGCCCACTTCCGGCACTTATCGGCTGAATGGGCAGGATGTCACCGCGTTGAGTGATCGGGAGCAAGCGGAGGTGCGTAACCGGCAGATTGGGTTCGTATTCCAGGCATTTCATCTAGTGCCGAGATTGACGGCGGCAGAAAATGTGGAGCTGCCATTGATCCTTGCCGGAGTTCCGCCGCTACAACGCCGGAAGCGGGTAAAAGAGGCGTTGATGGCCCTGAACCTTTCCGATCGGAGTCATCACAAACCGGAGCAGCTCTCCGGCGGGCAGCGGCAGCGGGTCGCTATTGCCAGAGCTGCGGTAATGCACCCAGCGGTCCTCCTGGCCGATGAGCCGACCGGTAATCTGGACCGCAAGTCGGGACAGGACGTGATAACCATTCTCGAACAACTCAACCGGCAAGGAATCACCCTGCTGGTGGTGACCCATGATCCGGAGCTGGGACGGCGGGCATATCGTCGGTTGAGAATGCGAGACGGTCGGCTGGAGAGCGACAGCGGAGGAGCGGATGACGCCGGGTGATGTGCTGTGGTTTGGCTGGGGTGCCCTGCGGGGCTATCCGCTGCGCACCGTCCTGATGTTGATTGCGATGGCCATTGGGGTGGCTGCGGTGGTGGTGCTTACCTCTCTAGGGGAGGGGGCGCGGCGGTATGTGGTGGGAGAGTTTGCTTCTCTCGGCACCAACCTGATCATTGTTATCCCGGGGCGCTCAGAGACAGCCGGAATCACCCCCACCACCTTGATGGGAGAGACCCCCCGCCCCCTTACCCTGGAGGATGCCATGGCGCTGAAGCATAGCCACCATGTTCGCCGGGTGGCTCCTCTCAACATTGGGTCTGCCAGAGTGAGTTGGCGAGGGCGTGCTCGTGATGTAGCTATTCTGGGTTCCAGTGCCGAGCTGCTGACACTGCGGCACTGGCGGATGGCGCGAGGGCGGTTCTTGCCCCCCATCGAATTGGATCGTGCCGTACCAGTGGCAGTAATCGGAAAGAAGATCCGTGATGAGCTGTTCGGCGCGCATTCGGCAATCGGGGAGTGGCTGCGCGTCGGAGATCGCCGTTTTCGGGTCATCGGGATCCTGGCGCCACAGGGACATTCCATGGGGACTGATGTGGACGAGACGGTAATCATACCGGTGGCTTCCGCCCAGCAGCTGTTTAATACGCCGTCGTTGTTTCGTATCGTGGTAGAGGCCAACAGCCGGACAGCGATTGAGCCGGTCAAACGGTTTATTGTCACTACGCTGCAGCAGCGCCATCAAGGGAAGAAAGATGTGACAGTGATTACTCAGGATGCGGTGCTTGCCACATTCGATCGCATCTTGGGAGCATTGACCTACGCCGTAGCAGGGATTGCAGCAGTGAGTCTGGGTGTGGCAGGGATTTTGATCATGAACGTCATGCTGGTGGCGGTTTCCCAGCGCACCGCCGAGATTGGTCTGCTCAAGGCGCTGGGAGCCACGCGTGGGCAAATTTCGTTGTTGATCCTGGCCGAGGCAATGGTGCTCTCCTTGCTGGGTGCTGGTGTTGGCTTGTTGATGGGCGAGCTAGGTTCGGTCGCCATTCGCCGGTTGTTTCCTGTCGTTCCTGCTCATGCTCCTTGGTGGGCAATAATTGCGGCCGTACTGGTGGCGCTATTTGCCGGATTGCTGTTTAGCCTATTGCCAGCGCGCCGGGCAGCAAGGCTCGATCCCGTACTTGCCTTGTCACGCCATTGAGCCATGTTGACTCGCGACCTCTTCCGCTTCACCACCACCTCACTGATGGCCCACCGTTTGCGCAGTTTTCTGACTACGCTGGGGATTGCAGTAGGAATTGCCGCCGTGGTGCTGTTGACCTCCATGGGAGAGGGATTGCGTCAGTTTGTGCTTTCCGAGTTTACTCAGTTTGGGACCAATCTGGTGGCGATTAACCCGGGTCGTGCCATTACGGCAGGCACCAGCCTCGGGGTGTTCGGCACGGAGAGGCCGCTGACTATCGAAGATGCCCAAGCCCTGAAACGCCTGCCCCATGTCCGGGCAGTGGTTCCTTTTGTGCAGGGAAATGCTGAGGTTGAAGCGGGAAAGCGGCATCGACGTACTACGATCTTTGGAGCGGGAACCCAGCTGCCTGACGCCTTCAGAATGAGGATTGCTCTGGGGCGCTTTCTTCCAGATGACAACCCTGTGGCGCCGCGTGCCTTTGCCGTGCTTGGCAGCAAGATGCGTGAAGAGCTGTTTGGTGAAACCAATCCGTTGGGACAGCGGATTACCATTGGCGGGAATCGCTATCGAGTGATTGGGGTGATGGAATCGAAAGGGACTGTATTGGGGTTCGATCTCGATGATACGGTCTATATTCCCGCCGCCAGAGCATTGGCTCTGTTCAACCGTGAGAGCCTGTTTGAGATTGACGTACTCTACCGCGAAGGGATACCGGCGAAACGGGTGGTGGAAGAGATTCGTCGCACATTGGAAGCACGCCATGGACGAGAAGATTTCACTATCACCACACAGCAGCAGATGCTGGATGTACTGGGTTCCATTCTGGGGGTGTTGACCACTGCTGTTGGCGCGTTGGGGGGGATTTCATTGTTGGTGGGTGCCATTGGCATTGTTACCATCATGACTATAGCCGTCACCGAGCGAACTGGCGAGATCGGGCTGTTGCGTGCTTTAGGAGCAAGGCAGTCGCAGGTTTTGGGATTGTTTCTGGGCGAAGCTGTGGTGATTGCGGCACTGGGTGGTTTGGCCGGCCTGTTGCTGGGCTTCGGGATCGCTAGATTGCTGCAATTGGCGTTACCAGTCCTGCCGGTGCATACACCGCTTGGCTATGTGGCAATGGCTGAGTTGATCGCTGTCTCGATTGGCTTGCTTGCCGGGGTGCTTCCTGCCAGTCGTGCTGCACGGCTTGATCCGGTGGAGGCGCTGCGTTCGGAGTAGGGCTGTGGGGATGGTAGACTATCGCACATGAGCCGAAAAATCTTTCCAATGATTGCCGTTGTGCTGGGGCTGTCGCTCTATCTGCTGCTGTGGCAGGCCGGTGCGTCTAATCCCGGCGGCGGGCTCTCTCTGCCCGTGCTGACCCTGCTGTTCATGGCGGAGTTGGGATTCTTCGTTACCCTGGCGGGTGTGGTGGCCGGTGGCTTGAGGCTGTTGGAGGAGGGGTTCGAGTCGCTTCTTGCTTCTGCGGTGGTCGGCTGCGCCATCCTTGCTGGCGGGTTGTTTGTTATGGGATTGGGGCTGTGGAAGCTGGTCACCCTGGAGGCCCCCTGACGCAGTTACGAAGGAGTACGCCATGTTCTGGAACCTCTTCATGCACGCCCTTATTGGATTGCTGGGGCCTGCTTTCTTTACATTGACTCCCCAAGGGATTGGCCTGGCGATTCTGGTGACCTGTGCCACTCAGGCGGTGGACCTGCTGCGCATCAAACGGGAAATGCTTGAGGAGGTGGAGCAATTGCCGAAGAAGGAGCGCGAATCGGCTCGGCAGGAGCTGGAGTCTAACCTGACCTCCAAGTTGGCGGGGATCTTTGCCAGAAATGTGGCGATGTATTCTGCACTCGTCTTGATCGCGGCGGAGATCTCGCGATCCACCGGCTGGCTTCCCCATTGATTGCATGACGAACCCCGTGATCTCCAGTCGATTGCCAGCGACGCTTCGCGCAACTGTAGAGGAGCGTTGGACAGCATATCGGGAGGCTTGTGATGCTGCAGGGTTGACGCCATCGGAGAAGCTGCTCTCGTCTCTGCCTGTGGTATGGGCCTGCAGTGAATTTGTATCGCGCAGCTGTATCCATTCTCCCCACCTGCTGGAACAACTCGTACAGAGCGGGGATCTTTGGCAATCCTATCCTGAGAGGGGATACCGCAAGCGATTGGCATCCCAACTGGAGAAGGTGGGGGATGAGACGACTCTGATGGCGGCGCTGCGCACTTTTCGCCGCAGGGAGATGATGCGCATCGCCTGGCGGGATCTGGCTGGCTGGGCGGAACTGGAAGAGACTTTGCGGGAGCTTTCCGCGTTGGCCGAGGCATGTATTGAAACGGCCTTGGAGCGGCTCGACGGGTGGCTGCGCGCCGAGCTGGGAACCCCTTCCGGCCCTGACGGAACTTCCCAATCCCTGGTGGTGCTCGGTATGGGCAAGCTGGGGGCTGGTGAGCTCAATTTTTCATCTGACATTGATCTCATCTTTGCCTATCCCGAGGAAGGGGAGACAAGAGGCGGAAACCGTAACGTTAGCAATGAGCGCTTTTTCACCCGGCTTGGCCAGGACCTGATCCGGGTGCTGAACGAACCCACCGCCGACGGCTTCGTGTTCCGGGTAGACATGCGGTTGCGTCCGTTTGGTGACAGCAGCCCACTGGTCTCCAGTTTCGAGGCGCTGGAGAACTACTACCAGATCCACGGTCGGGAATGGGAGCGTTATGCCATGGTCAAGGCAAGGGTGGTGGCCGGGGATCATTCCGCGGGGCAAAGGCTGATGGCGCTACTGCGTCCTTTCGTCTATCGCCGTTACTTGGATTATGGCGCTTTCTCCTCTCTGCGGGAGATGAAACGGCTAATTGAGAGCGAGGTGCGCCGCAAGGGGATGGAGCACAATATCAAGCTTGGGGCTGGAGGAATTCGGGAGATCGAGTTCATTGGCCAGGCCTTCCAGCTGATCCGTGGCGGACGGGAACCGGCCCTCCAGGAGCGTCGGATTCTCACGGTCCTGGAAATGCTTGGCCAGAAGGGGTTGCTGCCCGGATATGTAGTGCGACAGTTGATCGATGCCTACCGGTTTCTTCGCCGTACTGAACACCGTTTACAGGAGTATGCCGATCAGCAGACCCATACCCTGCCAGTGGAGGAAGGTGGAAGGGAACGACTGGCCTTCAGCATGGGGTTTGATGACTGGGACAGGTTCAGCGAGGCCCTGGAGAATCACCGACGTAACGTGCAGGAGCATTTCGAACAGGTGTTTGCTGCTCCCCAGACCCGCCATGCCGAGAGTGACGAGCTGGATCTGAGCGGGGTTTGGAGGCAGGAACTGGAGTTGGAACAGACGCTGCAGGCGTTGCGTGCAGCAGGTTATGAAGAGCCGGAGGCGGTGCAGCGGCAGCTGGATCTGCTTTACCGCGGACGTCGCTATCAGTCGCTCAGTGAGCGGGGCAAACAGCTTATGGACCGGCTGATGCCGTTGCTACTGGGTGTAGCGGGTCGCATGGAACAGGCAGATCTGGCTCTGGAGCGGGTGCTTCAGTTGTTGGAGCAGATTCTGCAGCGAACCGTTTACCTTTCCTTACTGGTGGAGAATCCTGTCGCCCTATCACAATTGGTAAGATTATGCGCTGCAAGCCCGTGGATTACCCGCCAACTGAGCCACTACCCATTGTTGCTGGATGAGTTGTTGGATCCACGCCTGCTCTATTCTCCTCCCGGCAAGGAGGAGCTGGAGGCGGAGTTGCATCAGCGTTTGCTGTCACTGGCCGAAGATGACCTGGATGGGCAGATGGAACAGCTGCGCGGCTTTCGTCATACAAACGTATTGCGGGTCGCGGCTGCGGATGTGATGGAAGCCTTGCCGCTGATGGTGGTCAGTGACCATCTGACCGATATTGCTGAAGTGGTATTGGAACAGGCCCTGGAACTGGCCTGGAACCATCTGGTGGCGCGTCATGGGCGTCCCCCCGCTGCAAGTGATGAGAAAGGGTTTGTAATCATTGCCTATGGCAAACTGGGGGGGATCGAGCTGAGCTATGGTTCCGATCTGGATCTGGTATTCATCCACGGCGGTGAGGAGGGGGAGACCGATGGTGCACGGCCAGTGGCGAGCAGCGTATTTTACGCCCGGCTGGCGCAGCGGATCATTCACATCCTGACTACCCAGACCGCCGGTGGAATGCTTTACGAGGTAGATACCCGTTTGCGGCCCAGTGGTGCCTCTGGTCTATTGGTAAGCAGTTTTGATGCTTTTTCCCGATACCAACGTGAGAAAGCGTGGACCTGGGAGCATCAAGCATTGGTTCGGGCCCGGCCAGTTTGCGGAAGCGTTACCCTTGGGAAGGAATTCCAACAGCTGCGGCGGGAGGTGCTATCGCGGCCTCGTGACGGGGAGAGCCTCCGCTGCGAGGTGTTGGAGATGCGCCGCAAGATGTACGAGGCCCATGCTGTCCGGGAGCCGGACCGGTTCCACCTGAAGCAGGATCCGGGAGGTATCACTGACATCGAATTTATGGTGCAATATGCAGTTCTGGCTTGGTCGCACCTTCATCCGGAGCTGCTCGATTACACTGACAATATCCGTATCCTGGAGCGGCTCGGCCGGGTGAGACTTCTGGCTCCGGAAGAGGCAGAGTTGCTGGCCAATGCGTATCGGCTCTACCGGGCCCGCCTGCATCGCCTGGTACTTCAGGAAGCTCCACCGGTAGTGGCGGCCGGTGAGTTTGCCGTACAGCGAGACGGTGTTATCCGTCTATGGCAACAACTGATTGAACATAAAGAATCGAACGGTAAGGAGTAGAACAATATGTCGATGGCGGATCGCGATGGGGTTATCTGGATGGACGGGGAAATGGTTCCCTGGCGCGAGGCCAAGGTTCATGTGTTGACCCACACCCTGCACTATGGGATGGGTGTGTTTGAAGGGATCCGTGCCTATCAAGGGGATAAGGGAACCGCTATTTTCCGCCTGCAGGACCATACCGATCGCCTGTTCCGCTCTGCTCATATCCTGGGAATGGGCATTCCCTATGATCGGGAAACCATCAATAGCGCCATTTGTGCAGCGGTGAGTGAAAACAACCTCAAATCAGCCTACATTCGCCCGATGTGCTTCTATGGGGCGGAGGGAATCGGCCTCCGTGCCGACAATCTGCGAGTCCATGTCATGGTGGCTGCCTGGGACTGGGGCAAATATCTGGGTGAGGAGGGGATGGAGCAGGGAATCCGTATCAAGACCTCTTCATTTACTCGCCACCATGTCAACATCACCATGTGCAAGGCGAAGGCCAACGGCAACTACATGAATTCGATCTTGGCGTTGCAGGAGGCGCTTTCCTGTGGTTACGACGAAGCGCTTCTGTTGGATCCGGAGGGTTATGTAGCCGAAGGGAGTGGCGAGAATCTCTTTATCGTACGGGACGGTGTAATCTACACGCCCGAGCTCACCTCCGCCCTGGAAGGAATCACCCGCGATACCATCTGTATCCTGGCCGAAGAGATGGGGGTTCCGGTTCGGGAGAAACGCATCACCCGCGATGAGGTCTACGTGGCGGATGAAGCATTCTTTACCGGCACTGCTGCCGAGGTGACACCCATTCGGGAACTGGACAACCGGCCCATCGGCAATGGCAGCCGGGGGCCTGTCACCGAGCAATTGCAGGCACTCTATTTTGATGTGGTGCATGGTCGCCGCAAGCAAAATGCCGACTGGCTGACCTTGGTGTGATGTCCAGGGCGGCCTTCATTGACCGCGACGGAGTCATCAATCGTGAGGTGGAATATCTCCATCGTATCGAGGATTTCCGCTTCATCGATGGAGTGTTTGAGGGTTGCCAGCTGTTAGCGGAAAATGGTTACCGGCTCGTGGTGGTGACCAATCAGTCCGGGATCGGGCGTGGCTACTATGGCGAGGAGCAGTTCAAAAGATTGACCCGCTGGATGGTGGCGCGTTTCGCTGAACGTGGTATCGTGATTACCGGCGTGTATCACTGCCCGCATCATCCAAGACAGGGGATCGGTGATTATCGGAGAGCCTGCTCGTGTCGCAAGCCGAAACCGGGAATGCTGGTGGTGGCTGCAAGGGAGCACGATCTGGACCTCTCCCGTTCCCTGATGTTTGGGGATAAGGAGGCGGATGTGGAAGCAGGCCGTGCGGCAGGGGTCAAGGCAACGGTTCTGGTTCGCTCGGGTCACCCCATCGATGAGCAGGCTACCCGGGCCGACTACGTCATCGACAGCCTGGGTGATCTCGGGGCATTGCAGAGAATCGTGGAACAGGAGGCTTGAATAATGGCTGAACAGAGTGTGGTAACGGCATCGACAACATCGACGGCGGCCCGTCAGTATCGAGTATCCCACAGTGACCTCCCCCTGGCTTGCCCCAATCGCTTGGTGGGAGATGGCGTGGCCCATCCTCGTGTATTCCTTGAGTTTGATATCGAAGGTCGGGCAGTTTGTCCCTATTGTGGTACCGAGTACCTGCTTGAAGAGTGACCCTTGCCTTTTTATCCCACGGTTTCCGCTGGTCAGTGCAAGATGTATCGAGAAGTGGGGTAAGGGAAATCCTCTTGAGTCGGCGAAAAGTCTTGGTGCTTCTGCAAATGGTTTTGTTGACAAGGCACCGTTCACCGGCTGGAACAGCCGGCGAACGGTAAACGGTTGCAGGGGTTACCGCCCTATTCCATAGTAATCGAATCCCAATGAACGGACATGGCCGGGATCGTATTGGTTTCGGCCATCAAAGATGGTCTTGCCCTTCATCAGCCGTTTGATCTGATCAAAGTCAGGATTGCGGAAGGGTTTCCACTCCGTAATCAGGACCAAGGCATCGGCATCCGGGAAAACGTCATATTCACCCTCCACGAGCTGCAAATGACCGTGTTCAAACCATTCTGCGGGCAACTCCCTGCGAGCCACGTCCATCGCCACCGGATCGTAGGCCCTGACCTTGGCGCCGCGGCCGATGATATCGTGCAGCAGTACCTTTGATGGAGCCTCACGCATGTCGTCAGTACCGGGCTTGAAAGCCAAGCCCCACAGGCCAAAGGTAAGGCCGCTCAGATCATCGCCGTAGTGTTCGACAATCTTCTCGAACAGGCGGTGCTTCTGAAGCTCGTTGCGCTCTTCTACGGAGCGTAGTACCTTCGGCTCGATTTCATGCTCCTCTGCCATCCGGATCAGTGCCTTGACGTCCTTGGGGAAGCAGGACCCACCGTATCCGGCACCAGGATAGATAAAAGAGAAACCGATACGGCTGTCGGAACCGATCCCACGGCGCACATTCTCCACGTCTACCCCCATGGCGTCACAAAGCCGGGCAATTTCGTTCATGAAAGAGATCTTGGTGGCGAGCATGGAGTTGGCTGTATACTTGGTCATCTCCGCATCTCGAACCCCCATTACTAGCGTGCGCTCGTGATTTCTGTTGAACGGAGCATAAAGGTCCCGCATGATCTTGCTGGCGCGCTCGGAATCGGAGCCGATGACGATGCGATCGGGATACATGAAGTCGTCAATGGCTGCACCTTCCTTGAGAAATTCGGGGTTGCTTACCACATCGAACTCGATAGAAACTCCCCGCTTGTCCAGCTCTTCCTGAATGGCAGCCCGCACCTTGTCAGCGGTGCCCACTGGTACCGTGGATTTGTCCACCACCACGCAGTAGTCGGTCATATGCTGTCCAATCTCTCGGGCGACGCCTAGTACATATTGCAGGTCGGCAGAGCCATCCTCTCCCGGTGGTGTTCCGACAGCTATGAAATAGACATTTGCCCCTTTCATCGCCTCGGCCAGTGAGGTAGTAAAATGCAACCTCCCTTGGGCATGATTGCGGAGCACCATCGGCTCCAGCCCTGGTTCGTAGATGGGCAGAATTCCCTTTTTAAGACCCTCGATCTTCTCCTGATCGATATCCACACAGGTGACGATGGTGCCCATCTCCGCGAAACAGGTGCCGGTTACCAGACCGACATAACCTGTACCAACAACAGCGATTTTCATCTGAACCCTACCTTTTGTTTGTAATTTAGCAAGTTATTATTTTCCCTCTCGGGGCGCGGATACTATATCCCACTCGTCCCGTCTTGACAAAAGTTGAGCCTGTATCGTTACTTAACGCAGCTTACGGGGTGATGTCTGTTGCATCGAAGGTATATCCAAACATCTTGATGTCGGTGTGGAAGTGGTTGGCCACCATTTCTGCGGTGGTATCGTCATAATATTTCCGGTAATCGTCACGATCGGTGGCTTTGCGTTTGTGGGGAAGTACACGGGGCAGGACGCCGATTCGTCGGCATACCTCTTCGAAATCCTCCTGTAGATTTTCGTATTTGCCGATGAAGTCCACCAGGAGGTTGCCTTTCAAATCGATTAGATAATCCGATTGAAGCTGGATGGATGTGTCAATGTGATATTGATAAGGGCGCTCTGGATCCAGCTTCCAGCGAATGAAGGCGGGAAAGTCGGTGATTCCCTCCATCAAGTGAGGGCGTTCCCGACGGATGTGATGAAAGGAGCTGACCTGGAGATCCCAGGGGTTGCGTACGAAAGCAAACTTGAATAGCCGTTCGAACAATTCCCGAGGCAGCATTTCCTGTGCGGCGATGATGCGGGCATGGCGGGGAAACTTGGAACCGATACGGTGGCCGGTGAGATGGCTCAGACGGCTGCAGATGAACTGAGGGAGATAGAATGGATCGCGCCAGCGCAGGGGTTCGAGGGCGGCACGTACGCTGGTGCCGCCGGTCTTGGCAATGTGCACGAACAGGAAATTGTAACGATTGGAGAGAAGCATCGCAGCGTTCAGTGATCAATGGTCATTCCCAAAGCGCCCAGGTAGTTTCGAACACTCGCCTCAACGGTATATTGCTCCACCGCTCGTTGCAAGTATGCTTTGGGAAGCGGATCGTTCAATGTTCGTTCCATGGCTGTGGCCAGAGCTACAGCGTCGCCCACGGGAACCAATGCACCGTAGCGGCCGCCATCCAGGATTTCGCGCGGTCCGCTGGGACAATCGGTGGCGACGGCTGGTGTCCCCAGGGCAAGTGCTTCGGTGAGAACATTGGGTGAGCCCTCCCACGCGGAAGAGAGAACGAACAGGTCGGCGCGGGAGAGCCAGGCGTACGGGTTGGCGCTGAATCCGGGCAAGTCTATTTTTTCCTTGATTCCCAATTCATTGGCCAGCTCCATCAATTGCGGACGGAGAGCCCCTTCGCCCAGGATGATGAGGCGGCTTGGACGTTTTTCTTGTAGCCGGGCGAACGCGCGCAAGAGGGTGGGAAAATCCTTTTGCCGCGTCAATCGGCCAATCCCCATGATGACCGGTGACCGTTTCTCGCGCAGCCAAGGATGGGGTGGTTCAGCCTCGGCCAGTTCCTGCAAGAGGGGGGTAATCACGGGATTTCGGATCACCCGAATCCTGCTCTCGGGAAGCCCGGTGATATTCTGGATGTCCGTCGCCACCCCCTTTGAAACCGCGACGAGCTCATCCGTCTTCCAATAGAAGAGGCGCATACCGCCATACCAGAGCCATCGTTTCAGCGGACCGCGGCCGGCGAGAGCTGCTGAAACGGTGGTTCCAAGGCGGCCCACGAGGCGCGGTTTCCTTGCAACGAGAAGGCGGGCCACGACGGCGACTTTGATGGCGCGGTCCTTTGCGGCCAGCAAGGCTTTCGGGTTTTCGCGCTGGAGGTAGCGAATGAGCGGCAGCAAGCTGGTGAAGGTGTGACGGCTGCCGAGTCTTATCACGCGTACCCCCGGGGGGATGGCTTTGAGGTGTTCACCCCGGGCCTTTGCCAGCACGAGGTCTACTTCATGACCCGCTTCCACCAAACCGCCCGCCAGGTTGGTGATCATCCTTTCCACACCTCCTTGACCGGAGAAGGCGACGAAGATGGCGATTCGATTACCGCTCATGCGTCTGGCGACCCCAGCCCCAGGGCTTGCAGATAGCGAGTAGCACTGATGTCGCTCCGGTAGGGCTGAACGGCGGCCTGCAGCCGGTGTGGAGCAGGAGGGGAGTTCAGCACGTTTTCCATCGCATCGGCGAGGGCGGCGTGATCCCCGATGGGGACCAACGGGCCATGACGTCCTCCCTCCAGGATCTCCTCCGGTCCACTGGGACAGTCGGTCGAGACCACCGGTGTACCCATGGCCAATGCTTCGGCCAAGACGTTACCGAAACCTTCCAGGCGGGAGCTGAGTACGAACAGATCCGCTCGATGCATCCAGGCATAGGGATTGTCCACGAATCCCGGTAATGCGAAATCCTGCTCGACACCGAGCTCCCGGGCCAGGGAAAGCAGCCTCTCTTTTTGCCTGCCTCGTCCGAGGATGATCAGGCGGCAAGGCCGTCTTCTGCGGAGCTGGGCATACGCACGCAGTAACGTAGCGAAATCCTTGCGGGCCGACAGTTCGCCACTGCCCAGGATGACTGGAACGGTTTTTTCTCGGAGCCAGGGATGAGGGGGTCTCTCCCTTGCCAACGCATCCAGCCTCGGAGTCACCACTGGATTGGGGAGCACCTGGATCCGAGCGAGAGGTAGACCGGTGAGCCTTGCCATATCTTCCGCTACGCCACGGGAAGGGACGATGATCGCGTCGGCCCAGGGATAGAAGTACCGCATGGATGTGAGTTGGATTCGGCGTTGCAATGCATTCCGGCTGGTCAGGTTCCTGGAGATGGTGATTCCCAGACGGACGCCGACCTTTGTCGGTACTCGTGCCAGGCGTCGTGCCCAGAGAGTCAGACGGTTGACCTTGTCCTTGTCACTGAGGATCGCATCCGGGCATTCCTGCCGCAGATAACGGAGCAAGGGGAAGAGGCTGGTGTTGACGTGCGCCGAACCCAGTTCCACCACTCGGACCCCGGGAGGGGGCGCCGTCAGATGGGGGCCATGATTCTCCACATGCAACAGATCCACCTGTACCCCCTGTTCGGCGATCGCCGGAATCAGATTCTTCAGGTTACGGTCCACGCCACTGTGACCGGAAGTGGCGG
Organism: uncultured Chromatiales bacterium; assembly: GCA_964557025.1. Classification (GTDB taxonomy): domain Bacteria; phylum Pseudomonadota; class Gammaproteobacteria; order Thiohalospirales; family Thiohalospiraceae; genus DRMK01. The sequence goes on along the minus strand of CAZKYF010000036.1, from coordinate 69,503 downwards.
CAAAGATGGCGAGCCGTTTCACATCAGCCCCATTGCTTCCAGATAGGCATCGGCACTCCGCTCCACCGTATAGCGGTTTCGGGCGGCCTCTCGAAGTGCATCCCGATCAGGTGGAGCGGCCAAGGTTTTCTCCATCGCTTCGGCCAGGGCGTCCGGGGCGCCCGGCGGAACGAGCGGGCCATATCGACCTTGCTCCAGGATCTCGCTTGGACCGTTGGGACAGTCGGTGGCCACCAATGGTGTGCCGAGCGCCAATGCCTCTGTGAGGCCGTTGGGAGAGCCTTCCCAGAGAGAGGAGAGAACGAACAGATCGGCGCAGGCCATGAATGGATAGGGATTGGCGATGAAGCCAGGCATTTGGAGCGCAGTTTCGATACCCAGTCGTCGAGCCAATCTCGTCAGTTCCTCGCGTTGTTTTCCTTCTCCCAGGATAACCAGTCGACATGGGCGTCGCCGATGTAACAGGGCGAATGCGTGCAGCAGAGTGGCGAAATCTTTCTGAGGTTCCAACCGCCCGATACCCAGTATCACCGGGGGGCCATCGTCACTGAACCAGGGATGTGAGAGGGGTTCCTCGGCCAACCGATAGAGTTCCGGTGTGATGACCGGGTTGGGTGCAGTCTTGATCCGCTCCGGAAGCCAGCCCAGGATGCCGGCCAGATCGTCCCCGACTCCTCTGGAAACGGCAATGATACCCGCATTTCGGGGATAGTAGCGACGCAGCAGGGCATACTGTTTGCGCCGTTTGTGTGGTCTTGCGCTCTCGAGTTGGCGGGTGATATTGGTATTGGCGGTGACGAAAATTCGAGTGTCGGCGCCGACCAGCCGTTTTGCCCGCAGAGCCAATACGTTGACTCGTACCCGTTGGGTGAGCATGACCCTTGGCCTTTCCCGTAACAAGTAACCGGCTACGCGGGGTATCCCGAAGGTGGCGTGTGAGGTGCCGGTGTCGATGATGCGGATGTCGGGGCTGACCTTTTGCAGGTAAGGACTGTCCCTGTCGGCCAGCAGCAGGTCGACCCGCAATCCACGACGGGCAAATTCATTGATCAAGTGGACCCGCATCTTTCCCACGCCACCGTGGGCCAAACCGGCCACGAAAACTGCCAAGTCCACCGGGGAGGTCACGGGGAGGCTCCTTCTCTTTGGTCATTTTCACATCGCGCCAACCGCTGCAATAATGCCATATAGGCTGCCGTGGCATGATTCGCGCCGAAACGGCGGGCGGCACGAATCAATGTCTCTCGATCCAAGGGGGCGTCCAGTGTCTCGCGCATGGCAGTGGTCAAGGCCGGTACGTCACCCACCGGAACCAGTTGGCCGAACCGACCATCTTCCAGGATCTCGCCTGGACCACTCGGGCAGTCGGTAGCCACCACAGGGACACCGGTGGCCAATGCTTCCACGAGTACATTACCGAAGCCTTCCCACGCCGATGAGAGCACGAAGAGGGCCGCTTTTTTCATATAAGGGAGTGGATTGGCAACGAAGCCGGGGAGCTGGACATCCCTTTGCAGCCCCAGATCCGCTATCAAGGTCTCGAGGGCAGGGCGCTCTTTCCCTTCGCCCAGGATGAGCAATCGGCAGTCCCGCTCCATGCGCAATCCATGGAATGCCCGAATCAATGTGGCGAAGTCTTTCTGGGGGCGCAACCGGCCCACGCTGACGATGACGGGAGGCTGTCCCGGTGCAAACCAAGGATGAACCAGTGGTTCGTTCGCCTGTTGCAGCAAGGTCTCGGTGACCACAGGGTTATGGATGGTGTGGAGCAAGGAGGGAGGGATCCCGAAATTTTCCCGTAAATCGGTTCGGACACCGTGGGAAACAGCAATGACCGCAGCGGCGGCAGGATACCATCGGCGGATGGTTCGTTTTCTCACCCATCTTTTCAACGGGTTGAACTGGGTCATCTGGTGGGAAAACATGTTGTGAACACTCAATATGACCGGTGGGGGGTCGCCCACCACTCGTGTGGCCCGGATGGCCATCATGTTGGAACGATGGCCCGCCGCCAGCAGAAGATCGGGCCGCCGCCCATGTAGATAGCTCATCAAGGTGAACAGGCCGAGCAACTTGTGTTTGCTCTTGAGATTCACCACTTCGATCCTGTCATCGAGGCCCGGTGGGTTGGGGTTCTCACCTTTTGGCGGCATCACCAGGACATCCACCCGATTTCCTTCCCGGCTCAGTGCGTTGGCAATATGGGTGATCACCACCTCCAGTCCCCCTTGAGTACGACCGGGTTTCCGTTGTAACGGACTGAGGATGGCTATATGCAAGGTGTCGCTCATCTCTCTGGGAGGGTGGCCAGTTTGATGCGATCCCGTAGCCAATCCAGGGTTCCTTCCGGCAGGCTGAGCAGCCATAACCAAGGGGCTTCAATGTCACGTCGCTGCTGCCGATAACCAATGCCGCTGTGCAAGGAATATCGGACATATTTGGCGCAATCACTCAGTCGTTTTCTCAGGTTGTCGTGATCACCGTTCCGGTTGATCTCTTCTTGATAGTAGAGCCGGAATCCTTGGGGATTTTTCATTCGGAGATGAAAGCGGTTGGAGGAGAGTCCGTTGGATTGTAATTCCTTTAGTTGGATCACTTCGTTGATGTAGCGAAACCGGTAGTGGCGTGCCAACCGTTTCCACAGCAGAGAAGGGCGGATATGCTTTTCTCCGGGAAATCGTGGAAATGGGTATTGCCGTAGTATTGCGGTGAGTATGGCGCCTTTTTTGTCCCCGGTTACCTTATATCGGTTTCGCATTTCTATGTAATTGGAATCCAACACATCTTGGGGAAAGTAGCTTCCCTCAACGCGACCGTCGAGGTAGGCGGCCAGCCCTTCTATACCTGCGAATCTTGCACGTCCTTCTTTCGGGATGGTATCCCAATGATATTTCAACCGTTTCAGGGCATTGTCGGTCAAAAGATCGTCAGAGTCCAGAATGACCGTAAATTCGCCGCGCGCATGTCGTACACCGGTGTTGTGCGCGACATGTTTTCCCTGATTCTCCTGGTAATAGTAGCGAATTGGAAAACTGGCCTCCTTCTGCCATTGTTCGACGAGAGTCGGTGTATCGTCCGTGGAGCCATCGTCGACGATCAACCACTCGAATTCGAAATCGTCTGGCTCTTGCCTCACCAGGCTTTGATAGGCCCTCGGTAGCGTATGCGCCCGGTTGTAGCTGGGTGTGAGGACGGTGAAGAAAGGATGATCTTTCTCCTCATCGAAAAAACCGGTAGCGGAATGCATCTTGCTCATGCCACGTTTTCTCGTTCATTGGACAAGCCAAAAAGCTGGAGATAGCGCTTGGTAATGAGGGTATCTCGAAAGCGCTCTGCGCTCCGCTTGAGCGTTGGAGCTGGTAGTGGAGAAAGCAATGCCTGGCGAATACCGTTTGCCAGTGCCTCCGAATCACCGACAGGAACCAGCGGACCCAGGCGTCCGTTCTCCAGTATTTCTCGGGGACCATGGGGACAGTCGGTGGAAACCACAGGTGTACCTACAGCCATGGCCTCCACCAGCACGTTCCCGAACCCTTCCCATAATGAGGAAAGGACGAATAGAGAGGACCGCTTCATGTATTTGTAGGGATTCGACTGATGGCCCAGTAGGGTAATCTCCTCCCGGTAGGGTGATCGTTCAACCTTGGCTTCCAAAAGAGCATGTTGGCTTCCCGATCCAATGATGGCGAGGCGGCAATGGAGCTGCTTTCTCACTTTCTCATACGCTTCAATCAGCAACGTGAGATTTTTTGCCTTTTCAAGTCGGGATACGCTGAGTATGATGGGCGGTTCATCGCCTCTGAACCAAGGGTGTGTGACTGGCTCGACGGCCAGCCGTTCCAACCTCTCCGAGACAACCGGATTATATATGGGAGTCAACAAGGCGGGTGAAAGGTTGGTAAATCGGCACAGGTCCTCGGCAACCCCTTGTGAAACCGGGATGATGCCGTCACAACGAGGGTAGAGCGTGTTAATCTTTTTGAGCCGTTTCGCCTTTTTTTGGGGAGACAGATTCTGAAAGGTTTTGCTGTAGGTATTGTGGATGTTGACATAGATACGAGTGGCCGGAGCGGTTATTCGTCGGGCATTCAGTGCCAGTGCGGTATGGCGTACATTTGGAGTAAGAACTGCATCAGGCCGATGTCGCCAGAGGTATCTACCCATCGCCAAGGTGCCGGTAAAAGGATGCGATGTGGGCAGAGGGACAACCTTTACCGAAGGATGGAGCTGTTCGAGATAGGGGCCTTTGGGCTTGTCGATGAGTAAATGCACCTTGTATCCCATACCGCAGAGGGCTCCTGCAAGATTGAGGATGTTGCGTCCGATTCCCCCATCCAGGGCCGGGGTGGTCAAGGCAATCAAGTGAGTGCAGGTCATAACAGGATGGGCAACATATTCCGTGTATCATAACATATCACGTTCCCTGGAAAGAGCCCCGAAGTCCCGTCAGCGTTTGAGACCAAATGAAATCTTGGGCCTTACGGGCCTTTACCTGTTTTCCTATACCGCTGTTCTCGGTATCGCCGGTGCCAATATCGGTCTCCTGTTGATGTTGCTAGGCATGTTGCCCCAGTTACCAGAGGTATGGCGCGCCTACCGCTCCAGCAGAGTGGTGCAGCTCGTATTGCTGGGGATATTCTACATCGTGATCAGTGCAGCAATAGCCAGCTATTATCTCCCCGAAACTCGAGCACATCAGTGGGATCAGCTGTTGCGCTGGGGTGATTTGGGCTTGATCCTGCTGGTGGCTTGGTGGTTGAAAGGGAAGCCCAGTAGGTTTTATATCTCATTTGCGCTGTTCGCTGCGGGAGCCTTCACCCGCATGTTTACCTTCATGCCTTGGGATGCTGTCGGAACCCTGTTGAAAGGCGGTTATCACCCTTGGGGCTTTGGTTTGTGGCACATCTCATTCAGTGCTTACTTGGTTATCGTATTGTTGGGATTGCTGTTGTTTGCCAAGCGCTGGTTGGCATCGGTCAAGACTCAATGGGCAAAGTTCCTGGTTATTCTGCTCCTGTTGATAGCTCTGGTACTGTGTGTGGAAGGTATCCTGGTTAGCAAATCCAGGGGAACGTGGCTGGCAGCATTGTTGGTGCTCCCGGTAAGCTTACTGTTGTACGGCCGTACATTGCTCCGTTCCCAGGCGGCGTTCTCGAGGAGGCACTTGTTAGTGATGGTCGGCATAGGAATCGTGATGATGGGAGCACTGCTGATCCCTCAGCTGGATCGAGTGATTGAACGCGCTGCTCAGGAGCAGGAAACCTACCGGGTGATGCTGGAAGAGGATATTTCAAAGGTTCCCCCAAGCTCGGTGGGACTCCGGATTCATATGTGGAAATACGGGATCGAGCGGTGGCTGGAAAGACCCTTGTTTGGCTGGGGCATCGGTTCCGAACGCTATTTGATGAAAGAGAAGTGGCCGGAAGGAGTATATGGTCGCAACTATTATGTTCCACCCCATTTCCACAATATTTACCTGGAAATATTGGTGCGATTCGGATTGGTGGGGTTTTGGCTGTTGGCATCCATCGTTTTTTTGATCTATCGGGAAGTTTGGCGTAAATACCGTGAAGGTCTGCTTCCTGCAGACTGGTTTTATTTCCTGTTCGGAACCCTCGCGTTTTCCATGATCTGGGGTTGTTTCGACATTCGGGTGGTGAAGTGGGATTATCGTGATTTCGTGTTGCTGTTCATTGGGGCCGCCTTGATCATTTCACGACCTTTTGCCGAATCCGGTTTTTTCGAAAGATTGCGAGGAAAGGAAGGCACTTTTTCGAAACATGAGCAGCCATGAGAATCCTCATTGTTCGTCTTTCCGCCATTGGTGACATTGTAATGGCGTCACCCCTCATCAAGGCTGCGCGGCGTCGTTATCCCAACGCCCACATTGCTTGGCTGGTTCAACCGGAGGTGGCAGACCTGCTTCGTGCCAATCCGGACCTGGACGAGCTCATCGAGTGGCCCCGCGACCGTTGGCGACAGCTCTGGCAACAGCGGCAATGGCGCCGGCTATGGCGGGAGATTGGCAGGTTCAAGGCCGAGCTCTGGGGACGGGAGTTCGATGTCACCGTGGATGCCCAGGGACTGCTGAAGAGTGGGGTACTGACCTGGTTGTCGGGGGCGCGGGAGCGGATCGGCCTTGGTTCGAAAGAGGGTAGCGGGCTTCTGATGACCCGCGTCGTTCCCAAGCCCGATGTGGATTCTCGTATCGGTTCGGAATATCTGCACGTCGCCCGGGAACTGGGATGGGAGACCGAACCCTTTGAGATGGAGGTCGTGCTTACCCCGGAGGATGATGCCTTTGTCCGGGGGTTTCTCGAGCGCGAAGGACTGACGAATGGGTATGTGGTGCTGGCCCCCTTCACCACACGTCCGCAGAAGCACTGGACGAAAACCGGCTGGGCGGAGCTCGCGGCAAGGCTTCACCGAGACTTCGGGCTTCCGTCCGTTGTTTTGGGGGGACCGGGTGACAGGAAGGCGTTTCATGCTCTGGCCGAAGGATTCGATACCCCGTTGCATGGATTGGTGGGGGAAAGTACCTTGCGCCAGTCGGCAGCGGTGATCCGACAGGCCCGCTTGACGGTGGGGGTGGATACCGGCTTGACCCACATGGGGATTGCCGTGGGTGTCCCTACCATCGCATTGTTCGGGGCGACCTGCCCTTACCTCGATCCACGAAGCCCAGTGGCCAGGGTCATATACCGGCATCGATCCTGTTCCCCTTGTCGGCGCAATCCGGTATGCGACGGAGCATTTCCATGCATGACCTCCATTACGGCGCGTGAGGTGGTATCGGTGGCGAAGGAGCTGTTGTCGTCATGAAGATCCTGCATGTAGAGACAGGCAAGCAGCTTTATGGGGGTGCGCTGCAGGTTTGCCATTTGATGGAGGGGCTTCGGCGGGCGGGTGAACAGAACATATTGGTGTGTCCCGAAGGCAGTGCAATTGCAGCAGCGGCGGGAGAGATGGCGACGGTTCATGAGATACCCATGCGAGGTGATCTGGATGTGGCATTTCTTTGGCGGCTGAGGAGCATCCTTCGCAGGGAATCGCCCGATCTGCTCCATTTGCACAGCCGCCGGGGTGCCGATCTGTGGGGGGGGATTGCCGGGTGTCTTGAAGGAGTGCCGACGGTCCTTTCCCGGCGAGTGGACAATCCGGAGCCACGTTGGTGGGTGGCCGTGAAATACCGGCTCTATCGGCGAGTAATCACCATTTCTCAAGGTATCCGTGAGGTACTGTTGGCCGAAGGGTTGGCGGCGGAAAAGGTGGTTTGTGTGCCCAGTGCCGTGGATACACGGCATTACCGACCCGGTTGTGACCGGGTCTGGTTTGAAGCCGAGATGAGCCTGGAGGCGGGCCAGCCGGTGGTTGGTACGGTCGCGCAGCTGATCCCCCGGAAAGGGCATCGCTTTCTGCTGGAGGCGATTCCGGAGATTCGCCGGGAGATACCGGAGGTGCAGTTCTTGTTTTTCGGAAGCGGCGCCTTGGCGGAGGAACTTCACCGGGAGATCGAGCGGCGAGGGCTTGGGCGCTGTGTTCGACTGATGGGTTTTCGAAACGATCTGGCCAGGATCCTGCCATGTCTGGATGCCGTTGCCCACCCTGCCACCCTGGAAGGGCTGGGGGTGTCGCTGTTGCAGGCGGCAGCCTGCGGGGTCCCCATCGTCGCCAGCGCTGTTGGCGGCATTCCCGAGGTTGTCCATGATGGGACAAACGGTTTTCTCGTCCCACCAGAAGATCCGGCTGCTCTGGCGCGGGCATTGCGTGTATTGTTGTCGGAGCGGGAACGTGCGAGGGAGATGGGTATGGCGGGACGTGCCCTCGTCGAACGGCGGTTTTCCATCGATGCCATGGTCGAGGGTAACAGAAAGGTCTATGCCGAGGTGGCTTCAGCCCCATGAGCCGCACGGTTTCAAGAACGTGGGAAGCGGTGCGATATCTCTATACGCTTGTTCTCTATCTGCTTGCGCCTGCGGTCATTGGACGGTTGCTATGGCGTGGGCGGCGGAATCGGGGATATTGGCGGCGCTGGGGGGAACGATTCGGGTACTTCCAGTGGAGTGAGGGGCGAAAAGTCCTCTGGGTTCATGCTGTTTCCGTCGGTGAAGTCCGGGCGGCGCAACCGCTCATCAAGGAACTCGGGCGTCGCCGGCCCGGGTGCCCGTTGCTGGTGACCACCACTACGCCCACCGGATCGGCCCAAGTGAAAGCCCTCTTCGGCGATTCGGTCCACCATGTCTATCTTCCCTATGATTTGCCCGGCCCGGTTCGGCGTTTTCTCGACAAGATACAGCCGGAGCTGGCGGTAATCATGGAGACCGAGCTCTGGCCCAACCTGTTTGCCGCCTGTGCGCGGCGAGCGATACCCGTGGTCATTGCCAATGCTCGTCTCTCGCCTCGTAGTGTGGAAGGGTACCGTCGAATCCTGCCTCTGGTTCGGCGAACCTTGCGTCGCACCCGGCTCATAGCCGCCCAGGGAGACGAGGATGCCCAGCGCTTCATTGCATTGGGAGCTCTCCCTGAGCAGGTCCGGGTAACCGGCTCCATCAAGTTTGATCAGCCGATGCCGGAGGGGATCCAGGAACAGGCCCGATTCCTTCGCCGGCAGCTGGGTGTCGAACGGCCGGTGTGGGTGGCGGCGAGCACCCATCAAGGAGAGGAGGAGCAGGTTCTGGATGGCTTTCGCTTGGTGCGGAAGCACTTCCCGGACATGCTGCTGCTACTGGTTCCGCGGCATCCGGAACGTTTCGATCGTGTAGCGGATCTATGCCGCCGGCAAGGATTCGAAGTGGTCCGGAGAACCGACGGTGCAGCCTGTTCCGCCGCAACCGATGTTTTTCTCGGCGATACTCTGGGTGAATTGCTAATCTTCTATGCTGCCGCCGATCTCGCCTTCGTTGGCGGCAGCCTGGTTCCCGTTGGCGGACACAACATGTTGGAACCCGCCGCACTGGGCAAACCCGTGATCAGCGGTCCCCATCTGTTCAACTTTTCCGAGATTGCCGTGGCGATGGAAAAGGCAGATGCGCTGTGTAAAGTGGAGGACACCGATCAACTGGCCGAGGCGGTGAAAAAGTTGTTCCGTTCACCACGGCTGCGGCAAGCGATGGGTGAAAATGGACATCGATTGGTGGAGCAGAACCGTGGGGCGTTGGACAGGCTGCTGGCGCTTCTTGAAATCCTGTATCGATGAGTGATCAAGTGTTCCCCTGGGGACGAATGATAAGCTTTTGCCCCGGAATCAATGGCTTGGCCTTTGGGATGGCATTCCACCTTGCCAGCTGGGTGATTGTTACACGGTAACGGCGGGCCAGGCTCCAGAGCGTGTCCCCGCTGGAGACGGTGTGCGTAATACTGCTGTTTGGATGGCTGGTAACGGCGGCGATATCCACAGGCTCGTTCCCCCCAAGCGGGATCTTCAGTTGGTTCCCCACCCTGAGCAATGTGCTGTTCAGGCCATTGGTGCGCATTAGTTGGGCTACCGTCGTTCCATAGCGTTTGGCAATGACGCTCAGATTTTCTCCAGCAGCGACCGTGTGATAGATCCAGCCAATCCATTTCTCGGGAGGAAGCTGGGCCAACTTCCATTTAAACTGTGCTGCCTTGGAGATTGGCAGCAGCAGGTCATGTGGGCCTTGAGGAGGGGTCAATAAGTGATTGAAGCCGGGATTGAGCTGCCTTAGTTCTGCCAGGCTGAGGCCCGCCAATTTTGCGGCAGTTGCGAGATTGATGCGCTTTTCAATGCGCAACCGGGTCAAATAGGGTTCGTTGGGAATCTTTTTCAAGGTGATGCCATAGTAGTCGGGATTTTCCACCATGGCGGAAATAGCGAGCAATTTAGGGATATAGTGCCGGGTTTCTTCCGGAAGTAAGGGGCGGATGGACCAGAAATCACCTGACTTTCCGCTACGTATGGCCGTTTGCACAGCACGTTCCACCGTGCTTCCACCTGAGTTGTATGCGGCTAGTGCCAGCAACCAATCGTTATCTAACCGTTTGTAAAGGTCTTCAAGGTAATCCAGTGCAGCGCGGGTGGAAGCCAGGATATCGCGACGCCCATCGTACCACTCGTCCTGTTTGAGTCCGTAGTGGCTGCCAGTGGAGGGGATAAACTGCCAGATTCCCGCCGCGCCGCTCCGGGAAAGTGCAAACGGCTGATAGCCGCTTTCTACCACCGGTAACAAGGCAATCTCGGTGGGCATGCCTCGTCTCTCCACCTCCTCCAGTACGAGATAGAGATAGGGAGCGGAGCGTTCTACCACCCGATCCATGTGGTACTGACGCTGGTTGTACCAGGCAAGTCGGGAAGGTAACTTGTCCGGTAGATAGCCGGACAATTGAAATCCGGCACGAATTCGCTGCCAGAGATCAAGGACGATTGCTGGTTGTGGTTTGGTTTGTACGGATTCTTTGGCGACGGGGGTAACGATCGTTTTTGCTTCGCGGCGTGGAGTGTTTTGTTTTGATGCACTAATGGGAGGGGCTATTTTCTCAGGCAAAGGCAAATAGAGCTCCACTTGGCGAGACGGAGCTTGGGCACAGGCCGCAAGGCCAAGTGCCACGAGCAAAAGTACCATTGTCTTTACTATGTACATAGGGAGCAATGGTAGGGGAGCTCTTTCTAAGGGTCAATCTGAATCGTTTTTTCAGCATCTATTTATGAATATTCGGCACCAGAACGGCCCATCACAAGATCAGGCTATCGATTGCTCAGATCCGATCCCGCCACCTTCTTAATGCGACGAAGACCTCTTCTGTGCTCACAAGGGGGCGCCCTGTGAATTGCTCAACGGCACGAATCACTTCTGGCTCGTGACAGCGTAGAAAAGGGTTGGTCTGTTTTTCCTCTGCCAATGTCACGGGGAGTGTAGGCAAGCCTGCAGCGCGGAGCTGGCGAATCTTTTCCAAGCGTTCTCCGAGGGCTGGATTTCCAGGCTCTACTGTGAGTGCAAACTGCAGATTTTCTTCGGTATATTCGTGGGCACAGTAGACAAGGGTTTCCTCTGGGAGTCTGGATATTCGTTGCAGGGAACGGAACAGCTGCTCAGGGGTTCCGTCAAATACCTTGCCGCAACCCGCGGCAAAGAGAGTATCCCCGCAGAAAAAAGTACCGTGACCGTAGTAACCTACGTGTCCTGTTGTATGTCCCGGAATCTCCATTACAGAGAATTCCATACCCACGCCTTTCAGGGTGATGTGTTCTCCCTCCCCAACTGGTTGGGTGAGGCAAGGAATCGGCTCATTCGCCGGGCCGAACACGGGAACCTGATACCGTGTTATCAGCTCGGTGATCCCTTCTACATGGTCATAGTGGTGGTGAGTCACAAGGATTGCGACCAGTGTAAGGCGTCTTTTCCGCAAGGCATGTTCAACCGGGCCTGCCTCACCCGGATCCACAACGACCGCTTCCGGTCCTGTTTCACTCCGGATCAGCCATATATAGTTGTCTTTTCGCGAGAGCAGGGAAGTTATTTTCAGCATGAGCAGGTATAGTATAGCTTTTTGGAAAACAAGCAGCAGTATCACTCTGGAGATGGAAAAAGGACACGAGTATGAGGAGGCCTCCCGTATCTGGCGGCGACTGCGGGCTTGGTTTCATCTGCCGGCTGGCCGATTGCTGCTTGAGCAGGAGAGAGCCCAGCTGGATGTTGTGTTACCGGACCTGTTCGGCTATTACCTCTTGCAAGTAGGGGCCCCTTGCAAGGGAGGGTTTTCAGCAGCGAGTCGGGTTCGGAACACCGTTGTTATGTCACTTGAATCGCAATCCTCCTTTCGGTCCCCCGGGGGTTTCCATCTCCGGGGCAAGGCAGAAGCGTTGCCATTCGCGACGGAAAGTCTTGATGTGGTTCTTCTGCCGCACGTACTTGAGTTTACGCTGGATCCCCATCAGGTATTGCGGGAGGTAGACAGGGTGCTGGTCCCAGAGGGGCATGTAGTGATTCTCGCTTTCAATCCCTGGAGCTTGTGGACCTTGTGGCGCTGGTTAGGATTGTGGCGCCGCACGCCCCCCTGGTCTGGAAGTTTTCACAGTTCGGTCAGGGTACAGGATTGGTTGCGGCTGCTGGGTTTTGACACACTGTTGGTTCGTTCCTTTGTCTACTATCCCCCTGTCCGACATGGCGCGTTGTTGCGGCACTTTGGTCTGTTTGAATATCTTGGGCAGCGATTTGAACCATTTTTGGGCGCGGTCTACATCCTTGTGGCAAAAAAGCGCGTGACCACGTTAACTCCGGTTACGCCTCGCTGGAGGTTGCGCCGCAAGCTGCTGCCAGGCGGGGTTCCGGAACCCACGGTAAGGGAAAGGACAGAATAACTTGATGACTGAGAAGGTGGAGATCTTCACCGATGGTGCTTGCAAGGGAAATCCTGGTCCTGGTGGTTGGGGGGCTCTGCTGCGTTATCGGGGGAGAGAAAAGGAGTTGTGGGGTGGTGAGCCTGAAACCACCAACAACAGAATGGAGCTAATGGCGGCTATCCGGGCCCTGGAGGCGCTCAAGCGTCCATGCCGTGTTTCGCTCACCACCGACTCCCGCTATCTCCAGAAAGGGGTAACTGAGTGGTTGGCCAACTGGAAGCGGCGTGGCTGGAAGACAGCGGGCAAACAGCCGGTAAAGAATGTCGATTTGTGGAAACGCCTGGATGAGGCTATGGGTCGGCATGAGATCGAGTGGCACTGGGTAAGGGGGCACACTGGTCATGAGGAGAATGAGCGGGCTGATGAGCTCGCAAACCGGGCTATCGAGGAACTTAGACGAGAAGAGCAGTAGAATGCGACAGATTGTTTTGGATACGGAAACCACTGGCCTGGAACCCAGTGAAGGGCATCGAATTATCGAAATTGGCTGCGTCGAGCTGATGCAACGCCGCCTGACCGGGAATAATTATCATCAATACCTGAAACCCGATCGTGAGATTGATAGTGGTGCCGTAGAGGTACATGGTATCACCACCGAGTTTCTCAGTGATAAACCCCGTTTTGTCGATATCGTGGAGGAATTGCTGGATTATCTGAAAGGAGCAGAGTTAATCATCCACAACGCCCCCTTCGATGTTGGGTTCATTAATCATGAGCTGAGTCTGTTGGGGGAAGAGTACGGCCGTCTAGAGGACTATTGCACCATTCTCGACACGCTGGAAATGGCACGCAAGCAGCATCCTGGACAGCGCAACAGCCTGGATGCCCTGTGCAAGCGCTATGAGGTGGATAATTCTCAACGCGATCTGCATGGAGCGTTGTTGGATGCAGAGATCCTTGCCGACGTTTACCTGGCCATGACCGGAGGACAGGTTGCGCTCGCTTTTGCTGAACAAAAACAAGGAGCAAGCAGCCGGGATCCGGACAGTGGGGGACAGTGGCGGCGTTTTTCTGCCGATCGCCCCTCTCTCAAGGTGATCAAGGCCACCGAACAAGAACTGCAGCTGCACGAAGCGCGCCTGCAGGCATTAGATAAGGCGTGTGGTGGAAGATGTGTATGGCGTGGGGAGCATCCGATTGAGCACAAAGATCCCTAATCAGGGAGCGGGACAAAACACATCGGATGAACTGCTCCCTGGCCGGATGATTCCGGCCAGGGAGATTAATCAGCAGACTACTTCTTGGTAATGGTGGCTTTTTCCACGATCACCGGGTACACATAGCCGGAGCCGAAGTCGAGATCCACGGTAACGGTGCCGACGACTGTGACCTCATCACCCACGTGAGCGGTCTGTTGGCTGGTCACTGTAATATCATTGCTACCTTTCTTGCCGGTTCCATCCTGCAGATGGATAAAGTTGCGGTTCATGATGCCATTGTTGACCTTGACCACTTTGCCCTGCAGTTTTACCTGTTTTCCCTTTAGCTGCTCCTTCTCCTGATAAAGCTCCGCAATGCTCTTCTGAACGGGATCCGCAGCCGAAACAACCAGCGGCGCCAGGCAGAGCAGACCGGCCAGGAAAGTGATAACTATACGATTCATAAAATAACTCCTGGGGGTATGAGATTGTCACGAACTCCCATTTTAACAGGAGTAAGAGCCTTTGGCACTCGGGATGAGTCAGGCTACTTGAAAATCTGGAACAGATCGGCGTTGATCAGGAAATGGATCCAGACACTGGCTGCGTAGCCCAGAATAATGGCCCATGACCATTTGAGATGGGCGAAAAAGGTGTAGATCCCGCGAGCCTGTCCCATCAATGCCACCCCGGCTGCAGAACCGATGGAGAGGAGCGATCCCCCGACGCCCGCAGTGAGCGTGACCAACAGCCATTGTCCGTGGGACATCTCAGGGTTCATGGAGAGCACGGCGTACATTACCGGGATGTTGTCCACGATGGCAGACATGACACCCACCATGACGTTGGCCACGGTGGCGCCGAGATCGACATACATCAGCTGGGAGGCCATCGCCAGATAGCCGATGGTACCAAGGCCGCCCACTGCCAGCACCACCCCGTAGAAAAACATCAGCGTATCCCATTCGGCGCGTTTCATACTGATGAAGATGTCGAATGGACGTCGGCGGGGCTTGTAGTGACGCAATAACTCCTCTTTTACCTTTGGATCCAGGTGGAGGTTTTCCATGGCGGGCGTCATGGCGTCGATGCGATTGAGCTCGTGGCGGCGCAGCCGATAGCCGAAAAGGGCCAGCAACCCCATTCCAGTCATCATCCCCATGGCCGGTGGCAAGTGGAGATAGCTGTGCATCACCACGGTCAGGGTGATGGTAGCCAGGAACAGCACCACTACCATATAGCCGCCATATTTCACTTCCACGGAAGTGGTTTCGGCCACCGACTCGGGCTTCTCCTTGGGGACGGTGAGCGACATCAGGAATGCAGGGACCAGCCAGTTGGCAAGGGAGGGGATAAGTAGTGCAAAGAACTCGGAAAAGTGAACCCGGCCGGCCTGCCAGACCATCAGGGTTGTGATGTCTCCAAAGGGGCTGAACGCTCCGCCTGCATTGGCCGCCACCACGATATTGATGCAGGCGACCACGATGAATGCATGGTTGTTCCGGCCAATGGCGATGACTACCGCTGCCATCACCAATGCCGTGGTGAGGTTGTCGGCAACCGGGGAGATGCAGAAGGCCAGAAGCCCGGTCAGCCAGAAGATGCTGCGCAGCGAAAAGCCGGCTGATATCAGTTTGGCCCGCAGGGCGTTGAATATTCCTCGTTCCTCCATTGTGTTGACGAAGGTCATCGCGGCAAGCAGGAACAGCATCAGTTCGGCAAACTCCAGCAGCATGTGCTTGGCGGCATCATGGACCGCCTGATTTTCGCCATGGCTGGCATAGGCGATACCAATGAGCAGCCAGATGATGCCTGCCCCTACAATCACCGGTTTTGATTTGCGAAGATGGAGAAACTCTTCACTGATAACTAGCGAGTAGGCGATGACGAAAACAATCAATGCACCGATGCCATACCAGGTTGCCGTCAGGTCCAGAAGAGGAGGTGGTGGTTCAGCATAGGCAAGGGCTGGAGTGGGCAGAACCAACAGGGTCAAAATTGCCAGGCGCATCGGTAAAAGAAAGAAGAAGGGATTTCGCACCATTGTGGCTCTATCCACTGTCGCTTTAAATCCGATTATCACATTAGCCCTGCAAAAGGTTGAACCTCAACTGTTTCCCCAGCCTGGATACCGCTGTTCTCTGCCGGCAAAACGATGAAGCAGTTGGCTCGGCTCATGGAACTGAGGATGTGGGAACCTTGTGGACCACTGCCGGCCACGGTGAGCCGACCCTGTTCATCCTGTTGCAGGATACCGCGCTGGAACTCTGTCCGGCCGGGACGTTTTTTGAGATCAGTGGTACAGATGGCGCGAAGACGCAGGGGAGCGCCACCTTGCTCTCCCATCTGCTGCAATAAGGCTGGCTGGACGATCTGGTAAAAAGTGACCATCGCGGAAACCGGATTACCCGGCAGGCCGAAGAAGAGGGTATCGCCTATCTTGCCGAAGGCCAGCGGCTTTCCGGGTTTGATGGCAATCTTCCAAAAATCCACTTCCCCCAGTTTTGCCAGGGTATCGGAAACATAATCCGCTTCGCCTACGGAGGCTCCTCCGGAAGTGATCACTGTATCGGCGATGGCTGCGGCGTCCAGAAATGCCTGTTCGATGGCCTCCTGTCGATCGCGAACGATTCCCATGTCGATGGACTCGACACCCAGCCGAGCAAGCAGCGCCTGGAGCGTGTAGCGGTTGCTGTCGTAGATTTCGCCCTCCCCAAGTGGTTCTCCGAGGGAGCGTAGTTCATCGCCGGTGGAAAAAAAGGCCACCCGCAGTCGGCGCTTCACCTTGATTTCCCCGATACCGAGTGAAGCAAGGGAACCCAGATCCGCGGGGGTCAGTTTCCGGCCGGGGTTAAGCACCACCTGGCCCACTGAAAGATCTTCTCCAGCGTGTCGCACATGCTGTCCGGGCTTGTGGCCCGCCTCGATAAGTACCTCATCACCCTCCCGCTTCACATGCTCCTGCATGATCACTGTATCGGCTCCCTGAGGAAGTACCGCACCAGTCATAATGCGTACCGTTTCACCACCGCCAACCTTTCCCGCAAACGGATGACCGGCACTGGAGGTACCAATCACGCGGAATGTCGCCATTCCCTCGGCGGGCAGATCACCACCTCGCACCGCATAGCCGTCCATTGCAGAATTGGTATAGGCCGGTACGTCGATAGGTGAAAGTATGGTTTCGGCCAGGATACGCCCAAGAGCGGCGTTGAGCACAACCTGTTCTTCGCCCCGGATGACGGGGACCGCGGCCTTTACCCGGGACAAAGCATCGTTGAGAGGCAGGAGGGAGGGATGATTCATTCGTCGTGTTCCAGATAGTTGACCAGGATGAAATTGGCAATCTCCTCAGGCTGGTTGAGATCCAGTACTGGGAGTTCGGTCTCTTTCTCCAAAGGGGCATCGGTGGCGACCGCCACGATGTGGTTGTCGGTGGGAAAGAGCAGGGGGTGGCCCAGGGTAGGGCGATGCAGCTCGATCTTTGGGATGGGAGCCTGCTTGAACCCCTCCACCAAGATCAGATCGAGGTGCCGGTGATCCAGATGTGTGACCAATTCATCCAGCTCCGGTACATCCTCCACCGGGTTTTCTGTCATCAGCGCCCAGCGCTGGCTGGAAGCGATCAGCGTCTGAATGGCGCCCGCCTTGCGCAATCGATAGCTATCTTTGCCTGGCGTATCGATGTCAAACTGATGATGAGCGTGTTTGATCATGCCCACCCTGACGCCACCACGGCTCAAGATGGGCAAGATCTGCTCCAGCAGAGTGGTTTTGCCGGTGCCGCTGAAGGCGGCAAAGCCGACGACCGGGATCTCCGTTTGCATGGGCCAGTGGTCCTGTTGTTACTGTGAAAGAGGAAATGCCCGGTGGTTTCACCAATCGGGCATTATTCCAGAATGCCAGCCCTTGTCAGGGCAGCCGGTGCAGCGCAGATTATACCTTGTAATAGTCGCGGTACCACTCCACAAAGCGGGCCACCCCTTCTTCAATGGGGGTAGAAGGGCGATAGCCAACGTCGTCGGCCAGGGCTTGGACGTCAGCCCAGGTGGCAGGTACGTCACCAGGCTGCATGGGGAGCAGTTTTTTCTCAACCGTTTTGCCGATGCATCTTTCCAGCACTTCGATATAGCGCATCAGCTCGACTGGCTGGCTGTTACCGATGTTGTAGACCCTCCATGGCGCAGTGCTGGTGGCAGGGTCCGGCACGTCGCCTGACCAGTCTGGATTGGGTTCTGCCACCTTGTCCAAGGTACGGATGACACCTTCCACGATATCGTCGATATAGGTGAAATCACGCTGGTGCTTACCGCGGTTGAATACCTCGATGGGCTCACCGGCGAAGATGTTCTTGGTGAACATGAACAACGCCATGTCGGGACGCCCCCAAGGACCATAGACAGTAAAGAAACGTAGCCCTGTGGTGGGAAGCCTGTAGAGATGACTGTAGGTATGAGCCATCAATTCATTGGCCTTTTTGCTGGCAGCATAAAGACTCAGCGGGTGATCCACATTCTGATGGACGGAGAAGGGCATGGCTGTATTTGCGCCATAGACTGAACTGGAGGAGGCATAGACCAGATGTTCCACTTCATGCTGGCGGCACCCTTCCAGAATGTTCATGAACCCCACGATATTGGCATCGATGTAGGCATGGGGATTCTCCAGTGAGTAGCGAACTCCAGCCTGTGCCGCCAGATTCACTACCCGCTGGGGTTTGTGTTTTGCAAACACGGCGAGGAGTGTCTCTCGGTCTGCCAAATCTGCTCGGATATCAGTGTAGCCTGGGCGATCTTCAAGCTGTGCCAGGCGCGCCAGCTTCAGATTGACGTCATAGTAGTCATTGACATTATCAACGCCAATCACCTCATCCCCCCGGGCCAGTAGCCGCTTCGCAAGCGCAGCGCCGATGAAACCGGCGGTTCCCGTGACCATTACCTTCATGAATGGATTCCCCCTCTGAGTTTTGGGACCTCGGGGAATCCAAGAGGGATCCCCAAGGTTCAGGCCGAACCGCTGCCTTTTTGTCAAAAATCGCTATATTAGCATCAACTCTTTTGCCTTCAAGGGCATGTAGTCCATGTTTTTTATCCCGTGTTTCGCATGCCGGCCGCGATGGCATTTATGGAGCGCAACAGGGGCACCAACCAGATTTCCCGCTCTTCTTCACTGAGTGCTTGGTGGTGCCGGCGCCGCAACAGCGTGATCTGGATGTGGTTGAGGGGATCCAGATAGGGCTCCCGTCGCAGCAAAGAGAGCCGCAGTGGCGGATTGTCTTCCAGCAGCACCCGGTTTCCGGAAACCTCCAGCACTTGTCTAACGGTTCTCGCATGCTCATCACGGATGATATGGAAGATTTTATCCGCGGTTTCCTGATCCTTGCAGAGTTTGGCATACTGTTCAGCAATGGCCATGTCAGATTTGAACAAGGCCATCTGCGCGTTGCTGATCAATGAGCGGAAAAAAGGCCATTCCTGATACATCTGCCGTAGCTTTTCCAGCTGTGCAGGGTCATCCCCTCGCCAACTCTCCAGGGCAGTGCCAATTCCAAACCAAGCTGGCAAAGTGTGTCGTGATTGGGCCCAGCTGAAAACCCACGCAATGGCTCGCACGGATGATTTGGTACGATCCCCCTTCTTCCGGTGGGAAGGACGGGAGCCGATGTTGAGAAGCCCTATTTCGTTGAGTGGCGTGGCCTCGTAGAAATAGTCGAGGAAACCGGGAGTTCGATCCGTGAGCTGGCGATAGCTTTCTTCGCCGGTGGCTGAGAGCCGGTTCATAACATCCAGGTATTCGTTGCAATAGGGTTGCCACGGCTGGATCACACTACGGCTGGATTTCAGTAACGCCGAGACCCCCATGGTAAGTTCATAGACCGCGGTCTCGAAATTACTGTATTTATACGAGAGCACTTCCCCTTGCTCGGTGAACTTGATCTGGCCATGGACCGTTCCAGGCGGCTGGGAAAGGATCGCCTCGTGGGTAGGGCCTCCTCCTCGGCCAATGGTGCCGCCCCGACCATGGAACAGGCGGTGGGAAACGCCTCGTTCACGAAGTAGGTCGGTAACCTCTTTCTGGGCGTTATAAAGCTGCCATGAGGAGGAAATGATGCCCCCGTCCTTGCAAGAGTCGGAGTATCCCAGCATCACCTCCTGGAAGTTGCCGGCGTTCTTCAACAGATCCCGATAGACCGGAATATCCAGCAGTTCACTCATTACCGGTTCGATTCGCTCCAGGTCATCGATGGTCTCGAACAATGGAGAGACGTGGATATTGCAGAACCATTCTCCGTCCCGTCGACCGGCCAAACCTGCCAAGGCAGCGAGCAGTATCACTTCCATGATATGGCTGGCGTGGTGAGTCATGGAGATTACATAGGTGCCAAAGGCGCGCGGGCTGATCTCCCGGCGCATCTCTCCCATTACCCGGAATACCTCCAGGGTCTCTCGGGTGGGCTCCGAAAGCTGCTTTTCCTCCACTCTCAATTGGCTGGTATCGCTGGTCAATTTACTTAGCAGGGCGAGCCGCTCCGATTCGTCCAGGGCAGAATAATCGATGGCGTCGGGCTGTCGGGCCAAGATCTCCGCTACCGCTTCGCTGTGGCGGGTGGATTCCTGGCGGATGTCCAGCCGCATCAGGAAGAAGCCAAAGGTCTCTGCCAGCCGGATCAGATCCTTCAGCTCGGCATCGGCACAGCGCCTGTCACCGTGATTGTAAAGAGAGGCACGTATCAGTTTCAGATCATTGAGAAAATCTGCTTCATCGGTGTAGGCGAATTCACAGGGCTGGGGCTCCGAACCGTAAATCAGGCTATCCACCCGCTTCAGATTATCTTTCAAGCGGTGTCGCATGATGTAGAGTTTACGACGGTAAGGTTCGTGCTGATAACGATTGGGGCGGCGCGCAAAGATGCCGGGGAACCGCGCTTCATCTCGCGCCAGGCTTTCCAGAAATGGCTCGCTGGGCTGGCACAGGCGATTGGAATGGGTTAGCTGTAGGGTCAATTCGCTGACCCGGCGTAGATATTCGCGCAATACCTGTTGATGCTGCATGCGCACCGCCGTGCGGGTGGTATCCGGCTTGACGAAGGGATTACCATCCCGATCACCGCCGATCCACGAACCAAACGTGAGAAAACTGGGAACGCAAACGGGACTGTCACTGTCGCATTGCTTTCCGTAGACTCGTTTGATTACCTTCTCCAGATTACGGTAGGTCTGGGGAACCGCCATGAACAAGCTCTTGTGGAAATAGTAGAGTCCGTTCTTGATCTCATCACGAACCTGCGGTTTTAGTACCCGAACCTCGTCTGTACTCCACAGAATCTGGATCTGCGTTTCCAGGGAGTCGATGATCTCCTGTTTCTCCTCCTTGGTCAGCCGATAACTGTCCAGCCGCTCACTGGTAAGGAAAATACTGCGCAACCGTTCCATGACGATACGCCGCTTGGATTCCGTGGGATGAGCGGTAAATACTGGCATGTAGCGCAGCTGGTTGAGCATCTCTTGGAGCTGCTCCGCAGTGACGCCCTCGGCCTTGAACTCCCGTAGCACGGTATCGAAGGAACCGCCCCAAAGTTTGCCTCCGCCGCGAATCCGGCGCCGGCGCTGACGATGCTGATAGGCCTCTTCCGCAATATTGACCAAGCTGAAATAGATGTTGAAGGCGCGCACCACATGGCTCAAGGTGTTGGCGTCCAGGTTGCAAACCACCTGCTGCAGCTGCTTGCGCTTGCGTGGATTCTCCTCTTTGCGCAAGGAGATATATCCCTTGCGCAGGGTTTCCACTGCATCGAATACATGTTCGCCGGCGTGGGTGCGCAGCACGTTACCCAGCAGCCTGCCAAACAGTTTGACCCTGGAGCGTAACTCCTTGTCCGCCAGATCGTTCATCATAATCAGATGTTCCCCGCAAATGGTTGTGGTTCGGGTTGCGTCCTGTGCCATCTCTGGCCGTCTTTGCAAAGTCATTGCTGCCGAAGGCAATGTGCCAGACAGCAGCGACCTTCCGCCCAGGGGCAGCCACGCTGTTGCGCAATTCTAACAAAAAGCACAAACCATCGGGAGGCACGTTTATTGCTAATTGCTTCTTCCAGGAACCGGGGGTGGGTGCAAGCCAGCCGGTTCCCTGGCGATTTGGCGTGCAGAAGCGCCTGGAAAGGGGCTCCTGTCAAGAATATGACCCGGATATTTAGGAACCAACGAAATATCCGGCTATGATGATGAGGATATCAGATGGACGGAATGGTAACGACGATGAAACTGACCCAATCACCTGCATGGCAGGCGCTGGAGAAGCACTGGCAATCGATGAAAGCGGTCCACATGCGCTCCCTGTTCGAGCAGGACCCACAGCGCTTTGAGAGATTTACCCTCTCTGCAGCTGACATCCTGCTGGATTATTCCAAGAACCGCATCACGGAGGAGACGATGGAGCTCCTCAGGGCCCTGGCCAGGGAGGCGGATGTGGAGGGTTGGCGGGAGCGGATGTTCCGTGGCGATCGGATCAATTTCACGGAGGACCGTCCCGTACTCCACGTGGCGCTGCGTAATCGCAGCAACCGCCCCATCTTGGTCGATGGCAGGGATGTCATGCCGGCGGTCAATGAGGTGCTGGGACGCATGAAGGATTTTGTGGCCAGGGTGCGCAGCGGGGAGTGGCGGGGCTATACCGGTGAGCGGATTACCGATGTGGTCAACATCGGTATCGGCGGCTCCGATCTCGGGCCGGTGATGGTCACCGAGGCACTCAAACCCTATGGCCGGGATAGTGGACTCACCATGCATTTCATGTCCAACATCGATGGTGACCATGTGCAGGAGATCCTCAATCGAGTGCAACCAGAAAGCACTCTGTTTATCGTCTCTTCCAAATCCTTTTCCACTCAGGAGACACTCACCAATGCCCTGAGTTGCCGCCAATGGTTTCTCACTGTCGCCAATGAGTCGGCCGTCGCTCGCCATTTCGTATCGGTGAGCGCCAACGTGAAAGCGGCTGAGGAGTTCGGTATCCGCGCAGAGAATGTATTTGGTTTCTGGGACTGGGTCGGTGGACGATATTCTCTCTGGTCGGCCATCGGACTCCCCATTGCCCTCTATCTCGGTATGGATCGGTTCGAGGAACTGCTCACCGGCGCCCATGCCATGGATGAACACTTCCGCACGGCGCCGCTGGAGCAGAGTCTGCCGGTGACACTGGCATTGCTCGGTATCTGGTACAACAATTTCTTTGGTGCAGAGACCCACGCCATCCTGCCTTATACCCACTATATGCACCGCCTCACCGCCTATCTGCAACAGGCGGAGATGGAGAGCAACGGCAAGCGTATTCAGCGGGATGGGGAAGAGGTGGACTACTCCACCGGCCCGATCATTTGGGGTGAACCAGGCACCAATGGACAGCATGCCTATTTCCAATTACTCCACCAGGGGACCAAACTGGTGCCGGCCGATTTCATCGCGGCCACGGAAAGTTACCATCACCTGGGCAAACATCACCGTATCCTGCTCTCCAACTTTTTCGGCCAGACCCGAGCGCTCATGTGGGGTAAGGACGCCGATGAGGTGCGGGCCGAGCTGAAGGCCGCGGGGGTGTCTGATGATACGCTGGAACGGCTGGTGCCGCACAAGGTACTGCCGGGAAACCGGCCCAGCAATACGTTGCTGATTCCCAAACTGACGCCGCAAACCCTGGGTTCCCTCATCGCTCTCTATGAGCACAAAATCTTCGTGCAAGGCATCATCTGGCGTATCGATTCCTTCGACCAATGGGGCGTGGAGTTCGGTAAGCAGGTGGCGGGCCAGATCCTGCCGGACCTGGAAGGGAAAGGTCCAGTGCAGAAATATGATGCATCTACCAACGGATTGATCAATTACTATCTCAAACATCGTTGAGGCACCGAATCGGCAAACGGTGGCTGTTGCCGGATCGATAAGGGAAGCCGCACCCTGTTTTGTGGGGTGCGGCCATCCTGGAAACCTCCTCGTTCTCACATTTCTTTCTACTTTTCTCATTATTGGCGTCCCAAAAACCGCCTCTGATCGTTGTCAGTGCTGATCCAGGTCAATACTCACATCGCAACACAATATGTAGTTGTTGAAATTCTGGAAGCACGCGATATATTGTGTTTTCAAACAATCAACCAAGGTCTGAGCGATGTCGATCACTATGGTTCCAAGTGCGGTGCAATTACCCATTGAAGTACAGAAACGGGATGGTCGGCGTGTCCGTTTCGATCGCGGTCGAATCGATGCCGCCATCCTCCGGGCCGGCCGGGCCACCGGTGAATTCGACGAGAAGGAGGCGCAGCGGCTTGGCAGTGAAGTGATCAAGGTGTTGAGTCATGCCCGCTTGCAAGGAGCGCTGGATATCGAACGCATCCAGGATGTGGTGGAGCAGGTGTTGATCAGCGCGGATTACCTGCGTACCGCCCGCGCTTACATCGTCTATCGGGAGCAACATCACAAGTTGCGCCAGGACAGGCGCACCCTGGTGGATGTCGCAGATTCGGTGAACGAATACCTGGAACGCGTGGACTGGCGGGTGAGTGCCAATGCCAACCAGGGTTATTCTCTGGGTGGGCTGATCCTCAACACGTCGGGGAAGATGATTGCCAATTACTGGCTGAATCACGTCTATCCACCGGAAGTGGGCGAGGCCCACCGGATCGGAGACCTTCATATCCATGATCTGGACATGCTGGCCGGTTATTGCGCCGGCTGGTCTTTGCGCACGCTCCTGCAAGAGGGATTGAACGGCGTGCCCGGCAAGGTGGAAGCAGCACCTCCCAGGCACCTGAGTAGCGCGGTGGGGCAGATCGTCAATTTCCTGGGTACCTTGCAGAATGAGTGGGCCGGGGCGCAAGCCTTCAGCTCGTTCGATACCTATCTGGCCCCCTTCGTGCGCAAGGACCGTCTTTCCTATGGTGAAGTGCGCCAGTGCATCCAGGAGCTCATCTACAATCTCAACGTTCCTTCCCGCTGGGGTACTCAGACACCGTTCACCAATCTCACCTTCGACTGGGTCTGCCCCGAGGATCTGAGGGAACAGATCCCCATCATCGGTGGGGAAGAGATGCCGTTCTGCTACGGCGATCTGCAGCGGGAGATGGAGCTCATCAACCGCGCCTATATCGAGGTGATGACCGCCGGGGACGCCAAGGGGAGGGTGTTCACCTTCCCCATCCCTACCTACAACATCACCTCCGATTTCCCCTGGGAGAGCGAGAATGCCGGGCGGCTGTTCGCCATGACGGCGAAGTATGGATTGCCCTATTTCCAGAATTTCCTGAACTCCGATCTCCAACCCAATATGGTGCGCTCCATGTGTTGCCGTCTGCAGCTCGATTTGCGTGAGCTTCTGAAACGGGGCAACGGGCTGTTCGGTTCGGCGGAGCAGACCGGCTCATTGGGGGTGGTGACTCTCAACTGCGCCCGTCTCGGCTACCTCTACAAGGAAGACGAAGCGGGATTGATGCGGCGGCTGGATCAACTGCTGGAACTCGCCCGCAACAGCCTGGAGATCAAACGAAAGGTGATCCAGCGTCACATGGACGCCGGGCTCTTCCCCTACACGAAACGGTATCTGGGTACCTTGCGCAACCATTTCTCCACTATTGGTGTCAACGGCATCAATGAAATGATCCGCAATTTCACCGGCGATCGGCATGACATCACGACGGAGTGGGGACATGCATTCGCATGTCGCCTGCTGGACCATCTGCGGGAGCGAATGGTGATGTTCCAGGAGCAAACCGGCCACCTGTACAATTTGGAGGCCACACCGGCAGAGGGAACGACCTATCGGTTTGCCAGGGAGGATCGCAAGCGGTATCCCGACATCCTTCAGGCCGGGACACCAGAACGGCCCTACTACACCAACTCCTCCCAGCTGCCGGTAGGGTTCACCGACGATCCTTTTGAAGCACTGGAGCGTCAGGAGATTCTGCAGGGCAAATATACCGGCGGTACGGTGTTGCATCTCTACATGAATGAACGCATCAGCAGCGCCGAGGCATGCCGGCGGTTGATATATCGGGCGCTTTCCCGGTTCCGGCTGCCTTACATCACCATAACACCGACCTTTTCCATCTGTCCCCGTCATGGCTATCTCGCTGGTGAACATGAGTTTTGCCCTGTTTGTGACGAGGAACTGCTGCAACGCAAGAGGAGTGAACCATGTCTCAACTGAATGAAAGATCCATCGAGCTGAAAGAGGAAGAGCGGCAGCGCTGTGAGGTTTGGACCCGAGTGATGGGCTACCACCGTCCGGTATCGGCGTTCAATCCCGGCAAACAGTCGGAACATGCCGAACGCACCTTCTTCCGGGAATGCCGGACCAACTGCGAATAGGCGGGTTCACCCCCCTCACCACCATCGACTTTCCGGGAGAGCTGGCCGCAGTGGTGTTTTGCCAGGGATGCCCCTGGCGCTGCCGCTATTGCCACAATGGCCACCTCATTCCGGTGCGGGGTGTGAAAGCCATCGCCTGGGAGGAGATTATCGCCTTTCTGGAGCGCCGTCGCGGCCTGCTGGATGCGGTGGTCTTCAGCGGTGGAGAACCCACCCTGCAGTCGCGGCCCTTGCTCGATGCGCTGCGGGACGTCCGTGCGCTGGGTTTCAAGACCGGACTGCACACGGCGGGCCCGTGGCCGGAGCGGCTGGCAACATTGCTGCCCGAACTGGACTGGGTAGGGATGGATATCAAAACCACGGAGGCCGACTACCCGCGAATTACCGGTGTGCCGGGCAGCGGTGAGCGGGCTTGGCGGAGCGTGGCCTTGCTGGTGGAATCCGGGGTGCCGTGTGAGTTCCGCATCACCGCCCATCCGAAACTTACTGATGAAAAACGGCTCAAGCAACTGAAACGGCAAGCATTGCAAGTTGGCGTAGAAGATTTAGTGGTGCAGCCTTGTATTACACAACACTGCCTGGATGAGCATCTGAGATAAAACAGAGGGCTTGCTTAATAGATGAATTTATCCTTCGATAAATGTATGGGAACCAACGAGACAAGGCTTGCCATATAGGCGATAGCAAGAAACGGTTCTGATATCCCCCTTCATGGTATTTTTAGCAAGAGCCATTGAACAGCTCTCATAAGCATGCGCCGGGATGGTTCGACTCACTCGTAAGATGAGCAAGGCTCGCAAGAAATAAAAGATTATTCTGGCTGGTACTGAATTGTGACACTTGCTCGTGTTACGTGAAGTTTTTAGTCAGTCCATGATCCATGCCTGTTTGCAACTGGCCAGGGGCTTTTCTGACGCCTTCAAGGATGTTTCTGCAGAATTGGATGTCCTTACTTGGAATCCGGTGTTTTCCTCACACCCGGTGTAGAAAAAACAGCTTTTTTATGAGAATCACTTTTATTTGACTTTATTGGAGATTTAGTATCATATCGCCCTTGATTTAGGTGGAGCAGGGATCCTGGAATGTCTAACCAAAACAATAATATGACGAAAACCATCCTGATCTGGATGGTTGGCGGCGTGGTGGTTGGCAGTCTTATCAATACGTTCGCGAAAGATGTGGCTTTTGTTCAGACCTATCTGGTCGAGGGGCTTTTCCATGTGATAGGTGCGCTGTTTATCAACGCGTTGAAGATGCTGGTAGTGCCCTTGGTAACCTTTTCGTTGATTTGCGGAGTATGCGGTATCGGTGACGTTTCCACTCTCGGGCGAGTCGGAGTTCGAGCATTTCTGTTGTTCATGTTGACCACGGCGTTAGCGATTACTCTGGCTATTACAGTAGCTGCGGTAGTAGGACCCGGGGAAGGTTTCGAGCTGCAACAGGGAGGAGCGGCGTTTGCCCCACCCCCTGCTCCTCCGTTGACGCAGGTGATCATCGATCTCGTGCCGACTAATCCTGTAGCAGCTTACGCCGAAGGCAACATGCTGCAGATCATCTTTTTCACCATCTTGTTTGCCATCTGTATTTTGATGATTGGCGAGCGAGGCCGTTCTATTCACGAAGGGGCAGAGAAGCTTAATGATGTGATGATGGAGCTGGTCAATCTGGTGATGCATGTGGCACCCATTGGAGTGTTTGCTCTGATGGCCAAGACCTTCTCTCAGCAAGGACTGGGCATGATTCTGCCCATGATCAGTTATTTTGGAGTGGTGGCACTGGTGCTGTTGCTACACATGACCGGGACGCTGATGCTATTGTTGAGGTTCTTGGGAAGGGTCAGTCCCTTGATGTTTCTGAAGAAGATGCGCACGGTTCAGATCTTCGCTTTCAGCACCTCCAGTTCCAATGCCACCATTCCAGTAACATTGCGGGCGGTGGAAAAGCGGCTTGGGGTGGACAACTCTACCGCTTCATTCGTGGTACCGTTTGGCGCTACCATCAATATGGATGGAACCGCCATCATGCAAGGCGTTGCAACAGTGTTTATCGCCAATGTTTACGGGATGGAACTGGGGATTACCGGCTATCTTACGGTTATCGGTATGGCGGTACTGGCGTCTATTGGTACAGCCGGGGTTCCCGGGGTGGGCCTGATCATGCTGGCGATGGTGTTCAATCAGGTGGGTCTTCCTGTAGAGGGAATCGCGCTGATTATGGGTGTGGATCGGTTGCTGGACATGATGCGTACGGCAGTCAACGTTACTGGTGATGCAGTTATCACCACAATTGTTGCAAGAGCGGAAGAGAAAATCGATCTTAAAACCTTTGCTGACCCTCGGGCAGGCCACCTGGAAGAAGTCCATTTGCCTCACGAGGCTCCTTTGCCAGAGCAAAGGCAGGGATAATACTTTTGCGGCGTAATCACCCCTCGGATGTTACCCGGCTGAAAAAGATTCATGTATAAGACCTGTTACGGTCACCCAGGGGCCATAAAGCAAAACGGGTGTCCGTTCCGGTCGAGCAACAGGCTTTCTTGAAATAGTGGAACCTCAAAAGTATCGTTGGGCTAATTCATGCAGCTTTCAGTCTGAGAAGAATCATGCAAACAACAAGAAAAGTTGTCCATGCTTTAGCCGTCACGTTGCTGTTGTTACTGCTGATTTCGTGCGAAAACGATAATCCTTCTACATTGGTCGGGACCTGGATAACCGAGTCCTGTGAGGAGGGAACCTCTTTTGATTTGCCAAACGACTATTGGGTGCAAGGGGTTTTTCGTTTCTCCTCCAAAGGGAAGATTGAAGTAGGCAAGAATCTTTACGTCGATTCCAGATGCCAGGATCAGGACACGGAGATCCCGCCCGGTATAGAAGAGTCTTCCACAGAGATCTCATACGAGGATCTAGGGGAAGATCCTCGCTCGAAGGACAAGGGCGCGAGAGGATTGCTTATTGTCTTGAAATCGGATGCTTTTTCATTGGAGGTGGAAGGTCTCTATGCCATTGACGATGGCAGGATCTGTTTTTCGGAAGGCTTTGACTTCCATTCCTCGGGTATCCGCATCGATCAACTCGGGGATGCGACACGCATTGATTACGAAAATGGTTGTCTGCTCTACTACACTGGATAGGATGCGAGAAGTCAGCAGATTCGGGGCAGGGGATCCTCCTCCAGTTCTTCCAGCAGGCGTTCACCGCCCAACGGAGTGTGCAGGATGACGCGAGCCTCTCCGGTGCGGAATTCACCGATGACGGCAGCCTCGCTACCCTCTGGCAAGGAGCGCCACGCCGTCAGCAACGATTCGCTCTGTCGGGGATCAACCACCGCCATTACGCGCCCTTCGCAAGCCAGGAAGAGCGGGTCATAGCCCAGTATCTCACAGACTGCCTGAACTGGATCACGTACAGGGATCTGGTCCTGCTGAAGATGAAGCTCTCCTCCGACGGCATGGCACAGCTCATGGCAGACGGTAGCCAGTCCCCCGCGGGTGGGGTCGCGCATGAAACGCAACCCATTGAATTGCAATGCCGCCCGGGCCAGTGGTAGCACCGAACCGGCATCTGAGCGGAGATCACCACGTAGGCCGAACTGTTCACGGGCCAGCATTACCGCAGTACCGTGATCGCCCACCGGCCCACTTACCAACAGCTGGTCACCCGGTTGGATCCGTGCCATCCCCAACGGCGGACCGGGAAGCCGGACCCCGATCCCGGTGGTGGCAAGATAGAGACCGCTGCCTTCTCCCTTGGGCAGCACCTTGGTGTCGCCGGCTGCGATGCAGACACCGGCTTCCGCTGCCGCTTCGGCCAGGGAGGCGATGAGCAGCTCCAGCCGTTCTATGGACAGGCCTTCCTCGATGAATGCGTTGAGGCTGAGATATTTTGGTTCGGCACCAGCCACCGCCAGATCGTTGCAGGTACCGTGGACTGCCAGAGAGCCAATGTTGCCACCTGGAAACTCTAGCGGCTGGACGATGAATCCATCGGTAGTGAACAGCAACTCGCCGGATAGCGAAAGAGAAGCGGCATCGGCCTGGAGATCCAGCGTCGGGTTGCCCAAGTAACGGACGAATAGCTGTTCAATCAATTCCCGCATCAGGCGTCCGCCATTGCCATGGGCCAGTGAGATGTGGGTTTCCTGCATGAGATTTATCCCCTTTTCCGGGCACCGTATTCGATGACCTGTCCGAAACTGAGACCACCATCGTTCATCGGCACCCGTTCGTTGAGGAAGACTTGGAATCCAGCTGCTTCCAGACGGGATGTCGCCTGTTCGCAAAGCAGACGGTTCTGGAACACACCGCCGCACAGGCCTACCGCTTCCACTGGCTGCTGTTCCCTAACCTGAATCGCTTGTCGGACGATTGTCTCCGCCAGGGAGGTGTGAAACCGGGCTGCCTGCTCCTGCAGATCCCATCCATTGTCAAGCAGTGCCTCGAACAGCGGTTGCCAATCAGTGATCCAGAGGCCATCTTCACGCCGCCACATCGGAAGTTCCAAGGGATCGGCTAACCCGCTGGAGGGAACTATTGCCTCCAGCCACATTGGCCCCTGACCCTCAAAGCTGGCGTCGAGGCAGATTCCGGTGATGGCGGCTGCGGCATCAAACAGGCGGCCGGCAGCCGAACTTTGGGGGGTGTTGAGGCCCCTGCGCCAGGCCCGTTGCAACAGCTCCACAGAAGCCTTTCCCTGGTGGGGTGGATGCCACATCTTTCCCATCTCCCAACAGATTGCCAAAGCGCTGCGCCAGGGCTCCCGTGCCACCTTGTCACCGCCGGGCAGATGGAATGGGCGCAGGCTGGCCACCCGATGCCAACTACCTGGACATCCGGCAAGTGCTTCTCCACCCCACAGGGTTCCGTCCTCACCTAATCCAACGCCGTCCCAGGTGAAGATCAACCAGTGGCGGTGAAGACCATGCTCTGCAGCCAGTGCAGATGCATGGGCGGCATGGTGCAACACCTGCTGGACCGGCAAGCCACAGCGGCGCGCCCAACGGGTGGTGGCATAACCAGGGTGAGCATCGGTGATTACCTTTTTGGCTCGTACCGAGTAAAGCGTCTGGAGTTCCTCAACCACCTGTTCGAATACCGCCATGCTGCGCGCTGTTCCCATGTCTCCGATGTGGGGGGAGACTACCACCCGTTCTTCCCAAGCCAGGGCGATGCTGTTCTTCATCTGTCCACCTACCGCAAGACAGGGTTGATCAAGAGAGAAGGGCAAGGGAAGTTCCAGCGGGGTACAGCCTCGTCCCAGCCGCAAAGGGCGGAGACGTCCCCGGATAGGACGATACAATGCATCATCGGCAGGCCGGGCGATGGGACGGTCATGGTGCAGAAAGGTATCGGCGATCCGGGTCAGTCGCCGCTCCGCTTCGCACTCATCGATGATCACGGGTTCTCCCCCCAAGTTGCCGGAGGTGGCTACCAATGGAGCATCAAACTCATTCAGCAGTAAGTGGTGTAGTGGACTATAGGGGAGCATGATGCCGATCTCCTTTAGTCCTGGCGCAACCTCGCCAGAAAGGGCTTGATCGTCACGCAGTTGGGCCAGCACGATGGGGCGAGCAGGGGAGAGCATCAGTCTCCTGCTTTCAGCATCGAGTTTCACCACACGTTCCACTTGCTGCAGCGGTTCCGCAAATGGTGCCGGGAACATCACAGCCAGTGGTTTATGGGGACGGGGTTTCCGTTCCCGCAGTTGTCTGATGGTTTCGTCATTGCGAGCGTCGCACATCAAATGGTAGCCACCGATCCCTTTCACCGCCACGATTTTTCCGGCTCTCAATGCAGAGATGGCTGCGTCGAGCGCCGTTCCCTCTACAGGATTTCCTGCTTCACTTTCGTGCCACAACCGTGGTCCACAGGTCGGGCAGGCGATCGGCTCTGCGTGGAAACGGCGATTTGTCGGATCTTCGTACTCCTTGCGGCAATCGGGGCAGAGCGGGAAACCGGCCATAGTGGTATTGGGGCGGTCGTAAGGAAGGGCGGTAATAAGAGTGTAACGAGGACCGCACTGGGTACAGTTGATGAAGGGGTATCGGTGGCGACGATCGGTGGGGTCCTGCAACTCTTTCAGGCAGTCGTTGCAAGTGAAACGGTCTGGCGGCAGATGAATGTCTACATCACCGTCTTGTTTGCTTTCACGGATAACGAAATGCTCGAAAAAGAGGGGGGAGCAGTGCTCCACTTTCAGTAGATGAGGTCTGGCCAGGGGAGGTGCGTGCTCCAATAGTGCTCGCCCGAATGCTTCTTGCGCATCGACCGCTCCCTCCGTATGGATCTCCACCCGGCCAACCCGGTTGATTACCCAGCCACTCAATCCCTGCTCACGGGCGATGCGATAGACGAAAGGGCGAAACCCGACTCCTTGGACCTGCCCCCCCAGGTACCAGCGTCTGGCTTCTATGCCATGCATGGTTCAACAACCTTTTTCTCTACCGTAAGTTCATATTATCCGATATGAAACTCTGGCTCCTTGATCCAGGTTGCCTTGCATTTGGGGCATTTTCCGGGCTTGTCGATCTTGTCACGATTGAACACAAATCCACACTTGCGACACTGTGCAGGAGTGATCTTCAGCGTCAAGCCCTCTTTTTTGATGCTTTTCCGGATATGCTCCAGCTCTTCTTCGATATCCTTGGGTTTTGTTTCGAACCGCCGGGCGAGTTCGCTGACACTGCTGCTCTGCTGCTTCAACAGCTCGATGATGGCTTTTCGGTACACATTCTCTCCTTTCGTTCTATGTTGTTTCCGAGGTTCGGGGGAGCGGATGCTCCCCCGAAAGGGGGCACTTTATAACAAGATCTCATAGATCTGCTCTACCTTTTCCCATTCCTCACTACCGGGGTTTTTCAATTTCTCGTCGAGGGTGCGGAAAACCTTGGCCAAGGAAACGGTTATGCCACCGGCGATTTCGGGAATGCGATCTCGGGTGGACTGGGCATAATCGAGATCCAGTTGTGGTAGCCCGGCCAGTTTGTCCAATATGATTCCAAGGTTGAGCGCCTCGTCCAGCCTTCTGAACTCCTGGATGTTTTTCTGTAAACCGGCTGTGATAGGCAGATCCGCTTGTTCGATCACATCTCGGCCGTTCATCTTCGCCGATGCCTGACCCAACAAGAGCAGGTCGTAGAGCCGTTTGGCAATGAAATCCTCCAGGCGTTTGAGATCGCTTTTGTCGATATCCAGAGACGCGGTCTCCCGGAAAAGCCGTTCAAACTGCCTCATTGCCATCACCATGATGTTTCTCCTCTTTTTTTTCGTCGCGAATGGCTCCTTTTCCGGCTTGTTCCTCTAAGGACCTGCGGTTGTTCTCCCTTACCCCGAGTGCCACCGCAACCAGGTACCAACCGTTCATGATCAATTCAATGGAAACCAGAAGACCGATGACCCAAAGTCCGGAGGCGGGCCAGTTGGCAACGATGATGACGCCCAGAAGCAAGTCGATGATACCCACGGTGATAGGCAAGATCCATCCCCACTGCTTTTTGCGGGACTGCAAGGCGTGTGCGATCCGCATCCCACCCATGAACATGAACAAGGCTGCCAGTGCCAAAGTGATACCCAGCGAAGCAGCTATCGGATCCACGAAAATCAAAATACCTACCAATATGTAGACGAGGGCGACGGCAAAGTGCAGCAACCTTCCGGACCAGCGCCTCTCTTTGGCTTTGATTCCCTGCAAAAACTGAAGGACGCCGGCAGTGAGGTAGAACGCACCGAACACGAGAACGGTGGTCAGGGTGACGAAGGTGGCGAGATAGAAACCGAAGGTGCCGAGCACCAACATCAGCAGCCCCAGTGCCATGAGCCATCCCCATCTGAGGGGATATTCCTGGGGGAGGTGGGGCTGTTCAGAATGTGCGGTTGATGTATCCATTTGGGTTACTCCTTTCATCGGAAAAAAGAGGATGCCGGGGATCAAGGGGTGTTCCCGCGGCATCCCGGGTCATCTGGGTTTATTTCTTGCTGTGTGAAGCCTCTTTTTTCAACAGATCAGCAAACGAATCGGCCAGTTTCTCGTATAGTTTCTCGACCATGTTCTTGCCCTTGATCTCTTTCTCGAGCTCCACGAGCTGTTTCTTCAGGTCGATATAGGCGGGGTCGTACCCCTGCGTGTAACCCAGAAGGTTGGCGACTTCGAGTTGCTCCCGAGCTGCCTTGACCAGTTTCAAGATCTTTTCCTTGCCCTTATCCTTATCCAGCTTGGAGGCCTGCTCAATCAGGCTCTTGGCCCGGATCAGACCCAGCGGGATGGAAGTGCTCTTGGTTACGAGGGAGTTCACAGTGGTGTCAAGTGTGGCGATGGCTTGGTCCCGTTTTTTGTCCCGCAGATATTTCACCGCCAGTCGAATGGCATCGGGGTAGGTTCCCATGGGCATGTAAACGGTGCTGATCACCATCTCATCCCGAAGACTGGAGAGCAATATGCGAGCCTCCTGTACCTTCCCTTCATCGAGCAGTTTTTGGACCTCTTTGATCTGTTGCTTGATGAAATCCGGTGTGGCCACCAGGTCGAACAAGGTAACATAGCCATCTACGGGAGCCAGTTTCAAATCCGGTTCCGCAGCCAGCGCGATCTCGAATTTACCCACAGCCGTCTCTAGCGCAGACAGTGCTTCATCGTCCTTTTTCTCTTCCAGCAGCTTGATGGCTTTCAATACGTGCTCCATCCCTGCGACGACGTTGGTGTTTACTTTCTCCAGCAATGTCGTCTGTTTCTGCTGCTCTTTCTGGATCGCCTCTTTCACGGAGGAGGATTGAGCTTGTGTCGGGTTGGTATTTTCTCCGGAACTTGCCCACAGAGCACCCGAAGAGAGCATTGATACAAGGACCAGTGTCGAAATTGTCTTCTTCATCTTTTCATGACTCCATTATTGATGTTGAACATGAGGAAACTTCCGTAACCTGCAGTAACAAGGAGTGGGGGAGGCGGTTTGAATTTTCAAGAAAGAGAGTGAAATTTTTTTAGGGCACGTATTCAGGCCGAGCAGCGAACCCCACCCGACCACCAGATCCTGCATGCCCCTTCGTCAGAAACCATACAGGGCCCAATCGGATTGCGTGGCGTGCATACAGTTCCATACAACCTGCACTGGTCTGGATATTGTCTGCCCAGAACCACATTGGCGCAGTCACACCCTTTTGGCATTTGCCCGCCCGCTTGGGGAAGAGCCTGGACATGAGTGGCGAAACGGAGGCGAGCGTCGTGGGCCTCGAGAGAGGCTTTCATCTGGTATCCGGATTTGGAAATGGTGCCAATTCCGCGCCAATTGGTGTCCACTACATCTAGCACCTGTGACAGACAACGTTGCGCATCCCTGTTGCCGCCGGGACGGACTACCTCGGGATAACAATTGTCGAGAAAGCGGCGTCCCTCCTGGAGCTGACGTAATACGGAATGGATAGCGGCCAGCAGCGACTCCGGGGTGAATCCTGCCACTGCCGCGGGTAGCTGGTGGTCGTCCACCACAAATTTCCACTCCTCTGGTCCCATGACTGCGGAGACATGCCCTGGTGCGACAAGGGCATCGAATCCAGCCTGCCCGGAGGCCAGCAGCATCGCTACCGCCGGCCAGGTGAGTCGCCCGGAGAGCAATACACTGAGGTTCTCTGGTATCCCTTCGGACAGCATGGCTGCCACCGGCGCCGTGGTGGTTTCAAAACCTGCGGCAAAGAAGACCACTTCATGTTCCGGGTTGGTCTGTGCGATCCTGACCACCTCGAGAGGAGAAGCGACAGGACGTACATCAAAGCCGTTGGCTCTGGTCTCTGCGAGGGAACGCATCTCCCGTTTCGGCACATTGATCGGTACTCGCAACATATCACCGAAGGCAAGCAGAATGACCTTTTCCTCCGTCGCGAGGCGCATGGCCAGGCAGATATCTTCTTCCGGACAGACGCAAACCGGACAACCCGGTCCTGGAATCAGCTCAATAGTATCGGGCAATACGCTGCGCAGACCTGCCATCGTGATGGCCCGTTCATGACCGCCACATACATTCATAATCCGCACCTTGCACGGAAACGACAGGGCATGGATTCGTTCCAGCCATTGGCGTGCAGAGAGAGACATCAGGCTTCGCCTCGTCTTCCTCCCTGTTGGTGCCTTTCAAGTTGCGCCTGCAGCCACTCAAGCCACTGCTCCATGTTGGTTCCATTAGCAGCTGATAGGCAAAGCAAGGGAACATCGCTGGCCAGCTGGCGCAGGTGCTCTTCGGCCCTTTCCGGTCGAAAGTCACTCAGGTAGGGAAGCAGGTCACATTTGGTCAGCAGTACCAAATCAGCGGCACGAAATATCACCGGATATTTTGCCGGTTTGTCATCTCCTTCGGGAACCGAGAGGAGGGTGACATTGCAATGCTGGCCCAAATCAAAGCTGGCAGGACAGACCAGGTTACCTACGTTCTCGATGAACAGCAGATCGATCCCGGAAAGGTCAAGCTGGTGTAGGGCGCGATGGATCAGGTGGGCATCCAGATGGCAGGCATTGCCGGTAGTGATCTGCACTGCCTCGATACCCTTGTCCCGGATCCTGCGGGCATCATTTTCGGTTTCCAGATCCCCTTCAATGACGGCAATACCGAGTTTTCCGTCCAGTGCTTCGATGGTGGCCTCAAGCAAAGTGGTCTTGCCTGCTCCAGGGGAGGACATCAGGTTGATGGTGAGCACACCGTGTGCATCAAAGTGGATGCGGTTGTGTTCCGCCTGATGGTCGTTTTCGGCCAGCAGATTCTTCAGTACTGTGACGGCCTCACGACCCTCTGCCGTCTTTGCCGGTTTCCCTTCTTTCTCTAGCAGGTGCTGATTTCCGGAGGTGATGTTGCAGCCACAGGTATCACACATGATCGCTTCCTGGTTGTTCCAGCTGGTCGAACAGTTCCCACGTGGAGCGTGCCTCCTGCGGGGTGACCTTCTGGATGGCATAGCCCACGTGAACCATCACATAATCTCCAACCGTTACCCCTTCATCCTGAAGCAGGAACAGGCTGACTTCTCGCTCAATACCACGCGCCTCACAGCGTGCCAAAAAGCCGTCGACGGACAGGATTCTCATTGGGATGGCGAGACACATGGCGGCTCCTTTTCCCTTTTCAACAGCTCGACACGATTCAGTACCATTTCATCTCCCGAGATGAGTTGTGTACGGAAATCGCCACATTGCTTGCAAAGCAACCGGCCGGGAGAAGCTTCTGTTTCCGCATTGCATTGGGTACATCTTACCACCACTGGTGACAGCTCTATGACCAGTTCGGCCGCCTCTGCAATGCTTTG
Organism: uncultured Chromatiales bacterium; assembly: GCA_964557025.1. Classification (GTDB taxonomy): domain Bacteria; phylum Pseudomonadota; class Gammaproteobacteria; order Thiohalospirales; family Thiohalospiraceae; genus DRMK01. Next base: position 32,384 of record CAZKYF010000036.1, on the reverse strand, counting down.
CGCGGCAGCCAACGGCCAGGATTGCTGAAGCAGATCCGGCTCCACACCCGAGAGCGGACCCACTTTGAGCAGGATGCGGTCCACCCGCTCTGCATGATGTTTCCTCGCCACTGTTTCTACCTGTTCCAGCAGGGCAACACAGATGGCATATTCGTGCACGACTGGCGTTTCCCCCGTTTGGTTACCTCATGTTGGTGAAGTTCTCGCCTGATTTGGAAATCCATCTTCATGGAAAACGAGGTCTCGGTAACAATGCCGTCGGTTCGATAGATGTTGTTGCAAAAAGGGCCACCGTACACTGGCGTGCACTGTGGCCCTTTCCTTCGGTGGAAGTCCTTTTCTTCGCGAGATCATGAGACCTCGATCTTGCGCCTTCTGGCCTTTGTCACTTTAGGGATGGTCAACTCCAGCAATCCATCCTTGAAAGTGGCCTTGGCCTTGTCTCCGTCTACTTCAGCAGGAAGCACGATGGAACGGGCAAAGGTTCCGCTGACGATCTCGCGACGATGGTATTCACCTTCTTCCTTTTCGGTCTCTTCGCGGGTGGTGGCTTTGATGGTCAGGGTATTGTCTGTAACGGAAATATCCAGATCCTTCTTGTCCACACCCGGCAACTCAGCCTTCACCAGGATGTCATCATCCCTTTCCACCACATCCACTTTCGGAATCCGTCCTTCGAAAGGTGCTGCCAGCTCGCTCCATTCCGGCCACTCCCAACGGGCAGGGCGCAACCAACCTCTTGGAAAGAAGCTGTCCAGCAGCCGTTCCATCTCTTCAAAAGGCGTCAGCACCCGCGTTGCTGTCCTTTGAACAGCGCCCTCTTTTCTGGTCGTTGCTACCTCTTGTTTCTGTTCGGTCATGGCTATTTCCTCCTTTGTTTACGATAGGTCCATCGCCAAATCTGTGATAGGAGGTATATGGGGTTGGAGGAAATGCTATTCAAGGTGGTTTGTGTCGGGAGGAGAGAATTTTTCCAAAATCTCTTCGACTTCCTGTTCAGATATGTCATACCAGTGCTGGTAGGCTTCAGCCACCGCAAAATGGGGACCGCTTCGAAGATTCGGACAATAAATTTCATCAGCCATTCTTGCGATGACAGGAAGGCTCTCCGCATGAGCAGTGGGGACGGCAACAATCACTTTTGACGCACCTTGCTTGCGAAGGGTGGTGATGGCCACGCGAAAGGTTGAGCCCGCTGCAATACCGTCGTCAACCACAATCACGGGATGTTTGCCGAGATCAGGCCATGGGTGATTTCTCCGGAAACGTTGGGCACGCCGTTTTACCTTTTTGGAAGCTGCGTCTACGGCTTGTTGAATAGCAGCTTCATCCAGACCAAAATGGCGGATATACTCCTCGTTCAGCCAGACATTTCCATTTGCACTGATGGCGCCAAAACCAGACTCAGTATTCCAAGGGAGGAGAATTTTGCTGACTACCAGCACCTCCAACGGCAACTCCAATCTTTGAGCAATCTCTGCGCCCACTGGAACGCCGCCCGCCGGGATGGCCATTACAATGGCATCGGTCCCCCTCCATTCCTGCAGCATGTCTGCCAGCACTATCCCTGCATGGCGACGATCTCGAAATACCCTGATACGTTCCCTTAGTTCGGGTAGATCGTGGATCGGAGCAATTTCAATACTCATGACTCATGATCGACGATCGCGATTTTAGAGGGTGGGTGGTGTTCCTCCGGCGTGGGTCTTTTCATATACCTCCTGAGCTTTGGCAGTACGTTTGGCAGCAGGATAAGCCTTGAGCCGTTCCAGCTCTATGGGTAAACCGGTGTCTACACAGATACCGTAAGTCCCCTCCCGGATTCGCCTCAAGGCGTCTTCCACTTCGTGCAGTTCATCGAGGAAATGGTCGATTTCTGCATAGTTCAGGTCTACTAGGAGATCGGCTACTGAAAGATCTTCCATATCGTGAACTTCCCCTGCCAGCTTCTGGAACTGTTCTTTATCAGACTGGAGCAATGTTTGACGGATCTCCTCACGAAGTTCCTGATAGCGTTTCTCGAGAATTGCTTGAAATTCCCTGATCTGTTCCTGTGTCAGCATGATGTAGCTCCCGATGATACTTGCATTTGTGGCGTTGTTTTCCTATATGAAATATAGTTCTGTCAGGTGATCGATTTTTCAAGGGCAAGCTGGAATGGCATCAGACGAACCATCACGACCTGTCCTTCTGGCGATTTTGGCGCTCGTCCTGGTAGCCATCACACCACAAGTACCGGGAGAGGAGATAAACAAGATGGCGATGATATTGACATCCACAGCATTTACCCACGAAGGAGCGATCCCCAGTCGATACACCTGTGATGGCGAGGACATTTCACCACCTCTTGCATGGGATGGCATTCCCGCTGCGGCGCGTTCTCTCGCCTTGATCGTGGATGATCCAGATGCCCCGGATCCCGCTGCTCCAAAAATGGTGTGGGTACACTGGATATTGTACAACATCCCCCCGGATATCGATGGCTTGCCTGAAGGAATGGCAGAGCTTCCACCTGGGACTCTTGAGGGGGTTAACGATTGGCATCGAACCGGCTATGGGGGGCCTTGCCCTCCAGTAGGACGGCACCGTTACTTTTTCAAGCTGTATGCACTGGATACAGTCCTGCCCGATATGGAAAAACCTACCAAGGCTGAGTTACTGCGTGCGATGGAGCGGCATGTGCTTGAGAAGGCTGTTCTCATGGGAACCTATCAGCGGAGCGTCCCCTAAGGAAACTGTAAATCTCGTTAAAAATGAGAGGGTACGCCGCCGTATAGTGACGAGGGATATTGGCTTTTGTCAATAAATAGCTGATTTGCCAAATCAGGAAGTGATCTATAGCATTGACGGGAACGATAATCCCGTGTTAGCTTTAGGAAAATCCGCGAAAAAGTTTAGAGTGTTTCCAAATAAAAACAGTATTTGAATCGGCCCGCCTGGCCTATAACCCCCCACGGATAGATATATAAAATTCTCCAGCGGTGTCGGATTGTCCCGATGGGAAACTCCCTCGTGAGAGAAGAAAAAAAGGAGTGAGCTGAGGTTTGGCAGTGCTTGGATGTCGGACGGGCGCTATCCTGCAGTACGTAGTCTGCGGGTAGGGACGGGGTGAGCATATCGGGTGCTCCAGAAAAATCTGCTCCCGTGTCCCTGAAAAACACAAGGTCCACTGGGTTGCTTGTCTCTTCCTCTATTGGTTGAGGATGAGGACATTCTCCAGAACGGGATAATGAAAAACTTCAAGCTCATATTCACCGGCCCTGTAGGTGCTGGTAAAACAACAGCTATTCGCTCGGTCAGTAACTTAGTGTACAGGGACAGTGATGTAAAGACATCTGACAGCCTCGGAGGGCGTAAGCGGACGACGACCGTTGCCATGGACAACGGAGTGGTTCAGCTTGGTGCAGGAGAACGGGTACACCTGTACGGAACTCCTGGGCAGGAGCGGTTCCGGTTCATGTGGGATATCCTGGCTAATGATATCGCCCGAGACTGTGTCGCTCTGGTCATACTGATCGATAATACGCGAAACTATCCCCTTAGGGATTTGAAGTATTACATCAGCGAGTTCAAGGGACTCATTGCTCGCACAAAGCTGATCGTCGCAGTGACACATACTGATCTCAAGGCGTCACCGACGACAGAGGATTACAGACGATGGCTACACAAGAGGTCCATCTCTGCCACCGTGGTCCAGGTCGATGCCCGGGCGGAAAAGGATGTATTACTGGTTATAGGCATTGCGTTGGAAAAAGTGAGTTGCTTTGGCAACAAATACTCCGTTTCAGGTGCGGAGTCGGCATTGAAGGAAGACGATATGGCGTACTCAAAAACGATACCACCATCACTACTGGCCCATTTGGGGGCGAAAGAGGATGAGAAGGTTCCCGTCGTTCATGACGTTGTCTCCCGGCTTGGCGTGGAGGATGATAACAAGGATACAGCTAACAATAAACAGACTGAGGAGTCGGACTCCATGAAAGAGGAAACAACTCCGAGACAGCCGTTAAATCAACACCCCGATTCTGACGGGGGAGGGGGTTACGTGGAGAAAGTGGTCATGAAAGATTCCATCGTCAATGATGTGATGAAAATCAAGGGAGTGAAAGGAGCTGTTCTGGTTGACTCTATGGGGGATGTTATCGCATCCTCATTCGAGGATGCCGGGCTGATGGAATTTATCGGCTTTTTCTCCGGCATTGCGAAGGCCTTTGAAAACGCAGCCAATCTTGGTGAACTGCGCAGCGTCACACTGAAAAGTTCCTCTGAAGAGAATTTGACACTTTATCTGGCAGATGAGCAAGTCCTATGCATTCTCTCGAGTGGAAGGATATCTGTACGTATGTTAAACCAGCAGGTTGACAACATTATCCAGTGGGGTGGGAAATGAAAGAGATCCTCGAAGAACTGGGAACTCTTGGCGGAGTTTACCACGGTTGCGTTGTGAAGGATGGCCATGTTGTCTCCACTACGTTTCCATCCCTATTGAATGATAACCTTTCGTTAATCGCCCGGATCACCGACCGGATTTTCAAGGGAGCGGATAGCGTCGAGCATTCATATAATGAGATCTATTTTGAACTGGATGAAAACTATCTCCTGGGATACCCGTTAGAAAATGGAATAATGGTCCTTCTTCTTACCGGGAAAGATGTCAATTTTGCATTAATTCATATGACTGTGCGGTCTGCTGGATCCCAGATTGCCAACGCGCTTCTGGCACAATCACAACCTGATTTATCCGCACCTGTAGCACCGGAGGCTCCGACACAACCGACTCAGCGGCGTGTCAACCCAAAGATCGATCCTGCCATGAAACCTGTTCTGAATGAGATTCTTGAGGCACTAACACTACAAATAGGCCCGGTTTCCAGGATTGTCATGGGGGATGCGCTGAAGAAATGGAGGAGTTCATTCGATCCTGTGGAAAAGAATATTCCAATGTTGATAAATATACTTGCTCAGGAGATCGATGACGAAGTTGGCAGGCAGGAGTTTCTGGATGGTTTGAAGGGGCCTCTACACTCTGACACCAGACATTGAAGGTCCTTGTGGTTACTTGTTACCAAAGACTGCTTTATACAGTGATTTTATGCTGAATATATCCATTCGTGGGGGGTAAAGTGAATAGAATTCGAAATAAATTGATATTGTCGTTGCTTCTCGTGGCACTTATTCCAGCAGTATTAATAGGTGGCTATGGGCTTTATTCATCAACTCAGGCATTGGGAAAAAGTGGTGAAGAACGTCTGAAAACAAAAATCGGCTCATTGACAACCAGCATTGAACGTTTTTTGAACAATGTCTATGTTGATCTGTTTTACCTGAGGGACTCCTCTGCAACATCCAATCTGTACAAGGCCTTGGCTAGTGGTGATGAAGAAGAAATAGCTGCTGCAAAAGATGCGTTGTCACGGGACTTTTTAAGCCTATCCTCCAACAGGGGGATATACCACCAAATCCGTTTTCTGGATACTGATGGCATGGAGATTGTACGAGTCGATCGTATTCGTGAAACCAGCAAGATTATTCCGCAAGAGAAACTGCAGAATAAAAAAGGTCGTTACTATTTTGATGACACCATTGCACTGGCAAATGGTGGAGTGATGATATCTCCACTGGATCTGAATCGCGAAAATGGGGCTATTGAAAAACCGTTTCGGCCAACCATTAGATATGCCACCCCTGTCTACGATGAACAAAACAATCTCAGGGGAATCTTGATCCTTAATGTATTGGCATCCAAGTTTCTGAATCAGATCAATCAGGCAAATGCATTCGGGGAGAGCCAGATGCTGATTGATAGCAAGGGATTCTATTTGGCCCACGTGAATCCCAAGAAAGTTTGGGGAAGTCCTGCTGATCTGGATACGGGAGAGAACTTGCTAAAAGATGAACCAGAGCTGGCCACTAAGGTGGTCAACTCCACTGTGGCGACTACACTGGAAAGCAGTGATCATCTGATCGCTACCGCGCCGGTGTTCGCAGATCGCGACCACAAAGTCCTGCTGGGAACCTTGATTGACAAGGTTCCTAACGCTGTCGTGTACGAGTCTGTAACCCGATTCAAAAATGTATTTATCATGATAGCAATTGTGGCTATTGGAATCACAGTATTTATCGCTATCGTTCTTGCAAATTCCATCGCTAATCCTATCGTTTACTTGACTCGGGCGACCAACAATATGAGTAAAGGGGATCTCAACCGCAAGATAGAGGTCAAATCGAGCGACGAAACCCAGGCGCTCGCCGTTGCTATTGAGCGTTTGAGAAAATCAATGAAGATTTTGATGGAAAAGTATTCATAGATTCTCTTTTCTCCTCCCGTCCTGGTCGCGCTACAAAGGCTTGTACATTAAACCCGGTGACAGCCACAGGTCATCGGGTTTGGTAATGTCGATAACAAAGTCCCGCTCGCAAAATTGGCTTCGTGATATAATTTTGGGCTATGATGAAAATAGCCGCAATCATGGTTTGTCGGGTATGAAGGAAAATCTGTTTGAGGCTGCACACGGATGTCTGATGATTTGCGATCCGGAGAAAAAAGTAGCCCGTACCCATCATGTTGCAGATAGCTGGCGGAAGGGGAGGTTTTTACTAGAGTCAATATCTCCACCCGATCCTATCGGTGAACCTGGACGTCCGGACCGCCCCCGTCTGGTTTCTCCAAAGGAATTGCCGCGTCGCAATCCCGGGTCAGCGGAGGGACACGCTGCACTGCTTCATGCCATTTGCCACATCGAGTTCAATGCCATCAATCTAGCATGGGATGCTGTTTACCGTTTCCGTGACATGCCGCAGGAGTTTTATGATGATTGGATTCGGATAGCAGATGAGGAAGCAACACATTTTACATTGTTGCGCCGCTGTCTATATCAAACGGGTTATCGATATGGTGATTTTGTGGCTCACAATGGGCTATGGGAGATGGCACAAAAAACCGCTTTCGATCCTTTGGTCCGTATGGCGTTGGTACCGCGGGTGCTGGAAGCACGGGGGCTTGACGTTACGCCTGGTATCGTGAAAAAACTCCAAGCTCGGGGAGATGAGTGTGCAGTTGAGGCACTGGAAATCATCATGCGTGATGAGATAGGCCATGTGGCTGCGGGGTCACGCTGGTTCAAATATCTGTGCGAAAAGCGGGGGCTGGAGCCAGAGTCCACCTTCCGCAGGCTGTTGTCCCAATATATGACAGGCCGACTGAAAGGCCCGTTTCACAAGGAGGCACGTCGCGAAGGAGGGTTTAGCGAGGCAGAGCTTGCTTATCTGGAATCGGTGGGAGGCTAAAAGCGAAGGGAGATTTTCAATAGCACTTCTCTGGTTTCCAAACAAAGAAGCGGGCCGTTTAAAAACGCCCGCTTCTTGAAATTACCATTGATTATAGCTATAGCTCTTCGGCGTGTTTGGCCAGATATTCAGCTACCCCTTCAGGGGTGTCTTTCATCCCTTCTTCACCTTTGTGCCAGCCTGCCGGGCAGACCTCGCCATGTTCCTCGGTAAACTGTAGCGCATCGACAACTCGCAGCATCTCATCGATGTTGCGACCAATGGGCAGATCGTTGACCACCTGGTGACGAACTACGCCTTCTCTATCGATAAGGAAAGAGCCACGGTAGGCTACAGCACCATCCGGGGTTTCCACATCATATGCCTTGCAGATGGCATGGGTCATATCGGCGATCAACGGATATTTCACCGGACCAATACCCCCTTTCTCAACAGGCGTATTCCGCCAGGCATTGTGAGTATAATGGGAGTCAATGGAGACACCGAATACTTCCACGTTGCGTTTTTTGAACTCTTCCAGCCGATGATCAAATGCAATCAATTCCGATGGGCAAACAAAAGTAAAATCAAGAGGATAGAAAAACAAGACCGCATATTTCCCACTGCGGGCATCGTTAAAGTTAAAATCCTCGACGATGGTGCCGTCACCAAGGACAGCTGGTGCTGTGAAATCCGGGGCCGGGCGGCCAACAAGTACGCTCATGGGGATACTCCTTTGTTCATCATTTAGACCAAGTCTAAATCATTCTACACAATATAGGTGACCCGTCAATAGCGTAGCATTGAACGAGCATCGGTTTCATCAGTTTATTTTGAACTACTATATCTCTCCTGTGAAGAGAGAATCTCCGCCCTCGCATCGTCAGCGCTTGCCCAACCGTCGACCTTGACCCATTTTCCTTCCTCAAGATCCTTGTAATGCTCAAAGAAATGGCATATTTGTGCCCGCAGGAGCTCAGGAAGGTCCTCAGTAGAGTGGACATCACCATAAAGAGGAGTAAGCTTTTCCACCGGTACGGCAATGATCTTTGCATCCACCCCGGATTCATCGGTCATCTTGAGCATGCCTATTGGGCGACAGCGAATAACCGCCCCGGTCAGCAGGGGATAGGGGGTTATTACTAGCACATCGACGGGGTCACCATCTTCCGACAAGGTGTGGGGTACGAAACCGTAATTGGCTGGATAGAACATGGGGGTGGCCATGAAACGATCCACTATCATGGTACCGCTTTCCTTGTCCAGCTCATACTTGACAGGCGAGCTCTGCGCCGGAATCTCGATGATGACATTGATATCATTGGGGACCTCTTTGCCTGCTGGGATCTGCTCCAGATTCATGTTTTGCTGCCTCGATCGGAATTGAATGATTGAGTAATTGAAAAATGAGGCGGAATTATACTTGTTTGCCGCCTCTGAGTCATGCATCATTCCCGCACTTGGTTTGGAGAAACGGATGGGCTGGTGTAATGAGAATCGTATTGTTAGGAGCACCTGGTTCCGGCAAGGGGACTCAAGGTAAGAAGCTTGCGGAAAGATATGGGATACCCCAGATTTCTACCGGGGATCTGCTACGTGCGGCAGTTGCAGCAGAAACACCTCTTGGCAAACGCGCCAAGGCGGCGATGGAGGCCGGTCAACTGGTTTCGGATGAGATTGTTATGGGGTTGATCCGGGAACGGTTAAATGAGCCTGATACCGAACAAGGTTTTATTCTCGATGGTTTCCCTCGCAATCTCGCACAAGCAGAGGCGCTGGACGTCATGCTGGAGGAGCTTGACAAACCACTGCAGGTGGCGCTGCATATCGATGTTGACTTTGACATCCTGATGAAACGACTCACCGGTCGGCGCACCTGCGAGTCTTGCGGCCAGATGTATAACATCTATACCTCTCCGCCAAAACAGGAAGGTGTATGTGACAAATGTGGTGGACGTCTGATCCAACGGGCCGATGACAACGAGGAGACCATTCGCAACCGCCTAAAAGTCTATGAGTCCCAGACCATGCCGCTGATTGACTATTACCGCCAGCAGGGAAAACTTCATACGGTTAAAGGTGAAGGAAGTATCGACGATATCTTCTCCAAGATAATCTCTCAGCTGGAAGGAATAGAATGAGTAACCATTACGATCTTATCGCTATTGGAGGCGGTAGTGGTGGTCTGTCAGTGGCACAGCGGGCTGCAGCGCATGGTGCACGGGCTGCTGTGGTGGAAAAAGGGGCACTGGGGGGAACCTGCGTCAATGTCGGATGTGTTCCCAAGAAGGTGATGTGGTATGGGGCTCATCTGGCCAGTGCCCTTCGAGATGCACCGGACTATGGGTTCAGTATCGATCAAAAAGGATTCGACTGGGGAAAGCTGGTAGCACGCCGAGATGCGTACATTCGTAGCATTCATAACTGGTACCATACCTATCTTGCCGATAATAAGGTGGATGAAATATGTGGTACCGCTCGCTTTCTTGATGACCATACCCTGGAGGTAAAAGGGGAGCGTTATACCGCTGAACATATAGTAATTTCCCCTGGTGGCCGGCCGTTGGTGCCCGACCTCCCAGGTGCGGCATTGGGGATCACCTCGGACGGGTTCTTTGCTCTCACCGAACAGCCACAAGAAGTGGCCGTTATCGGTTCTGGTTATATTGCCGTGGAGTTGGCGGGTTTGCTAAACGCGCTTGGCAGCCATGTTACGCTGGTTTTGCGCAAACACCAGCTTTTGCGCGAATTCGAACCGATGTTGCGCGAGACGTTGATGGAAGAGATGCAAGAAAGCGGTATCAATATTATCACCAACACCTCAGTCAGGGAGGTGCTCGAAGAGGAAAATGGCAAACAGCGCTTGGTTTGTCAAGGCGGCCTTACTCTACAGGGGCTGGACAGCGTTATCTGGGCTATCGGCCGCATACCCAACACCGAAGAACTTGAACTGTCCGCAGCAGGAGTGACAACGGATGAAAAAGGGTTCATTCCTACCGATGAGTGGCAGAATACCAATGTTGACGGAATCTATGCGATTGGGGATGTCACCGGCCAGGCTGCATTGACTCCTGTTGCCATTGCTGCCGGGCGTCGCCTGGCCGATCGTTTATTTGGTGGCATGCCGGATAGCCGACTGGAATACAAGAATATTCCCACCGTGGTATTCAGTCATCCACCCATCGGCAGCATCGGGCTGAGTGAAGATGAAGCACGTGAGCTGCATGGCGATGCAGTCAAGATTTATCAGACGCGATTTACCCCCATGTATCACGCTTTTACTACCCATAAGCATATTACTGCGATGAAACTAATCTGCGTAGGTTCAGAAGAGAAGGTCATCGGCTGTCATATCATCGGGCTGGGAGCCGATGAGATGCTACAAGGTTTCGCTGTCGCCATCACCATGGGTGCTACAAAAACTGATTTTGATCGCACTATCGCCATCCATCCCACCAGTTCAGAGGAGCTGGTAACGATGCGATAACAGCCTCACAACAGCGTTTGAAATCACTTTACTCGGTTGAAACGGATAATGTGATTGCTGATAATTCCAGCCTTGATCATGTCCATGTCTTCCCCTTGGAAAACTGCCTGGCAAGGGGCCATTCCATCACATTCAAAACGGACTTCGTTCTCTTTTGTCCAGTTGAATCTCTCAGTATGAACAATCGCCTTTTTTTTCAGCACGCCAAATGTTCCCCTGACATAGGCCGCGCTCTTGCGTTCCGTACTGGCAAAGACCTTCTTTATGCTGGCTGGCTGTAATGATTTAGAGTAGGGGTAAGGAATATAGAGCAATACAACCCATCCGTCAGGATAAAACTTGATATAGAGACTATTCCCGGAAACCTCTGCAGCTCGTCCATCATTTCCTTCCCGGGAATAGTAACCGGAGTAGATATCAAGTTTATCCCCCGCGGATGCTGAGGTAAACCAGCTGCAGAAGAGAACGACCACGGTAATCCACAGCGGGGTAAGCGTAATCCTTCTACCCATCTTCCTCTCCTCTTGCTTCTACTGCATTACCAAAGACGTTATCTGTATAATAAGCGGCCATGGATCTCATCTCATTCATTCCTCATTTACAAGCCTTGCTCAATATCACAACGGTATCACTATTGATTGCAGGCTATTACTTTATTCGTAACAAAAACCAAACTGCCCACAAGAGTTGCATGATTTCAGCAGCAATTGTATCAGCCGTTTTCATGGCCGTTTACCTGATCTATCATGCAAAAGTTGGCAATATTCCGTTTGCAGGTCAAGGAATAATACGTCCATTCTACTTCATCGTCCTTTCTTCCCATGTCATTCTTGCTGCCGTCAATATTCCTTTGGTAATAATAACCTTGTATTACGCCATGGTTGGAAATTTTAGTGCTCATCCAAGATTTGCACGGCGAGCTCTCCCTATCTGGATATACGTATCCATCAGTGGGTTGCTGGTCTACTTGTTGGCTTTTCACCTCTATCCCGGTTAGACTTTAGAGAAGTTTGTTTACACTACAGGCAGTCGGCTTATGGAGATACTTCTTTTTACCGCCGCAGGAATTGCTCTCTATTTCGTTTCCGATTGGATACTACTCCGTATCGAAGATTATCTAGGCAGACGCCTGGAATATCGAACGCTGGTTTTCTTTGCCATCATTCTGGTTCTCTCCATCACTTCGTTTAATGTGATGCAATCGGTCCTGACCGGCATGGCCACCACCGATTCTGATCCGGGGAATACTGCTGTAGAGCGTTCTGCAGAGTAAGCGTCTTCTCTCGTTACACTTTTTTTCCTGGCCACATCGCTTTAAAAACAATGATCAGAAAGAGGATTCCACCAATGATTGCGATCATTCCTCCCAGGCCCATTATCCCCATGCCTGCGATCTCTTGAAGAGTCTTCAGACCCTGTTCACTACCCGCGGTTTTGCGTTGAACTCCATAACCACCTGACCACGCCAGTCCCAACACATGCATCAGCTGACCACCCCCATAGATGACTGGCTGCCAAGCAACCCACTTCCCGGCAGGTTTGCGGAAACCCAGCCGTGGAAGGAGATGATAAGTGATACCCATGTATGCTAACGTGACGGCAACGATGGAACCATGATAATGTGCGGGGATGGTCACATTGCTACCGCTGATCATAAAGCCGATTACACCCCCAACGCCAAAAAGCAGGATCGAGGAAAGCAACGCATTGCATTCAGCGCTACTTCTTTGCCCCGCAGCTTTGGTGGAGAAAAACGCCAGCAGAATCATCAGCGCCATTGGAAGGGCAGCAAGCCCCCCACCTACCTGCATTAGCCAGGTCAGACCCAGTAAGTATCCGGCGGATCCCACTTCATGCATCAAATAGATATAAGGGGTTGCCAATGCAGGGAGTGCTCCTACAGCAAAAAGAAATACCGCAATCCGTGGGGTTATTTTCGGGACAATGCCAGAAATGGTGGCCAACCATAGCCACACCACCAGCATCAATTGGACATGGGTAAACTGGATAGTGTGGCCAGCTCCCCAAAAAAGCAATTCATAGAATGCTTTCCCTTTCGCTGTAACGGGCATTCCATACCAGGATGCCAGCAAAGCCAGAACGGCCAGCAGACTGATAAACAAAGCGGTAAGCAGGCCAAAACGCAGTGCGCCTTCCCCGCTCATCTCCCTTGTCACCGGCCGTGAAAACAGCAACCCATGAAGCGCCAGGGTAGTAAAGCCCAGTCCGAAAAGGCCCAGTCCACCAAGAAAAATAGGATCTTGCAAGACTGGTACATAGTTGTTCATCAACGGGTTACCCGCTCCAAGAAAAGGAGCGATGGTAATGATCACAGTTCCTCCAACACAAAGCCACAGTGCCAGCTTCCCCCAAGCAGCGTAGCTTCCACTCCCGTTAAAACTCCACAATACACCTGCGTAGGCCAGGAACCACACTAGCACGGTGAGATCCACGTGAACCACTAGTGCGGTGTGAAAGAAATCCACCCACGGAAAGATATCCTGAATTCCTGGGGTTCGGGACATCACAATGAGAAGAGTAAACAGCCCACCGATAACCAGAGAGGCCAGCGCTAACCATAACCAGCCAATAGTCAAACGGCAGGCGCCCTTGCCGGGGGTTTCAAGGAAAAAGCCTTGTTTCAAGATCCAGCTCCCGGAGTGGTTACTTGAAGATAAAACCTTGTTCGGTATTGAAATCTATAAACAGCAGCTGGGCAGGAGCCAGCACAACCGTTTGCTCATCAGTATAATTAAATCCTTTCACCCGAACACTGTCGTTCATCCGGATTTCGAAGTGATGCTTGCCTGCTGGAACAGTGGCGTCAAGAAAAATATCCACTCCGCCATCGCTAAACAGTCCCGGGGGCTCAGCCACTGTGGCAAGCAGCGGTTTCCCATCCATCAACAATTCAACTGTCACAGGTGAGCGAGCGCGAGGACACTCCGTAGGACGGCGCATATTGGGTGGTAATTTTGCCAGCTCCTCAGGAGAAACCTGCTTGCAAGGTTCTATGTGTTGACCAGCATGGCTAAAAGCCAGTACGACTAATGCCTGATCCTCAGGGAGGTGCCGATAAGCAGGGGAGGTAGAAAAATAGCCCACCAGCGCCATGAAAATGAGATAGTTCAGGGCCTGTAGTGCATAGTTTTTACGCATCCCCGACTTTCTCCTCTTTTCTGTAATGAGATTCTTCTTCAACCAATTTGGACAATTGGTTGCGGAACTCCGTTAGTGCTCGTCCTACCACTTCCTGATCCGTTTCTGCTCCTCCCTGGATGGTTATTCTTCTTCGGTCTACCCTGGAACGCAATATCGGAGGCCGCTCGGCTGCTAGACGTTGTTCCATCCAGCGGTTACCGAAACGGAAATAGCAGTCAGCATGACGGCAACCACTTACCATCACCCCGTCAGCACCTTTCCTCAGGGCGTACTCGATAAGGGTTGGTGGCAACATTCCGGAGCAGAGCAAAGTGATTCCGGCAGTGTCCTCTCCATTGAGGCGGGTAACATCAAAACCGTGTTCACACCCGAACACGAGGATCTTAATCTTCCCTTCCAGAGAGGCTACCGCATTTTCAGTTTTCTCGCGTAAGGTTTGAACGGATAATTGGGGCATATCAATGCCACTCTTGAGCTCTTTCCCCGCCATTCGAAAAGGATTGGAAGCATGACAGGAGCCCACACAAATCCCGCATGCAGCGCATAGAGCAGGATCCACTACCACTTCGTGCTCATGGTTTCGACCGTCCGTTCGAGCCTGTACCGAAATGGCATCAAAAGGGCAGTCGTAGAAGCATTGCTTGCAACCGTCACAGTAATTCAGATCGACCACTGCCGCTGGCCCGGCCTTCTTCGAGGGAAGCCAGGGGAGAACCATCAAAAACAGCGTAACACCAATGGTCAATACCCAGACTTGACCCGCGCTCCAGTAATCGAGCAGGGGATAGATATTGAGGTAGAACCAATCAAGATGGAGTACCTGAGGAACCGTTGTGAGGTCGGCTGGATCATGGCTGGTCGCCGGTTTGACAATGGACAATGCCAGCAGTGCCAGCAGACTACCAATTACCAAACCACGTGGCGGATTGATGTTTACATTGGACAAGCGCCGCACATGGAACCAGAGTGCAAACACCAACAGCATTGGTTGACCCAGTAGGTGCAGAAATTCTATGAGGATGAAAAAGCGATCAGAAAGGGCGCCTTCCAGGAAATTTCGCGTCATGGAGCCAAAAAATATGGGGAGGGAATCCATCAAGTGCGCAGAACCAACTGCGACATATTGCGCCAGCTTGTCCCATACCAGCCAATAACCAGTAATCCCTAAGGTAACAACCATCCACAAAAGGGGAACCCCGGTAAACCAGGAGTACCACCGGGCTCCATGATGGCGATCCAGGGAAAATTCTCGAAACATATGAAGCAGAATGCAGCCGATCGCCGCATCTGAAGCATAGCGGTGCAAGCTGCGCATGATTCCGCCAGCATACCACTGGTCATGGGTTATTCTTTCCACCGATGCATAGGCTCCGTCGAGGCTTCCATGGAAAAAAATGAATAGATAGATGCCGCTGATCAGAACAACCCAAAAAAAGAAAAATGTCAGCGTCCCAAGATGATAGAGAGGATTCCAGGAACCAAAAGAATAATTGAACCAGTTCTCTAGAGTTAGATAGACTCGCTTTAAAAGAGGAACCTGCATCAGAGTGGCGCCTTTGCGGATTTATCCATAAATGGTTAATGGTTGGCTAACCCAAAAGATATGTAGCAGTGTATTATGACAAGCATCGATTTTCCCTTGATGCAGGTCAACACAATTTTACTGCCTTCATAGGGATTTAGGAGGAGAATTCAGGC
Organism: uncultured Chromatiales bacterium; assembly: GCA_964557025.1. GTDB lineage: Bacteria > Pseudomonadota > Gammaproteobacteria > Thiohalospirales > Thiohalospiraceae > DRMK01. Next base: position 16,771 of record CAZKYF010000036.1, on the reverse strand, counting down.
GATTTTTTCGATAGCGTGTCTCTCGAACAATCCAAACGCCAACGAAAATAATAATGGATCCCCCAATCACCAATCCGATAAATAGCGAGTAATCGAAGTAGTAGCTGTCCCTGACCGGATCGTAAGTGGTACAAAAGAAGCGGACCCTATTGAACAGATTGCTAACGAAACCCTGTGAAGGTTGCGGCCGACCCAATATCAGCTCCTTTAGGGGCTCTACCAACAATGGGGTCTCAAATACTTGGCCATAAACCTGACGATAGACTTTACCTTCGGCATCAACTACGGTTGCCTGGATGATGTGATCGAAACCCCGTGCTGATGGGTAATAGATCAGCCCAACATCCCTGGTCAGGGATTCAACATCTGCCGCATCTATGCTGAATAGATTCCAGTTCGAGTCTTCGATTCCCTGTTGCCTGGCAAAGTGCCGCATGGCGTCCGGAGTATCAGATGCTGTGTCAAATCCTATCACTACCACCTCAAAGCTATCCTCTCCAAGGGAGTCACGGGCCTTTTCCACCACCTTGGCGAGATGCCGGATAGTCATGGGACAAATTTGGTAGCAACTGGTAAATATGAGGCTCAATACCATAGGCTTACCACGAAATTGGGATAGCCGGTAGGGCTTGTTATCAATTCCTGTCAGGTTGTAGTCCCCCACTTGATTTCCAATGGCATTTTGGCTGATATTCAGTGCAGTGCTATATTCAAATTTTGCAGGAGTATTTGAAGAGAGAGATGAGGCAGAGGTTATATCGGGATACAGAAAAACAGAAAATGCAAACAGAAGCAATATCTTAAATGAAGAAGAGTGATTCACCTCACCCTATCCTTAAAGAGAGATATCCAGTACTGCACTAACCAATAGCACCGCCAGCTGAATCAGTGATGCAAAGAAATTGTTCATGGCCGTTTTCCGTACAGGACGAATGACCATCTGCAGATTTCGATAGATAAAATATCCACCCCCGAGTACAGCACCAAAGAGATAGATCCAGCCCATTCCATAGAAAAAGGGTAAAATCGAAATACCCACCAGTAATAACGTATTGGCCAGCACGACCTGCGCAGCCCGGTAATCTCCTACAACCACCGGAAGCATCGGCACCCCAGCGGCCACGTAATCGTCATGTCTGGCGATGGCCAAGCTCCAGAAATGGGAGGGTGTCCAGAAAAACAGTACCAGCGCAAGCAGCAAAGGCACCGGTTCCAAGGATGGGCTCACTGCTGCCGCTCCTGCCAGCACTGCAAAGCTTCCCGACGCACCCCCGATGACGATATTCATCCACGTGCGACGCTTTAGCCAAACGGTGTAAACCACAGCGTAGAAAAACGCTCCTAGAAAGATATAGATGGCAGTGGGCTTGTTAAGAATCCATGCTGCACTACCAACTCCCGTCATAAGCAGGAAAAAGATGATTCCCAACCATAAAGGACCTTTGTGAAACCAGCCGGTAACGAAGGGACGGTCATCGGTACGCCGCATCCTCACGTCCAGATCGGTTTCATAATACTGGTTGAAAGCTCCTGCTGCACCGGCAGAGAGAAGAACCGCCAGTGCCAATACTATCATCTCCCCACCGGTCAGTGACCGCCCTGGCGTAACGGCCATGGCGGCCAGGGCGGTCAACATCATTACAACGCCGATGCGGAGCTTGAACAAACAGACGAGCTGTTTCACCATGGCTTTGGCTCCTGCGTTTTATCCCATCGGCCAGACAGATGCGAGGTAATCCCAGTTGATGAAATAATAGATAACGAAGCAAACCAGTAGCAACATCGCCAGGGCAAAGGTACCGGGTGCCTCGAAACCTCCAGGACCATGCTCCTCGGGTGGTAATTTCTCTGCCAAGGCCAGTTGCTCCGGACGTTCTACCGTGTAGAGCTCCGCGGCCAGCGGCTTGATGCCAAAGCTTTCCAGGAAGCCGACTGATTTCTCCAGTTTCTCCCCGAACAGGAGAGACCCCACTGTGACCACCAGGTACGAAGCACCACCGATGACACCGAGCACTCCACCAATACCCGCAACAGCCATCATCATGTACGCGGTACCGGGATATTCAAAGCTCAACAGGGCACCGGTGAAACCCATATCCCAGTGGCGGCGGGAAACTCCCAGTGTTCCGGCGCCGAGCATGAATAGAACCAGTAGAACCATGCCGCCGCCGAAGATATATGGCTGCCACTGCGCAAGTTTTGGCAGAAAGAGCTTGCGCCGGAACAGCACCGGAATCAGCAGATAGGTGAGAGCCATGAAGGTAAGGGTCGTACCGACTGCAACCGTTGCATGGAAGTGGGCCGGAACGTAGATGGTGTTATGGATGATCAAATTGATCTGCTCCGTCCCCATCACTACACCGGTGATGCCACCAAGGAATCCGAATACGATCAGCGCGATGAAGAAGCCGGAAAAAACCGGGTTGTCCCACGGCGCTTTGCGTAACCATTCAAACAACCCTTTGGTTAACCCCTTCCTGCGTTGGGCCACTTCCATGGAGCCGGGTACTGTCAGACCATGGATGAGACTTGCCAGCACCGCCAGGTACATGGCATAGCTGGTATTGAACACTTTCCATTCCACGCCCATACCGGGATCCACCAGAATGTGATGGGCGGAAGCCAGTTGCAAGAAAAGGATATACAGCAAGAAAGCGCTGCGACTCACCTTTTCCGACATCGGGCGCGCACCGAACAAGATACCAACAATGAGGTACCAAATCGAAACATGGGCTGCCACGTTGATTTGCTGAGAGGAATGTCCCATGCCCCACCAGATGACACGGTACATTTCCGCGTCAATATGACTGATATAACCGATGGACCAGAGGAAGGTGGGAATCAGAATGATGGCACCTGACGCAATGGTGAAGATGGCGATGATGCAAGCAGTCAGCGCCCCAAAGGTTACTAATGGAATGGAACCCTGATAGCTCTTTTCATCTTTCGCAATCACCAACGTTCCCAAAAATACAAAACAGCCAATCAGCGCACCGACTGCAAAAAGAATCAGCCCCAGATAGAAATGAGGCTCCGCCTGCATGGGAACGTATGAGGTCATCATGACGCTGGATTTGCCGCTAAACACCGCCATGTTGTTCATTACTGCGCCAATCACCATCAGCGCGAATCCTAGCCATGCCCAGCGTGGGGCCGCTAGGCGACACCTTAGCAGCGTTGACGATGCAAAATAGAGCACCGCCATTTCAAAAAAGATAATCCAAAAGATCAGTGCATTGATCCCGTGCGAGGTCAACGCGGTATAAAACATATCTGCTGGTAGCAGGTGAATGGTTTGCCAACGGGTGAGAATGACCCCTAGCGCCATAATGCCAGCTATCAGCAAACAGACCACGCCCGCTACGGCATTGACTTTCATCAGCTGCTCGGCGGAGCGGTCGAAGTAGAAGCCCGAGTCAGGGCAAATTCGAAACTGCGCCATTGTTCTTACTCCTTCACGATGATCTTGCCCAGCATCGTGTGATGGCCTATGCCGCAATATTCATTGCAGACAACGGCATAATCACCGGATTTGTCAGGCGTGATGTTTAGAACCATTTCATAGCCAGGTACCACTTGCATATTGATGTTGACCGGCTGAACCGAAAAACCGTGTTGCCAATCAAGCGATGAAATATGCAGGCGGTAACTCTCGCCCTTCTTCAGCTCCAATATCGGATACCATTGCCACAGCCGACCCAACATATAAATGTCGCTACCAGCCGGCGGCGCGACAATGGGAATCCCTTTCTCCTCCCCGGTTTTGTACTTTTCGACCATAGCATCGACGCGAGCCTTGAATTTAGCCGGAGTGGTCTGATAAGCCTCGCTGGAGAGATTCTGCTTTCCATAAACATGCCAATAGGGCATCATGAAAAACATGATCAGGCACCAGACGAGTGCGATACTGATCCAGATGATTTCATCTTTGCCGACCGGTGTTTTCCACCAGATTTGTTCGGCGGGGGGTTGAAATGAGGTCATCGGAGTGCTCCTCCCTTATTCGGCAACCGGCAAATTGGCAATCTCCATCACCCCCCACACGATATAGAAAACGGCGGGAATGGTGATGCCCAAAAAAAGCAGTAGAAACGGATTGTCGAGCACGCGCTGCCAGAAGGGGACCCGCTCCGGTGTACCCTCGGTGTGTGATTCGTCCGCCATAGCACCCTCCTGCTGACGTTGTAGATGTAACGGGAAATGAAGTAACTGAAAAATTCCACCCTAACTATACGCTTGACAAATGGCTTGACCTTGATATAGGTCAAATGCCCCAGACAGGTGTGGCAATTAACCTAATGGCTAACCAATCACACAGCCAGAAACGTGATTTGCCATATGGCTGGGATATGGCAAAACAAAACGAGCAAAAACCGGGATGATTTTTATACTTGTGGTGTAAAGATGAACCAGATACAAAGAAACCGAATAATTGCAGGCTGGTTGCTGCTCTGTTGCGCGGTGATCTTTTCCATGATGATCCTGGGTGCGGTTACCCGGCTTACCGGTTCAGGCCTTTCCATGGTCCAATGGGAACCGCTGATGGGGGTGATACCTCCCCTGAACAAGGCGGAGTGGGAGGAGACTTTTCAGCTGTATCAACAATATCCGGAGTACAAGTTGAAGAATCTTCACATGTCTCTGGATGAGTTTAAGTCCATTTTCTGGTTCGAATATTCTCACCGCCTGCTGGGCCGCTTCATAGGTATCCTGTTCTTGATCCCATTTCTCTGGTTTCTGGTGAAAGGGTGGCTCGACCGTCCATTAGCTTTCAAACTGGCAGGGATGTTTGTTCTGGGTGGCCTTCAGGGATTGATGGGCTGGTATATGGTGAAGAGCGGGTTAGTGGACAATCCCCGGGTGAGTCAGTACCGGCTTACTGCACATTTGGCCCTGGCGGTTGTCATTTATGCCTATATCTTTTGGGTGGCAATGGGGCTACTCTTCCCGAAAGCAAAAAACCCCTTACCTGCTGCCGCCGAGGTATTGCAACGAACTTCGCTTTTGGTTACCGGCTTTATTTTTATAACCCTGCTTTCTGGTGGTTTTGTTGCCGGTACGAGGGCAGGATTTACATTTAATACCTTTCCGCTGATGGCTGGCCGATTTTATCCAGAGGGGATGTATGTGCTGGACCCGTTCTGGAAAAACTGGTTTGAAAATATCGCTACAGTTCAGTTCAACCACCGACTTCTGGCGACGCTCTTGTTTTTTGCTGTGCTGCTTTTCTGGTGGCGCGCCAGAAAGATCCCCCTGCCATTCAGCATCCGGGCAGGATTTCACCTGTTAGCTGCAGCGGTGGTGCTACAGGTTTCTCTGGGAATATCGACGCTCCTTCTCGCTGTGCCGGTGAGCTTGGCGGCTGCCCATCAAGCGGGAGGGGTTCTGCTGTTTACGGTCTCTCTCTACCTGAACAACCGCTTGGCAAGGCGCCCAGAAGGTGCTGGAATAGCATCCCATCATGCCAGCTTCACAAGGCCGGCCGCTCAGGCTGCTGCCGGCACAAAGGGATCGGAGTAGATATCGTCAAGAGAGGCACCGGCAAGGAAGCTGCTTTTCTTGGTAACCGTCACCATCTCCTCATGGCCGCACAGGTAAACACGCCAACCAGCCAAGTTTCCATGATCGGCCAATGCTTTCTGGTTTTCGCGTCCGGCAAAAATCCCTTTTGGTACCGACTCCTGACCAACGCAGGGATAGTAGAAAAGATTTGGCACACGCTCTTCCAGAGCTCGCATTTCTTCGATCATGTACAGACCTTCGATAACACTGCTTCCGTGGTAGATGTGGATCTCCCCGCGGTGACCCTGAGCAAGTGCGTCCCGCAATATTCCGTAAAGCGGTGCCAACCCGGTTCCGGTCCCGATCATTAGCATAGGTTGATCCGGATGGCCGGGGACATAAAAACATTCTCCAGAGGGTCCGCTGATGGTAACCGGATCACCGCTCTTCAGCCGGGTATTGGCCCACCCGCTCACCTTTCCGTTAGGTACATGGCGGACATGGAGTTCCAGGAAAGGCTCCTCTCTAAGGCTGGCGATGGAGTAGGCCCGGCCGATGCCTTCCGGATTGTAAAGATTGAGAAACTGCCCTGGATAATATTCATAGCCCTCAGGGCGACGTAGCCGCAGCCTCAATACCTCGGGATTCAACATCTGGTGTTCCACCACGTTGGTTTGTATTTTGGATAGTACCTGGCCGGGCTTTGCGATCTCCATATCATCTTCCGGGATACAAATACAGGGCAGAAAATAGCCCTGCGCCCTTGCAGCATCATCGAGACCCGTCTGGGAGTGTTGACTCGGGACCCCTTTGACAACCTGCATCAAGCAGCCATGGCAACCTCCGGCCCGACAGGAGTAATCTAGCTTTGCTCCTTGGCGAAGCAATGCATCCAACACTGACTCACCGGGGTTTACCAGATAGTCTCGATTATTGAAACGAACTTTCGTCACGATTTTCCCCAAGAATATCAGCGCCCAAGAACACTATTCCACATGGTTTCGCGCATCGCAGTCGCTTTCGCAACAAGATCATCAGAAACTCCCGGTTCGGCCAAAGTGTTGGTCAGGTTCTCTACCACTGCGTCAAAACAGGTATCATCGAGGCCTTTCTCGATCAAGCGTGTATGCCCTTTACGCATCTCTTCCTCGGTATAGTTGTTGGGGCCACCGAAGGTCACGGTCAGAAATGCTCTCTGCTTTGCCGCCAGTTTCTTCTCCACGTCCACTTCATCGAAGAAGAGGCTGATTCAATTGTCCGTCAATGCCTTGCGGTAGAATAGATCTACAGCGGTATCCACGGCTCTTTATCCATCCAAACGTTCAAAAGAGAATCTGACATAATAGCCTCTTGGTCAAAGACCTCTGCAAATAAAATAGATTAGGTTTAATCGATAACTCACTGTTATCCTATCAAATGGCACGCTACGACAAGGCGGTTGCTTTCGAGAAGCACCATTCTAATGGATGGGATAATCAGGAAACAATGATAAACCAAGATTATTTATTACCGGGCCACTCACCTTATCAGTGGGGGGAGGATCTCGCTTGCAAGGATTATTAGGTTATCGTTGGCCGAATATCAGTCTCACTTGTCGCGGATTATCGATGAAAGGGTTACGTTGCCCCTGCAGCTTCTGAATGACATCGTTGCGGCGGTATTCCTCGGCGGAAGGGGGATCTTCACGATGCCAGCGAAGCAGTAACTCCTGCTGTCTCCGATATAACTTCAGCCCGTACCGATGGCTCATATAGAACATGGCACGAGCGATATCGCCACGCACCTCAGGGCGAGGTTCCACCACACGCCGTTTCTCATCTACTTCGAAATCACATTTTCCTTTACCCGGCTCCCCCGGGATTTCAGCAAATGCGAATGCGCCACGACGCTTGTTGATGCTTGCCAGAGCAGGAAACAGGTTATGCATGTCGGCTTCTATGGAATTAAATCTATGGCTGTTTTCCCTGCACTCTTTACGCTTGCCACACTTCAGGGCTTTGGTAACCCAAGCCATGGGAAAGACATGTTCGACGTTGATACTCCGGCCGTGACGTCTGCCAAATCGGCGACCACAATAAAGCGTTTCCCCTCCGTCGGCATATACTCCACCCCAGAAGCGGGGGAGGGCTTCGAAATAGTCGCCCCGAAGTTTCTCTACGGCTGGAGTACACCCAGAGAAGAACAGCACAAGCCCTGCTACCAGATACCCTGCCAAACGGCAGGGCCCAGAATCAGAACCCATCAATCTTTGGTATTCTCGTAAAAAATATAGTTGGTAGAGTAATCGCTAAACTCGAAATAGACCTTTTTCTCTCCTGGATCCTTGATGTAGTTCTGATTCTCGTCCAATACGCCGTAGCCGAATCGATAAGGACGTGGGACGTCCCCACCGCTGGTACTGACTGCGGTTGTAATCTTGTCGATATGAATGAAGCGCTTGACCAGTTTCTCTCCGGCATAAATATCCAGTACTCCATCGGTGCCTGTATAGTTCTGCACAGCACGGCCCAACTGATTCTGCATCTCCTGAGTACAGCCAACGGCGACCAGAAGGCCAACGAACAGTGTGGTTGCAACTATCGGTTTGTTCATGGTGTGTTTCCTCGGTTCGATAATTTGGGCAGATCCCTTTTTTCTAACATTTCCAGGGCCAATCGTGCAACATTCTCCGCACCACCGGAACGTCCCAGCCTTTGCCGGACCATGGCCAACTTATTTTTGGTATCCCCGGTATAATCTGACTTTTCCAGAAAGCGCGCTGTTGCTGTCACCACCTTGTCTGGCCGAGCCTGATGCTGGATCAATTCTGGAACAATACGATCCCCTGCAACGATATTCACCAGGCCGACATCGGAAAGCTTGACCATCCGTCTGGCGATGGCATAGGTCAGTGGCGATACCTTGTAGACGATAACCATTGGGACATTCATCAGCGCTGCCTCCAACGTAGCGGTACCCGAGGCGGTAATGAGGACATTGCAGCACTGCATTACATCATACCCGAGCCTTTCGACCACGATAACAGGCAACGGTTCGGGGTGACGACTCTTGTAACGATAAACGCCCCGTTCGCCGAGTTTGTCGATAAGTGGTTCCATCCACCTCTCCAGCTCTTCCCGTTTGAGGCTGGAGGCCAGCGGCAGCATGAATTGCAGGGCCGGAAAACGCTGTCGGAGCCGGACGGCGCTCTCCAGCAGTAAAGGCATCAAGCGCTGAAGCTCTCCCGGGCGGCTACCGGGGAGCAAGCCAATGACGGGACGCTCAGCGTCGATCCCAAAATGGCGGCGGGCCTCATCAACTGACATGGTGGGTTTCACTTCATCCACCAGGGGATGACCAACGAAGTGAACCGGGATGCCATGCTTTTTGTAGAACGCCTCTTCGAAAGGAAGCAATACCGCCATCTTATCTACACTTTCTGCGATACGTTTGACCCGGTGTTCCCGCCATGCCCAGACCTGGGGGCCGATATAGTGAAGAACCGGGATCCCAAGCTCTTTTGCGTAGCGTGCCAATCGCAGGTTAAAACCGGGATAATCCACCGTGATCAGTAGATCCGGTTGCTCATCACGCAACATCTGTCGTGCTTTGTGCAAGATGCTCCGCAGTCGCCGGTAATGAAACAGTATTTCCACCAGCCCCATTACCGCCAGCTCGGCAATATCAATGCGGGTATCCACGCCGGCGGCACGCATCCGGCTGCCCCCGATTCCAAACAGGGCAATACCGGGATTCAACTGTCTGAGGTTGGCTGCCAGATTCCCGCCGTGGAGATCCCCTGATGCCTCACCCGCCACCATCATGATCCGGTGACCGGAGTGCTCATCCCGTGGCATAAGCTTTTATTACATCCACGATGGTATGGATCTGCTCGCTCTCGAGCTCTGGATAGATGGGTAGCGAAAGGCAACGCCGCGCCACCGATTCACTGACCGGCAGGGAGCATTCCCTGTATTGCTCTGCAAACACCTCTTGCCGGTGTAATGGTATAGGGTAATAGATGGCTGAGCTGATCTTGGCTTCATGGAGGCGCTGCATGATGGCATCCCGGTCATCGGCGAGCAGGGTGTACTGGTGGTAGACGTGAAGTCCCTTGCCATCTTCATAAGGTGGTGTGATCCCGGGGAGTTCTCTGAGCCGGCCAGTGTAGGTGTGGGCAGCAGCGCGCCGTCCCTGATTGTAGGCAGTGATCCGTTTCAGCTTGATGCGCAGAATGGCAGCCTGCATTTCATCGAGGCGGCTGTTATAACCGATGGCGCTGTGATGATAACGCCGGGTCGAACCGTGGTTGCGCAGCATCTTGAGCCTTTCTGCCAACTCATCAGAGTTGGTGGTGATCATGCCACCGTCTCCAAAGCAACCCAGATTCTTGCTGGGAAAGAAACTGAAACAGCCTGCATCACCGAAGGTTCCGGTCTGCCGACCGCCGATCTCCGCCCCGAAGGACTGGGCGCAGTCCTCAATTACCCTCAGATCATGTCTCCGAGCAATGACCATCAGCGGCTCCATTTCCACTGGCTGTCCGAACAGATGAACGGGGAGAATGGCACGGGTACGGGGAGTGATGGCAGCATCCAGCTGGGTCATGTCCATGTTGAAAGTCCGGGGATCGATGTCCACGAACACCGGTTTGGCCCCCACATAGCAGATTGCCTCAGCAGTAGCAATGAAGGTGAACGGTGTGGTGATCACCTCATCGCCCGAACCTACCCCGGCAGCGATCAGTGCCAGATGCAGGGCATCTGTACCGGAAGCGCAACTGATGGCATGTTTTACGCCGAGATATTGCGCCGCCTCCTGCTCAAAGGTTTGCACATTGGGTCCAAGGATAAAATGGGCACTTTCCAATACCTCTTTCAGTGCCTGTTCCACCTCTGCGTGGATTTGCCGGTACTGGACCTTGAGATCGACCATCGGGATCATGAGACCTTTTCCTTCTTTTTCCTCAGTTGTTCGGAGATCGTCAACGCGGTTTCCAGCGCCCGCAGGCCATCTTCGCCACTGACCAGCGGCCGACTTCCGCAACGAACCGCCTCAAGGAAAGCACGGATCTCGCTCATCAGTGCATCCCCCTGCTCGAAGGTATGCCGCTCCGACTCGATGGATGGGATACCGGGATACTGTTCGTCGTGACCCTTGCGATAGATCTCCAGGCATTTGTTCTGGAAATCAATGGCGATGTAACTGTCATGTTGGAACAGACGCATTTTACGCTCCGTTTTTACGCTGGCCCGGCTGGCGGTCACGTTGGCAACGCATCCATTGCCAAACTGGATACGAACATTGGCGATATCGATATCCTTGGAGAGAACGGATACACCGTTGGCGTCGATGCGTTCCACCGGCGAGCGCACCATGTTCAGGATGATGTCAATGTCGTGGATCATTAGATCCAGGACGACGTTAACGTCGGCACCGCGTGGATTGAAAGGGGCGAGACGATGTGACTCGATAAAGCGAGGTTCGTCGATGAGATCATCTAGGGCAAGAACAGCCGGATTGAAACGCTCCAAGTGCCCAATCTGCAGGATGCAGCCCTGTTCTCTGGCGAGTGCCACCAGCCTACGGGCCTCCTTGACAGTAGCGGTGATGGGTTTTTCAAGGAGCACATGGAGACCCTTCTCGAGGAACCAGCATGCAACCGCATAGTGCTGCTGGGTAGGCACCACAATGCTCACCGCGTCCACCAGCCCCTCCAGCTGACGGTAGTCGGTAAACCAGGGTACTCCCAGCTCATCCGCGACACGCCGCGCCGCTTCGGTGTTGCTGTCACAGAGCGCGACTAGCTCGGACTCGGGGAGAGAGGCATACTTTTGGGCGTGGAAGCGGCCAAGGTAGCCAGTGCCGATGACGGCGGTTTTCAGTTTCTGCATCAAGGATGGTAGACCTTCGCTGCCAAATATCGCTATCTTACTATGGAACAGGGAGAGACTGGAGCCATTGGGGATGAAGAGAGGCAAACCGGAAAGAAAAGGGATAGCTGCTCTTGCACTGACGACAGGAACACTCGTGCTTTTGACTGCTTGTGGTTCTGTACCCACGCCTAGACAGGCGACCTTTCCTGCTCCAGCGAAACCGTCCTCTGCCAGCCATTCTCCCGTGGTCGAAGTGGCACTCTCTCTGGTTGGCATTCCATACCGTTACGGGGGAGCTTCGCTTCGAGGAATGGATTGCAGCGGATTGGTTCACTACACCTACCTGAAAGTGGGGGTAACAGTCCCTCGTACCGTTGAAGAGCAGCGGCGCCATGCATTTCCAGTTTCCCTTAATGAATTGCAGCCGGGTGATCTGCTTTTTTTCCGCTTGGACGGGCGAAGGATCTCCCACGTCGGAATCTATCTCGGTGGCAAACGTTTTATCCACGCACCGCGCACTGGCAAGCACGTCTCTATTGCCTATCTGAACGATATTTACTGGAACAAACGGTTGGCGGCCGCAGGGCGGTTTTATTGAGTCCAGGTTTCGTATATCCTGAAGCAAGTCGAAAGTCGATGAAGGCGAACAAAGCTCAAAACACCGTCTTGCCCATGAGAAAAACCCGCTTTTTCAATCAGTTAAAAAACCACCTTGCTCTATTTTCCATGAGATGTCTGGCTGTTCCTTGAATCCGTCTGACCCCTTTCCCCTCCGTATTGCTGGGGTGGATGAGGCCGGGCGAGGACCATTGGCAGGGCCTGTGGTTGCAGCAGCGGTGATACTTCCTCCCGATTGTCACATTGATGGACTTGACGATTCGAAAAAACTTTCACCAACCCGTCGAATAAAACTGTCTGAAATCATAAAAGAACAGGCAATGGCCTGGGCAATCGGCCGCGCTGACGTGGAGGAGATCGATCGCATAAACATTCTGCAGGCCAGCCTGCTCGCCATGCAGAGGGCAGTGGCGGCGTTGACCTGTCCGCCCCATCAAGTCCAGGTGGATGGCAATCACTGTCCGAAACTGGGCTGTCCAGTAAAGGCGATCGTGAGGGGGGATAGCAAGGTTGCAGCAATCAGTGCAGCATCCATTCTGGCTAAAGTGGCACGTGATGAAGAAATGATACTGCTGGATCGGCACTATCCTGGTTATGGTCTGGCGAAACACAAGGGATATCCTACGCGAGAGCATCTGCTGGCGATAAAGACACTGGGCGTGAGCGCCATCCATCGCCGTTCTTTCAAACCTATACAGGAGCTGATGAAAAATGAGTGATGATATACTGCAACACCTGCTGGACAACAACCGCCGTTGGTCGGAGACCAAGACTCAACTCGATCCCGATTTTTTCCGTCGCCTTGCCAAGCAACAAAACCCAGACTACCTCTGGATCGGTTGCTCCGACAGCCGAATCCCGGCCAATGAAGTCATCGGACTTGCGCCGGGCGAGGTGTTCGTCCACCGTAATGTAGGAAATATCGTGGAACAGACCGATATGAATTGCCTCTCGGTAATCCAGTATGCAGTAGAAGTCTTGAAAGTAGAGCATATCATCGTCTGCGGGCACTATGGATGTGGCGCTGTGCAGGCAGCGCTCACCGATGAAGACCACGGTTTGATCGACAATTGGCTGCGCAAGATCCAGGAGGTCTACCGGCTCAACAGGGCGGAGGTGGATGGCAAGGAAGGAAATGCACGGCTGGACCGAATGTGTGAACTGAACGTGGCTGCACAGGTGGCCAACGTGGGCCGTACTACCGTGGTCCAGAAGGCTTGGAAAAGAGGGCAGCAGCTCACCGTGCATGGCTGGATATACGGGCTTAAAGACGGGCTGCTGCGCAATCTTGGCCTCTCCGTTAGCAAATCAGAGGATCTTCCTGGCTGAAGATGAGCGACTCCTCCTTCATTCACCTTCATCTGCATACGGAGTATTCGCTGGTCGACGGGCTTGTACGCATCAAACCACTGGTGGAACGGGTTGCCGAAATGGGCATGCCCGCAGTTGCAGTCACCGACCAATCCAACTTGTTCGGGATGGTCAAGTTTTACCGCGCAGCCCTAGCCATCGGAGTAAAGCCTATCATTGGTGTGGATGTCTGGGTATATGAAGAGGAAGAGCCGGCCCATCCTTCCCGGCTGTTATTGCTTTGCCGTGACAATGAGGGATACAGAAATCTGACCCGGTTGGTCTCACGTACTTATCTGGAAGGGCAACAGCGCGGGATTCCCATGCTGCACAGGGAGTGGTTGGAAGGAGAGAGCGATGGTCTCATCGCTCTCTCCGGCGGGCGGGGTGGGGACGTGGGAAGGGCATTGCTGGCCGGTAACCAGGAACAAGCCCTGAGACGACTCGAATTCTGGCAAACACTGTTTCCTGATAGCTACTATCTGGAATTGCAGCGCACCGGTCGGGAGAGCGAAGAGGAGTACCTTCACACCGCTGTGGAATTGGCCATCGCTCAACAGGTTCCGGTAGTGGCCAGCAACGACGTGGTATTCCTGGAAAAGGATGATTTCATAGCCCATGAGGCGAGGGTCTGCATCCATGAGGGACGCACATTAGAGGATCCTCGCCGCCCCCGAAACTACTCCGAGCAGCAGTATTTGCGCAGCCCAGCAGAAATGAAGGAGTTATTTTCCGACCTGCCGGAAGCGCTTGAGAACACCGTTGAGATTGCCAAACGCTGCAATGTAGAGATAACCCTGGGCAAGAATTTTCTACCCAAATCCCCCATTCCGCCCGGAAAAACCATCGACGAATATTTTGCGGAACAATCCCGCACCGGTCTGGAGCAGCGGCTAGCGGTAATATTTGATGTTAATGCCCCCGACTTTGCCGAACAGCGCAAACCCTATGATGAACGGCTTGCTACCGAACTGGAAGTGATTACCCAGATGGGGTTCCCCGGTTATTTCCTGATCGTGGCCGATTTCATCAAGTGGTCAAAACGTAACGGCATTCCGGTAGGTCCGGGGCGCGGCTCGGGGGCAGGCTCTCTGGTGGCCTACGCACTGACCATTACCGATCTTGATCCACTCAAGTATGACCTGCTATTTGAGCGATTTCTCAATCCCGAACGGGTCTCCATGCCCGATTTCGATGTGGATTTTTGCATGGAAGGACGCGATCGGGTGATCGAATATGTGGCAGAGACCTATGGTCGTGATCGTGTTTCCCAGATCATCACCTACGGTACCATGGCAGCCAAGGCGGTGGTGCGGGACGTAGGCAGGGTACTAGGACATCCCTATGGCTTCGTAGATCGTATTGCCAAACTGATTCCGTTCGAGCTTGGAATTACCCTGGACAAGGCCCTGGCGCAAGAGGAGGCGCTGCGGGAGCTCTACGAGCAGGATGAAGAGGTAGCCGCGGTCATCGATCTGGGGCGCAAGCTGGAAGGCATCACTCGCAATGCTGGCAAACATGCGGGCGGCGTGGTTATCTCTCCCAGTCAACTTACCGATTTTACGCCACTCTATTGTGAGCCGGGGGGACAGAGTCTAGTTACCCAATTTGACAAGGATGACGTAGAAGCGGTGGGGTTGGTCAAGTTCGATTTTCTTGGCCTGCGCACTCTCACCATCATTGATTGGGCCCTGCAAACCATCAACCAGCTCCGGGAAGCTGATGGTGAGGCACCCATTGACATCTCTACCATCCCACTCGACGACAAGGCCACATTCGATCTGCTAAAACGGTGTGCTACCACTGCCGTCTTTCAGCTGGAATCCCGTGGCATGAAGGAACTCATCAAGCGCCTTCAACCGGACAACTTTGAAGATATCATCGCTTTGGTGGCGTTGTTCCGACCCGGGCCGTTGCAATCTGGCATGGTGGATGATTTCATCAACCGTAAGCACGGGCGGGCCAAGGTAGAGTATCCCCATCCAGAGCTGGAATCCATCCTTCAGCCGACCTATGG
This sequence comes from uncultured Chromatiales bacterium, assembly GCA_964557025.1. Lineage (GTDB taxonomy): Bacteria > Pseudomonadota > Gammaproteobacteria > Thiohalospirales > Thiohalospiraceae > DRMK01. Next base: position 1,429 of record CAZKYF010000036.1, on the reverse strand, counting down.
CATCATCCTCTATCAGGAGCAGGTGATGCAGATTGCCCAGGTATTGGCTGGCTATTCCTTGGGAGCTGCCGATCTGTTGCGCCGCGCCATGGGAAAGAAGAAGCCGGAAGAGATGGCCAAGCAGCGCGCCATTTTCACAAAGGGGGCACTTGAGCGGGGAGTGGATGAGAAGACCGCCACCCACATTTTTGACCTGATGGAGAAATTCGCCGGATACGGTTTCAACAAATCCCACTCCGCTGCCTATGCCCTGGTTTCATATCAGACTGCCTGGCTTAAGGCCCATTATCCCGCTGCTTTCATGGCCGCGGTGATCTCCTCCGACATGGACAACACCGACAAGGTGGTCACCTTTATCGATGAGTGCCACGATATGGGGCTGGAAGTGATTCCCCCGGACATCAATCGCTGTGAACACCATTTTACCATCACTGATGACAAAACCATTCTTTATGGTTTGGGAGCTATAAAGGGGGTTGGTGAAGCAGTGATAGAAGTCATCCTCGAGGCCCGGAAGAGGGGAGGGACGTTTTCCGACCTATTCGATTTTTGCCAGCGTGTCGATCTGAAAAAGGCCAATCGCAGGGTATTGGAAACCTTGATTCGTTCGGGTGCCATGGATCAGCTGGGACCTAATCGTGCCACCCTGATGGAAGCATTACCTGATGCTATTCGAATCGCGGAACAACGCTTGCGGGATACTGTCATGGGACAGAACGATCTGTTTGGGCTCGGAAATGGCACGGCGACCCGAAACGGGCAGTATCCCTTGCTTAAGGAGTGGGATGAGGTACTCCGTTTGCGTGGAGAGAAAGAAACGCTGGGGCTTTATCTTACGGGTCACCCCATTGAACGCTATCTTTCTGAATTGAAACGATTTACCAGCTCTCGCATCGTGGATATCAAACCCGCTCGCAACCAGAGTATAACCATTGCCGGGCTGATCGTGGCGATGAATACCCGCAACAGCAAGAAAGGGGGAAAACTGGCCTTCATTACACTCGATGACCGCAGCGGTCGCATCGAGTTGGTCGTGTTTCCTGAGGACTACGAACGTTATCGCGATTTGCTGGTAAAGGACCGCTTGTTGATTGTAGAGGGGGAAGTCAGCATGGATGATTATTCCGGGGGTTATCGCATCAGCGCCCGGGAGCTCTACGACATTGAGCGCGCTCGCAGCCATTTCGCCAAGCGCTTGGTTATCACCGTTAAACAAGAACAGGCCCATAATACTTTTATTCATTCCCTAGCTGAAACGCTCAAACCCTATCGCGATGGCAGTTGCCCTGTCACCATCGACTATCGGCGTAACAACGTCTCTGCCACCCTGGTGCTGGGAAAATCGTGGAGTGTTCGACCAGCCGATCTGTTACTACAAAAGCTTGGCGATCTGGTAGGGAACGGTAAAGTTTGGTTGGAGTATTGAGAA
>CAZKYF010000035.1:0-57711 GCA_964557025.1 uncultured Chromatiales bacterium | reverse complement strand
AGCGCTGATGGTCACGGTCACTGTCCCGGGGGACGAGGCCGCTCCGAAGCTGTCCGCCACCGTATAGGTGAAGCTGTCACTGCCGTTGTAGTTGGCATTGGGGGTGTAGATCACGCTCCCATCGGCGTTGACCGCCGCGGTACCGTTGGCCGGTGCGCTGACCAGGGTCACGCTGTTGACCTGGATGTCTGACGTCCCGTCCGGATCGGTGTCGTTGGCCAGCACCAATATGGTCACCGGCGTGTCTTCATTGGTGGTGGCCGCATCGTCGACCGCATTCGGGGCGCCATCGTTGACAGCGTTCACGGTGATGGTCACCGTTGCGGTATCCTCGCCACCATTCCCGTCAATAATTTTGTAGGTGAAGCTATCGCTGGTAGTCTCACTACCATCATGTTGATATTGCCAAGATCCATCAGATCTTAGTGTCAGAGAGCCATGCTGGGGCGCCATTACGGGATTAGTGTCAACCGACAGGGAATCGCCATCCACATCGCTGGCCTTGTCGGCATTGAGCAGACCGGGGATGGGGGCTTCGAAAGACCCACCCTCATCCACTTCGATGGTGCTGCCTTCTGCAACTGGCGGATCATTGACTGGAGTAACCTGAAACGTCAGGGTCTTTCCGGTGGCCTGTCCATCTTTATCAGTTAAGGTTATTCCCACGTCTAGTGGACCATGATAGTTTGCATCCGGCCGAATTCGGGTGCTACCGGCCGGATCAACCTGGTAATTGTTACCATCACTCACCGCCAAGGTAAAATCAGCGGGATAAACATTATCCGGATCGGTGACTTCCAGGTCATCGAAGGTGATCTGTCGCTCGGAATCCTCGGCCATCACGATAGGCACCACCTTTTGGGTAACTACCGTGGGATCATTCACAGAGATAACATTAACGGTGACCACGAATGGCTCACTGACCGCCTTCCCATCACTGACCGACAGCTCCACGGAGAGATCGCCATTGAAGTTATTGGCAGGATGAATCGTGTTCTGCTCCAGCTGGTAATGATCACCACTCTCAATAATTACGCTTAGCTCTTCCGGCGGACTGTCCGGATCCTCAATCAACAAATCGGCCGGCGTGATGGTGAATGGCGTATCCTCATCGGTGGAGATGGCTCGTTGAGCCTTGATCTTCGGTACATCGTTCACCGCCTTGATATCAATACAAACGTCTTTTGGCTCACCATCATCAATACCATCATTAGCGATATAGGAAAAAAAATCACAGTGGCGAACGACCCCGTTCACTTCCACTGCCAATGGAGGTTCAGCCCCATTGTGGATATAGGTGAAGGTACCATCAGAGTTGAAAGTGAAACCATCCTCCGCCGCATACAGCGGCCCCTTTCCCTCTACCAATCTGGCGGTTAGTTGGCGGTTGCCGCCATCTTCGTCGTTGCCCAGAACACCCTCTTCGTAAGTCAGCAGTTCGAGTGTCGCACCTTCGGCAATTTCGTAAGCATCGTCGGCCGCCCGCGGTGGTATATTGCCACCCACGCCCTTGTCCACCCAACTACAAGAAGAGAGCAAAATGGCCGCAACGACCAGCAAGGCGAAAGAGAGATGGCGCAATGTCATGTTTTATCCCAGTCGGTTACGATCGCCCCGCCCTCTCGGGGTCAAATTCCAGGCAGCAAAAAACGAGATATTACCTCTTTGGTAATATGACAACCCCTTCTACCGCCAGGAGCGGCTGCTTATGGTGTTCGGATGATATGACGACTGTCAGCCACTCCCCAAGGCCGCAGCCCGTTTACTTATAATTGTGTTTTTCATTCTAAGCCCTGGGTTCGCTCCGATCAAGAAAAACCACCCCCCGCCAGAAAGTTAGCTGCCTTTTCAAGGTCCTGTGGTGTATCCACCCCGTGACCTGGAAGGGTGGCCGCCTCTACCACGTGGATTCGCCCACCGTGCCACAAAACCCGCAGCTGCTCCAGCGATTCTAACTGTTCCAACGGACTGGGAGGAAGGGCGATGTAACGGCTGAAATAACCGGCCCGACAGGCATAGAGACCCACATGGCGATAATGCTCATGATCTTGCGGCAATTGTTCGGTGGTTTCGCTGAAAACATCCCGATCCCAGGGAATGGGCGCGCGACTGAAATAGAGGGCGTAACCCTCGCTGTCGATCACCACCTTGACAGCGTGGGGATCGAACAGCTCGGTGGCGGTCTGAACAGGGGTATAGAGGGTAGCCATATCGGCAGGGGAGTGGGCCTGCAGATCCTCCGCCACTTGCTGAATCAGCTCCGGCGGCATCAGCGGTTCATCTCCCTGCAGGTTGACCACGATCCGGTCGTCCGAATAACCCCGTTTGGCGATCACCTCTGCAAGCCGCTCGCTGCCGGAGCGATGGGTAGAGGCAGTCATACAGACATCGCCACCGAATGCACGCACACTCTTCTCTATCCGCTCATCATCGGTGGCCACAACTACCGTTGTAGCCCCACTGGCCACAGCCCGTTCATAGACATGCTGGATCATGGGCTTGCCTGCTATCTCCAGCAGTGGTTTTCCCGGCAGCCGTTGTGAAGCGTACCGGGCCGGAATGATCACCAGGAACTCCACCAGACTACTTGACCTCTTCGTCCGCAGGGAGTTGGCGAGCCTCGCTCTCAAGCATTACCGGAATATTGTCCCGAATAGGGAAAGCAAGACGATCCACCTTGCAAATCAATTCGTTACTTTCCTTGTGATAGATCAGAGAACCTTTACAGACCGGGCAGACTAAAATGTCGAGCAGTTTGCTATCCATCGATTTTCCTCTTCAGAAGTTGCAGGAGATGGGTGGTGACTCTCTCTTCCAGATGGGCACTCACCGGAAGGTACCAGTGGTTTGGCATGGCAAACGGCTGGCATTTTACCGCGTCTTTTTCGGTCATCACCACCGGATCGTTGTCATTAAAATCCAAATCCGCAGCAACGAACCGATGGTGATCCGGAAAAGCATGTTCTCTGACCTGTATACCAGCCTCCCGCAGGCGAGCGAAAAAACGAGCCGGATGCCCGATACCAGCAACGGCATGCACCCGCTCCCCTTGCAAGCTGGAGAGAGGCTGGCAGCGGGTGGGCTCGACGAGATTGCACAGGGTGTTCCCTTCGAGCTGCATCAGTACCTCACCGGAACGGGGAAACCCCCCGTTGAGGACCACCAGATCCACCGTCTCGAGCCTGGAAGGAGGCTCTCTCAAAGGCCCTGCCGGCAGACAGAAACCGTTACCAAAGCGACGCACCCCGTCCACGATGACGATCTCCAGATCCCTTTGCATGCTATAGTGTTGCAAACCATCGTCAGAAATGATCACATCGCAGTCATGATATTTCAGCAACGCTTGGCAAGCCGCTACTCGATCCGGCCCCACCGCCATAGGACAACCGGTACGCCGGGCAATCAGCACTGCCTCATCCCCCACCACGGTAGTATCGCTATCCGGTCGTACCTGCTGCGGCCAATAGCTGGCCTTCCCACCATACCCTCGGCTGACAATTCCCGGCCAATGGCCGGCAGCAAGCAGCTGGCCAGCCAGCCAGATAACAAAAGGTGTCTTGCCGCTACCTCCTACGGTGAGATTCCCCACAACGATTACCGGCCTGGGTATGCGATGGCTGGCAAAGATCCCCTTGCGATAGGCTATGCGCCGAAGCGCGGCCACACCCCGAAACAGCCAGGAAACCGGCACCAATGGCAGGGCCGCAACCCGGCTACGGTACCAGAGCCACTCCAGGCTCACTGTTGCTCCGGCTCCTTGAACTGCATGCGATAAAGGCGGGCATAGTAGCCGTTGCGCGCCAACAGTTCCGTATGGGTTCCTTTCTCCACGATGGTTCCCGCATCCATCACGATGATGGTATCCGCCCGTTCAATGGTGGAGAGGCGATGGGCGATAACTAGTGTGGTACGATTCTGCATCAGCCTGTCCAACGCTATCTGAATATGCTGCTCTGTTTCACTATCCAGGGCCGAGGTTGCTTCATCGAGAATCAGAATAGGAGCATCCTTCAGAAAGGCCCGGGCGATAGCAAGCCGCTGCCGTTGCCCACCCGAGAGCAAGGCACCATTCTCACCAATCTGGGTCTCTAGCCCTTGAGGCAGCTGACGAATGAACTCCATGGCATGAGCAGCCTCCGCCGCAGCCACGATCTCCTCCTCTCCCACCTCTCCCAGGCGTGCATAGGCGATGTTCTTGGCTATGGTATCATTGAACAAGGTAACATCCTGACTCACCAGAGCAATCTGATCCCGCACCGAGGCCAACGTACAATCACGGATGTTGTACCCGTCTATCTCAATGGTGCCGGCGTCTGGATCATAGAAGCGAGGCAGCAAGCTCACCAACGTAGACTTGCCGCTGCCGGAACGCCCTACCAAAGCAACCATCTCTCCAGCGGTGATGCAAAAAGAGATATCCCGTAATACTGGGCCTTGTTCCTTCTGATAGGCAAAGGTGACATTCCTGAATTGCACCTCACCCCGCACCCGCTCTAGCTGACGGGTACCGGTATCTTGCTCTGGAGAAACATCGAGCAGGGAAAAGACTGTCTGCGAAGCTGCAATCCCTTTCTGCAAGGCAGCGTTGACCGTAGTGAGTCGCTTTACCGGCCGTACCAGCAGGGACATTGCCGCGATGAATGACATGAAGGTGCCGGCGGTGATATTTTCCAGCATGCCCGGAAGAGTGGTAATGTAGACAATCACCGCGATGGCCAAAGCCACGAGGAATTCCACCACAGACACGTTGATGATCTTGGTGGCGTCATGCTTCAGATTCTGCCGCCGATTGTATTCATTGACCTTTTGGAAATGACGATTTTCATACGCTTCTCCACGGAATATCTTGATTACACGCTGGCCCTGTACCGCTTCATTGGCGGCACTACTCACATTACCCATTGAGGCCTGAACACGCCGGCTCAGCATACGAAAACGCTTCCCGGCGAGACGGACGGTGAACATGACGATAGGGCCAATGATGGCAAACACCAATACCAGGGGAGCGCTCAGATAAAGCATCCAGCCCAGCAAACCGATCAGGGTCAATACATCCCTTACCAAGATGGTCACTGCCTGGGTACTGGCATTGGCCACCTGTTCCACATCATAGATCAGCTTGGAGATAAGCTGGCCTGCTGCAATGGAATCAAAATAACTGATGGGTTTGCGCAGCATTTGCTGAAACATCTCGCCTCGCAAGTCCCGGATTACGTTGCGCGCCACCCAGCTCATGCCAAAAGATGCGGCAAAGCCCGCAATTCCGCGCAGCAGGGCTATACCGAGCAACGCGAAGGGGATAATCCGGATGATATCTGGGTCCTTTTCCACGAAGGTGCCATCGAGCAACGGTTTCATCAGCGCAGCAAACGCTGTCTCTGTCGCTGCTGCGATTGCCATCCCCGCCAGCGCAAGCAGAAATACTCCTTTATAAACAAACACATAGCGCAGCAACCGACGATAGGTTATCCAGCCGCTGGTTGACTCATGGGATGACGACATGGTTGCGATCTGCTTCAAAATCCGGTGGCCTCTGCCGAAGATGCCTTATGCATGGAAGATCGGTTCCGGCAAGACCCGCAAAGGGCCATAGTGTACCTCATCCAGGATAATGCCTGCGGGCCAGGACGGGATTACTCCTTGCTGGGCCGCCGGGTGGCAAAGGTGAGATGGGTGAAGTTGAGCTGACGGGCTGCATCCATAGCCCGAATCACGAATTCATGAGGGGTCTTGCGATCGGCACTGATGATCAGCTGCGGCTCGGAAGAGCCACCAGCCGCCTTTTTGATGGCCCGCTTCAAGGTATCCAGTTGAGTGTTGATGACACTGCGACGGTTGATGAAATAATGACCCTGGGCATCAATACTGATCTCCACCACCTGGGGTTTGGTCTCCAACGCCCGACCACTCGCTTCCGGCAGATCCACCGTCACCTCGGACTCGCGGGTAAAGGTAGTAGAGACCATAAAAAAGATTAGCAGCAAAAATACCACATCGATCAACGGGGTCAGGTTGATCTCCAGCTCCTCTTCCCGGCGGTGGGGACGAAGATTCATCAGGCCGCCTCCAGCTCCCTTTCGCCGTGGATCACCTCCACCAGCTTGAGAGATTCCTCCTCCATGTTCAGCACCAGCTCATCCACCCGGCGACGGAAAAAACGATAGAACATCAAGCTCGGGATGGCCACCGAGAGCCCGGCAGCAGTGGTAATCAGCGCTTCGGAGATTCCCCCTGCCAGGGATCCGGGATCGCCAACCCCCTGGGTGGTGATAGTGGCAAACACCTTGATCATGCCGATGACCGTTCCAAGCAATCCGAGCAGGGGAGAGATGGAGGCAATGGTTCCCAGGGCGTTGAGAAACCGCTCCAAGCTGGCCACCACCTGTCGGCCGGTATCTTCGATGGATTCCTTCATCACTTCACGGCTGTGCTCCAGATTGACCAATCCCGCCGCCAGCACCCGGCCCAAAGGAGAACCATTGCGGATCTCTTCGATCCGCGCAGGGGTAAGTTGGCCACTCTCGTGCCATCGCAATATCTGATCCACCAGCCCTGCCGGTACGATGCGCGCCTTGCGCAAACTCCAGAATCGCTCGCCGATAATGGCCACAGCAAGAATGGAGCACAAGATGATGGGCAGCATTAGCCAGCCGCCTGCCTGAACAAACTCCAGCACGTTAGATGCCTCTAATCAACTGAAAGAGATCGCACAATGTAACAAAGTGTGCGCCCTGCGGAAAGGGGGCACCATATCATAACTGCTTTATACGCTCCCGTTGTGTCTCTAATTGCCGCAGGGCTTCTCGCAGCCCCTTTACGCGATTGCGCTCTTTTTCCACTACTGCCTGCGGAGCCCGCTCTACAAAGTTTGCGTTACCCAGCTTGGCTTCGACCCGCAGCAGCTCCTTGCGCAGCTTGTCGATCTCCTTGCCCAGCCGGGCCAGTTCGGCACCCTTGTCGATAAGGCCTGCCATGGGGATCAGTACCCGCATCTGGCCTACCAACGCGGTGGCGGACTCCGGTGCCGATTCGGACTCATCCAGCCAGCGGATGGATTCGGTGCGCGCCAGGGTGGTGATATACCGCTGATGGGCAGATAAGCGCATCCTGTCTGTACTCGAGCCATTCTGCAGCAGCACTGGCAGCGGTTTGCCCGGCGGGATATTCATCTCTCCCCGAATCTTGCGCACACCAAGAATGAAATCCATCACCCAGCGCATTTCCCGTTCAGCCTCTGGATCCCGCTTCAGATGGTCGGCATGAGGGTAGGGGGCAAGCATGATACTCTCTCCCTCAACCCCCGCCAACGGTGCCACCCGCTGCCAGATCTCTTCGGTGATATAAGGCATCACCGGGTGGGTCATCCGTAGCATTGCCTCCAGTACCCGAACCAGTGTACGCCGGGTGCCGCGCAGCTGAGCTTCATCACTGGGATGAGAGGTGAGAACAGGCTTGCTCAGCTCCAAATACCAGTCGCAAAACTCGTTCCAGATGAATTCGTAGATGGCCTGTGCCATGTGGTCGAAGCGATAAGCAGCGATAGCCTTTTCCACCAACTGTTCAGCATGCTGCAGGCGAGAAATAATCCATCGATCCGCCAGGGAAAGCTCGATAGCACCTCCTGAAAGACCACAATCTTTCCCCTCAGCGTGCATCAGCACGAAGCGAGCCGCATTCCAGATCTTGTTACAGAAATTACGGTAACCCTCTATACGCCCCAGATCAAAATTGATGTCTCGCCCGGTGGAGGCCAGTGCGGCAAAGGTGAAACGCAGCGCATCGGTTCCAAAAGCTGGGATTCCTTCCGGAAAATCTTGCCGGGTCTGACGTTCGATCTTCTTTCGCAGATGGGGTTGCATCAAGCCGGTGGTCCGTTTCTCCACCAGTGACTCCAAATCGATACCGTCAATCAGATCGATGGGATCGAGTACGTTCCCTTTGGATTTGGACATCTTCTGCCCATGGGAGTCGCGAATCAGGCCGTGAATATAGACCTCTCGAAATGGCACGTCTCCCATGAACTTGAGCCCCATCATTACCATCCGCGCCACCCAGAAGAAAATGATATCGAAACCCGTGACTAACACGCTGGTTGGATAGAAGGTGTTCAGCTCCGGTGTATCCTTGGGCCAGCCGAGGGTAGAGAAGGGCCACAGGGCAGAGGAGAACCAGGTATCCAGTACATCCTCATCCTGATGCAGTCGCACATCGGGTCCGAAGCCATGTTTCTCCCGCACTTCCAGTTCGCTGCGCCCCACGTAAATGTTGCCTCGGTCGTCGTACCAGGCGGGGATACGATGGCCCCACCAGAGCTGACGGGAGATGCACCAGTCCTCGATGTTGCGCATCCACTCGAAATAAGTGTTTTTCCAGCTGTCCGGGACGAACCGAATCTCGCCGCGCTCCACCACCTCGATGGCAGGCTTGGCCAGCGGCGCCACCTTCACATACCACTGATCGGTAAGAAAGGGCTCGATTACTGCGCCAGAGCGATCCCCTCGAGGCACCATCAGGGTGTGATCTTCTACTTTCTCCAGCAGCCCCTGGGCTTCCAGATCAGCAACGATCCGCCGGCGTGCCTCATAGCGATCCAGCCCCCTGTAACGCTCCGGAATCAGGCCGGCATTGTCACCTTCAGCCAGAACATGCGCACTGCTATCAAAGATGTTGATCAGCCCGCCGTTGGGTAGTGCCATCATTTCACTGCTGTCGCGGTGGCGCTGCCATACGGCGTAATCGTTGAAATCATGAGCAGGAGTGATTTTCACACAACCGGTACCAAACTCCGGATCCACGTAGTCATCCACAATGATGGGGATGTGTCGTCCAGTGAGCGGCAGCTCAACCTGCTGGCCGATCAGATGGCGATAGCGCTCATCATCCGGATGAACCGCCACTGCAGCATCTCCCAATAACGTCTCGGGACGGGTGGTTGCCACCACCAGATATCCCTCCTCGTTGACAAGTGGATAGCGCATGTGCCAAAGATGGCCTTTCTCCTCCTCAGAAAGTACTTCAAGGTCGGAAACGGCCGTGTGCAGTACCGGATCCCAGTTCACCAGTCGTTTTCCGCGGTAGATCAATCCCTCTTCATAAAGGCGCACAAACACTTCCCGCACCGCTTCGGAAAGTCCCTCGTCCATGGTGAAGCGCTCCCGGGACCAGTCCACCGAGGCACCGAGGCGACGCAACTGCTGCGTGATGGTTCCTCCTGACTCCTCTTTCCATTGCCAAACCCGCTCCACAAAGGCCGCCCGTCCCAGTTCGTGACGACTTTTTCCCTCCATATTCAGCTGGCGCTCCACTACCATTTGTGTGGCGATACCGGCATGATCGGTACCCGGCTGCCAGAGGGTGCGATCCCCCTTCATCCGGTGATATCGGATCAGGATGTCCATGATGGTGTCCTGAAAAGCGTGTCCCATATGCAACCGCCCGGTAACATTGGGGGGAGGGATCATGATGCAGTAGGGCTTGCCTTCGCCCCGCGGGGCGAAATACCCCCGCTCCTCCCAGAAGCGGTACCAGCGCTGTTCGATGGCATGGGGGTCGTAGGTTTTTTCCATGAGTAGATCTTTCTCTGATTCAGATTCGGTCAATATTATGGTGGGCGAGGGGATAACCCCGCTCCTGATAGAAACGGTAACGCTGGCGACCCCTGGCCCGCCGATCAGGATCCTGGCTGACGATCTCCGCCACTCGCCGAAATCGGCTGAAAAAAGAGGGGGTTTCCTCCGCCAGATTGATCAGTAAATCAGCAACCTCCCCCGGCTCTTCCTCCCCACAACCTATGAGCACCGGCACCTCTTCATTCCCTGCGGAGGCACAACGATGGGGAACGAAACTTCCAGGCCGAAAGGTCCACAGCAATTGATCAAGCTGCTCCACCTGCTGGGGTGACTCACCGTTCAGGTAGATCCGATGGCCGGCACGAAAAGCCTTTTCCGTCAGACGGCAGGCAAAACGTTCACAGCTGACAATATCAGTTGTGGCCAGGATGTAAAAATCCACCCGGGTCATCGAGCGACCCGGTCCAGCAGAAATTGGGTGAGCAGCGGTACTGGCCGTCCTGTAGCGTTCTTCTTCTCGCCGCTCTGCCAAGCGGTACCAGCGATGTCGAGATGAGCCCAGTGCATCTTCTCGGTAAAGCGGGCCAGGAAACAGGCAGCGGTAATGGTTCCTGCTGGTCGACCACCGATGTTGGCCATGTCAGCGAAATTGCTTTTTAGCTGTTCCTGATATTCCTCCCACAATGGCAACTCCCAGGCGCGGTCTCCGCTCTCGTTACCCGCCTTGAGCAAATCGTGAACTAGGGGAGGGTGGTTTCCCAGCACCGCCGAAGCTTGATGACCCAAGGCGATGATACAGGCGCCGGTCAAAGTGGCAATATCGATCACCACCTCCGGCCGATAACGCTCCGCATAGGTGAGCGCATCACAGAGGATGAGGCGCCCCTCGGCGTCAGTATTAAGGATCTCAATGGTTTGGCCCGAAAGACTGGTGACAATATCTCCCGGTTTGGTAGCCTCGCCATCCGGCAGGTTTTCCGTGGCTGGAATCAATCCCACTACATTGAGCGGCAGCTTCAACTCCCCCAGCGCCTTAAACACCCCGAGCACGGTCGCTGCTCCACACATGTCATATTTCATCTCATCCATGGCTGCGGAAGGCTTGATGGAGATCCCCCCGGAATCAAAGGTCACTCCCTTGCCTACCAACACCACCGGTTGCTGTTCCTTTCCTGCACCCTTGTACTCCAGGATGATAAACTTGGCCGGCTGACGGGAACCCTGCGCCACGGCGAGCAGTGCACCCATGCCCATCTTTTCCATCTCTTTTTTGTTCAGCACCTTGTGGACGATGGCGGCATGACCTTTTGCCAAACTGGCCGCCTGCCGGGCCAAATAAGCAGGGGTGCAGACATTGGCTGGCGTATTGCCCAGATCCCGTGTCAAGGCCACACCCGCGGCAATAGCAACTCCTTCCGCAACGGCCCGCTTGCCTTCCGGCAGATCCTTTCGATCGGTGACCATCAAGGTCATGCGCCGCAGAGGGCGATAAGTGGGATCAGGTTTGGTCTTGAACGATTCGAAACGGTATAACGCCTGATCGCTGGTCTCTACCAATTGACGCAGCTTCCAAGGCAGGATACGCCCCTTGACCGGCAGTTCGCCAAGATAGCTTACTGCCTCAGTAGCACCAGTTTCATTCAAAGTAATAGCTGCTTTGCGCGCAATCTTGCGGAACTGGCTGTCGCCTAGTTCTCGTTCATGACCGCATCCCACCAGCAACACTCGCTCTGCCGCAACGCCCGGTACCGCATGGAGCAATAATACCTGGCCCAACTTGCCATCCATGTCACCCTTCCTGACGACTTCAGCCAACAGGCCACTAGCTGCTCTATCCAGCTGCTGTGCAGCATCGGAAAGACGTCGCTTCTCAAACACTCCGACAATAACACAGGCTGTGCGCTGCTGTTCCGGACTTCCGCTCTTGATATTGAATTTCATGGCCGCTCCTGATTGTGTGACCGAATCCATATATCATAAACGGGTTTTCATGGTTCACGCACCTTGTTGTACACAGGACATTTGGGCCTTTCCCTAGAGCAAGGCATATCTCATAGAGTGGATTGATGATTATCGAGCGCTACATCCTCCGCGAAATCACCGGTGTTTGGCTAGCCATTACCCTGGTGCTCTTGTTGATCTTCGCGGGAAACCAGTTGGTGATGCTGTTCAACGCGGTGGTGGCTGGTGATCTGATCGGCAAGCAGGTGTTGGTGATGCTGGCCCTCACTCTGGTAAACAACCTGGCATTACTGCTACCGTTCGCCTTTTTTATCGCCATCCTTATTGCTTTGGGCAGGATGCATCGCGACAGCGAAATGATCGCATTGGCGGCGTGCGGTGTAGGGTTGGGGCGACTGTTGCGAATTGTCGGGCTGTTTTCGGTTCTGCTAGCGGCGATCATCGGTACCCTTTCTCTATGGCTCTCTCCCTGGGCAGAATACCGGATGCAACGACTGAAAGACGAAGCAAAGTCGGTCACCGAGATCGGCGGCATCCCGGTGGGTACCTTTCGCAGCTTCGGCACTGACATGGGGGAGGGGGTGTTCTACGTAGAAAAAGTGGATCCTCAGCAAGGCCGCCTGAAGGAGATCTTTGTCCAAATGCCAGGGGCATTGCCGCTGCAGCAACAGGTGGTGGCCGCGGAACGGGGCTATCAGAAAACAAATGAGGAAAATGGTCAGCGTTATCTGATCCTGCAAAATGGTACCCGTTATGAAGGCATCCCTGGAGAAGCTGCTTTCCGTATCGTGCGCTTTGAAGAGCACGCTATTCGCATTGATGCGCGCACCCACTATCGTGATCCGAGGTTACGGGCGACCCCATCGATGGAGCTGCTGGGTTCCGACGATTTGGAGCGAATAGCTGAGCTGCAATGGCGGTTGGCAGTTCCCCTTTCGGTGATCCCGCTAGCCTTGCTGGCGGTACCATTCAGCCGAACTTCACCACGTCAGGGACGCTATTCCCGCCTGTTCAGCGCTGTTCTGATCTACATCATCTATGCCAACATGCTTGGGGTCGCACGCTCCTGGCTGGAACAAGGGGAAATCCCCCCCGGCCTTGGACTTTGGTGGGTACATGGGCTGATGCTGCTCTATGTAGCCTTTGAGATCACGCGCCAGGGTGGTATTCGCTGGCGCTTTTCAGGACGATGGAGGAGTGCCGTGATATGACCATTCTGGACCGTTATATCGGTCGCACAGTACTTCTCGGTACTTTGACCGCCTTGACAGTGCTGCTAGCCCTCTATGTTTTCATGACTTTCATCGGTGAATTACAAAAGGTAGGACAAGCACAATATACCCCTTTACGCGCCCTGCAATTCACCCTGCTCACCCTACCACGCTGGAGCGGCGATCTATTCCCGATGGCAGCCCTGATCGGCAGCCTGATGGGGCTCGGTACATTAGCCAGTAACAGCGAGCTCACGGTAATGCGCGCTGCAGGCGTATCGGTAATGCGCATCACTTGGGCAGTGATGAAGATAGCCCTGTTGATGATGATAACAGTGGTGGCAATCGGCGAAGGGATAGCTTCCCACGCAGAACAGTATGCCTATAAACTACGCGCCACTGCGCTGGGAAAACACGTCTCGGTCAACACTGGCTCTGGCCTCTGGATCCGGGAAGGAAACCGCTATATCAACGCTCGTACCGTTTATTCCAATACCCACCTTGGTGGGGTCTTCCTTTATGAATTCGACATTGCGAAACGACCGACAAAACTGACCTATGCACCTGAAGCACGCTTCCAGGAAGATGGGCAGTGGGTGTTGGAAAAAGCCGCTCAGACCATGTTCGGTAAGCCGCAAATCACCACCCAACAGGTGCCAGAATTGATCTGGCGGGGAATCCTGAACCCCGGTCTGATCGATGTAGTGGCTATCGAGCCCCAGGGGCTCTCTTCACGGGAGTTGTTACGTTACATCGCTTATCTGGAGGGTAACGGTCTTGATTCTGCCCGTTATTGGGTGGCTTTCTGGAGCAAACTGGCGTCCCCTTTCGCCACTGGCGCCATGATGTTACTGGCTATCCCATTCATCTTCGGTTCCATGCGTTCGGTGAGCATGGGCAGTCGCCTGCTGGCCGGCACGCTGATCGGCATCGGCTTCTACCTATTCAACCGCACCTTGGGACAGCTAGGCATCGTTTACTCCATTCCGCCTTTTCTCAGCGCGACGCTACCAACGATTTGCGCTATCGTAATCACTTCCTATATGCTTCGTAGAATAAGGACCTGACTTAGCACAGAGTAATGCAGTCCGCCGATATCATTGAACTCCACCAGGCAGACACCCTTCCGGGATTATTCCGGGAACGGGTTCGGAGAACCCCCGATGCTATTGCCTACCACCACTATGACGCCGAAACCGAAAGGTGGCAGGATACCTCTTGGCGAGAGATGTCCCTTCTGATATCGCGCTGGCAACAGGCATTGCAGGCCGAATCGCTAGAACCGGGCGATCGAGTGGCTATCATGCTGGCAAACTGCCGGGAATGGGTTGCCTTTGATCAGGCTGCTCTTGGGCTGGGCCTGGTTGTCGTACCGCTTTTCGTTAATGATAATCCGGAAAACCTTTCCTATGTACTCAATGATTCCGGTGCCAAGTTGCTGTTAATCCAGGGAAACCGGCAGTGGCAGCAGTGCTCGCAGGTGGCCAAGCGACTGAAAGCGCTCCAACGAATTATCACCCTGGAGAGACCCTCAGACAAAGAGGATCCCCGTCTCTGCTGGGTTGAACAGTGGCTGCCGGAAAAAGGCGAGGCCGAACCTGCCTCCGGCGAAAGCGATCCCGACGGACTTGCCACTATCGTCTATACCTCGGGAACCTCTGGCCGACCCAAGGGGGTGATGCTCAGCCATCGTAATATTCTGGCCGATGCTCGGGCCGGACTGAGAGCCATTACCATTTTTCCGAGTGATCGCTTTCTCTCCTTTCTGCCGTTATCCCACATGCTAGAGCGCACTGTTGGCTATTACCTGCCGGTAATGGCCGGCGCCAGCGTTGCATTCGCCCGCTCCATCCAGCAATTAAGTACGGACTTCCAAACCATCCAACCTACCGTATTCGTTTCGGTACCGCGGATATTCGAACGAATTCACCTGCGGATTGAGGATCAGCTCACCACCCAGCCACCCTGGAAGCGCAAATTGTTCGAGCAGGCCGTGGAGACCGGATGGAGACGTCACGAATATCGACAGGGGAGGGCCTCTTGGCATCCCCGGCTGTTACTTTGGCCACTGTTTGAACGATCGGTGGCGGCAAAGGTGCGTGAGAAACTGGGGGGCAAGGTACGGTTGACTGTGTGTGGTGGTGCACCTCTGGCACCTGCCATTGCCCGTCTCTTTGTTGGGCTGGATATTCAATTACTGCAGGGTTACGGCTTGACTGAGGCAAGCCCGGTGATCAGCGTCAACCGACTGGAGGACAACCTCCCTGCCAGTATCGGCAAGCCACTCCCCGGCATTGAGGTAAGATTGGGAGAGAAAGAGGAGCTTCTAGCTAAGGGACCAACCATCATGCTGGGTTACTGGAACAACCCCGTCGCCACTGCTGAAGCCATCGATCACGAGGGTTGGCTGCATACCGGAGACAAGGCCAGCATCGATAAATTGGGACACATCTTCCTCACGGGGCGCCTGAAAGAAATCCTGGTACTTGCCAACGGAGAAAAAGTCCCTCCAGCAGAGATGGAGATGGCCATCATTGCCGATAGCTTGTTCGAGCAGGTAATGGTGATAGGAGAACAGCGGCCGTTCCTCTCGGTATTGGCGGTACTCAACAAGGAACAGTGGGAGCTTCTAGTTCAGGAGCACAAATGGAAATTACAGGAAGATGAGCTGCTGCGAGACCGGATGGTGGAATCGATCGTCCTGAAAAGAATCACCAAACAAACCGCCT
The DNA here is from genome assembly GCA_964557025.1 of uncultured Chromatiales bacterium. Taxonomy (GTDB): domain Bacteria; phylum Pseudomonadota; class Gammaproteobacteria; order Thiohalospirales; family Thiohalospiraceae; genus DRMK01. The sequence continues at coordinate 42,240 of CAZKYF010000035.1, read as the reverse complement.
CTTTCCCAGGATACGCCCAGATCCGGCGTGCTGCATTGAGCTTGACACCATGGACCGTTGAAGAGGGTCTGATGACCCCCACCTTGAAATTGCGCCGCAATCGAATCCTTGAACATAACAAACATGAGATAGAGAGACTTTACGCCGGTCACTAAAGGAAAGTTGTACTGACAACCCTGTAGTTCACCGGGTCGATGATGATGGAGACTTTTCAGCAACCCTCACCTGTTGCATATCTTCCCCGTAGAGGGTAAATTGATTATTAAGAAAACACTGAATTAGAAAGGTCCTTTTTCCAAGACCAACAACAAAAGACTTGGGGGGTTTAGAAACTTGTTCATTGTCCGATAACCCGATTGTCCACGGGTGCGTCGGCAATCCCTGCCAAGGTCTTCCCGATTAAAAACATTATACGCAGATGGCATTGCCCTGCGGACCAGGTACAGACACCTCTTCTTGGAAAGTAGAGCTGCAAGTCTCAAAAGCTGGCAGCGGAGGTTGAACAGGAGAATCTATTTTATGACTATGCAACTTGAACCGCCTTTGATGGAGCGTTTGCTGAATGAGGCACCAATTGGAATCCTCCTACTGGATGCTGCTGGCAAGATAGCTTCTGCCAATCCCACTCTTCTCGACTTTTTAGGTACCAGCCTTGAAATGCTCAAGGGAAAAAACAAGGCGGATCTCTCCGAACCCCAATTGCAGCTTCTTTTTGAACCGCAACAGACCATTTTCGTTCCTGCCAGCCCCAATAAACCCGAGCGATGGCTACGCTGTGACAGTCACCGGCTGGATAGTAACTGGGCCATTCACTATTACACCGATGTTACCCGGCAGCACCGTCTGGAAGGGGAGGTCCGTCGCATGGAGGAGGCACTGCGCGAACACTCCTCTACGGATCCTGAAACTGGTCTATTCAATCGCCGCGGACTGCTCAGTCGGCTTGAACCACAGGTTTCCCGGTGTCGGCGCTACAACACTCTTATGTCCGTTGTGATGATCAAACTGCTGCGCAACCAGGGCAAAGAACCTCTAGAGAAAAATGATTTACCCACCGTCGCCCGCATGATTAAGGACCAGGCCCGCTGGGCGGATACCCTGGCACGGATGGGAGAGGACGAATTGATTATGGTGTTGCCAGAAACTTCAAGCCAAGGGGCATGTGAGCTGGCTGAACGACTGGTAAAACAGATTCAACAGCTACCGGCTGCACTCAATCCGGATAAAGAATTCAGCGCCGCTTTTGGGGTCACCGCCTGGCGCACAGGAGATGATACCAATACCATGTTGACCCGGGTCACCGACGCCATGGAAAAGGCCCGTGCCGCCGGCGGAAACTTCGTTGCAATGGCCTGAAAAGGTATCTGTCAATCGGATAGAAACTGCCAGATATACCATCTGGCAGTTTCTATCCAATCACCTGCCTCTAGGTTGGCCCAAAGGCAACCCCTGATTCTCCATCCACAGAGAGAAACAAAAAGAACTGCGATTTTTACAACCGATTGGAATAGGGAAAGGGATAGTGGTGGCCAGGGACAGAATCGAACTGCCGACACGAGGATTTTCAGTCCTCTGCTCTACCAACTGAGCTACCTGGCCAAAGGAAAGGGGGTATTAAAACGGCTGGAAAGATGGGTGTCAAGTAATGAGAGAACGATAGAGTGCCACCAGTTTGTCATTGAGCCGCTCCATATTGAACTCCGCCTCCACCTTTTTCCGGCCGGCCATCCCCATCTCTGGCCAACAATCCGGCCGATCTATCAATTTGGCCAAAGAGCTGGACAAGGCCATCACATCCCGTTCCGGTGCAAGATATCCCGACACTCCATCTTCCACCAGTTCGGGAATGCCGCTGTGGTAAGTACTCACTACAGGAAGACCCATAGCCATCGCCTCCTTGACCACATTGGGGATCCCCTCCTGCTCCCCATTGGTGGCCGTTATGCTGGGAGCAAGAAGGATGTGGGCTTGCTCCATCAACCGGGCTAGTTCACGATGATCCTTCCAGCCTAACAAATGAACGTTTCCTCCCATTCCCAGCATTTCGATCTGCTGTTCCAGTTCGGGACGTAGGGTCCCATCCCCTGCTATCTGATAGCAAATCTCTCTGCCTGATTCCACCAGTCGAGCCACGGCCTCAATCCCGTAGGCAACCCCTTTCATCTCCACCAGGCGCGCAATGGTTAAAATCCGTACTGGCTCTCCCTTTGATAACGTCCTGGGACGAAAAGGAAAACGATTGCAATTGATACCGGAGTGGAGAACGCTGATTTTCTTTTCATCACACCCTCGCGAGATGATCTTCTGTTTCAGGCTCTCGCTGACTGGCAGAAAGAGGTCCCCTTTGGCAAACAGCTCGTCATAGAACCCTGGCTCATGAGTTGCGTGCTGGGTAACATCGTGACCCCGAAATGATGTGATATGGTGAGCTGGCAGGACCCCTGTTTCCTTCAGGGGAATCAACCTCCGGCCAAGGGTCCCATATTGTGCATGGATGATATCATAGGGACCTTCTTTCAATTGTTTTACCACGAGGGTTAGCTGCCCCAGCTTGGATAAAAGAGCGCCATTCTCTGATAACAGCAGAACTCGAAATAGTCGTATCCACCAGGCTGGCCGTTTAAGCAGACCACTTTCACGCAGCAGTGCCAAAAGATAGAGCACGCGTTCCCAGCCGCTCTTTGGAATCTCGTTGAGATACGTCACTCGATCCAGTAGACGATACGCCTCCACCTCCGGGTGTACGACATCCAGTGGTCGTGCACTCTTGGCATAGATATCTACCTCATGGCCACGATCGATAAGGCCTGTTATCTGGTTCAGAATGAAGGTTTCAGAAACCACCGGAAATGCACTGACGAAGAAAGCGACTCTCATGAAGCAACGTTTTCCTGCTTGAACGCTCGTCAGCCGTTTTTCAGGGCTCGAAGGAAAGGCCGAACCTCTTTCCGATAGAGATAGCCCATAAGCGGCTCAGCCTCTCCAAAGTTCCTAGCCACCTGCAAATAGGATCTCATGCGATGAAGCGGAGAAGGAATGGAGCGTACAAAGCTATAATTCATCCGGCAAAGGAAACGAAGCCCTTCTTTACGGATCGATTCCCGTCGCTCCGGGCAAAGCTCACAGAGAATGTCCAGCAGCTCCAGGCTGTCTTCACACCAGGCCTGAATCCTGGCCGCCGACCCCATATTGGCATCATGCAATCTGAATCCCGCCTTGACCGCTTCCACATCCACCCTTCCATAGCGTGCGGCGACCTTCAATTCCGCCCCCACATCCTGGAACAGATTGTGCCGTGAGTGAAAACCCCCCACTTCCCTCAATCCCTGGGTGTTGATCAAAGTACTGCAAAGATAAAAGGTAGTCTCACTGCGAAACCACGCCAATAGCAGTTCACAAAAAGAGAGATCTGCGGCTCTATTGGGTACCTCTTTTATCACCTTGCCATCTTCATCAATGGTTCGGGTTCCGGTTCGGATGACGCCGACATCGGTTCTGTCATTCGCGGCATCCATGCAACACTCCACCAGATCGGCATCGATTTGATCATCATCGAGAAACAGCAAGAAATAATCTCCGCTGGCCTGTTCAAGACAAAAATTAAAATTATTGTTGGCACCGATATTTCGTTCCTGGCGAAAGTAACGGATGCGGGAATCCTTGTAGGATCGAACCACCGTTTCCGTATCATCCGTAGAGCAATTATCGGAAATGATCACTTCAATGTTAGGATAGGTTTGCTGCAACGCTGCATCAATAGCGGGGCGCAGGAACCGATCTGCTCGATTATAGGTGGGGATAGCAATGGTCACCAACGGACGAGCCCGATCACTGTTCATTTATTGTTCCGCTTGGCTGAGTTCAAATTCAGAAGATGCCTCTTTTGGCCGATAAAAAACAGGTTAATATAATTGCTTCGAAATTAAATTTAATCTTCGACCAGACGACAGTATACTTTAACGCTCAATATTTACAAAAATGCCATCCAAATAGGATGGCTGATTTCCATTAACCTTTCGGAAATCCACCTTTCGATTCACCAGTTGTCTTTAGTCATCTAACAGGAAGAGAACAATAGGCAATGTGCGGTATCGCAGGAGAAATGTGCTGGAAAGGGGGGCCCAGCGGAGCCAACTGGGAACGTATCAGCAGATTGATGGAGAGGCGGGGTCCAGATGCCCAAGGGTTCTGGTCATCACCGGAAAAGGAATGCACCTTGGTTTTCCGTCGGCTAGCCATTCTCGACCTTAGCCCCAGCGGACACCAGCCCATGATCTCCATGGACCACCGCTATGTTCTGGTATTCAATGGCGAAGTCTACAATTTTCGCGATCTACGCAAAACTCTGGAAGCAAAAGGATACAGCTTCCGCTCCAGTGGCGACAGTGAGGTGGTACTCAATGCCTTGATTGAATGGGGTACAGAGGCCCTCGATCGTTTCAACGGGATGTTTGCGCTTGCTTTCTATGATCTAACCGAAAGGCGCCTACTCCTTGCACGAGATCATGCCGGAATCAAGCCGCTCTATTATCTGCAAACCACAAACGGGGTTGCCTTTGGCTCCCAGTACGATCAACTCCTCGAGCACCCGTGGAGCCGTGATCTGAGTATATCCAAGGAGGCGCTGGGTCTCTACTTACGACTAGCCTATATTCCGGCACCTTATGGCATCCTGGAAAACAGCCACATGCTGGAGCCCGGGACCTGGTTGGAATTCCGTGCTGACGGAACTGTCAGACAAGGCCTATACACAGAATTTCCCAGGTACCGGGAACCCATGCTAAGGGGAACAGAGGCCTATGAAGCGGTAGACGCTGTTATCACACGTTCGGTGAGACGTCAGCTGGTAAGCGATGTACCGGTAGCGGCATTTCTTTCTGGTGGGATTGACTCCCCGCTCGTGACCGCGAAAATGCGCTCGGTCACCACCAACCCCATCAAGACTTTCACCATCGGTACCGGCGATGATCCTAGCGACGAATCATCGGATGCCGCCCAGTACGCTCTGGAATTAGAGGTTCAACATGTCATCGAACACGTCACGCCCGAGCAGGCATTGGAGATGCTGGATGATGTGATCACGGCCTGTGGTGAACCCTTTGGTGACTATTCCATCTTTCCTACCATGTTGGTATCCCGACTGGCCGCCCGCAACTACAAGGTAATCCTGTCCGGAGATGGCGGAGACGAATTGTTCTGGGGTTACACCAAGCGCGCCACTCAATTGATAGAGAATGCGGAAGGTTTCAATGCTCCCCACTGGTTACGAACGCTTCGGTGGGGATTCAGGCGGCTGGGAATCGGAAAATTTCCCCACATTTTCAAACGTTATTCCACTCTGGGAGAATGGCAACGCGACAAGCACACCCATCTAGCGAAAAGACGGCTAGAGGCTATATTTCCCTCCCTGCCACAATGGCCAGACAATTATCGAGTATTTGATTATCAAGGTTGGAAAAAGGATGAAACGGCCCAGTGGCTTCGTTGGAATGAATTTACCTCTCATTTGACCATGGTGTTACTCAAGGTGGATCGAGCCAGCATGTTCCACTCACTGGAGGTGCGGGTACCCCTGCTGGACAGGGAGGTGATCTCGATTGCCGCCCAGGTGGATTGGCGCTCATGTTTGGATCCGTCCAAAGGGATCGGCAAGCTGCCCCTGCGCCATTCATTGTCCCGCTATACCTCTTACCAGACTCGGGGAAAACGAGGCTTTAGCGTTCCCATGGATCGATGGTTGAGAACGGCATTGCGTCCCATTTTCGAAGAGATGCTATTGAATCGGGATGAAATACTGGGCTTGGAGCTAAACCAGCCAGCCCTGAGGCGAATTTTCAATCACCATCTAAAAGGGGAGGCCAACCTGGCTTGGGGATTATGGCCCTTGTTGAGCCTTGCCCTATGGGAGCGACATCATTTCCAGCGGAATTAATCAAAACTCGAACCGTTACTTCAGCCTAGTTCATCACGCAACTTGATCAGCCGTGCTGGATTACCGACTGCGATGCCATTTTCCGGAATATCCCGGGTCACCACTGAGCCGGCTCCAATTATTGCTCCCTTACCGATGGTCACCCCGCTCAGCACGATCACACCGGTGCCAATCCATGCCCCTTCCTCGATAACAATGGGTCCCCGTGATTGCAGCGGCTGCCGATGAATGGGAGCTTTTCCAGACATGCCGTGATCGTAGGAATAGAAAGCACAATTGGCGGCAATCATCACTTGGCGACCGATGTGAATCGGTTGAATATAGCCGTTGAGCTGGCAACGGGGATGGATGCTCGAATACTCTCCAATCTCCACGCTCCCCCCTTCACCAGTCTCGATAATCACATCTCTATAGATGCGTACATGATCCCCGAGCGAAATTGCGCCCCCTTTTCGATTTTGGTAGATCATGCAGCGATCATCGATAAATACACGGGATCCCAGCAGTAATTTGGAATGGTATATTACCGCATCGGGTGAAATGAAACCTTGGGGTGAAAAACGGGCCAGATACTCTCTTGCGTAGTGAGGCGGCGCTGGCAGGATCGCCAATCGGGTAGCCAAGCGTCCCAATGGGCCGAGCGCGGCAAAACGCATCCAGAAACGGCTCCAACGCCGGGAAAGAGGGCCGGGTTTGGGCATTTCATTATGTTCAGCTTGCATCTTCATCCCCTGTTTCGAAGCTCGAACGGCTGGATCTCTTTCCAGGCAACCAGCTGCGCAGTTCCATTTTCGTTATAAAACTGTAGTATCTTACCCTGTCTGCCCAAGAGAGAAGGGACAACGCTTTCCTCACATAATTTTCCGGCACCTCGTCCATTGATCCCTCTTCAACAGTACCGTGACGTGCCATCTGCTTGAGCGTGCTGAGGATACGCCATTGCAGCCGCTTGCGATATGCTTCCCTTTCTGGCTCTAGGGAGTTTAGATGATCCTCGAATAGTCGAAGCTGGCTAAAAAGGGTACGTTGGATGTTTCGAGTCAACGAAGCATGACCCTGTCGGTAAAGAGAGACCACATGGGGAACATAGACCACCGGCCCCAAACGCCCTAGTCGAGCATAGAAATCTTTGTCTTCTGAAGCAAACCGATAATGCTGATTAAACCAGCCGATCCGCTCTCCATCGATCCGGCGAAACAGAGTAGTATGGGGCAGGGCAGGCACCTTGGGCCAGAGCACTGCTTCATCCCCCCGTTTGAAAAGCAGAGTATCCCCAGTACCATAGTAATTCTCTGGCAACCAGCGCTTTCCGGTTGGCTTTCCATGCTCATCGATATAAGCGAGATCTCCCACTGCAAATGCCGCTTCCGGATAGCTTTGCAATGCAGTCAGTAACCGTTCTATTCTGTCCGGAGGGATCAGATCGTCATCATCCAGAAAGGTGATCAACTCTCCTTTGGCCAAACGGCAGGCATTGGTACGCGCTGCAGCAATCCCCTGATTATCCTGGCGATGGTAACGAATCTGGTCACCATACTTTGCCATCAATTGCTCTGTGCCATCCTCGGATCCGTCATCCAATACCAAAATCTCCACTGGCCGGTAGCTCTGTGCAAACACCGACTCCATGGTTCTGGGCAACCACTCTGCGCGGTTGTAGCAACAAATGATGAGCGAGACGAGTGGACGTTCCACGTTTGATTATTTTGTTATTGGTAACAAACTATGCTGCCAGAAGGGATGAAGCTGTTCAACCACCCCAGGAGTAAATCATTTTCCTATACAGAAGCCGGAGAAGATACGATCCAACAGATCTTCATTGCAAAACTCTCCGGTGATCTCACCCAGCGCGTGCTGTACCTGACGCAGCTCCTCAGCAAGCAGCTCTCCCGCACCAAACTTTAGTTGTACATGGCCTTCTTCCAGATGCGCCAGTGCCCGATTCAATGCATCCAGATGGCGACGTCTGGCCATGAAGATCCCCCCTCCCGCACTATGCAACCCGATGCAACGCTTGAGGTGTTCCCGCAACAACCCCACGCCCTCCCCAGTCAACGCAGAAAGCCGGATTGCTTTTCCCAAAGGGTTGTCCATAATCTCCGGACGACCCCCACTCAGGTCAATTTTGTTCCGGATCAGTGTGACAGGGATCCCTTGTGGAAGACGTCTCACCACTTCCGGCAATTCCTGGTCAAGATCAGAACGATCGTCGATTACAAGCAGCAGATGATCCGCCTCTTGAATAGCCTGCCAAGCACGACGCACCCCTTCTTGTTCTACCGGATCGTCACTTTCTCGCAGTCCAGCGGTATCGATGATATGTAGAGGAACACCGGCAATGGCTATCTGTTCCCGTACAATGTCTCGCGTAGTACCTGGAATTTCTGTAACGATGGCACTCTCTCGCTTGGCCAGCGCGTTCAGTAAACTGGATTTCCCTGCATTGGGTCTACCAATGATGACCAGACGAATCCCCTCTCGCAACAGACATCCCTGTCGGCTGTTGTCCAACAAGGATCGCAACTGCTCAATAATCCGTTCCATCGATCCACTCAAACGGTTTTCACTGAGAAAATCGATCTCTTCCTCGGAAAAATCGATGGACGCTTCCACATGGGTACGCAGTTGGATCACTTGCTCTACCATATCTCTCACTTGTTGGGAGAATTCTCCCTGCAAGGAGTGAAGGGCGGAACGGGCAGCCTCCTCGGTAGCGCTATCGATAAGGTCGGCAATTGCCTCTGCTTGGGCCAGATCCAGTTTGCCGTTGAGAAAGGCTCGCTCGGAGAATTCCCCGGGTCTGGCAAGCCGCGCACCCAGGGCAAGCACTTGTTGCAATAGCAGGTCCATGACAACCGGTCCACCATGACCTTGGAGCTCCAGGACATCCTCGCCGGTAAACGAATGCGGGGAAGGGAAAAACAGGGCAATGCCAGTATCAAGGATCCCCCCTTTCTGATCCAGAAAAGGAGTATGGTCGGCATACCGTGGTTTCGGCAACCTACCAAGGATCTTCTTGGCAATCGCCGGGACCGCTGGGCCAGAGACCCGGATAATCCCTACACCACCCTTTCCGGGTGGTGTAGCCGGAGCAGCGATGGTCTCCTGTGCAGTGACGCTGGTCTTCGTCAGCTGCTGTTCTCCATTTTGTGGGTAATATACCATTGCTGGGCAATGGAAAGGACATTGTTAACCACCCAGTACAGTACCAGCCCCGATGGGAAGAAGAGGAAGAATACCGTAAAGACGAAGGGCATATACAGCATGATCTTCGCCTGAACCGGATCCGGTGGCTGAGGATTCAGCTTATACTGAGCAAACATGGTTGCCCCCATGATGATGGGCAGTACGAAATAGGGATCCTTGATGGAGAGATCCTTGATCCAGCCAATCCAAGGAGCCTGGCGCAGCTCAACACTCTCCAGCAGCACCCAGTAGAGGGCAATGAATACCGGGATCTGAACCAGAATGGGGAGACATCCTCCTAGTGGATTGATCTTCTCCTTCTTGTAGAGATCCATCATCGCCCGCTGGTATCCCTCCTTGTCGTCGGCATAGCGCTCCTTGATGCTTTGCAGCCGTGGGGCAAGCTTTCGCATGCTGGCCATGGAACGATAACTTGCAGCCGACAGCGGGAAGAAGAGCAACTTGATGAAGATAGTCAAGATGATAATCGACCATCCCCAGTTACCAACTACACCATGGATCTTATGCAATAACCAGAAGATGGGATTGGCAATAATGGTGAGATAGCCGTAGTCGACGGTCAGTTCCAGATGGGGGGCCAGTGTCTCCAAATCATTTTTCAATTTTGGACCGGCATAAACCGTATATTCCAGGGCTCCGCTGTCACCGGATGCCACTGTCCACGGCTCCTTGGCAACCATCCCCAGAACGTAACGGGAATCGCCAACCTTTTTGCTGTAAAAGTGATTGATTTCCTCCTGATCCGGGATCATCGCCACCAGGAAATAGTGCTGAATCATTGCCTCCCAGCCACCTTTCAGATCCCGGTTGACAGGGGTTTCCGCCATATCCTCGAAACCTATCTTCTCGTAACGCAACTCCTCGCCCGTTACTGGATCGACCCCGGAAATCACTCCACCGGTGTAGGTATGCATCACAAAGATGCTACGCTTCTGTACTGGAGGAATTCGCTGCAGCTGGCGATACAAATGCCCCTTCCACTCCCGGTCAGTGCCGTTTTTTACCTCATAGCGAACATCGAAGGCATAACTTCCCCGACGGAAAGTGTAAACCTTGTCCACCTGGAAGCCGTCACTGCCGGCCCAGTGGAGTCGTACCTCAAGTTGATCCTCTCCTTCTTGCAGCCGATATTCGGTCTGCTTTGCCTCGAACAACATATGGTGGTCAACGAGCTGGCTCTCTTTGTCCGCTGGCAACAATCCGCTCTGTTGCACAAACAGCCGGCCATCGCTATCCGCCATCAACCGGAGCGGCACATCCGGCTGCTCGATAGAAACCGGATAGGCTGGTAGGTCCAGACGGCGTAGATCCCCCCCTACGGTGTCAATCTCCAGGTCCAGAACGTCGGTCTGTACCCGGATGCGTTCTCCACTCTTTAGGCTGTCGGTCGAGACTGCTGGCGCAGTCTTGGCAGCGGGGACTGCCGGCACTTCTTCTGAAGGTGGGGTCGAGACTGTATCAACGGCAGCCTCTCGCTGCGCAGAGGAGATAGGCTGGGGCCGTGGACCATACTCCTGTTCCCAAGCTTGCCAGATTAGCATCAGTACAAAGACCAATGCTGCCCACAGGATCATCTTTTGTGTTTCCATTGGTTACTTACTTCTTGTTCTCCGGTACAGGGTCGACCCCGCCCTCATGCCAAGGATGACAACGCATCACCCTGCGGAAAGCCATCCAGCCCCCCTGGATAAGACCGAATCGCTGGATGGCTGTACGAGCATAGCTGGAACAGCTGGGATGGAAGCGGCAATTGTTACCCAATAGCGGGCTGATCGCCAGCCGATAGCCATCTATCAATAAAATCGCTAATCTCTGCATTGGCAAGCCAACCTTTTCCAGTGCCTTTGCAAGGAGCGATGCAGCGCTCTCGAATCCGCCTCCGCTGCCCTTCGCCTAGCCAGTACCACGATGTCCAACGGAGGCAGGGTGTGTTGATGAATGCGGAAGCTCTCGCGTATCACCCGCTTGATCCGATTGCGGACAACGGCTGATTTTACCTGCTTCTTTGCAATCGCCATCCCCAGCCTGGGGCGGGCCAGCTGACTATCTATGAACAGCACGGTAAAGTACCCATCGACACTTTTCCTGGCTCTTGAGAAAACCGCTTTGTATTCAGACGGTTTGAGGATTCTTTGGAATCGTTTGAACCGATTCCTGCCACCGCCCTGAGCGTCCAAGAAAGGATTCAGGCTGCAAGCCGCTTGCGCCCCTTGGCCCGTCGGGCATTGATGATCTTCCGCCCGCTGCGGGTTTTCATGCGAGCACGAAAACCGTGATTGCGTTTGCGTTTCAGATTGCTTGGCTGAAATGTTCTCTTCATGGCTGTTTCCGTTCACGTCCTTTCAACAATGGCACTTGAGTACCAAAAAGCGAAGAAAAATAGCGATACAGTATATCCGATGTCAACCACTTACCGCCATCAACCAGACAAAATTTCCCCTTTACTGTAACGAATCAACGATAGCAAGAGAACCAAAGAAGCTTCTGGAGTGTGTGCTGTGGATAACTCAGCGGTTAGGGTATAATGCTGCCAGATGTCCCTGTCCGGCCGGTAACACATTCAGCGGTTTATCACCTTATGCCCACGTCACTCTGGAACAAATGCCTCAACCACCTGGAAACAGAACTGGGTGCACGGCAGTTCAACACCTGGGTCCGGCCACTCCAAGTTACAGAGGGCGAACGGGAACTTGAGCTATTGGCTCCCAATCAATATGTGCTTGAGTGGGTTAGCGATCATCTTTTGGAGAGAATTCAGCAGCTTATCGAGCAGCATTCCAATGGATCTGCTCCCCAAATCAACATTCGCATCGGTACACAACGCAAAGAGGAACCCTCGGATGTCGCCATATCCACCCACGGAAGGGGAAATGCGACAGAGGATAAAGCCCCACCCCTCAAACAGAGCCGCCTTAACAAAAACTTCACATTTGCCAACTTCGTAGGCGGAAAATCCAACCAGATGGCCAGAGCCGCTGCCGCCCAAGTGGCGGAGAATGTGGGTTCTGCCTACAACCCGCTGTTCATCTACGGAGGCGTGGGGCTAGGAAAAACTCATCTGATGCATGCTGTGGGCAACCTCATTCTTGAGCGCTCACCGGAGTCCCGCGTCATATACCTCCATTCCGAAGGTTTTGTTGCAGAGATGATCAAGGCACTGCAGCATAATCGGATCAATGACTTCAAACGATTTTACCGTACCGTCGACGCACTGCTTATCGACGATATCCAGTTCTTTGCCGGTAAGGAGCGCTCTCAGGAGGAGTTTTTTCATACTTTTAACGCTCTTTTTGAAGGGCAACAGCAAATTGTTCTTACCTGTGATCGTTATCCAAAAGAGCTGGACGGTCTTGAGGAGCGTCTCAAGTCACGTTTTGGCTGGGGACTGACCGTGGCCATAGAACCCCCCGAACTGGAGACCCGGGTAGCAATCTTGATCAGCAAGGCCGAGCAGTTCGGTGCCGACATCCCTTACGAGGTAGCCTTTTTCATTGCCAAACGGATTCGCTCTAACGTCAGAGAACTGGAAGGCGCACTTCGACGGGTTATTGCTCATGCCCGTTTCGTGGACAAGCCCGTCAATATGAGCTTGGCCAAAGAGGCACTGAAGGATCTGCTTGCCCTGCAAGCCAAGCAGGTAACTATCGAGAATATCCAAAAGACTGTCGCCAGCTATTACAAGATTCGGGTTTCTGATTTGCTCTCCAAACGGCGTACCCGCTCCATTACCCGACCGAGACAGATTGCCATGGCCCTGGCCAAGGAGCTGTCCAACTACAGCTTGCCCGAGATTGGAGATGCCTTTGGAGGTCGAGACCATACCACGGTCATACATGCTTGCCGAAAGATATCGGAACTGAGAAATTCAGACAGCCTGATTGAAGAAGATTATCAAAACCTGTTGAGAACCTTGACCACATGATCGGGGTAACCTGTGGATAAAATGGAGAAGGTTTTCGTGGCCGGATTCAAACACAGGTTATCCACATGCTGTTCCATGATGGAACAGGGTCGTTATTAACACGGTAAATATTGAATAACTGATTGATTTTAAATGAAATTTAAGATTTATCAACAAAGGAGAGTCAAGCTTGTTACTACAATCTTTATTAATCTTTAAGGATAATTGATAGGAAAATCAGATGAGATTCTCCATCAAGCAGGATCAGTTAATCAAACCTTTGCAGATCGTCGGTAGCGTTATCGATAGGCGACCAGCCAATCCAATTCTGGCTAATTTTCTGTTCCGGCTTACACCGCAAACGCTTTCTATCACCGGGACCGATCAGGAATTGGAAATGATAATGCATATCAATATCGATAATGCAGAACCAGGGGAGCTCACACTACCCGCCAGGAAGCTGATAGACATCTGTCGAGCATTACCATCGGGATCCCGTATCGACATAACGCAGGAAGCGGATCGGGCAACTATACGTAGTGGTCGCAGTCGCTTTACCTTGGCGACATTGCCCCCAACCGAGTTTCCAGAGCTGAAAGAGCCAGCCGTCGTGACGCAGTTTTCCATTCCGCAGAAAGAACTAAAAAAATTGGTTGATTCAACGGCTTTCTCCATGGCTCACCAAGATGTGAGATACTTCCTTAATGGCATCTGTCTGGAGATAGGAGAGGGTCATGTACGTTCCGTTGCCACAGACGGCCACCGACTCGCATATTGCAGTTTGTTGCGCAATGAAGGTATCGAAGGACCAGAATTACACCGGGTCATCATTCCACGTAAGGGGGTCTTGGAACTTTCCCGGCTGATTGAGGATGTGCAAGAGCCGGTTATCGTTCAGATTGCTGATAATCATGTTCGGTTTTTGTTGGCCGACACAGGTACGATATTTTCTTCTAAGTTGGTTGAGGGGCAATATCCTGATTACCAACAGGTTATTCCGGGAAGTAATCGGAACGAGCTGGTTGTTGAAAGGGAACCGTTTCTGGAGGCGCTGAAAAGGACCTCGATCCTTTCCAACGAAAAGTTTCGTAGCGTCAGGTTGGGGCTTCGTCCTGATGGCATGTTACGGATTGTTGCACACAATCAGGAACAGGAGGAAGCGGAGGAAGAACTGGACGCGCGTTATCTGGGTGAGGAACAGGAGATCGCATTTAATGTTTACTATTTGATTGAGGTCCTTCAGGTATTGGAAGAAGATGATGTCCACATTTTGTTTGGCGACTCTAATAGTAGCTGCCTTGTCGTAAGAAAGACAGAAGGTATGGAATGCCAATATGTCATCATGCCCATGCGTATATAAACTTGGCGAGTGAACCTGATTTTTCATGGGAGGCGGCTTTCTTAGCCGGATAGAAATTACCGGCGTTCGTAACCTGGAGCGCGTGTCAATTAACCCAGCGCCCCGGATTAATTTAATGTATGGGGCAAATGGCAGCGGGAAAAGTAGTTTCTTGGAGGCTATCTATTTGCTGGGAATGGGCCGCTCTTTTCGTACTTCCCATGTTGGGCAGTTTATATCGGCTGGCAAGGAAAGTGCCGTAGTTTTTGGGGAGAGCCTCTCAAAGAAAGGAATTTCTACGACACTTGGAATCGAAAAGAGCAAGGGTACCACCTCAATACGCATAAACGGGCGTCGCATCACAGCGTTGTCTGAACTGGCAAAAAGGCTGCCTTTACAATTAATAGATCCCAACGTTCATCTGTTGATAGAGGGTGGACCTCGGTTTCGGCGCCATTATATCAATTGGGGCATGTTTCACGTGGAACAAGGTTTTTTCCCCGTATGGAGGAAATTTCAACGCGCCCTCAAAATGCGAAACGCGGCCATCAGAGCTCGACTACCTGACCCACAGGTCCGCATCTGGCACGCGGAAATGGCTAGATATGGGGACTGGATAGCGACTAGGCAAAGGGATTTCATTGGGAATTTAATGCCTTTTCTGGTTGATGTCATGGCACAGGTATGTGATCAAAAGGGATTGGAGCTTCGTTATGTTCCTGGATGGAATCAGGAAAAAGGGTATGAGGAGCAGTTGGACAGTTCTCTCGAACGTGATCGTGAAAAGGGCTATACACGGTATGGGCCACATCGTGCAGAAGTGTTGATCATGTTAGGGGATACATTGGCGAGGGAGCGGGTATCCCGGGGGGAACAGAAGCTCCTGGCGGTCGCATTGAGGCTGGCGCAAGTTGAGTTGATGATCAAGCGCTATCATCGAGCTTGTGTTGTTCTAGTGGATGATTTGCCATCCGAGCTGGATAAGGAGCGCAGAGAGAGGTTTCTAGCCTATCTGAGCACCTTGGGGTGCCAGGTGTTCGTTACCGCGACGGATAAGGCTCTATTTTCCGGCTATCCGCTAGGGGAAAAAGACGGGTTGTTTCACGTGGAACACGGAATCATTCAAAAAATGGTATAATTTTATCAAGTATTCCCGGAAGTTACGTTCTCTTAAGGGGGAGCGCATTTGCTGAATCCACAATTGGAGTAGTCATGAGTCAGGAAAGCTACAATTCCTCAAATATCAAGGTGTTGAAAGGTCTGGATGCCGTAAGAAAGCGTCCGGGAATGTATATTGGTGATACGGATGATGGCACTGGATTGCATCATATGGTATTTGAGGTGGTTGACAACTCCATCGATGAGGCCTTGGCTGGGTATTGCTCCACGGTTGAGGTTACGATCCATAGTGACGGCTCTGTATCGGTAAAGGATGATGGCCGGGGAATCCCGGTGGATATCCATGAAGAAGAGGGGCGCTCTGCAGCGGAGGTCATCATGACCGTATTACATGCCGGAGGGAAGTTCGATAGCAACTCTTATAAGGTATCCGGCGGGCTGCATGGTGTAGGTGTGTCTGTGGTCAATGCACTTTCGGAGAGCCTGCAACTCACTATCCGTCGAAACGGAAAGGTGTATCGCCAGGAATACCGGATGGGAGAGCCGCTCGCTCCGCTGAAGGAGATCGGTGAAACAGAGGAGAGCGGCACCGAGATCCGCTTCAAGCCCAGTGAAAGGATATTCAGTGATGTGGAATTTCATTATGATATCCTGGCCAAGCGGTTAAGGGAGCTATCGTTTTTGAATTCTGGTGTGCGTATCGTACTATCGGATGAACGTACTCAAAAGCGTGATGTATTTGAATATAAAGGGGGAATTCAGGCGTTTGTAGAACACCTGAACCGAAAGAAAAACCCTCTTCATGATACGGTTATCCACTTCACTGCGGAAAGGAATGGTATCGTTGTAGAAGCTGCCCTACAGTGGAATGATTCCTATCAAGAGAACATCTTCTGCTATACCAACAATATTCCTCAAAGGGATGGAGGAACCCATCTGGCGGGTTTTCGTAGTGCCCTGACTCGTACCATCAACCAGTATATTGAGCAAGAGGGGATCGCCAAGAAGGCCAAGGTATCCCCCACTGGAGATGATATCCGAGAGGGGCTGACCGCGGTTCTTTCAGTGAAGGTTCCGGATCCCAAGTTTTCTTCTCAAACCAAGGACAAGCTGGTCTCTTCCGAAGTAAAAGGGGTGGTTGAGGCCTGTCTCGCAGAAAAATTGCAAGAGTTTCTGATGGAGAACCCCGCAGAAGCCGGTGCTATCGCGGCCAAAGTGGTCGAAGCGGCTAGAGCTCGGGAGGCGGCCCGTAAAGCACGAGAGATGACAAGACGAAAAGGAGCGCTGGACGTGGCGGGTCTGCCTGGAAAACTGGCGGATTGCCAGGAGAAGGATCCGGCCCGTTCCGAACTATTTTTGGTCGAGGGTGACTCTGCGGGGGGGTCAGCTAAGCAAGGGCGTGACCGCCATTTTCAGGCGATCCTGCCGTTGAAGGGGAAGATTCTAAACGTTGAGAAGGCTCGGTTTGACAAAATGCTTTCCTCTGCGGAGGTTGGCACCCTGATCACTGCACTGGGCTGTGGGATTGGTAAGGACGAATATAATCCCGATAAGCTGCGCTATCATCGGATCATCATCATGACCGATGCGGATGTGGACGGCTCTCATATTCGCACCCTTTTGCTGACTTTTTTCTATCGTCAAATGCTGGAATTGATAGAACGGGGCCATATTTATATCGCTCAGCCTCCGCTCTACAAGGTGAAGAAAGGAAAGCGGGAGCGATACGTAAAGGATGATGCGGAATTAAACGAGTACCTACTGCAGACTGCTTTGGATAATGCTGAACTGCATGCCAGTGCAAAAGGTCCAGTGATCAAGGGGTCTGCATTGGAAAATCTGGCTCGGGATTTCATGATGGTCAATGCGACCATCAAGCGGCTTGGTTCCCGCTTCTGCGCAGATATTCTGGAAAAAATGATCTATGTAGAACCGATTTCGGCCGATGACCTCCAGGATGAGACTCGAATGAAACAGTGGTGCCGTGAGATGGAGGATCGGTTGAACAGCGAGGATAGCGGTGCAGCCAATTATAAGTTTTCGTTGCAGAAGGAAGAGGGCCAGAAGACCCTGCAAGTTCACGCAATGGTGGTGCGGCATGGTACGGAAAGTAGTTATCTATATGATAAGGAGTTCTTTGAATCTCAAGAATATCTGAATATCAAGAAATTAAATAACTCTCTTGAAGGATTACTGGGTGAGGGGGCCTATATCCAGCGTGGAGAGAGGGTACAGCCGATATCTAGCTTTAAACAGATGATGGAGTGGCTGATGCAACAAGCGCGTCGTGGGCAAGATATTCAACGCTACAAGGGGTTGGGTGAAATGAACCCGGAACAATTATGGGAGACCACGATGAATCCGGATACCCGGCGGATGTTGCAAGTCCAGATTGAAGATGCCATTGCAGCTGATGAGATATTCACTACCCTAATGGGGGATCAGGTGGAACCGCGTCGGGAGTTTATTGAAACCAATGCACTGTCAGTGACGAACCTGGATGTTTGATTTGTTATATCTTTTTGATTTTTAAATATTTTTTTAAACAATCTAGATAAGCTGCCTCATCTGGAGGAATCCCTTTCCGGGTTGATTTCCAAAGCATTTCGGCTAAGCATTCCATCATTCCATGTTCTGCCTCATGGATATCTCCGGTTTTTGATATGAACTGTTGATAGAGAGTCCCTATACCTTGCGGCCGATCATTGCTTGCTTGCTCCCGAACTGCCAGGTGGAGGGAAAGATGCAAGAAAGGATTGCTTTCTCCCAGCTCGGGGATGAATTCTTGTTCGGTTGCTGCCTCTTGTTCAAGCAGGGAGTGATACTCGGGATGGATAGTGACCACTTCGGCAATGAGCTGTTCCAAAGGCTGCAATTTTTCCCCACCCCGGAAACGTTTCCAAGCCTGGCAATAAAAGCGGCGTAACTGGGATCTATCCTGACTGAAGAGCATTCTGTTCCAGGTGCTTATGCGGGTATTCGCAGAGATCGGCTATGATACACGCGCCGCAACGGGGTTTGCGCGCAGTACAGACATAGCGTCCATGGAGTATGAGCCAGTGATGGGCGTCCTGTTTGAACTCTTCGGGTACCACTTTTTCCAGTCTTTTCTCGACTTCCAGGGGTGTCTTTCCCTTTGCCAGGCCAGTTCGGTTGGCAACCCGGAAGATATGGGTATCCACGGCGATGGTTGGTTGACCAAAAGCGGTATTGAGAATGACATTGGCGGTTTTCCGGCCCACACCAGGAAGTGATTCGAGTGCCTTTCGTTCGTTGGGAACCTTGCCGCCGTATTTTTCCGTGAGGATGCGGCAGGTAGCAATGATATTTTTTGCCTTGTTATTGTATAGCCCAATAGTTTTGATGTAATGCTTCAGTTTTTCCTCTCCTAACTCCAGCATTGCCTTTGGTGTATTGGCTTTTTTAAACAGTTCCCTGGTCGCTTTGTTGACCCCTTTGTCAGTTGCCTGTGCGGAGAGGATGACTGCAATCAACAACTCGAAAGGATTGCGGTAATTCAGTTCTGTAGTGGGGGACGGATTTTCGGCCCGTAGCCTCTCAAAGATCTCTCTGCGCTTTTTTGCATTCATTATGTGGTGGGGGAGGATTCCAGCGTCTTTGCAAGGGATGTTGAGGCTTTCTTTTTGCGCTGCTTGCTCCGGGTATCAAGGACATTCTTAATGGCGATCAAGGCACCTAGACCAATGAAGGCGCCCGGAGGAAGAATCGCCAATAGAAACCCACGATACTCATCTACCAAAGTAATGGTGAGGATATCGGCCCACTCGCCAAACATCAGCGAAGCATTGGCAAACAAGGTGCCGGAACCAATGGCCTCCCGCATGCCACCCAATACTACCAATACGGCGCAAAAACCAAGCCCCATGGCCAATGCATCTACCAGTGCCGGTAAAGGCGGGTTTTTTACTGCGAAGCTCTCAGCCCTTCCGAGAATCGCACAATTGGTGACGATGAGGGGGATGAATATACCGAGAATGTTATAGAGATCATGAAACCAAGCATTCATCGCTAGTTCAATGGCGGTAACCAGTGAGGCGATGATCATTACGAAAGCCGGGAGGCGAATTTCCGGCCTCACAATATTACGAATCAAGGAAACAATGAGATTGGAGGCCATCAGCACCAAAGTGGTGGCTAGACCAAGCCCCAGTCCATTGATTGTGGTGTTGGTAACCGCCAATAGTGGACAAAGACCGAGGATCTGAACCAGCGCCACATTGTTGGACCAGAAACCATTACGGATGATTTCGGCATAATGGGGGCTAGTCATGCTGGATCTCCTCCTCAGTCTTTTTTCGCGTAAAAACGGTGTTGCGGTGCTGAGAGTAGTACCTAAGTGTTTTGTAGACAGCTTTGACCACTGCACGAGGGGTAATGGTGGCGCCAGTGAACTGATCGAATACGCCGCCATCTCTTTTGACCTTCCATTTGTCCTCTGTGGGGTTTGTTAGACTGCGACCGTCAAATCCATGAATCCAATCAGATTTTCGCTCCTCGATAGCATCTCCCAATCCTGGCGTTTCATGGTGAGATACCACTCGTACCCCAATCAGGCTGCCGTCGTGTTTGATTGCAACTAATAGATAGATAGGACCATTATATCCATCCGGTGCCACCACGGAGAAGACAGCCGCTTCAGGCCTTCCCATCCTACGTGCTCGATAGACAGTAGCCGGATACTTCTTTGGGGCTAGTTCAGGATCGGTGATCCGAATGGTGTCACTGACCATGTCGTTGTCATAGTTAGCAGGGGGAACCAGCGCATTAAGCCGCTTCAGCATTGCTTCCCGATGATTGGCTTCGATACGCTCCGCTGTGATGCTGTATGTAAAGGCAACCAGGGTGGCCCCCGTCAACCCAAACAGGGCGAGAAGCAGGGCACTGGTGAGGACTTTCTTAACCATCTTGTTGGTCATGTCCAAATACCCTGGGTTTCGTATAATGGTCGATAGTGGGAGCTGCCATATTCATCAGTAATACGGCGAAAGCCACACCATCGGGAAAACCTCCCCAGCTTCGGATAATGTAGATTAAAATGCCGATACCGGCGCCATACCACAGTCGACCAAGATTCGAGGTGGCGGCAGTTACCGGGTCAGTAGCGATGAAGAAGGCTCCCAGAATGGCAGCGCCGCTGAACAAATGAAACAACGGTGAGGCGTTGTGTGTCGAATCGAAGAGGTAGAACAATCCGGAAATGGTAGCGAGGGAGCCTAGCAGGGCGACGGGTATATGCCAGCTGATCACTCGCCGATAGATGAGCCAAATTCCCCCTGCCAACAAAAGTAAGTTGATCCAGATCCAGCCTTTTCCTCCCAAAAATCCAAATACCGGCTCGGCTGCCATAATATCGGCTGGCGTATTGCCAAGTCCAAGCTGGGTCTTCATGGTATCCAGTGGTGTAGCCGAGGTCAGTGCGTCTATGGAAAGGTGGGCAGGCAAGCTGCCGGCAAAGATATAGCTCAAGGTTGAGCCAAAGTTAAGGGAAACATCGGCAATAGAAGATGGAAGTGACCAGAGGGTCAACTCTCTCGGAAAGGACACCAACAAGACGACATATCCGATCATTGCGGGGTTGAAGGGGTTGAATCCCAGACCTCCATATAACTGCTTCGCCACAATAATGGCAAAGGCAACGCCGATGGTGGTTAGCCACCATGGGGCCAAAGGGGGCAGCGCAAATACCAGCAGAAGGGCGGTAAGTACGGCGCTGCCATCCTGAAGGGCGGGAAACAAGGATCGGCCCCGGATTGCCAACATCCCAGCTTCACATATCAATGCTACCGTTACCGCGAGCACGGCATTGATCAGGACACCCCATCCAAATAAAAAGGTGTAAGCAGCCAGTGCCGGCATCAAGGCCAGAATGACGGTAAACATCATACCCGCCGTTGAATATGGTGGGTGATGGATGTAGGGGGAACTGAGCGCCTTTCTAAACTTCATCGGGCGAGGATTCCTTCTTGGCAGCCTTGGCACGTTCCAAAGCGGCCTGAATAGCCGCTTTCTTGTTTTCGTCAGTAGCAGGACGTTTGCGGGCATGGCGGGCTTTCCGCTCGGCCTTCTCGCGGGCAAGTCGTTCCTCTCGCTTCCGATGCCTTTCACGAGCAATGTCGGCCTTGCGTTTTTTCTCCTGCTGTGCCCGAATCTCGCTTTTGGCGAAGCGGTAGTAGTGAACCAGCGGAATGCTGCTGGGGCAGACGTAGGCACAGCAACCGCACTCGATACAGTCGAACAGATCGAATTCCTGGATCTTGTCGAAATCCTTGGAACGGGCATGCCAGTATAGCTGCTGGGGCAGCAGATTGATGGGACAAGCCTCGGCGCAGTTTCCGCAACGGATACATGGCAATACTGTAGGACGCTGCTCGATCTCGGTGCGACTGATGGCCAGCAGGCAGTTACCGGTTTTGATCAATGGAACCTGGTAGCTGGCCAAGGCAATGCCCATCATGGGGCCACCCATGATGATCTCCCCTAGGCCATCAAAGTCGGTACCGCACAAGTTGAGCAACTCGGTAATGGGTGTTCCAATCAGGGCCTCGATATTACGGGGTTTTGCCACCGCACTGCCGGTAATCGTCACCAAGCGGGAAAGCAAAGGCGTTCCTTTCTCCACCGCCTGGTGGACGGCAGCTGCGGTGGCAATGTTGTGGCAAACAATTCCCAGCTGGATAGGGAGCCCACCGCTGGGAACCTCCTTTCCAGTAAGGATCTTGATCAGCTGCTTTTCCCCACCGGCGGGGTAACGGGTTGGAACGGTGACTATCTCGATATCGCCAGCTTCCTCAATCTGCCGTTTCGTGCGCTGCAGTGCTTCGATTGCCTCGGGTTTGTTATCCTCAATGGCGATAACACAGTGTTGTGCCTGCACTGCCCGGCGGATGACCATTGCCCCGCGAAGCACCTCTTCAGGCCGATCACGCATCAGCATTTCGTCACAGGTGATGTAGGGTTCACACTCGGCTCCATTGAGGATCAGGGTCTTTACCGTTCTGCCCGGGTTGAGTTTGATGAAGGCGGGGAAACCGGCGCCACCAAGGCCCACGATACCAGCCATGCGGACCCGCTCGCGGATCTCTGCGGGTTCCAGATCCCGGTAATCGGCAGCCTGACAGGCAGGGTGCCAGCGTTCCTCACCATCGGGCTCGATGACGATACAAGGTGCGGAGAGGCCAGAAGGGTGCGGGACCGGAAATTCCTCGATGGCCACCACCCGACCCGAGCTTGGGGCATGTACCGGGGCGCTGACGAAATTGCCCGGTCGGGCGATCAGCTCCCCCTTGAGTACCTCTGCACCTACCATCACCGCCGGTTCGGCTGGCGCGCCCAGGTGCTGGAGCAGTGGAAGAACCAGCCTTTTCGGCAGCGGAGCCGCTTTCACCGGGCGGAGGGTGGACTCTCTTTTATGTCCGGGGGGGTGAACCCCACCGTGAAAGGTCCACAACTTCATGCGCTATCTCCATTTGCCACCTTCGGAGGAGGCCATTTCCAGTGGGTGATATCCTCCTTGACCGGAACCATACTGATCACATCCACGGGACAGGGTTCCACGCACAACTCGCAACCGGTGCACTCGTCAGCGATCACGGTGTGCATCATCTTTGGTGCACCCAAGATGGCATCCACCGGGCAAGCCTTGATACACAATGTACAGCCGATGCACTCCGATTCATCAATAAATGCAACCATCGGAGGCTTTTCTTCACCCCGCTCCGGATCCAGGGGCTTGGGTTCCCGGCCCAGCAGATCGGCCAGTGCCAGGATCACCTGTTCCCCTCCGGGAGGGCATTGGTTGATATCCGCCTCTCCTGCGGCAATGGCCTCGGCGTAGGGGCGGCATCCGGGGTAGCCACACTGACCACACTGGGTTTGTGGCAGGATGGCGTCGATCTGATCCACCACCGGATCACCTTCCACCTTGAAACGGATGGAGGAGTAACCCAGCAATAGCCCAAAAACCAGGGCCAGTAAGGTGAGAGCCAGTGCCGCACTCAGCATGGTCTATCCTTTCACCAATCCGGAAAAACCGATAAAGGCGAGAGACATCAGTCCAGCGGTTACTAGGGCGATGGCCGGCCCCCTGAATGCTACAGGCACGTCAGCCACTTCGATACGTTCCCGCATGGCGGCGAACATCACCAGAACCAGGGAGAATCCAGCCGCGGCACCGAATCCATAGAGGGCGGATTCCACGAAGTTGTGATCCGCCTGCACATTGAGCAGCGCAACACCGAGCACAGCGCAGTTGGTGGTGATCAAGGGCAGAAAGATGCCTAGCACCCGGTAGAGTAATGGACTGGTCTTGTGTACGACCATCTCGGTAAACTGAACCACCACGGCGATCACCAGGATGAAGGCGATGGTGCGCAGATATTCGATCCCCAGCGGAGAGAGGAGGTATTCGTTTACCAGATAACTGCAGATAGAGGAGAGTGTCAGCACAAAGGTAGTGGCCAGACCCATGCCAATAGCGGTTTCTAGTTTTTTCGATACCCCTAGAAACGGACAGAGGCCGAGGAATTTTACCAGGACAAAATTGTTGACCAGGATGGTGCTGATAAGGATTAGGGCGTACTCTGTCATATCGTGAATGATACCAGATAGTTTTGGTCAGGTATCACCTCATTGATCGCGAAATCGAGCTGAAAACAGCAGTTTCTGAATGCTTTTGTCGATAGCTGGGGGATATCACACAATCTGTCGCTATTTGACTCGCATACCTGGTCGGGCACCCTCATCCGGTGAAAGCAGAAACAATTCCTCTCCCCCCGGGCCGGCAGCAAGGATCATCCCTTCTGAAACGCCAAAACGCATCTTGCGGGGCGCCAGATTGGCTACCATTACTGTCAGACGGCCTTCCAGCTGCTCCGGGGAATAGGCCGATTTGATACCCGCGAATACATTACGGGTCTCTTCTCCAAGATCGAGGGTCAGCTGTAGCAGCTTGTCAGCCCCTTCCACTGGAGTGGCCTTGATGATGCGGGCAATGCGCAGATCCAGCTTGGAAAAATCCTCGATGGAGATGGTTTTATCGGTACTTGGCTTCCCTTTGTCACTTTTTGTAACCGGGGTCTTCTCCTCTTCCATCAGGGCATTGACGGCATGTTCCTCTACCCGGTGTAACAGGGGTTTGAAGGGAAGGATTCGATGAGCCACCAGTGGCTTCTGGATTGCCTCCCAATCCAGGTCACCACACGCCAGGAACTGCTCCGTCTTTTTCGCCAAATGGGGAAGCACTGGTTTGATGTAGGTGACAAGTACGCGAAACAGGTTGATTCCCTGGCTGCAGACTGCCCTTACTTCTTCCTCTCGCCCCCTCTCCTTAACAACTACCCAAGGCTTCTGTTCATCGATATACTGATTGGCCACATCCGCCAGTGCCATAATTTCGCGCATGGCGTGACCATATTCTCGTTGCTCGTAAAGGGCTGCGATCTCCTCGCCAGAGCGGATGAAAGCGTCATACAGATCGACATCGGGAAGGGTGTCGGTGAGTCGGTTGTCGAACCTCTTATTGATGAAGCCGGCGCAACGGGATGCGATATTGACCAATTTGCCAACCAGATCGCTGTTAACACGGGCCATAAAGTCCTGCAGATTAAGGTCGAGGTCGTCCACTCCTGATCCCAACTTGGCGGCGAAGTAGTAACGAAGGTACTCCGGGTTGAGATGTTGCAGATAGCTGCGGGCGCGGATGAAGGTGCCCCGGGATTTGGACATCTTTTGGCCATTGATAGTCAGGAAACCATGGCACCATACCGCCGAGGGCTTGCGAAAGCCGGCACCCTCCAACATCGCTGGCCAGAACAGTGTATGAAAATAGGCGATATCCTTGCCGATGAAGTGGTATAGTTCGGTCTCCTTCTCCGCTCCCCGATCCCAGAACTCTTCGAAAGAAAGTTTGCTTCGCTGGCAATAATTCTCGAAGCTGGCCATGTAACCGATGGGGGCATCCAGCCAGACATAGAAGTATTTTCCAGGAGCGTCCGGGATCTCGAATCCCCAGTAAGGGGCGTCACGGGAGATATCCCAGTCCTGCAGCCCGGCCTGGAACCACTCCTTGAGCTTGTTGCGGATCTCCGGCTGCAATCGATCCTTCTGATTTACCCAGCCCTTTAGCATGTCGCTGAAATCGCTCAGCCTGAAGAAGTAGTGTTCCGTCTCCCTTTCCACCGGTTTTGCTCCGGAGATTGCCGAGACGGCATTCTTCAGATCGGTGGGGGCGTAGGTGGCGCCGCATGCCTCGCAAGAGTCTCCGTACTGGTCCGGTGCGCCGCAGCGGGGGCACTCCCCTTTGATGAACCTGTCCGGCAGGAACATCCCGGCTTCGGGATCGTAGGCCTGAGTGATGGTACGGCGTACGATATGTCCGCCTTCCTTGAGCCGTCGGTAGATGAGCTCGGAGAAACGGCGGTTTTCCTCGGAATGGGTAGAGTAGTAATTGTCGAAATCGATTAGAAAGTCGGCGAAGTCAGCCCGATGCTCTTTCCCAATACGCTCGATCAGCTGTTCCGGAGAGATCCCTTCCTGTTTTGCCTTGAGCATAATAGGGGTGCCATGGGCATCGTCTGCGCAGACGTAGATACATTCGTTGCCACGTAGTTTCTGGAAACGAACCCAGATATCGGTCTGGATATATTCCACCAGGTGACCGAGATGGATAGGTCCGTTCGCGTATGGGAGGGCGCTGGTGACCAGGATCCTGCGCTTTGCGGCGGTGGTTGCTTCACTATCGTTCATAACCGCGAAAGAGTAGCAACAAAGGAGTGTTTATGCCAGCACTTAACCGGTTTCTTAGATATCGATCAAGAGCCTCTGGGTAAAGAGCCGGGAGTTGCCTTTTGAGCCTTGAGGGCAGCCAGTTTTTCAGTGAGATGATCCAGCAGGTAGAGGAAACCACCTCCAGGTAACAAGAAGAGGTAGAGCATTCTGGCGCTCAATCCTTCCATCTCCCGATACTGGATATTGATTCCCCGCTTGGCATGAAAGGAGAAACGAATATATTGCAGACAAGCCTTGGAGATGGCCCAGGGAGCGTAAGGGAACCAGATCAGATCGTTGTTGACAATGGCGAGCTGGCCGATAGCCTTTCCCCTGGCGTTGGTTCGTGGAGGTGCTGCAGTCAATTGATCCACATCGCCGGTTTCATCGTTGTAGTAGATCCTCAATACCTCGTTGGCAAACAGGGTCTTATAGCGCCTGGCAATACGGTGCCAGACCACATGAGGCATGACGTGATGAGGAGTGGAGGGAAAGGGGTATTTTCGCAGCAGATCCATGCGTATGAATCCCCATTTTTCACCATTTACCTTGTAACGGTATTGCAGTTCAAGAGCGTCGGAAACGAAGCGATCGTTTGGAAACGGATCTCCGGCCAGTTTTCCATTTTGGTCCCGGCAAAGCACTGTGACGCCAGCAAACTCATCCCTTTTGAGAGAGGGAATTTCCTCCCATAGATCGAAGAGACGCTCCAGTGCCGTGGGGATGCAACGGTCGTCTGAATCCAGGATTAGAAAGAATCTCCCCTTTGCTATCTTCACCCCTTCGTTGAAGGTGTTTTGATAGCCGGTGTTGTTCGGCCAGTGAAGATAGCGGATTGGGAAGGATGCATTGTTTGACCACCCATCTACCAGCTCGCGCGTGTTGTCGGTGGATCCGTTGTCGAAAACGATCCATTCAAAATCGCGAAACGTCTGCGCTTTCAGGCTTTGGTAGGGACGATGCAGGGTATGAGCCCGATTGAAGGTACAGGTGACGATGGTGAAGGTGTAATCGGGGTGCATTTCTGACGGTTCTCTCTCAATGGCTAGGTGTGACCCGGTTTTTTGGATAGAGTCGGCAGAAATGTCTTTTCGCTTGAAGATGGGAAGGGAAAGGGTCTTGTTCAGTCTGTCGAGTCGGCGGGGAAGAATGATATCTTTTGCAAGAGAAACCTTGGAAACACAGGCGTATCAAGGCCAGCAACCGGCGTATCCGAGAGGGCGGGATGGATGGTGAATTGGTGCAGCCTGGCGAACGCCGGAGAGGGATTGGAAATCCGGAGAGAATGGCGCGCCCGAGAGGATTCGAACCTCTGACCTCTGCCTCCGGAGGGCAGCGCTCTATCCAGCTGAGCTACGGGCGCGAAGAGCGCATAGGATACCTTTGTTCCAGGTTTTCGTCTATGGTTTGCGCTGTCGAATGGCGCGGCGGTATTCCGCTTCCGCTTCAGGAAGAAACTTCTCAAGCTGCCGGATGCGGGTCTTTCCCAGCGGATGGGTGCTGAGGAATTCTGGCTGTCGCTTGCCCTGCTTGGCTGCCCAGGCCGCAAACCGTTTCCAGAATTCGATGGAGTTTTTGGGATCATAGCCGGCGCGGGCCATGTAGAGCTGGCCGAGACGGTCAGCCTCCAGCTCATGGGCGCGGGAATAGGGAAGAATCACTCCCAACTGGGCGCCTAGCCCGTAGGCCATCTGGATCAGCTGGCGGGTCTGGGGAGATTTGCTGGCGGTGGCGATGTTGATCACTTGACCTCCCAGTTGGGCCAGCAGCCCTTGTGACATCCGTTCGGCCCCGTGACGGGCGACGGCGTGAGCCACTTCGTGGCCGATTACAGTGGCCAGGCCTGCTTCATCCTTGGTAATGGGCAGGATCCCGGTGTAGATCCCTACCTTTCCCCCGGGTAGGCAGAAGGCGTTGGCGGTTTTGGGCTCGTCAAAGACCACGAACTCCCACTGGGCGTTGGGCAATGGAGCCACTGCAGCAATTCGCTTTCCAACCCGTTGCACCAAGGCATTGATTTCCGGGTCCTTGCTGATGGGGGTCTCTTTCTTGATCTTTTCAAAGGCTTCGAGCCCCAGCTGCATCTCCTGAGAAGGGTTGATCAGAAGCAGCTGTTTGCGTCCGGTGTCGGGTACCGTGGCGCAGGCTGAGAGGAGTACGCCAAGAAACAGGGTGGCAAGAAACCGTTTTGCGCCATACATGGGGGAACCTCCTTTGACTATTTAAGCTCCTGCGAATTCAAAAACCTGATAGGCAGCAAAGGTGAAATCCTTTCCCCATGATAACGTTGCATATTACCGGCAGGCAAAGGAGATGTTTGTATGAAACAGCAATGTTGTGACCGGGACGAATGGGCAGTGCTTTTGACTGCCTGAATGAATCCGCATCAGAAGCCTTTTTTCCTTATATTCCTGATTCTCGATTTTACCGAGGGGGCTTCGTCTCTCATAGCCATTTCAAAGAACTGTTTTGTTTCTTCTTCATGCTCTGGATATTGTATGGAAAGCTCGTAAAACCCGTTGTATGCCCATGCCCGGATGAATTTATTGTCGTCCACCAGGCATTTTCGCAAGAATGTTTCCACCGTACTCTTTCCGGATTCGGGTATTGGCATGTACGGGATGCATTGAAGAACATGAAGTTTTGATTCCCACTGTTTCAATGCGGGTAAGGCGGCGTAGATTTTGTCAACCTGATGATGCCTTAACTGCTTGCCTCCTTCGAGATATCGCTTCAACAGCCAGGTCGCCCCTTTTTGCAAAGGATCACACCCAAGAAGATCGATTACCTCAGAGGAAAAAGAAGCTTCTTGACCGTGGCGCTCATATATCGCATCAATACCGGTGATTGATTTTCCGTCCCATTGGCTGATTTCTTTCTGTATGCTCATGGTCTTTTGAGGCTTCTAACAGGGGTAAGGCGAAGCCTCAAGGGTTGCAGCCAGTCCGCCGCTAGTATTCAGTCACTCTCGTTCAACGGCCAAGCTGCCAGCAGCAAGAAGGCACCAACCGTTCCCAAGAGCCAAGTGGCCAGCGGGAGATCACCCAGAGAGTGGACCTCATTACCACCAGCTTCCAGTAGCAGGATGGCACCAAGGATCAGACTGCCACCGGCTATGGCGCTTACAGTGCGTCGGTTGGCCTGCCGAATCTCACGGCGCAGCTGCTTGAGCCCCTCCGGCCGGGTTTTCAGTTCAAGGGCCCCCTGTTGCAATTGCTTCAGCACGGAATGGGCCAGTAGAGGGATCTCCGGCATCCGCTCCAGGGTCTGGGGGGCCTGTCGTTTGAGGTTGCGCATGAAGGCGCGAGCGCCCACCTGTTCGTTCATCCAGCGCTCGAGAAAAGGCTTTGCAGTCTTCCAAAGGTCCAAATCCGGGTAGAGTTGGCGCCCCAGTCCTTCAATGTTGAGCAAGGTCTTCTGGAGGAGAACCAGCTGCGGCTGGATTTCCATGTTGAAACGGCGGGCAGTCTGGAACAGGCGTAGCAGCAGGTGACCGAAAGAGATCTCTTTCAGTGGTCGTTGAAAGATGGGTTCGCACACGGCACGGATAGCAGATTCGAATTCATCCACACGGGTATCGGGAGGCACCCAGCCAGACTCCACATGCAGCTCGGCTACCCGGTGGTAGTCCCGCTGGAAAAAAGCCAGGAAGTTCTCCGCCAGATAGCGTTGATCTTCCGGGTTCAGGCTGCCCATGATGCCAAAGTCCACGGCGATATACTGCCCGTTGTCGGCAACAAAGATGTTGCCGGGGTGCATGTCGGCATGGAAAAAATTGTGCTGGAATGCCTGAGTGAAGAAGATCTCCACGCCTCGTTCAGCGAGCCCCTGCAGGTCGATCCCGGCTGCCTTGATGGCTTCGATGTTGGAGATGGGAATACCGGAGATGCGTTCCATCACCAGAACGTTGCGCCGCACATAGGGCCAATAGACCCTGGGAATGTAGATTAACGGCGAGTTCTCAAAATTGCGACGCAGCAGGGAGGCGTTGGACCCTTCCCGCAGCATGTCCAGCTCATCGAAGATGGTTTTTTCATATTCCCGGACCACCTCTACCGGTCGCAATCGCTTCCCTTCCGACCAGTAACGTTGCACCATCCCTGCCAATACGTACATCAGCTCCAGGTCCCGGCGAATGGTTTGCTCAATGTCCGGGCGGACCACCTTGACTACCACTTCGCTGCCATCGTGCAGGGTTGCGGCATGAACCTGGGCAATGGAGGCCGAGGCGAGCGGCGTTTCCTCGAAACACCGAAAAACCTCCGAGACCGATTTACCGTAGGCCTCTTCGATGATCTCTTTTGCCTGCTTGCTGGGAAAGGGGGGAACATTATCCTGTAGCCGGGCAAATTCCACGGCGATATCATCTGGCAGGAGGTCGCGGCGGGTGGAAAGGATCTGGCCAAACTTGACGAAGATGGGGCCTAGCTCCTCCAGTGATTCACGGATGCGGACTGCGCGGGGTGCTTCCCGGTCTCGCAGCCAGTATCCGGGAACCAAGTAGACAAGAAACCGCAGCCTGCGAAACAAGGGGATAGTAAGTACTAGCTCATCCACTCCGTGCCGAGAGAATACCCAGGCAATCTTGAACAGCCGCAGTGCCTTCCCGGGTCGCAGGGCTCTCACTCTTGTTTCTCCCCGGCTTCGGTGAGGCGCCGTTGAAGACGTCGTACCCGTGCCTCCAGCCGTTCGGTGTCGTCCCGTAGCCGATCCACCTCATCCATGAAGGCGGTAACCTCGGTACGGCTGGGCAAGATGCGGCTCTCTTCCTGCAGGTATTCCCCGATGTCTTGTCGCAGGTTCTCTAGCACTTGGCGCCCCCATTTCAATCCGTCCCTCACGAGGTCGCCTGTGCGATGGGCGATGATATCACCAGTAAGACGGGAAAGCTGTTCTTCCCAGTCGATGTCCATACTGTCCAGAATGCGCTTGAACTGCTGGCCGGTCTCCATGTCGCCGGTAATGGTGACGTCGCCGGAGAAGAGTGCCTGGCTGGAATCCCCCAATCCAAGCCGGGTCATTGCCAGTGGGGTACCGCTGATGGTGGTGTCTACCTCATCCTCCCAGTGAGGGTGCAGGCGCAACCCATATCGGCCAGGCAGGGCGTAGAAAGTGA
Organism: uncultured Chromatiales bacterium; assembly: GCA_964557025.1. Taxonomy (GTDB): domain Bacteria; phylum Pseudomonadota; class Gammaproteobacteria; order Thiohalospirales; family Thiohalospiraceae; genus DRMK01. The sequence goes on along the minus strand of CAZKYF010000035.1, from coordinate 10,841 downwards.
TGCCAAGACCGCGCAGCTCGATGGCGATCACCTTGCCCTGCAACTTGCCAAGTTTTTCCAGAATCTCCGGATCCAGGTGGAGATAATAGTTGACGGCGGTTTCCAGTGTAGTGAGCAGTGCGGAAGAGAACATGTTCATCTTCTTCTCTCAAAATACCGCCACCGGTGCAGGATTTCCGGCTTCCGCTGGTAGGGTTTTCCTTTCACAGCTTGAAGCCCCGATGTACGGCGACGATCCCTCCAGTGAGGTTGTGGTAGTCGCAACGTTCAAAGCCGGCCTGTTCCATCATGCCACGCAGGGTTTCCTGATCCGGATGCATGCGGATGGATTCTGCCAGGTAGCGGTAACTGTCGGCATCGTTGGTGACCAGCTTGCCCATCAATGGCAGCAGGGTAAAGGAGTAGGCATCATAGAGCTTGTTCAGACCCGGAACGGTTGGTTTGGAGAACTCTAGCACCAACAGACGCCCACCTGGCTTCAGCACACGGAACATGGAGCGTAGCGCAGCCTCCTTGTCGGTCACGTTGCGCAACCCGAAGGCAATGGTAATGCAGTCAAAATGGTTGTCGGGGAAGGGCAGGCATTCAGCGTTGGCCTGCACATATTCCAGGTTGCCCACCACACCTTTGTTGGTCAGGTTGTCACGCCCCACCCTGAGCATCGATTCGTTGATGTCCGCCAGCACCACCTCACCTTGCGGGCCAACCAGTGAGGAGAAGCGGGCGGCCAGATCTCCGGTTCCCCCGGCCAGATCCAGCACCCGCTGGCCGCGGCGCACCCCGGCCAGCTGCACGGTGAAGAACTTCCATATCCGGTGGATGCCGAATGACATCAGGTCGTTCATCAGGTCATACTTGGCGGCGACGGAATGAAATACGCCAGCGACGCGCTTTTCCTTCTCCTCTACGGGAATCTGTTGATAACCAAAATGGGTGGTCGCAGCAGGTTTTTCTGGGTTGCTCATAATATATACCGTGTCAGATCTTCATCCTCCGCCAACTCTCCCACGTGCCGGTCCACATAGGCAGCGTCAATGGTGACCCGTTTTTCCGGTTGATCAGAGGCACTGAAGGAAATCTCTTCCAGCAGCCGCTCCATCACCGTGTGCAGACGGCGAGCACCGATATTCTCGGTCCGCTCGTTCACCTGCCAGGCCACTTCGGCGATACGCCGAATGCCTTCTGCGGTAAATGTCAGCTCCACCCCTTCGGTTGCGATCAGGGCGCTGTACTGTTCGGTAAGAGAGGCGTCCGGTTCGGTAAGGATGCGCACGAAGTCTTCCACATCGAGGGGATTCAGTTCCACCCGAATGGGCAACCGCCCCTGCAGCTCCGGAACCAGGTCAGAGGGCTTGGCCAGGTGGAAAGCGCCGGAACCGATGAACAGGATATGGTCGGTCTTCACCATGCCGTACTTGGTGGAAACGGTACATCCCTCCACCAGCGGCAGCAGATCCCTCTGCACTCCCTCTCGGGAGACATCCGGACCCCCTCCCTCGCCCCGTTTGGCGATTTTGTCGAGCTCGTCGAGAAAGACGATGCCATTCTGTTCCACTGCCTCAAGTGCCTTGGCCTTGATCTCGTCGTCGTTGATCAGTTTGGCCGCCTCTTCATCGGTCAGCACCTTGCGCGCTTCGCCGATGGGAAGGCGTTTGGTCTTGGTGCGCCCACTGCCGAGATTCTGGAACATGCTCTGCAGTTGGCTGGTCATCTCCTCCATACCCGGCGGGGCCATGATCTCCACACCGAAAGGGGCAGCGGAGACCTCTATCTCAATCTCCTTTTCATCCAGCTTGCCCTCGCGCAGCATCTTGCGGAATTTCTGTCGGGTAGCGCTCTCCTTTTCCCGATCCGGCTCTGGCTCGTTAGCAAAGCCAACGCTGCGTGGTGGTGGCAGCAAGATATCAAGGATCCGTTCCTCAGCCGCCTCCTCCGCCCGGTGACGCACCTTCAACATCGCCTGTTCACGGGTCATTTTGATCGCTGTTTCAGTCAGATCCCGAATGATGGACTCCACGTCCCGACCCACATAGCCCACCTCGGTGAACTTGGTGGCCTCTACCTTCAGGAAAGGGGCGTTGGCCAGCTTGGCCAGGCGACGGGCGATCTCGGTTTTGCCCACACCGGTGGGACCGATCATCAGGATGTTTTTGGGGGTGATCTCGTTGCGCAGCGCCTCGGGGACCTGGGCTCGCCGCCAACGGTTCCGCAAGGCAATGGCCACGGCTCGTTTGGCTGCTGTCTGGCCGATGATATGTTTGTCCAGTTCCTGGACAATCTCTCTGGGGGTCATCTGGGACATGGGATCAGCGGGTCTCCAGCTCCTCGATGGTCAGGTTGCTGTTGGTGTAGACGCAGATGTCGGCAGCGATGTGCAGGGAGCGTTCCACGATCTCCCGCGCACCCAACTGGGTGTGTTCCAGTAGTGCACGGGCGGCGGACTGGGCGAAAGCTCCGCCTGAGCCGATAGCAATCAGATCATGTTCCGGCTCCACCACGTCGCCATTGCCGGTAATGGTAAGCATGGCATCCTTGTTGGCCACAATAAGCAGCGCCTCCAGCCGGCGCAGCATGCGATCGGTACGCCAATCCTTGGCTAGCTCCACGGCGGAGCGCAGCAGGTGGCCCTGATGTTTCTCTAGTTTCGCTTCAAAGCGTTCGAACAGGGTGAAAGCATCGGCGGTGCCGCCGGCGAAACCGGCGATCACCTGCTCCTTGTAGATACGACGCACCTTTCGTGCATTGCCCTTCAGCACGGTATTGCCCATGGAGACCTGCCCGTCGCCACCGACGGCCAGTTTGCCGTCCCTCCGTACACAGAGGATGGTTGTGCCATGGTACTGTTCCACGTGATCTCCTCGGGTTCCGAAAATGAGAGGAATTGTAACATCAACCCTCGGTCGGCCCAAAAACGGTTCAGCCCAACAATCGAAACCAGATTGGCAGAGTGATCGCAGCAGCGGCGGTGGAGAGCACCACGATCTCGGCGTAGAGTCGAGTGTCGAGACCGAAGCGATCACAGATCACCAGTCCGAGCACCATACTCGGCATGGCCGCCTCCAGTACGACGGCGGTACGCAACTTCCCCTCCACTCCAAGAGCGCCGGCCAGAACCCAGACCAGCGCCGGAACCAGCAGCAACCGGATGGCCATCACCGGCATGATGGCCGGAATCCGTTCCTGCCACCCGGAGACCCAGCGCAGGGCCAACCCGGTGGAAAACAACATCAGTGGAATGACCCCCGCTGCGAGCATTTCCAGCAGTTGCTCGACCCATTGCCCCATGGGAACCCGCAGGACATTTAGAGTAACGCCGGCCAGGGCCGCCCAGATGGGTGGTACCCGAATCAGCTCCTTGAAGACACCATCCGGGGCAGCTTGGTCGCCGAAGCGGCTGGCCAGGATGATACCCAGGCTCAACAATAGCGGGGTGGCCGCGAACAGATCGAACTGGATGGCCACCGCACGGGCCCAGGATCCCAGAGCCCCTTCCAGCACCGGCAGACCGAGATAGGTGAAATTGCCCCAGCCGGCAGCCAGCAAAACCGTACCCAGTGTTCGATCGGGGGTGCGCCGCTGGCGGAACCAGATCCAGGCCATGGCCATCCCGGTGAGAATGCAACCGGCGGAGATGAAGGCGATACGGACGGCATCGAGCCCCAGAGGTGCCCGCCACAGCACCAGCAGTACCAGCGCCGGCAGAAGATAGACATAGACCAGGGAAGTGAGCGCCTGGCGCATCGTGTCGGCTTCGCCGCCGAACGGCCGGATCAGGCGCCACAGCACGCCGCTCAGGATGAGGAACGCCGCCGTGGCGATGGCCTGGTTCATCGGAGCAGCATGACGACGGAGCGCCGGCCTCCGTGGCGACGGTGTTCCCAGAGATAGATTCCCTGCCAGGTTCCCAATGCCAGCTTCCCCCCGACGACCGGAATGGTCAACGAGGTGTTGGTCAAGGCGCTCTTGATGTGGGCCGGCATGTCGTCCGCTCCCTCCAGGGTATGGGTATAGAGCGAATCCCCCTCCTTCACCAGTCGGTTCAGCCAGTTTTCCAGGTCGTGGCGGGCGGAGGGATCGGCATTTTCCTGGATCAAAAGGCTGGCGGAGGTATGCTGGACGAACAACGTGCACAACCCCTCATCGAAGCCGCTCCGGTTCACCCGTTCGGCGACTTCGGAAGTGAAATCATGGAGTCCCTGCCGGTGGGTCTGAATGAAGAGCCGATCGTGCATAGAAGATTTCCTTGTTGCTATATTACAACAAAACCAGTTTCATAACATTTAACTAAGTGATAAAAACACTTAGCATAGCGGCCGATATTTGCAGGCAGGCAAAGCCTTTCATAACAAACCGACAGGAGAGGACTAATGGTAGCAAAGAAAAAAACCGCCACCAAAACCAAAACGGCCACCAAAAAAAGGATCACCAAGGCAGCCGAGCCGGCGAAAAAGCGGATAAAAGCGATCCCGGAGCCGATGACCAAAACGGTGCTCTACCGGACACTCGCGGAAAAGACCGGGCTGGCACGGAAAGACATCAATGCCGTTTTTGAGGCTCTGGACGAGATCATCGAAGGGCATCTCAAGAAGCGTGGCGCTGGTGTATTTACCCTGCCCGGGCTGATGAAGCTCAAGGTGGTGCGCAAGCCTGCCAAACGTGCCCGCAAGGGCATCAACCCCTTTACCGGTGAGGAGATGATGTTCAAGGCCAAACCGGCCCACAATGTGGTGAAGATTACACCATTGAAGAAACTGAAAGAGAAAGTCTGATCGTTTTTTTCATTTCCAAGATGCCGGCTACCTGTCGAAATCCGGTTCATGGATCGGGACGGGTGTCGGCATTTCTTCGTGTACTGAAGGCTGCGTCGAATGACAAAATCGTAAGCAGATGTCTCCTTCACAAATCATTGTCTTGTCAAAGCCCCCTAAGCAACGATATGATAGGGAAAAATTAAAAAGAGGCGGGTAAAAAAAGAAGCTGACACAAGTAATGGCCGTCCTCTCTTCTTGCAAAGTACGCAATATCATCCTTCCCCAGTAAGCGGTTTGTCGAAAGTGATCGTTCGACGGACATGGTATTAATGGCCAGTACAGGAAACGTTTCGTCTGAATCTTTTTCAGCATCTGATTTTCCTGTCTGGATCCTTTTTCCCATGACGAATCGATAACGAGTCTCTTTTCCGGTTCCGGTCATTTTCGGCGGGTTTTCTCAACAAAAAAAAAGGGGACTGAATTTGGATAGGTTTGAAAAGGAAACTTCCATTGCTCATGTAAAACAGATCAACGGATCGTGGGAAATTCATGAATTAGCCGATCACCTGGACAAAGTTGGACAAATGGCAGGAGATTTTGCCTCCTGTTTTGACTCCCGGCAATGGGGCTTGTTTGCTGGGCGCTGGCATGATCTGGGAAAGTTCAGCCGGGATTTCCAGGCGCACATCCGCGAGGCAAGCGGCTTCGACAAAGCGGAGGCGCACGTCGAACGGAAAGACGGTGGCCGCGTGGATCACTCCACCGCTGGCGCAGTACATGCCGTCGAACAGTGGGGCGTGCATGGGCGGGTATTGGCCTATTTGATTGCCGGGCACCATGCCGGCTTGCCGGATTGGGAAAAACTCGAAGAAGGCACGGGAGGGGCGCTCAGGGAACGTTTGCAGCAGGGAGAGCGGCTCGAAAGGGCGCTGACAACGGAGAGCGTCCCGGAAACATTGCTCGTGGCCGAGCGCCCGGAATTTCAGGTTCCAGGTAACGCCAAAGGGTTCGCTTTGTGGGTGAGGATGCTTTTTTCCTGCTTGGTGGATGCCGATTTCCTCGATACCGAGGCCTTCATGGACGAAGGAAAGACCGGGTTGCGCGGTGATTATCCATCACTGGCCGAATTGCGTGGAGTTTTCGATCGCCACATGCGCCGCTTGGTGGCCGATGCACCGGATACCGCCGTCAATCGTGTTCGGCGGCGTGTTCTGGCCGAATGCCGGAGGGCGGCGGCACAGCCATCCGGACTCTTTTCGCTCACCGTTCCCACTGGAGGAGGGAAAACGTTGTCCAGCATGGCCTTCGCGCTGGATCATGCCATTGCTCGCGACAAACGGCGTGTCATCCATGTCATTCCCTACACCAGTATCATCGAGCAGACAGCGGATATCTTTCGTCATATATTCGGAGAGGCGGTGATCGAACATCACAGTGCGCTCGATCCCGATCGGGAAACGGCCCGCTCCCGCTTGGCGGCGGAGAACTGGGATGCCCCCATCGTCGTCACCACCAGCGTGCAATTTTTCGAATCGCTGTTCGCCGCGCGCACCAGCCGATGCCGAAAATTGCACAACATCGTGAACAGCGTCGTGGTGTTGGACGAGGTGCAGTTGCTGCCTCCCGGGTTTCTGCAACCCATTCTCGACGTGTTGAATCTGCTGGCGACTCACTACGGGGTGACCGTGGTGCTTTCCACCGCCACACAACCGGCCCTGGAAACCCGAAAGGATCCCTTCGGCAAGACCCGTTTGCGGGGACTGGAAGGGGTGCGGGAGATAATGACCGATCCCGACGCACTTCATGAGCAACTCGAGCGGGTGGATGTGACCCTGCCGGCGGATCTGAACACGCCCCAGTCCTGGGAAAGCCTCGCGGAGGAAGTCACTCGTCACCCTTCGGTATTGGTCATCGTGAATACCCGTCGGCAAGCACGAGAGCTTCACCGGTTGCTGCCCAAGGGAACGATCCATCTTTCGGCCCTGATGTGCGGTCAGCACCGTTCCGAAGTCATCGCCGGAATCAAGGAACGGTTGCGCAGAGGGGAACCGGTCCGTGTCGTGAGTACCCAGCTGGTGGAAGCGGGCGTCGATCTGGATTTTCCGGTGGTTTACCGGGCCCTGTCCGGGCTCGACTCCATCGCCCAGGCGGCAGGCCGTTGCAACCGGGAAGGGCGACTCGAAAGGGGAGAGGTGGTGTTGTTCGTTCCTCCCGATCCGATACCTCCGGGACTGATGCGGCGTGCGGCGAGCAAGACGGTGTCCGTGCTCGCCAGTAACGGCCAGGACCCGCTGTCGCAGGAAAATTTCCGCCAATTTTTCCGCCTCTTCTACGACGAGTGCGAGCTGGACAAGGCAGAGATCGCTTCGCTCCTCGAAACCGGTGTCGGTGGCAATGATCCCTTGCGTGTTCAGTTTCGCACCGCCGCAAAACGTTTTCGCTTGATCGAGGAAGAGAGCAGGGTCGTACTGGTGCGCCATGTCGCCGAAGAAGGGAAGGAAAACATCGATGGATTGCTCAACCGGCTGCGCAGCGAGGGCCCCGATAGATGGCTGATGCGCAAGTTGCAACGCTATACCGTCAATGTTTCCGAGAGGCATTTTCAGCAACTCCAGCGCGAGAGCCTGATCGAAGAGATCTGGCCCGGGATCTGGGCGCAGATGGAGGGCACGCCCCTCTACGATCCCGTTCTGGGTCTTGCATTGGATGCTGAAGCGCCTCAGGCAATCGATTTGGTCGTTTGACAGGGGAGCGAATCGACAAACCGCTTCGTCACGGTTGCCGGGAGCGGGGGACGTTCGTGATGAAAAAGGTGGTTCATGGCGTGCGTATCCCCGGGAGTGGATCCGTGTCCCAAAAAAAAGGATCCGGATCCCTTGCTTCTCCCACCGGATCTTGAAGTGGCATCCGGGGCAGCCGGGTCTCCGATTCGGCGATACCGGGCCAACGGGTTTACGGCCATGTTCTTGTCTCGGTCTCTAGCAAACAAGGAGCTATTCGAATGATGAAGATCCACTGCCTGGAAGTGAGCGGTGAGTTCGCCTGTTTCACCCGCCCTGAAATGAAGGTGGAACGAGTTTCCTATGACATCATCACCCCTTCGGCTGCGCGCGCCATATTCGCGGAGAGATCGATACGCAGATCCCATATCTGCACAAATAGGAAATGAAAATTCTGATATTGGTAACGCGTGATGTTTCAACGGAAACGGCCGAGTGTGTCAGAACTATGGGCGACGAGTACAGAAGTCCGTTTTCGAGTGCAAGGTCGATGCCGCGACCTACGAGTTACTCGAAGAGCCCTTGCTGGCGGAAATCGACGAGTCGGAAGACAATCTGCGGTTGTATCGGCTGGCCGAGCCACTGACAAAAAATGTCAAAGAATTTGGTATATGTAAAGCAACCGATTTCGATGCTCCCTTGATCGTTTGATGCGCGAACCGTGAATGGCGCCAAAAACCGAAGGCTTTCGCGACATGCTTATCTCATTGATTTCTTATAAAGAACTCTTCTCTTTCATTAGCCCCGAAGGAACCGTAAGGCGATATTTGGAAATGTTCGCGCTTTTGTTCAGAAAAGCCGTTGGGTATCATGGAGATGCCGAAGGGCTGTTCTCCCGCCTCAAAAAGGCGGGAGCGGATTGGAGCTTGATGAATTAGAACACACCTTCTCTGAAGATTTTTTCCCGTCATAAAACTTCTCAATCGTTACCATCATTGACGCCAGTAGTCGATTTTTCCTCCGGAGATAAGAAGGACCAAAATTCATGAAAACCTGTAATACGGTCTTTCCCGGGAAATATCGCCTGTTCGCACGTTGTTTTTTGGATTCCTTTTTGAAATGGACGCTTTGATATCTAAGCGACGAATTCTTCTCAGTGGTCTAAAATTGAGAGTACATGGATCTCACTCACCAGGCTGAGTATAGCCTGGCTAAATCAGGGGATTGCAGCAGCGGCGTGGTTGTCGTTTTCGATTCCGAACGCAAGAGTCCGTAAGTGGCATATTGAGACGATCGGTTTGCTACTCCTTCTAGATCAGTACATCTGTACGATAAACCCGACCGGGTGGGGAAGCGCATGAAAAAGGAATACTCAAGCCTGAAGGCTCACTATCGATTGACCAAGGATGATGAAGTGCTGTTGCGGGAGATGGGACCACATATGGAAGCCTGTGCCGATGAGTTTATGGAGGGCTTCTATGATTTTATCTGGGACTTTGGCAAGACGGCCGAGTTTCTCAAGAATGAGGAGGTGATCTCTCGACACAGGGGAAAGATCCGCCAATGGTATCTGGATCTTTTTGGCGGAGTCTACGACATCCAGTACTTTCTCAAGCTGTACAAAATTGGTGAGATTCATGTCACATTGGGGTTGCCGACCCATTATGTCAATGCTGCCTTTAACTATGTGCGGCTTTTTGCGCTGGACTGTATTCATCAAAAATATGGAAATGAAAGTGATCTGCCCCTTCGCCTCAAGGCATTTGAGCGCATTCTCGATATCAATCTTGATGTGCTGACAAGTTCCTATCGGGAAGAGGAGGTGAGTCGTTTTCTATCTTTGTCTGCCATTGAGAAGAAATTGCTTGGTTCACTGAAAAGAGCTAGTTCCTATCTGAATTATATGCTGGCCGTGGCGTTGGTGCTGGTAGCCTTTTTTGCTGTAGGACTGTTTGGTTATGATATCTATCTTCTTTTTTCAGGCAAGATTGGAGTAGAAAAAGGAATACTTACGGTACTTGGTAGTTTGTTGATCTTGTGGGCAGCAATCGAGTTGATCAATGAAGAGATTAAACACTTGCGTGGCAGTGGTTTCGCATTGGAGGCATTTATTACCCTGGCCATTGCTGCGTTGATTCGCAAGATTATGATTTTCTCGTTATCTCCTGAAAAAGCCATGGATGTGCTTTTATATGGTTTGCTGGTTTTGTGCCTGGGGTTCGTTTATTGGTTGATAGTTATCTACCGAGATGGATCCAAAAAACGCTCAGCCTAGTACAGGAAAATCGGCTTCGGAGCAACCAGGCCTGTCTGAACTCTCCTTTATTCTCGCCGTATGAAATCGGCTGGATGTTTCTTGTGAGGGAACACCCAAATTTATTTTTTGGCACCTTTCCCCAAAGCGATGGTATCCTTGATAACCTCAGTTGTATCGGGGATGTTTTTATATGGCAGGAACCAGTCTGCTTGCGCTGCTCGATGATATCGCCACTCTGCTGGATGATATCTCCGTATTGACCAAGGTGGCGGCCAAGAAAACTGCTGGAGTGTTGGGCGACGATCTGGCGCTCAATGCCGAGCAGGTTTCTGGTGTTCGTGCTGAACGCGAGTTGCCGGTGGTGTGGGCGGTGGCCAAGGGATCGTTCGTCAATAAATTGATCCTGGTGCCTGCTGCGTTGGCCATCAGTGCATTCATTCCCGGGTTGATCACGCCGTTGCTGATGCTGGGCGGCCTTTTCCTTTGCTACGAGGGATTCGAGAAGGTGGCTCACAAGTTGTCGCATGGCCGGAAGGCTGAAGGGTCTCGTAGGGAGATCCTCGAGGCGGTGGCCAATCCAGCGGTGGACATGGTGGCATTTGAAAAGGCGAAGATCCGCGGGGCCATCCGCACTGATTTCATCCTCTCCGCCGAGATTATCGTCATTGCCCTGGGGGCTGTGAAAGGGGCCGATTTCCTGGTCCAGGTGGTAGTGGTTTCCCTGATCGCCGTGTTGATTACCGTGGTGGTCTACGGGTTGGTGGCTGGTGTAGTGAAGCTGGATGATGCAGGATTGCACCTGCTGCGTGAACAGAAAAGCGGTTTCTTGGGTGATACCAAGCGGGTTCTGGGGCGTTTCCTGCTACGCCTGGCCCCTCGGTTGATGAAAGGACTTTCCATCGTGGGAACCGCTGCCATGTTTCTGGTGGGAGGGGGAATCCTGGTGCACGGGATCCCGTGGCTGCATCATCTGTCGGAATATCTTGTCAGTACAATGCAGACTACAGGGGCTACCATGGTGATTCCGGTGGTGGTCAGCGGTGTGGCCGGGATCGTCATCGGCGGTGTGGCGGTTGCCTTGGTTTCCCTGTTTGAGCGGTTCCGTCAGATGCT
>CAZKYF010000034.1:0-39234 GCA_964557025.1 uncultured Chromatiales bacterium | reverse complement strand
TACCAGATCATCGATCGCTTTTCGGAAGACGTCGACATCACGCTCGACTACCGGCATTTCAAAGACGAATTCGATCCGTTCGCCGGGAACGCCAGCAAGAACCAGATCAGGAAATACAGTGACCGTCTAAAGGGCTATGTGAAAACGTATGCAAACGAAATAATCGTGCCCGCCATTCGGCAGGCGCTGGAGAATCTACCCAGCGCCGATCACCACACCGTCGAAGTCGACGAAACCGGTGAAAAGATCTGGATCAGCTTCCCCTCCGTGACGGAAGCTCACGACGAATACCTCAAAAGCCAGGTGCTCATCGAGCTGGGTGGCCGTAACGTCATCGATCCCAATGAACGTCATTGGATTTCGCCTGATGTGGCAGAACTGACTCCTGAAGTGGATTACCCTGCCAGCGAGGTGGTGGTGCTTTCACCGGAGCGGACCTTCTGGGAGAAGGCGACCCTTATTCACGTCGAGTGTCATCGTGGTCAACTCAAGGCAAGCGCCGAGAGGCTATCGAGACACTGGTATGACCTGGTCATGCTGGCACAACATGTCTCCGGTCAGGCAGCCATCCACAATCGTGAGCTGTTTGAAGAGGTCGTCCGTCACAAGCAGGTCTTTTTCAATGCCAGCCATGCCAACTATGAGGCCTGCCTCGAAGGGCAGCTCAGGCTACTTCCCGAAGCCGGGATACTCGGGGCACTGCAAGCAGATTACGAAGAAATGATCCGCGCCGGCATGATGTACCAACAACCCCCCTCCTTCGACGCGATCGTGGACTCTATTCGCCGGCTGGAAAAAGAGATCAACGTCTGGTGATCGTCCAATCGTTCAGATAGCAGAAGCCGAGTATCTGTTCCTGGACGAGGGGGGATTCATCGGCCCAAAACCGACCGGTTCCGGGGCAAAAAATCGTGTCTAGATGTTGTCCAGCTGGAGCCGAAACCACCCCAAAACAAGCCACGATTTAGACACGATGGGTAGCCAAGTCATTGATTGTATGGCGGAGAGGGAGGGATTCGAACCCTCGATACGGTGTTACCGTATACACACTTTCCAGGCGTGCTCCTTCAACCACTCGGACACCTCTCCAGAAAACCTGTTCGTTTACCGCTCCATTCGCAGCAGGGGTCTCCCCACCACGGAGCATGCGGCGTGCTCCTTGCTCGGGCTGTCCCTGCCCTCGCCCCTCCGGGGCCGGCTGGCGCCGTCCAAAATCGCTCCCGGCGATTTTGTCAACCACTCGGACACCTCTCCAGAAAACCTGTTCGTTTACCGCTCCATTCGCAGCAGGGGATCTCCCCACCACGGAGCACGCGGCGTGCTCCTTGCTCGGGCTGTCCCTGCCCTCGCCCCTTCGGGGCCGGCTGGCGCCGTCCAAATTCACCCGGGTGTCCCAGAGAACAAGCGAGGTAGGATAAACCAGACGGGGTTTTGGTGCAATGCCGTCTAACCGGCTAGCTCAGGACGCTGCCCGGGCTGGACTGTCACTTTCATCCGGTGGGTGGAGGATGCGTCGCTCGAACTCTTTCGGAGGCAGCGGTTCGCCAATATAGTTCCCCTGCACCAGGTCACAACCTTGGGACTTGAGAAAATCGTATTGCTCCGGCGTTTCCACTCCTTCGGCTACGACCGTCAGATGAAGTTTCTGTGCCAGGGATATGATGCTGGTGATGACGGCGACATCTCCGGGGTGAGTGGTGCTGTCAGGGATGAAGGAGCGATCAATCTTGAGTACATCGATGGGAAAGTGGCGCAGGTAGCTAAGCGAGGAGTAGCCGGTGCCAAAATCATCGATGGCAAGAGTGACACCGAGTTCTCTGAGTCCCTCCAAGGTGGAAACCACACCACCTGCCTGTCTCATGATGATGCTCTCGGTAATCTCCAGCTCAAGCAGCTCAGCAGGCAGTCCGGTCTCTTCCAGAATGGCAGCCACCCGCGTGGTCAGCCCGTTCCTTTCCAGCTGAATGGCAGAGAGATTGACCGCCACGCGCAATGCCGACCCTCCTTCTTCCAGCCATTCTCTTGCCTGCTCACAAACGGTACGCAGTATAAAATCCCCCAGAGGTACGATGAGGCCGGTTTCTTCCGCCAGTGGGATAAACTCGGCAGGCGGGATCAATCCATGTTTGGCATGGGGCCAGCGGACCAGCGCTTCCATGCCAACAAAGCTTCCGGAATGGAGGTTGAGCTGGGGCTGGTAGTGGATCAGGAATTCACCATTTTCCAGCGAGCGACGCAGATCGGTTTCCAACTCCAGTCGCTTGCTGACCACTGACCCCATTCCCGGGCGGTAGAAGCGATAACTTCCCCCTTCTTCCTTGGCCTGGAACATGGCGGTATCGGCCCGTTTCAGCAGTGTATGGACATCGGTGCCGTGATCCGGGCTGATGGCGATACCGATACTGGCTGATATGTGCATCTTCCGATTGTTGAAGACAAACGGCTGAGAAAGGGTCCGGCAAATCTTCTCTGCAACGGCGGCAACCTCATCGGTAGAGTAGATCCCCTCTAGAAGAATGGTGAACTCATCCCCACCCAGACGCGCCACCAGATCCTCACTGTGGACACAGCCGGAAATACGCCCGGAGGCCGCCCGTATCAACTGATCACCGATATCGTGCCCCAAGGTGTCGTTGATCAGTTTGAACCGATCCAGATCGAGAAACAGCAGTGCAACCAGTTCCCCCTTGGGCCGCTGTCGCTGCAACGCTGAGCTGAGATGTTCCATGAAATAGGTACGATTGGGCAGCTCGGTCAGAGAGTCGTGATAGGCGAGCTGGTGCACCCGTTTCTCCGCCTGGCTGGCCTGCAGCAGTCGAGTGATGCGCTGCCGAAGCAACCCGAAATGCACCGGTTTTGGGATATAGTCCGTCGCTCCTGCCTTGAACGCCTTCTCGATAGAGGCCTCGTCATCCAACGCCGTGATCATTAGCACCGGGATTCGTCGGCAATCCGCTTTTTCACGAATCTTCATGCATGCGACAAAGCCATCCATCCGGGGCATCAGCGCATCGATCAGGATGAGATCCGGGACCTGGTGCTCGCAAAAGGCGATGGCTTGCGTACCGTTGGCTGCCTCCTCTACATAGCAACCCGCGTTCTCCACTACCCTGCGCAGGGCAAAGCGCATTCCCCGGTCATCATCCACGATCAGCACACAGGGGGGATGGTCCTCCTTGACGGCAACGGGGGAGTGCCGATCGCCCGGCTCGCTGTCTGCCACCTTCCGCAGCGCACCCCTGACCTCCTCAAGCCCTGCCCGCAATGCAGCGACCTGTTGGCCGGCATCACCGATGGAGCCACTGCGCCCCTGCAGCTCCAGCTGCCGGGCTATCTCCGCCAGCCGTTTCGCCCCGATATTGCCACTGCTACCCTTGATCGCGTGGGCCGCTTCCACCAGCGCCCCGGGATCGTTCTCAGCAATGCTTTGCTCCACTGCGCGGATGTAGTCTGGAATATCCTCCAGAAAAACCTTGAAAAGCCCCTGAAGGTTATCTCCGATATTGTCGCGCAGCTCCTTGAGCATAGCGTAATCGAGTACCGGCAATCGGCTGTCCACTGTATCGGCTTGCCGCAGCCAGCGATCCAGTTTGGCTTTCAGTACATCCAGCTTGATGGGCTTGGGCAGGAAATCATCCATGCCTACCGCCATGCAACGCTGGATATCATCCTCCTGCACGTTTGCGGTCATCGCGATGATGGGAATAGGCCGATGCCCGCCTTCCCACTCACGAATGACGCTTGTGGCGGCAAAGCCATCCACCGTTGGCATCTGGCAATCCATCAGAATCAAGGCATAGCGATTCTGCTTCGCCTTCTCTATTACCTCCTCTCCGTTAACGGCAATATCCACCTGGTAGCCCAAGCGCTCCAGCATCCCCCGGATCACAAGCTGATTGGCACGGTTATCCTCCGCCACCAGAATGGTGCTCCCCATATGAACCGATGCTCCCCCCTGGTCAGGAGAGGCATCGGCCCCTTCCGGCCCCGATGAAGCATGAAGGATTGTGCTGACCGTATCATAGAGCAGGGGCTCCCGAACCGGTTTGACCAGATATTCCACAATTCCGAGAGCGGGGTCCCTGTTATGACGGCCGGATTGGAAGCCCAGCAGGATCAGTTTCAGCGGGGTAATCTTCTGATCTCCGGCGATATCGCGAACAAGCTGGAGCGCTTCCATCTCCGGCATGGAGTGGTCAATGATGGCAAGCTTGAACGGCCGCTTCGAAGCGCTAGCCTGACGCAGCTTCTCCTGCGCCTCCCAGCCGTTGGTAGCAAGATGGTACTCGATACCCCAGCTCTTTACCATCTGCCCCAGGTACTCCCGGCCGATACGGCTGTCATCAACAATCAGCAGGGGCCCTCCCGTGATTTCCAGGTGGTGCTGCGCGGCAACCCCTTGGCCCTCTGAGGCGTACTCCAGAGGAATGGTAAACCAGAAGGTGCTGCCTTCCTCCGGCACGCTGAGAAGGTCGATCTCCCCTCCCATGAAGTCCACCAGCTGCTTGCTGATGGTCAACCCAAGGCCGGCACCGCCCGCAGCACGGGCGGTGGAACCGTCGGCCTGGGTAAAAGGCTCGAAGATGGTCTGTTGCACTTCAAGTGGAATCCCGCAACCGGTATCACTGACGTCAAAACGCAGCAAGGTACGGCCTCCCTCTCCTTGCTGCGTGCGCACCTCCACGGCGACCTCCCCCTCGTTGGTGAACTTGATGGCATTACCCACCAGATTCAGCAACACCTGCCGGATACAGCGGGGATCTCCCCGCAAACAGGTAGGGACATCCGATGCAATGAGATAGCCCAGATCGAGCTCCTTGCATTGAGCCTGGGTGGCAAGCAGCTGAATCACATCCTCCAGCACCTCTTGCAATACAAACTCCACCGGCTCCAGCTCCAGTTTGCCAGCATCGATACGCGAAAAATCCAGGATACCGTCGATCAGAGCAAGCAAGGACTCTGCAGAATTGTGCGCCACCTCCACATATTCCCGCTGCCGGGGGGTCAATCCCATGTCACGCAACAACTCCAGCATCCCCAGCACTCCGTTGAGTGGTGTACGCAGCTCATGGCTGACGTTGGCAGCAAATTCGCTTTTCACGCTGGCCAGCTCCAGCGCCGCATCCCGAGCCACCTTCAGCTCGGCCTCGTGTTTTTCCTGGGCCTCCATCATGTTGTTGAAGGTCTCTCCCATGGCCACGATATCCCTTGCGCCATGGATATGGGCACGAACCCCTTTCTCTCCCGCCTGCGCCCGCTGCATGGCCCGCGCCAGCCCACTCAGCGGCTCGGTCACACGGCGGACAACGATCAGTAGAACCAGCAGCAAAACGCCGGCCAGCAGGAAGGAGACAAGGAGGTTACGGCCCAGGATATCCCGCTTCATCTCCCGCAAACTCTCCTTGCCCATCACCAAATGAACGTAGCCAATCAGTTTTCTGTCGCTGTTCGCCTCGGTGATAGCCGGCCCCTGGTTCAGCGTATTGACGGGAACGTAGACCGGCGCCACGAAATACCACGCATCCTTCGTCTCCCCCTGAAGCTCCAGCTTGCGGGGCCATTGATCTGTCTTGATGACGTTTTTGACACCCTCGGAATAGAGCAGATTATGTTCGGAATCGTAGAGTGCCAGGCCGTGAACACCAGGAAAATCGAGAATTGCCCGGATCGGAATCTTCGCCCCTTCCTTACTGCCGTACAAAAGGGCAAAGGTGCTCTGCTGCGCAAACATGGCGGTGATCTTGTATGCCTCGTCGATCATGATCTCCTGGACCTTCCAGCCGGATAGACTGGACATGGAGACCGAGAGCACGACCGCCAGACAGACACTGACCAGAGTAAAGGCCACGGCCAGCTGGCGGCGAAAACCTGCCGGTATCAACGCGCCGGACAAGGCATTGATAGGTAGAAACATCTGTCGTGATTCCCCCCGGATATGACAGGCCCGATGACCTGACAAGTCCTCCTTTCCCTGGCAGGAAGGAGAACAGTATTGTTATCGTTTAGATGCAGAATAATTTAACAGACGGAGCCGAAGTTGCAAGTTACGTGTGTAATGGGAAGATAAGTAGCACAAAAAAAATCCAGCATCACAAAGATGCTGGATTTTTCACTAATCCCCGCCCTTGGCGGGCGCAGAATCATATGGCCTTCGTGAAGAACCGATCACTCCATCCTGATCCGGACGTTGGCTGTGGTCAGAGTCGCCCGTGCATCATCATAGATACCGTGGGCAATCACCGACTCCACCGGTTCACTGTCGGCCAACCGCCGCTGCAGTTCATCACTGAAACGCTGGAATGAGGTATGCAGCACCAGCTCGCCCTTCCCAACAATCAGGAAGCGCCCTTTGCCATCACTCTCCGGTTTCAGGGCAGGTGAGCTTTCCATATTCTGCAGATCTGTCAGCACACCTGCCCGACTCAGATGATGTACATCTCCCGTTCCCACCATACTGAGCGTCATCCCTTCACCGGTGAGACTTTCGAACGGCGCCAGCGAGGCAGGCTGCCAATTCACCAGCATCTTGGCACGGACGGCAGAGACATCGATCAGCGTCCGGGCCCTGAAATCAGGCGGTGCCTCACCAAAATCCCGGGGAAAGCCACGCACCTTGAGCGGAGTCCCGGTGGTGATGGAAGAGAGGTCCAGTCCCCCGGTATCCACCTGGTAATTGTCGGGATCGGCATCAACAGCACCTGTGCTGCCGGTTCCGCTGAAGTCGAACAGCGTTACCGGATGACGACCGATAGCATTCAGGTCGAGCACCACTTCCTGCGCAGCCTGATCCGTTGTCACTACGGTGCCGAACAGGGTGGTAAGAACCATCCGTATCTGCCCTTCGGTGGCGTCCAGCACGCGTCCTTCTCCCTCCTCCCGGAATGAGCCAAACGCGATAACACGCTGCCCAACCGAGATGGCGTCGGTGTTGTACGCCGCAGTATCCAGCTGACGGGTCACCTTGGTAGCTTCACCCAGGAGGATGGTGATCTCATCGTTGAACACCACGCTGCCGGCCTTCCGGACTAACATGCCTCCTTTGATGGTCAGGCTACTATCATCCCGTCTGATGACATTTCCCGTCACCACATCCTGATCACCACCCTCTACACTGGAACCGGCATACACCTCACGGGCCTCGAAACGGCGGGGATTGAAGCGCAGGTCCCCCAGCACCACAACAGCGGTGAAATCTGGCATCTCCGCCAGTTGATCCAGCCCCTGCTGACCCTGGTAACCTTGGCCATCGATCTCATAAAGCGTCTGGTCGGTCGTAATCACCTCGAGCGCTCCGAAACGGCTGCTCGGCCCTGCCAGTGACTGCAGGAAGGGCCGGACGATCACCTCAAATGTCCCTTCTGCCGCATCTACCTCCTGTAATGGCCCGCGCAGACGGTGCACCTTGGGCGCCTCGGGATTCAGTTCCGCTACCAGAAACGGCTGCACGGTGACCACCGGTTGAGCCGGATTGGCCATATCCACCTGATTTGACGCTTCGAGATCGAAATCAAGGGTGAGATGCGCCGGCACACCGGGCACAATGGTAAGCTGGTTGCGATCGCTCAGTCGCACCTTCAGCTCCAGGGTATCGATTTCGTTACCCGCCTCATCCTTGATCTGCTCCACCCTGACAGCCTCGCCGCTTGCGTTTTCCACCTGGATATCGGCATTGGAGTAATCCAGGGTCAGCGTGGCGTGGGTATAGACACCAGCCGGAATCGTGGCGATGGTGAGGAACTCGGTCATCTCCGTGTACTGAGCGAAATCCACCTCCGTTGCCAATGGAAGCGTCTCTACCACTGCCCCGTTTCGCTTGGTCAAGGTGAGGGAGGTCACCGCCACCTTGTAGGAGACGAAATCCCCTTCGGCATCGGTCAGCCCGATACTGATCTCGCCGTTTTCCGCCTCGTTACCATCACCGCCGCTCCCCGCCAGGTTGCAACCAGCCAGCAGCGCCAGCATGACAACCATCGCCATTCCCCACATCCTGGAGAACAGCCGTTTCCACCTCACCCTCCTGTTTGAAATCTGCCTGTTTTTCATCTTGTCCACCTTTATGGTTCACGATTATCGAGATAGAAATTGACAGCCGTAAAAACACGGCCATCTACAGTGGACAACGCAGGACAAAGGGATCCGTTGACGAAAATGGTGGAAAATTTCTGCAAAGCAAAACCCAGGATTTTGACTCGTGAAGATCAGCGCCGGCATAACGGGCCCCAAAGACGACCCGCTGAACCTTGCCACCGCCAGCGCCGTTCTTGAAAAGCGACGGCCATCACCGAACGGTTTTGGCCGCCGCTGGGGGGAGATACTAGTCCGCCTGCCGGCGCAGGAAAGCGGGGATGTCGAGGTAGTCCATGGAACCCTCTTCAGCCGCCGCAACGCCATAGCGGGAACCGCCACTGGCTGCAGTCTTGTTGCGAATCACGGTGGGGCGTTCCAGTTTGCTGTAATCCATCTCTCCAGTCCTGGTGTTCTGGACCAGCTTCACCTTCTTGTCCAGCTCCTGCTCCACCGCAGGCTTACCAAGTCCGGTAGCCACCACGGTGACCCGCATCTCACCTTCCATCTCCGGCTCCAGCACGGTACCCACCACCACGGTAGCGTTGTCGGAGGCAAACTCCTTGACGGTGTTGCCCACCTCCTCAAACTCACCGATGGACATATCCATGCCTGCGGTCACATTGACCAGGATGCCCCGAGCACCCAGCAGATTGATATCCTCCAGCAACGGGCTGGAGACCGCCGCTTCCGCGGCCAGGCGGGCACGATCTTCACCGGATGCGATACCGGATCCCATCATCGCCATCCCCATTTCCGACATCACCGTGCGCACATCGGCGAAGTCCACGTTGATCAGACCGGGCCGGGTGATCAGTTCGGAGATCCCCTGAACCGCACCGAGCAGTACGTCATTGGCCGCCTTGAAGGCATCCAGCAGGGTCATGGTCTTGCCCAGTACCGGCACCAGCTTTTCGTTGGGGATGGTAATCAGTGAATCCACATAGCCTCTCAGCTCCTCGATGCCTGCCTCAGCGATCTCGGCACGCTTCTTCCCCTCGAAGGGAAACGGCTTGGTCACCACCGCCACGGTGAGAATTCCCATCTCCTTGGCGATTTGAGCCACTACCGGCGCACCACCGGTACCGGTTCCACCACCCATCCCAGCGGTGATGAACAGCATGTCGGCGCCGTTGATCACTTCGGTAATTCGCTCCCTGTCCTCCATCGCCGCTTCACGTCCGATATCGGGATTGGCACCAGCACCCAGTCCCTTGGTAATGTTGTTTCCGAGCTGCAGCACGGTGCGAGCCGATGAACCACGCAACGCCTGCGCATCAGTATTGGCGCAGATGAAATCCACTCCATCCAGATTCTGCTGCACCATATGTTCGACGGCATTACCACCACCGCCACCCACGCCGAGCACCTTGATCACTGCACTCTGGCTGAAAGAATCCATTAGTTCGAACATGATGTTTCTCCTCTTTTAAGATTTAAATTGAATCAGTAAATTCAGACGATTCGATCCCGATCAAAAGTTACCCGTAAACCATGCTTTCATCCGCTGCCATATCCCCTTTACCCCTGCATCGATTGGTTGTACCTCGCGGCTGCTGTTCCAGTGCTCGTGCCCGAACAGCAACAACCCGACACCGGTGGCGTAGATGGGATTCCGCACCACGTCGGCCAGACCCGTGGTAGCCTGCGGTACCCCAAGCCGCACCGGCATATGAAAAATTTCTTCCGCCAGTTCCACCGCTCCCTCTATCTTGGAACAGCCCCCGGTGAGCACGACACCGGAAGCACACAGCTCTTCGAAACCGCTGCGCCGGAGTTCCGCCTGAATGAGCATGAACAGCTCCTCATAACGCGGCTCCACTACCTCCGCCAGCACCTTGCGCGCCAGCCGCCTCGACTCCCGCTCACCGACACCGGGCACTTCGATGGTCTCTTCCGAAGTGGCGAGCTGGGTAAGGGCACAGGCGTACTTGAGTTTGATCTCCTCGGCGTTCTGGGTAGGGGTGCGCAGGGCCACCGCAATGTCGTTGGTGACCTGGTCCCCCGCAATAGGGATCACTGCGGTGTGGCGAATGGCACCATCGGTGAACACGGCGATGTCGGTGGTCCCCCCGCCAATGTCCACCAGGCACACGCCCAGCTCTTTCTCATCCTCGGTGAGCACTGCATAGCTGGAAGCGAGCTGTTCCAAAATGATGTCGTCCACCTCCAGCCCGCAGCGGCGCACACATTTGACAATGTTCTGTGCCGCACTGACCGCACCGGTCACCATGTGCACCTTGGCCTCCAGACGAACTCCCGACATTCCGATGGGCTCCTTGATCCCCTCCTGATTGTCGATGATGTACTCCTGCGGAAGGGTGTGCAGCACCTTCTGATCGGCTGGAATAGCCACTGCCCTCGCTGCATCCAGCACTCGGTCCACATCTCCCTGGGTCACTTCCTTGTCCCGGATGGCAACAATGCCGTGAGAATTGAGACTCCGAATATGGCTCCCCGCAATCCCCGCATACACCGAGTGGATCTGGCAGCCAGCCATCAGCTCCGCCTCCTCCACCGCCCTCTGAATGGATTGCACGGTAGATTCGATATTGACCACCGTTCCCTTTTTCAGCCCCCGGGAAGGGTGGGAGCCGATACCGATAATCTCGACGCCCCCTTCGGGATTGATCTCTCCCACGATGGCGACCACCTTGGAGGTACCGATATCCAGCCCAACGATCAGATTCTTTTCCGCTTTTTTAGACATTGTTCATTTCCTTGCTCACGTCCCCAACCGGTTTCCAGCGCACCGCAAATCCATTGGTGTAACGCAGATCCACCTGTTCAATCTGCTCCGCCCTGGCAGCCAGGGCCCCGTTGTAAGTGCGAACGAAACGCTGCAACCGTTCATGACTCTTCTCTTGGCGCCCCAGCACCAGAACCAGCCCGCTATCGAGCCCCAACCGCCACGCACCCCGTACATCCAGCTCCAGCCGCGTGACGGAGAAATTCAATGGCGCCAGGATGCGTTGCATCTGCCAGTAGCGCTGCAGCATCACTTTCTGCATCCTTGCGGGCCCCGCGAACAGTGGCAGTTCCTGCGGGTATGTGACGGGCGGAGGTAAAAACAGCTCCCCCTGCGGGTTGACCAGTCCGCCAGACCTCCAGCGCGCCACAGCTTGCTGTTCCCTGATCCGGATCCGCAGGCTGTCCGGCCACTGCCGGAACACTGTCGCGCTCTTGATCCAGGGAAGCGCCTCGATACGGCGTCTCACCTCTTCGGTATCCACATGGACAAACCCCTGTTCCGCAAACGGCTTCATCAAGGCGCGGATCTCAGCTGCTGTGACATTCACAAACTCCCCTTCCACCTCCGCCGAGCGCAAGGGGAGGAAGTCGGGCTCCAATACCCTCTCTCCACCCCACACCAATGCCCAGGCAACCATGCCGAACATGACCAATCCAGCCAGCGGGCGCGGATTGATCCGCAAGCTTCTCCCGCGGGTCTGCAGCCGGCTGGCTTGGCGCTTTTTACTGTCTCTGCCGAACATCCATTGCCTCTGCTGGTCGATACTCCACGCTATCGGCCAAGATCCGCCATACCAGCTCCTCGAACTCCATCCCTGCCGCCTTGGCCGCCATGGGTACCAGGCTGTGGTCGGTCATGCCCGGGAGGGTATTGTTTTCCATCAGCCAGGCCTTGCCCTGCCCATCCAGCAACAGGTCCACCCGGCCCCATCCCTCGGCACCCAACGCCTCGAAAGCGTGCAGCGCCAGGTGCTGCATCTCCCGCTCCTGCTCTGGCGGCAGGCCGCTGGGGCAGTAGTAGCGGGTATCCTCCGCGCGGTACTTGGCATGGAAGTCGTAAAACCCGTTCGTCACCTCGATCCGGACAACCGGCAACGCCACGCCGTTGAGGATACCCACCGTGTACTCACCCCCCTCAAGCCACGGTTCGGCGATCACCAGGGGATCGTGGCGTACCGCCTCCCGCCATGCGGGAAACAGCCCGCCGGCCTCGGTCACCTTGCTGATGCCGATACTGGAACCCTCCCTTGCAGGCTTGACCGCCAATGGCAGGCCCAGGGTTTCGATCACCTCGGCACCACTCGCGCCGCTCAGCTGCACCACCGGCAGGGTGGGCAACCCGACCGCCTTCCACACCTGTTTGCTGCGCAGTTTGTCCATGCTCAGTGCCGACCCCAACACCCCGCTGCCGGTATAGGGAATTCCCAACGACTCGAGGACCCCTTGGATCACTCCATCCTCTCCACCCCGGCCGTGCAGCATGACGAAGGCTCGCTGGTAACCGCCTTCCTGCAGCTGGCGCGTCACATCCTTACCCACGTCTATCCCCCGGGCATCGACACCCCGCCGTCGCAGTGCTTGCAACACGGCGGAACCGCTTTTCAGGGAGATCTCCCTCTCACTGGACCATCCTCCCATCAGGACGGCCACCCGCCCGAATTCACACCCTTTCACGGCAACCGCTCCCCAACGATGTGCACCTCTCGCCTCAGGCGGATGCCAAAGTGCCGCTCCACCACCGTTGCCGCCCGTTCGATCAACGCCTCGATATCGGCCGCTGTGGCTTCCCCGCTATTGACGATGAAGTTGGCATGTTTTTCCGATATCACCGCCCCTCCGATACGACTTCCTTTCAAACCTGCTGCTTCGATCAGACGTGCTGCGTAATCTCCCGGCGGATTGCGGAATACTGAACCAGCATTGGCCTGTCCTATGGGTTGGCTGGCGTTGCGGCGCTCCAACAACTCCCGGATTCGCTGCTGACCCAGTTCCGGCTCTCCCTCCTGCAACTGCAGGATGGCGGCGGTGAACCACTCGCCCTCCGGTCCGCGGACCTGCCGATACCCCGCCTCGTACTCTTCAGCCGAACGTCTGCGCAACACCCCTTCCCGGTCCACCGTTTCCACCTCACGCACCAGGGGCCAGGTTTCACCTCCAAAGGCACCGGCGTTCATCCGCAGCGCACCGCCGAAGGTCCCCGGGATCCCGGCAAGAAACTCCGCTCCATTCAATCGTTCCCGCGCACAGAAACGGGCCACCTTGGCACAGGGCACGCCAGCCTCCACCCACACTTGATCACCACTCAATCGCTCCAGTCTGGCAAGCCGGTTGGTGGTGTGGATCACGGTGCCGCGAATACCGCCATCACGGACCAACAGGTTGCTGCCCATCCCGAGCCAGAAAACCGGCTCTGCGGGCGGCAGCCGTTTCAACAGGGCAGCCAGATCGGCAGTGTCGGCCGGTTCGTAGAAACGCTCAGCCGGACCGCCCACCCGCCAGGTGGTATGACGCGCCATTGGCTCATCCTTGCGCAGGACGCCGCGCAGCCGAACGGCTTCTCTCTGCACCATCATCCTTTCCCCTCCCGGAGCTGCTCCGGTAACCGGGCAGTGGCCGCGCCAATGCTGCCCGCCCCAAGGGTCAACAGGATGTCACCATCTCTGAGGATCTCCCGCAGTACCGGCGCCAACTGCTCCAGTTTCTCCACAAACACCGGTTCCACCTGTCCCCGACTGCGAATGGCACGGCAAAGGCTGCGCCCGTCTGCCCCGGAGATGGGTTTTTCACCAGCCGGATAAACCTCCAGTACCAGCAAGGCATCGGTGGATGAAAGAACCTGGGCAAAATCATCCAGCAGATCTCGTGTGCGGGTGTAGCGATGAGGCTGGAACGCAACCACCAGCCGACGCTCTGGCCAGCCACTGCGAATTGCCTCGATGGTCGCTCCGATCTCCCGGGGATGATGGCCATAGTCATCCACCAACATGATGCTGCCCTTCCGAATGACAACCCCATCTCGAATCACGAAACGCCGCCCAATACCCTGGAACGACGCCAGTGCCTTGGCAATGGCCACATCCCCGACACCCAGCTCGCTTGCCACAGCGATGGCCGCCAGCGCGTTGAGCACGTTGTGGTGACCGGGCATGTTGAGTGTGATCTCCAGTGGCCGGCGGCGCCCGGGAAGGATCACCCTGAAATGGCTACGTGCACCTTCCTGCCGCACATCGAAGGCATGCACGTCCGCCAAATCGTCAAAGCCATAGGTGAGCACCGGCTTGGCGACCTCCGGTAGTATCTGTCTCACCACCGGATCATCGATACAGAGCACCGCCAGGCCATAGAAAGGCAGATGGTGCAGAAATTCGATGAAGGTCTGGCGAAGCCGTTCGAAATCTCCTCCATAGGTCTCCATATGGTCGGCATCGATGTTGGTCACGACCGCCATCATCGGCTGCAAATGAAGGAAAGAGGCATCACTCTCATCCGCTTCTGCCACCAGATAGGGGCTCGCCCCCAACCGGGCGTTGACCCCGGAGCTGTTGAGCTGCCCACCAATCACATAGGTGGGATCCAGACCCCCTTCCGCAAGCAAGCTTGCGATCAGACTGGTAGTAGTGGTCTTGCCATGGGTGCCCGCCACGGCAATGCCAAAACGGAAGCGCATGAGCTCCGCCAACATCTCCGCCCGGCGTACCACCGGAATGCGATGCTCACGCGCCGCCACTACTTCAGGGTTGTCGGGCGCCACTGCGGTGGAGATCACCACTACGTCCGCCCGACGCACATTCTCTGCCGCATGCCCCAGATCGATACGGATCCCCTGCTCTGCCAGCCGTTGCACCGTGGCATTCTCTCGCAGGTCGGAACCGGAAACCTGATAGCCCAGGTTCTGCATTACCTCAGCGATCCCACTCATCCCTACGCCGCCGATACCAACGAAATGAATGCGACGGATCCGCCCCATACCACTCTCCGCCTGCGAGGGATTGTTCATCCATTCAATCACGGGCCACCTCCAGACACTGCTCCACTACATGGCGGGTGGCCTCCGGCTTCGCCAGACGACGGGCCGCCTCCGCCATCGCCTGCAGCCGTTGCCGATTGGAGACGGCATCCTCGGCAAAGCCCTTCAAATGCCCGGCAAGGGAATCAGGGGTGAGACGGGACTGCTGAATCAACACCGCGGCACCGCTGTCTTCCAGGTAGATAGCGTTATGGGTCTGGTGATCATCGACGGCGAAGGGGTAGGGCACCAGAATGGAACCTACACCCGCCGCAGCCAGCTCAGAGACAGTGAGCGCACCGGCCCGGCAGATCACCAGATCGGCCCAGGCATAGGCGGCTGCCATATCCTCGATAAAGGGTTCCACCGCAGCCTCCACCCCAACTTCCCGGTATCCGTCGCGGGTACTCTGCTCCTTGCCCTTTCCCGCCTGGTGGCGGATCTCCGGCATCAATTCCCGAGGTAAGCGAGCCACCGCTTGTGGCACCAGTTCGTTCAACGCCTGAGCACCGAGACTCCCTCCTACCACCAGTAGGCGCAAAGGCCCCTCACGCCCCTCGAAACGCTGCTCGGGAGCCGGAACACTGGCGATCTCCGGGCGGATGGGATTACCGGTGTGCACCGCCTGAAAACGGGTCAGGCAGGCATCAGGGAAGGCCTCCAGGAGACGGGTGGCAAAACGTGCCAGCAATTGATTGGTAACACCGGGAATCGCATTCTGCTCATGGATCACCAGTGGCGTGCGCATCAGCCAGCTGGCCACACCACCCGGACCGGTGACGAACCCTCCCATCCCCAACACCACTGCGGGACGACGCCGGAACAGGATGTACAGCGCCTGGATCAGGGCCAGCATTATCTTGAACGGCGCGATCAACCACTCCATCGCCCCTTTCCCACGGATCCCGCTAATGGAAACGTAGTCGATGGGATAACCCGCCCGAGGCACCACCTCCGCCTCCAGTCCTTTGCGGGTGCCCATCCAGCTCACCTCAATACCGCGCTCACGCATGGCATCCGCCACCGCAAGTGCCGGAAATACATGTCCCCCGGTACCGCCCGCCATGATCAACACCCGTCTTACCATGGCTCACCCCCACGCGGTTTCCCGTTTTCATCGAAACGGTTTTCGTGATCGACCCGGAGAATCAGGGCAACGGCGATACAAGTGGCCACGATGCTGCTGCCACCGTAGCTCATCAGGGGCAACGTCAACCCCTTGGTGGGCAGAATGCCCATATTGACGCCAATGTTGATAAACACCTGCAGACAGATGCCCAACGCGAGGCCGTAGGCGAGATAGGCGGCAAAGGCCCGATCCGCCAACCAGGCACTCCGCCCCACCTGCAACGCCCGCCAGACCAGCAAGGTGTAGAGCGCGATCACCGTGATCACCGCCACCAGCCCCAGCTCTTCGGCCATCACCGCAAACAGGAAGTCGGTGTGGGCCTCCGGCAGATAGAACAGCTTTTGGATACTGCCCCCCAATCCCACGCCAAGCCACTCTCCGCGGCCGAAGGCAATCAGCGCCTGGGTGAGCTGAAAGCCGCTGTCATAGGGATCCGCCCAAGGATTCAGGAAGGTGGTCATCCGCACCAGGCGGTAGGGAGCAGAAACCGCCAGCATGGCCGCCACGCCACAGATCGCCAGGACCAGCACACCAAACAACCACCAGCGGACACCCGCCAGGAACAGCATCCCAAGTACGGTCACCACCAGCACGGCCGCCGCTCCAAAATCGGGCTCAAGCAACAGTAGCGCGCAGGCCAGCACCAGCAACGCCATTGGTCGCAGGAAAGCGGAAGTGGTCTCACGCACCGCCACCTCGTGGCGCTGGATATAACCGGCCAAATAGACCACCATGAACAGCTTGAAAAACTCCGACACCTGAAGGTTGACCGGCCCCAAGGAGATCCAGCGCACGCTGCCATTCACTTCACGCCCCACCAGCAAGACCAGGATTAGAGAGAAGAAACCAACCAGTAGCAACAACGGCCCAATCCGCTCCCATACCTTCAAAGGAACCTGCAAAACCAGCCACGCGGCAATCAACCCGGCCGCCACAAACACCCCTTGCCGATACAGATAGTAGAACGGGGTGCCGAAATCCCGATCCGCAATGCTAATGGAGGAGGAACCCACCATCACCAGCCCGAGCCCCAGCAGGGCGAGAGCCGGAATCAGCATCAGGAGATCGTAGCGCGACTCCCTTCGAGGCCGAACCTGCCGCCCGGCCACAGGCCGCTGACCGGCTGGCGAGGAACGGGCTGCTGTATCCATCACCGCACCTCCTCTGCCAAACGGTTGACCGCCGCAACAAACGCCCGACCTCGCGCCTCGAAGCCGTCGTACATGTCGAAACTGGCACAGGCGGGAGAGAGCAATACGCTGTCACCCGGCTCTGCCCAGCGATAGGCGCAGGCCACGGCGTCCACCATATCTTCGGCACGCTCTACCGGCGCCATTCCCTCCAGTACCCGGGCCATGACTGAGGCATCCTTACCCATCAGCACCACCGCTCTCGCTTTGACGGCGACGGTCTGACACAGGGTAGAGAAATCAGCCCCTTTGCCTTCTCCGCCGGCAATCAACACCACCTGTTCTTCAAATCCTTCGAGGGCAGCCAGAGTGGCCCCGACGTTGGTAGCCTTGGAGTCGTTGTACCAGTTCACCCCGTCGATCTCTGCCACCCACTCTGTGCGGTGCGGCAGGCCGGCAAAATTGCGCAGCGCCTCTTGCATGGCCGCCAGCGGGAGTCCCATCGACTCACCCAGGGCAAGTGCCGCCAGGGCGTTGAGCTGGTTGTGACGAGCGGGGATACGCAACTCCCTCACTGGAAGAATCAGCTGCTCCCCCTTGGCAAGCCACCGCTCTCCGTTGCTGGTACGCAACCCGAACACCCCTCTGGTCGGCATACCAGCAGTAAAACGCACCACTTTGCACCCCGGCTCGGTCATCGCCGCAACCCGCGGATCATCAGCATTGACCACTATCGTCCCGGCACCACGGAAGATACGCCGTTTGCTGCGCGCATATTCCTCCAGGGAGGAGTAACGATCCATGTGATCGGCACTGATGTTTAGCACAGTGGCAGTATGGGCATTCAGGTTGCGGGTGGTCTCCAACTGGAAGCTGGATAGCTCCAGCAGATAGAAATCGGGCGTCTCTCCCTCAAGCAACTTCAGTGCTGGAATACCGATATTGCCGCCAACCTTCACCGGAACACCCGCCTGGTTGGCCATCTCACCCAGCAGCGTGGTCACGGTACTCTTCCCATTGGAGCCGGTAATGGCGATTATCGGTGCCCTCGCGTTTTGTGCGAACAGTTCGATATCACCCACCACCGGGACTCCGTCATCGATGGCCGCGGTGATGGCAGGTTCGCGTAGTGACACACCCGGACTGACCACCAGCAACCCCGCCTGGCGGAACAGTCCGGCATCGAATGGCCCCGTCACTACTTCCACCTCCGGCAGTTCCTCCCGCAGTTGGCGCAAGGCGGGTGGCCGGGCACGGCTGTCCACCACGGTCACTCGTTCTCCTCGATCAACCAGGAAACGGACACATGACAGACCACTCTTCCCTAATCCGACCACTACGGTCTGGCTTTGCTGGGGTACTGTCTGCTGGCGGTTTTCCATTACCATACCGTTCACCGAATCTTCAGACTGGAGAGCCCGATCAGTACCAGAATGATGGTAACGATCCAGAAGCGCACGATGACCCGCGGTTCCGGCCATCCTTTCAGCTCGAAGTGATGGTGCAGCGGCGCCATGCGAAAGATGCGCCGCCCGGTAAGCTTGTAGGAAGCCACCTGCAGGATTACCGAGACGGTCTCCATGACGAAGAGCCCGCCCATGATCATCAATACCAGCTCCTGCCGTACCAGCACGGCGATCACCCCCAGAGCAGCTCCCAGCGCCAGGGCCCCCACATCACCCATAAACACCTGGGCAGGATAGGTGTTGAACCAGAGAAATCCGAGCCCGGCCCCCACTAGCGAGCCACACAACACCACCATCTCTCCCACGCCCGGGACAAATGGAATCCCCAGGTAACGGGCGAAGATGGCATTACCGGCAAGATAGGCGAAGACCCCCAGGCCACCTGCCACCATCACTGCGGGCAGGATAGCCAGACCATCCAGACCGTCGGTGAGATTCACCGCATTACTGGTCCCCACGATCACGAAATAGGTGAGAATCACATAACCAAATCCCAGGTTGATGACCACATCCTTGACGAAAGGAATGATCAATTGGGTCTCCACCGGATTCTCCGCCGTATAGTAGAGAAACAGCGCAGCAGCCAACCCGGCCGCCGACTGCCACAGATATTTGTAGCGTGCCGGCAGACCCTTGGGATCCCGGCGCACTAGCTTCTTGTAATCATCCACGAAACCGATGGCACCGAAAGCAAAGGTCACCAGTAGTGCCACCCAAACGTAACGATTGCCCAGATCGGACCAGAGCAGGGTGCTGACTCCAATGGCCACCAGGATCAGCGCACCACCCATGGTCGGAGTCCCCGCCTTGCTGAAATGGGTCTCGGGGCCGTCATCGCGTACCATCTGCCCAATCTGGTACTGACTCAAACGGCGGATCATCAGCGGTCCAACCAGGAAGGAGATGAGCAGGGCTGTCAATACCCCGAGGATGGCGCGCAGGGTGAGATACTGGAATACGTTGAATCCGCTATGGAACTGGGTCAGGTATTCGGTCAGATAGAGCAGCATTCAGTCACCTTTTCCGTCGCCCACCAAGGCGTTCACAACCTGCTCCATCTCCATGAAGCGGGAACCTTTTACCAGCAGGATCACCTGCTCGTTCAAATCCTGACGAAGGGCAGCAATCAACGACCGACGGTCGTCGAAATGGCGGCCATCACGGCCGAATGCCCGAACGGCCGCCTTGCTCAGGTCTCCCACCGCATAAAGTTTGTCGATCCCTTCGGCGCGCGCCATTTCGCCAATGCGTTGATGCAGCCGCATCGCATCCTCCCCCAGCTCCCCCATATCTCCCATCACCAGGCAGCGAATTCCCTTTGCCGTGGCAAGCACCTTCAGTGCAGCCCCCAGAGAGGCTGGATTGGCGTTGTAACTGTCATCGATGACAGTGATTCCATCCTTGGTCCGCTTGTACTCCAGCCGTCCGGCAACCGGGGCCATCCTCTCCAGCCCCGCCCGGACGGTTGGCAGCGGTACCCCCGTCGCCAGGGCCGCGGCAGCGGCCCCCAGGGCGTTCATTACGTTATGCCGCCCAGCGAGCGGCAGGCGGAACGTCGCATCACCTTGCCAGGTATGCAGCTCCAGCTGGCTGCCATCACCTTCATCTTCCCAGCGGGCGCTTACATCGGCATCCCGCTCCAGGCCAAAGGTCACCACCTCCCGTTTCCGGTTCAAGCCATACCAAACCTCAGCGAAAGGATCATCCGCATTGATCACCGCGATGCCCTTCTTTCTCAAACCGGCATAGATCTCCCCTTTTGCCTTGGCTACCCCTTCGAGAGAACCGAACCCCGCCAGATGAGCAGCCGCAGCGTTGGTGACAAGCGCCACGGTAGGGTGAGCCAGCTCGGTCAACCACGCGATCTCTCCGGGATGATTGGCTCCCATCTCCACCACTGCGGCACAATGCTCCGGTGCCAGCCGCAACAGGGTCAGCGGTACTCCGATGTCGTTGTTGAGATTGCCTTCAGTGGCCAGTATCGGTCCCTGCTGCCGGAGGATCGCAGCAAGCATCTCCTTGACAGTGGTCTTGCCATTGCTGCCGGTCACTGCAATCAACGGCAAGTGAAACCGGTTGCGCCAAGCGGCGGCCAGACGGCCCAGTCCCACGCGGGTATCCTTCACCTCAATTTGGGGGAGCTCGATATCCAGTGGATGTTCCACCATCGCCGCGGCGCATCCCGCCTTTTCCGCCTGAGTGACAAAGGCATGACCATCAAAATTGGGTCCGCGCAATGCAACAAAAAGCTCTCCCGGACACAGCCGCCGAGTGTCGGTGGAGACCCCGTGAAATGGGCGATCATCACCGTGGTAGCGGGCACCGATCTCCTTTGCCAGAGCTGCCAGGCTCACCGTTTCATTCATTCCGGCCACCCCGCTCCGCCAGCACCTTCTGCACGACCTCCCGATCGCTGAAGGGAAGTTTTTTGCCACCCACAAGCTGGTACCGCTCATGCCCCTTGCCGGCGATCAGTACCACGTCCCGTTCATCCGCCTGCAGGATCGCCTGCTCGATGGCACTGGCCCGCTGGTGACAGACGGACACCCGCGCCGCTGCCGGAATCCCCCGCAGGATATCCGCAACAATGGCCGCCGGGTCTTCGGTACGAGGGTTATCGTCGGTCACTATCACCCGGTCAGCGTATCGTGCCGCGACGCGACCCATCAGCGGTCGTTTGCCACGATCCCGATCACCACCACAGCCAAACACACACCAAAGGCGCTCACCATGCCCCTGCAACGCACTCAGCACCTGCGCCAGGGCATCGGGAGTGTGGGCATAATCCACTACCACCATCGGAGCTTCCCCGCCTCCAAATCGCTCCATCCGGCCTGAAACAGGCTCCAGATGTGCGAGGCGTCCAATGGCATCCTCCAGAGGCAACCCCAGCATCAGCAATGAGGCAAGGACGGCAAGCAGATTGGTAGCATTGAAACGACCCACCACAGGACTCTCTATCCAGCCCCCACCAACGGGAGTATGCACACGCATGCGCAGACCGGCAGAGTCCAGCTGAAGCTCTTCCCCGCTAACCATAAGCGAGGTTTCTCTCCTGCCTTCCAGGGTATAGCCCCACACCTGGAGCCCTGCCGGAAGGCTCTGCAATAGCTCCCGCCCAAAGGGATCATCGGCGTTAATCACAGCATTACGCAGGCCGGGGAGAGTAAACAGGCGACGCTTCGCTCTTCCGTAATGCGCCATATCGGGGTGATAATCCAGATGGTCTCGGCTCAGATTGGTGAACAAAGCGGTATCGAAGCGCACTCCATGGACGCGCCCCTGGTCCAGCCCGTGGGAGGAGACCTCCATCACTACATCATGGACCCCTCTGTCCCGCAGCAATGCCAGTTTTGCCTGCAGACTCACAGCATCCGGGGTCGTGTGGCCGGATTCCTCCAGTTCCCCAAAAAGGCCGCTTCCCAGGGTGCCGATTACTCCCACGGGGCGTTCCTTACCCAGTGCCTGGGCAAGGAAATGGCTGCAGGAGGTCTTACCGTTGGTGCCAGTAATCCCCACTACGCGCAACGCACGAGAAGGCTCACCATAGAATCGGGCAGCAATCTCACCCGCACGCCAGCGCAGTGCTGCCATCGCCACCACCGGGACACCATGGCGGATCGCTACCCCGTTATCCGCGGGGGCCTCCCAGACCACGGCCGCCGCACCCTGCTTGATAGCGGCATCGATGAAAGCACTTCCGTCCACCCGGTTACCACGAAGTGCCAGAAACAACGCTCCGGAAGAAACCAACCGGCTGTCCAGAGAGATTGCGCTAATCAGCGGATCGCAGGGCAACCGGATCCCTTCACCCAGCAAAACGCTCAACGGAGAGCCGAACTCAAAACGCCGCACAGCCGTCATTGCACCCTCTCCGCCAATGAAGCCATCTGCTGTCCAGCCACAGGCAACCCATCGGGCGGAACCGCCAGTAACCGCAGCGCACCAGCCATCACCTTCGCAAACACCGGTGCAGCCACCTCTCCACCGTAAAACGCACCATTCGCCGGCTCATCAATCACCACCACCATCACCAGCCGGGGATCGGTCGCCGGCGCCATACCAGCAAACAACGCCAAATAACGATCTTCGGCGTAGCCACCCGCAATGGATTTTCGTACCGTACCAGTCTTCCCTGCCACACGATAACCAGGCACGCTGGCCTTGAGCGCTGTCCCCTCCCGGGAAACCACACGCTCCATCATCTCTCGCACCTGGAGGACAACCTGCCTGCTGAACACCGGCGCGCCGGTCTCGGGAAGCGCACTTTTTTCATCCATCACCACGGAAACGGAACGCAAGCGCCCGTCTCCGGCCAACACGGCATAGGCTCGGGCCAACTGTAGCGCCGTCACTGCCACCCCGTATCCAAAGGAGAGTGTAGCGCGCTCCAGTTCGCTCCATCCTTCATAGTCGGTAAACACGCCACTGGACTCACCGGGAAAGTCGGCACTGGCCGGCTCGCCAAACCCTACCCGGTGAAAGGCCTGCCAGATCTGCTCGGGAGGCAGGCTAAGTGCGATCTTGCTGGCACCCACATTACTCGATTTCTGAATTATGGTGGCCACATCGATCAGGCCGTAATTGCGGTTGTCACGCACGGTGTGTCCACCCACCCGATAGTAACCCGGTGCGGTATCGATCATGCTGTCGGGATGGTAACGCCCGGTTTGCAACGCCGTAGCAATGGTGAATGGCTTCAGGGTTGAGCCCGGTTCAAACATGTCAGCAACGGCCCGGTTACGATAGCGATCGCTGTGCAGATCGTCTCGCTTGTTTGGGTTGAATGCAGGCTGATTGACCATCGCCAGCACCTCGGAGGTATGCGCATCCAGGACCACTACCGAACCAGCACGGGCCTTGTGACGCTTCACAGCGGCCAACAGCTCCCGATAGGCCAGATATTGGATCCGCCGATCGATGGTAAGCCGTAGATCCCGTCCTGGCCGAGGACGTCGGATCTGCTCCACATCCTCGACGATATGTCCCAGCCGATCCTTGATGACCCGCTTGCTGCCCGGCATACCCCGCAGCCAACCATCGTAGGCCAGCTCAATCCCTTCCAGACCTATATCATCCACGTCAGTAAACCCAAGCAGATGACCGGTTACTTCTCCGGCAGGGTAATAACGTCGGTACTCTCGCTGTAAAGAAACCCCCGGAATCTGCAGGGCCATCACCTGCTCCGCCCGCGATGGTTCGATACGCCGTTTGATGTAGACAAACCCGCGCCGCTCCCGACCGGAGAGTGCCTTCTCCAAGTGTTCCTCACTGATCCCCAGCACCTCAGCCAGCTCTTTCCAGCGTTCCCTTGCCTTGCCAAACTCTCTCGGATCAACCCAAACCGAATCCACCGGCGTACTAACAGCCAGTGGCTCTCCATGCCTGTCGAGGATGCTTCCACGGTGAGCGACGATATTCACCACGCGCAGATGACGAGCAGTTCCCTGTTGCTGGAGAAACTCTTTGTTCAGCATCTGCAGATCTACGCCGCGAAAAACCAGTGCTGCCATGGCGCACCCCACAGCTCCCACTACCAATAGGAACCGTCCTTTCAACAGCGGTTTCGGCTCTGCTTTCGTCATGGTCTGACAATCACCACCGCCTCTATAGGCGGCATTATCATCCCCAGTTTGTCACGGGCGATCTCTTCCACTCGCCCATGCCCCCCCCACGTACTCTCTTCCAGGCGCAGCTGGCCCCACTCCACATTCATCTCATCCCGGATCTTCTCCAGGGTCTGCAGCTCCACAAACAATTTTCGCGTCTGGTACTTGGTGTAAACCACCCCCAAGGCGGAACCCAGTACTGCTACAGCCAACAACACGATGAGCGACGGAGACCCTTTCATGACAGCCGCTCAGCAACTCGCAACACCGCACTGCGGGCCCGGGGGTTCTCCACCAGTTCATCGGCCTCCGCCCTTCGCGCCTTTCCAACAATGCGCATTTGCGGCCGGAGTTGCTCTTGTGATACCGGCAGATCCGGTGGAAAATCATCTCCACGAGCTTGCTTGCGCATAAAACGTTTCACCATCCGGTCCTCCAGGGAATGGAAGCTGATCACTACCAGGCGTCCTCCCGGAGCCAGCACCTTCAGTGTCTGAGGCAACAGCTCCCGCAGCTCCTCCAGTTCCCTATTGATATGGATCCGGATGGCCTGGAAACTTCGCGTGGCTGGATCTTTCCCCGGCTCACGACGAGGTACACTCTCGGCTATCAAACGAGCCAACCGAACGGTGCGGGTTATTGGCTCCCGAGCCCGCTCTTCGACAATACGCCGGGCGATACGGCGGGAAAAACGCTCCTCCCCGTACTCCCAGAGCACTTTGGCTATCTCCTGCTCTGACGCACATCCCAGCCATTGAGCCGCCGACTCCCCTTTTTGGGGGTCCATGCGCATATCCAGCGGGCCGTCTTGGCGAAAGCTGAACCCGCGGTCGGCATCATCCAGCTGCGGTGAAGAAACCCCCAAATCAAGAAGGATTCCATTCACCTTGCCCAACCACCCCTTCTGGCGCACCAGTGCCTCGAGTCTCACAAACGAATCCTGCACAATGCAAAAGCGGGGATCCGCGGCAAACCTTCGCTTTGCTGCCCGAATCGCCTCTGGATCTTTGTCCATTGCCAACAGACGCCCTTCTGGGCCCAGCTGCTCAAGGATGGCAGCAGCGTGTCCACCTCGACCAAACGTAGCGTCGACATAGATGCCATCCCCCCTGATGTTCAGCCCCATAATGGCTGCGTCCAGCATCACCGGACGATGCTCAAATCGATTCACCATGTAATTCAGTACCCTGTGCTCGGGTACTTATAGAGACAGCGTTTCCAGTTCTGCAGCCAGCGAATCCTCGCTCTCCGCCAGCCACACCTCTCGGGACTCACTCCAACGCCGCTCATCCCATAGTTCAAATTTATTTCCTTGGCCAACCAGCATCACCCGCTTCTCCAACCGGCCATATTCACGGAGCAACTGGGGGAGCAGGATACGGCCATTACCGTCCATCTCCGTTTCCGTAGCATGCCCCAGCAAAAGACGCTGCAGCTTTCGAGTCTGCCTGTTGAGCGCAGGCAGGCGTACCAGCTTGCGCTCAATAACCTCCCATTCGGGATAGGGATAGATCAGCAGACAACAATCCACGGGGTCCACCGTGATGACCAGTTGTCTATCGCCGTTTTCCTGTAGCTGCTCACGGTACTTGGTGGGAATGGCGATACGGCCTTTGCCATCCAGCGTGAGTGCATTCAGTCCCCGTAACAAATTCCGCTCCCCTCTTGGCCATCCTTGATCCAGATTTTTCCACTTTGATCCACTTTGTTACCACTTTTTCACACTATAGGAACACCAGCCCTCCAGGTCAAGAGAAATTGCACATCAAAAAGCAAAAATTCTTGCTGTCCACACAACAACTTAGCCAAACAGGCGGAATACTGGATCCGGGGAGGTGAAATTCACCAGAACGGGGATATGCAAAAACAGAAGGTTAGTAATAAAAGATATATAAATGCATTAAGAATCGGGCGTTAATGGCCCGAAGACGAAGCCGGGGAAAAGAGGGAGAGAGTCGGCCGATAAGCCGGGTTCTGTCGTGGACAGCCATTCATCTGGGATGCACGTCACCGTGCACCTCAAGCAACCTACCCGGGAACTGCGCGGGCCACGCATCGCCACAAAGGCTCGTTCCCCTATTTGGTCTTGCTCCAGGCGGGGTTTACCCTGCCACCGGTGTTACCACCGGCGCGGTGCGCTCTTACCGCACCATTTCACCCTTACCGGCGCCGTGTGGCGCTTAGGCGGTATCTTTTCTGTGGCACTTTCCGTAGGCTTGCGCCCCCCAGGCATTACCTGGCGCCTTGCCCTGTGGAGCCCGGACTTTCCTCCCTGCCCTGCTGGGCACAGCGGCTGTCTGGCCAACTCTCCGTGCTCCATTATAGTCCAAAACCAGGGCCAAGAGTTCCCTCCTTGCGCAACCCCCGCCGGTAGGATGCGTTGGACGTTGCTCAATGCTTTTCCTGGCCGATGATGTAGCGATATAGCTGGTTCTTTTTCTCGCCCGTTATCCTTGCTGCCAGTTCAGCGGCTTGACGAGGTGGCAGCGCTTCCGCCAGCAGGCCAGCAATTCTTGCGCTTTCCGCATCCAGCTGCTTCCTTTTGCTTCGCCGCTCGGCACCATGCACCAGCAACACCAGCTCACCCTTTATCAGCTCTCCTTCTGTAGCAGCCCAGGCAGAAAGCTCAGCCAAGCTGCCGCAATGCACGGTCTCAAAACGTTTGGTCAACTCACGGGCAACTACCGCTTTCCGCCCAGCCCCGAAAAGTTCGCACATCTGTTGCAAGGTGGCCTGGATGCGGCGGGGAGACTCATAGAATATCAAGGTGCGGGATTCGCTACTCAGCGCCTCCAGCCGTTTACGGCGAGCGGTGGATTTGGCGGGAAGGAACCCCTCGAAGCAAAACCGATCGGAGGGCAGACCCGCAACTGAAAGTGCCGCAATCAGGGCACTAGGCCCTGGTATCGGCACCACCGGAATTCCCTGTTTTCGTGCCTCGGCCACCAAAAGATAGCCCGGATCACTGATCAATGGAGTTCCCGCATCGGAGACCAACGCAACCGATTTCCCTTTGTGGAGCAGTGCAAGCAACCTTTTCGTCCGCTCACGCTCATTGTGTTCATGGAGCGAGAAGCGCGGCGTGGTGATACCATAGTGATTCAGCAGATGAGCGGTATGACGGGTGTCTTCCGCTGCCACGAGCTGTACCTCTTTCAGGGTGGTCAATGCCCGTTGGGTAATATCTTCCAGGTTCCCGATAGGGGTGGCCACCACATAGAGAATTCCCGAACCAGTGTTGGTGATGGTCTCAGCCGTCATTCTTGTTACAATGCTCTGATATCATCAAAAAACAGTCTCGACTCAATGACCGCTCCACAGACAATGTATTTTTGTGAATACTAGGAAGATTGGGCATTACTCCCCGGCATCTCCGTTCCATCCGTCTTGCGGACCATCTCTCCGAATAGAATCGCATACGGGGGAAGCGAGAGGATTCGAGCGCGACATCAGCCGCTGCGAGTGCGGAAAAAGCTTTTTCATGGGTGCTACTCAGTAACTTAACACAATCAAGCCATGCCAAAAACCATCACCGCCTTCGCCGTCATTCTGTTTCTGTTGGGTCTGAGTTCTTGTGCCACTACGCCACCCCCACAGCCCAGCTTCCAAGATCCGGTCACACCAGCGAAAACCACGGCGGAGCGCCAACGTTATCTCGACATGGCCCGGGAATACACCCGGCTCGCTACAAACAGCCCCTCTCCGTTACGCCAGAATTATCAGTTACGGGCAGCCAACATACTGGCGCTGGGTAGTTTTACCCGTCACGCTCGACAGATTCTGGGCTCCATTCCCGAGCAGGCGCTGGATGAGTCACAGCGTATGCGCAAACGCTTGCTGGGCGCCTATATCGCCATCCTGGAGCACAAGCCTGCAGAGGCTTTGCAGCTGCTGAATTCCCCCCTTCCCGAGGACACCCCTCCTGCGCGAAAGGCCGACTTCTACCGACTGCGGGCCACGGCCTACAGCATGGAAGGGAAACATCTGCACAGCGCCCGTGAACGGGTGGCCCTGGAACCACTGCTAACCGAACGCAGTGCTATTGAAAAGAACCACCAGGCCATCTGGCAATCGCTCTCCCAAGTGGACAGACAATCACTCACCCAGGTAAAAACCCTGCCGCCGCCCCACGTGCTTAGCGGCTGGATTGAGTTGATGCGTATCTCCAAATTCAGCCATCAAAACTCACAAAAAATGCGTGAACAGCTGGCACAGTGGCAAGCAAGGTTTCCCAACCACCCAGCGGGAAGGGATATTCTGGCTGCGCTGTATGAGCAGAGTGAACGCACCCTCTCTTTGAATCCCAAGAATATCGCCCTTCTGCTACCATTGAGTGGCAACCTGAAGCCGGCTGGCGAGGCGATCCGAGATGGGTTTATTTCAGCATATTACAGCCGGAATGGTGAGGACCGGGACGAAAGGCGGATCCGCATCTATGACGCCGCGGGGGAAACGGACATACGTGAAACGTACCAGTTAACAGTAACGGAAGGATCTGACCTGGTCGTGGGCCCGCTGGATAAAAACAAGCTCACCCTGTTGGCGGATTCCAGCAGCTTGACGCTACCAACCCTTGCCCTCAACTACCTGGATCCCAACAGCGACTTTATCTCTGACACTTTGTTCCAACTGGGACTTTCACCGGAAGACGAGGCCAGGCAGGTGGCACAGCGGATTTGGGCCGATGGACACAACCGGGTGGGGGTTCTCTATCCCGACAACGCCTGGGGGCAACGAGTGGCATCCGCTTTCATTGCTGAGTGGGAAAAAAGCGGCGCCCGCATCGTGGCCACTCAGTCCTATCACGTCGAGGGCCCAGATTTCTCTACCCCTGTTGCCCGGCTTCTGAAAACGGCTGAAGAAAATGCCTCCCCTGAAGAAAGGATTACCGAATCCACCCCAAAGAGTGAACACGAAGAAAAGAAAGGGCAGGAAATTCGACGCCCCATTGGTATCGATGCCCTGTTCATGCCAGGTTATCCCCGTCAGCTACGCCAGCTTCGACCGCAGTTGCGCTTTCATGATGCGGGTGAGCTCCCGGTCTATGCCACCTCGCTGGCCTTCACTGGGAAGCCAAACCCAGCCATGGACAACGATCTCAACGGTCTGATCTTCTGTGATATGCCATGGATCCTGGATACCGACAGCGGAAACCGGAAACTGCGAAATGCGGTAAAAAAGCAGTTTGACATCGTTCCGGATTCCCAGCTCAACCGCCTCTATGCACTAGGGGTTGACGCCTATAACGTCATCTTCGCCTTGGCCTCACTGCAGAGCCAGCCTTATCAGCGTTTCGAAGGAGAGACCGGAACCCTGATGATGGATGAAAAGGGGCGCCTCCACCGACGCCTCTCCTGGGCCATTTTTGAGCGGGGGGTGCCCCGACTCCTTCCCGCTGCATCGACGGAAACACAGTGAGTTTCAACGCCGGGTTCCAAGGGAAACTAGCAGAGAGTGCTGCCTGTGACTACCTGCAGGCACAAGGATTGACGCTGGTTGAAAGAAACTATCGCTGTCGGGGTGGGGAGATCGATCTGATCATGAAGGACGGCGACTCCATGGTATTTATAGAGGTCCGCTACCGTGCCTCCAGTCGTTTCGGGGATGGTGCCGAGAGCGTGGACCGTAACAAACAGAAGCGACTCATTGGCACAGCTGCTCACTATTTGCAGAGCCATCCTCAGGCAGCAAACCGGCCCGCCCGTTTCGATGTCGTATTCTTTGATGCCTCATCAGCGATTCATTGGATCAAAGATGCCTTCCGAGCCTGAACAACTGCCGCCGCCCCTGCCGGCAACGTTTCTCGAACAACTTCGTAGCACCTTGGGCTCCAGCGATGCCCTACTCACCCATCCAGCAGATATCTGGGGCTATGGCTATGACAACAGTCGTCGCCAGGTTCCTCCAGCCGCTGTGGTACTTCCTTCTACCCACTGTGAGGTGGCGGCGATTGTCCAACTTTGTAATCGTTTCTCGATCCCTCTCACTCCGCGAGGGCGAGCAACCGGAACACCGGGTGGTGCCGTCCCTCTGCATCATGGTGTGGTACTCTCCACCGAAAGGATGAACCGCATCCTGAAATATGCGCCAAAGGATCGCTATCTAGTAGTGGAGCCCGGAGTTATCAATGCCACTGTACAGAAACATGTGGCCAAAGAGGGATTCTTCTGGCCTCCTGATCCCACCAGCGCAGCCTTCAGCACCATCGGGGGCAATCTGGCCTACAACTCTGCCGGGCCCAGAGCTGTCAAGTATGGAACACCCCGGGAAAACACTCTTGGACTGCGTGCGGTCACTGGAGGGGGAAAAGAGATCCGGGTAGGCGTCCGGACCAGCAAGGGGGTTGTAGGCTACGATTTGACGCGACTCCTCATCGGCTCGGAAGGAACCCTAGCGATCATCACCGAAGCCACTCTCAGGCTAACCCCACTTCCGGAAACCAAGCGCACCTTACGCATCATCTACCGGGATATTCACTCTGCCGCTGCTGCTGTCTCCCGGATCATGGCCCAGCCGGTTATCCCTTCA
Source organism: uncultured Chromatiales bacterium (assembly GCA_964557025.1). GTDB lineage: Bacteria > Pseudomonadota > Gammaproteobacteria > Thiohalospirales > Thiohalospiraceae > DRMK01. Next base: position 8,551 of record CAZKYF010000034.1, on the reverse strand, counting down.
ACACTGGAGTTTATCGATGCCAAGGCCATCGAGATGATTCGAAACTACAGCAAAGCAGCCATCCCTCTCGATGCCGGAGCTCTGCTGATGGTAGAGGTGGACGGGATCGAGACAGCCATAAACGACGCCACTGCCCTGCTCATTGAGGCTGCAAAAGGAACAGGGCTGTTAACAGTGGAAACCGCACACACTCGAGAGGAAATCGACGCCTTATGGGCGATGCGCAAGGCGCTCTCCCCCGCACTGCGTAAGGTAGCACCCAAGAAGATCAACGAAGATGTGGTCGTGCCGGTCTCACGGATGGCGGAGTTCATCGACCGCCTGGATCGGCTAGGCCGCCAGCATCAGATTACTATCATCAACTTTGGACACGCCGGAAATGGCAATATCCACGTTAACCTGCTAATTGATCCGGAAGACAAGGCGCAGCTCGTGCGAGCAGAGCATTGCCTCGAGGGGTTGTTCACACTGGTCCTCGAACTGGATGGAACGATTAGCGGTGAACATGGTATCGGAATCGAAAAAACCCCCTATATCACCAAAGAAATCGGCTCAACAGAGCTCGAATTGATGCGGCAGCTCAAACGCCAATTCGATCCCAATGGAATCCTGAACCCGGGCAAACTGTTTCCTGGATCCCAATCCGGCTGACCGAGACTGGGGATTACTTGATTACCTTCAGATGGGAACGGGATGGAGCCGGCTTTCCGGGAGAAGGAGATTGGGGTGAATTCTCATCGCCACCGCCCCCCTCATCACTCTCGCTGAACATCATGCCCTGACCATTTTCTCGCGCATAGATGGCCATCACGGCCGACACGGGCAACATCACCTCCATCGCAGCCCCTCCGAACCGGGCCTTGAACGTGATCTCCTCATTCCCCAATGAAAGGGAGTTCACAGCGCTGGGCGCGATGTTCAGAATAATCCTCCCGTTCTCCACGTATTGGCGCGGAACAACGACTTCATCCTTCGCCGCATCCACCAGCAGGTATGGCGTCATATCATTGTCCACGATCCAGTCATACATCGCCCGAATCAGATAAGGTCTGCTTGATGTCATCTATTCTCCAGGCGGTCGATGGTGTCTTAACGCTCTTCCGAAACAGATCTATTTTCGCATCTCCCACTCGGCATCTGTCAGGCTCTTCTGAAAGCTCTCTCGCTCGAATAAACGATTGGCATATTCAAGTAGCGGTTTTGCCTGTGGAGGGAGGGTGATACCGAGAGAGGGGAGCCGCCACAGCAGAGGAGCGATAGCGCAATCCACCAGCGAATATTCGTCGCTGAGGAAATACGGCTGCCTCTCGAACAGTGGGGAAATAGCGGTCAGACCATCACGTAGTTCCTTGCGCTTCTTGGCTGCAGATTTGTCGTTTCCCGTCGAAAGGCTTTCCACCAGATTGTCCCAATCAGTTCGGATTCGATGAAACATCAGTCGGCTTTGAGCCCGCGATACCGGATCCACCGCCATCAGTGGAGGATGGGGAAAGCGCTCGTCCAGATACTCTACGATCACCGCCGGTTCAAACAATACCAGCTCCCGATCCACCAGCGTCGGTACCGTGTTGTAGGGATTCAAATCGATGAGATCTTCCGGTAGTTCATCCGGATTCACATCGATGATGTCCACGTTGATAGCCTTTTCCGACAGCACGATACGCACCCGATGGCTATCGACATCCGTACCGCCGGAAAACAGGGTCATTGTCGTACGCCGATTGGCAATCACCGCCATCTCAACGATTCTCCTTGCATATACATCATCTACCGTGAACAGCTCTTCTTTGCAGCCGAGGCATTCCCCGGAATTCTTTTCAAATCCTCTCGCTGCAAAATTCAGCCGCTCCTAGCTCACATTCCCCAGATTTCACAACGGGAAAAGCAAAGGGGGGCTGCCCCCCCTTTGCTTGTCTCAGAACCAAGGTTCACTGACCACACCACTATTTTTAGTGAACGTCCTTCCAGTACTCCTTCTTCAGCAGGTAGGCCAGTACGAAGAAGAAGGCGAGGAACAGCAATACCTTGACCCCCAGACGCTGTCTCTCCAGCTTGTAGGGCTCTCCCACGTAATCCAGGAAGTTAACCAGATCACGGATAGCCCCATCAAACTGTTCCGGAGTCATTGAGCCAGGCTTCACGAGTTCAAAACGCTCAAACACCGGCTCACCACCATGCTCGTCCTCCTTGAAGATTGCTTTCTGCCATCCTTGCAAATCCCACATCACGTGCGGCATGCCGACATCCTTGAATACCACGTTGTTTACACCGGTAGGCCGCGACTCATCGATATAGAAACTGCGCAGATAGGTGTAAAGCCAGTCTACACCCCTCGAGCGGGCAATAAGACTGAGGTCCGGTGGCGTGGTACCAAAGAACTTGTTGGCATCCGCCGAACTCATGGCAATTTCCATGGTGTCACCGATCTTGTCGGTAGTAAACATGAGATTGTTCTTCACCTGCTCGTCGGTCAGCCCGATATCCTGCGCCATGCGATTGTAGCGCTGGTACTTGGCCGAGTGGCAACCCATGCAGTAGTTGACGAAAAACTTCGCCCCCCTTTGCAGGGATGCCTGATCGGTCGGATCGATATCGGCGTGATCCAGGTGAACATGTCCTCCAGCCGCCAGACCAAGGGCAGGCACTATAGCCAACAGAAACAGTGTAATCAGCTTTCTCATTGCGTCACCCTCTCTGGAACAGGCTTCGTCTTATCCATCTTGCTGTAGATCGGCATCAGCAGGAAGAATGCGAAATAGAGCACCGTGCAGATCTGGGCCAGCAAGGTCTTGCCTGGAGTTGCAGGCTGAACCCCGAGATACCCCAGCACGACGAAGCAGATCACAAAGATGGCAATCCAGGCCTTGAAGATGGGCCCCTTGTAACGAATCGACTTCACCGGGCTGCGATCCAGCCAAGGCAAGAAAAAGAAGACCACGATGGATGCACCCATGGCCACAACCCCCGGGAATGCAGAACCACCGATCGAAGGAACGGCACGCAAGATAGCGTAGAACGGAGTGAAGTACCACACTGGCGCGATATGCTCAGGTGTCTTCATGGGGTTTGCCGGTTCAAAGTTCGGATACTCCAGGAAGAAACCGCCCATCTCCGGCGCATAGAAGATCACCAATGCAAACAAGAACAGGAAGCCAACCACGCCGACGATATCCTTCACCGAGTAATAAGGATGGAAAGGAATGCCATCTGCTGGTGCAGTTTTACTCCACCGGTTCCCTTTCGGTCCCTTCTTGATCTCGATGCCGTCCGGATTATTGGACCCCACTTTGTGCAGCGCAACGATATGGACAAACACGACGGCCGCCAGGATAAACGGCAGCAGGAAGTGTAACGCAAAGAAGCGGTTCAGGGTGGCATCAGATATAACGTAGTCACCACGGATCCAAACCCCCAGATCTTCGCCGATGACCGGGATAGCGGTAAACAGGTTAACGATAACCTGCGCCCCCCAGAAAGACATCTGCCCCCACGGCAGCAGATAACCCATGAATGCCGTGGCCATCATCAACACATAGATGATCACGCCGATAATCCACAGCAATTCACGAGGCTGTCGGTAGGAACCATAGATTAGGCCGCGGAACATGTGCAGATAGATCACAATGAAAAAGGCGGAGGCGCCCGTGGAGTGCATGTAACGGATTAGCCACCCCCAGTTAACATCACGCATGATGTATTCAACGGAGCCGAATGCCAGATTGGCATCAGGCTTGTAACTCATTGCCAGCCAGACACCGGTCAGGATCTGATTGACCAGTACCAGCATCGCCAGGGAACCAAAGAAATACCAGAAATTAAAATTCTTCGGCGCATAGTATTGAGCCAGGTGCTCATTCCACACCTTGGTCAACGGATAGCGTTCATCAATCCAGGATAGTAAGCTCATTTTCAGGCAGCCTCCCCATCTTCGCCAACCAGCACTCGGGTTTCAGACAGATAATAGTAAGGAGGAATCTCCATATTCTTTGGCGCTGGCACCCCCTTGTAGACGCGGGCCGCCAGGTCGAACCGGGAACCATGGCAAGGGCAGAAATAACCCCCCTTCCACTCCGGCCCCAAATCTGCCGGTGCAATTTCCGGTCGATAGGTGGGAGAACAGCCAAGATGAGTGCAGATACCTACCGCAACCAGATATTCTGGTTTACGTGAACGGTATTCGTTCTTACAGTACTCCGGCTGCTGCGGCATTTCCGAGTTGGGGTCCAGCAGTTGATCGTTGAGGGTCGCCAGGTCTTTTAGATTCTGTTCGGTGCGGCGCACGATCCAGATAGGTTTACCACGCCACTCGACGGTCATCATCTGTCCAGGCTCCAGTTTACTGATATCCGCCTCCACCGGCGCACCGGCGGCCCTGGCCTTGGCGCTGGGATTCCAGGCAGATATGAAAGGAACCAACAGATACGCCGTTCCCACTGCTCCGACCACCGAAGTGGCTGCAGTCAGGAAGCGGCGCTTGCTGGTATCAACAGCGTCTGCACTCATAGTCATCGTCTCCCGATTAATACCTGGGTTATATCGTTATCGAAATCTCTTGTGCCCCATTACCCTGATTCATGAACATCAGAGCCGCAGCACTCGTTACCGACAGAATCAGAATACCCATATACCCATATAGTCAAGCGCGGTAGTTTCATACAAAGTTCCCATTAGGTCAAGGTTTGGCCCCGCTCTCAGATGATGTTCAGCTGCTCCTGCAGCCCATAAGGATGGTCATCCATCCACGGTTTGTGCTACACAGCCGTCGGTCATTCATTGCAATGAACAAGTTGTCCTTGCCATAGGGGTCCACCCTTAACTGCATGTTCACAAGAGGAATGTGTCAATAAAGAAATAAAAAAAAGCGCGACAGGAGAGCCGCGCAGAGTAATACCACTCAAGGGGAATCCCGATTGTCACAACCGGCGGTGCAGCAGGCTTTTCCGTTTAGTGGATTAGAAAAAGAAAATACCTGAACAATAACAGAGACGTCGGCAGGATCAATCGGAAATCTGGACCAATAAGCGCCCAGACACCTTGATACTAACAAAGCACTTTACGCTATTCAAATATAATTATTGGAAATCAACCAATTATGTTGTTCAAAGACCACACGTCATATCCCGATGCTGTTCAGATGGGCGCTTCAGCGCAACCGAAACCAAGCCTGCTCAACAGCACGGCGCAACTGGTTCATTCGGCCATGGAAAAAGTGATCAGCGTCGCCCATGAGCCGGAATAGGGGTCGACGAGGTTGCCGCCGAACCCACTCCTGGACCACTTTCGGATCGACAATTTCATCACGCCCCCCCTGGATCACAAACCACGGCACGGCCACCGGTGGCAGGGATTCAAATTCAAACAGAGAAACCGGAGGTGCCACAAGCAACAGACGGCTTGACTCCAGCCGGGCCTGTGCACGCATCACCACATAGGCACCGAAAGAGAAACCGCTCAGCCACAAAGGTGCGGCAGGATGGCGTTTTTGCAACCAGCGACTCACAGCTACCAGATCTTCTGCCTCGCCAATCCCTTGCCCATATTCTCCCTCACTACGACCCACTCCTCGGAAGTTAAAGCGCAACGTGGGAACACCCATGCCATTGAAAGCTTCGGAGAGCGTATGCACTACCTTGTTAGCCATGCTGCCCCCATAAAGCGGATGGGGGTGACAGATGACGGCAACTGCGAAATCCTTTGCCATCGTTGCAGGATAAGAGGTCGATGCCTCAATATTACCCGCCGGTCCTTTGAGAAGCAGCTCCTCTCCGATACATGGCCCCTCTTCCAGGCCATCATAGAGATGACGTTCCCGGATACGGGAGAGATCGAACTCCTGATTCATTTGAGCCGGAGCCGTTCCACAATCCGCCCGTTAACAAGGTGCTCGGAAATGATCTCTTCGATATCTTCGAGGGACCCATAGCGGTACCAGATCGCTTCAGGATAGATCACCAGCACCGGGCCCTCTGCGCAGCGATTCATGCACCCCGCGACATTTACCCGCACATTACCCTGAATGGTATCGCCAAGGGCCTTGACCCGCTGCTTGGCATAATCCCGAGACTCCAGCGCCGGGAAATTTCCGCAGCACGGGCTCCCGTCACTACGCTTGTTGACACAAAAGAATAGGTGATATTGGTAATAACTTTGCTCCATGGAATCTTCTCCACAAACTCAGTGGGACGCAAGGTTAAATGAATTTTACTCTCCAAGACAACTCCACCATTCTCTTGTACTATCCCCCACCTATGGCTGAGACCCTATCCGAACAATTCCCCCTCGAAGATGCAGATCGCTGTGTCATGTGCGGCTTGTGCCTGCCCCATTGCCCTACTTATCGACTCTATAATCAAGAGAGCGAGTCTCCCCGAGGCCGGATCGCACTAATGCGAGCCGTAGCAAGGGGTGAAATCCCGATGACGGCCCGCTTGATGACACATCTTGACCATTGCCTTACATGCCGGGCCTGTGAGATCGCCTGTCCAGCAGAAGTCCCTTATGGGAAATTGATCGACGCGGCTCGTGCGATGGCAAAGCAAAAAGGGGAAACAAGCCGCTCGGCGTTGACCCGGGAGACTCCGCTGAAAGAGATTCATCGTCTGGAACGGTGGCGCCCGCTCCTACGCTTCTATCAGCAGAGCGGGCTGCAGAAAGCAGCCCGCGCACTAGGCCTGCCCAAGGCCTTGGGGGTAAAAAGACAAGAGCAATTGCTACCTGCCCTTCCTCCCCGACATATTTGGCACAAGGATTATCCAGCAATCGGTAAAAAGCGTGGTCAGGTTGCCCTATTCACCGGCTGCACCGGCAAGATTCTGGATGAAGCCACATTGCAGGCTGCCATCACAGTGTTGACTCACCTCGGCTACTCTGTGACCCTACCCGAAAAACAAACCTGTTGCGGCGCACTCCATCTTCGTGAAGGACTCCCCCAGGAAGCAAGGCGGCTTGCGCTTTCCAACATCGAGGCCTTTCGGGCAGAAAGGCTGGACGCCATCATCTACGTGACCAGTGGTTGCGGCATCCGGTTGATAGAAACTCCCTCACTCCCGGAACTCAAAGACAAGGAACGTTCCCTGGCGGAATGTTTCTCGGCGAAGGTCCGCGAAATCAGCCAATTTATCAGCGGCATCCCCTGGCCCGCAAAACTGCGACTCAAACCATTGGACGAGACTGCGGCAGTCCATACACCCTGTAGCCTGCAGCATCGGCGCCAACAACCGGAGACCGTCTTTACATTACTAGGAAGGATTCCCAGGCTGACCGTTGTTTCCTTGCCTGATAGCACCCAATGTTGTGGCGCCGCTGGAGATTACCTGTTACGCCACCCCGGCATCGCTGACACGCTACTTATGTCAAAACTGGATGCCCTCTCCTCGCTGCAGGCCAGCCTGCTGGTTACCAGCAATATTGGCTGCGCACTTCATTTTCAGGCCGGACTGCGGGAAAGAAAGATACCGATGGAAGTGGTTCATCCCATCGTTCTGATTGCCCGCCAACTTGCTCTCTCTCCCTGACTGTTAGCAGCACATAAACTGTCCGGACTTGTAGCACATGATCTGTCCGGTTTCATTCTCACCCAGGAGGTGAGCGATGAAACCGACAGAATTGCTACAGGAGATCCGGAAAATGCGATTTGAAGAAGCCTATGGCGCCTGGACGGAGAAACGCCTGACCCAGGAGGAGGCGGCCCAGTTGCTGGGGGTGTGCACCCGTACCTTCCGCCGCTACATCGACCGCTACGAGGAAGAGGGCCTGGACGGTCTCATCGACAAGCGCTTGAGCCAGGTATCCCACCGCAAGGCGCCGGTGGATGAGGTATTGCGCCTGGAAACGCTTTACAAGGAACGCTATGACGGCTGGTCCATCAAGCACTTCTACCGCTTCTACCGGGACCACCACAAGGGAACGCGCAGCTACACCTGGGTACGCAACACCCTGCAGAAGGCCGGGCTGGTCCAAAAGGCCGCCGGCAAGGGCAAGCACCGGCGGCGCCGGGAACGGGCACCCATGGCCGGAATGATGCTCCACCAGGACGGTTCCACCCACGAGTGGGTGCCCGGGCACCACTGGGATCTGATCATCACCCTCGACGATGCCACCTCCGAGCACTACTCGATGTTCTTCATCGAGGAGGAAGGCACCGCCTCCAGCTTCCGGGCCATGCAGGAGGTGATTTCCACCCAGGGGCTGCCCTCGAGCCTCTACACCGACCGAGGCAGCCACTACTGGCATACCCCAAAGGCCGGCGGCAAGGTGGACAAGCACAACCTCACCCAGTTCGGGCGGGCCATGGCCCAGCTCGGCATCGAAATGATTCCATCCTATTCCCCACAGGCCCGGGGGCGCTGTGAACGCCAGTTTGCCACCCACCAGACCCGTCTGCCCAGAGAGCTGGCCGCCAGGGGCATCAGAGTTATTGTCAAATCTGGTGTTTCGCAGATTGAGTCAAGCGGCGACCTGATCGACCTCTGTTACCTCGACACCATCCTTGAATTTGATTCCGGTTACCACCTTCGCCAGGTAATCGAAACCGCGTAATCGTCTCCACTTC
>CAZKYF010000033.1:0-60713 GCA_964557025.1 uncultured Chromatiales bacterium | reverse complement strand
TTGGAGTGTTTAGGTAGCTTAGTCAGCCCATTTCCCCTTATCCCACTCCGCTTCGTCCCAATTGCTGCCTGATGCTACGGCAGTAACTGTCACTGTGACGGTGGCAGGGTTGGAAACATTTCCACTGTTATCTTTGACGGTGTAGGTAAAGGTATCGGTGCCAAAGAAGTTTGCATTTGGAATGTAATCTATTGTTCCATCGGGGTTGGCAGTGACTGTACCTCCAGAAGGGTTACTGACAATGGTGACGGTTGTCTTGTCAATAGTGTCGTTACCATCTGGATCGGTATCATTTGCCGTTACATCAATATTGACAGGAGTGTCTTCCAGCGTATTGGTAGCGTCATCGACAGCCGTCGGTCCTCCTGAATCGACAGCGTTAACGGTAACGGTAACCGTTGCACTGTTGGATGTGCCACCCGTATCATCCTTTACTGTATAGGTAAAGGTGTCTGTTCCGTTAAAGCCAGAGTTAGGCGTATATGTAACAACTCCCGTAGTGGTGTTCACTGCCGCAGAACCGTTAGCTGGTTGAGTAATCGTAACGGATGACTTGTCGATGGTGTTATTGCCATCGGGATCGGTATCATTGGCAGTGACATCAATATCGACCGGGGAGCCCTCATTGGTAGTGGCGTTGTCATCCTCGGCCGTTGGGGGGCCATCGGATACGCCCTCTATGGTGATCGTTACAGTTGCTTCGTTAGAAACCTCTCCTTCGCTATCCTTGACGGTATAGGTGAAGCTGTCGCTGCCATAATAATCGGCATCTGGAGTATAGACGACGGTGCCGCTTCCATCGGTCTGGACCGCTGCCGAACCATGGGTTGGCTGGGTCTTGATGGTAACCGAGTTTTTATCTATGGTTTCGTCACTGTCGGTGAGCGTGTCGTTGGCGGTTACGTCAATGGTAACCGAACTATCTTCTTTGACGGTGGCGAAGTCGTTCACAGCCTGAGGGGGATCAGCGTCATCTCCGCCGCCACCCCCTCCGCCGCCACCGCAGCCGACCAGCAGAGTCGCTGCTGTTCCGAGCAGCAACAGTTTGCTGCTATACAATCGCATCATAGTCTACCTCCTGGTGAACAGAAACGCGTGGGAATGGTTTCCCCACTATCAAATATCACAAATATCCCAATTGTCGGACGGGGGAGAAAAATCTTTAACAGGTCAAGAAAATCTTTGCCTGCTTTTTTCCATGCCAGGCTTGATTAGTAGTATTTCATATTCCCCAAAACGGATGATGAAGTCAAGTTTGGATATGGGAGCCATTTCACAAAACGGGATTTTTTCGTCAAACGCATTTTCCCAGGACTTCCGTTATGAAGGCATCAAAGTGCCTGGCAAAGATCTCCCGAGTATGCCGTTGGCGGGCAGTTTCCCAGGCTTGTCGGGCCCGTTGCTTCAGCTGCCCTGCTGGAAGTGTTGAAAGGGATTCCACGGCATCCTGTATAGTGGGGATTGCGGCATCGTGTAACAGGATTCCTCCCTCACCGATGTCTACGCTGGTTTCATGGGTGACCAGGGGAATGAGCCCTGCGTGCATGCAAGTGATGGCACTGCCGCCACCTCCTTCGGCACAACTGGGGTAGATTAGTCCGACGGTGTTCCGGGCCAGCTTCCGGAATTCGGGCCCGTTGATGTCTATCCATCCAACAGTTTCGATGTTGGGGGTTTCAAACAGCTCCTTCCGATAGGCCTCGACAAATGCACGTTCGCTCTCCAGTGGACCGCAGACGGTCAAGCGATGCGCTGGCATGGTGGCAAAGGCTTCCAATACCCGGTCCAGACCTTTGTGGACGAATCCCGAACTGCCGAACCAGAGGTAGTTGTTGCGGCAGCGGTCGAAATCCTTTTCGTCGTCCCAGGGATAAAGGGTCGGGGTGGAGATGGGAATTCGGTGGATTTCCTTGCCGGCATAGGAGTAGGTTTCCATGGTAAACCGGTTCCCCAATATGGTGGCCAAGTCCGCCACTTCAATGGCCCGGTTGGGTTCCACCATCTTGATGTTAGTCAGGGTAACGCCACGTCGTTGTTGCAGATCCAGCAGTCGCGTGTACGCGGCATGGTTGTTGAACAACCAGTGGGCGGTGTCCAGGTGTGCCACCTTGATGCAATCGTCGTTCAGCCGCTTTGCAATGGATTCAAGATTGGTCCGTGCCGATATGAAGAAATCGTACCGTTTATCAGGCTTAAAACGGTGGTTTCGGTAGTCAATGACATCTACGGCGTAGCCTTTGTCCATGAAGCTCTGGGCCATCTGCCAGGATTCCCAGTCATGGGTGTGATCGTGGGAGATGGGTTCACCGGGCTGGCGCAAAAAGGGCTCGATGATGAAAGAGAGCAGGATGTTGCCGACGGGTTTTCCCGTAGGTGACAGGGAGACGGCCTGCAGAGGAAAATCACCGTTTGACCGACAGAGACGACGGCAGAGGGCTCGCTGGATTTTTCTCGGCAGCATCATGGCTATGTATCTATGATAAATAACGCGTCAGACGACGCCGAAGCTGGGTTTTCATTGTCGTGAATTTTCCCGGCGGTTGCCAGGGGCGATCAGGAAAGTCGGTTTTCAGCATGTTGATAGGAAAGAGCCGGCCGTGCTTCTCTTCATCATGGGGAAAATGGGCGGCTTCGAGAAAACACTCTGTATCGAACCATTGGAAATCTCCATACCAGGTCCAGCAGTTGTGCTTGCGATAGAGATCGATGAGCGAAGTGGTAAGCTCGGGATTCGTGGAAAACATCTGATAGGGGGTGTTGAATCCCGAAAAGTACCGGAACATGAGGGAGATGGAACGATTGCTGGCATAGTTGGAGCACCAAAGGCGGAATGAAAGCTTTTTTTTCAGGGACTCGATGGCTCGATAGACCTGGACATGGTCTTCATGGCCATACTCTCCCCAAGGGTTGTGGGTGATGACGTTGTCGCGGGATTGCAAGTGTTTTTCTAGCCGTTGCCTTAGAAGATAAAAGTTATCCTGGTATCGTCGTTTTATCTTTTTTCCATGGATGATTTCCATACCATATGAGGACACTGACGGATTTTCCCAATCTGCCCCACTGAAGGATCCGCTTTCCTCGATCTTCAGGCTAGAGGTGTTGGGCAGGGGATAGTCTGCCAGCACCTTTTCTCTGCCTTTGCCGAGGGCAGGTAGCGCCGGATAATCATTGAAACAAAACAGGATCTCATCTACCTTGTCCAAGATGGAGCTGAACCACAGGACTTCGTCATCCGGGTGGGCCACCACCAGGATGCTGTTGGATAACATGTCTGAAGCAGCATTCTCCATGACTACCGATGATAGTCCGGAGGGGAGGGCAGTGAAAATTGTTTTGATAGCTCTCTCCGGATACGTCTGAAATTTTTTCTGAGAGCGAGGAGCGTTCCCTTGAGGGTTCCTTTCTCCTTCATGGCAAAATACCTGTCGGCAAAGAAACGCTCGCGAACTGTCCACTCTTTTTCCTGCCGGATGGCGATGCTCCAAGGGAAAAGAGATTTTTTCGATACGGACCCGGTCCCCGGCCTTTCGATTTCACTTCGAATTTTTGTAAAAGAGTAGCCCAATTTTTCGATGATATCAGGCCCCAGGCTTTCGAGATAGGAGAGAGCGAAATGACGGGACTGAGCATCTTCTGATAGACGTTTCCATTTATCAATACTGGTGGTGCTCGGGCGAGAGTGTTGATGAATCCCAACCGGGTCGTTCATCTTCCCTTTGGGTGCCGGCGTTCGACTATAGTCGAGCATGGTGTCGTGGTAGGTTATGTCAAGTTGCTCGCAGAGCCTGGCAATGTTCTTGTCTGGTTGAGAGACAAACTGCTCATAGTGTATGGTGATGGCGTTTTTTCCCAGATGTTCGATGCCCTCGATAATCAGGCGGGGAGCCAACAACAGATCCGGCTGGAAAATGCCCAGAATTGGCCAATTCCCTTTTACATAAGTGGAAAGTTCCGAGGCGAGCACCGCCATTGGGTTGCGTATCAAGAAGATAAACTTGGCATCCGGAAAAAGGCGATAAAGTTCAGGGATGATGAAAAAATAACGGGGGGTTTTATCTAGAAAATAGTGTTTTCCCTCTTTTGCCAAAGCATCTTCATAGATAGTTTTGGCCCAAGCACGGATTGCTTCATTATAGATTTTTGGATTGCTGGCATAATTGTCGATGAACTCCGTGACTCCTTGGGCCGCAAATGCAGCTCCGTATTCGGTTTCTATGCCCGATTTGCGCAGACCATAGACGGGGTGGAGCATTAGCCAGGTTTCTGCTGAGGTCTGGATTTCCGGGTGTCCGGCGAGAACCCGCTGCAGCAGTGTTGAACCAGAACGGGGTTGTGAAATGATGAAGATCAGGTTTTTACCAGTGTAAGATTTGATCATCGTTCGGCTCTTTGAGCATTTTTTCGATACCAGGCGATAGTCTGCGCCAGTCCGTCTCGTAGGGAAGTTTTCGGTTGCCAGCCGATTTTCCGCATTGTGCTTTCGACATCTGCCATGCGAATACGCTCCATGGGGCGGTCTTGCATGGAGCCCCATGGCAAGATCACTGCAGGGTTCATCTGTTTGCGGATCTCTTCCACCACTTCTCGGATAGTGACAAGCGTGCCGGAACCGATGTCGAGCGTTTCACCCTCTATCCCCGATGCGGCCGCCAAAGCCAGGTAACCATCCACCACATCGTCCACATAGATCCAATCCACTTGACGAACCCCACTGGAGAGACTGGGTGTTTCCCCGGCAAGAAAGGAGCGGATAACATAAGGGATGAGTTTGTTGACATCTTTCTGATCGGGGCCGTAGACCATGAATAATCGAGCGATGACCACCGGGGTATCGTAAAGGGCATGGAACATGCGAGCGTAGCCGCTTGCAGCCCATTTGGCGGCGGCGTAGGGTGAAGACGGAATAGGGTCTTCTCCTTCCGGTTCTTCAAGGGAGCCAGTGAGCACAATACGACGGCACTCCGGATATTGGGCCAGGGTGAGCAGGTTGACAGTGCTTTCCAGGTTGCTGTGGAAGGCAGGAAGCATCGCTTCTCTATCCCGGGTGCCCTTGACGTAACTGGCGAGGTGGAAGATTACTTCTGGTTTATTCTGGTCGAGTAGTTGTGCCACGTAACGGGAATCTGCCAGATCACCAAATGTCCATCGCAATGTCGGGTCCAGTCCATCTCGTGATCGGGTGGCGACACCGGTGACGGTTACGCCCATCTCTGTAAGCCGGCGGGCAAGGGCGGAGCCGATGAAACCGCTGGCGCCAGTGACCAGCGCTGTTTGGAATGGAAGGTTGCGCGGCTCATTCATCTTGCACTGCTCCTTTGAGGGGCTCCAATAGATCGGCCTCGAGCAATGCGAGAGCAGCTGCCTTGATCTGCCGAAATGGTGTTTGGGCACGCTCGGCGATATCCAAAAGAGAGTGTCGTCCATCGGACAGGTTGAGCACCCAGAGTAGAGACATTTCGTCAAAGCCCTGATGTGCCGCGGCACCAACGGCACGGTAGAGCCCTCTTTTCCCCAACTGAGGTTCGCATTTGGGATTGCGGTTGAGATAGGTTAAGTCGTTTTCCAGCAAGTCAATCACCTGCAGATAGATGTTGAGGGATTCCGCCAGGTTGTTGGGTTTGACCAGATTCAGGTCGTCTGCCGAAGTGTGATATTCCGGATAGCTACCATGGCTGCTTCGCGAGAGACTGCCTACCGGAAGGTCGAAGCCTGGAGAACAGTATTGGCGTTCGTCGTATCCGTAAGGATAGAAATCCACTATCTTAAAAGCCTTTTGCTCGTGACGCAGGATAAGCTCCACCGCCCGGTCGATGGTAGCGTCACCGCGACGGCTGCGTTTGTAGGTGAATTTGCCTTTGTCTCCCACGCAGACCACCACTAGTCCGTGCCGGATTCGTTTTGCCCGCTCCTCGTTACGGGCAAGCCAAGTTATGGAACCGATAGTGCCTGGAATGAACAGGAGCCGGTAACCATATCGGAGCCGCTTTCCTTTCAATGCCTGGGCCAGCTGTGTCATCAAGGCAATTCCTGAAAGATTGTCGTTACACAGGGACGGGTGGCAAATATGGCACGAAAGCAACACCTCTTCTTCTGTTTCACCCGGAATGAAATATTCGCCGTATGTGAGTGCGCCTTCCGTCAGGGTAGTATCAATGACCACTTGATATTGATCTTCTGGCAGGGATTCCAACTGGTTGTGGCTGAGGCAGAATCCCCAGTTTTCACGGTAATAGGAGGTTCGGTAGGGGATCCAGTCCGGATGCTCGGGCAAGGTGTAGAGATGTTTTTTCAGTTCCTCCAAGCCAAGGGTCAGATTTACTGGAATACTGTAGTTTAGGAGGTGCAGGTTGTGCCGCTTGAAATCGATAACCCGTTCACCACGGCTGTTAGCTATATAGGCGTCATTGACGTTCCACTCTTTCGGCACTGTCCAGTCGAAAACCGGAGTGCCAGTAGGAACTTCATGACGATTCAGAGGGATAGAGCGCCCAATGATCTCCAGTGTCTGCCGGACACCATTGCCAGTGATACTGCGGCAGATGGGGTAGAGTTCACGAATCAGGTCGTACATTTCCTGGCCGTGCAGCTTCAACTCGGCTTCATTCTGCAGCAAATCGATCATAGAAAAAGGATTCCTTCATGAAAATCGGGCAGGTTGGCATCCTTCTCAGAAATGATCCTTTCGTCAGTTGGTGGCCATTCAATACCAAATGCGGGATCATTCCAGCGTACCCCGGCGGCGGCTTCGGGATGATAATAAGTGGACATTTGGTAGAAGATCTCACAGTCATCTTCCAGGGTTTGGAATCCGTGGGCGAATCCCTCTGGGATATAGAGCATGGTTCGATTCCACTCGGTCAGCCGGATTCCGAAACTCTGTTTGTAGGTCGGAGATTCCGGGCGCAAGTCGATGATGACGTCATGGATGGCACCACGGGTACACCGGACTAGCTTGACTTCTCCATGGGGAGGGCGTTGAAAGTGCATACCTCGCAATGTGCCGCGTTGCCGGTTGTATGAGATGTTGCACTGTTTGATTTCGGTACTCAATCCGTGTTTACGAAATTCCTTTTCGCACCAGGTTCGCGCAAACATCCCGCGCTCATCCTCCAGCGGTTGGATGTTGATAATGAAGGCCCCTCCGAGCGGGGTCTCAATGAACCTCATGGATAGATTTCAACCTCCGGGATGGGAACCACGAACTGTCCTCCCCAGGAACGGATATGGGCCATCTGTTCCATGATCTCCTCCTTTAGATTCCAGGGAAGGATGAGCAGGTAGTCGGGCTTCGTCTCGGTGATCGCCTCTGGACTATAAATGGGCAGATGAGTGCCGGGGAGATATTTACCTTGCTTGTGTGGGTTGAGGTCGACTGTGTACTCCAGAAAATCGTTTCGGATACCACAGTAGTTCAGCAGGGTGTTTCCCTTGGCGGGCGCCCCGTAGCCGACGATGGTTTTGCCTGCGCGCTTGGCTTCGATAAGGAATTCTAGCAGTTTCCATTTGGTTCGTTTCACTTGCTCCCCAAATTTTGTGTAGGTGGAGATTTCTTTCAATCCGGCCTTTTCTTCCTGTTCTCGTAGCAGGATGACCTGTTCGCTTACCGGCTTGCCGGTGTCTGACTCGTGGCGGGCATAGATGCGTAGCGAGCCACCATGAGTGGGAAGTTCGTCCACATCGAAAATGACCAACCCATGGGTGGCAAAGATCTTCTCTACAGCCAGCAATGAGAGATAGGAGAAATGCTCGTGATAGATGGTATCGAACTGGTTCTGCGCCATGAGCCGCATCAGATGCGGGAACTCCATAGTGATTACTCCGGAGTCGGCCAGGATGATTTTCTGGCCGGAAACGAAGTCGTTGATATCCGGCACGTGTGCCAATACATTGTTGCCGATTAACAGATCGGCGCGGAATCCTTTGGCGACCAGCTCGTTGGCAGTGTCTACACCGAAGAACTTGACCAGTGTGCGCACCCCGACCTCCTCCGCTGCTCGGGCGCAATTTTCCGCTGGTTCGATCCCTAATACCGGGATTGCTTTTTCCACGAAATTTTTCAACAAGTAACCGTCATTGCTCGCAATTTCCACCACTAGGGAATCCGTGTCGTAGCCGAACCGTTCCATCATCATCAGTGAGTAGTTGCGGGCATGTTCCAGCCAACTCTTTGAATAAGAAGAAAAGTAAGCGTATTCGTCATTGAAGATCTCATCACGAGCCTGAAATGCCTCTAGCTGGACCAGAAGGCACCGATCACAGACATAGACATGCAGTGGATAGAAGTCCTCTACACTATTAAGATTTTCCTCTTTGACGTAGGCATTGGAGACAGGAGACATCCCCAAGTCCACAAAGGTATGCATCAAAGGAGTGTTACAAAATCGACAGGTGCCCGTTGCTGCTACCATGTCACTGCCCTCTTGTTGTTGTCGGATATGTTTGCCCGGGCCAATCTACCAGATTTTCCAAGGTGCTTGACCGGAGTTCCATAGCTCCTCTAGGGTTCTTTTATCACGCATGGTGTCCATTGAATGCCAGAATCCTTGGTGGATGAAGGCTCGAACCTGGCCCTCCCTGACCAGCTGTTGCATTGGCTTGGCTTCCCACATGGTCCTGTCATCCTCGATGTAGTCGATTACTTTTGGAGACAGTACGAAAAATCCCCCGTTTATCCAACCCCCGTTGGCAGCCTTCTCAATGAAGTTGGTCACCCGATCTCCCTCCATCTTCAGTGTGCCATAGCGATGGGCGGGTTGGACGGTGGTGAGCGTTACCAGTCCGTCATGAGAGCGGTGAAAGGCTATCAATTGGGTGATATCAACGTTGGAGATGCCGTCCCCATAAGTGAAGCAGAACTCCTCATTGCCAACGAAGTCGCGTACATATCGTAGCCGTCCTCCTGTACCACTTTCGGTTCCGGTATCCACAAGCGTTACTCGCCACGGCTCGGAGGTGCTTTGGTGGACCTCCATCTTGTTGTGTTCCATGTCAAAGGTAACATCGGACATGTGGAGGAAATAGTTGGCGAAATACTCTTTTATTACATAACCTTTATAGCCACAGCAGATAATAAAATCCTGGATGCCATGGGCTGAATAAAGCTTCATGATATGCCATAGCATCGGTTTTCCTCCGATCTCTACCATCGGCTTTGGCCGGACGGCAGTTTCTTCGGACAGCCGGGTTCCATAGCCACCTGCTAGTATCACAGCTTTCACAGAGCGCCTCCTATAATGATAAAATTTATATAAATCAAATAGTTATGCAAGATGGCTTGAGCAAAAGAGTACTTTACTTTGGTATTCAATCTTGTAATTGGTTGCCGTCTCTAATATGAAGGAAATGAGACGAGTATCGGAGCAACCCTTTCTCTATGTCGGTCTTTTATTGGAATCTTTAATCGTGCTGAGCAAATCTTATCTTATATGATACAACAACTCTATTATATAACTCTAACATGAGGGGATGGTTGTGCTTATGGCTTGGTATGAAAGTTCTCTGTCCAATGACGCTATTAAATAGCAGGACACTTTCGTTATCCGGTTCCTGAGTTTAGGCCATATATCATCGAGCTGCTTCTCCAAAGCCATTAACCCGCAATGCTTGACAAATGAGGATATAGCACATGCCACTATTTCAATAAAATACTCTTGATTACCGGAGTGGCTGGCTTGCGAACGTTGGGTTCGGAAGGCGGTTCAGGTGGAGGAACAGGCTCATCTGCAGGATCTGGAGCAGGTTGAGGTGGTGACGGTACCGGGTCGGCTTTTGGAGGGGGGGGTGCAGAGCCCTTACCGCAACTAGACGCCACATCGTTGTACCTATTTGCACCCATGGCGATTGCAACTTCATCTACATAGTGAACCCTGTGGGTTACTGCCGTAGGTTCGTGCCCCGGTTTCCATGCGGGCTTATAGTTCCCTATCTTCCAGTAGGGACCCGTTTTGTCATTGAATCCTACTCCTTTTTTATAGTTATCAATAATTTTTTTTCCATTTTTCCATACGTCGATACGACCTTCTCCTTCTCGGTAGGAAAGCCGGAAATGGAAAACAAAGCTGGTCCATTTCCCTGTCTCGATTTTGCCAAGAGATTGAAACCCGTATTCTTCATATTTCATGTCCGCTTGGCTTCTGGCGGTAACAGCCCTCGAATCACGTTTGGTGATAAAAAACCATTCATTGCCGCGAACATAGAAGTTGAACATCGGGTTTCTATAGACCTCTCCCTGATCTAAATCAGGTACCCCATGTAGCTGAGCCATAATATCGATGGATTTTTCATCCGGCTTCCAGCCCAAAGGGAGGAAAATGCTCATTCCAAGCCAATAATCTTCATCATACTTAAGATTTTTCAGCACTCCTGCCTCATTTCCCGCCAAGGCAAGCTCCGTTCGATAGGAAACCTTGTCATTGTTGCGATTTAAAGGGAACTTTATGGCGAATCTCCCACGGCAAACAGGTTCCGGTGCGCGAACGATTTTAGGAATGTTCCCTGATTTTCGCCAACCATAGCTCTCAAATTCACCTGTCTCAAAGCCTGATTTGACTAGAGAAGCGTGGGCGACTGTAGAAAGAAAAATGATGACAGAGCCCAACAAGACAGGGACAACGGTTCCGAGGGGCTTTCGAGAGTGGTTATCAATGTGGGTGAATGGAAAGCGCATAGCGATTGTTTCCTTGTTGAATCTGGCGGCGCTAAATATTAATGCATTTCAGGGTAGACAGATCAGATTCTACATTGTTCAGATAAGCACTAATGGAGAAGCAAACCTCATTGCCGGTAATACCGAGATCCGACCAGCTACGAAAGGTGGTAGAGGGATTTTGAGGATCTGCCAATTCATCCAATTCAATGGAGAGAAAGGGGGTAAGCTTAGCCTCTTTCTCTACATAAATCTTGTAGCCATCTATCTTGTCTTGATTTGGATACCAAGAGAGCTCCAGAAGCCTGTCATTTTTCAAGGAGCAGCTATCACCGGCACTCTCCAAGAGCACGACATACATGCTACCGGCACCGCCATTCCCCCCCAGTTCTACGGTGGCATCTTTGGGAAACTCTTTCTTGAACAGACGAAGCTCTAGATAAGGCCAGTATCTGGCATTGTCGTCAGCCATGATCAATTCATCTCCGGTATCTCTCCAATCAGAGAGCCACATCGGCAGGGGCCAGCGAGTGTCATACCCTATATAAACGGTTGCTGGTTGAGAAATGGTGAATCTCAGAAAATCCATTTCTTCTGCTCTTTTGTCATTCATGGCTGTCTGGAGGGTGCAATAGCCTTCATATTGGGAAATATCTGAGAAGAAGTAGGGCCTATCGATGAAGACGAGGTTATCTTTTTTGAGTTTTTTTAAAGTGTATTTGGGATTCTTACTAAGTATCTCGATTTCCAATGAGCCCAGTTGTTCACTAGCGATCTCTCCTTCACCCCCGATTTTCCCATCTTTATCTTTACTGTTTTCGCCCGAGGTCCCGGACTCTACTTCACCAGAAACCACTCCCCCTTGGCTTCCAATGGGCGTATTGTTATTGGCAAAACATGCGGTTAACAGCAAGAAAGCGCTTACTATCGCCAATCTGTTGAATAGTAGATAGTTCTCTTGAGAAAGCTTCATCTCTTATCAATAATCCTGACCATTTATGATATAAAAACCAATCCGCCGCTCAGCGTTGGTTTTCCAATAGAAACAAACACATATGGCAAATCATGGTACGTTCCCTGTACTTTGTAAGCCAAACAAAAGCCGAAAATTGCTCAAGTTCCGAAAAGTTCGCTTTGGCGATATCCTGCTCTTTCTCTTAAAGGCAGTTTAAGTTTCACACTTTTGCTGATGTGGTAGCTCTATATATGGCGTCTGGCCAACTTTGCTGTTGTCCGAATCTCTATTCCAGGCCCGTTGGTTGGGGCAGCCTCCATTTTATGTGTTGAGTAAATAGCAATCCTTGCTCTTCCAAATATAACCAAAATACCTATACTGGCCAAGTTATACTGTGCTATTTGTCACATTTGTTGTCTAATTGCTCCGATTGGGCCACTTCTTACCATTATTTGGGTTTTCAAGGATAAGAATAGGCATGCTTTTCATTATAGTCCATGACCGGTTTCAGCAGCACTGGCCAAAGACTGGGTTTCTGCATCCACCTAGAATCATACTTAATTCGGTGCTCCTTGTTTACTCGCATGGGATTACCCACCAGGATATGTTGCTTGGAAACATTAGGTTCCAGCATCTCTTCTGTAAAATCTAGGGAGAGCCTCTTGCACAGCTTTTCTACTGTTGTGCGAGTATCGAATACCATGGGCTCATATCCCACACTGATAGGGTGGTAATCTTTAATTGCGTTTTCCAATGCCTTGTTACTTCGTAACCAAGCAATCATCATGCGGGGGGATATTTTCCCCTTTTTAGAATAATTCCAACCGCGAACGTCTCTTACAATGCGAATTACCGAACATTCGGAACAGGTTTGTAGAGCGTCCAATGCATCCAGGGTTTTAGAGCTGTCAACAGCAATTTTGCCAGGAAACCGTTCTGCAAATACCTCTAGAAATATCCGGTATCTGTCTGAAAGTTTAGAAGGATTTTGTAAATTGATGGCATCCATTACCTTTGGCCAAAAGGTACAATGGCCACATGTACATATCGGATAGTGATTTTCGATCCAGGAGGGCTTCACTCCAGCTCTTATCACATTTGCAACTTCACCAACCGCTATGCAGTCAGGATGAGAACCAACAATCATGTTTAATATGGTCGTTCCTGAACGATGCAATCCAGATATGAAAATTGTTTTCATTTTATTAACCGATTGATTTAAGAGGGGTTTTTGTTGTGGTCCTGTTTTGTGGCCAAAGTCCGATATTATTTGAGTAGCATGCCTGATTCTTGTTATCGGATGATTCGTTCTTTTTCCAATTGCAATATAACCTGAAGCTCCTTCCGATAATACGATATTTCTTATCTTACGCTATAGTTGCTTTCCAAAAGGGCGATCACTAACATGGGCGGTCGGGTAGGGGCTAGGGGGTTCGTCGCGCCTGTGGAAAAGGGTGCCAGCCCGACAGCGTAATATTAGCATACAGCGGATATCATGCCGTTCTGTGTTTGGGGTCTTGGAAATATTTTCCCAATCAATACCTTACACTGCCTCAAGAACAGAAAGGGGAGTTTCCGGCAAGTTGGTATGCGTTTTGAATTGGGGGTAAAGGCTTGAAAGTAGTGGTGCTATCTTGGTGAAAAAACTGTATTTTTTGTTTCTTTCCTCGGATCGGTTTCCTCCTTTTCGGGTGGATGTGAAGTCACTGTTTCAGGAAGAGTTTGTGGAGCGAGGGCATCGCATAGATTGGTTGTTGCAATCCTCAGAGCCTACGGAGCGTTCTTTTGTGACTCCTTGGGGAGGTGGTAAAGCCTGGGTGGGAAAACGACACTCGGCAAAGGGGGCCTGGAGCGCATTACTCAATCAGTTGTATGGTTTTCTGAATGACCTGAAAGTTTTTCGACTGGCCCGGCAGAATCGGTATGACTTTATTCAAGTAAAAGACAAGTTCATTGCAGCCCTGATGGTGATGTGGATTTGTCGACGGCAGCGGGGGAGATTTGTCTACTGGCTTTCGTTTCCTTTTCCAGAGTCCTACCTTTACCGTGCGCAACAAGGAAAGGGATATTCTAACTTTCCTCTACTGGATCGTGTCCGTGGTCACTTATTCGGGTTTCTCCTCTATCGAATTATTCTGCCTGCAGCAGATCATGTATTCGTGCAAAGCAAGCAAATGAAAATGGATGTTGCGGCTAAAGGGATTCCAGCTGGCAAGTTGACTGCTGTGCCCATGGGCGTGGCGTTTTCGAAGATTTCCTTTTTATCTCAAAGCGATATCTCTACACGGCAGATGCATGTAGTCTATATTGGTTCGCTTAGCCCAACTCGCCAGATAGAGTTTTTGGTCGAGCTATTCAAACAGGTAGTAGAGATTTGCCCCAATGCCAGACTTCACCTCATTGGTGGTGAAACCGAAGCCGATATTGCCCGCTTGAGGAGGATAGCGGATCAGCTTGGGATAGGAAAGCAGGTGACTATTTGCGGGTTTATGCCGCTGGAGGCGGCATGGGAATATGTTCGCCAAGCGAATGTCTGCGTTTCCCCCTTGGCACCCAATCCCACTTTTACCCCAGCTTCGCCTACCAAATTAGTGGAGTATCTAGCCTTTGGCAAACCTGTAGTTGCCAATGACCATCCAGAGCAGCGCGAGGTGCTGGAGAAAAGTGGCGGAGGGATATGTGTCCCTTATGAGAAAGAGGCTTTTGCCAAGGCAATCCTGGAGTTGCTTCAAGATCCAGATAAAGCGGCCGATATGGGTCAGCGAGGACGGCGTTATGTAGAGCAGCATCGTAGCTATCAGGTTATTGCTGATCGAGTGGAATCGAAGTATTATGAGATGCTTGGTTGCTCGTCGGATCTAAAGAACTAAACTTTAAATAAGAATAATCCAGCTGTACTGGCGTGGGTAGCGTGATTCGGTGGGTGCTCCATCTTTGAATAGCACTTTCGCCACTTTCTTGATATTTCAGGAGTACTGATGTCTTCAACAGGCAGAACCGAGCGCGTTCTGATGATAGTGGAGAATTTGCCCGTTCCTTTTGACCGTCGGGTGTGGCAGGAAGCGCAGGCGTTGCGTGATGCGGGCTATCAGGTGTCAGTTATTTGTCCGACTGGGCAGGGGTATGAGCGTCGTAAAGAAGAGATTGATGGAATCTTGATCTACCGTCATCCGCTGCCTATGGAGGGCAAAGGGGTGATGGGTTATCTGGTTGAATATCCAGCGGCCCTCTTTTGGCAGTTTCTGTTGGCATGGCGGGTATTTTGGCGTCGAGGTTTTGACGTTATCCATGCCTGTAATCCCCCTGACGACATTTTCCTCATCGGTGGTTTTTTCAAGCTCTTCGGAAAACGGTTCTTGTTCGATCACCATGACATCAATCCCGAGCTGTATGAAGTCAAGTTTGGGCGTAGGGACCTGCTTTATAGGATCCTCTTGTTCCTGGAACGTATGACATTTCGTACAGCGGATGTCGTTGTTAGTACTAATGAGTCCTACCGCCAAATTGCCCTGCAAAGGGGAGGGGTGGATCCGGAAAAGATCTTTATCGTACGTAGCAGCCCGGATTTGAGTCGTTTGAAGCCTGGGCCGCCGGTCAACGCCTTGCGAAAGGGCCGCACCCATCTTGTGGGTTACGTTGGTGTTATGGGGGCACAGGATGGGATCGATATCCTGTTAAGGATTATTCATCACATCATCCATGAGCGGGGCAGAAAGGATATTCAGTTCTTGTTGATCGGTGGAGGTACCGAGCTGGATGCCATGATCCATTACGCGGAAACATTGGGGCTGTCTGAATTCGTTGAGTTTACCGGATTTCTTAGGGGGCAAGAGTTAATAGATACGTTGGGTTCGATTGATGTCGGGGTTTGTCCGGATCCGGTGGATTGTTATAACGATAAGTGCACTATGAACAAGGTAATGGAGTACATGGCATTGGGTAAGCCACTGGTTCAGTTTGACTTAACTGAGGGGCGTTATAGTGCCGGGGAGGCTGCACTTTATGCCCAAGATGAGCAGGATTTCGCGGAAAAAGTACTGCAGTTGGTGGATGATGCAGAGCTACGCAAAACCATGGGGGAGTATGGTCGGCAGCGTATTGAAAATGAGCTGGATTGGAAGTACGAGGTTCCAAAGTTGCTGAGTGCGTATAAGAAGGTGTTTGAATGAGCCAGCAGCCTCGCACAAGAGTGGCTTGCATGGTATGGAGAATTGCCTAGGACAGGTGAGAATGAATAATCGGCAACTGAAAGTATTGATCCTGTCCAAGGAGCTTTCTTCTCCAGGGGGAGTGGTACATTTTGTCTCATTCCTGATGGATCATTTCTCCAACCATATCAAATCAGAACATCTCCCTATTGGAAAGGTAGCGGATGGCGGGGCTTTAAACCGCCTGTTTTTCCCTCTGTTCAATGTGATGTCACTGATTCGCGCCCTTGTCAGGGAGCATTATGATTGTATCCATGTCAATCCTTCATTGAATTTCTCTTCGTTGCTGAGGGATGGGCTGTTTATGGGGATATTGGGCTTGATGCACCGGGACAACGTTGTCATCTATTTCCATGGATGGAATGATGCAGATGCCCAGCGGATTCTGGAATCATCGATACTGCGGTTCATTTTTAGAACGTTGTTCGGGCGAGCTCGCGCCATTTTGGTATTAGCCACCCGCTTTAAAGACAGCCTTATAGCGATGGGTATTCCAGAGGAACGGGTGCGGGTTACCACAACCATGTTTGATGGCAACATATTTCATGGTTTGGTGCCTCGCAAGCGGAAGGGAAAAAAACAGTTGCTTTTCATGTCTCGCTTTGTGCGTGAAAAAGGGATATATGAGCTTTTGGATGCGTATGCTGCTGTTGCTGCTCGACATCCTGACGCTCATCTGATCCTGCTCGGGGATGGGCCAGAAAGAGAAGGGATGGAAAGGCGAGTAGCTGATCTAAAACTATGTGAGCGAGTTACCTTTGCCGGATACAAACGTAAAGCAGAAAAAGCGCAGTTACTGCTGGATTCCGATCTTTTCATATTTCCTACCTACTATGGAGAAGGATGTCCGGTAGCCTTGCTTGAAGCAATGGCCGCGGGTCTTCCTGTGATTACACATGGAGCTGGTGGTATCCCGGATCTTTTTAAGGATGGTGAGAATGGAATATTGCTACGGGAGGTAACTCCATCGCTTATCGAACAGGCCGTCAACCGGCTCTTAATGGACGCAGATTTGCGGAATGAGATTGGGGACCGTAACCGACAGTATGCTTGGGAACAGTTTGAAGCCAGAGTAGTAACCCTGGCGATTGAAGACGTTTACTGGCGAGTAGCACAACGCTGCTGAATCGAGATGATAATGGGTGATTCTCCTATCTTTATCGTAGGTACCCCTCGTTCTGGTACCACATTGACAGCGCAAATTCTTGATCGGCATCCGCGAATCATGATGCCGGGGGAAAACCATTTTTTTGAAGATATCTATGCTCGGAGAAAGGAATTAGGAGATCCAACCGATCCAGCGGCTAAAGAACGAATCATTCAGCGGCTGCTGACCATCTATGGGCGCTATAATCAACCAGCCGATCAGGAGCGAGTCGATGCATTATTGGAAGAGCATGACTTGTTTCCTCAATTGAATTATGGAACCAGTTCCTATAAAGATATTCTAGACCGGTTTATGGAAATTCAGCTGAAGCAGGCAAAGAAAACTCGTTGGGGAAATAATGCCCCAAAGGATCTGTTTCATGTAGAAGAAATTCTCGCCTTCTATCCAGAAGCAAAGTTCTTGATCTGCGTAAGAGATGTCAGGGACTTTCTGCTTTCTTACAAGGATCGCTGGAAGGTAACTACACAGGCTCACAAAGATCGGCTGAAGCGACTTTATCACCCGGTGCTGACTTCGCTGCTATGGAAGGCCAGCATGAAGCGAATTCCCAAGCTGGAACAACAGATTCCAAGAAAGAATTTGATGATCGTCCGTTATGAAGATCTGGTAACAGATACAGAGCAGGTGGTTAGAAATATCTGCGAGGTTGTGGGAGAAGACTTTCTACCAGAGATGCTCAATGTTCAGACACACAACAGCTCTGACGGCGCGGGGCGTAAAGGTATATTTTCCTCCTCAATTGGTAAATGGCGGGACAAGCTTCCAGCGGAGGAAGCAGCAATTGCCCAATGGATAGGTGGCAATGAGCTGATGTATCTGGGCTATCGATTGGAATCGATTGAGATCAATAGAATGGCGATGACAAAAGCTATCGTGCAATTCCCCGCTGCCGCAATCAGAGCGTTCAAGGCAAATGCCGCCAACCGAGGACCATTACTGCAGTACCTGAGTAAACGGCTGACGGCCATGTTAGGGTAAGGTTGTTGGAGAGGTTCAGGTGAAAGTCAAGTCATTCATATCTGGGGCAATCAGCTATTTACCAGGGGGAAACCGCTGGTTATTTGAGCGTCGTAAGCGTAAGAGAAAGGTCGCCGGAACACTGAATGCCCGCTATTGTTATTCCGTTTGGCTTAGACACCTTAGTCTGGCAAATCAATATGGAGTAATAACAGGTGTGCCCCATACAGTAGCAGAGTTAGGTCCAGGAAATTCCTTGGGGTCAGGATTGGCTGCGTTACTGTCGGGCGTAAATTGCTATTATGCTTTCGATCTGGTGGATCATACGGCCAATGAGAATAATCTGAAAATTTTTGATGAGCTGGTAACCCTGTTTAGGGAAAAGGCGGCTATCCCCGATCGCGCGCAATTTCCGCAGATTGTGACAGAGCTGGATGACTATGGCTTTCCAGGAAAGGTGTTGACGGACGATATCCTGGAAGCGTCGTTGCAGGAGAAAAGAATCGACGACATCAGAGAAGATCTGATCCACATCGGGGATAAAAGCTGGACGCCACGATATATTACCTACGTGGTCCCTTGGGATAGTGCTGAGGTGATCCGCCCCGCCAGCATCGATATGCTTTTTTCTATGAGTGTATTGGAGCATGTAGATGAACTTGAGAGTACGTATCGCTCGATGTTTCAGTGGCTGAAGCATGGCGGCTTCATGTCACATGAAATCGACTTTAAATGTCATGGCCATGCCGATAAATGGAATGGTCATTGGGCCTATTCGGACCTCGCATGGAGAATGATTCGAGGAAATCGCCCTTTTCTATTGAATAGGGAGCCGCATTCCACCCATCTGCGCTTGCTAGAAGAGAACAAATTTGAACTTGTGGCTGATATGACGAAGCGGGCCCACTCTGGTATAAGGCGGGAGGAGTTGGCCACGAGATTCCAGAACTTAAGTGAAGATGACTTAACCACTTACAATGCTTTTATCCTTTCGCGGAAGCCCTAAATTTTAACCTAATTGTTCTTGAGGCTGAGAAAAACAGATGCCAGAGCTTAGCTGGTATGTCAACCGACTTCGCTGCATGTCTTTGCACGAGATTCGAGACCGAATGTATTCAATGGTCTATATGAAAGCCCAACAGATTGGCCTGTTCACTGCTGAACATCCACCAGAGCCGGAGCTTTCTGGGAAAGGTAATGCCGTACTGATAGGAACAAGGAATGTCGACATAGAGAGATACCGGAGTAATGCCGACCGTATCCTTGAGGGAAAACTTGATCTATTTACCCTGAAGGGGGTGAACTATGGGCGGGTTCCTTCTTGGAATCGTAACGCGCGATCAGGAGAGCAAGTACCTCTTACTTTTGGTAAGACGCTGGATTACCGAGATGTATCCAGGGTTGGGGATATCAAATATATCTGGATACCCAATCGCCATGATCATCTGGTAACAGTAGCTCAGGCATATTTTCTGACTGGTGAATCATGTTATCTGAATTTTATTTCGGAGCAGATCCGATCTTGGATTGAGCAGTGCCCATATCTAAAAGGTCCAAACTGGACGAGTTCTCTGGAACTTGCGATCCGCCTGATCAACTGGTCGAACATTTGGTATCTGATAGATGGCAAGGAATCTCCCTTGTTTTCCGGTGAACAAGGAGAGAAGCTGCGTACCTTGTGGCTGAAGGTTATCTACCAACATATGGATTTCATCCGAGGACATTTTTCCAAGAACTCTTCTGCCAATAATCACTTGATTGGTGAGGCAGCTGGATTATTTGTGGCATGCGAGAGCTGGCCATATTGGGAGCAAGTTAACGAATGGAGAAAATCTGCCCAGCAGATACTTGAGCAAGAAATTATTGCGCAGACCCATGGAGATGGTGTCAATAAGGAACAGACTTTTTTTTATCACCAGTTCGTACTGAACTTCTTTTTGGCAGCAAAGCAGGCAGGGGAGGCTGCAGGACATCCGTTTTCGAGTACCTATAACATGCTAATGGAAAAGATGCTGGAGTTCATCGCCTCAATGCTGGATGTGGCTGGTAATGCACCTATGATAGGAGATGGTGATGATGGCTATATTCTGCGACTGTCTCTAGAAGAGAATTTCTCCCACTATCGGTCTCTGCTTGTAACAGGTGCTATCTTATACGGGCGGCGGGATTTTAAAGTAAAAGGGGGCCCCGTAGACGACAAAAGTCGCTGGTTGCTTGGGGATTCCGCTGTTGAAGCCTGTAATATGATGGATGCACAAGGAGCTTGCCTTCCTGTGAAAAAAGCATTTCCGGAGGGTGGATATTATCTTTTGGGATCTGGCTTTGAGACTTGTAAAGAGATTCGCATGTTGGTTGATGCTGGCCCTTTGGGATACACCTCCATTGCTGCGCATGGGCATGCAGATGCGTTATCAATTTTGTTGAATGTTGGTGGTCGGGAGTTCCTCGTAGATCCGGGTACTTTTTCGTATCAATCAAATGTCAAATGGAGAAATTATTTTCGCGGTACATCAGCCCACAACACGATTCGTGTAGATAATCAAGATCAATCCGTCATAGGCGGTAAATTTATGTGGCATCATAAAGCAGAATCAAAATGTGTCCGATGGAGCTCTGATCGACGGGAGGATTGTTTTGAAGGATACCACGATGGTTATTTGCGCTTAGCTGATCCGGTATTACATCGTCGTTCGATCTGCTTTGATAAAGCGAAAAGCATATTTCATATTTCTGATACTCTGGAATGTCATGGGGCGCATAACATAGAACAGTTTTGGCACTTCTCTGAAAGGTGTGAGATTAAGATCGAGCATTCGCGGATTATTGCTAAACAGGATGGGATCTGGGTCAGTCTATATATAAGAGATCCTGGCTGGAAAATCGAACTTTGTTCTGGAGCAGAGTTTCCTCCCTGTGGATGGATATCGCGTTCTTTCAATGTCAAAGAACCTATCACTACAGTGGTGTGTCATAGACAGATCAATGGTAGCGGGCGGTTTTCTACGGAGATCAAGGTCGGATTTTCTGATGATCACAAATAATTACAGTGTAGACACGAATGGACAAGGCGAGGACATTTTGTTCATCGTTGGTGCGGGGCGTTCTGGCACTACGTTGCTGTACAAAGGTCTGTGCCTGCATCCAGATATTGCTTGGGTATCCAATTATCTAGCCAAGTTTCCAGGCAGCGCTTTTTGGCCATTATTCAACAGAATTACAAAGCTGTTTCCTTCGGTCAGAAAGCGTTCATGGTTTGGGAGTAATTCAAACGCCTATTTCAACAAACGTAATTTTCTGCTGAAAATGATGCCGACCCCTGTTGAAGGGGAGTCGGTATTTTCTCGTTGTGGTATTCCCGTCTTCCCGCCATCTGATTGGAATATTTCCCAACAGCAAATACGCTGTTTGGAAAAAACTTTCAGAAACATTAGAAAAGCACAGGGTGCCAAGTTGTTCATAAGTAAGCGAACTGCGAATAACCGTCGCATCCCCCAGTTGATAAAGGCTTTTCCAGAGGCAAAATTTTTGTATATCGTAAGGGATGGAAGGGCAACGGCTACTTCCATGTTGCGGGCTCCCTGGTGGCAAGATCATGAGGTCTGGTGGTTGAATGGAAAAACGCCTAGGCAGTGGGAGCAGGAAGGTGGACACCCTTTGGAGCTGGCGGCAAAAAACTGGGTAGAGGAGATAAAAGAGATCGAGACGGGACTGCGTTCTGTCCCTGGACAGCAGATTATGCAGATTCGTTATGAAGATTTAATTGGAAATGCCGATGAACTATGGCCTTCAATAGAAGCGTTTACGGGAGTGCCTCATTCTGAGATCTGGCTTGAAGAGGTGATGGGGTTGGTGCTTACTAATCAGAACAGAAGCTGGGAAAGTACGCTTGATACAGAAGAGAAGGAGATATTAGAAAGGGTGCAATCAAAGATGTTGGCTTATTTTGGATATCATGGTTTTTCTTCATCTGAGATTGATCCTTGATGCGGTTCATCAGCCATCTCTTTAGGAATAGGGAAATAAGGCGGGCTTGCAGGTGAATCGGAAAATTGTCTATATAGTAACCAGTCGTTCCCGATCCAGGATAAATGAACGGGAGAAACGACTGTGCGAACTCGGGGGGGAGCAGCTTGAAATAGTACTCATCTGCCGAGGTGAGAACCATTATTCAGGTAACGTATGGGAAGTAGAGCCTGATCCAAATCCTACAGGAGTTCTGCGAGAGCTGGGAATGATATCCCTGAAACGCACCATGGATAGATGGCTGTATTTCCCATCCCCAAGTGTTCTTTATGTTAATGCAGTTTATCGCCGGTTGAGAAAGCAGATCAGGGGTGATTTGGAAGATGGGCTGGAGATAACCTTGATAACCTGTTTGCCTGCTCATGATCTGTGCTTGCTTGGGATTCGTATCAAGGGGGAATTTCCACGGGTTCGCTGGGTTTGTGATTGGCAAGATCTTTGGAGCTATGATGACTACTACCTAGAGCGTGTTCCTGCACTGTATCGCAACAAGGTGAGGCGTCTGGAGAAGCTCTCACTTGATTGCTGTGATATGAACATTACCACCAATCCCAAGGCGAGACAGTTGTTTATCGAGGAATTTGGTGTTTCATTAAATAAGTGTCGGAGCATTTATCATCCTTACATGGATAAACTGAATAGGCGAATGTCAAAGGAAAGCCCTAATAGACCGGAAGGTGAAGTGAAAATGGTCTTTCTTGGTACTTTGTTCAAGCCACCTAAGATGCCGGGAGATAGGCTTTTAAGGGCGTTGATGCAGGTTCGCAGGGAAGGGATTGACGTAAGGATGGATGTCTACGGGAGCCCACTTCCGAATGGACTTCCTCTTGAAGAGAGTGGTACCACTTACCGTGGTTATCTCTGCCATGAAGATATTGTTTCTACCCTGCAGGAGTATGACATACTTGTTCTCATTATGGCAGATCTTCCAAATAGCAAGGTTGTTATGAATATAAAATTGCCTTCTTATTTCGTCACAGGCAAGCCGATCTGCGCCATTGTTCCAGAGGATTCTGCGGTAGCGGAGATGGTTAGGCAAACAGGGACCGGTTATGTAATTTCTTCAAGTAAAGACTGGGGAAAAGGGCTGTATGAGATGCTGTTAAAATATCAATCAGGCGATCCCTTGCCAAACAGAAATGAAGAAGAGATAGCCAGGTTCGGCTGGCATGCTCTATCAAAAGAGTGGCGGAAAGTGATATAGGTGAGAAATGGATTCCTCCCCAAGAAAAGACACGGTGAATACGGTTGATATGCTTGAGGAGCGGTATGTTTACTGTCGGCATGGCGATATCATTGATGAGCTGAAGCGTATTGGACCGGCACCATCGGAAGTGCCTCCCGGGGGGACTGACCATTATCTAGCAGCGTTTCTCAATTACGCTGGAACATCTCCGGCGCTGTTGCTGGCAGCCAGACCGGAAAACGCTGAATATACGATTCATAACGTTCGGGCTGTTACGTTCAGGTGCTATCGTAGAAGGGGAAACCGCTTAAAAGGATATATTGAGGAGGCTGGTTTATTCTTTAAAGTATATCGATCGTTATCTTCATTTCGGCCCACAAAAATTCTCTGTGCCAAAATTGGACCTGCCTTGTGGGCCTGTTTCGTTTATTCCAAGATAAATGGAATTTTGCTGGTTCATTCGCGGCATACTCGGGTGGAGCTGTTATCCAGGAACCTTATACGACGTGTTTGGTTTTACCTGGATCGTTGGGTGCTGAGAAGATTGAAAGCCATCATTTGTCACGGTCCCTATCTTTATCAGCAGCTACTTGATATCGGTGTGCCACACAGAAAGCTGGTTCAGTACAACGTCGATTACCGCTATCTGCTGGATTCCCGGTTCTTGATTAATAATGATGCGATAGATGTTGCGGAAGGAGGAAAACGATTTGTCATGCTTTTCGTGGGGCGCATCCATCGAGATAAAGGGGTTTTTGACCTCCTCGATGCGGCTGAATCGCTGCTGGAGAAAAATCCTGACTTGCGGCTTGTATATGCAGGTCGGGGACCTGATCTGGATACCTTGAAAAAGCGTGTAGAGCAGATGCAATTTGGGTCGCAGGTGTCTATTTTGGGCTTTGTTAGTCATGGGCGATTAGCCGGTTTGATGCATCAGGTTCATGTCGTGGTTACGCCGACGAGGCGCGCGCTAACCGAAGGGCTTTGCAGCGTGGTTCCTGAAAGTTTTGTCTTGGGGAAGCCTGTGATAGCACCTGACTTTGGACCTTTCCCTTATTTAGTGGAGGATGATGTCAATGGTCTGCTTTTTCGTGTAGAAGATATCGATGATTTGAAAAAAAAGCTCAGAGTGCTGGTTGAAGAAGCAGGCTGCTATGAAAGACTAGCCATGGGTGCGCGAGAAAGTGGAAAAAGGTTTTTGGCGCCGGAGCTTGATTTCCCGCGAGCATTGACCAAGGTATTTGAGGAATAATAGGTGAAAAGACTGTGCATACTGCTGGGGGGGCATTTTTCCAATGCACAGGGGGGGGCAGAGTATCAGGCAGGATGTATAGCGGAAGAAGTGGCCAAACGGGGTGGCTATGAGGTGTTTTATCTGGCACGGGCTATCCACCCATCTTACCAGCCTCCTGGATACCAACTCGTTCAGATTACCGGTGAAAACTGGTTAAACCGGAAGGCATTTTTTTTTGATGCGTTTGATCTTTATCGGGTTTTGTCAGATATTCAGCCGGATGTAATTTACCAAAGGGGCTTGATGGCATACACTGGTGTTGCTGCATGGTATGCAAAACGTCATGGTTGTCGCTTGGTTTTTCATATAGCGCATGACTTTGACGTTTCCTCCCACATCTCATTTTTATCGAAAGGGAAGCTGCTCAAGGCGATTGACAGAAGAGTAGGGGAATATGGTATTCGTCGGGCGGACGCCATAATTGCTCAGACACACTGGCAGAATAATCTGCTCAAGAGTTATTACGGTCGTGAGGCAACCGCGGTGATTGGTAATTTCCACCCCCTCCCTGTTGAAGAAATAGAGAAAAGTGGAGCAATCAAGGTGGTTTGGGTGGCGAATTTCAAACCTAACAAGCGCCCAGAAATGTTTGTTAGATTGGCAGAGGCGCTCCGCCACATAGCTGATATTGAATTTATCATGATTGGCCATCCGGGAAGTCAAAAACGCTATTCCAACCTCTATCGACAGATGGAAAAACTGGAAAATCTGCAGTTTCTTGGTTTGCAGCCGCTGAATAAGGTTAATGAGATATTGGCTAAAAGCCATATCTTCGTCAATACTAGTGTCAAGGAGGGGTTTCCCAACACCTTTGTTCAGGCCTGGATGCGTCAGGTGCCGGTTGTCAGTCTCGACGTGGATCTCGACGGGGTATTGGCGGCGGGCCGGATTGGGTTTTTGTCCGGGAGTTATGAGCAGCTGAAGAAAGATGTGGAACGGTTGATACTAAATGGAAATCTACGTAGTTCCATGGGGATAGAAGCAAGGGATTATGCCTTTGAAAATCATTCACCAAGGATATTTGAGCGCCTTTTCCAGGTAATTGACCATTGATGTATTGAGTTTCCCGTTTGGGCCGGGATGGCGCACCAGGGTTCCGGTATGCAAAATCTTGCTTACGCTATTATCATTTTATCCTTTTTTGTCAATTTCATGTTGACATCCGTTCCCGGCGGTCGTGTTTTTCGGCTTTCACCAGAAATGCTGTCGGCTGTGGTAATGATAATTGTTGCCTTGCGTATTGGGCAGCGATTTCCTATTGTGATTGCTCCTCGTTATCTAATTTTTTTTACGGTATTCCTGCTGGCAATCATGGCCGGTGTGGCCACCAATGCCGTCCAGCCAGGGGCTATTTTTGCTGGATTATTGATCTATTTGCGTTATATCCCATTCTTTTTGCTCCCAGTGATGGTGGACTTCTCCAAGGAAGAGATTTTCAAGCAACTTAAACTGATTCTCTGGTTGGCATTGCTGCAGTTTCCAATATCGTTTGTCCAGCGTTTCATCTTGCATAAAGGGGAGGCCAGTGGCGATAAGGTAATTGGAACACTTGGTCTTTCCTCGAATCTTTCCATTGTGCTTATCGGTTGTGCAGCGGTGTTGATGGGGTTTTATCTCAAGGGATATTTTAGTGCCCGAAAGTTCATGCTCTTTTTGTTCTTGATGCTGATGCCCACCATGATCAATGAGACTACGGTCTCGCTGTTTTTGATTCCTATGGCGTTGATTTTCCCCACCCTGTTTGTCAAAGGGATAGACAAGATAAAGCTGCTGCTTCAGGTGAGTGCCATTGCAGCGGTCTTGCTGGTGGTATTTGTTGCTGTTTACAACAGCTATTATAGCCGGTGGGGGGGGAATGTTTTGAACGCCATAACCGAAGGAAGAATGCTGGAATATGTTTATAAGGGGGCTGACAAAGATGCCCGTGCTGATGAAGGAAGGGAGCACAGTGAGATAGGACGTGTTGATAGCATGATATTGCCTTTCAAACTTATTACCGATCCGGTGAAGTTGCTGATTGGCCACGGGATTGGTAACGTCTCCGACATTTCCGCAGAGCGCCTCCAAGGTGCCTATTTAGAAAAATATGGAGCAAAGGCAGCTGGAATGACGACGGTCTCCTATCTGATTTGGGAGACAGGGCTTCTGGGTCTGATGCTCTCCCTTGCGTTACTTATGATGATCCTGAGGGATGCGGTGGTGCTCAGCCGTTGTGATGGGGTTTTCGGTGCGTTGGCCCTTGGATGGACCGGGGTGATTGTGGTGCTGCTGATCTCCTTGGCCTATCAGAATATCATCCCGGTAGCCCCAATCAGTATGTTGATGTGGTATCTGAGTGGTATTATCGTTTCCCAGCGCTACCGGATGAAACGATTACAAGCTTCTTGACGATAAAGGGCTAAATGCTAGCCGCTCTTTAGGAGTCGAGCCTTTTGTCGCTGCCAGTCCCGTTCCTTCTGCACGGCCCGTTTGTCGTGCGCCTGTTTGCCCTTGGCTAGTCCGATCTCCACTTTGGCCCGCCCCCGCTTCCAGTACATCGCCAATGGTACGATGGTGAACCCCTTGCGCTCTACTGCACCGATTAGCTTATCCAGTTCCGAGCGATGGAGCAGCAATTTGCGGGTCCGGGTGGGATCCGGATGAATATGGGTAGAGGCTGTCGGTAGAGGGGTTATCAGCGCTCCCAACAGCCATGCCTCGTTATCCTTGATCAGGACATAACTGTCTCGCAGCTGGATGCGTCCAGCGCGGAGGCTCTTGACTTCCCATCCCTCCAACGCGATGCCCGCTTCGAACCGCTCAGTAACAAAGTAGTCGTGCCGTGCTTTCTTGTTAAGAGCGATGGTTGAGCTGCTGGTGGAAGTTTTGTTCTTTTTCTTGGCCATTGCACCATTATATCTTAAAACCAAGTTGAGCCATGTTGGAAATTGCCGCACAATTAGCCCAATTAGAATAACAGTGAGCAGCGGGGCGGATATGTCAGTCAAGAGAACTTCCATTCATGGGCAGTGGTCATCACGCTGGGCTTTTGTCCTGGCGGCGACTGGTTCTGCTGTCGGTTTGGGTAACATCTGGAAGTTTCCCTATATCACCGGAGAGAACGGTGGGGGAGCATTCGTGCTGGTCTATCTCTTTTGCATCGCTTGTATCGGTATTCCTATCATGATGGCGGAGATCCTGTTGGGTCGCCGAGGGCGGCGCAGCCCCATCAATACCATGCGGGTTCTGGCGCGAGAAGGGCATCATCATCCGGCGTGGCAGTATCTTGGCTGGATTGGGGTGCTAGCGGGATTCCTTATTCTCTCTTACTACAGCGTTATTGCCGGCTGGGCACTGGCATATGTATTTCGCGCTGCTGGGGGACTGTTCGTCGGTGCGGGGGGGGAGCGGGTTGGTGAGATTTTCTCGGCCTTGGTCACCGATCCGGAGCGTTTGCTTGCCTGGCATACCATTTTTGTGGTGATGACCATGATTGTGGTTTCGCGAGGGGTGCAGAGCGGGCTCGAGAAGGCGGTGCGCTTTCTGATGCCGGCACTTTTCCTGTTGCTGGCTATGCTGGTGGGTTACGCCATGAGCACCGGCAGCTTTAGCCAGGGGATGGCTTTTCTTTTCTCCCCTGATTTCAGCAAGCTTACCCCTGCTGCTGTCCTGATTGCCATGGGACACGCCTTTTTCACCCTTAGCCTCGGCATGGGAGCCATCATGGTCTATGGTTCTTATCTGCCGGATGATGCCTCCATTGCCCAGACCTCGGTAACCATCGCTTTGGCTGACACGCTGGTGGCATTGATGGCTGGAATGGCCATCTTTCCGATTGTATTTGCCCATGGACTGGAGCCAGGAGCAGGACCGGGATTGATCTTTCAGACTCTGCCCATTGCCTTTGGAAACATGCCGGCCGGTACGTTGTTTGGCACGCTGTTTTTCGTGTTGTTGGTATTTGCCGCTTGGACCTCGGCAATATCACTTATTGAGCCGGCGGTAGCCTGGCTGGTAGAGAATCATGGAATGTCTCGGGTGATGGCCTCCGTCTGGGCAGGATTGATCACCTGGGTGGTTGGGCTCGGGACCGTCTTTTCTTTCAACCTATGGGCTGATGACACGATATTTGGCTTGACCTTCTTCGATTTGCTGGATTTTGCTACAGCAAATGTGATCCTTCCGCTGGGAGGGTTGTTCATCGCCTTGTTTGCCGGTTGGACGCTGAGCCGCAAGGTGACAATGGATGAGTTGAAGCTGGGGGGAATCTCCTATCAATTGTGGTATATTCTGGTTCGTTATGTTGCACCATTGGCTGTGGTGGCCATCTTCCTCAATGTCGTTGGATTGCTTCAGTTTGGTTGAGTGTGATTGTGACCTGTATCAGTAGAACAGCTCTCGTTCCTTTCAGTGCTGCGGAGATGTATGCGTTGGTGGATGATATTCCCTCTTACCCCAAATTTTTGGAATGGTGTCGCTCGGCAAAAGAGCTGGAGCGAACCGAAGATGAGGTGGTAGCTTCGTTGGAGTTGGCAAAAGGGGCATTTCACAAGACATTTACCACGCGCAACCGGATTCAGAAAAACAAGATGGTGGAGATGCGTCTGGTGGAAGGGCCGTTTCGTCTGTTGGAAGGATTTTGGCGTTTCGATGCACTTGCAGAGCGGGCCTGCAAGGTCTCTTTTGACCTTGAGTTTGAGTTTTCAAGCCGGTTGGTTGGTGTGGCGGCAGGGCCAGCGTTCAGCCAGATAGCCAATACGATGGTGGATGCCTTCTGCAAGCGGGCGGCGGAGATCTATGGGAAACGCTGAAAGAAAAAGGATCCGGGTCGAGGTGGCCTACGCATTGCCGGAGCGGCAGATGATCATTCCTCTTGATGTGGAGGAGGGGACAACGGTAAAACAGGCCATTCTCCGCTCAGGTATTCTGGACAAGTTCCCGGGGTTGGAGCTGACTCCCGATACAAAGGTGGGTATATTCTCGAAGATCACTCCGATGGATACGGTATTGCGGGAAGGGGATCGGGTAGAAATCTATCGCCCGCTCATTGCTGATCCCAAGGAAGTTCGCAAGCGCCGCGCGGCGCAGGGGAAGAAGATGCGAAAAGGAGGTGGTTGAACTGTTTGCCTCGCCCCATCACGTCTTGATCGCCATCCATAACCCGTAACCCAGGGTCAGCACCCCCAACCCTACCAGCACTATTGCGGCAGTTCGTTGTCGCTGCCATCCCCCAACGATTACGGCATAGAATGCTTTGAGGAAATTGTTGCTACCTGCGGCAATGATTACTGCGGCTGCTAGCTCTTGTACGCCGGTGGAGTGATACTCTCCTTTCAGCAGGGAGAGCACGAAGGGATCGATATCGGTAAAGCCGATAACAAAGGAGAGCAGTTGTAACCCCGGCGTTCCAAACTGGTGCAATACCACTTTGGTTACTATCAGCATGGCCACAAACAGCCCGGCAAACAGAAAGGCGGTTCCGAGCTCCAGAGGGTTTCGGTTCTCTGTTTCAGTGTGGGAAGCACCCTTTACGAGCCGCTTTCTTGCCAGCAGCGTAAACAGGATGGCACCAGTGCCGAGCAGCAGGAAAGGGCCTGCTGTAAAATATAGGAATTCTTTGTTGAGAATGGCGATGAGCACGAGCAGGCGTAGATACATCATCCCGCTGGCAGCCACGATGGCGAGTCCGAGAGCTCCTTCCGCTGCCGGCTCGATGCGTGAACGGCGTGCAAGAACCAAGGTGGTGGCAGTACTAGAATAGAGTCCGCCGAGTAATCCGGTCGCCAGATAGCCCTGTCCGGGGAATAGGTAGCGCTGCAGGATATACCCCAGGTAGGAGATGGTGGACAAGGTGACCACGCCTATCCAGATCTTGAACGGTGTTGTGGGTAGAAGAGGGAATACCGGTTGATCGGGCATCAAAGGAAGTACGACGGCTGCCAGCAACAGGAACTTTGCAAGGGTTACGAGTTCATGGCGATCGATGGTCTCCGTAAGGCGGTGGGTGAGTGGTCGGGCGTTGAGCACGAAAACGGTGGTGACAAACAGCAATACCAGAAACCAGAGCGGGAGCAGG
This sequence comes from uncultured Chromatiales bacterium, assembly GCA_964557025.1. Lineage (GTDB taxonomy): Bacteria > Pseudomonadota > Gammaproteobacteria > Thiohalospirales > Thiohalospiraceae > DRMK01. The sequence goes on along the minus strand of CAZKYF010000033.1, from coordinate 30,222 downwards.
GCCAGGCAGGGCCCGTAGCTGTATACGATGAGGCCGATTAACGGCTGCAATATTCCACGCTGTTGTTCCTGCAATTTATGGTGATAGAAAAGGCCAAAAAATAGCAACAAGGCAGTGAAGCCAGCCAGATAAAGGCGGAATTCTGGGTCCAGCTCGTACAGGACGAACCCCAAGATGGCGATGTAGGTATAGGTGCGAGCACTTCCCGGGCTGAGATGACGAGAGGTTTCTGTGCGGTTACCTCCCGATGTTAGCAGATATTCCCGGATTTCCAGTCCCGTGAGGAAGCCGAACAGGGTTACCAGCAGGAAGCGAAACCAGAGCAGGGAGAGCAGTTCGGCAATCAGCGGTGCATCGTTCATGTCTGTGACTCAGGGATTCAAAGGCTGAAAGCGATATTTTTGCTGGGTTAAGGGGTTGGTAGTAGTATCTGGTGCCGTCGAAAGGGGGAATCAAGATGTGTTTGTATCCTCATGGATGGGTTCGAAGGGTGAGGCGGGATCAAAAGTGTTTTACGAAGCCGATGTTGAACACATCAACATTGTACGCTGGTTGTTTTGCATAACTCATCCACTCCAACCCGATATCCATCACTTCCGTTGCTCGCCAGCGAAGGCCAAAGCCAAACGAGAAATTTTCACGAATCTCCGAACTTCCGTCATTCTTGACGCTGGTACGAGCCATTCCAGCTAGTGTGAAAAGCTGCAGACGTTCATACGGGATCCCTGCAAAAAGATATGCACCGGTCACGTTCTTTAACTCGAAACGGTCGCTGGTCTGTGAGAGACCGGTTTGTAGTTCCAGTCCGAAATGGTCTCCTCCCATGAAACCCAGGCGTGCAAGAACCCCGTCGGGGTGGTAGCCCGGTCCGCTGGCACGATTTCCCTCTAGCTGCAGGAAGCTGATGCCAAAATAGTTGAGCGGTTCATAATCATTCGCCTCGGATACAGCGGGTGCCAAGGCAAGCAGCAGAAGGGGAAACGTCCATAAACGGGTCATGGGACTAACTGTTGATGGAGCGGCCGCCGTCCACGGTTAGTATCTCCCCGCTCACATAGTCCGCATCGCGAATAAGGTAGATGACTGCGCGTACCACGTCTTCAGGAGAGCCCTGGCGTTTGAGAAAGGTCCGGGAAATGATGCGTTGTTTAGCCACCTCGTCCAGTTCCTGTTCCGGCCAGAGGATTGCCCCGGGTGCAACGGCGTTGACCCGTACGTTGGGCCCCAGCTCGCAGGCCATGGCCTTGGTGAGCATCACCAGACCGGCTTTTGCGATACTATAGACTGGATAGCCCTTCAAGGGGCGCAGGGCATGGATGTCCGCGAGGTTGATGATGCTTCCTCGCCAGCGTGCCAGATGTGGTGCGGCAGCTTGACAGAGAAAGAAAGGGGCTTTTAGATTGGTGCCAACGAGGTCGTCCCAGCAACGTTCATCAGCGGTCCCTATCTCGGTGGGATAGAAAGTGGAGGCGTTGTTTATCAGCACATCCAGCCGGCCCCAAGCTTCCCTGGCCTGTTTGATGATGGCGGAGATCTTACTAGTCTCCGTCAGATCCGCCTGAATCAGGACTACCGATCCCTCCCGCTGTTGGTTAAGCTCATGCTGTAACGCCAGCGCGGCGCCCCTCGAGGCGTGATAGTGGATTACCACGTTCATCCCCTGACGGTGCAGACCTCTTGCCAGTGCAGCGCCGATACGGTGGGCACCTCCGGTGATTAGGGCCACCTTGTCTGCGAGAGGTGGTGTGTTATCCTGCACGGGCTTTTCCCTTGAGCAATTTTTCGGCGATATGGGTAGGAGAGCCGTTTTTCATAACGATAAATTATATGAGTAACTCATTATCTTTGCATGCGCGCATGCACCAGGCCGCTGCGGAGCTGAAGCGACTGCCGCTACCCGATGCGGCGGCTTGTGCTCATAGTGAACGATTGAGGGAGCGGCTGCAACAGGAGATGGTAGAACAGGGAGGTGCCATCTCCTTCGCTCGTTTCATGGAGCTCGCGTTGTATGCTCCGGGGCTTGGCTATTACAGTGCCGGAAGCCGAAAATTTGGAAGGGAAGGGGACTTTGTTACCGCCCCTGAGATCTCACCGCTATTTTCTCAATGCCTGGCTCGCCAGATTCGGCAAGTGTTTACGATGCTGGAGGGAGGATCGATCCTGGAGGCAGGGGCGGGTTCGGGGGTGATGGCCGCGGATTTGCTGGCGGAGCTGGAGCGGTTGGGATCGCTCCCTGAGCGCTACCTTATTCTAGAGGTGAGTGCTGACCTGCGAGAACGACAGCGTGCGACTCTGGCGCAGAGGGTTCCCGGGCTCCTGGGGCGGGTGGCATGGCTGGAGCGGCTACCGGAGACTCCATTTGAAGGGGTGATAGTGGCCAATGAACTACTGGATGCCCTGCCGGTGCATCGCTTCCAGGTTGGTGATTCCGGTGTACAGGAGCTCTATGTGGCCAGCGACGGGAAGGAATTTCGCTGGGTGACGGGAGAGCCCGGCTCGGATCGACTGGCTGAGCGCTTTGAGGTGGTGGCTGGAAGGCTTCCGGCGGGCTATCGCTCAGAGCTGGCTGTCTTCGCCGAGGAGTGGGTGCGCACCATGGCAGAGGTGCTGCGGCGAGGGTTGCTCTTGTTTATCGATTACGGTTTTCCGCGGCATGAGTACTATCATCCGCAGCGTAGCGATGGGACCCTGATGTGTCATTATCGGCATCGAGCCCATTCGGATCCGCTGATCTTGCCGGGATTGCAGGATATCACCGCTCACGTGGAGTTCACCGCTGTGGCGGAAACTCTGGTTGAGGCTGGTCTGGAGCTGTACGGATATACCACTCAGGCCTATTTCCTGTTAGCTAACGGGTTGGAACAAGTGTTAGCGCGGGAGATGAACGAAGAGCCGCTGATCCAATTGGAGCTGAGTCGTCAGGTAAAGCTCCTTACCTTGCCACAAGAGATGGGAGAGCTGTTCAAGGTGATAGGGGCAGGGAGGGGGCTTTCGGGAGAACGGCTCGATGGTTTTCGCTTGCGTGATTTGCGGGGAAAACTCTAATCGGAGGTGATAGACGCCACGCAGGAGGGCTGGTGTCAAAAATGGATCTACGAAATCAAGGTTCCTGTAATCTTGCCCGGTTTTTGCCGGTTTTTTATTTACCCGAGTATTCAGCAAAGTTCAGTTAATGGCCAAATAGATTTGGAGGGGGGAGATGGATCTGATTCAGATTGTCGTTCTGGCATTGATGCAGGGATTGACGGAGTTTCTGCCCGTCTCGAGCTCGGCGCATCTCATATTGGTGCCGGTACTTACCGGTTGGCAGGATCAGGGGCTGGCTTTCGATGTGGCGGTTCATCTTGGCACTTTGATGGCTATCGTATGGTATTTCCGGCAGGAGCTGGTCGCCATGATTCTAGAGTGGGCAGGGTCGCTGCGAACCGGTGAAAGCACTCCCAACAGCCGTCTCGCTTGGTGGGTGATATGTGGCACTATCCCGGCGGGATTGGCTGGTCTGGCGTTTAAGGATCTGATTGAGACAGAGCTCCGCTCCCCCTTGGTGATAGCCACCACTACCATCCTGTTTGGACTGCTGCTTTGGTGGGCGGATTGGCGCGGGCGGCGTCAGCGGGATGAGTACTCCCTCAACTGGACCGATGTGCTACTGATCGGTTGTGCCCAAGCGCTGGCCCTGATCCCCGGTACCTCTCGTTCTGGTATCACCATGACTGCTGCCCTTATGTTGGGATTGACCCGGGAGGGAGCTGCACGCTTCTCTTTTCTGCTCTCCATTCCTATCATTTTGCTGGCTGGAGGGGTCAAAACGCTCGATTTGATACAAAGTGAAGGGTCAGTGGAGTGGTCGGCACTGGTGCTGGGCACCTCGTTTTCTGCTGTGAGCGCCTATCTTTGTGTACACTGGTTTCTCAAGTTACTGGAGCGGCTGGGAATGCTGCCTTTCGTGATCTATCGGCTGTTGTTGGGTGCGTTCCTGTTTCTAATATTCCTGTGACGGCTATGAGTGATCCGCGAATGATGCAGAGATTGAGATATCGTTCCCTCTGGCTCGCTGTCGGGTGGTCACTGGTTGCGCTGGTGGTATATCTGTCACTTACTCCACGGCCGCTGGAGCTTCACATGCAACAGGGGGATAAATATTCTCATTTTCTGGCCTATTTTGTGTTGGTGGGTTGGTTCCAGCAGCTCTATCCAGCCGTTTTCAGTCGCCTCCTGCTTCTGGTGGCGTTCACCGGGATGGGAATTGGGATCGAATTCTTGCAGGGATGGAGCGGTGTCCGCTTTTTTGATCCCGCGGATATGGTGGCCAACACGCTGGGGGCGTTTCTGGCCTGGCTGTTGGGGTGGACCGGTTTCGGTTCTCTTTTGTATCGTTTTGAGCTCTGGTTGCCCTCGAAACCGCGATGAGGATATCGGGGATCAAGGGATATTCCAGTAACGATGTGCCACGATCCGGTATGACTGGGGTGGAGAGAGCCCCTGGCGACCAAGTCGAAAGTGGATGGCGCCGTTACTAGCGGTGTCCAGCAATTGGATCTCCCGTGTTGCATAGCGTTCCATCACCATAGAATGAGGGTGGTTGTAACGGTTGCGGTAACCCACTGGGAACAGAACATACTCGGGGTCCACGGCATCAATGAAATGTGGGGATGAAGAGCTCTTGCTGCCGTGATGGGGTGCTACCAACAGTTCGGCTCTCAACCTTTCGGGAACTGTCTGCAACAGCTGTTGCTCAGCCCGACGTTCGATATCACCGGTTAACAGCAGGCTGGCACCTGGAGTCTCCACCTTCAAAACGCAGGAGGCGTCGTTCCCTGAACCGCCATACTCGGACGGGGGGTGCAGTAGGGTAAAACGGACGCCATCCCAGCTCCAGGATTCCCCCTGCCGGCAGGGCTCAGCTTTTGCCTCCAGTTTCTCGGGTACCGCGGAGAGCAGCCGCTTGGCGGGATACTCCCGTAACAAGGATGGAGCTCCGCCGATGTGATCGTTGTCACCATGCCCGATAATAAGCATGTCCAGGGAACGAATTCCCTGCCAGCGGAGGAAGGGAATCAGTACTGCGGCACCCGTGTCGAACCGGTCGCTAAATCTTGGTCCGGTATCGTAAACCAAGGTGTGGTTGCGTGTTTGGACAACTGCGGCCAGGCCCTGACCCACATCCAGTAAGGTGAACCACGTTTCCTCGGCAGCAGGACGTTGGGGGGCATTCATCACTAGAGGTAACAACCCGCAGATCCCTATCCAGCGAGCCGGTATGCCACGGGGAGCCAGTAACCAGAGGATTCCCAGCGAGGCAGGGAGAAGCGTCCATATCTCAGCGGGGGCCGGTGGTTGCCACAAAAGCAGCTTCAGTCCCGCCAGCCATTCGAGCAGAGGCCAGAGCCATCCAAGGAGATTAGCGGCCTGAAGCAACAACCAGCCTCCCAAAGGAGCATAGAGTGGCAACAGGGCTGCACCCAGCAGGGCTAGCGGCACCACGGTGATACTCACCCACGGAACGGCAATGAGATTGGCCAATGGGGCAGTGAGGGGTGCCTGCTGGAAAAAGAGGATCAGGAGAGGCAGCAGTCCTAGAGTAACCACCCATTGCACCTGTCCCCATCCTTTCCATCCTTGTTGCTTTCCCACCCTTCCTCCCAAGCCGTAGAGGATGATCGCTACGGCGGTGAAAGAGAGCCAAAATCCTGCAGATACCACGGCAGTGGGATCCCATAACAATACACCGAGCAGCGCTATGCACAGGGCTTGCCCCGGACTGGCCTGTCGCTGGAGAAAGATGGCTCCCATCACCACTGCGACCATGATTACTGCTCGTTGGGTGGGAATTGAGAAGCCGGCCAGTGCGGCATAGCCGCAGGCCGTCAGCAATGCCATGAATGCGGCCGCCCGAGGGGCGGCAAGCAGCAAAGGGGCAGGTCCGAGCAGCGACCAGAGGCGGCGTCCCAGAAAAAAGGCGAATCCGGCGACCAGTCCCACGTGCAGTCCGGATATGGCCATTAGATGGTTGGTCCCAGTGGCGGTCAATGTCTGCCACTGTTCATGTTGGATACCGTGGCGTTCCCCAATGGTGAGAGCGGTGATCAGACCAGCTTGGGGATGTTCTCCCAGCCACTCTCTCATCTGCTCGCGCAGTTGCCGACGCAAGCGGTCTAGCGGTCGGGAATGCCATTCCGAGGCCAGATGGGTGTGGGCCCCTTTGGGGCGTACGTAGCCGACAGCATTGATTCCTTGCTGAAACAACCATTTTTCATAGTTAAAACCGCCGGGGTTCATGAATCCATGGGGGCGTTTCAGGCGCACGGTGAGTTGCCATCGATCACCGACCACCAGCGTGGGCCGTTCACGGCCATACCAGCTCAACAGTACCCTTCGGGGGGCGGGAAGATGTTGCCCTTCATGCAATAGTTTGTCCACGGAAAAATGAAAGCGGGAGCGGTGAGCATCCTCTTCGACCAGAGAGGCGATGACGCCCGTCAGTTCCACATCTATCCCTTCTAGTTCCTGTGGGAGGAGATGGCCCAAGGTCCAGATCGCATGCAGGAAAGCCCACAGGAAGCCGGCCAGGAAGGCAACGGGCAGGCGAAAGGAACGCCACCGGACGAGAGGAAGGAGAAGCGCCCCGAGTAACCAGTAAAGAGACGGTAACTTGCTGAAGTGCTGGAACAGGAGTATGCCGAACAAGAAGAAGAGTATCGCCAAACGCATGCCGTTCTTATTAGAATAAGCTGTTATCTATCGAACCTCTGCCGAATGCCCAAGAAACTAATCAAACGATATATGCCGGATCATCGCCAGATTCGGGAACACAAGCATCTGCGGATGTTCGGCACTTTACTCCACGATCCCAATCTTTGGCATCTCAATCGCCGCTCCGCCGCAGGCGCCTTTGCTGTTGGGCTGTTTTGTGCCTTTCTGCCCATACCAATGCAGATGGTGGTGGCCGCCGCTGCGGCAATCCTGTTCCGGGTCAATCTACCTATCTCGGTGGCGCTGGTCTGGATAACCAATCCCCTAACCATGGCTCCTATCTATTATTTTGCCTATCGGCTAGGTGCATGGGTGATGGGTCAGTCCCTTCAAGAGTTTCCTGGTGAATTCTCCTTTGAACAGATTCTCAATGGGCTGGGCTCTGTCTGGTTTCCTCTACTGCTGGGCTGCTTTATCCTCAGCAGCCTCAGTGCGATAGTAGGCTATTTTGGCATTCGTGGTCTTTGGCGGCTCTATGTGGTTCGACAGTGGCGGCGGAAAAGGCAGCGGAGCAGGGAAAAATAAAAGGGTTTTCATGTTCCTGAAATGGAGATGGTAGGACTCTTTTCCCAATCGATAGAGGCAACGGCGGTCTGCAAATCAAGATAGTCGTGGTCATCTAGTATGACGTCCAGCTTGGCCAAAGCGGAGTGCAGGCCTACGTAGGACTTGAATTTGCGAACCAGCGAGAGATCTTTGATCACTGGCTGTCCAGGGTCAAAATCCCGAGGATGAAAATAAGTCATCACATACGCAGTATCGTTGAACCAGTGGCGCAGTAATGTGAGGGGGAGGATACGAAAATATCCCCCCCCCGAAAAGATGAGGGGATTTCCAAAGACTGAGCGGATGTTTATCGGCAGCTCCTTGATGATCCCGCTGGGGGTCTGCACCGTTGCCGGAGTAGTGGCGCCAAAGTCTGGGAATCCACCGTGGGTGCGGGCAGCTGGGAAGATAGAGCTGTCCACCTCAATTCCCTCCTCAGCCAGTATCTCAAAAAACCAAGGACATTCCCGCGTCACCGAGAAGCCCGGAGCCCGGTAACTGATGACCTTCTTTCCGATGGCATCCTCTATGGCACGCAGGGCCTTGCGGAGATCCGTCCGGAACTGCTCAGGGGTTTGTTCATAGACCAGCTGGTGCATGTGGGAGTGACAGCCGATCTCATATCCCTGTTCGGCGACCTTGCGTACTACTCCAGGGTACTTTTCAGCCACCCAACCTAGGCAGAAAAAGGTGGCCCGCTGTTTTTTCTGTTCCAGCAGTTCCAAGATGCGCTCCATGTTCTCTTCGATGCGAGGTGAAAATCGAGCCCACTCCCTTTCTGTCTTGGTGGAGCTATTGTCCAGGATGTGAAACCACTCCTCGATATCGAAGGTCAGGATCTTCATTTGGGTGCTTTGGATGTTAATGATTCGCGAGTTTCTCGTATTCGTCTAAATGCTCATTTGATAATCAAGTCGGAAGCCTGGCCACTTTCCTGTAGAGCAGTAGTCAATTTCTTGTCGTTATTGATGTTGCCGGAGGCATAAAACAAGGTTTGTGTCTGATTTAGCAACAAAGTTTTTAGATTTGGACTAATTCTGATCGTTTTATTTAATGTGTGCAAGTATTCCTTCAAGCTCTTCAAGGCTGTTGTAATGGATGGTCAGCTTTCCTTTTCCCTTGATGGTGTGCTGTAGTTTGACCTGCGCACCCAGTTTCTCAGCCAATTCTTCCTGGAGGCTGCGGATATTTGGGTCGATTGAGGAAGATGATGCCTGTCGGTTCCCCTTTGTGGCTGCGTTGGCCATTCGCCTGACTAGCTGTTCGGTCTCTCTGACCGAGAGTCCCCTGTTTTCCACCAGGCGGGCGGCTTCGCTTTGCTGTTCGCCCGAGAGTCCGAGCAGGGCCCGAGCATGTCCCATCTCAATGTCCCCGTTCTCCAGCAGCCGTTTTACGTCCTCGTTGAGTGACAACAGGCGCAACAGATTGCTCACCGCAGCCCGGGAGCGTCCCACCGCCTCGGCTGCTTCCTGATGGGTCAGGCTGAACTCCTCGATGAGGCGCTGAAGCGCCTGCGCCTCTTCCATCGGGTTCAGTTCCTCCCGCTGAATATTTTCGATCAGGGCCATAGCAATGGCTGCTTGATCGGGGACCTTGCGGATAATGGCCGGGATCTCATGCAATCCTGCCAACTGTGCGGCGCGCCAACGGCGTTCCCCTGCAATGATTTCGTAACGACCTGACGTCTCCAACTCGCGGACGACGATGGGCTGGACTACCCCCTGTGCACGAATGGAATTGGCTAGCTCCTCCAGTGCCTCACCATTCATGCCGGTACGGGGCTGATAACGTCCACGCTGTAACAGATCGACGGGAAGGGGGCGCAGCTCTCCATCCGCCTCTTCTCGCGAGGTTGCTTCGGGTTTTCCTGAGCGTGTTGGAACAGAGCCTCCGAGGAGAGCATCCAGTCCTCGCCCCAAACCACGTTTTTTAGCCGCCATGATTCAATCGCTCCTCTTTGTCTTCCTCTGGTTGAGCTGCAGCTGCTTTCTCTTTGCGGAGAATCTCTCCTGCCAGCGCCAGATAGGCTTGTGCACCCTTCGAATATTTGTCGTAAATCAAGGCCGGCACACCGAAACTAGGTGCCTCGGCGAGCCGCACGTTACGAGGAATCACGGTTCGATAGACCAGATCACCGAAGTGCTCAGTGAGCTGGGCGGATACCTCCATGGAAAGCCGGTTGCGGGGATCGAACATGGTTCGTAACAATCCGGCAATGCGCAGGCCAGGGTTGAGAGACTCCCGAATCTGTGTCACCGTGTCCAATAGGGCAGACAACCCTTCCAGCGCATAGTACTCACACTGTGCGGGGATGATCACGCTGTCTGCCGCCACCAAGGCGTTTACGGTCAGCATGTTGAGAGAGGGCGGGCAGTCGATGAAGATATAATGGTAGTTACTCTGAACCGTCTTAAGGGCGTTCCGTAATGCCCGTTCTCGTTGTTCGGATTCCAGGAGTCGTACCTCGGCTGCTGTTAGATCGCTATTGCAGGGGAGGAGATCGTATCCCCCTTCCTCGGAAAGTGTAATCACCTCATTGATGGGCAGGTTACCGAGGAGGACGTCATAGGTCGAACGCTCCAACTCGTTTTTGTCAACACCGCTACCCATGGTGGCATTTCCCTGGGGATCGGCATCCACCAGCAACACTCTGCGCTTGGTAGCTGCCAGAGAGGCGGTGAGGTTGACGCTGGTAGTGGTTTTCCCTACGCCCCCTTTCTGGTTGGTTATTGCGATTATCTGTCCCATATTCTAGCGAGGTTCCTTTCTGGCGATGACGGCGTGGCGCTCGCTTTCGGTACCGGGTATTTTGAGCCGCTTGGTGGTCACGATGGTAAAGCCGGAAGGCAGCTCTGTCACCTCCTGTTGCACATTTTTCCCCTTCAGCGCCAGGACGTACCCCTCAGGTGCCAGCAGATGAGCAGTGCGTTGCAACAGATCGGCAAGACTGGCGAACGCGCGTGCGGTCACCATGTCAAAAGATTCGGTGTGGCGGTATTCCTCCACCCGACTCTGGATCACTGTAACATTGGACAACCTTAGTTCGGCTACTGCCTGGATGAGAAAACGGGTTTTTTTGGCGTTGCTGTCGAGCAATACCCATTCTGTCTTCGGAGCAGCGATAGCGAGGGGCAGGCCAGGCAGTCCGGCACCGCTCCCTACATCAATGAAGCGGCGGCCTCGCAGCAAGCCAAGCACAGAGAGGCTGTCCAGCAGATGACGTTCCACCATTTGCCCAATATTCCGCACTGCAGTCAGGTTGTAAGTGCGATTCCATTTTTCCAGTAGCCGGAGATAGGCGATCAGTATTTCTTGCCTTGTGTCAGACAGCGGGATTTCCAGCTGCCGCAAGCCATCGCTGAGGCAAGAGTAGAGCCAGTGGTCAGGCACTTTTGCGCTCTGCTTGTTCACGTTTGAGATGCACCAGTAACAAAGAGATGGCGGCAGGGGTCACGCCGGGGATGCGAGCAGCCTGTCCCAGTGTGTGTGGACGCTGGCTGGCCAGTTTCTGTCGAACTTCGGAAGAAAGCCCCGAAACCCTATCGTAATCCAGTTGCGGAGGGATGATGGTTTCCTCGTGCCGACGGTTGCGCTCGATCTCCTGCTGCTGGCGGGAGATGTAGCCGGCGTATTTGGCCTGAATCTCCACCTGCTCCACTACTTCGGGAGAATTGATGCCTTCCCCGGTACCGGGTAGGCTCAACAGGGTTTGATAGCTCACTTCCGGTCGACGCAATAGCTCGAGCAAGGTTTGTTCCTTGCTGAGTGGTGTGCCGAGAACCCGTTCAGCCTCTTCCCGAGGCAGAGTAAGGGGCCCAAGCCAATGGTTCTCCAAGCGCCGGGTTTCCCGCTCGATGGCATCGCGTTTCTGGCTAAACACTCGCCACCGTTCGTCATCAACCAGACCGAGCCGTCGGCCGACCTCGGTGAGACGGAGATCGGCATTGTCCTCTCGCAGCAGCAGGCGGTATTCGGCCCGGCTGGTAAACATGCGATAGGGTTCACTGGTTCCCCGGGTGATGAGATCGTCGATCATTACGCCGATGTAGGCCTCGTCGCGTCTGGGATACCAGGGAGAGAGATCTCGTACCTTGCGGGCAGCGTTGAGTCCAGCAATGAGACCCTGAGCAGCGGCCTCTTCATAGCCGGTGGTGCCATTGATCTGGCCAGCAAAATAGAGTCCTTCAATGAAGCGGGTCTCCAGCGACGGATGCAGATCCCTTGGGTCGAAGAAATCGTACTCAATAGCGTAACCGGGTCGTAGGATGTGGGCGTTCTCGAAACCACGTATGGAGCGTACCAGCTCGTACTGTACATCAAATGGCAGGCTGGTGGAGATTCCGTTGGGATAGACCTCGTGGGTATCCAACCCTTCCGGTTCCACGAAGATCTGGTGAGAATCCCGATCGGCAAACCGCACCACCTTATCTTCGATGGAGGGGCAATAACGGGGTCCTACTCCGTCGATGGCGCCAGTGAAGATAGGGGAACGGTCCAATCCGGCCCGGATGATTTCGTGGGTACGTTCGTTGGTGTGGGTGATGTGGCACTCCACCTGCTGTGGATGCTGTTCCGTACTCCCCAGAAAAGAGAACACTGGAACCGGGTCGTCACCAGGTTGAGACTGTAGCTGGCTGTAATCGATGGTGCGTCCATCAATGCGCGGTGGGGTACCTGTTTTGAGTCTTCCCACCCGGAACGGCAGCTCTCTGAGCCGCTTGGCAAGAGTATTGGCGGGAGGATCGCCTGCACGGCCACCGGGATGACTGGAGAGCCCGATGTGGATACGGCCGCCGAGAAAGGTGCCTACAGTGAGCACTACTGCCGGCGCTGAAAATTTCAACCCCATCCGGGTTACCACGCCGCATATTTTTTCGCCGTCCATCAACAGATCATCCACCGTCTGCTGAAACAGCGTGAGTCCCGGCTGGTTTTCGATGAATCGCCGCACCGCTTGGCGGTAGAGCGAACGATCGGCCTGTGCACGGGTGGCGCGGACGGCGGGCCCCTTGCGGCGATTGAGGATGCGGAACTGGATACCGGCACGATCGGCTGCCTGGGCCATCATACCGCCCAATGCGTCGATCTCCTTGACCAGATGACCCTTGCCAATCCCGCCGATAGCCGGGTTGCAGCTCATCTGTCCTAGCGTCTCGAGATTGTGAGTTAACAAAAGGGTACGGGCACCCGTGCGCGCAGCCGCCAATGCCGCTTCGCAGCCGGCGTGACCGCCGCCCACGACGATGACGTCGAATCTGTCCTGGAAAAACATTGGCTTACAGGAGTATTCCACTTGGTTAAACCATATATTGTAAATGAAACCTGGGGGAATCGGCCAATTGGAATGGCTTTTTCACGAAAAACAGTCTTGAGTCATAGATGAAATTTTGCTATAAAGACCGGCTCGCGTTCGCGCACTGAAGAATATCGATTGTGAAACTCAACCGGAGGCTTTGGAATGTCCAAGGTATGTCAGGTGACCGGCAAGCGTCCGGTTACAGGTAACAACGTATCCCACGCCCACAACAAGACCAAGCGGCGATTTCTGCCCAATCTGCACAGCCGCCGTTTCTGGGTGGAGAGTGAAAAACGCTTCGTGCGCCTAAAGGTCAGCAATAAAGGACTGCGGATTATCGATAAGAAAGGGATCGACGCGGTGCTCAGCGAGATCCGCCAGCGCGGCGAGAAGGTTTAAGGAGGCTGAATCATGCGGGAGAAAATCAAGCTGGTATCCAGTGCTGGTACCGGTCATTTTTACACCACCACCAAGAACAAGCGTACCATGCCGGAAAAGATGGAGATCAAGAAGTATGATCCTGTCGTTCGCAAGCATGTGACCTACAAGGAGGCCAAGATCAAGTAGGCAGCGTTGGCGATGTTTTCTGTGAGGTATGAAGTGGCCCATCATGGGCCATTTTCATTTTGGACCCTCTTGTTTTAATGATAGTGCTGTTCACCGATTTCGGTTTGGCTGGTCCCTATGTGGGGCAGATGGAGTCGGTTCTGCTGCAGAACGCCCCTGGCGTCCCGGTGGTGAATCTGTTCGCCGATGCCCCTCGCTGCAATCCCAGGGCGGCGGCCTATCTGTTGGCCGCCTATGCCACCGAGTTTCCACTTGACACAGTGTTCCTGGCTGTAGTGGATCCGGGAGTGGGAGATGAACGGCGGCGACCTTGTATCGTTCGGGCGGATGGCCGCTGGTACGTGGGACCGGACAATGGGCTGTTCAACATGGTGGCGCGGCGGGCGCGCAGCGTTTGTTGGTGGGATATTACCTGGCGGCCAAAGCGACTTTCCGCCAGTTTCCATGGCCGGGACTTGTTTGCTCCCGTTGCAGCGCGTATTGCACGGGGGGAAGAACCACCAGGTACTCCGGTTCAAGTAGCGGAGCGGATCGAAATGGCGTGGCCTGAGGAGCTCGCCGAAGTCATCTATGTTGATCATTTTGGTAATGCCATGATCGGAATGCGCGCATCATGTCTTTCATCACAGGCCTGGCTGGTGGTGGGAGGCAAGCGAATCGGCCATGCCCGTACCTTCTCATCCGTGAAAAAGGGGGAGCCATTCTGGTACGAGAATGCCAACGGCCTGGTGGAGATAGCGGTTAACCAGGGTCATGCAGGAAAAGAACTGGGGATGGGGATCGGGACTCCGGTAAAGGTGGAGGAGTGATGTCCAGAAGCGATTATTCACGGCGCTTTGGTGGCATCCAGCGTTTGTATGGGGAGGAGGATTTCTGTCGCCTGGGACGGATGCACGTGTGTGTGATAGGGCTTGGCGGGGTTGGTTCGTGGGCAGTCGAGGCGCTGGCTCGCAGCGGAGTTGGCCGGTTGACCTTGATCGATTTCGATGAGATCTGCATCACCAACGTCAACCGCCAGCTGCATGCGCTGACCGGTACAGTGGGCCAGAAGAAACAACGAATGATGGCGCAGCGGGTGGCGGCCATCAATCCCGACTGCCGATGTCATACCATCGAGGATTTTGTTACGACCCGTACGCTGGCGGATTATCTCGCCCCCAAGGGGGAGAGTTACGACTATGTCATTGATGCCATTGATAGTATCAGGTACAAGGCAGAGATTATCTATTTTTGCAAGCGCAACAAGATCCCCATCGTTACCACCGGCGGTGCGGGCGGGGTCGATGACCCTACCATGGTCCAGGTGGCCGACCTGAGTCGTACCTATAATGATCCACTGGCGGCCAAGGTGCGCTCCCGGTTGCGTAGCGAGTTTGGTTTTAGCCGGAACCGCAAGCGGCGCTTTGGTGTGGAGTGTGTCTTTTCCAGTCAGCAAAAGCGCTATCCCAAGGCGGATGGCAGTGTGGGGCTGGAAAAACCGGGAATCCATGGTGTCTCCCTCGACTGCCGTTTTGGTTATGGCTCGGCATCATTCGTTACGGGTACCTTTGGGTTTGTTGCTGCATCCCGTGCAATCAATCGTTGGCTCGCCAAGGGTCAGCCGTGCAGGGAAGGCGGGAGATGAGAGGTTCCAGCGGTGAAAGTGATTGAACGGAATTTGTTTGGCCTTGTCCCACTGTTTATTGCATGTGCCGCGGAAACGGACCTATACTTGAACCCATGAACCAATGTTTCGCAACGCTGCTGAGATTACTGCTGGTTACCACCTTGGTGCTCCAGCCGGTGCTGTCTGCGATAGCGATGGGGAACATGACCGCATCAACAGGGGTGGAGGTCTCCGCCGCCATTTCCTCCGAGATGGATGGGGCATGCGCCCATCATTTGCCGGGTGAAGATGAAGGTACCCATTCAGCATATTCCGGCACCGGGGATCACAGCACGTTTGATGATTGTTGTTCGACGCCCGCCTGTCATGCGGTGGGTATTCTCTCGTTTGTTCCTTCCTTGCAGCCAGTGGTTGTTGATTTCGCGCCCCTGTTTGAGAGCCCGTTACGCGGCATCGTTCTCTCCGCAGAAGGAAAACCTCCCAGAGCTTCTCACGCCTAGTTGGATCGATCCGTCTCCGGATCGCTGATTTCAACCTGTTGAACCTTGCGTCCGCTGGCGATTGCCGATGTCTGTGGATGTAATCACTGGAGCGTGTGAATGTCTCGTAACCTTTTTCCGACCGCCGTAGTATTGCGGCGATTGCTCTTTTCCCTGCTGATGGCAGGGGCTGCCCCTGGCCATGCCTCGATGTTCCTCGATCTGCAGCAGGCGGTGGATGAGGCGCTGGCGTCCAATCCGGGGCTGGCGGCCATCAACACCAGGGCGGAGGCGCTGGCGTCGATCCCTGAGCAGCGGGGTACGTTGCCCGATCCGCGCCTGAGTCTCAATCTGCAGAATGTTCCGCTGGACAGCTTCTCCCTGACCCGGGAGGGGATGACCCAGTTTCAGATCGGAATCAGCCAGACGTTGCCGTTTCCGGGCAAGCTGGCGCTCGCTGAAGCTGCCGCGCAGCGGCAGGCGGAGGCGGCCGGTTTCGATGTGGCGGAGCTACGTCTCGCGTTGGTGAGAGACGTGAAGCTGGTCTGGTGGAATCTCTTCTTTCTGGACAGGGCCCTGGAGATCGTGGAGGCCAATCAGGCGCTGCTGCGCCAGTTCGTGGAGGTGGCGCAGGGCAAGTACCGCGTTGGAGAGGGATTGCAGCAGGATGTGTTGCTGGCGCAGCTGGAGCTCTCCCGACTGCTGGAGCGCAAGCTCGATCTGGAAGGGATGCGGCGCAATGAAGCGGTTCGTCTCAATGTTCTGCTTGATCGACCGGCAAATGGTGAGATCCGGCTGCCGAAAGAGGTGAGTGAGCAGTTTTCCCGCTTGCCGGACGAGCGGGCATTGATGGCCCGGGCGAAACGGCATCGCCCCTTGTTGATGGCCCGTGAGCGTCTGCTGGAGGCGGCGCGCCTCCGGGTGGATTTGGCGAGGAAGGATTATTATCCGGATTTCCGGGTAGGGGCGGTTTGGGGCGTGCGAGGCGGGGAGAATCCCGATGGTTCGGATCGTGCCGATTTCGGCTCCCTGCTGTTCAGCATGAACCTGCCCATCTACAGTGGCAGCCGGCAGGACAAGGCGCTGGATCAGCGCAACAGCGAGCGGCTGCGCGAGCAGCATGCCCTGCATGAGCTGCAGCTCCAGGTGGCGGCGGAGATTGGGCGGGCGCTGTCCGACTACCGGCGCAACGCCGAGCGGGCGGTGCTGTTCAAGAGCGGTATCATCCCCCAGGCCAGCCAGACCGTGGCTTCCATGCTGGCCGGTTATCAGGTCAACAAGGTCGATTTCCTCAATCTGGTGCGCAGCCAGATCACACTCTACAACTATGAAACCCAATACTGGAAGGCATTGAGCGAGTCCCGTCAGGCACTGGCGCGACTGGCAGCCGCTGTGGGGGAGGAAGACATTTATGAAAAATAATGCAGGTATCGCGCTGGCGGCCGTCGTGGCGCTGGGTGTCGGGCTGGGCGGCGGCTACTGGCTGGCCACTCAATATGGATCGGCTCTTTCCGGGGGGCAGGGAGCAGATCAGGCAGAGGCCGAGCGCAAGCCACTGTTCTACCGCAACCCGATGAATCCCGCCATCACCTCACCGATGCCGGCCAAGGACGAGATGGGCATGGATTACATTCCGGTCTATGCCGACGACGAAGGGAGTGGGCCCGCCGGCACGGTGAAGATCGACCCGGTGACGGTACAGAATATCGGTGTACGCACCGCTCGTGTGGTGCGGGGGCCGCTGGCTCATCGTGTTCGGGCGGTGGGACGGGTGGTTCCCGACGAGACTCGCCTGGCGCGACTGCATCCAAAGACCGAGGGGTGGGTGGAGTCGATGCGGGTGGAGCGCACCGGAGAACGGGTGCATCAGGATGCCATCTTGCTCAGCATCTATTCGCCTCAACTGGTCTCCAGCCAGGAGGAGTATCTGCTGGCGCTGAAGAATCGTGATGCGTTGGCGCAGAGTCCGTTCGAGGATATCCGCCGCGGTGCGGAGGATTTGGCGAGATCGGCGCGCAAGCGGCTGGAGCTGCTGGACATGCCTGCCCATCAGATCCGTGAGCTGGAACAGACCGGGCGGATCAAGAAGAAGATCCACATCCACTCCCCTTTCCATGGGGTGATCATGGGGATAGGGGTCAGGGAAGGGGAGTTCGTGGGACCGGCCACGGAACTTTACCGGGTGGCCGATCTTTCCAGGGTCTGGGTACTGGCCCAGGTGTACGAACATGAGCTGCCCTGGATCAAGGAAGGTGATCGGGCGGAGATCCGTATCGGTGCATTGCCCGGCAAGCGTTTCGAAGGGCGGATCAGCTACATCTATCCCTATTTCGAGAGCCGGACGCGTACGGTCAGCGTGCGTCTCGAGCTGGATAATCCTGAAGGCCTGCTACGGCCCGAAATGTTTGCCGATGTGACCATCGCCGCTGATGCCCGGGAGGGGGTGCTGCTGGTACCTTCCGAGGCGATCGTGCGTACCGGCGAGCGGGCGCTGCTGTTCGTGGTGCGGGAGCCGGGCAAGTTCGAGCCTCGAGAGGTGACCCTTGGGCTGACTGCCGAAGGCAAGACCCAGATCCTGGAAGGGGTGAAAGAGGGAGAAGAGGTGGTCACCTCGGCCCAGTTCCTGATCGACTCCGAATCCAAGCTGCGTGAGGCCACTGCCAAGATGATGGAGGCGCTGAGCCAGGGTGGTGGGGCCTCTGTCGACCCTGACATGGATATGGGTGACATGTCCATGGATGAGGATATGAACATGGATGGCATGTCGCTGGATGAGGGAGACCAGCCATGATCCAGGCCATCATCAACGCCTCGCTGCGGGACCGCTTTCTGGTGCTGATCGCTACCGCCATTCTGCTGGCGGCGGGGATCTGGTCGGCAAAAAACACGCCGCTGGACGCCATCCCGGATCTCTCCGACGTGCAGGTGATCGTATTCACCGAGTATCCCGGCCAGGCGCCGCAGGTGGTGGAGGACCAGGTGACCTATCCGCTCACCACCGCCATGCTGGCGGTGCCCAACGCCAAGGTGGTGCGTGGCTACTCCTTCTTCGGCTTCTCCTTCGTCTACATCCTCTTCGAGGATGGCACCGATATGTACTGGGCCCGTTCGCGGGTGCTGGAGTACCTCAACTACGTCAGCTCGCGGCTGCCTGCTGGGGTATCGCCCTCGCTGGGGCCGGATGCCACCGGCGTGGGCTGGATCTACGAGTACGCGCTGGTGGATCGCACCGGCAAGCATGATCTGGCGCAGCTGCGCTCCCTGCAGGACTGGTATCTGCGCTACCCGCTGCAGACGGTGGAAGGGGTGGCCGAGGTGGCTTCGGTGGGCGGCTATGTGAAGCAGTATCAGGTGGAGGTGGATCCCAACGCGCTGCTGGCCTACAACATCCCGCTGTCGAAGGTGAAACATGCCATCAAGCGCTCCAACAATGATGTGGGCGGCAAGCTGGTGGAGATGGCGGAGACCGAATACATGGTGCGCGGCCGTGGTTACATCCAGTCCATCGATGATCTGAAGGTGATTCCGGTGGGGGTCGATGAGCACGGCACCCCCATCCGCCTGCAGGATGTGGCCAATATCCAGCTGGGCCCGGAGCTGCGCCGCGGCGTGGCCGATCTCAACGGTGAAGGCGAGGTGGCCGCCGGCGTGGTGATCATGCGCTACGGCGAGAACGCCCTGGCCACCATCGAGCGCGTGCGGGAGAAGCTGGCCGAGCTGGCCAAGGGGTTGCCGGAAGGGGTGGAGATCGTGCCGGTCTATGATCGTGGTGATCTGATCGAACGGGCGGTGGACAATCTGGTGGAAAAACTCATCGAGGAGTCCATCGTGGTGAGTATCATCTGCATCCTGTTTCTGCTCCACGCCCGCTCCGCGCTGGTGGCGATTATCACCCTGCCCATTGGTATCCTCATGGCCTTCATCGTGATGCGCTGGCAGGGGATCAACGCCAACATCATGTCCCTGGGCGGTATCGCCATCGCCATCGGCGCCATGGTGGACGGTGCCATCGTGATGATCGAAAACGCCCACAAACATCTGGAACATTCGGCGAAGCGAAAGGGGGCGGAGCTCACCACCCGCGAGCGCTGGGAGGCGGTGGCGGAGGCCTCCCGAGAAGTGGGTCCGGCGCTGTTCTTCTCCCTGCTGATCATCACCGTCTCGTTCCTGCCGGTGTTCACCCTGCAGGCCCAGGAGGGACGGCTGTTCGCGCCGCTGGCGTTCACCAAGACCTACGCCATGGCAGCGGCGGCGATCCTGGCGATCACCCTGGTGCCGGTGCTGATGGGTATTTTCATCCGCGGCAAGATCATGCCCGAGGCGAAAAATCCGGTGAACCGCTTCCTGCACTGGATCCACTCTCCGGCACTGCGCTGGGCGATCAGCTGGCGCTGGCTCACCCTGGCGCTGGCGGCGCTGCTGCTGGTGGCCTCGGCCTATCCGCTGGGCAAGCTGGGCAGCGAATTCATGCCGCCGCTGGATGAGGGGGACATTCTCTACATGCCCACCACCTATCCGGGCCTCTCCATCACCAAGGCGAAGGAGATCCTGCAGCAGACCGACAAGATCCTGAAAACCTTCCCCGAGGTGCATCATGTGTTCGGCAAGGTGGGGCGCGCGGAGACCGCCACCGACCCGGCGCCGTTGGCCATGCTGGAGACCACCATCAAGCTGCGGCCCAGATCCGAGTGGCCCAATCCGGACAAGACCACCAAGGAGCTGATGGACGAGATGGATGCCGCCATCAAGTTCCCCGGCATCGCCAACGCCTGGACCATGCCGATCAAGACCCGCATCGACATGCTCTCCACCGGCATCAAGACCCCCATCGGCATCAAGGTGAGCGGGCCGGATCTGAACGTGCTGGAGAAGGTGGCCGGGGAGATCGAGCAGGCGCTGACCCAGCTGCCCGATACCTTGTCTGCATTCGCCGACAAGGCGGCCGGTGGCTACTACCTGGACTTCGACATCGACCGCGAACGGGCCTCCCGCTACGGCCTGGTGGTGGGGGATATTCAGGACATCATTCAGAGCGCCATCGGCGGAATGAATGTCTCCCAGACGGTGGAGGGGCTTGAGCGCTACCCGATCAACGTGCGTTATCCGCGCGAACTGCGCGACAATCTGGAGAGCCTGAAACGGGTGTTGATCCCCACTCCGACCGGCGCCCAGATCCCGCTGACTGCGGTGGCGGAGTTGAAACTGCGCCGCGGTCCGCCGGTGATCAAGAGTGAGAACTCACGCCCCAACGCCTGGATCTACGTGGATATCAAAACCTCCGATATCGGCGGCTACGTGGCCGAGGCGAAACAGGTGGTGGAGAGTCAGGTGAAGATCCCGCCCGGTTATACGCTGGTCTGGTCGGGGCAGTTTGAATACATGGAGCGCGCCGCGCAGCGGCTGAAGATCGTGGTGCCGGTGACCCTGCTGGTGATCTTCCTGCTGCTGTTCTTCAACTTCAGAAATATCACCGAACCACTGGTGGTGATGCTGTCGATCCCGTTCGGGCTCATCGGCGGATTCTGGCTGCTCTACTGGCTGGGGTTCAACATGTCGGTGGCGGTGGCGGTAGGCTTCATCGCCCTGGCCGGAGTTGCAGCGGAGATTGGCGTGCTGGTGCTCACCTTCATCGATCACGAGCTGGCCAACCAGCGCCGTGACGGAAAAAAACTTGGCAGAAAGGAGATCATGGCGGCGGTGCACAAGGGCACCTCCGAGCGGGTGCGCCCCATCGTCATGACCGCCACCGCCATCATCGCCGGGCTGCTGCCCATCATGTGGAGCTCCGGCACCGGCTCGGAGGTGATGCAGCGCATCGCAGCGCCGATGGTAGGTGGCATGGTTACGGTAACCCTGTTGTGCCTGCTGGTGCTGCCGGTGATCTACGGAATGGTATTGCAGATTCAAGAGAAGTTTTTCAACCCAGAGAGGAGTAAACCATGAAGCAGAAGAAACCATTGATCCTGACCCTGGCGTTCGCCGGTATGCTGGCGGCCGGTTCCGCCGCCCTGGCGGAGGAGGGGCATGACCATGGCCATGACAAGGGAATGAAGCACGATGTTCATGGGCACGAAATGCACGATCAGAAGCACGAGCATGGCAGCGGTGGCATGTTTCTGGAGAAGAAGGAGATCGATGGCTATACCGTCAGCTTTCACGTCATGGAGGCCAGGAAGGGCATGGAGCATGGCGGCAGCCACAACCTGATGATCAAGGTTGAACAGAACGGCAAGGCGCTGACCGATGTCAAAATAAATTCCAAGGTGGTTCACCCCAACGGCAAGGCCGAAACCAAGCCGCTGATGAAAATGGGTGACTGGTACATGAACGGCTATGATCTTGGTCATGACGGCAAGCATCAGCTGATGATTCTGTTCAAGACGGCTGACGGAAAGAAACACAGGGGAGGTGTCTACTATCCTTAGAATCTAAATCCGAACCGGGACTTGCGCTACGGTGTTGTGGCGGAGCCAATCATACATATGAGGAGAGACAATCATGCACAGCAATCCCGATATCTGTCACGTCTGTGGGATGGCAGCAGATCCTGAGGTGGGGAGTGTGGAATATCACAAGATGTTTTTTTGGTTCTGTTCCGATCAGTGCCGGGAGACCTTTCAGAAAAATCCAGCGCTCTACGCCAGCAAGTTACCGGATGAACAGCCGCAGGTAATCAAGGACAGAACGTTGCACCTGGCCGAGCCACCTCCTCGGGAAGTGGATGATCTATTGACCTCTTATCTCAAGGATCTAATGGGGGTCAAAGAGGCTTTCATCGAGGGAGATCGGCTGCGTATTCGTTATGACCTGATGCAGGTGACGGAAGCGCAGATCGAAAAGGCGTTGAAGGAAGCAGGACTAAAGCTGGACGAAAGCTGGCGGGAGAGGCTGCGTCGCTCTTGGATGCAGAACACAGAGGAAATTGAGCTGGAGAATCTTTCGTCCAAGCCAAGTTCTTGTTGCAACCGGCCGCCACCCGGCCGTTCGGAGTAGAGGGAACAGAGATATGAAATACAGAAAAGTGAGCGCCATCATACGGCGTGATGCGTTGGAAAAGGTGGAACGAAGACTGCAGGATGCCGGGGTGCGCGGTATCAGCGTGACCCGAGTAAAGGGATATGGTGAATATGCTGATTTTTATGCCCGGGATTGGATGGTGGCTTATGCGCGCATTGAAATATTCACCACGCAAGAAAAGGCAGAAGGGATTGCTCAGGTGATTATGGACTCTGCTCACGTGGGGTTGTCGGGTGACGGTATTATTGCAGTGCTTCCGGTGGAAAGGCTTTACAGGATTCGTACCAAATCCGAGGCAACAGAAGAAAATGTATAACTGAGTGCTCAAGACATGCCAGAAATAATTCCAAACTTTCATCCGATTCTGGTGCACTTCACCGTCGCCTGGTTGACTTCTGCGACGCTGTTTTTCCTTATCCTGTTGTTGATGCGGCGGTTTCTGTCAGAAAAGCTGCGTTATCAAATAGAGGTTGTTGCTGGTTGGAGTCTATGGCCAGGTATGGGGGTCACACTGGCGACTGTAGCGGCCGGGTTTTATGCATACAACACTGTGACCCATGATGCCCCATCTCATACCGCGATGACCAAACATCGAAACTGGGCAATAGCTACCGTCATCGTGTTTATTGCTGCTGACCATTTGGTCAATGGTTGTCGTTGGGGCAAAAAAAAAGTGCCAGTGTTTCATTTGTGAGTTTGTTGTTGGTTGCCCAGCTTTTTCTTTTTTCCACCGCTTGGCGTGGTGGAGAGCTCGTTTACCGGCATGGTCTGGGAGTGCTTTCCTTGCCTCAGACAGAGGGTGAGGGTCACTCCCATTCCCATGGGGAAGAGCATGATCATAGGGATGGTATGGGCAAATCCGTTGCAAGAGACGAGGTGGAGGATTTTGGTGGCATGGAAGGGCCAAGGGAAGAGGGTCATGGCAAGCCATGGTCGTTGATTGAGTCAACAGGTTGACAGGTTCAGGAGTGAAATGATGAATAAGCCAAAGAAAACGCAAGTTGAAATAAAGAAAACTGGGTTCCCCTTTGTTGTGTGGGGTGCAATGGTGGTTGTCGCTATGATAGGGATTGCTGTGGCACTTTTCCGGTTCAGTCCAGTACAAGAGGCTTATGCCGTGGATGGAAGGGATTCACTGCCCGAGATAACGGTTTATAAGTCACCCACCTGTGGTTGTTGCACCGATTGGGAGGTCCATCTTGAGAAGGAAGGCTTTAAGGTGATCTCACACAAGGAGCGGAACATGAATCGTATCAAGAAATCCTTGGGTGTGAAGTCTCATCTTGCTTCATGTCACACAGCCGTTATTGACGGTTATGTGATTGAAGGCCACGTCCCCGCTAATGATATCAAGCGGTTGTTGAAGGAAAGGCCACCAGTGGCGGGACTCACTGCTCCTGGTATGCCGCAACATTCACCTGGCATGCAACCGCCAGGAGAGAGGCCGCGGGGTTATAGCGTACTGACGTTTGATAAAGAGGGGCGTACACGGGTGTTTACCCGGTACTGACGCCTATATGAGTGGAGAGGGATGATGAGCGTGGGTCGACTCTTTCCGGTGGTAGTGTTGACCGCTGTGGTTTCTTATCCCGTCTATTCCGGAACAGAGCTGCCGGCTATTACGCCTGGAGGCAGGAGTGAGCCGGTTGTTATTAGCGGACGTTGGTACACCAGGAAGCAGGTAGTTCGCGGCCGGAAGCTGTTTGCCGTGCACTGTGCAATATGTCATGGAGAGCACGCAGCTGGTACTACCGATTGGCGCAAAAGCGATGCCAACGGTAATTTTCCACCACCACCATTGAATGGTACAGCTCATACTTGGCATCACCCGCTCACCGTGCTGCGGGAAACCGTCCGGCAGGGCGGTGTTCCCCTGGGTGGGGTAATGCCGGCTTTTGCAGAAAAATTGTCTGTGCAAGAGATCGACTCCATCATCGCTTGGTTTCAATCGCTCTGGCCGGAGGAGATCTACCAGCAATGGTACCGGATCGAGCAAGGAAATCGGCTACAGGAGTAAGAGGGTAACGAATATGAGCAATGCTGCCTTGTCGGGAAATCGCAGATTGCAACGTACTGCGCTACGGATGACGGTTCGTGAGCTTGCCCAAAGGGCCGGAGTCACGTCAGATGCAGTTCGTTATTATGTGCGCATTGGACTTTTGCAACCGGAGCGGGATAGTCATAATGGTTACAAGCTCTTCTCGGAACAGGATATCACCCATGTCCGTTTTATATGCCGAGCGAAGCGGCTGGGCTATACGTTGAAAGAGATCCAGCAGATCCTGGCGGATAGCCGGAGTGGGCGGTCGCCATGTCCCAAAGTCAGGGAATTTCTCCGGCGTCACATCCAAGAGAATCGAAAAAAACTAGAAGAACTGAGTGCATTGCAGAGGAGGATGGAGGATGCTATTGCAAGATGGGAGACTCTTCCTGACGTTGCGGCCAGCGATGCGCTTATCTGCCAGCTCATCGAGTCGGCGGTCGAATCCAATGATGGGCCGGTGGATGATGTGCGCTGATGCCAGTTTTCCTATTCGGAGGTTTTATGAATGATGGCAAAAGGCAATGCATTCCGGCCATGAAATGCCTGGGAATTTGCAAGGCTACGTTTGGGCAGATCAAGGGAATCCCAAAAATACGCTCTATCTTAATCTGAAAGGGGTGAGGTTTCGTTTCAATTTACGGCGGAGAAGATGTTTACAATAAGCTGTTGAAATTGTTCGGAGAGCGGCCGGTTGCCGGTTGAGTAAATCTGCTTCCTATGATCTCTGAGAAAGAAAAATAGAATCCTGAATGACAGCATAGAATGTGAAGCATTATGGAGTGATTGCATGGCCTTGAACCATCCTTATGGGGATGAGTGTGGCATGTTCATAACGCCCATTCGAGGCTGGGATTTATATCGGGCCGCTAGAAAACGCCTGCCCAAAGGAGATGGGCGAAAAAAATTTTACTTGGTCAGAATCAGTTTATTCTGACGAGTGATCTGTAGCCGATAAGCGTGGCCTGCATGTTCTATGAGGATTTCCCTTCCATTGCAAAACAGTTCATGACTGGTGTATTTCCTCTTTGCTCTTCCATCCGGTAGCGGTTGTTTTTTTGACTGCAACGCTTTCATCATTAATCCTCTGGTTGATATTGCAATACCAGATCAATCCCTAACCTGCATCTCGATTTCCCCTGAAGAAAATGATAACTTCCTTTTCTGTAAAGTCAATGCAAATAATAATGATTGCTATTTACATTTTATGATTGGCGGTCCATAATAGAGACTAGCCAGCAAACTCCTCCTAAAGGGGGTGGGTAGCCAGCCACGGGAGCCTTCTTCGCTATGGGAAGGCAGTAGTTTGGCATTGACCCCTTGAGGAGTGTATCGATGGTGAAAAATCATAACCGACTGTTTTCCAGTCTTTTCCTGCTTGCGTCCCCTGGTGTGTTCATACCTTTGGTGATGGCGAATGAAGAGGCCGTCAGCAAGGGCAACATATTGGATAAGGTCATGGTCATTGGGAACCCGGCTGAGGTGGGAGTGACGCCGGGTTCTGCCAGCGTGATCACCCGCAAGGAGCTTCGACAGCAAAGTTATGATGACGTGAATCGGGTCTTGCACAAGGTGCCCGGGATCCATGTGCGGGAAGAGGACGGGTTTGGCCTGTTTCCCAATATCAGCTTGAGAGGGGTGGATACCACGCGCAGTGCCAAGGTGACCTTGATGGAGGATGGTGTGTTGATCGCCCCAGCTCCCTATTCGGCGCCGGCTGCCTACTATGCGCCTACGGTGGGCCGAATGAGTGGGCTGGAGGTGTTGAAGGGGTCGAGCCAGATCAAGTATGGGCCCCACATCACTGGGGGGGTGATTAACTATCTCTCTACTCCCGTTCCGCTCAAACGGACGGCTTATCTCAAGTCTCTGGCCGGAGGTTTCAATGAGTTGCGTACTCATGCCTATGCGGGGGATACCCTTGACACCGGTCTTGGCGCGGTGGGATTTTTGGTTGAGGGCTACTTTCGTCAGAACCGTGGCTTCAAGCGGATCGACGAAACCCCTGATTTTCGTTCCGGTGAGGATACCGGTTTCACAAAAAAGGAACGGATGCTGAAGCTCTCGTGGGAACCGGACAGCACGCTGTATCAACGTCTGGAGTTCAAATACGGGAAAAACGATCTTGATGCCAATGAAACCTACCTCGGGCTGAGTGAAGCAGATTTTGCTGCTGATCCCTGGCGCCGCTATAGCGCGTCGCGCTTCGACAATATGGAAAGCCGGGAGGAGAATGGCTATCTGCGCTATGCCGTGGGCCCATCGGACGAACTGGATATTGTGAGTACACTCTATGCGACCCGTTTCAAACGTAACTGGTACAAGCTGAAAGATCTGCGCGATCTCCCTGGCAGTGCCAAGATGGGGCTATCGAGGGCACTGGCCGCCGGCGGTGAAGGGCTGGCCTGTCTGAAGGGAGAGCTCTCCTGCACACTGAGGGTGCGGGCCAACAACCGGGAGTACCAGGCCCAGGGGATCGAATCCACCCTTTACTATCGCTTTACCCATGGCTCGCAGGCGCATGAGATTACCGCCGGTGTGCGCTATCACCAGGATCAGGTGCGGCGTTTCCAGTGGGATGACGAGTACATCCAGGAAAGCAACGGCGCAATTTCGGCAATGGTGCCCGGGAAACCCGGTGAAGCTGGCGATCGGTTACAACGGACTACTGCCACGGCGCTGTTCATTCAAGATGCCATCCGAACGGGGCGTTTGACGCTGACGCCGGGAATTCGCTATGAGATGCTGGCGCAGCGCTACGAGAGCCCAAAGGGCAATAGAGTGGGGGACAACCGGTTGTCGCTGACGGGAGGCGGTATCGGTATGACCTATCAATTCGATGAGCGTTGGACCGGGTTTGGGGGTGTTCACCAGGGATTCTCGCCTCCCAGTCCAAAAGGGGCGGTGAGCGCCGGCCTCGGGGAGGAGCGGAGCCTTTCCGTCGAAGTGGGTGGTCGATATATCAATCCAAGGCGGGTTCTGGCCGTGGAAGCGGCGCTGTTCTACACCGACTTCAGGGACTTGATCGTGGTAGACAGCGTGGGAGGTGCCGGTAGCGGGGACGATGAGAACCTTGGTGAAGCCGTCGCCTGGGGCCTGGAGTTCTCATCCCGCTATGATGCCGGAATCGATCGGGGCTGGGAATGGCGCAACCCTTGGTATCTCGCTCTGACTCATACCAATGCCGAGCAGCGTAATGATGCACGTTCCACCGATCCGGAATCCATCTTCAGCTTTGGCAGAAAAGGCAACAAGCTGCCCTATCTGCCGGAGTGGCAGGCAAGTCTGGGAACCGGCGTGGAGAAAGGTCCGTGGGCCGTCCATGTCTCCGGCACCTACGTGGGTGAGAGTTACACCAGCGCGAGTAATGTAGAGGAGGCGCTCAACGGCAACGGGGAACCGGATGCCCGTTTCGGCAAGACCGATGCCTGGTTCGTGACCGATCTGTCTGCCAGTTATCAGGCGAGCGAAAGGGTCAAGCTGTTTGCTGGTGCGCAAAATCTTTTTGATGAAACCTACATCGTTTCTCGCCAGCCCCATGGTCCTCGTCCCGGCTTGCCTCGCTTCATCTACGCCGGCATCGAGATGGAACTCTGAACCTGGACAATCCCCTCATCGTTGCTGGTGAGGGGTCTCTTTTTGGGGCCAGAAAAAAAAACAGATTGAGGTCGGAAAGTGATGAAATCGGAGATGAGTGATTTTGGCTGGAACAATGTAGCAATCCTGTTTCATCAGGGAGGACCAGTGATGTACATATTACTGGCGTTGTCGGTACTGGCGACGACCATCGTGCTGCTCAAATCGTTTCAGTTTCTCCGCTGTGGTCTGCATCGTACGGGCTTCGTGGAAGAGGTGATGAAGATGGTGCAGGCGGGGGAGCTGCGACAAGGGTTGGCGGTGCTCGAGCGGAAGCGTAATCCGGTAGCGAAGGTGATGGCAAGTGCATTACGTTGCGGTGCCGATCCCTCCATGATGCCGCGAGATATGGAAGCCGAGGTGAGTCGGGTTGGTTCGGGCCAGATTCGCCATCTCGAGTCCTGGTTGCGGGGCCTTTCTGCCATCGCCCACCTCAGCCCGTTGTTGGGTCTGCTGGGTACCGTGACCGGCATGATTGCTGCCTTCATCCAACTGCAGGAGGCAGGCAGTCGTGTCGATCCCGCCATGCTCTCGGGGGGGATCTGGGAGGCGCTGCTCACCACGGCTTTCGGGCTTGCCGTGGCGATCCCCGCCATGGCTGCTTTTTACTACCTTGAAGGTGAGGTGGATCGCATCCGCGGGGCGATGAAAGATGCCACCGTTCGGGTATTGGTCCACTTCCGTAAAGGGTCGGCCAACCTGGAAGACCGAGATGAGCCTGTTCTGGAGGAGAGCAGTCATGGAATTTGAAGGTCGTTCCCGTATCCGCGCTCACCTCGATATTGCGCCTCTCATCGATATCGTTTTTCTGTTGCTGGTGTTTTTTATGCTTACCAGTACTTTTCTGTTCACTGAGGCCATCGATCTGGAGCTGCCCGAAGCAGGCAGTGCCTCCGTTGCGCCTCCATCCCCCGTTTCCATCTCCATCGACAGGCAAGGGACGATCCATCTGGATGGCGTCGTAGTGCCGCTCGGTCGGCTGCGTAGTCGTGTGGCCGTCCTGATCGAGCAGATGCCGGAACTTCCCGTCATTCTGAAAAGCGATGCTCGAACCGAGGTGCAGCGTTTGATTGAGGTGATGGATGAGATCCGTGCTGCCGGGGGCAGTAACATAGCCTTGGCCGCTCAGCCGGAGTGACAGGGATGGAGATCCGTCGCCATCATACGGGGATCGCCCTGTTTTTGGCGCTGCTGCTGCATACCGGCCTGTTGTTTCTGTTGGCCATCCCTTCGTCTCCACCCCAAGTGACCGTCCCACCCCCCCTGCACGTGAGAATGCTGCCGATGGAGAGGAACGTCGAGCCCGTGCCGCAGCCGGTAAAGCTTCAACCTCGGTACCGGCCCACCCCTTCTTCGCCGAGTCGTCCTGTCCGACGGCAACGGGCGGAAAACCAGAAACGGGTGGAGAAGAAAGCGGTCCTTTCGCCTCCCCGCCCCGTGCCACAACCCCCTTCAACATCCCAGCCAACAATGGATATACCGGATTCGCCACCAGTGCCGGCGAAGCCTCGAGTCACGGAACCGAAGACAATGGCAGACAGTATGCGCTATGAGACCCTTGTGAGCGCCTGGCTGGAACGCCACAAGCGCTATCCTCGGCGTGCCAGACGGCTCAGGATTGAGGGGGAGGGGTGGCTGAGGATCCGCCTCGACCGTGATGGACGGGTGCTTCGGATGGTCCTGGAGCAAAGTACCGGAAACCGGTTGCTGGACCGAGCTGCGCTGGAGATGATCCGACGTGCCAACCCTTTTCCTTCTTTTCCAGAGCAGGATTCCCGTCAAGAGCGGGAGTTTTTGGTTCCTGTCGCCTTTCAACTGTATTGAGCGTCCGAAAATGTCGTGACGTGCGTGAGTGGTCGAATCGGCATGTGCATTCTTGAGTCGGATCACTTGCAAAAGTGTCTCGGCACTCGAACCATCGCCGGACATGCAGGATTGATTTCCAAAAATAATCCTTGCCTGTGTGCGGCACCCAGGTTCTATGCTTGGAGGGAGCGATGAAGGGGAGAGAAACACCGTGAAAGACCCGGTATGCGGCATGCCAGTTACCGAAGATTCGGGATTCCATTTCGAACATGAAGGAAAGTTCTATCATTTTTGTAGTGAAATCTGCCTTCATGAATTCAGGTCCGAGCCGCAGAGGTTTCTTGCCGAAGATGTGGTGCATGACCATGAATGCTGTTCGGAGGTGGCTCGTATCAACAACGGGGATTCCGGACAGGAAAAAAGAGGTGATCTGATGGATGAATCGACCATCTACACCTGCCCAATGCATCCCGAG
>CAZKYF010000032.1:0-14362 GCA_964557025.1 uncultured Chromatiales bacterium | reverse complement strand
GTCGGAATATCTTGTCAGTACAATGCAGACTACAGGGGCTACCATGGTGATTCCGGTGGTGGTCAGCGGTGTGGCCGGGATCGTCATCGGCGGTGTGGCGGTTGCCTTGGTTTCCCTGTTTGAGCGGTTCCGTCAGATGCTAACGGGACGCAAAACGGAAAAGGGGATTTGATGCGGTGGCCGCTCAAGGGAACCTGAACGGCACACGATGGTTGGGATTCCTGCTCATTGGGTTTCGGCAATCCAGATCTCTTGCACCATATCATCATGGATCACAGCGGACCAGCCATGCCAGGACCAGAGCTGGCCGCTTCCCAGAGGTTCGATGGCATGGGGCTTTCCGCAGCAGCGAATCAACTGTTGAATGGTCTTGTGGGGTTGATCCACGGCGACAGCGAGGGTCAGTCGGGAGTCGATTGCCAGCCAGCTATTGCCATTGGGGGCGATATAGAGATCAGCGGGTAATGGGCCGATCTCCCGGCGCTGGCGTTGCCATTGTCGAAGTTTTTCCCTGGCAAAGGGAGCAGAAGGATCCATGCCGATCTTCAGTCCAGGCTGGACAGGAAGAGCAATGCTGTCGGGAGGGGAAGGGTCTTTTCCGCAATCTTTGGTATGGGAGATTTTCTGGCAGGCGATTTGTGAATAGACGGCGGGAACTGGTTGATTCAGTGCGAGCAGCTGCTCCCAGTAGCGCCGGGCGGTGGTCGCCCGTCCCCGCTCTTCATACAGCCGGGCCAAGTTGTAGAGGGCGCTGGCTTCCCTTTTTGCTGCCAGCTTTTCAAGCTGGCGGGTTGCGATTGGCCACATGTCGATCTCTTTTTCCTGGCTGTACAAAACCAGAGCCCGCAGCTCGGATACCCGGGCTGAATTCGGGGCGAGGGTACGGGCCTCCTCGATGACGGCGCGCGCCTTGTGGTAATCCTCCAGATAGAGATAAGCGGTGGTCAGGTTGAGTCGGCTGGCCAAATGAGAGGGATGGGTACTGACCGCCTTTTCCAGATATTTCACGGCTCGTTTCAGATGGCGTTTGGCTGAGGGAGAGAGGGCGTCTCCTAGGCTACGGTTTCGTGCGATGAAGGGCGGGGCATTTTCCATCAATGTCGGAAGCCAGAAGCGGTAGCGAATGGAGGCGGGCATTTGTTTGCGGGCCATCTGGAGATTGACATAGCCCAGATTGTTGAGCACCTCATGGGCGGGAAAGGCATTGCGGAACTCTTCGAAAAAGTAGGCGGCATCCTCGTAGCGTCCAAAATGTGCCAGCCGGACCCCGGACATGAAATAGATCACCTTCGAGACAATGGCCCGAAAACGGTTACGCAGGAACTGTGAACGCTCTTCAGCGCTGAAGTGCAGCTTTCCTCCCATGCTCCGGGTTTGGGTAACCCAGTGGTCAAGAAAGTCATTCCCGCCATGTTGCGTGGAGAAGATTAGCTCGGTGCGGAAACCGGCCAACGCAGCGTATGTGAATCCTACCTCATCGGCACGCAGCTCCTTGTTGCGTACGGTTTTGCGCCAGTCCTCGTCCGTGTCGGCTCCGGCGGAAGAGCGGATCAGGTCGCTGATCTGCTCCAGTGAGTGATTGTTCTGGGTGCCTGAAAGGCTGAGATAGATCTTCCGATGCCAGAAGTCATTGGCCGTCAGATGGGAGAGCTCATGACCCAGTACGAAGGCGAGCCGCGCGTCTCCGGTAGCCGGATCCACCTTTTGATAACAGATCTCCAACGCAGCTCGGGAGAGGATGATGTATCCATCGGGCAGGGCAATAGCCCATGGTTTCCCATCGCTGTTGACCACTTTGAGTGAAGGCGTCACACCGATGGGATCCTCGGCCACCTGATGCACCCGCTCGAATATCCGGTAGGCACGGCGGGCAAGAGGAGATTTTTCGGGGTCGACCAGACCATAGGTGTCGACATAGAAGCTGGCATGAGCACGGGGATCGTTCAGATCCAGTCCGGAGGATTCGGTCATGAAGATCGACAGAAGGAAGGCCAGAATTGCAAAAAAGGGGAGTCCTCGCATGATTATCCTCCTTCTACAACAAGGCCGCCTTTATCTGCATCAGCAGCCGATGGAGGCTGCGAATTCCTTCCGGGGAGGGTTCGGTACTTTCGGTTCTTTCATGCAAGCGGGACATCAGCCGATTGATATCGGAAGGGATCTGAAGTGCCGAGTTGCTCCCCACCTTCCGCCCCTGTTCCAGGAGTGTTTTAAGGAGCTGCCGATCGTCCGGAAGGATCTCTTCCTGCATTATTCCGGTGGTCAACAGAGAGCTTTCCAGCCATTTGCCAAAACGGAACATCGCTTCCTGGGGATGATTGCTGTACAGCTGATCCAGCTGTTGCATCAGTTGCTCGGGATGGGAGATCGTTACCGGTTTGACAGGGTGCCGGCTGATGTCACGTTCCGGCTGTTGAAGGATTTGGCGGATCCTCTGGGCGACAAGAATCCCCTTTTCATCTTCTCCTGCGGCAACCAGAAGATGGAGATCGGTTACCAGGACGCCAAGCTGGAACGCGGTGCTGACCGGATCAGCCGCGCTGTCGCCACTGAAGCCAAACCCGGCCGGAGGAGCGGACGTCTGGATTTGCGCTGCCGCCCGGTCGGCTCGGGCCACCAAAGCAGCAGGAATACCATTCTGGACGAAGTTCCCTCCTTTATTTTCCTGCCACTCCAGCTGTGGCAGTGTGATGGTGAAGACAACGATGAGAATCAGTGCCGGAATGGCCATCTGCCAGCCCGGACTGGAAGAGATCCCGCGAAACATCTCCTGCAGATAATTCAGAAACAGACGCCCTTGTCTGGATGGATTTGTGACTGTTGAATCCCGCTGCTGTCTTCTCCGTTCATTTCTCTTTCGGGCTTCGGCCAGGATATTGGCGATCTGCTCTTCCCGGTTTGGATTACGTTGCCGTTGCCAGTTCCTGAACAGGTTGGTAACAGGTTCCATGTCGTCCTTGGATATCTGATCATTACTGGATTTATTCGATCTTTCCCCCTTTCCTTTTCTGTGAGCCCTGGCGATGACGTCCCGAATATTTTCTTCCGGGATGCGAGTGGTTTGGTATTGCTTATAAAGCTTATCGATGTCCGGCTTTTTCATGGGTTTACTGGCTCGATTTTCCGCCGATCCCTCTTCTTTGCCGGAGCCCTTCACCAAGTTTCTTCAGGGCCGCCCGATAGCGGGTCTTCAGGGTGTTGCTGGAGACATTCAACAGATCGGCAAAGTAATCCCAGGTGAACTCCTGTAATTTTGAGGCGCGTTGCGCCTGTGTCCACACCAGGAAGATCAGCAAGGATTCCCCGTCCAGTGCATCTTCGCTCCTCCGGGGAGCTTTCCCGTGCCATGCCGCGACCAGCTTGTTGCGGGCCCGCTCGAATCGATGCCAGGCGGTTGATTCATCGATCCCGTTCAATTCGGCGAGGTGATTCCAGCCGAGCCGCTGTTTCTCTTCCCAGTATTCCGACTCGTGTCTCAACAGAAAGACCAGCCGCTGTTCCCACGGTAAATCCGGTATCAGCTGCTTGACCAGGAAATCGATCTCCTGTTGGGTTTCACAAGAGGACTCGGTGTCACCATCGGGTGCCGGAGCCAAAGCAACCGGATCGGTTTCATCATGTTGTGAAGGTTCGCTGAAGACCTTGCTCCTGGTGCCCTTTCTCCGCCAGTAGTCGGTCAGCAGATTGGTCGAGATTCGATTCAGAAAAGCGGGGAAGCGACCGTCATCATGGTAGTTTTCCAGATTGTCGATCACCCGCATCCAGAGCTGCTGAGCCAGATCATCAGCATCTCCTGCATTCCGGCAGTGAGCGAGAAAACGTTGGCGGGTGGTGTCATAATGGCGCCACACCAGCACTTCAAAAGCCCGGTGATCCCCCTCACGCAGGTATCGCTCTATCAGGTTCCCATCGGTCAGTTTGTCCAGCATGACCGTTACGTTGCTCCCGTTCCGTATTCGCCAATATTGGGACAAGGTAACATGATATAACGCGATGCCAATAAAAGCATGGGTCCTGTGCATGTTCGTCTGATCTTCCTGTGATGTAAGGTGTTGCAGAATACGGGGTGCTGTTCTGTTTCCCGTCATCATCCCATTTCGATAACACCACCTTCTGTACAACGCCATTGTTGGCAATCCCCCGAGTTGCATCCTGAGCCAATCTTCAGGATCACCAGTATCAACGCACGGGTTACCGAAAAGGTTTTTTTGCAAGACAAAACTTTTTCAGAACTGGTGCGTTAAGGAAAGTGAACGGTTTGTTTTTTATCTGCTGCAGGATAGACGGGCCAATATCCCCTCAAGGCCTGGCAAGGGTACGGTCCCGGCCGGAAAACCGGGTCGTTCTCGGACCTTTGTCAATTTGCGCGAATCTTACCAAGTGGTCAGGGAGGTTTTGGTAGAAAAGGTTTTTGGATCAAGGGAGTTCGGGGAAGTGAAGCATTTTATCGGCTTGATTGTGGTTTTATTGCAAGCGGCTTGTTCGGGGCTGGAGGTGAAGTCGAAAGAGTACGAAAGCGCGGCAAACCACGGAGGCAAACAGGGTCTTGTACTGGAACGGCTGTTGGCTGGAGAGGGCTCACGCAAGGATGGGGCGGTGACAGCGTCCGGATGGTCCGGAGCGGGCAAAGATAAATCCGGAAGGTTGCAGGTTCATGTCTATGTCACACGGCTGACTCCGGTGCATCGAAAAACACTGGAAGATGAAGGTGCAAGGATTCAGCCGGAATCCCCATCGCTCAAGGCATACCAGGCGTGGGCGTCACCGGAGATCATTGAAAAGTTGGTGAATCACGATTTCGTCATCAGGGTGGCTTCGTCCAAAAACTCCTTTCACGAATAGCGTTCTTCGTTCTATTTCATTTTTTCGTATCAAGGAGGTTACGATGAAAAACTCGATTGTGCTGGCTACCATAGTTGCTGTTTCATTCCGTATTCTGGCATTTGCGGATGATTTTCCCGATATCACAAAGGAACCGATCCGCAAAGCGGGGCAGCGGGCAGGAAGTGAAACGAAAATCGGTCCCCTGTTGCAGCGACTGCTCGACACCGAACCGAAAGCGGCATCGGATACAGGGCTGCTGGTTGGAGGGTGGGGCCGCGCGTCCGGGAACAAGATCAGGATCCATCTCTATGTCAGAGATACGGATGAGCGGCTACTGAATCGACTCGTCGATCTGGGAGGGGAGATCTAGCTGGTCATTCCAGAGCTTCGGGTTGTGCAGATGGTAGTACCAAAGCAAAGAATCGGGGAGTTCGAGGCGTTGAGCGAAGTCCTGAGCATCCAGTTGCCCAAAAGGACCTATCCAAACCGGGGTTCGGCCGTCACCGAGAGGGATACCCTGCTCGATGCACCGCAGGTTCGGGAGCTTGGCAAGATGGGGCAGGGGGTCAAGGTGCTGGTTATCGCAGAAGGGGCCAACAGCCTGACCAAAGCTCAAGCGGCGAACGATCTGCCGACATCGGTCACCGATCTGACACCGACCGGCTGTGATTGGGAAGAGGGGTGCAACGAAGGGACTGCCATGCTGGAGATCATTCACGATATCGCGCCGGAAACGCAGCTTGGAATCTGTGGGGCGAACAACGATCTCGAGTTCATCGAATGTGTGTCGCGGGGGATCGGAGAGGGGTTTGATGTTATGGTCGATGATCTCTCCAATCCTTTTGAGCCGTTTTTCGAGGATGGCCCGGTGGCACGGCAGATTGAACGGGCGGTTGAGAAAGGGGTATTGTTCGTCAGTGATGCTGGCAATTGGGCGCAGAAATGCCATGAAACCGATTTTATTCCCCCCAGTCCGGGTGATGCCATACAAGTGCATGACTTTGGCCTGGCGGCAGGAGAGGAGTACCAATGGATGGCTTTCGCATGATCCTGAAGCCGGGCCAAGAGGTAGGGGTCGTTTTGCAGTGGGATGAGCCCTTTGGTGCTGCAAGTGATGATCTGGA
Source organism: uncultured Chromatiales bacterium (assembly GCA_964557025.1). GTDB lineage: Bacteria > Pseudomonadota > Gammaproteobacteria > Thiohalospirales > Thiohalospiraceae > DRMK01. The sequence continues at coordinate 8,414 of CAZKYF010000032.1, read as the reverse complement.
TTTGATCCTGTTTATCAAGCCTCCGGAGGGAGAGTGGATGTTACTTCCGGAAAACAGTGGGCTGGCGGTGCGGGATGGTGATGATGATCCCTTGGAGTTTGCCTATTTGAAGATTAAGAGTTCAGCCCCCGGGGAGATCATGGCCGCAATCCTGATCCGTGACAATCATGCGGATCGGCCAAGGAAGCTGAAAATGGTGCTCATGCCTGATCCCGGGGTCCGGTTCATGACACCCCGATGCCTCACTCTTTCCGGCAGCATCTTTGGCCACAAGGCGGTTCCGGATATCGTGACTGTGGGGGCCATCAATGTCACCGATCCCAATATTGACGATATTGCGCCCTACAGTGGGCGAAGCCCGGTACAGATTGCCATTCCACAGCCGGAGAGCCGGCCCAAGCCTGATGTCGTCGGGCTGGACTGTGTCACCGTATCCGATGCCAGTGGTTTGCCCTCGCCATTCTGTGGCATTTCGGCCGCGGCTCCTCATGTCACGGCACTTGCCGCCCTGCTGCTTGGAGAGAATGATGATCCCGCCGTGGCGCGTCCTTCTGTCGCCTCTGTAATCGCTGCATTGAAGGAAACAGCGGTCGATTTGGGGGTGCCCGGCTTCGACAATGTTTATGGCGCCGGTCGAGTTGATGCACTCTCGGCCTCCAGGAAACTGGATCGGGATCATAGTGATCCCCCGACCGTGACCGGTGCGGATATCCATGCCCCAGCCGATACGGTGGTCACTGCAACTGTCGATGTGGCCGCTCTCGCCCCGTTCCGGCTCACGGCAACCAGTTCGAACCCCGTTCTGCTTCCCGATGCCAATATCCAGGGTCTGGCGGAGTGTACGACGGCGGGGCGGTGTCGTCTGACCCTGAAGCCGGTGACCAATCAAAACGGAGAGACCCTCATCACGAATACGATTGTCGATGGTGCGGGCCGCTGATCGACGGGGGAGCTCCTGTTGACGATCGATCCACCGGTAGGCCGGAATCCGGCATCTTCTGGCGGAGACGGGCCGGTTGACGATGATTCCTCCAGTGGCGGTGGGGCATTGGGTCTGTGGTATCTGTTGCTGGCGGGGTGCTGTTCTCTCGTCGCCGGCTTTTCCGGATGGCCGATGTGCGGAGAGAGTGGTGAGTCGATAATGTTGACCATCACAATACGGGGATATACTGTAACGGTAATGACTGGTTGACTCGGGGAAAGCCGTATTTTCCCGGCTTTCAAATTGAACAGGTGTGGAAGGGGCTGCGTGGATGCGGAAACTTCTCTATGTGATGCTGATGATCTGCGCGGGCATCGTTAACTCAGCCGAACCTTTCATGGCCAAGCGGGTCGCCTTGGTAATTGGCAACAGCCGCTATCAGCAAGCGGAGTTCCTTCCCAATCCGCCAAATGATGCCCGGGCCATTGCACGCAAACTGACCGCCCTCGGTTTCGATGTTATCGAACGTCATGATCAGACCCGGGATCAGATGCGCTCTGTCCTGCGCCGGTTCAGTGAAAGGCTGGGTCCGGACAGTATTGCGCTCTTCTTCTATGCGGGTCATGGTATTCAACACGGCGGCCATAATTATTTGATCCCCGTTGAGGCTGACATCAACAAGGCCTACGAAATAGAGTATCAGGCCCTGGATCTGGGAATGGTGCTGTCGGCTCTCGACGAACGCCGACCGATGTTGAGCATCGTCATGCTGGATGCCTGCCGGGACAACCCCTTCGAAAAAAAGATCCGGGGCATATCACGTGCCGTCAGCTTCAACGGTAACGGCCTCGCCATCGTGAAGAGCACGCGCGGAACCATTCTCTCTTATGCCACTGAACCCGGCAGCGTTGCCACCGACGGAAACGGACAGCACAGTCCCTACACCGATGCGATGCTCAAGTATCTCGACAAACCGGGGTTGAGTATTCAGGAGATGCTCAACGAGGTGGGGCTGGAGGTGATGCGATTGACCCGAGGGGTGCAGAAGCCGTGGTTTTCCAGCTCGCCGGTACCCCGGTTCTGCCTGGCTGGTTGTGGTTCGGGAAGGGCGCTGGTCGAAAGAGAACGCGTGCTGGATTCCATCACGGATTCAACCGCCGGTATGACAGTTGCCGAACGGATCCGGCTTGCCATCGCAGAGCGGGACATCGAGCGGCTCGGGCGGTTGGTCCATCTGGAGCGGGCGCAACGTGCCCGGCTTCAGACCCTTTTCCGTCTTTATCCGCAAATCTCTGTTGGCCCAGCGGTTTCCTCTTTCGAAGAGAAAGAAGATGCGGAGCTATTGACATTCGAACTGGTGGAGGCGGTCAACCGCGGTGGTAACCGGGTTCTCCCCTCGCCGGAATGGAAAAAGATCCGATTACGGCCCAGATAATCGGGTGGCTCCTGCAGAAGGAGGCAGAATCGGAAATCAAGGAGAAACGAAATGCCCTTCGGCCATCTAAGGAAAAGTCTGCCCTGGCTGCTTTTTTTCCTGCTGTTTTGCTCTTCATCCCAGGGGGCGGATTTTTCAGCTCCCTTGATCATCCTGCCGGTGGATGCGCCGACTGAAGAAGCAGGCGTCCTTGATATCCGTGCAAAGATAACGGATGAGAGCGGACTGGAATCGGTAAAACTGTATTATCGACCAATCGGGAGTGAGAGAGATTTCGAGTCATTACCGATGGTGCCCTTGCGAGCGGGTGATTTCTATTCCGCCACTTTGTCCATCAACTCGCTATTGGCTTCTGGGGTTGAGTACTACATCGAGGCCCGGGACCGGGCCAGCAATATTTCCCAGGAGCCGTTTCCTGACAATCCCAAAAGGGTGCAACTTGCCATGACAGATATTCGTGCAGATACATCTGCGGGTGAATCCGGCACAAAAAAATGGGTATGGATCGGATTGGGCGTGTTGTTGACTGGGGCGTTGCTAACAGCCGCCGACAATGATGGAGGGAAAGAAAAAACAACTCTCGTCATCGAGGCACCGGTTCCAGGAAGTGACTAGAGCAGGCACAATGAGACACTCACCCTCAAGGATGGACAAAAAAGCTTGCTTTGTGGTTGGGATGGTGTTTATTGGATCAACCTTGACAAAAGGCTGTTCCAGCGAAAGGCAGACGAATGCCCATGTCGGTTTGTTTCCGCTGCCGGCGGCGGTGCTGGCGAGTGCGGTGCCGGACGATGGTGGAAAAGGGCTGAAGGCATGCGTGGAAGTAAGGGAAAAAGGGAGCGAAGAAAACACAACTTGCCGGGAGATGGAGATTGCCGGTGACTCGGCAAGGCTGGTGATAGAGGGGCTCAGTGAGGATCAGAAATATATCGTCAATATCAGGTTCTCTTTTCATTCCGGAAAATATGGAGAGGTGCTCCTTGCCACCACGGAGAAAGAGATAACGGTGAACACCGGCACAAACAGGTTGCGGATGACGGAGGATGCCTACCAATATCCGGATGATGATGGGGATGGGTGGAACAATATCCGCGAGCTGGAACGGGATACCCACCCGAAGCTGGTGGACGAACTACTCAACATATCTCGCGTTTCTCCGGGAAATCTTGGCTGTCCCTACGGTGGCCTTTGGGTGGAAACCGGTATTGATGGCAATACCGATGGGATACTGGATCCGTCGGAGGTCAGCGGCAATCGTGCGGTATGCAGCAGCTCATCTGATCCCCTTTGGCGGATGGAAGTCGAGTGGGCGCACTCCGGTGCAAACTGCCCTGAAGGGGGTTTGCTTGTCCGTGGCGGAGCCGATGCCAACAGTGATGGCAACCTGCGTCAGGATGAGACAACCCGTGTCCGGTTTGTCTGTGATGATGGTCTCGGATGGCAAGGGGCCACCCTGATTGGACTTGATGATGCTGGCGATGCCACGGAGGCCCAGGTGGCGTTGAATGATGACGGCAGGGCGGTTGCTGTGTGGCAGCAGCGAAACGGGGCTCACTATCATGTAATGGCGCGGCATTTTTCGCCCGACGAAGGGTGGGGCGCGGTCGTTGCTGTGGAGACCAACGAAGCCGGGAGTGCGTTTTCCCCCCAGGTGGCCATGGATGATGCCGGGAATGTACTGGTGGTTTGGCAACAGAGCAATGGTGTCCAGGAAAGCATCTGGGCGAACCGTTTCGTTCCTGCCAAAGGCTGGGGAAAAGCGATGCTGATCGAGAACAACGATATCGGGCCAGCGGTGAACCCGCGCGTGGTGATGAACGAATCGGGAGAGGCGATTGTGGTATGGCGGCAAAATACGGGGGGAGACGAAGAGCAAATCTGGGCCAGTCGTTTCGTTACTGCCGCGGGCTGGAGCGAAGCCGTTCAAATCAGCGGTGATTCCAGCAGGGATGGATGGGTGCCGGATGTGGCGATCAGCCAGGACGGCAGTGCTGTAGCGGTGTGGGTTGGCTGGCATGACGGTTCGCTCAGGACGTGGGCTCGCCACTATACCCCTGGAAAAGGCTGGGGTGTCGTGGAACCCATCGGTCCGGATCTTCCGGAGCGTGCGGATTCCCCCCGGATCGCCATGAATGACGGTGGTGAGGCCATGGCTGTTTGGGAACAGTTGAATGATACCCGGTACGATATCTGGAGCAATCGGTTCATTCCGGGTGAGGGGTGGGGAAATCCGGGGCGTGTCGGGACAGGGAGTGTGGCAAATGCCTCGAGTCCAAGGGTTGCGATAGATGGATCGGGCAATGCAATAGTGGTTTGGCAGCAGAGTGACAGTGCGAAGGAGAGTATCTGGGCTATCCGCTTCGAGGCGAAGAGCGGCTGGGGTGATCCTGCCCGTATCAGTTCGGGCGGCAAAGGTGTTGCATTGAGCCCCCGGGTGGCCGTGGCGCCAAGCGGGGAAGCAGTGGCTGCCTGGATCCAGAGTGGAGAGATGGGTGAGATCTGGGCTACCCGGTTTGTTCAGAATCAGGGCTGGGGAACTGCGGAGCTCATTAGCATCGACGAAGCAGGAAGTGCCTGGCATCCTGAGCTGGCAGGTAATGGGGCGGGTACTGTAACGGTCGTATGGCACCAGGGAACCGATGAAAGAGGCGCTATTTGGGGTAGCCGCTTTCATGCGCGGTAGAGCCTTGCCGATGGGATGCTGCCTGGACAGGCCCGGATCAATAGCACACTGGATGGGTAGAAACGGAAATGGATGGAAAGATGGTCAGGTCTTCCTGATCTTGCGCAAGAAGATCAGTGCAACGACCATCCACAGATTCAATACCCCACCGCCCCAATCATCACCATCTGTGTCGAGGAAGGGGGGGCTTTTGCCGACGGGGACCTCTTGTTGCCGGCTATTGACAAAGGTCAGTCCAGTGATCTTTTCCATGTAATCCAGATAGGCCGGCACCTTGGTATAGACGCTGTACAGACCTGGTGTCCCGCAACCGAAACCCCAGCTGGTGATCCCCGCCAGATGGTATTTGTTTCCCCGCTTTATGAGCAGCGGGCCGCCGCTGTCACCCAAGCAGGTATCCGTGGTGCCGGTGAGGTTGCCGGCGCAGATTGTCCCTTCTCCCACGGGATCCGTCCTGAGAATCTGATCCGGAAGATTGTGCATGGATTTGTAGCTGTTGAACAGGTCATTGCAAGCGCTCGTTGGTGCCAGCTCAATCTCTGCCTGGAACAGTCCCGGCCCGGATGGAATGAAACCGTCCGGCAGCTCGGATGAATCGAGCGGTTGCCGGAAACCCCTGCCGACTATGACGGCCGGACCGTAGGAAAGGGCTGCCTCTTCGAGCATCTGAGGGCTGGCGATGGGTATTGGGGGAATGTCGTTCGGCTGTTTGCGCAATTCCAGGAGGGCAATGTCATCGGTAAGAGATGATGGGTCGAAAGAGGGATGGATCCAGATACTGGCGACTTCCGTCTCACTGCGCCGCCGGGCAGGCAGATCGCCTGATCCGAAATGGATCCGGAGGCGGCGGGGGGAGATCTTTCTGCCTTTTTCTCCCACCACGCAATGTGCAGCGGTGAGCACCCATCGGCCTCCTATGTAACTTCCCCCGCAGAAGCTGGTTCCGCCATCGGTGAGCAAGGATTCCTGTATCAGGGCAGCCATGAAAGGCCACGCGTTTTCTGCTGAGCGGTGGCCTCCGATGATGCCGGGTCGTTGCGAGCTGCCAGCATCCGCATCTGGGAGGAACAGCATGGTTGCGATGAACAGCGATGCCCTGACAGATAGATTCCATCGGCAGCGGATCCTGCTGGTTTCCCGACGCACCTCGTTCTCCCTTGCCGTTTCGATTCTTGGTCAACCGTTGAAAAGAAAGGCCAGACAGGCTTCTGTCTGGCCCCGATAACTTCCTGTCCGGTTCGTTAATGAATTTCCATGCCTTGCAGAAACCGTTCAGGTGAGATCTCGGCCGAAGCCGCCCTCGCCTGATGCCCTCCGGGAAGCTCCGATGCATCGAATCCGCTGAAATACAAGGAGTAGGGACCGGTTTCTTCCGGGCCGGCGCTGGTTGCCAGGATGACGTATTCCCGCCCGCTCTGTTTGTGGAACGTCACCTTGGCGTTCCAGTTCGTCCCGGAGTCATCATCAAAATATACATCTTCCACCGTCTCTCCATCCGGGCTCATGAGGCCGATCAGCAGATAGCTGTCCAAAGAGGTGGATCTCATCTCGACAGTCACTTCTCCTTCAGACGACGTGTAGAGCGTGTACATATCCATGTATCTGCCCTCGAACTCTCCATCGTCGGCTTGGTAGTCTGCACAGCATAGCGACCCCGAGATGACCACGGTTGTATTGGTTTCCTTCGTCTTGGGGTTCTCTTTATCCGCGGGTTCCGTGTTCACGGGTCTGCTTGGGCAAGCCATGGCGGAATCTTCTGTCAGCGCCAGCGATTGCCCGTTGATCTCCCCTGCGCAGGTGACTCCCCCCGCCTTGGGCCGGTAGATTTCGATGTCAAGCACGTTTCCCTTGTTGGGGTTGTTGCTCCTCAAGACGCCGCAATACACCCCCATCGTTTTCTTGGCCCTTCTGGTCTCGAGATCGTCGGACGGGTCATACTGCAGCTTGACGCCACCGATTGAAGTGATGATGTCGCCGGACTGAATGCCAATCGTTTTCGCTTTCCCTCCGGCTTTAAGGCCGTTGACCCATACACCAAAGGGTTCCGCCGTGGCACCTTCAGGAATGTCGCGGGCGAAAGCCAGTCCCCCGTTGCCACTCTTGTCGGTATACTTGAAGACCACCTCGGCCGATATTCCAATGGAGAGCACGTCACTGCCGCTGATGATGGTATCGACGATCCGCTTCGCCTCGGTCGATGATATCGCCATGAAGCGGTCTCCGGTGCTTGTATAGTGAACCCCAATGACATCACCGGTCTCCATATCGACAACCGGCCCCCCCGAGCTGCCCGGCGCCGTTCTGGCACTGTGATTGAACATGATGGTGGAAGCCCAGGTTGTATTGTTCAGGCGAACATCGGTATTGATGATGCCATCTGTAAAGGTATAGACGCTGTCACCGGTTACCGAGTTGCTTACATCGCCGGGATATCCCGAGGCGCCAATCTTCATATTTATTCTCGGCGGGGCCTCGGACCACCGCAAGGCATCGAAACCGCTGTTCCCGACGGTTGTCCTGAGTACGGCGAGATCCTCGCACTCGGCTACACCAACCAGCTCAACGGGATAGGGAATGTGGACATCCTTCACATTCACGGAGAGGCGCCCGGCACCAGTGACCACGTGATTGTTGGTAACGATGAAGCCGGTCTCGTCGATGAAGAATCCAGTTCCAGAATTGCGCCTCTGGATATCAACGCTCGTCAGTCCTTTTGGAAGGATCCAGTCCCCTACAGCAGTGATTTGAACCGATGCTGCACGGACATCCCCTCTGATCCGCTGTTCTTTCGGAGTCAGGGGAAGGCTGGAACCACCTTGTGTCACACTGTCCACCTCTGGGTATGGCTCCGGCCGTGAGGTGCCACTCCCTCCATCCCCGCATGCGGAGATCAGAAAGGGGGCCGATAACAGGGCGGCCCTGGTGGCCGTTTTGAAGTCGAACAATGGATTGTTTGTTTTTGTTTCCATGGCATGTTTTCCTCATTGGTTGTAAAAAACATGAAGCGACGGCTTCGTCTGTTTCTGTGGCGGTCGCTCACGGCTCCCTTCCCCACGGCGATGATGGGAACTTTCGCTCGGAATCGCCCGCTTCTCGTGTACTAACGTGGCAGGAGCGGAAAAGTTTTTGTAAGGCAAAAAATTCAGACAAATTATTTTTCATGAGCCAACAGACTTTCGCCCGGGCCTCTTTGCGGCGGATTTGCTGCCTGCAGCCATGTTCGAGCAAACGGAGTCACTCGTTGGTACAGCTCTGTAAAACGTCGGGGCCGACATTCACGGCTGGGTAGTCTCCATCGTGGTTGGAGCGGAAAAATGTACGGAGTGGCTCGGCATGTATTGCGGGGCAAATGGCGTTCGTACAGTGTGCGTTGC
>CAZKYF010000031.1:0-16615 GCA_964557025.1 uncultured Chromatiales bacterium | reverse complement strand
CCGGAGCTGTCGATCACCACAGTGGTGCCCATGGTGGCGTTGAACTGGTTCAGCACGGTTTCATCGCTGTCTACCAGTACATTCATGGCGGCATAGCCGTTCGAGAGCTGTGCCGAGCGGGAGCGGTCCACTGAGCCGGAGACATAATCTATCAGCAGGAATTTTACGTCGGGAAAATCAGGAATGATGTAGGAGCGCATGTGGCTCATGTGGCTGTCACAGATCGGGCACCACATGTTGAAGTAGAGTACCACTCCTCTGGCGTTGCTCAGTTCGGTGGCCAGATTGACGCTTTCGCCCAGTGTGTTGGTGAGTGTGAAGTCGGCGGCGTTCTGGCCCACGTACGGTCCGGATACTCCCAACTCTACGTCAGGACGGCGATCCTTGCCCGAGGGATTGAGATCGTCGAAGGTGTCGCCGCAGCCGACGAGCAGCAACAGGCTGATCCCGAGTACCAGAAGTTTAGCGATAGACATGGCTCACCCCCACGGTGTAGACATCGGTGGTGGGAAAGTTCTCTCCCCAGTCATCCCCCCGGAAGGCATGGCTCCAGGTGAATTTCACCACCCAGTCCCGATCGAAGGTGGCGAAGGCGAGGGTGGCGGCGATGGAGCGTTTTCGGAAACCCGTTGCGGGATCCCGATGGCCATCCACCTTGCCCTCGTTTTCCTGGAGATCGGAGTAGGCCAGGGTGTAGGTGAGGGTGCTCATCGACTCGAGGAACTGGGTATAACCCAGCGAGAGTGTCGCCAGCATACGGTCACCCAGCCGCCGTTTGTAGGGTTCGACATAGTTGCCGTACTCCCGGTTGACTGAACGTTCGAAGTGGGTGCCGTAGCTGAGCAGCAGTGAGGCGTTCCACGGGTAGACGGTCTTGTCCAGCAGCAGGCTGCCGTCCAGCCGGTAGAAGCCGCGGCCGGTGATGTCGAAACTGTTTTTCACGTCGTCATACGGTGAGACGCCGGTGGGAATGGTCAGCGTCGCCCCGAAATAGGTGGCCGGTTTCAGATCCTCGAGGCTTTTCACCTTCCAGACACACTGGATGCCGTCGAAATTCTCGTACCAGAGGCTGACGGTGGCATCCCCCAGGCCATTGGTGCTGGAGCTGAGACCGGCATAGTCGTTCTCGTTCCACACGTAGGGGAGGGTGATGCTGCCCTGCCATCGTGGAGCGAAGCGATGGGCATAGCCGAGGTTGAGGCGATACTGGTTCAGATCGGAGCCTGGAGGATCGGGTGTGTGCTCTCCTTCCTGATTCCAGAAACCGTCGTATTTCTCCATGTCGAAGGAGATGTCCGACATCGCCCTGGAGAATTTCGGCAATATCAATGAAGAGGCCGAGCCGCCTCCGCAACAGGAGGCGGCTTGGCACTCAGGAGAGGAAAGGAGCGCAATTCCTCCGCAGAGGAGGAAAAGGGTCAGGGTCGGTTGCTTGTTTTTCTTCAAAGGTTACATCTCCATACCACCCATGGAGGATGCGCCGGGAGTGACCTTGAATTCGGCATAGTCCGCTACGCCGTCGGGCGCCAAACCGTCGTCGGTCTTCTGTTCACCATTGACAACCAGTTTGACGTACAGAGTGCCCTGGGTGCCGTCGGTGAGTCCCGTGATGCCGGTGGCGGACCAGTGGCCGTTGCCGTTGTCGGTAGCGGCGATCCAGCTGGTCCGATCGGTGGAGACCTCTACGGTCATCGAATTAACCGTCCATTTGTTCCCGTTTTCGTCGGTGAGCTCCGTTCCGATCGATACCGCCGGATAGCTCATCATATTTTCCTTGGTAGCGATGAAGAGATTGAAGGTGTGGTTGCCGGTCATCCCGGTAATGCCGTCCTTGAACAGGAAGTATTTGCGATTCTCCGGCATGGTACCGTCACCCATGGTCATGGCGGACATCTGCATCTGATGATCCCCTGCCATACCACCTTCCTGGTTCATGCTCATGCCACCCATTCCGGCAATCTTGTCGGTCTGGCCCTGCAGTACCGCCTTGGCAGTGTCGCCACCCATCGCCATCATCACAGAGGGGTAAAAATGGGCCTCTTCACCGTCCATGCCGCCAATTGACACTTTCACATCCCAGAATCCCATGGACATACCGTTCATCATTTTTGAGGCCATGAGATAGTAGACGGTACAGCGATAGGTTCCTGCCGGGTCTGTCTGCTCCACGCAGCCATCCACCGGGGTGGAATGCTCGTGCATTGCCATGTTCATTATCGGCATCAGGGAGATTGCGAGGCCGGTTGCCGGCGTTTCATCGGCCAGGTTGGTGATGGTCAGGGTACAGATCGATTTGCCCTCCATCGGTCCCGTCATGGCTGCGCGCTCTATCTTGTAGCTATCGGTCAATACGATGTTTCCCTCTGGAAGAGTGCCGATCTTGTCAGCGGTGAGTCCCGTGGTATTGTTCGCGCTGGCAAAAAAGCGGGTCATGGAGCGGGAGAAACGGCTCTGGATGTCTATCGGGAGTGATTTTCCGCTGTCGCCGATGGTAATCGGTCTGCCGTCGGCTTGGCCATCGGCGGCTCCATCGGCCAGATCCGCCGCTATCGCGGACAACAGATCGAACTGTTGTGCTGCCCGTAAACCGAGGTCCATGGTCAGCTGACTGAACGCGGCTGCACGCAGCGCCGCGCGGAGCTGAGCCTCTTCCCCGTCCTTGCTTCGAGGGGTCACCGAGCTGTCGGGAGCAAAGCCGAAAGCATTCTTGAATGTCTCTTCAGCCACTTGCGGGGTCTTGCCGTGAGCCGTGATCAGCTTCTTCACGATGGTGGTTCCCGGCGTCAGGCTCACCTTCGTGCCCGGAGCCAGTTTGCCGGCTGCCACATAAGCGGCCAGGGTTCCGGCGTCCACTGACAACCCGGTCGCTTCGTCGATATAGGAGCCGCCATTTGCCTCCAGGAGCAACGCCTCACCGAGCCGGCCTTTCTCCACCTGGAGGGTATATTCGCCGTTGTCATTCGTGATGACGGGGCCGGCGAGCACCGTTCCGTCCACGGACTTGAGGTTCACCTGGGCCCCGGAGACCGCAGCCGCATAAACGGTGCCGCTGATGGTGGCCGTGCCGTCGTCCGAGCCGGAAGAGCCGCCACCACAGCCGCTCAACAGACTACCTGCCACCAGGGTGAAGAGGGGGAGGAGGAGAATTCTGTTGTTCATATTGGATCACCAGCCTTTCTGATTTTTGAGCCTCATCCCTATTAGCAACTTGCGGGCCAGATTCGTCGTGTTTGCACATCAAAGGGTTGGACATTTTTGGTGTCCGGGAGTGGGTGGTATGGCGCAACGGCTGTGGGATATCACCCAGCATTTTGTGACAGCAGAGAATTTGTTCACCTGAGTTGGGTTTTTTTCAGGTGTGGCAGATGGCGCAACCGGGTGGTCAAATCCCTCGCTAATTTTGCGCAAACCGCTTGAGGTGTGCGCACAACCTCATGAAACAAAAGGAAATTATCTGTTGGCGTGGTGATTGCTAGGGCTGCGCGGCGGGGGGGTTGTGATCAATCGGGATTGAGCAAAAGGCAGGGCTGATTATGAAAAAACGATTTCGGGACGGCGGGTGGAGTCTTTCACTTGCCACTGCGGTACTGCTGCTCGGTGTGGCCGGGTTTGTCGTGGCCGCCGGAACGGATGGGGAAGAGGCAACGACCAACCGGGTGGACCAACCGGTCCTGCATCCGGCGATTCCCCTGCTGGATGAAAATGGCAATCATGTGCTGGACAGCGGCAAGCCGTACAGCCCGCGGCAAAGCTGCGGTTCCTCCAACTGCCACGATTACGACGCCATAACCAGCGCCTATCACTTCGAGATGGGGCGGGACGAGGCGGATGACGGTTTCGGGGCCGGACGCGGTCTGCCCCACCTGGTCTCTCCGGGCTACTTCGGGGGATATGCCTGCATGGGGGGCAGCAATCCCGAGGTGCTGGCAAAGAAGAACAATGCCAGCGCCGATGATTTCGCCGACCGGGGTGCGGCCGGCTGGATCATCCGCTGTCTCGGCTGCCATACCGGTGGCGGCTGGGCGGAGAAGGATCGTGACGGCAGACGTTACGACGAAACCGATCCCGGCTCGGTGCCTCCTCTGGACGGCGATTATTTCAACCGAGGTACCGACGAGGGCAACCAGGATGCCGAAGTGACCACCGTGGCCCGATGGGACTGGAAGAAGAGCGGCGTGGTGGAGGCGGACTGCCTGCTGTGTCATGCCGACTTCACCCGGCTGACCAAGGGGGATCCTGCGCTGGAAGGTGAGGAGAGCAGCGATGAACTGACCCATCTGCGCGAGCTGCGCCGTACCTATCTGGTCCGGGGTTACCGCGCCTTCCGTTATGCGCCCACGGCGACCCTGGAGTTTTTCAATCTGAAGCATGAGGATTGCAAAGAGAATGAAGCCGGCTGCGCCAGCCAGGATCAGACCCTGTTGACCTTTGCCCGCGATACGGAAGCGGAACCACCTATCCACAGTCGTGCCAAACCTGCCTATGCGCTGTTGCTGAATGAAAGCGGCGAGCCGCGGCTGCAATGGAACCGTGCCGCCTTCGACGAGGATGGCAAGGTGAAACTCCCTCTGCTGCGCTTCCCCGGCAACGACAACTGCATGGTGTGCCACCGCACCAGCAACTCGCGGCGCGGCTTCTACGGTTTCGGAGAGGGCGCGGAGGCCACCTACGACGAGGAGACCGGGATCCTGATCGAGGATTACCAGGACGACGTGCACAAGGGCAAGACCTGGACCGACCCGGTCACCGGCGAGGAACGGCGTATCGAGAACTGCAACACCTGCCACGCCCGCAACTACTTCCGCGCTGCCTGGGCCAACACCGATCTCAACGCCAACCATGACATCCTCAAGGGCAATTCGGACATGGATGTGCGCAACGATCTGGATTACAACCCCAACGCCAAAACCTGCGAGTATTGCCACAACGACTCGCCGCAGCCGGTAATCCCCTCCGGCCAGAAAGATATGGTCACCGCTCACCTGGAGCGCTGGAAGAACAGCGGTTTCATGGCGGGCTATCCCGAGTCCAGCCTTGCCCGCATCACCCGGACCCACCTGGACGTGGTGAGCTGCCAGGCCTGCCACATCACCGGCAAGAAAGGACGCCGCGGGCGGGATCTCCTGATCCTCTATCGCTACCGGCAGGCGGAAGACGGATCGCTGAAGATCGTGCCCTACAATCCGCGTATCCGATACTACTGGAAGGACCGCAACAGCGGCCGCATACTCACCCGGCATGAGCGCAACAGCGTGTTCGAGGAGCGGCGTGACCACGAAGGCAAGCGCTACGGGGTGATCGTCGATCCGGAGAGCGGGCGGGAGCTGGCACGGGTCAGCGCGCGCATCTCCCACGGCAGCGTCCGCTACGGGGATCCGGAGGATTACGCCGGATTCCTCGCCCTGAAACGGGCCTACGACAAGCTGCTGGCCCGGAAAGGGGTGAGCAATCCCGATGCGGTACTGGTGTGGACCGAATCCAACGAATACCTCATGTCCCACAATACCCGGCCGGCCACCGCCTCGGTTCCCTGCCAGGACTGCCATGCCAGGAAGCAGGACGGCACCTTCAGCGCCTTGCTGGCGGCCGACGGGCTGTTCGGCAGCGGCCGCATCAAGGAGGTGACCCGGCTGGTGGACCGCCGTCTGCTGGACGAGGGGATCGTGGAGCTGGATCTTCCTTACATGAAGATGGACGACGACGGCGTGGTGACCGAGAGCGTCGGTGACATTCTTTCGGTGACCCGGGTCGATCCCTTCATGACCATCCTCAAGGCGAGCAGTGCCCGGGACGCCATGGGGCGGGTGACCCCCCTGCCGCTGGAGAAGGGACTCACCGCCATCGGGGCGGACGACGAGGTGGCCGCGGATCTCCGGCAACGGTTTCCGCGCGGCGAGATGCTGCTCTTCCGGCCCATCCACGGCAGCAAGCGGCTGCGTGGGGTGGCGGTGATGCCCGAGGTCGATGGGACCAACGAGCAGCTCTTTCCCGAGTATCGGCTGCGGGTGGCCCTCGCGGCGGATGCCGTCGCCGACTCGGCCCGGACCGCCGGTCTCGGAGCGCTGGCCTCTCCCGTGTTCCGTATCGAGGCGAAGGACGAGCGGAACCGGCCGGTGAGCCGCTTCACCGGGGTGCTGATCAAGCTTCCCTACGAGGGAACGGCGCAGACGGCCGAGCAGGTGCAGGTGCTCCATTCGGCGGACGGGACCGGCTGGTCGAGGCTCGAGGGGGAGGTGCTCGCCTTCCGCCCTCATGGCGAGCTGGCCGATGGCATGGTGATCTTCCGGACCACCCACTTCAGCTACTTTGCGGTTGCCGATGTCGCCGGGGCGCCTACCGTGCAGGCCCAGGGTGAAACCACCGGCGGCGGGGGCGGAGGCGGCCTCTTTCTCTGGCCTTCGCTGGTGATCCTGTTGTGGTTTTTCCTGCGCTACCGGAGAGAGGCCCATGCCGGCGTCCAGGGTGAATAGGCTGCTGCCGTGGATGGCCGGAGCCGGTCTGGCCGTCAGCCAGATCGCCCTGTCATCCAACTGCACCCTGCCGCGTGATGGCCAGTGCTCCACCTGCGGCGGCTGCGTGGTGGCGCTGGGCGTTCTGGTGAGCTGGGCGGTACTGAAGAAACGCAATGGCGGCGAACGGCCATCGCCGGGCGCGGCGGCCGTGGAATCTCCTCGCAGACGGTGATCCGGCGATGCTTGCTCGGCTCCATGAGTATGCTGCTCGCGGCGGTTCACAGCGGGGCGGGCTGGGCCGGGGTGGTCGGCCGTTTCGACAGCCGGGTGCAGGTGGACAACCGTTACGTCGACGATGAGCTGATGCTGGAGCAGCGTGGCGAGATCACCCTGAACAACCGGCCGCAGGGGACGCGCATGGGACTCTCTTTCGCCCTGCGCCAGCGGGATGAGGAGGGCGCGGCGCAGATCTACCGGCTGTTCGCCGAGAGGCGGTTTCCGTCATCCGGCACCCGGCTGACCCTCGGCCGCACCGAGCGCAGCGACAGCCTTGGGTTTTACACCCTGGATGGCGTGATGCTCGATTGGTCCGCAAAGCGGCTGGGACTCCATCTCTATGCCGGGATCCCCGGGCATATCGATGACTACCGCTCCATCGAAGGCGGGTCGCTGCACGGGATCGAACTGCAATTCCGCCCCGCCGATCCCGAGCGCTTTCTGCGCCATGCCCGGCTGGGCTGGCAGCGCTTCCGTGACGGCGCCGACAGCGATCGCCTGAGCTGGGGGTTGACCGCCGGGACGCGGAACGAGGTGGCCTATCGGTTCAGCGGTGTCTATGCGGTGCAGGAGGCGCGCCTCGAGGAGGCGGCGGGTCAGATCCGCGGCGATGCGGGCAGGAAGATCGGCTGGCAGATCGCCGGGCAGATCTATCAACCACGGCGCCCCTGGCTGACCTTTCGTGAACGTTACTACGCACTTTACGCGCTGGGCCGGCAGTCGGTGGTGCGCGGAGCGCTCCACTATCGCCCGCGCGACCGGACGGAGTGGTCCCTGGACGGGCGTCATGTGGCGCGGGAGCAGGGGGATTCCGGTTACGGGTTGAGCGGGGGGATGCGCGTGTGGGGCGGTTCCGGCTGGCGCAGGGAGCTGCGGCTCACCCTGTTGCGGCTGGGGGACGAGGTCACCGGCGGGGCCTGGTTCCAGCTGAGAAAACCGCTCGGCTCCCGCAGCCGGGTGCGTCTGAGCACCGCCCTGCAGTACCAGGAGAAGGCGCTGTATGGCGTGGATCGCAGCGCCGGGGCGGAGCTGGACCTGGAGCGGATGGTCAGGGCCGATCTCTACCTCTCCCTCTTTGCCAGTTACCTTCGGAACAGCCGTCTGGAAGACGAGTACCGGGCCGGGGCGCGCCTCACCTGGTACCTCGACGGATACCGACCGGAGAGGCGGGAGTGAAGGGGGTTCCGTTGTTCTGCCTGTTCCTGATCTTTCCGGTTCTCGCCGGGGCGGAAGAAGCCAGGCGCTGGTGGGAGGAGCGGGCGCAGCGCCCCGACATCTACTACCCCCACGAGGCACACCGGGAGGTGATGGAGCAGGAGGGGGATCCCTGTCTGCTCTGCCATCCGTTCAGCAAGAACGCGGTGTCCGATCCCGAACGGGTGAAGCGGTTGACGGTCATCGCCAACGAGCCGCTGGCGGCCATCTGCCATGAGTGCCACATGGAACGGCAGAGCGCCTCCTGGCGCTGCGACCTATGCCACCCGGATCCGACGGCGGTCTGGCCGGAGAGCCACGACCTCGACTACCGCCGGAACCACGCCGAGGATGCCCGTCTCGACGAAGCGGGGTGCGCCGCCTGCCACCTGGATCTTGGTTTCTGCACCGACTGCCACTTCCGCCGTGATGCCTCGCGTCATGTCAACCACCCGCTGGGCTACCGGATGCTGCACGGCATCGAGGCGCGCATGGATGCAGGAGCGTGTGGCCGCTGCCACGATGCCCGCTACTGCCGGGATTGCCACCGGGAGGCGGGGCGATGAGACTCCCGGCTCTGATCATGGCGCTGCTGCTGGCCGGCTGCCAGACGGAGCAGGGCGGGGTGGCGCAGGGCGTCGACCTGATACTGGACCGCTCCCACGGTGGCGGGGGTGCCGCCTGGGGATTGGCGGCGTGCGGAAACTGTCACCCGCTGGCGGTGATCCACGAGGATGCCCCCGGGGTCGCGTCCCTGGTGCGCCGCCACGGTTACGCCACCTGCACCGGCTGCCACGGGGACAACGGGACCGGTGCGCCGCGGCGTTGCCTCGTGTGCCACAACGGGGCGGACCTGCCCGGAACGCCACTCTCAACCGGCCGGCACGGTCACGACTTCCGTCGCGGAGAGCGCTCCCCGCTGGAGGATGCCGACTGCCTGATCTGCCACCGCGCCGCCGACATGGACGGCCGCTTCGAACCCGAACGGGATCTCACCCCGCTGCCGGATGCCGCGGGCGTCCTCCCCCGTTACCGGACCATCGCCGATTTCTGCCTGCGCTGCCACAACCGGGACCACCAGCCGCCGGGGTTCGAGATGCAGGGGGAGCGGTTCGACGATCCCCTCGTCGCGGTGGCGGATGCTTGGCGCTACGTCGACAAGCACGGGTTGAGCGCCGGGACGGGTGAACGCACCTTCGCCGGGCTGCGCGCCGGTTACCGCTACCGGAGCGTGGTGGAGTGCACCGACTGTCACGCCATGCACGGTACCGACAACGGCAAGTTGATCATCGACAGCTCGCTGAAAGGGGTGAGCCGCCTCGATCCCGCCCTGCGGGAGCGGCCCTACCGGGTCGTCGTCACCGGCGGGGACTACGCCCAGCTCTGCGTGCTCTGCCACGCCATGGAGACCCTGCTGGAGGCAGGCGGGGAGGACACCGGGAACGGCCTGTCCGGCGTTCACGAACGGGGCGTCGATTGCCGCCCCTGCCATACTCACGGCGAAGCGGTGCAGGCGGGATTATGAGAACCGGATGGGTGATCGGGATGTTGCTGCTGGCGAGCCCCCCGGCCTTCGCGGCGGGTGCGGGGGAGAAGGAACTGCCGCCGCTGCATCACGTGGTGGAGGTCGCGGTGCCCGACGGGATGACCATCCCCGAGGCGTTTCCCCTCTCCGATGACGGCCGGATCGTCTGCAAGACCTGTCACGGGATCGAGGGCATCGGGGAGCGCCCCTTCGACGAGGTGGATCGCGACGCCCCGGAGTTCCACCGCGGGGGCCCCTACCGGCGGTTGCTGGATTTCTGCCTGCGCTGCCATGACGCGAAGGCGTATGACCGGCCCAACATCCACAAACTGCTGGACGACGAGGGTGGCTATGACAAGGAGGCGTGCCGTTACTGCCATCGGGAGGTGCCGGATCCCGCCCGCGAGATCCCCTTCGCCGAGCTGCGGTTTCGTCTTCCCCCGCAGAAGCTCTGTTACGGCTGCCACCTGAAAACGCCCCATCTCAATGCGCTCAACCACCAGGTGGAGCCGGACCGGGAGATGCGCGAACGGATCGAACGGGCGGAGCGGGAGCTGGGGGTGATCCTGCCTTTGGCCGGGGATGGCACCATCATGTGCGCCACCTGCCATGCGCCTCACCAGTACGGCCTGATCGACCCGCAGCGGCCCGCGGGTCGGCAGGTGGCGGATGCCGATCTGGATACGGGGGTGACCTACCGGGAGCATCCCTGGGATCGGGTGTTCCGGGCGGACAAGCGGGCGCGGCTCGACGCGCTGGCGCGGGAGGATGGGGAGCGTCCCACCCTCGAATACCGCCGCCTGGAGAGCGAGGTGTTGCTGCGACTGCCGGCGAAGGACGGCACCCTCTGCATGGCCTGTCACCGGCTGGAGGATCGGTGATGAGGGTGATGGAGCGGTTGCGGGCCGTCCCCCGGGGGCAGAGATTCCGTTACGGAATGATCCTGCTCTCCTGCCTCGCCTTCTTCTCCCCCTTTCTGCTCATCCCGAGCCTGGCGGGCAACCCCGATCTCTGCGGCAAGCTCTGCATGCGCCGCTTCTATCTCTACTTCCCCGGCATGAGCCTGGAGGATCTCAACACCCAGATCGCCGTGTCGCTCATCGGGGTGGTGTTTTTCCTCGTCATCCTCGTCACCACCTTCTTCTTCGGCCGCATGTGGTGTGCTTACGTCTGCCCGGTGGGCGGCTTCCCGGAGCTGGTCAGCCGCCTGCTCCCCGATCGCTGGAAGATCGAGTACCGCGCCCTGCCGCAGGTGCCGATCCGCTACGGCTACTTTGCCACCTATGTGGTGTTGCTGCCGATCCTCGGCATCAGCGCCTGCACCCTGTGCAACTTCATCACCGTGCCGCGCATCTTCGAGGCGTTCAGCGGCGGGGCGATGGGGATCGCCTTCCTCTTCTCCGCCATCGGTCTGGTCAATCTCGCCCTGCTGTTCCTGCTCGGTTTCTTCGCCAGCAAGGGGCGTGCCTACTGCCAGTTCCTCTGCCCCATCGGCGCGGTGGACGGGCTGGTCAACCGGCTGGGGGCCCGGTTCCGTTTCACCCGCCGCATCCGGGTGGAGCGGAGCCGCTGCACCGGCTGCAACCTCTGTGCCCAGAGGTGCATGTGCGGCGCGATCAAGATGGTGGACCGGATCGCGGTGGTGGATCAGACCTCCTGCATGTCCTGCCACGAGTGCGCCGACGTGTGTGACTGGCACGCCATCAGCTGGCTGGCGGCGCCGCCGGACAAGGAACCGAAGCGGAGGAAAAAGGGGGTCGAGTATCATCCCCCGCCGAAGTGGGTGGCCATCCACCGGGAACCGCAAAAGCCCGGGCCGCGGCGCTGGCCGAAACGGGTGGCGGTGCTCCTGGTCTCCCTCGGGCTGCTCTTCGTCACCCTGGTCGAGGTGATGGCGGCGGAGCCGGAAGGGGATCCGGATGGCTGTCTGGTCTGCCACGCCCTGGAGGGGCTGGCATACGTGGACGATGGGGGATTGCTGCGGGTGGCTACCATCGACGAGGCCCACTACCTGGGATCGCTGCATGGCGCCGTCCCCTGCCGGGATTGCCATCGCAAGGTGCGTGAATACCCCCACCGGGTGGAGAACACCGAGGTGGATTGCGCCGAGTCCTGCCATGTGGAGGAGCCCTCGGGCGGCGAGGCCTACACCCACAAGAAGGTGGTGGAGGAGTTCGAACGATCGGTGCACGGCGACGGGGGCAGCAAGGGGTTCACCGGCGGCAACCGGCTGCAGGAGAGCGAGCAGGACAACCCCTCCTGCCGCTGGTGCCACAGCAACGAGCGCTACATCAGCGAGCGGGATCTGCCCCGTTTCCGGGAGTCGTTCGCCCATCTGGAGACCGAATGCGGCAGCTGTCACCGGGGTGAGGTGTGGCTCAACCGTTTCGGCGGGCACATCCTGCGCCGGTTCATCGGTTCCCGCTGGAACAAGGCGGACCACAACCGTATGTGCAACGGCTGCCACGCCGATCGGGAGCGCATGGCGCAGGTGGTGATCGAGGAGCCGGAGAGCGGGGAGGAACGGCCCGCGGGCCCACGCTTCGTGCTGGCCAGTGCCAGTTACGCCATGACACTGCACGGCCGCCTGCTGGCCAGCGGGGTGCCCGAGGGTGCCTCCTGCATCGATTGTCATGCGCCGGGCGGCCTGCGCCATGCCGTGCTGCGGGAGCGTGAGGCGGATTCCGCCATCCATCCCGACAACCTGGCGGAGACCTGCGGTGCCGAGGGGTGTCACGGCTACGCCGGTCATCCGCTGAACGGAGCGTTCCTGCACACCGATCTCCACGATCTCGACATGATCCCGGTGACGGACGAGTTCGCCCCCCGGGATCTGGCGCGGCTGGAATCCGGCTGGGTCAAGGCGCTGCTGGTGCTGGCGCCGGTGGTGTTGATCGTGGGTGGCGGCAGTCTGCTGGGGATGCTGGCGGGCAGGCGCAGGAAAGGGGTGGTCTATGCCCTGTTCGGCGGCCGCGCCTTCCAGGAGAAGATGATCGGCCAGAAGCCGAAACGCCGCAAGGGCGCGAAAAATGGGGATTAGTGCAGTGCTTCCTGTTCGATGGCTCGGCAGAAAGCCGGTAGCCGCTCGAGTGCATGGCACAGACCGCAGGGGATGGTGGTTCCATTCCCGCGGAAAACACTATACCGGGCTGCTGCTGGCGGCCTGGTTTTTGTCGGCGGTTTCCGCACTGCCGGCTGCGCCTCTTTATCTGGAACTGGTGGAGCGGGCCGAGGTGGATGATGAAACGCTGGAGGCGGCGCGCAAACAGATCAAGGATCACAAGGCGATCACCGTGATCGATGAACTGCCGCTGCCCCCGTTTCATCGGCGCAAGGCAATGCACACCACTGCCAGGCAACCGTTCTGCCAGCGCTGCCATCTCCCTTTGCCGCATCGCCAGGACGAGCGTGCGCGCACCTTTCTCAACATGCACAGCCGCTTCATCGCCTGCGAGACCTGTCACTTGCGCCCCGACGGGGTGGAGATGGCGTACCGCTGGCTGGCCTATGATGGTGAGCAGGCCGGGCAGCCGTTGCCCAACCGGATTGCGGCAACCGAGGGGGAAAATTCCTCCATCGTTCCCCGTGCCGGTGCCCGCATCGCTCCTTTCCATGCGGGTGAGGCGGCGCTGATTTTCGGCGATCACCCTTTCGCTGAGCGGGTGGAGCAGCGCTGGAAGGAGGGAACCGAGGAGGAGAGAACGGAACTGAAGGCGCGCCTGCATGCGCCCCTGTCGGAGGAGGGGCCAGCGTGCAGGGGTTGCCACGGGGAACGGTCGCCGCTGCTGGATCTGCAGGCTCTTGGCGCCTCGCCGCAGGAACTGCGCGCCTTGCGGCAGAACACCATCGTACGGTTTTTCGAGCGTTTCGAGGACGATGAGAAGCGGTTGCGGATCGATGAACTGTTGCGCTGAACCGGGCCGGGTTTCCCGCGCGCTCTGTTTTCTGTTCCTGATGAGCTGCTTTTTTCCACTGCCGGGCGTCTGCGCCCTTCCGGCGGAGCATCTGTTCACCCTCACCGGCGGCTTCGACCAACCCAGTGACGTGGCGATTGGCAGGGACGGCACCGCCTATGTGCTGGATGGCGTCAATGGCCGGGTGGTGGCGTTCGATTCGGCGGGCAGGAAAACAGCCTCGTTCACTGGTACGGGAAAGGGAAGGCTGGAGCTGCCGATGGGGATTGCGATCGATGACGGCATGGTCTATGTGGCCGACACCGGCAACCACCGCATAGTGATCTTCGATCGGCGCGGCCGTTTCCACGGCACCCTCCCTCTCAGCGGTGAACAGCCGCCGGAGCCAGTAGCGTTGCTGATCGACGAAGGCGTGCTCGTGTGGGCCGACCGCCGCAACCACCGGCTCTGCCGCCACGACCTGCAGAACGGCGTTCCCCTCTCCTGCCTGGGCGGTTATGGTGAAGGCGAGGGGGAGTTCCGTTTTCCTTTCCAGATTGCGGCCGACCGGGACGGCTATCTTCATGTGGTGGATGTACTCAACAGCCGGGTGCAGGTGTTTCACCGCCGGGGGCGCTATTTCACCCGCATCGGGCGGTTCGGTCTCGGGCCGGGAGAGCTGTACCGCCCCAACGGTCTGGCGTTCGCACAGGATGGTCGTCTGTTCGTTGGCGACAGCTATCGCGGCACCATCTCCGTCTTCGTGGACGGGCGGTTTCAGGGGCTGCTGTCTGACGCCGGTGGTGCCCCTCTGACGCCGGGCGTGCCGGTGGGGCTTGCGGCATGGCGGGATCGGCTCTACGTGGTGGATGCGCTCGGCAACCGGGTGATGGTGTACCGGCTGCCGTCCCCCGGTGAGGGGAAAGCGCCGGCAGGTAGCAAAACGCGGGCATCACAGAAAAACTGCGCCACCTGCCATCTCTCCTGGGCGGCGGGATACGTTCCCGGCGAAGGGGAGCAGGATGGCGTTGCGCCGGTGGCCACGCCGCGGATGTGTTACAGCTGCCATCACGGGGCGGTCATCGATTCGCGGCGCGCCATCGGCCGCGGTGAGCAGCATCCCGATGTTCATCACCGGCGCAGCGAGAAAAAAAGGCCCGGCGAACAGGACGAGATCCCTGAAATGTTTCCCCTGGTGGGTGATGAACAGCTATCCTGCGGCAGCTGCCACACCCCGCACGGCAGTGATCCCGAGCGTCCGGTCACCAGGGAAAAGGATGACACAAACCCCTGGATGCGCGTACCGGACCGGAAGGGTGAACTGTGCCACCGCTGCCACGAGTCGAAACGGGATGAAAAACCCTCGCGGCGCGGCGTCAATCATCCGGTGGGGATCTTTCTCAAACCCCCGCCGCAGCCGGGAGCAGAGGGCTATGCAACCGATCGGAGACTCCAGCGCGGTTTGCCGGAAGGGCTGGAAAAACATGGATTGCGACAAGGGCCGGGCCGCCGGCTGATCTGCCAGAGCTGCCACCGGGTCCACGGCGCCGCCAGTGAAACGCTGATTCCCTTTGCCGGGGACGGCAGCGGATTGTGTATCGAATGCCACCGGCGGCACTATGCAAAAAACCGGGAGGAGGCGCGCCGCAAAGGCATTCATCCCGTCGATGTGAAACTGGAGCAGCCGGTACGGATGGGGAGTGAAAGGATAACGAAAATCACCTGCCTCACCTGTCACGTATCCCACGGCGGCGAACCGGGAACCCCGTTGCTGAAATTCGATCACCGCGAAGGAAAACTGTGCCGCTTCTGCCATGACGGCTACGATGCGGTGGCCGATAGCGACCACGATCTGCGCGTCACCGCCAGGGACTACCGCAACCGGTTTGGCCGGAAACCGGAACAGGACGGAGTCTGCGCCGTGTGCCACACCCTGCACCGTGGTGACGGCCGGGCGCCGTTTCTCTACGCTGGTGAATTTCAGCCCTGGCGGGGCGGGGAACCCGCGCTGGAGCGGGACAGAATCTGCCTCGATTGTCACCGGGAAAAGGGGGTTGCCGAAAAGGCCGTGGTCGAACGGTTCAGCCACCCGGCCAGAGACCTGGTGCTGCGCTCCGATCCGGAGACAATGCCACTGGTGAACGAATCAGGAAAAACAGATGAGTTCGGCGCCATCGCCTGTATCACCTGCCACGATCCCCATCGCCGCCACGACCCGGACCACTCCTCATCCTCCGTCGCCCGCAACCGTCGCGGTGATCACCGCAACACATTCCTGCGCATCGAAAGGGTCAAAGAGAGCTTCTGTACCACCTGCCACGGCGCAGAAACGCTCCTCAAGTACCGGTACTACCACGATGAGATGAGCCGGGAATCCCGGGTGGAATATCTCGAGTGATGCTTTGGTGGTCTGCACTTGCCATGTCTGCTCGTAGGTCATTGCGACGAATGAAATACCGGGAGCCGGGCAAAGTGGTGAATAGTATTTGATTCATATCTGGAAAATTCACGACTTTCTTGAAGAATCCTGCCAGCATGAAGTTGCCAAAAGCCAACCAGCATAGATTGCGTGATTACCGATGTAGATGGATTTCAAATCATGATGGCCAAACAAGTACGCAACAGCTCCCATACCTGAAAGAGACACAGCTGCTACGGCTGTAATTATTGGCCATGGCTCGGCTCTATGGGGTGGGGTTTTTCTATTCCAGGATGTGACTTCCCTATGAAGCCGCAAGATGTTAATTTGACCAAATCGATCATGACTATTATCTGACCGCGCAGTCAATCCGGACCACATTTCTCGGCTTTGATGTATCCTTCTTCATGGTGGTGATTTTCCGGTACATGCGCCTGTTGGCATTATTTTTCTCTTATCAGTTTTTCCAACAAAACATCCTCGACATTTCGTCGGGAATCAATAACTGACAGAACATAAACCCGCAGTTCTGAAATGCGATAAATTGCCCGCCAAGGAGGAACAATCAATCCTCGATATTGAAGGATTTCGTGATCTCTAATCTCAGGAACAACTCGGCCTCTTTGGGGAAAAGAACAAAGATCTATGGCCTTGGTTTTTATCTTTTTGAGATTGTCTCTAGCCGCCGATGAGTTATTGTCAAATCTGGTGTTTTGCAGATTGAGTCAAGCGGCGACCTGATCGACCTCTGTTACCTCGACACCATCCTTGAATTTGATTCCGGTTACCACCTTCGCCAGGTAATCGAAACCGCGTAATCGTCTCCACTTCTTCTCGGCACACTGGCCAAGCTTGA
>CAZKYF010000030.1:0-72712 GCA_964557025.1 uncultured Chromatiales bacterium | reverse complement strand
AGCCAGCACCGCACCAACCGCCGCAACCCCCGCAGCGACAAAGAAACTTGAGGAAGGACCAAAATGCTCCCAGAAATAGCCGCTATATAGACTTCCAAACGCACCCCCGGCACCAAAACTCAAACTACTGTACAACGCCTGTCCCTTACCTTGATGGCCCTTGGAAAAAAGATGATGCACCATGGCCACAGCAGAAGCGTGGAAAACACCAAAACTCGCCGCATGCAGCAATTGTGCAATTAGGATGGCCGGAAGATTGTCCGGCCAAAAACCGATTGCCAACCAGCGTAATGCAGCCAAGGCAAGACTTGCCGTCAATAGAACCTCCAGTCCGAAACGGGGTGCAAGCCGATGCATAACCAGAAATACCGCCACTTCGGCAGCGACGCCAAGTGCCCATAACTGTCCAATCAAGCTGCTAGGATAATCAAACTGCTCCAGATAAAGCGTATAAAAGGTGTAATAAGGACCGTGGCTGGCTTGCATGAGGAAACAGCATGTCAACAGAACAATGACCTGCGAACGAGCCAATATTTTGGCGAGCGGAGGCCTTCTATAAGAGAATAACTTTACGCGGTACTCCGGCACCTGAAGCGACGAAAACCAGATTGCTGTTATCAAAACCAACAACAATAGTGGCAAAAAACCGACACCAACATAGTCCAACGTTATTCCGATAGCAACCACCATTACAATAAATCCAATAGACCCCCACAAACGGATGGTGCTATAACGTTGGTGCTCCCCCCCTAGATGCTCAAGTGTCACCACTTCAAATTGCGGCAGAATGGCGTTCCAGAAAAAACTGAACAACAACATGGCCAGAGCCATCTGCCAGAACCCTTCGACCAGGAATACTATAGCGAATGAGGAAGCAGCCAACAGTGAGCCGGTTCTCACGATATGCATCCCCCTACCGGTGCGATCCGCAATCCAGCCCCACACGTTGGGAGCAATGATCTTGGTGGCCATGAGTACGGCCATCAGTTCACCTATTTGTCTTGGAGTAAAATCCAGCGATTCAAGATAGAGCGCCCAGTAAGGAATCAACGCCCCGAGACTGGCAAAATAGAAAAAGTAAAACCAGGACAGACGCCAATAGGGCATCGCGCTGTCCGGGTCAACCGCCCGCCTGGTCCGGGATGATTGGGGTCGAAGACTGCACGTCGATATTCTGCGCGCGGTGGCGCAGCAGGTGGTCCATCAGCACGATGGCCAGCATCGCCTCGGCCACCGGCACCGCGCGGATTCCCACACAGGGATCATGGCGTCCTTTGGTGACCACCTCCACCGGCTCTCCATGGATATTCACACTGCGTCCGGGGATGCGGATGCTGGAGGTGGGCTTGAGGGCGATGGAGACCGTAATCTCCTGTCCGGTGGAGATACCGCCCAGGACACCCCCGGCGTTGTTGCCGATGAACCCCTCCGGCGTCAGTTCGTCACGGTGCTCACTGCCCTTCTGCTCCACGCTGGCGAAACCGGCCCCTATCTCGACCGCCTTTACCGCATTGATACCCATCATGGCATGGGCGATGTCGGCGTCCAGACGGTCGAATACCGGTTCTCCCAGGCCAGGGGGAACACCTGCGGCAACCACATTGACGCGGGCGCCAATGGAGTTCCCTTCCTTGCGCAAGGCATCCATGTAGACCTCCATCTCGGCCACTTTTGCCGCATCGGGGCAGAAAAACGGGTTGCGGTTCACCTCATCCCGGTCCAGTGCCTCTGCCTTGATTGGGCCAAGCTGGGCCAGATAGCCATAAATCTCAATCCCCTTTTCTGCCAGATACTTGCGCGCAATGGCGCCGGCCGCCACCCGGGCCGCGGTCTCCCGCGCCGACGAGCGTCCACCGCCTCGGTAGTCACGAATGCCATATTTCTGCTGATAGGCGTAGTCGGCATGGCCCGGGCGGAACCGATCCATAATGTCGGAATAGTCCTTGGAGCGTTGATCGGTATTTTCAATCAACAGGGCAATGGGTACGCCAGTGGTTCTGCCTTCGAACAGCCCTGACAGAATCCGTACCTCATCCGCCTCGCGCCGCTGGGTGGTGTGGCGCGACTGGCCCGGCCGCCGCCGATCCAGATCCCGCTGGATATCCGCCTCGCTCAGCTCCATTCCCGGCGGACAGCCATCCACTACGCAGCCGATGGCGGGACCGTGGCTCTCGCCGAAATTGGTGACACAGAACAGCTTTCCTATCGTGTTGCCTGACATCAGATCACCTTGGAGAAACGCCTCTGCGGCTGCTCCCGCAGGTAACGGTCGAAGGTCATGCAGATATTGCGAATCAGCAGCTTTCCTTCCGGCCGCACCTGGATATCGCTCTCGTCAAGGTTGAGCAGACCATCCTTCTCCATCTCCTGCAGCTGCGCCAGTTCGGTGGAAAAATAGTCATCGAAATCAATCCCGAACTGCTGCTCAATGGCCTGTTTGCTCAGATGAAAGTGACAAATCAACTGGGTAATCACCTCGCGGCGCAGCTTGTCGTCGGCATTCAGCTCGACACCACGGAACACCGGGATACGCCCGGCGTCGATGCGCTCGTAATACTCGTCATTGGTACGCATGTTCTGGCTGTAGCTGTCCCCAACCATGCCGATGGAGGTGACGCCCATGGCCACCAGGTCACAACCGGCGTGAGTGGAGTAGCCCTGGAAGTTGCGGTAGAGGGTACCCTGCCGCTGCGCCACGGCCAGTTCATCATCGGGCTTGGCAAAGTGATCCATGCCGATATAGACATAACCCGCCTCCCCCAGCCGCTCGATGGTCAGCTTGAGAATTGCCAGCTTCTCGGCAGGCGAAGGAAGTTCACCCACATTGATACGCCGCTGCGGCTTGAACAGCTCCGGCAGATGGGCGTAGTTGAACACCGAGACCCGATCCGGATCCACCTCCAGCACCTTGTCCAGAGTGCGGGCGAAACTCTCCTTGCTCTGCAGCGGCAGGCCGTAGATCAGGTCGATACTCACCGACTTGAAACCCTCTTTCCGCGCCGCTCGCAGGGTGGCAAGGGTCACCTCTTCGGGCTGGATACGGTTCACCGCCCTCTGCACCTGCGGATCGAAATCCTGCACCCCCAGGCTCATCCGGTTGAAACCCAGGCGGCGCAACAGTGCGATGGTATCCTCCTTCACCTCGCGTGGATCGATTTCGATGGAGTACTCACCGCTGTCGTCGTCATGGAGCTTGAAATGCTGGCGGGTCACCTCCATCAGCCGGTTCATCTCCTCGTGGCTGAGGAAAGTGGGCGTCCCGCCACCCCAGTGGAGCTGATCCACCGGCCGTGAGGTATCGAACAGTTCCGCCTGCATGGCGATCTCCCGGAACAGCCGATCCAGATAGGGGGCCGAACGGCTGCGATCCTTGGTCACCACCTTGTTGCAGGCGCAGTAGAAACAGACCGTGTCGCAAAAGGGAATGTGGAAATAGAGCGAAAGCGGCCGCCCGGAGGCGTTGCTCTTTGCCGCCCAGGCGCGGTACTCCGCCTCACCGAACGCATCGGTGAACTGCACTGCCGTGGGATAGGAGGTATAGCGAGGACCGGACTTGTCGTAACGGCCGATCAGTTCCGGATCGAAGATTACCGATTCATCAAATTGCATGCCGTGGCTCCCGTCGCTTCCACTGAATTATAAACCCGCCGCCACGTTCCCGTTGAAGAGCTTGGCCACCCGCGCTACCGGAAAAGCGGTTCACCGCTTCGAATCCACCCGGTTCATTTCCCCAACTGCTCCCGTGTCAGCAGAAACACCCCTTCTCCTCCACGCTCGAACTCCAGCCAAAGAAAAGGGAGCTCAGGATACGCCTCTACCAACGCCTCCTGGCTGTTCCCCACTTCGACCACCAAGATCCCTCCGGGGTTCAGATGTTCCGCCGCCCGGGCAAGGATCCGGCGCACGAGGGCCAGACCGTCCTCCCCCGCCGCCAGCGCCGAGACCGGTTCGTGACGATATTCCGGAGGCAGTGCGGCCATTTCCGCCCGATCCACATAGGGGGGGTTGCTGACGATGATGTCGTAGCACCGCCCTTCAAGCTTCTCGAACAGATCGGAGTGGATCAGCTCCATCCGATCTTCCAACCGATAGCGTTCTCTATTGCGGGTCGCGACCTCCAGCGCCTCGGCAGAGAGATCGCTCGCATCCACACTGGCTTCCGGAAAGGCCAGCGCGCAAGCCACGGCGATACAACCTCCGCCCGTACAGAGATCCAGCACCCGGTGCACCCGCTCAGGCTCCATCCAGGGTGAGAATCGCCGCTCTATCAATTCGGCGATGGGGGAGCGAGGGATGAGCACGCGCTCATCGACGTAGAACTCCAGACCGGCGAACCAGGCGGAGCGGGTCAGATAGGGCGCCGGCAGCCGCTCTTCGATACGACGGCGAAACAAGGTCAGAATCGTCTCTTTCTCCTCCACCGTCAGTCGACAGTCGAAATAGTCAGCAGGGAAATCCGGAGGAAGATGCAAGGCATGCAGTACCAGCCACACCGCTTCGTCCAGTGCGTTGTCGGTGCCATGCCCGAAATGCAGCCCGGCGCGATGGAACAGGGAAGTACCCAGGCGAACGAAATCCCGCAACGTCTGCAGCGATCCGGTGTCCACCCTGGGCATTCCGCTCATGACCGTATTACCGGATGAACCCAAGGCTCTCCAGCTTGATGAGCACCTGCTGGGCTGCCTCGTCCGGGGTGCATTCCCGGGTATCGATGCACAACTCGGGATTTTCAGGCTCCTCATAGGGATCACTGATGCCGGTGAACTCCTTGATCAAGCCAGCCCGTGCCTTGGCATACAGCCCCTTGACATCCCGCTGCTCACACACCTCCAGCGGCGTCGCCACGTGCACTTCGATGAAACCACCCACCGGCTCGATCATCTCGCGCACCTGACGACGGGTGGCGGCGTAGGGAGCGATGGGTGCACAAATCGCCGCTCCACCGTTCTTGGCAATCTCGGCGGCGACGAAGCCGATGCGCCGTATGTTGAGATCACGATGTTCCTTGGAGAAGGTGAGCTCACTGGAGAGATGTTTGCGCACCAGATCGCCATCCAGCAATGTCACCCGGCGGCCTCCCATCTCCAGCAGCTTGACCATCAGGGCATTGGCGATAGTGGATTTGCCGGAGCCGGACAGACCGGTGAAGAACACCACGAAACCTTGTTTATGGCGCGGCGGATGAGTCTTGCGCAACTCCTCCACCACCTCCGGATAGGAAAACCAGTCCGGAATGTCCAGCCCCTGCTGGAGACGGCGGCGGAATTCGGTACCGGAGATCTTGAGCACGCTCTCCCCCTCCTTCACCTCGTCGATGGGAACATACTCCGCGCGGTCCTCAACATAGACCATCATCTGGAACGGGATCATCTCGATCCCCAGCTCGTCCTGATACTTGCGCACCAGCTCCTGGGCATCGTAGGGACCGTAGAAATCCTCTCCCTGGCTGTTGGCGCCGGGCCCGGCGTGATCCCGGCCGACGATGAAGTGGGTGCAGCCGAAATTCTTGCGGATGATGGCATGCCACACCGCCTCCCGCGGCCCGCCCATGCGCATGGCCAGCGGCAGCAGGCTGAGGGTGGTGGTCTGGCGCGGGTAGTTCTTGATCACATGCTCGTAGCAGCGCACCCGCGAATAGTGATCGATGTCTCCCGGCTTGGTCATTCCCACCACCGGGTGGATCATCAGGTTGGCCTTCACCTCCTTTGCCGCGCGGAAGGTCAGCTCCACGTGGGCCCGATGCATGGGATTGCGGGTCTGGAAGGCCACCACCCGGCTCCAGCCTCGTTCCTGGAAGAATTGCCGGGTCTGTTCCGGTGTCTTGCGCAAGTTGCGGAAATCGTAGTGAATCGGCGGCTCGACGCCGCGCAGCTTCCCGCCGAGATAGACATTCCCCGCCTGATGGTGCAGATAGGCCACTGCGGGATGGGCCTCGTCATTGGCGCCGAACACCTGCTCCGCTTCACGGGCCTTGTCCGGTGTCCAGATGTCACTGATGGCCATGGTGGCGATCAGCCGCCCCTCGGGAGAGCGCAATGCGATCTCCTCTCCCACGGACGCTTCCGCCGCAAATGCTTCACTCACATCCAGGGTGACGGGTATCGGCCAGAGCGTGCCATCCTCCAGACGCATCTTCTCCAGCACCGACTCATAGTCCAGCTGGCTCATGAATCCCTCCAGCGGGGAAAATCCGCCGTTGAGCAGCAGCTCGATGTCACACATCTGCCGCTCGGTCAGGTCCCAGGAGCGAAGACGTTGCGCCTTCACCTTTTCCGCTTCCGCCGCCTCGTCGTCGAGATAGAGGTTTTTCAGAGTGCCGCCATGAGGCTCGATCAATTCCATCGCAGGTACACCTTTACTTGTTATCAGGAGAGGAAAATGAAATAGCCGAGTAGTTTACCATATAGCGACAAAACCATGCTCGCCTCACTTGCAACAGGCATGCTTGGGACGAAACGCCGCCAGCACATCCGGGTTGGTCTCCAGACGCGGCCCCTCGATGAGATCGATACAGTAGGGAACGGCGGGAAACACCGCATCCAGGCACTCTTTGATGGCGGAGGGCTTGCCCGGCAGATTGATGATCAGTGAACGGCCACGAATCCCGGCCATCTGCCGCGACAGGATGGCGGTGGGCACATACTGCAGGGAGACGGCGCGCATCTGCTCACCGAAGCCATCCAGGATCTTGTCACAGACCGCCTCGGTGGCCTCGGGGGTGATGTCGCGTGGTGCCGGGCCGGTGCCGCCGGTGGTCACCACCAGGCAACAACCCTCGTCATCGCAAAGCTCCTTCAAAACCGCCTCCAGCTGCGGCTGCTCATCGGGAACCAGGCGGACCACCCCCTCCCAGGGGGAGATCAGGGTCTCCTCCAGCCACGCGCGTATCGCCGGTCCACCCTGATCCTCATACTCTCCCCGGCTGGCGCGATCCGAAACCGTCACTATCCCGATCCTGATCTCTTGCTGTGTCATCGTTCTGTTGCTCCACGGAAGTCCGAAGTCTGAACGGCATACTATACTCTGAACAAACGGAAAACTCCCGGGGAGCAGCGATATGGAGCGCGAGCGCCAGGTAACCATCGACGGCAACGAGGCTGCGGCCTGGGTCGCCCACCGGCTGAACGAGGTGATTGCCATCTACCCCATCACCCCCGCCTCGCCGATGGGAGAACACGCCGATCAGTGGTCGGCGGAGGGCCGGCCCAATCTCTGGGGCACGGTGCCCCGCATCATCGAGATGCAGAGCGAGGGGGGTGCCGCCGGAGCGATTCACGGCACGTTGCAGGCCGGCGCACTCGCCACCACCTTCACCGCCTCCCAGGGTCTGCTGCTGATGATCCCCAACATGTACAAGATCGCCGCCGAGCTCACCCCGGTGGTGTTCCATGTGGCCGCCCGCGCCCTGGCGGCGCAGGCGCTCTCCATCTTCGGCGATCACTCCGACGTGATGGCGGTGCGCGGCACCGGCTTCGCCCTGCTCTGCGCCGGTTCGGTGCAGGAGGTGATGGACTTTGCCCTCATCGCCCAGGCCGCCACGCTGCGCGGCCGCATCCCGGTGGTGCACTTCTTCGACGGCTTCCGCACCTCCCACGAGATCACCAAGATCCGGCAGTTGAACGAGGCCACGCTGCATACGCTCATCGACAGCCAACTGATTCATGCCCATCGGGCCCGTGCGCTCTCTCCCGAACACCCGGTACTGCGTGGCAGCTCACAAAATCCCGATGTCTACTTCCAGGCGCGCGAGGCAATCAACCCCTGGCAACGGGACTTCCCGGCCGTGGTCCAGGAGGTGATGCACCAGTTCGCCGCCTGCACCGGCCGCCGTTACCGGCTGTTCGATTACGCCGGCGATGCGGAGGCGGAGCGGGTGATCGTGATCATGGGCTCCGGCGCCGATACCGTGGAGGAGACGGTGGAGCAGCTCAACCGGGAAGGCGAGAGGGTGGGGCTGGTCAAGGTGAGGCTCTACCGGCCGTTTCACGAACCGGCCCTGCTCGACGCCCTGCCCCGCTCGGTGCGCCGCATCGCGGTGCTGGACCGCACCAAGGAGCCGGGCGCCAGCGGCGAACCGCTCTACAAGGATGTGATCGCTGCGCTGGCGCGGGACCACGGCAACGGCGGACGCTTCACCGAACTGCCCAACGTGATCGGCGGACGCTACGGCCTCTCCTCCAAGGAGTTCACCCCCGGCATGGTGAAGGCGGTGTTCGACGAGCTGAAACGGCCCCGGCCCCGCAACGGCTTCACCATCGGCATCCACGACGACGTGACCCACACCAGCCTGGCGTGGAATCCCCGCTTCCGCCCCGCCGCCCGGAAGACCCTGTTCCAGGGAGTGTTCTACGGACTGGGTTCGGACGGCACGGTGAGCGCCAACAAAAACGCCATCAAGATCATCGGCGAATCATCGCCGCTTCACACCCAGGGTTACTTCGTCTACGACTCCCGCAAGGCGGGCGCCGTCACCATCTCCCACCTCCGTTTCGGTCCCGAACCCATCCGCTCCCGCTACCTGATCGGCGCGGAGGAGGCCGACTTCGTCGCCTGTCACCAACCGGTGTTTCTGGAGCGTTACGAGATGCTGGAGAAGGCGAAACCGGGCGCGGTGTTCCTGCTCAACTCCCCGGTCGCCCCGGAGCGGCTCTGGGAGACCCTGCCGCGCAAGCTGCAGCAGCAGATGATCGACAAGCGGCTGCGTTTCCATGCCATCGACGCCTACCGGGTCGCCGACGCGTGCGGCCTCGGCCGCCGCATCAACACCATCATGCAGACCTGCTTCTTCGCCATCTCCGACATCCTGCCCCGGCAGCAGGCCATCGCCCTGATCAAGCAGGCGGTGGAGAAGAGCTACCGCCGCAAGGGGGAGGCGATCCTGGAGGCCAATTTCCGCGCCATCGACATGGCCCTGGCGCATCTGCATGAGATCCCGCTGCCCGACGAGGCCACCGGCGAGGTGGCGATCCCGCCCCCCGTGCCGCCCGACGCCCCCGAGTTCGTACAGCAGGTCACCGGCCCCATCATCGCCGGACACGGCGACGATCTCCCGGTGAGCCGGCTCCCTGCCGACGGCAGCTTCCCGGTGGGCACCGCCGCCTTCGAGAAGCGCAACCTGGCGCTGGAGATCCCGGTGTGGGAGGAAGATCTCTGCAGCCAGTGCGGCAAGTGCCCGTTCGTCTGCCCCCATGGCGCCATCCGCAGCAAACTGTTCCCCGCCGAGCTGGCGGAGCAGGCCCCGCCCACCTTCAAGCACGCCCCGGTCAGGGGAAAGGACTATCCCGCCGGTTACCACATCTGCTACCAGGTGGCCCCCGAGGACTGCACCGGATGCGGCCTCTGCGTGGACATCTGCCCCATCCACGACAAATCCAACCCGGAGCGCAAGGCGCTCAACATGGCGCCCCAGCCGCCGCTGCGTGCCCGGGAGCGGGAAAACTGGGCGTTCTTCCTGACCCTGCCGGAATACGACCGCACCCGGGTCAAGGGCACCACCCTCAAGGGTTCCATGCTCTACCAGCCGCTGTTCGAGTTCTCCAGCGCCTGCAGCGGCTGCGGCGAGACCCCCTACATCAAGCTGGCCAGCCAGCTGTTCGGCGACCGCATGGTGGTGGCCAACGCCACCGGCTGCTCCTCCATCTACGGCGGCAACCTCCCCACCACCCCCTGGGCGGCCAACCGGGAGGGACGCGGCCCGGCCTGGAACAACTCCCTGTTCGAGGACAACGCCGAGTTCGGCTTCGGCCTGCGCGTGGCCATCGACAAGCGGCGCGAGTACGCGCGGGAGCTGCTGGAGCGCCTGCGGGATGAAATCGGCACCCGGCAGGTGGAAGCCATCCTCGACGCCGACGAATCCAGCGAGGCGGGCATCCGCGCGCAGCGGGAGCGGGTGGCGGCACTGCGGGAACGGCTGGCCACCCTCGACGACCCGGCGGCCCGGGAGCTGGAGAGCATCGCCGAGGATCTGTGCCGCAAGAGCGTCTGGATCATCGGCGGCGACGGCTGGGCCTACGACATCGGCTTCGGCGGACTGGACCACATCCTGGCCGCCGGACGCGATGTCAACATCCTGGTACTGGACACCGAGGTCTACTCCAACACTGGCGGGCAGACCTCCAAGGCCACCCCGCGCGGCGCCGTCGCCAAATTCTCCGCCGCCGGCAAGCCCAACGCCAAGAAGGATCTGGCGCGGGTGGCCATGGACTACGAGAACGTCTATGTGGCCCACGTGGCCTACGGCGCCAAGGATCTGCAGACCCTGCGCGCCTTCCTGGAGGCGGAGAGCTACCCCGGCCCCTCCCTGATCATCGCCTACTCCCCCTGCATCGCCCACGGTGTCGATCTGGGCCACAACCACCGCCAGCAGCAGCTGGCGGTCCACAGCGGCCACTGGTCCCTGTTCCGCTACGACCCACGCCGCGCCCGCCAGGGCAAGAACCCCCTGCGTCTCGACTCGCCGCCACCCACCATCCCCTACCGGGAGTTCGCCCTGAAAGAGGCGCGCTTCGCCGCCCTGTGGCAGACCCACCCCGAACATGCCGAACGGCTGCTGGAACAGGCCCAGCGGGAGGTGACCGAGCGCTATCACCGCTACCGGCAACTGGCGGAACTGCCGTGGGAGGGGTGATCGCGTCACCCGGCGGGTTGAATTTCTGCCATTTGGCACCGATAATATACCAATATGGCAGAAACGGATCCCGTACCCATGAGCACCGCATTCAAAGAGAGCACCTCTCCCCACGGCAGCCACCGGCGCAAACACCTCTCACGGAAAAACGCCCCCTTGCAGCCGGTGACGCCCCTGCCCCGCACGGATCGCAGCCTGGGGCTGAACCTCCGTGACCGGAAGAGACTGATCGAGCGCATCCGCAAGGGGCTTCCGGCGAAGACGCTGGAGAATCTGGCCCGGACGCTCGGCCTGCCGGAACGGGAGGTGGCCCGTTACGTTGGCATCTCGGCACGAACCCTGGCCCGGCGCAAGACGGAGGGACGTTTCCACCCCGACGAATCGAACCGCATCGCCCAGCTTGCCATGCTGTTCGACGACGTGATGGAACTGTTCGAGGGGGATGCCGAAAGCGCCGCCCACTGGTTCCACACCCCCAAGAAGGCACTGGGAGGCGCCACCCCCATCGAATACGCCGATACCGAGCCGGGCGTGCGCGAGATCCAGGATCTGATCGGGCGGCTGGAGCACGGCATCTTTTCATGAGCCTCATCCCCGCCTACCGCATCACAAAGCGGAAATGGGCGGCGACCGCACTGGACGGAGAGGCGGCGAAACGCTATCCGGGACGCTGGAACCAGCGCGGCCACCCCGTCATCTACACCGCCTCCTCCCGCTCCCTCGCCATCCTCGAGATCCTGGTCCATTACGAGGACCACGAGCTGCTCGACGAGCACTTCGTCTGCATCCCTTTGCAGATCCCCCGGGAATCTCTCCTGCCGCCAAGTGACCCGCTACCGGACGACTGGCGCGCCGATCCGCCACCCCCCTCCACCCGCGCCCTCGGCACCGCGTGGCTGGCAAGCAACGAATCCCTCGCCCTCACGGTCCCCAGCACCCTGGTGCCGGCGGAGAACAACTACCTGATCAACCCGCTTCACCCGGATTTCGACAAGCTGGTGATCGGCGAACCGGAACCGCTGGATCTGGACTCGCGGCTGGTGAGCTGACGCCTCTCAGACGAAATCCATCAGACAGACCGGCTGCCGACGATTGCCCCAGTCACCCGGACGCGCCTCGAAGACGCCGGCGCAGGGGGTGCCGCAATCCCCGCAGTTGCCTTCCGGTGTCAGGTTCCATTCGGTGAGAAAATAACCGTTGCGCCCAATCAGGATCTGATGACAACGGTGACAATAGGTGCTCTGCCCCGCCGGATCACACACATTGCCTGTATAGGCATAACGCACCCCATTCTCCATGGCGATGGTCCGGGCACGCTCCAGTGTCTCCAGCGGAGTAGGCGGAACATCCAGCATCTTGAACGCCGGATGGAAGGCCGTGAAATGCATCGGCACATCCGGACCGAGCGCCTCCACCACCCATTGTGTCATCCGCTGCAACTCTTCATCGGAGTCGTTTCTGCCAGGGATGAGCAGCGTGGTCAGTTCGAGCCACACATCGGTTTCGTGCTTGATATACTTGAGGGTATCCAATACCGGCTCCAGATGGGCACCGGTCAGCTTGAAATAGAACTCCTCGGTGAACGCCTTCAAATCCACGTTGGCCGCGTCCATGTGCCGGTAGAACTCGGCGCGGGGTTCAGGGCAGACATATCCCGCCGTCACCGCCACCGACTTGATCCCCACCTCATGACAGGCCTGGGCCACGTCGATGGCATACTCGTGGAAGATGACAGGATCGTTATAGGTGTAGGCAATACTCCGGCAGCCGAGCGCCTTGGCAGCCTGGGCAATGGTTTCGGGAAGGGCGCGATCGGCAAGGGTGTCCATCTCTCGTGACTTGCTGATGTCCCAGTTCTGGCAGTATTTGCAGGCCAGATTGCAGCCGGCCGTGCCAAACGAGAGTATGGGCGTACCCGGCAGGAAATGGTTGAGCGGTTTCTTTTCGATGGGATCGATACAGTATCCACTGGACCGCCCATAAGTGGTCAGGACAATCTCCCCCCCCTCGGCGGCACGGACGAAACAGAGTCCCCGCTGCCCGTCGTGCAGCTTACAGAAACGGGGACAGAGGTCACACTGGATCCGCCCATCCTCCAGTTTGTGCCAGTATCGGGTAGGAAAACGGTCCGTGAAGGCTTCGTCGCCGGTGGTCGTGGTCTCCATGGGATTCACCATCCTGCTGATATTCGGGAAAGGAAAGGATTGGAATAGAAAATGGGGATGTTTCGTCACCAATTCAAGCCCGAGACCACGAGGCTTGAACTCCATTTCCACCACCCCCATCTCATGAAGAGAAAGAGGGACAGCCGATGAGCAAGATCAGAGAACCTGCCGTGGCAGGGATGTTCTACCCCGCCGATGAGAATGAACTGCGCCGGATGGTGGAAGGATTCCTGGCGGAGGCCAAACCAGTGGCCACACGACCGAAGGCGATCATTGCGCCCCATGCCGGTTACATCTATTCGGGCGCGGTGGCGGCCAGCGCCTACAAGGCGGTGGAAAACGTGGCCGATCGCGTCCGGCGAGTGGTACTGCTGGGGCCGGCGCACCGGACGGCCTTCCATGGTTTGGCGTTGAGCAGTGCCGACTTTTTCGCGACACCGCTGGGACTCGTGCCGGTGGACAAAGCCGCGGCCGAAACCCTGGCCGATCTGCCACAGGTCAAGGTGTTCGACGAGGCCCACATGTTGGAACACAGCCTGGAAGTGCACCTTCCGTTCCTGCAGGAGGTTCTGCATGACTTCACCGTGGTCCCGCTGGTGGTCGGAGATGCCGGGGCCGAAGAGGTGGCCGAGGTAATCGAGCGCCTGTGGAACGGCCCGGAAACCTTGATCGTGGTCAGCTCGGATCTGAGCCACTACCTGGACTACGAGACGGCACGGCGGTTGGATGCCTCCACCAGCCGGGCCATCGAAAACCTGCAACCAGAGGCCATCGGCCATCACGACGCATGCGGGCGAAATCCGCTGAATGGCCTGCTGGTGGCTGCCCGGCATCACGGTCTCGCGGCAACGACCGTGGATCTGCGAAACTCCGGCGACACCGCAGGACCCCGCGATCAGGTGGTGGGTTATGGCGCCTGGATCCTTGCATAGCCTCCCTGTACAGGAGCGCCAGACCCTCCTGGCAGTCGCCCGTAGCTCCATTCAGCACGGCCTTCGGCAAGGCGCTCCACTGGCCGTCGTGCTCGACCACTATCCCGCATCCCTGCGGGTGAAGCGGGCCACCTTCGTCACCCTGCACCGGGATCACCAACTCCGCGGTTGTATCGGAACCCTGGAAGCAATACGTCCCCTGGTCGAAGACGTGGCCCACAACGCCTACGCGGCCGCCTTCGCCGATCCCCGCTTTCCGCCGGTGAGTGAAACAGAGCTGGACTCACTCCAGCTCGAAATCTCGGTACTCAGCCCCTCACAACCGATGAATTTCGATTCGGAGGAAGACTTGATCCGCCAGTTACGCCCCGGAATCGACGGGCTGATCCTGGAGGAGAAAGGCCATCGCGGCACCTTCCTGCCCAGTGTATGGGAATCCCTGCCGGATCCGAAGCGCTTTCTCCAGCATCTGAAGCTGAAGGCCGGTCTGTCCCCAGACTACTGGTCCGACACCGTGCGGGTGGAGCGATACACCACCGAGTCATTCAGTGAATGAAACGGTCTCACCTTTTCTGCCCCACCAGCATCGCCTCATCGCGGAAGCCCTTTTCCACATCCCCGACCATTCCTTCTTCACGGTAGAAAAGCAGGTGCAACGGACCGAACAGCCGGAGCAGCTCGTTCGGCCCCAAACGATGGGCGGGATTTCGGGGTCCGCGTGTCGCCGATACCGCCTCGCGAACGAAGGTTTGATAGAAAAGCAGTCCACCGGGCGAAAGCGCCGCAATCAGATGAGGCGCCAGTGAACGCTCCAGGAACCGGCTGACCACGATCACCTCGGCGCATTCCGGGGGTGGCGGAGCGGCCACGACATCACGCACCTCGGCGGTGACGGGAAGCCGGCGCTCGTGGGCACGTTCCCGCAGACGCTCGATGGCCACCTCGCTGAAATCCCACGCGGTCACCGCCAAACCGCGTTCCGCCAGAAACAGGCTGTTGGCTCCGAGACCACAGGCCAGTTCCAGCACCCGTCCCTCCCGGGGCAACAGATGGGCGTTCTCCCGCAACACCGCCACCGGCCCCTCCGGCCGAGGGGGCTCGCCTCTCAGATAACGGGCATCCCATTCGCTCGCGTCCACCATACCCCTCAACGTCGCCAGAAGGCGGGCGTCAGCAGCACCAGCATGGTGAAGATCTCCAGCCGCCCCAGCAGCATGGCGAAACAGAGCATCCACTTGGCGGGATCATTGATGTCCCGGTAATGGAGCCCGACCTCCCCCAGTCCAGGGCCCAGATTGTTCAGGGAAGCAGCCACGGCGGAAAAGGCGGTCACCTCGTCCAGCCCCGTCATCATCAGGCCCAGCATGATGAGGCTGAAAATGGCCACATAGGTGGCGAAAAATCCCCACACCGCCTCGATCACCTGCGGAGGCAGCGGTTTGCCTCCCACCTTGATGGGAATCTGCGCCGTTGGGTGAATGAGTCGCTTCAGTTCCCGCATTCCCTGCTTGAACAGGAGCAGGAAACGGATCACCTTCATCCCTCCACCGGTGGAACCCGCCGACCCGCCGATGAAACTGATGAAAATGAGCAACACCGGCAGAAATCCCGGCCAGGCGAAATATTGAACCGTGGTGAAACCGGTGGTAGTGCCGATGGAAACCACCTGAAACAGGCCGTGATGAACGGTACTCCAGAGATCGGGGAAGGTTCCCATGGCGTACAGATAACCGATGGTGATCACACTCACCACGCCCAGGATGAACAGGTAGGTCTTGCATTCGGAGTCCTGGAAGTACGGACGGAGGCTCATGGAGCGCCAGGCCAGAAAATGGAGCGCGAAATTGATTCCCGAGAGCAACATGAACACGACCGCCACCATCTCGATGGTGGTGCTGTGAAAATAGCCGATGCTGGCATCATGGGTGGAGAAACCGCCGATGGCCACCGTGGAAAAGGCGTGCGCCAATGCATCGAACGGCTCCATTCCGGCCAGCCAGTAAGCCACAGCACAGGCGACGGTGAGCCCCAGGTAGATGTACCAAAGCGCCTTGGCAGTCTCCGTGATGCGGGGTGTCAGCTTGTTGTCTTTCATGGGGCCGGGGGTTTCCGCCCGGTACAACTGCATGCCACCGATACCCAGCATGGGCAAGATGGCCACCGCCAGGACGATGATTCCCATTCCTCCCAGCCACTGCAGCTGTTGCCGATAGAAAAGAATGGAATGAGGCAGGTTGTCAATGCCGACGATCACCGTCGCGCCGGTGGTGGTCAGGCCGGAGATGGATTCGAATACCGCATCGGTGAGCGACATCCCGGGAATGTCGGAAAGCATCAGCGGAATGGCCCCGGAAAGCCCCAGCACGGTCCAGAACAACACGACCACCAGGAACCCATCCCGTAACCGCAGCTCCTTGCGATGTTCACGGGCGGGAAACCAGAGCACGGCCCCAGTGACCAAGATCACCACGAAACCAAGCAGAAAGGGATGTAGCGCGCCATCGCCGTAAATCAGCGCCACCACCGCAGGTGGCAACATGGCGGTGCTGAACAGCATCAGCAGCAAACCGACGATGCGTTGGATGACCCGGGGCTGCATGTAGAGGATCCTGCCGGCTCAGAGATAGGTAACATCCACCTGGAACAACCGTTCCACTTCCGGGATGTGGCGTTTGTCCACCAGAAACAGGATGATGTGGTCCTCCGGCTGAATAACGGTATCGTGATGGGCGATGATCACCTCGTTACCGCGCACAATGGCGCCGATATTGGTGCCCGGCGGCAACTTGAGCTCGTCAACCCTCCGGCCAACAACCCGGGAAGATTCGGGATCACCGTGGGCCACCGCCTCGATGGCTTCGGCCGCACCCCTGCGGAGGGAATGAACCACAACCACATCGCCGCGCCGCACGTGGGTCAAGAGACTGCCGATGGTGGATTGCTGAGGCGAAATGGCGATATCGATATCGGTACTCTCCACCAGGTCCACGTAGGAAACCCGGTTGATCAGGGACATCACCTTGCGGGCCCCTAGCCGTTTGGCCAACATGGCGGATAGAATATTGGCTTCATCGTCACTGGTGAGAGCACAAAATACATCGGTGTTCTCGATATTCTCCTCTTGCAGCAGCTCTTCATCGGCCGCATCTCCCAGCAGAACAATGGTCTTCTCGAGCTCCTCGGAGGCAACGCGCGCTTGTTCCTGGTTGTGCTCGATGATCTTGACCTGATAGTTGTGCTCCAGTGCCTTGGCCAACCGCTTGCCGATGTTGCCGGCGCCGGCAATCATAATCCGCTTGTACGGCTTGTCCAGGCGACGCAGCTCACTCATCACCGCCCGCACATGTTTGCGGGCAACAATGATGAATACCTCATCATCCACCTCGATCACCGTATCTCCGTCTGGAATCACCGGCTTCCCACGACGAAAGATGGCAGCCACCCGGGTATCCACGCCGGGCATGTGTTCCCGCAAGGTCCGCAGGGCATGACCAACCAGTGGTCCCCCGTAGTAGGCCTTGACCGCCACCAGCTGGACCAGACCGCCCGCGAAGTCGAGCACTTGCAAGGCACCCGGATGCTCGATAAGCCGTTGGATATAATCGGTGACCAGCTGCTCGGGGCTGATCAACACATCGACCGGAAACGAATCCTGCGCAAAGAGCTCCTTTTTGTGGGCCAAATATCCCACACCCCGCACCCGGGCGATCTTGGTGGGTGTATGGAACAAAGTGTAGGCCACCTGACAAGCCACCATGTTGGTCTCGTCACTGTTGGTCACCGCAATGATCATGTCGGCATCATCCGCACCGGCTCGCGCGAGAATATCCGGATAGGACGCCCGTCCCGCCACGGTACGGATATCGAGGCGATCCTGCAGGCTGTGCAACCGCTCCTGCTCGGTATCGACCACCGTGATGTCATTGGCTTCGCTGGCCAGATTGGCCGCCAGGGAGGAACCCACCTGCCCGGCACCGAGAATGATGATTTTCATATCAGTATCACGACTTCCCGTTATTCGGCCACGCCGGCAAAAAGCTCCACGGCATGGTCAGGAACGATATACCCGCCTCCCCCATCCGGAGGTTTTGGCCTCATCTTCCCTGAACATGACCCATCCGAACCCACAAGGGAGCCCTAATCGGCGCTCTTGCCCGCCAACTCCTTGTGATCGATACCCAGGGTGCGCAATTTGCGATAGAGATGGGTCCGTTCGATGCCGGCAATCCGGGCAACCTTGCCCACGTTGCCTCCCATCTTGCGCAGCTGATATTCCAGATAGGCCCGCTCGAAACGCTCTCTCGCCTCCCGCAATGGTAGATCAAATTCGGGTTGATAAGTAGACGTGGAGCCATGGAATGCAGTTCCGGCACCTAATACCGCTTCCACCTCCTCCCGGTCGATATCATCACCATTGCCAACAATCAGCAACCGCTGAACCAGGTTGGTCAGCTCTCGCACATTCCCTGGCCAGGAATAGTTGCGCAGATAGTTCTGCGCAGCGACCGTGAAGCTGCGATAGGGGAGATTCTCCCGGGTAGCGAAGAAATCGGCATAAAAGGCCAGCAGCTCCGGAACGTCCTCACAATGCTCCCGCAACGGCGGAATGTAGAGGGGTAACTCGTTGAGCTTGTAATAGAGGTCTTGGCGAAACCGCCCCTCACCAACCCTGGCCTCCAGATCGTGATGAGTGGCCGCGATCACGCGCACATCGGTACGCACTGCTTCCAGACCGTTGACCCGGTGGAAACGCCGATTTTGCAGCGCACTATATAGCCGCGCCTGGATAGAAGCATCCATTTCAGCAATATCCTCCAGAAACAGCGTGCCCCCGTTAGCTTGTTCCAGGCGCCCGAAACGGACCTGGTCGTTACGCTCTGAGCCGAACAGCTCTTCATTGGCATCCTCACCATCGAAGGAGGCCATGCTCACCTCGATGAATGGCCCCGAGCGGCGGGGGCTCAGCTCGTGCAGATATCGGGCAAAGAG
The DNA here is from genome assembly GCA_964557025.1 of uncultured Chromatiales bacterium. Classification (GTDB taxonomy): domain Bacteria; phylum Pseudomonadota; class Gammaproteobacteria; order Thiohalospirales; family Thiohalospiraceae; genus DRMK01. The sequence goes on along the minus strand of CAZKYF010000030.1, from coordinate 53,999 downwards.
CCGTTTTCCACTTCCCGGCTCTCCGGTAAGCAACACCCCATTGTCATGCTCTGCAAACCGAGTGATCTGTTCCCGCAGCTTGTGCATCAGGGGGCTCTTGCCCACGGGCTCGATACGATGGTGGGAATAGCGCCGGAGATCGATGTTCTCCTTGCGCAACTTGTCGGTATGCAAAGTATTCTCTACGGTGAGCAGCAGTTTCGCCAACGACAACGGTTTCTCAATGAAATCGTAGGCACCGAGTCGGGTGGCCTCGACCGCAGTCTCCACCGTAGCGTGACCTGACATGATGATCACCGGCATGTCGAGCCCGTTTTCGCCAGACCACTCCTTGAGCAAGGTGATACCATCCACGTCCGGCATCCAGATATCCAGCAGTACCAGATCAGGCCGCCGCAAACGCCGTGCCCGCCGCGCCTGTTCGGCATTCTCCGCCACCGAAACTTCGTACCCCTCATCCTCAAGGATCTCCTGGACCAAATGACGGATTTCCGGTTCGTCGTCCACGACTAATATGTAAGGTGTACTCATGCCCGTTTCTCCCTTAATTGGGCAGGAGCCAAAGATTGGCTACGCACCGCTGCCAACGGCAGGCGAACGATAAAGCAGGCGCCGCCCGCAGGTAGATTCTCTGCGCGAATCAATCCGTTGTGCTCCTCCACTATCTTCTTTACCACAGCTAATCCCAACCCGGTTCCCTTGGGTTTGGTCGTAATATAGGGCTCGAACAGATGAGCCATTACATCGGCCGGGATTCCGGGACCGTTGTCCTCTACCCGCAGCTCCATGAAACGACCATCCTGCTCGTCCCGCCAACATGTGCGAATTGTGACCTTCGCATCTTTTCTTTCTGCCACCGTCTCCTGGGCGTTCTTGATCAGATTGTTCAACAACTGCCGCATGCGACCTGCGTCGGCCTCCACTGGCGGAAGATCCCCTTGCAGATCGGTCACGAAACGGGGGGCATCCTCTCCCCGGTACAGATCCACCACCTCCTGAATCAACTGATTCAGATTGAGCGGACGCAAATGGATCTCCGGGGTCCGTGCATAATCGGAAAAAGCCTTGACCATCTCTTTCAATGCCTCCACCTGCTGAACGATGGTATGGGTGGAACGATCCAGCAGTTTGGCATCCTCGGGCGGCATGCTTGCCAGATATTTCCGCCGCAACCGCTCTGCAGAGAGCTGGATAGGAGTCAGCGGATTTTTGATCTCATGGGCCAGCCGCCGCGCCACCTCGCTCCATGCCGCATCACGCTGCGCCTTGATCTGACTGGTAATATCATCGAACACGATCACATGGTCATGGAGCAAATCGCTCATCCGGCGCAACACGGTTGCCCGGCACATCAATACCTGCCGACCCGCTGCACCAAACAGCACCACCTCTTCCCGCCATTCGCTGTCCCTTTGCGCGGACAAATGTGGCCCGAGGGCTTCGGCCAGAGGCTTGAGATGAGGAAAGCGCTCTCCCAAGGCATCCAATGACCGCCCCGTCAATTCCTGTAGCGGAAGATTGAGAATTGCAGCCGCTGTCGGATTCGCAGTATGTATCACCCCATCGGCCCCCACCGTCAATACCCCGGAAGAAAGCCGTTTGAGGATCGCCTCCAGATAAGCCCGCTGAGTTTCGATATGATGCTGACTCCGTTGGGCCTCGTCCCTCGCCTTGGCGAGACGTTGGGTCATTTCGTTGAAAGAGCGGGCCAGATGGCCAAACTCGTCATGGCTGCGCACTGGCAAGCGTCGTGCATAATCACCCGCCGCCACCGCTCGGGTCCCCTTGACCAGATCCCGAATCGGCGCCACAAGACGGTGAGCATAGAAGAAAGCCGCCCATACCGCCGTAAGGATGGTCAGCAACAGCACCAGGGAAAGAGTCAGCGTAAAACTGTATTTGAGCGGCTTACGCAAGTAAGTGAGCTCAGTGTATTTGGTATAGGCCTGCTGAACACTGGCGGCGAGAGTGCTCATACGCGGTGGAATTGCATACATGGCCTGGAGAATACGGGCATCGCGCAATACCAGCGTTGCTGGCAAACTGACCACCACCCGCACCCAGGCCTGGTTTTCATCGAAGGGTTCCAGCCCCACATAGGCACGCCCCTGCCGTAACTGAACCAGAATGGCCTCGTTGGGTGGCGTCGGCGCCAGCCTGTCAAGCTCCCGCAGGCTGGCAGTAATCGGGTGGCCGGTTGCGGTAAACAGTGCCAGCTCCTCGGCATCGCTCCGCTGACGCAGCTCATCCAGCAGCAGCGCTGGTGAGCGGTTTTCCGCATGACCCAACTCATCGGCCAGCTGCTCGGTAATGTGCAACAGTTCCCGCATACGTACATTGAGAGAAGCCCGGCTCAATTCCAGGCTATTCTGCAGCGCTTCTTCAATGGTGGCATCGAACCAACTGTCCACACCCCGATGAATAAACGCCAAGGAGAAATAGTACATGACCGAGACCGGGGTGATGGAAAGGACGATAAACAGAACCACCAGCCGCAGTTTCATTCGTGAACCTGCTGCATGTCTGCGGTACTGTGAAACCAGCTGCTGCAATTGATACAGAATAAGGCCAAGCAGGGCAATCAGGGTAACGATGTTGATTCCCAACAGCGTGGTGTAGTACTGACTGAACAGGGTGGAATTCCTGGCAGCGCCGATCATCAGATACAAAGAGGCAAGCAGCAACACCACCAGCAGCACCAGCAACCGTGGCCCGGTTATCACCCGGGCGATTCGCCGCAGCAGAGGGTTCAGAGTTGTGGTTTCCATGTGTACCACTCGCTGGTCAGCCGCCAGCGGGAGGAGAGATAGGCCAATAAGCGCAGTGGCGTAGGCAAGGACTCGATGTCCAGTGCCACCCGCATACGGGCCAAGTACTCCCCGCTCGACGGCAACAAATTCTGATCAAGAAGTGGAAGCTCTTTCAGCTTTCCCAATGCCTCGAGGGCCGCCTCCAGGCTCTGATAGCTGGATTCGGTACCCATATTGAGATTATCCAGCACATAGTGTTGCGCAAGGGCGAAATAACGTAACCGGTATCGCTGTTTGATGACTGCCATGGTCTCATCCCACCACGGCCACTCCCGCTGCCGAATCAGTTCGATGCGCAATTCGATGGTCAGGGGAACGCCATTATGCAGCGCATCAAGCACCGGCCGGGTCAAGCTGTAGTGGATATCGGCATTGACAAGATAAACCTTGTTATCCAAATAGATATTGGCGCTGCGAATGGTAAAGGGAGACTCTTCGGCAGATGCTTGGGCAGAAAGACCCAGGATCAAAATGAATAACAGAAAGGAAGGCTTTGGACAAAAAGGGGATAGAAACCGCCACCTGCGGAGACACAGCATCATCGCCCATGACCAGAGGTCAAGGCTCTTTTCGCAGGCATGCATAATAGAAACCATCCATCTGGTGTTCACCGGGTAGAATTTGCCGCCCCACAGACATTCCCCTTCCCCACTCTCCCTCTATGGGTAGCTCCCTGGCGTCAGGGTGTTTATCAATAAATTCCGTTATTTGTTGCACGTTTTCCCGCTTCAGAACGGAGCAGGTCGCATATAACAGGATACCGCCTGGGCCAAGCAAAGACCACATGGACTCCAGGAGTTGTTGCTGTTTTACAACTATTTTCGAAATATCGTCTGCTCTTCGCAACATCTTGATGTCAGGATGACGTCGAATTACCCCGGTTGCCGAACAGGGTGCATCCAATAAAATCCGGTCAAACAGCTTGCCATCCCACCAAGACGACGGCTCAGCAGCATCCCCCAGACATAAAGTGGCATCCAGACCAAGACGACGCAGATTCGCCTTCACCCGCTGCAACCGTTCCTGCTCGATGTCGACCGCCACCAACCTGGCGAGTTCAGGCTGTCGCTCAGCGATGTGCGCTGTCTTTCCACCAGGTGCTGCACAGGCGTCCAGCACTCTCAGCCCGGGCTTCAGATCGAGCAATCCAGCTGCCAGCTGGGCCGCGCTGTCCTGTACTGAAACCTCTCCTTTGGCAAATCCCGGTAATACCTCAACATCACAGGGCTGCTGCAGTATGACCCCACTCTCTGTATGTCTGGCCGCCTTTCCTTCTATCCCCTTGGTACTAGCCTGCTGCAGCCATACGTCGCGTCTTACACGGCGGCAGTTAACCCGCAATGCCATTGGTGGCTGCTGATTGTTGGCTTCCAAGATGGCTTGATACTCCTCAGGCCAGTCGCTACGCAACATCTCGAACAGCCATCGAGGATGAGCTGCGGCAACCGCTTCGTCCCGATCGACGGCAGCGAGACTTTTCTCCTTTTCCCGCAGAAAGCCGCGCAACACAGCATTGATCAATCCCTTCGCCCACGGCTTCCCAACAGCTCGGGAAAGCGCCACAGTTTCCGACACTGCCGCGTGGTTCGGAATACGTGAATAAATCAATTGGTACAGCCCAAGCAACAGGATGACATGAAGATCACGATCCCTGGCCTTGAGAGGACGTCTGAGATGACGCAGTGCACACGCTTCCAGCCTCGGTAAAAAGCGCAATACACCAAAACATAGCTGCCAGGCAAATGCCCTGTCTACAGGGCTTTTAACCTGTTCTTGGAATTCTGGTAAGAGAAGGGAGAGAGAGCGGCCCTGCCCCAATACCCGGGTCAGCACCTGAACGGCAACCAGCCTGGCGCTCATGATCCCAGAACGGTACCGGGTTGGCGCAGCTCCGGATGCCCATTGAGGAAAGCCGTTGCATCAAGCGGCTTTCCTCCCGCACTCTGCAGGCGTTGCAAACGCAGTACCCCGCTACCGGTGGCAACATCGATCCCCCTTTTGCCAACCATAATTACAGTTCCTGGCGACGCATCGGTACTGACATCAAGAGGGATGGCCTCCCAGATGCGCAGGAATTTCCCGTTCAATAAGGTATAGGCCACCGGCCAAGGATTGAACGCCCGTATTCGTCGATCCAACTCCTCGGCAGTCACGTTCCAGTCGAGGAGTGCTTCCTGTTTTTCTATCTTGGGGGCATAGGTGGCCGCCGCATCATCCTGCGGAACGGGGTGGGCAGACCCATCCACGATGAGCCCCAGGGTATCCAGTAGCGCCCGCGCTCCCAAAATGGCCAGTCGGTCATGGAGGGTCTTGGCGGTGTCCCTGGGTTCGATCGGAGTGGCCAGCTGGTAGAACACCGGCCCGGTATCCAACCCCTCATCCATCTGCATGATACTCACCCCTGTCTCGGTATCCCCGGCCAAAATGGCGCGCTGAATCGGAGCGGCACCCCGCCAGCGAGGTAACAGAGAAGCATGAATGTTGATGCAACCAAAGCGGGGGGCATTCAACACCGGGCGTGGCAACAACAGGCCATATGCAACCACAACCATCAAATCCACCTGCATCTCACGCAGCAGACGCTGCTGTTGGGGATCTTTCAAGGTAGCCGGTTGATAAAGAGGCAACCGGTGGGCTAGTGCTACCTCCTTGACCGGACTGGCCTTCAGTTTCCGGCCCCTTCCTGCAGGCCGATCCGGCTGGGTGTACACCGCACAGATCTCATGCTCACCATTCTCCAGCAGCGCATTCAGCGCCACCACAGCAAACTCCGGTGTTCCGGCAAAGATGATTTTCAGGGAGGTGGTCATGGGTCGAAGGCTGGTCAGGCTTACATCCGCTGACGTGCCTGTTTCTGCAGCTTCTTGCGTATCCGTTGTCGCTTCATTTCCGAGAGATAATCCACAAACAGCTTGCCCTGTAGATGGTCCATCTCATGCTGAATACAGACAGCGAGCAACCCGGAGGCTTCCAGCTCGAACGATTTGCCTTCACGATCCAGTGCCCGAACCGAAATCTGGCTGGCCCGACTAACCGGCTCGTAGATTCCGGGCACCGAAAGGCACCCCTCTTCCATCTGTTCCTCACCCGAAGCGGTGAGAATCTCCGGATTGATCAACACCAATGGCTGATCCTTCTTTTCTGAAACATCAACCACCAGCAGCCGAACTGGCATGTCCACCTGCACTGCCGCGAGCCCGATACCTGGGGCATCGTACATGGTCTCGAACATATCATCGATCAAACGGCGAATCTCATCATCTACGCGTTCGACCGGCTGGGCCACCTTGCGCAGACGAGCATCGGGATAATGAAGTATCGGTAACAGGGCCATCGGTGGAAATTCAGGATCAAAGTTAAGAATTATCATACTCGAACCGATATGAATTGTAACGTAGCAACTCCATGGGGATCGTAGATCGTGTTGAAATTCAGACAGCTATCCACCGGGCTGGCGGTTGCCGCCCTGTTGTTCGTTTGGTCGGCCGCCTCAGTGGCACAGAAGATAGCCCTGAACCCAGACCGTCCTGATCGGTATGTGGTGGTCAAGGGAGATACCTTGTGGGACATCTCGGCCCGTTTCCTGCGCGATCCCTGGTTGTGGCCCGAAGTGTGGCAGGCCAATCCCCAGATCGCCAATCCCCACCTCATCTATCCAGGGGACACGATTACGCTGGAGATCCACAACGGAAAACCGGTATTGCGGCTCCACCGAGGACGCAAGGTGGTCAAACTCTCACCACGGATGCGTAAACAACCACTGAATCAGGCCATCCCAACCATCGATCCAGAAGCCATTCGCCATTTTCTCAACCAGGCTCGAGTAGTATCAGAAGATGAATTGAAAACAGCACCCTATGTTCTTGGCGGAGTGGAAAAACGACTGCTAACAGGCAGCCCGGGTGAAAAGATCTATGCGCGAGGTGTATCTGATCGGTGGAGTGGACGCTATGGCGTCTATCGTGTAGGAGAGGCCTATCGAAACCCTGACGACAAGAAAGAAATCCTGGGGTACGAAGTGGTCAGGGTGGCAGACGCAGTGCTAGATCGTGGTGGGGACCCGGCCACCCTGCGACTGCTCGATGTCAGACAGGAGATCCATACTGGCGACCGTCTCCTTCCGATTGCGGAAGATGTGGCCTCTGCTCCTTACTATCTGCCCCATCCGCCGCAACCTGGCATGAAAGGACGTATAATATCGATTTTCGACGGAGTCTCCATGGTCGGCCAGTACCAAGGGGTGGTCCTGGATCTGGGTAGACAAGAAGGCATCGAGGCGGGCCACGTGCTGGCAGTCTACCAATCCAACGGAGAGATGAAGGATCCTGTGACCGGTGAGATGGTTCGTCTGCCGGATGAGCGGGCGGGTATTGTATTGGTATTTCGAACCTTTGATAAGGTGAGCTACGCCTTATTGATGCAATCCACCCGTCCCATTCATCTGATGGATACTGTACGTGCACCGTGAATTCGCTACCGGAAAAAGGGAGCTCACTCATTCACTGGCTCCTGCTCTGGCGCGCACCCGGTATTGGCGCAAAAGGATTTGGTCGGTTGCTGGAATGTTTCGGTACCCCGGAAGAGGTCTTCTCCGCTGACAGGGAGCAACTGCGTAACGCCGGAGTCAGCCGCACCGACACGCTGGAATATCTATGCGGTACGGATCAAAGCCCTGTAGATCCCGATCTAGACTGGTTGAAGCAGCCAGGCAACCATCTGCTCACCCTGGACCACCCCAATTATCCCCCCCTTCTACGCCAACTCCCCGATCCGCCTCCACTGTTGTTTGTAAAAGGTGATCCGACTCTCCTTGGCACACCTCAGCTGGCCATCGTTGGCAGCCGAAACCCCTCCCCGGGTGGTGCCGAGACAGCCCTTGAATTTGGACACCACCTTTCCACCTGCGGTCTCACCATCACTAGCGGCATGGCACTGGGAATCGACGCCGCTGCCCACCAAGGCGCCCTTAGGGGAGAGGGTTCCACCATCGCCGTAATGGGGACCGGACTGGATCGCATCTACCCTGCTCGCCACCGCAAGTTGGCACATGAAATCGCCGAGCGCGGCGCCCTGGTATCGGAGTTTCCTATCGGCACACTCCCGACCAGGGCCAATTTTCCCCGCCGCAACCGCATCATCGCCGGCCTTAGCCTGGGGACACTCGTGGTAGAAGCGGCGATCCACAGCGGTTCACTGATTACCGCCCGCCTGGCGGCAGAGCAAGGGCGGGAGGTATTCGCCATTCCGGGTTCCATTCACAACCCCCTGACAAAAGGATGCCACCAGCTGATCCGTGAAGGCGCCAAGCTAGTGGAGACAGGAAATGACATCCTGGAAGAATTGGCGGGATTGATCCCTTCCACTGCGGAAAAAAGCGGTCTGGCGGAACAACCTGTCACGACCGCCGTCGAACTGGATAGAGAATATACTCGATTGCTTGAGATCATGGGCTACGATCCGGTCAGCGTCGATACCTTGGTTGAGCGGAGCGGATTGACGACAGAGGAAGTTTCCTCCATGCTGTTGGTACTGGAATTGCAGGATCATGTGGCTTCCATGCCGGGTGGTCTCTACAATCGGGTCGACAAGAGGACATGACCATGAAAGAAACCGTACTCGATGTGCTGATGTATCTGTTCGAGAACTATATCTACGAGGAGGTGGAGATCGAGCCGGACGAAGACACACTGCGTACAGAATTGAGCGCCGCTGGATTCCAGAACGGCGAAATCGACAAGGCGCTGGGTTGGCTAGAGGGGCTGGCCAACCTTCAGGACAACCTCACCGACTCTCCATTGTGCAGCCATTCCATTCGCCTTTATACCAAGGAAGAGTGCGAAAAGCTGGATCGTGAGGCGCGCGGATTCCTGCTCTTCCTGGAGCAAGTAGCAGTCCTCGACCAGGTCAGCCGGGAAATGGTCATCGATCGGGTTATGGCCCTGGAAACCAATGATATCGATCTGGAGCAGCTCAAATGGGTGGTGTTGATGGTACTGTTCAACATGCCGGGACAAGAGGCCGCTTTTGCATGGATAGAAGATATGGTATTTAATGAGATGCCTGTCGACCTGCACTGAAGGAGGATTCTCGCGCAGTGCCAGGGTGTTACCCTGGCACTGCGCGAGAATCAGGTAGCAAATCTGCCCGCACCTGCGGGCTTTATTTTGAACTTATGAGCAAGAACCTGGTTATCGTAGAATCGCCAGCCAAGGCGAAGACCATCAAGAAATATCTGGGCAAGGATTTCGAAGTCCTCGCTTCCTATGGACACGTTCGTGATCTGTTGCCCAAGGAAGGCGCTGTCGATCCCGAACATGACTTCGCCATGAAATACCAAGTGATCGACAAGAATGCTCGTCACGTGGACGCTATCGCCAAGGCGTTGAAGAAAGCCGATGCCCTTTACCTTGCCACCGACCCGGATCGGGAGGGAGAGGCCATCTCCTGGCATCTCCTCGAGATCCTGAAAAAGAAAAAGCTTCTCAAGGACAAGCGGATAGGTCGGGTAGTATTCCACGAGATCACAAAACGTGCCATCGAAGAGGCGATTCAGCACCCCCGTGAGCTGTCCCAGGATCTGGTGGATGCTCAGCAGGCCCGGCGAGCGCTGGACTACCTGGTGGGATTCAATCTCTCTCCATTACTCTGGAAAAAGATCCGCCGTGGCCTTTCCGCTGGACGAGTGCAAAGCCCGGCGTTACGCCTGATCGTAGAGCGTGAAGAGGAGATCGAACGCTTCCAGTCGCAGGAATACTGGACCATCGAGGCGAACGTGGCTGCCAAAGGCCAAGAGTTTCCAGCCAAGTTGACCCACTACCAGGGCGAAAAACTGGCTCAGTTCAGCATCACTGATGAAAAACGGGCCAAAACCATTGAGCAGACCCTTGAGCAGGCGGCTGACGGCAAACTGCGGGTAGTCAAGGTCGAGAAGAAACAGCGTCGTCGCAATCCGGCGGCCCCCTTCACTACCTCAACCCTGCAACAGGAAGCCGCCCGCAAACTCGGTTTCACTGCCCAGCGCACCATGCGCACCGCCCAGCAGCTTTACGAGGGTGTGGATATCGGCGGAGAAACGGTGGGCCTGATCACCTACATGCGTACCGACTCGGTCAATCTGGCTCAAGAGGCGCTGGAGGATATCCGCTCTCTGATTACCGAGCGGTATGGTGAGAAAAACCTGCCCGGCAAACCCCGAGCCTACAAGACCAAGGCGAAGAATGCACAGGAAGCCCATGAGGCGATCCGGCCCACCTTCGCCCATCGCCTGCCTGAAGACCTGAAGCATCATCTGAGCAGTGATCAGTTCCGGCTATATGAACTCATCTGGAAGCGTACTATTGCCTGCCAGATGATCCACGCCACCATCGACACGGTCAGTGTGGAAATGCAGGCAGGAGAGCCTGGCAACTTGTTCCGCGCCACCGGCTCCACCGTGGTCAACCCCGGTTTCATGGCGGTCTATCAAGAAGGCAAGGATGACGCCAAAGAGGGAGAGGAGAAGGAACGATTGTTGCCTCCATTGGAAGAGGGACAGATCGTCGATCTGCTCGCCATCGAACCCGAACAGCACTTTACCGAACCACCGCCACGGTATACCGAGGCCAGCCTGGTGAAAGCACTGGAAGAGTATGGTATCGGGCGCCCTTCCACCTATGCCAGCATCATCTCTACCCTCAAGAACCGCGAGTATGTGGAGATGGATCGCAAGCGTTTCATACCCACTGACGTGGGGCGGATCGTCAACAAGTTTCTCACCAAGCACTTTACTCGCTATGTGGACTACCACTTTACCGCTAACCTGGAAGATGAGCTGGACGAGATTTCAAGGGGAGAACGAGAATGGATCCCGGTATTGCGTGAATTCTGGGAACCGTTCATCCAGCTGGTCAAAGAGAAAGAGAGCAGCGTCAGCCGCAAGGAGGTGACTCAGGAGGAGCTGGATGAAGCCTGTCCGAAGTGCGGCAAGCCACTGGCAATCCGCCTTGGCCGCCGTGGCCGTTTTATTGGCTGCACTGCTTTCCCCGAGTGTGACTACACTCGCAATCTAAACGGCGACGACAACTCCAGCGAACCAGAAGTAGTGGAGGGACGTAGTTGTCCCGAATGCAACTCACCACTGATCATTCGTCAGGGGCGTTACGGGAAGTTTATCGGGTGCAGCGGTTATCCCGATTGCAAATATATCGAGCCGCTGGAGAAACCGAAAGATACCGGTGTCACCTGCCCTCAATGCAACCAAGGCACCCTCTTCAAACGCAAGTCTCGCTCCGGCAAGACCTTCTACTCCTGTTCTCGTTATCCAGACTGTACCTACGCCATCTGGAATGAACCAGTGGCGGAACCCTGTCCCAGTTGCGGATGGCCCATCCTCACCATCAAGACCACCAAGAAGCGTGGTACGGAGAAGGTTTGCCCACAGAAGGACTGCCGTTTCGCCGAGCCCTACGAGATTGAGGAGATAGCAAATACCGGGTGAGACACATGAGCTTCAAACTCCGCCTGGCCGCCAGCCACCTCCGGCGAGGCGGGATCATCGCCTATCCTACCGAAGCAGTCTATGGACTCGGCTGTAACCCCCAAGATCGAAGGGCAGTCCTCCACTTGCTCTCTCTGAAAGGGCGGCCCGTCTCCAAAGGGCTCATCCTCATCGCTGCAAAATTCAGCCAACTCATGCCTTACATAGAGGAGCCGACACCCAGACAAAAAGCGATGCTCGAGCAAAGCTGGCCCGGCCCGGTAACCTGGGTAATCCCCGCCCGCTCCAGCACTCCCGATTGGCTACGAGGTGCCCACTCTACCCTCGCTGTCCGGGTAACCGCTCATCCACAAGCTGCGGCCCTTTGCGAAGCCTTTGGTGGCGCCGTCGTCTCTACCAGCGCCAACCCTGCAGGGCTCCCGCCGGCCCGCTCACCTCTGGCCGTTCGACAGTATTTCGGTGAACGATTGGAGATGATTGTTCATGGAAAAACCGGTCCTTCCCGCAATCCTACTGAAATTCGTCGTCTCACTGACGGCAGGGTACTGAGGCCGGCCTAATAGAGAAAACCCCATGTCCCCTCCCGAACGCTCCCATCCCTCTGCGCGACTCGGTCTCCTCTCCTTGATCGCCGGGGTCATCGGCTCTGCCATCGCCTATTTGGGGCTATGGGTGGAATCGAACATAGTCGGCCTGATCGGATTCAGTCTGGTGGGGGTCGCCGTGATTGGCGCTGTAGGGGCTCTGATCTGGAACGTGGTCTGGAGTATCAAAAAGAGATTCTCAAACGGCCGATAAATCTCCCTCCCCAACGCACTCTCCCATCCATCAACAGCAGTAGCGAGTCGGATCGGGAACCCCAGCCTCTCGAAACCCTTTCGCCCGTAACCTGCAAGAGTCACATACCCCGCAAGCACACCCCTCCTCATCAGCAGCGTAGCAGGACACGGTGAGCGCGTAATCAACACCCAGTTGCATCCCCTTGCGAATGATCTCCGCCTTGCTGAACTCCATCAATGGCGTACGAATACGGAACTTGCCCTGGCCCTCCACCGCCGCTTTTGTAGCAAGGTTGGCCATTCGCTCGAAAGCTTGCATGAACTCGGGGCGACAATCAGGGTAGCCGGAGTAATCCACGGCATTGGCACCGATAAAGAGCTCCCACGCACCGATCACTTCTGCCCAACCCAGGGCCAGCGAGAGCAACAAGGTGTTCCTGGCCGGCACATAGGTCACTGGAATCCCCTGCGTGGGGGAATGAGGTACTTCAATAGCGGAATCAGTCAATGCCGACCCACCGATGGCGCGGAGATCCAGACGGAGAATCTTGTGTTCCTCCACCCCAATACTCTCTGCCACCTGCCGAGCCGCCGCCAGTTCGCTGCCGTGGCGCTGTCCGTAATCCACACTCAGCGCATAGCATCGGTAACCCTTGGCACGGGCAATGGCCAATACAGTGGCAGAATCCAGCCCGCCCGAGAGCAGCACCACCGCTTTCTCCTGCTCAATCATTTCCCCGGTTGATCTCCCCACAGCAGCTTGTGCAGTTGCATCTGGAAACGCACTGGCAGCCGCTCCTCAACAATCCAGTTTGCAAGTGTAACCGGCTGCATTCGCCCGGCAGCCGGAGAGAACAGTACTTCACATTGGGTCGGAAGGCGATATTCCTCGAGCCTGGCCTTTGCCCAATCGTAATCTGCCCGATCACAGATGACAAATTTTACCTGGTCCTGGGAAGTCAGCAGAGAGAGATTCGCATAGCGATTCCGCTTCACTTCTCCCGAAGCGGGAGTCTTAAGGTCCATTACCTTCACCACCCGGCGATCCACTCCGGAAAGGTCCAGCGCACCGCTGGTTTCCAGAGAAACCTCCACGAAACCAGCATCACACAGACAACTGAGCAGTTCAAGCGTGGTCTCTTGTGCCAATGGCTCCCCGCCAGTTACAGTGACACGTTCCACGCCCACGGCCAGCGCCTGCTCCACCACCCGTGCTACCGGGATCTCTTCTCCCCCGCCGAAGGCATAACGAGTGTCACAATAACTGCAGCGTAAAGGACAACCCGTGAGGCGGATAAATACTGTGGGAAACCCGGCACTGCGCGATTCACCCTGCAGGGAACAGAAAATTTCCGTTATCCGCACATGGCTCTCGCATGACATGCTATTTCTTCTTCAGATATTTTCTGGCCTCCTCTGCTTCCGGAGAATCCGGGAAACGGACAATCAACTCGGAGAACTGCTTGCGCGCTGCGGTTCGTTTCCCTAGCTCTTGATAACTGAGACCAATCTTGAGCATCGCCTCGGGCACCTTGGCATTGTCGGGGTAACGCTCAATCAGCTTGCGATATTCAGTAATGGCCTGTTGATAGGCCCCCCGCACATAACGGATCTCTCCCAGCCAATATTGCGCCTTGGCAGCATAACGCCCTTCCGGATAGCGTTTCAAATATTCGGCAAAACCGCTTACCGCTTCCGGATACTCCAGTTTACGCAGATGACCAAAGGCCTGTTGATAGGCCTGTTGTTCCTCCATTCCCGCTGCGATGTCCGGCTCTGTTGCACTGCCTTCCGCATCGCCCGAAAGCGTTGTCTTTTCTGTTGCACGCTCCAGCTTGCCGATACGGTCATCGAGGTCACGATAGATCTCCCGCTGGCGACGCTGTATCTTTTCCAGCTTGTATCCTTGTACCTCCAGCTCTCCACGAATGGAACGAACCTCATCCTGCAATTTCTGCAGGCGAAGGAAGATCTCGCTCTGCTGCTCCATCAGCCGCTCGAGCCGGATGATGCGTTCCTGGAGCTCACGCTTGCTGACAGCCTGCGCTGCTCCGGCTCCCAGCAGAAGGGTGGCACAGAGCGCCACTGACAGATAACGGAACACCGTGGATTCTCCTCCTGACTAACGGCCGGGATAACGTAATACAGCCCGGCGATTGAGACGCCAAGCAGACTCGTCATGTTCGTAGGCAACCGGACGTTCCTCTCCATAGCTGATCACTTCCAGCTGATTCGGAGCCACCCCCTGTAACATCAACAGCTGCCGTACCGCATAGGCACGGCGTTCACCCAACGCCAGATTGTATTCGCGTGAACCCCGTTCGTCGGTATGCCCCTCGATGGTGATACGAATTTCAGGGTGGGAGGCAAGATACTTACCATGAGCTCGAAGCAGCTCACGAAACTCCGGCGCAATCTCGCTGCTGTCATAACCAAAATAGATGGTGGTACGAGAGAGCAGGGAGCCCTCATCCAGCGCCTTACCCCGAGCTGCATCATCCCGTACCATACCTCTGCCCTCAAGCTGATCCGCTACGCCTTGCCCCGACGGCATCGGCTTCCCCCCCTCCTCCACTGGGGCCGTTGCACTACACCCCACCATTCCGGCGACAAAAAACGCCATACTCATCCAGTAGAACAGATTTTTCATATTGTTTACTCCTGTTTAACGAATAGGGTTCGTTCCGGTTCAAGGCATGGGGGACCAAGCAGGCTCACGCACATCTCCCCGCGCAAATCCCAGGCGCTGATGGGAGCGCGAATCCACCGATGCCGCCTCCAATACACCTCGCCCTCCCACCTCGGTGGCATACAGCACCATATCCCCATTGGGGGCAAAGGTGGGGGATTCTCCCAAGCGGGTATCTGAAACGATACTCAGCTGTCCGGTATCCAGCTCCAACACGGCAATCTGGAAACGCTTGCCACTGCGATGCACCATGACCAGCCTGCTGCCGTCCGGAGAAAAAGAGGCACGAGCATTGTAGCTCCCTTCATAGGTGACACGTTTCGGCCGACCAACAGGACCGGAAGGTCCTATTGGAACCCGATAGATTTGAGGACTCCCCCCTCGATCAGAAGTGAAGACGAGAGAGCCGCCATCAGGCGACCACGCCGCCTCGGTATCAATGGCACCACTGGTGGTAATCCGGACCACTTTGCGGCTGCCCAGATCCAGCACGTAAATATCTGCATTACCATTTTTCGAAGAGGTAAATGCCAACTTGCGCCCATCCGGTGACCAGGCAGGAGCACTGTTAATCCCTTTGAAGCTGGCAACCCGGGTACGCTTGGCGGTCCCGACATCCTGAATATAGATAGCCGAACGGCCTGTCTCAAAACTGACATAGGCGAGGCGTTTGCCATCCGGCGACCAGGCAGGGGACATCAATGGCTGCGGAGCGTCCAGGATCACCTGCTCGTTGTAACCGTCGGCGTCAGCAACCGAAAGAGCATAACTAACGGTTCCTCCCTTGCGGATGGCGGTGACATAAGCAATGCTGGTGCTGAACACCCCCTTCCTTCCCGTCAATTTCTCATAGATGATGTCGCTTATCTGGTGTGCAACCCGCCTTAGACCTTGGCGGTTGGTACGAAAACTGTACCCCGCCAGCGATTTTCCCTTGTAGACATCGAACAAATGGAACTTGATCTGATAGCTATCGGGACCCAACAGACTCAGGTTGCCGATCACCAGATTGTCTACCCGTACCATCCGCCAGTCAGGGAAACGCACTGCAGTAGCATCGTGGGGACGGCTTGGCAGATCCGCTTCGGGCAGTGGAGCAAAATAACCACTGCGCGAGAGATCCGCACCAACAATCTTGGCAATGTCTTCCGGCGGTGCACCTTGTCCGCCCCAACCGAAGGGAACGATAGCGATAGGCATCGCCCCCTTCACTCCCTGGGTGATCTCGATGGTGAGCACCGCATGAACGTTGCCCATCACAAACAAACACCATGAGAACAACAATGCTCTCCACATAAAAAAGCCACGCCTCGCTATCATCATCCTGACACTACTTCTTGAAATTAAAGTTCAACTCCGGAAAACCGGGCAATATCGTGGGATCAGGCGGCAGCGGGAGAGGGGAGGCCTTCTGCACCGCCGCCTCCACCGAACGATCAAAGACGCTATCACCACTACTCGCAACGGTCACCACCACCAGCACCTCCCCGCTTGGTGCCAAACGGATCCGCACCGTACTGGACATCCCCGGCCGCGCACTTGGAGGCTCCAGCCAACGACTTTCCACCTTTGTCCGAATCCTGGCCATATAGCGGGCAATCAGCACCTGATTTTTGCGCTGAGCCTCCCCCTCGAGAAACGCCTCTTCCGCTTCCAGCTGGCTTTTCAAAGCCGCTTCCCGACGTTTGCGCTCTGCCTCCCGGCGCCGCCGCTCCTCCTCGGCTTTCTTGCGGCGCGCTTCCTCGGCCCGCTTGCGTTTCTCTTCTTCCGCCTTTTTCCGCCTGGCTTCTTCCTCTGCCTTGCGTCGTCGCTCCTCCTCGGCTTTCTTGCGGCGCGCTTCCTCGGCCTGCTTGCGTTTCTCCTCTTCCGCTTTGCGGCGCTTCTCCTCTAGGGCAATCCGTTTTTGCCGCTCGGCTTCTTCGCGCTTTGCTTGCGCTTCTTTCTGCCGACGCTTTTCCTCCTCGGCTTTTTTCTGCTCCTGTCGCTTTTTCTCTGCCTCCTGCTGCCGCTTCAGCTCTGCGGCCTGTTCTTGTTTACGGAGCGCCTCCTGACTCTCTTTCTCCTTTCTGCCGGGAGAACCTAATTCCGCCGCAGAAACCAGTGTTGCCTGAATCGCCGCTGGCGCCTCGGGTGACTCGCTCTGCCACCAGTCGAACCGGAGCATCAACACCCCAAAAAGCCCTATATGAAGCAGTGCTGCAATAACCCAATAACGTCTCATGGAACACCGCTCCCAACACTATTTCCGGCCGTCGGAAAAGGGCGTCTCGGTAACCATCCCTATGCTGGGAGCACCAGCCCGCTGTAACAGTGCCATGGCTCGTACCACCGCACCATACTCGACGTTTTCGTCTCCACGCAACAGGACCGGCACATCCGGCCGACGACGCATGATTGCCGCGACCCGCTCCATCAAGGTCTGCTCATCTACAGGCTGGTCCGCCTTGTCTCCCAAATTGAGGAAAAGCTCTCCGCTACGGTTCACCGTGATCACTAAAGGCTCTTTGTTACTCTCCTTGATGGGTTCTGCCGCCACCTTGGGTAGCTCTACCTTGACCCCTTGGGTCAGCAACGGTGCGGTAATCATGAAGATCACCAGCAACACGAGCATGACATCGATGTACGGTACCACGTTCATCTCTGCAATGGGGCGCTTACGGATGCGTCTTTGGCTCATGGTGCGACCGGCTGCTCCCCTCCTCTCGGTTGGCCAAACCGCAACAGAATGGAGGTAAACTCCTCAATGAAATTGTCATAACGATTTGCCAGCCGCTCGATTTCGGCAGTACTGCGATTGTAGGAAATAACCGCGGGAATAGCCGCAAACAGCCCCATTGCAGTAGCAAACAATGCCTCGGCAATACCAGGAGCCACCATGGCAAGGGTGGCCTGCTGCACGTTTCCCAGGGCGGTAAACGAAGACATGATTCCCCACACGGTACCGAACAACCCCACATAGGGACTGACGGAACCAATGGTTGCCAATGAAGAGATACTGGCCTCCATTTTCTCCAGCTCGCGACTCATGGCAAGCCGCATCACACGTTGAGCGTTATCCTTGAGCAGTTCCCGATCAAATACGGGTTGTCGGCGTTGATACAGAAACTCCTTGTACCCCGCCTCAAAGATAGAGGCCATCGCCCCCAAACGTTCAGACGAGCGCAGCACACGATTGTAGAGATCGCTCATTCGTTGCTCACTGCGGAAATGTGTCTCAAAGGCATCTGCACTACGTCGAGCCTGTGAAAGCACACGGCGTTTATATAGTATCAACCCCCAGGAATATATGGATGCAAACAGCAGGATCAACATGATTGCCTGCACTGGAACGCTGGCATTGAGTACCAGATGGGCCAGGGAAAGCTCGGAGGTCATTCAGAGGGATTCCTGTATATTCATTGAACGTTTGATATTATCCCGCATTTGCGCGGGCAGAGCACGGGGCTTGAAGGTCTCCACGTCGAGACTGGCAATCCTGATCCGTCCGTGACACAACACCTCTTCTTCCCGACAGACACTCTGGGCAAATTCGATGCTCGCGCGCCTGCAATCGAATATACGACTCTTTATCTGCAGCATATCATTGAAGCGCGCCGGTTTGAGATAATCCACTTCAGCCCGACGTACGGCAAAGATGAGGCCTTCATCGATCAGCCGGTTCTGTTCATATCCCAAACTCCTCAGCCACTCCGTGCGAGCACGCTCCATGAATTTGAGGTAGTTGGCATAATAAACCACCCCTCCGCTGTCGGTGTCTTCATAATAGACCCGAACCGGCCAGATAAATTCACCCTTGACAATCAAAAGCGATATTGCCCTTTTGCACGCATGATGCGCAAACAGGAACTGTATTCACATTCCTGTCCGCAGGCAAGCCGAAAAAATGGAAAATGTGACGCAAGGCAGGTAAAAAGGCCATCCATGGCCCTCCCCTGGGGGGGATGCGGGGAGCCCGCCTCCGTGCGTAGAAAGACATATACCTGAAAAACCAAGTTGGCGAACAGCGGTTTGCCAATGAACACTTCATCCAGTCAGTTCACAGCCGGCCCACCATCAGGGAACTCCTTTCCCTGCATGACCTACTCCGCCAACCTGCCCATGAGGTTGCATGAAGCGTGCCAGAATTTTTTATCCTTTAAGTATCATCAGATTAGCACGGGTTCGCAATATAAAACGTAGGTCAACCCAAAACGGAGTGTCGCCATATAGCGACATGAAACACTGGTATTGATGCTAATCAATTGTTATCAAAGGATATCTGCATGTCGCCAATATAATACACCCAACATATCATGCTATTATCATTAGCTTATATTTAAGGTTGCGCCAAATTCCCTCGCTCAACTTTCCGCATCAACATAGACTCGCATCTATATGATTTAAAAAGCAAAACAACCAACTTGCACGAGCGACACGGATCCGTCATCATCCCGACCAAAGTGACCTTTATCCGACACCAAAAAGTAGAAATGGTTGTTAAAAAACAAGGGGTAACGGTAAAAAAACGGTGATGAACACCCCCAAAGTGCTGGCACAAGGAGCACAGACGGTCTCACACGCTCTCGCACCATGCTTTTTTGATCGTAACGGGGAAATCAGGATTCAAGGATGAATGTTTTATGCTGTGACGAGCCTTTGCAGCCCGACGAGAACTTCGCTCAATTCACATAGATTCAGATTGGAGGGACGATCTATTCGAAGAGTGTATCCACCGAGAAACCTTCGTTTTCCAATATCTGCCTCAAACGGCGTAGCGCCTCCATCTGGATTTGCCGCACCCGCTCACGGGTCACGCCAATGCTTTTCCCTACCTCCTCCAGCGTGGAAATTCCACGGCCATCCAGCCCAAAACGTCGGGTGACGACCTCTCTTTGCTTTTCGTTGAGTTGGGACAGCCAGACTTCCAGGTGACTCTGCATATCATCATCCTGGAGAATCTTGGCCGGATCGATATTCCCTTCATCGGGGATGGACTCCAGCATCGACTTCTCCGTATCCCGACCCAATGGTTCATCTACCGAGGCAATACGCTCATTGAAGCCTAACATCCGCGATACCTCTTCAGGGGATTTGTCGAGAAAACGGGCTATCTCTTCAGGCGTTGGTTCACTTCCCTCCATCTGCGCCAGATGCCGCGCCGCACGCAGATAGACATTCAGCTCCTTAACCACATGAATGGGTAACCGAATAGTCCGGGTCTGATTCATGATCGCTCTTTCGATGGTCTGGCGAATCCACCAGGTGGCATAGGTCGAAAAGCGGAATCCGCGCTCCGGATCGAATTTTTCCACTGCCCGTATCAACCCAAGGTTTCCTTCCTCTATCAAATCCAGTAAGGGAAGCCCACGGTTAAGATATCGCCGGGCAATTTTTACCACAAGACGAAGATTGCTCTCAATCATGTGGTTGCGCGCATCCTCATCCCCCGTCTGAGCCAAGCGCGCATAGTGAATCTCCTCTTCGGCCGTCAGCAAGGGAGAAAATCCAATCTCGTTCAGATAGAGGTGGGTGGCATCCAACTGTTTGTCAGGAACAGCGGTAAAGGTGGGCTCCGCAGGCTCGACTTCGGCATCGAGGAGAGACTCATCGTCTAAAGAAACGGCCGGCTCCTTGGGTTTTTCATCCTCCGGTTCCACTTCTTCACTCTCCCACTCAGTGGGGATATCACGATTTCCCGTCATACCGTCAATTCCCTAATGCTTTGGCAGATAGCGTAATGGGTCGACAGGCTTGCCATTACGCCGAATCTCGAAATGTAGCATTACCTGGTCGGTACCACTGCTACCCATTTTGGCAATCTGCATCCCCTTTGCTACCTGCTCCCCTTCCTTGACCAGCAGTTCCCAATTATGTGCATAGGCACTCAAATAACGATCGTTGTGTTTCAAAATAATAAGCTTTCCGTAACCGATTAGTCCACTGCCGCTATAGACCACTTTTCCCGCTGCTGCAGCATAGACCGGTTGTCCCCGCCGCCCCTTGATATTGATCCCTGAGCGCAGTTGTCCGGAATCGCCTGAAATCAGCTTCGGCGTTCCTGAAACCGGCCATTGCCACTGAAGAGATTGGGGATTTTTCGCTTTGGAGAACTTCGGAGAACTCGCTTCCGGAGCGGGCAACGGCTGGCCGACCGGTGACGGAGACTCTTTGCGACGCGGATATACCTTTGCCCGAGAAGATTGGGCGACAGGAGAAGAAGGCGAACTTGCACCTTTTTTCTTCTCCCTTGGCTCCTTGGCGCGGTCACGCCACTTGGCAAAGTCAGGCGGTGGAGCGACCCGTATCCGTCGCCCGGGGTAGATGGTATAGGGAGGAGATAGTCCATTCCACTGCGCAACCAGCCGGTAATCCTGGCCATAGGTCCACGCAATAGAATACAAGGTATCCCCCCGTTGTACGGTGTGATAACGAGGATGCCAATCCAGACGAGCGCCCCGATCACCCACCAAAACAGGATCATTAGCGCAACCACCCAGCAATGCAGAGAGTAGCAATAATGCCGGAATGAGCCGACGCTTTTGCATAAAACACTCCTCGGGGGAGTTCGGGGACGAACAATGGGTTGTAACCCTCATCACTTCGCGCAACCGCGGTTTCTCAATGATTCTGCAGTAAGAAATAGGCCGCCACGCCGACGATCACCGTTGCCCACCCTAGATAATCGATATAGCTGTGCAATCGCTTTTCCATCGGCTCTCCGCCCCATTTCATCAATAATGCCACCAGATAAAACCGCAATCCACGGCCAATGATGGATGCTATCACAAATGGCAGAAACAACATTGCCATGGCCCCTGCGGCAATGGTAAAAACCTTATAGGGAATAGGGGAAAACCCTGCAATCAGGATCGCCCAAAACCCGTAGCTGTCAAACCAGCGCTGCGCCTGCTCAAACTTGGGCCAATATCCGGAACCATGCAGCAGTGGCTCGATTAGCTCGAAAAAGAAAACCCCCAGCACATATCCCAGAATGCCTCCGGCCACCGAAGCCAGCGTGGTGAGCAAGGCATACTGCATTGCGCGCTCCGGCTTTGCCAGTGCCATTGGCGCCAGCATCACATCGGGAGGGACCGGAAAAAAAGAAGATTCCGCAAAACTCAGTCCTCCAAGAAACCATGGCGCCCTTGGATGTCTGGACCATTGCATCACCCGCCCGTAAAGAGAAGAAAACAGCTTCACCCCCTACCCTCCAACAGTATCTGGACAATCATCGATGAATCCACGAATCAAACCAGCCAGGAACGAAATACCAGACATCGATCCTTTCCGGAAATCTGAACTCCAAATCCCTAGACAAAATGTTGTTATTGATTAATCAACATGTGGAAACATCGGTCCCCAATCAGCTCTTGACCAAGGGGACAAAGTTCACAGCCTCCAGTGTCTCGCAATGAAACTCATTCCCTTTCCGGGTAATTCGAAGTAACTCCTGTTCACCATTGCCGGTCACCACCGGAATTACCATGCGTCCCCTTTCAGAAAGCTGAAGCAGCAGCGTCTCGGGGATTTCGGATGCAGCAGCAGCAACCAAAATACCATCGTAAGGAGCGGAAGGTTTCCATCCTTCATTTCCATCGCCTACTTTCAGATGGACATTGTAAATATTCAATCGATGCAACAGGATTCGCGCCTTTCCCAGCAAAGGGGCAATACGCTCGATACTGTATACCTCCCCTACCAGTCGGGCCAATATTGCCGTCTGGTAGCCGCAGCCGGTACCTATCTCCAGTACCTTGTTACAAGGTCCCGCTTCCAGCAACGCTTCGGTCATGTAAGCCACCAGATAGGGCTGGGAAATGGTCTGCCCGTGACCAATGGGAAGCGCTGTCTCTTCGTAGGCACGACTGGCCAGAGCCTCATCCACGAACAGATGCCGGGGAATGGAACGCATCACCGAAAGCACCGCGCTATCCTGGATCCCTCGCTGGCGCAACCGTTGGATCAGACGGTCCCGGGTACGCTGCGACGTCATGCCTATCCCGGAGTGAAAATGCTGGTTCATCCCAATGTTTCCACCCACTGTGCCACTCTATCCAACGCCGTGTAGCAGGTTAGATCCACCTGCAATGGGGTGATGGAAACCCGCTTGTTGTGAATGGCAAAGAAATCGGTTCCAGGACCGGAATCCTGCTCCCCTCCCGGCGGCCCCACCCAGAAGATCTGTCTGCCACGTGGATCTATATCTTTGATCATCGGTTCCGCCTTGTGTCGATGTCCCAGGCGGGTCACTTCGAATCCGGCGATCTCATCCCACGGCAGATCAGGAACATTGACGTTCAAGATGGTATCGGCGGGCAAAGGTTCTCGCTTTAGCTGCTCCACCAGTTTACGGGCCACGATACAGGCTGTTTCATAGTGACGTGACTCCTGACCGGTCAGCGAAATCGCCATCGCCGGCAGCCCCAGGAAACGCCCCTCGGTAGCCGCAGCAACGGTTCCGGAATAGAGCACATCATCACCAAGATTGGCCCCGGCATTGATACCCGCTACAACCATATCATGCTCCTCTTCAAGCAGACCGGTTACCGCCAGGTGAACGCAGTCGGTCGGTGTACCTTCCACCCGATAGAAACCATTTTCCTGCCGATGCGCACGAATGGGATTGTCCAGCGTCAGCGAGTTACTGGCCCCGCTGCGATCCCGATCAGGCGCCACCACGGTAACCTGCGCCAGCTCCGACAGCGCTTCAGCGAGGGCAATGATGCCCGCAGCATGGTATCCATCATCGTTGCTGACCAGGATTTTCATTGTGCATAATCATCCGCTGGCGAAAACCGGGTTATTTTCGCATACTAATCCAAACAGTAACAAAGCCCGATTCCGAACCACCGCACCAGATGATGGTCGAAACAGGTCTTTTCGTGGGTCTTTGAGCTTCCACTTGCCTCACAGAACCCCGTTGTGGCAAGGAACCGGCCAACTACAAACCAACGTACTCCAATGAGTGATAAAAATGAGCCTCTGGACGATGCTGATATACGCCTTTTCCGGGAAGCAATGAAAAAGGTGCGCCCTCTGCAGCTCGATCCCAATCGCATCGCTCCGCAGAAAGAACGACCACTACCCCATCCCCGGCAAAAGGAGGCTGACGAACAACGGGTAATACAGGAGATGATGTCGGCGCCGATGGACTTTGCCGATGTGGAGATTGGCGATGAACTGCTGTTCCTCCGCAGTGGGATCCAGCAGAGCGTACTACGCAAGCTGCGGCGAGGCCAATTCAACCACCGGCTGGAACTGGATCTACATGGTATGACGGTACCGATAGCTCGGCAGGCGGTAAGCGAATTCCTCAACCATTGCCAGGCAAAGAGGATAGCCTGTGCCCGTATCATCCATGGCAAGGGACAGGGTTCAAAACAGCAAAAACCGGTACTGAAGAACCAGATCAATCGCTGGCTGCGTCAGAGGGAAGAAGTTCTCGCTTTTTGCTCTGCCCGGCCTGAGGACGGTGGTACAGGCGCCCTTTATGTACTGATAAAAACCAAACGACGATAGCCTCTCCCGCCGTCGAACCTGGAATGATCAAAGGCGAGGCACCACCTCGCCCAATAAACGGCATACCTGCTGCATCCCCTGTCGAAGGTGCTGCCTGATCAGCTCCATGGAGATGCCTTCTCCTTCACCCCGACCCGCTGCCCAGTTGGCAACCACGGCACAGGCCGCGTAACAGAGCTCCTGCTCACGAGCCAATGCAGCTTCCGGCATGCCGGTCATGCCCACCATATGGCATCCATCCCGCTCCAATCGATCAATCTCAGCGGCAGTCTCCAGCCTGGGACCTTGGGTTGCGGCGTAGGTGCCGAAATTCACTGCTTCCAGTCCTGCCTCTCCTGCCGCCCAGACCAGCAGCGCACGCAGCTTCTCACAGTAAGGGTGAGTAAAATCGATGTGAACAACATCGGTCAGCCCCTCTTCGAAGAAGGTATTGATGCGTGACCAGGTATAGTCGATGATTTGATCAGGAAACGCCAGTCTGCCTGGTGTGAACTCTGGGGCAATCCCACCCACTGCATTGATGGCGATTACCTTATCCACCCCGATACTTTTCAACGCCCAGATATTGGCCCGGTAATTAATCTTGTGAGGCGGGATGGTATGTCCGGAGCCATGCCTCGGCAGGAATACCACACGATGCCCCTGCAATTCACCGTGAATCAGCGGACCAGAAGGCTCGCCGTATGGGGTGTTGACTACCTCCCTGCGCACGATTTCCAGACCATTCAGGGAGGTCAGGCCGGTACCTCCGATAATCGCTGTCTCAGTCACCCTCACCCTCCTTTACCGCATAGATTCCCGGGAGATTACGCAGATAGCCCTCATAGTCCATACCAAATCCAAACACATAGCGGTCATCCACTTCGAGCCCCACGAAATCTGCCTTCAGTCCCGGTGCTTTTCGTCCATGCCGCTTTTCCACCATAGCTGCAAGATAGATCTCCGAGGCCCCCTCTTCCCGGCAGTAAGCCAGGATTGCCGCCAACGTGTGCCCCTCATCCAGGATGTCATCTACTACCAGCACGGTACGACCTGACAATGGGCTCTGGGGTCGGGCCAACCAGCGAATGGTTCCACCTGAAGTCTTCTTTCCATAACGAGTGGCGTGGATGTAATCGAGTTGCAGCGGGAAATCGATCCGGGTCAACAGCTGACCGGTAACCACAATGGCACCGGTCATCACACACAGGACCAATGGATCTTTTTCGCTCAGAGCGGCGGTGATATCCGACGCCATTCGATCCAGTGCCACATCGACAGCGTCAGCGGAATAGAGACATTCAGCCCGTTGATAAATGTTGTGAGCCTGTTGTGGTGTCATGACGGGTTCCGTGGAAACGGTAGCTAAACCGACTAGTAGGTAAAGGTTACAGTATCGGCATCCATCGCCTCACTGATCAGATAGGCGGCACCTACCGTTTCCTTAATCTCGGGAATCAAATCATCACCCCACAGCTCCAGCGTAGTAGTACACACTTTGAATACCGCCCCTGCCGCCACGGCCTCTTTCATAACGTCATACACCGTCCGGCTACTGCCGGGCTGAATGGTCAACCGTTCTGCCACCCCCTTTTTGGCCAACTCCCCAGAGCGACCAGTCAGAACCACCTCCACATCGTATTCCATCGCTGCCGCCACCGACGCCTGAAAAAGAGGGGCCCCCAGCTCACTGGGATTGGACGGATCACTGTTGGACATAACAATCAGCAGCTTATCTGGCATAACGCCCTACCTCCGAGGTTGTCAGGTAACCACCCCGCGCAGAAACAGGGGCAGCTGGGCATCAATCCGTTTCACCGCCCGCACGCCCTCCTCAATCGCTTCTGCAGCCCGATGGAAATCCATCAAGCCGATGTTTTCCACTACCGGCGCAATTAGCAGGTTCGGGGGCTCCCCCGCCATGCGGCTACGGCTTATCCGCATCTGCATGATGTGAATACTGCCCGAGACCACCTCGAATATGGAGGGCTCTCCCCCTGCTCCACCAAGCAGCTTCTGCTTCACCCCCATCTCCCACATGCGAGCCGTAATCTCCCTTGCGCTGGCAAACCAGGACTCTTCCTCGCTCCCCTCCACTCCCTGCTCCAGAACACTCCCATCGTCTACCGGGATAGTACGTTGCAGAAACAGGTCTACCGCAATCACCAGCTCCGCTCCCATTGCCCGACAAAGGGAAACCGGCACCGGATTAACCAGACCGCCATCCACCAGCCAGTGACCCTCATGGTAAACCGGGGTAAACAGGCCCGGCAACGAGGCCGAAGCCCGCACTGCCTCGACCACCGATCCCTCCCGTAACCAAACCTCAAGGCCATTATTGAGGTTAGTGGCCACTGCCCCAAAGGGGAGTCGTAGGTCTTCAATACGTTCGACTCGATAGTGCCGCCGCAGCTCCTCGAATACCCGTCGCCCCTGGATGACCCCTCCCTTGCTCAGGGTGAGATCCAGAAACCCTACCACATCCTGCCACTTCAGAGCCCGGACCCATTTCTCCAGCTGCGCCAGTTGCCCTGCTGCATGGGCAGCACCCACCAAGGCGCCGATGGAGGTGCCACAGACCATGTCCACCTCTATTCCGCGCTCCTGCAAGGCATTGATCACGCCGATGTGCGCCCAGCCTCGCGCCGCTCCTCCTCCCAGAGCCAGAGCGATGGAGGGACGCCGCCTCGCGCCGCTCATGAGTCAGACCGCTCCGGCTGCGGCATATTGCCGCCATCAGAGGCAATATGCAAGGTCCGGGTAGGGAAGGCGACCTCGGCACCGTGGTCAGCAATGATCCGGTAAATTCGCAACAGAACATCCTCCTTGACGCGATGGTATTCAGTCCAGACGGTGGTGCGGGTAAAGGTGTAGACAAAGAAGTCCAACGAAGAGGGGCCAAAGGTATTGAAATTGACCATCAGTGTTTGACTCTGATCGATCTCCGGATGGGTCAGCAACATCTGCCGCACCTCAGCAAGAATCCCCTCCAGCTTATCCACATCGTCATAACGGATGCCGATGGTCTCCTTGATGCGGCGATGAGTCATCCGAGAAGGATTTTCCACCGCGATCGAGGTAAAGGTGGCGTTGGGAATATAGAGAGGCCGTTTGTCAAAAGTACGAATACGGGTCAGGCGCCAGCCAATCTCCTCTACCGTTCCTTCAATTTCCCTGTCTGGCGAGCGCACCCAGTCACCGACGGCAAAAGGACGATCCAGGTAGATCATCAATCCGCCAAAGAAATTGGCGAGGAGATCCTTGGCGGCAAAACCGACTGCAATACCGCCGATCCCCCCAAAGGCGAGCACCCCTGACACGCTGTATCCTAGGGTCTGCAACGTCACCAGCACTGCGGTGATGATCACCGAGATGCGCAACAACTTTCCAATCGCATCCACCGTGGTCACGTCCAGCTCCTTGCCACGAGCCTCGGCACGCCGCAACAGATTCTGCTGGACCTCCTTAACCAAGCGGACCAAGAACCATGCTAGCAACACGATGACACCGATATCCCGCACGGGGTCCACGGCATCGAACAGGGGTGCACCAGTCTTCCGCCCAACGATATGTGCGGCGAAAGCGACCCCCTGCAGCCAGATGAACAATCGCAACGGTCGCCCCAGTGCCATCACCAGTGCGTCGTCCCAGATGTTATCCGTCTGCTGGAACAACCGGTGAAGCCGTTTGAAAAAGCGCTTCACTACAAAGGCGAGCAACAGGGTGAGGAATACCACCACGAACACCTGGCTGATCCAGGAGGCATCCTCTGGCAGGAATTGCAGCAATTCTCTGAGACGTTGACTATCGAATGGAAGGGTTATTGGCATGTCCTGGAATCCGGCACCTAAATCAGCATTGATGCCTCTCCATCCTGCACCACCCGGGTTACCTTTTCCACCGCCGCCTTCCAACGGGAATCGCCCAGCAGCTCCTGACGTCCCGGTGC
Organism: uncultured Chromatiales bacterium; assembly: GCA_964557025.1. Lineage (GTDB taxonomy): Bacteria > Pseudomonadota > Gammaproteobacteria > Thiohalospirales > Thiohalospiraceae > DRMK01. The sequence goes on along the minus strand of CAZKYF010000030.1, from coordinate 25,819 downwards.
AGGACGACCGTGCATCCTGGCAAGACGCAAATGACCCAGTGGCGTATCCGACCACCGGATGCTTTCCACCACGCGCCTTGCTCCAGCAGCATCATTACACACCAAAATCATATCGCAACCAGCTTCCAGCGCAGCCTCTGCACGGGCAAGGATATCTCCAGCCACACCGGCCCCCGCCATTCCCAGATCATCACTGAACACCACCCCCTGGAAACCAAGCCGATCACGCAGCACTTCCTGAATCCAGTAACGGGAGAAAGTCGCGGGAAGACGATCCACCCTGTCGTAGATGACGTGGGCCGTCATTACCGCCGCCATACCATTTTTGATGAGGCGGGCGAAAGGTAACAGATCCTGGGCCAGAACCATTTCAAATGGCCGTTCATCCACCGGAACATCCACATGGGAGTCGGCAAGTACCGCACCGTGCCCCGGAAAATGCTTCCCGGTGGTGGGCATCCCCGCTTCCCGCATACCCGATTGCCATGCCCCAGCCAGCCTAGCCACTATTTCCGGGTCGGAATGAAAGGCGCGGTCCCCAATCACTTCACTGACGCCCCAATCCAGATCCAGCACCGGAGCAAAGCTGAAATCCACCCCCGTAGCGCGCAACTCACTGGCCATCAACCAACCCGTCGTCCACGCCACTTCCCTTGCTTCTTCGGGATTCCGCTCATGGATCTGACCAAAGCAGCGTACCGGAGGTAGTCGGGTGAACCCCTCTCGAAAACGCTGCACCCGCCCTCCTTCCTGGTCCACCGCTACCAGCAGATGAGGTTCACGCAAGGCGTGGATCTCCCGAATCAGCTCGGTCACCTGCGAAGGAGAATAAAAATTGCGACTAAACAGGATCACACCGCCGATCGCCGGATGCAGCAGAAGCTCCCGCTCATCTGCAGAAAGTTCGATCCCCTTGATATCCACCATTACTGGACCCAGACCATGTCGCACCCCGGCGCGGGATGAATGGCAAGTAGCGGTTTGTTGCACTGACATGATCACTGTTTCCTTGGCAAGAGGAAATCACTCCTCAATAGACACCCGGGTCCCCACAGGGATTCTGTCAAACAGAGCGATGACATCGGCGTTGCGCATCCGGATACACCCCCGGGAACGAGGGATCCCCATCGGCTCGCTCTCCGGGCAGCCGTGAATATAGATGAAGCGGCGCATGGTATCTACATTTCCAAGCCGATTTCTGCCCACTTCGAGACCACTCAACCACAGGATCCGGCTCAGAATCCAGTCACGACCAGGAAAACGACTCGCCAGCTCGGAAGAATAGATTTCCCCCGTCGGGCGACGCGCCACGAACACCGCACCCGCAGGACAACCTGCGCCAATCTTGGCACGCACCTGGTGCAATCCTCGTGGAGTGCAATAACTGCCGGCAATCTCACCCGCACCCTTACTCGCTGTAGAAACCGCCACGTCCATACGGACGCAACCCCGCTCATAGAGCCGAAGGCGCTGATCGGAAAGGCTTACAACAACGAGAAAACTCTCAGCAGGATTCGTCACACCATTCCCGGTAGGGATGTGAGACGAGGCAGGTATTGTAGTAGCGGGGATCATGGGAGACCTCCTCCCCTACCCACTCCGGGAGGGAAAACCTTTCTTCCTCATCCAATAGTTCGATCTCTGCCACCACCAGTCCCTCATTGGCGCCACTGAATACATCGATCTCCCAAAGGTGTTCCCCCACAGTGACCCGATAGCGAATCTTCTCAATCAGCGGCTTTTCGCACAGCTGCTCCAGCATCTCCACCGCCTCCGCCACCGGGATAGGATAGTCATATTCCAGACGTCGAACCCCCAAAGTAGCGCTCTTGATGTTGAGGCTCGCTTTCCTCCCGGCGATGCGGATGCGGATAGAACCCTTCTCCGAACCGGCCAGATATCCCTGACGGATCTCCGTCCCCTCGTCCGCGTGCTGGCGCCATCGGTCATCGCGAACCAGAAACTTCCTTTCGATCTCTGTCGCCAATGCCCCGTCCCTCCACAGGATCCGCCTTTACTGCTGATCGGAACCCACTACGACACGGATATCGATCCCCTCCGGCAACGCATCACCCCGAGTCACAATCTGATTACCGGGCAAGATATGTCCCAGCCGCACCGCTTCGCGAGCAAAGCCAGAACGGTACTTGATCAGTGTTTCCATCTGCTGCCCTGAAGTGGCACTCTCACCTGCCCAGGAGATGAAATACCCTTTTCCGGCAAGCCGTTCACTCACCTGCTGTTCCAACCCCGGGACCCCTGACGCATTGACAATCTCCACCCGGATACCATCCGGAGAAAGATCACCCTGTGATTCGGGAGCGGCGTGGTTTTCAGCTGGAATGATCACCGCCTCTGCATCGGCTCTGGCCGCCACTTCGTCTGGAAGATAGATCTCCGTTTCCCCTGTTGCCCCTGCAGTTTCTGCGGGAGAATCCAGCTCGGTTATCTCCACTACTTCGGCATCCGGCAGTTCCGCCACCGAAATCCCACCTTCGCTGACCGGTTCATCGGCAGGCAGGACTATCGCCCCCTCAGGAAGAGGCTCTCCCTCACGGACCACCACGCGTTCCTGCGTCGGGTCCTCGGGTAACACTGTGAGGTCCTGGTCACCACCTTTCGGCGCAAGCACGGAACAGCCCCCAAGAGTGACACAGAGCAGAGTGAACATTGAATATTTTTTCATTTTGATAATCCCTGTCTTAATTGAATATGTTCCCAAGGATTGACCGGTGTCGGGATGAAACGGCTCAGGATTGGCAACTTCCGAGTCAGATAAAGCGTTCCCACCGGACGATGTCTGAATCTCCAGAAACCCTGACCAATCCGGAATCGAAAATCCGCAAAGAAACGGCTCCATCTCCTGTTTTCAGCAACAAGAGATTTTTCCACAGCCAGATCACGTTTCCATGAATGGACAGAGATTTCATTATATCCCGAAGCCACGCTTCACGGAATCACAGAGTCCACGGAGCAATCAGCGCTCGAACAACGCTATGGATTCCACATGTGCCGTATGGGGAAACATGTCCATGACGCCAGCGCTCAACAGCCGGTATCCATGCCGGTGTACCAACTCTCCGGCATCCCTGGCCAGGGTAGCAGGATTGCAGGAAACGTAAACGATCCGCACTGCGCCGAACGCTCGCAAGCGCGGCAGGATCTCCAATGCACCGCTACGTGGCGGATCCAGCAGGATCTTGTCAAAGCCTTCCTCCCGCCACTCCATTGCAATATCCTCGCGAGCCAGATCGGCTACCCGAAAAGAGACATTCTCGATTCCGTTACGAGCGGCATTTTCCTGTGCCCGCTGCACCAGACCGGCCTCCCCTTCCACTCCAACAACCTCACCCGCGCTGCGGGCCAGCGGAAGTGAGAAATTGCCAATACCGCAGAACAGATCCAGCACCCGTTCGTCGGTACGCGGTTCGAGAAGCTCAACTGCCCGGCACACCATCAGCCGATTCAGCTCGCTATTCACTTGAGTGAAATCGGTCGGCAGGAAACAGAATTCCAGTTGGAACTCCGGTAACCGGTAAACCAGCTCCGAAGTCTCGGGCCAAAGCAGGAAGATCGAGTCCGGTCCCTCAGGCTGAAGATAAATATGTAGGCCAGTCTGCTCACCGAACGCCCTGAGACGGGCGCAATCCCGCTCCACCAAGGGATCCAGATGGCGAAACACCAGTGCCGCCACCTCATCACCTACTGCCACTTCGATCTGAGGGATCCGCCGGTAGGCCTGAAGGGAATGGATCAGTGTGGCAATTTCCCCGATTCGCATTCCGACGCCAGGATGCAGCACGTCACACCGGTCCATATCGACAATGAATCCACTGCGCTTCTCCCGAAAGCCCACCAGGACCCGTTCCTTCGCCTGTACGTAGCGCACGCCCAGACGCGCCTTGTGCCGGTAGCCCCAACGCGGACCGATCAGCGGAGGCATGATCTCGGCTGCTTCCACACCGCCGATACGCCGTAACTGCTCCACCAACATGCGCTGTTTGGCCACGATCTGCGCATCAGGTGCCAGATGCTGGAGGGAACAGCCACCACACCGATCAAACCAAGGACAGCGGGGAATGACCCGATCCCGAGAAACTTCCAGCACCTCCACCACCCGACCTTCGTCATTGCTGCGGCGTCGAGCGGTGTATTGAAACAGCACCCGTTCACCCGGTAACGCACCATCGATAAAGATTACCTTGCCATCAACCCGCGCCACCCCTCGCCCATCATGGGAGAGAGACTCGACGCAGGCCTCCGCTGGCTCGGCCGGAATCCGCCTGCTACGTTTCGACATCCGGTCGTCCCTCACCCCGCTCCGGATTCATCCAAACACACCAGTGGACAGATAGCGATCCCCGCGATCACAGACGATGGTCACGATCACCGCATCGCGCACCTCCTGCCCAAGCCGCAGGGCCGCCGCCACCGCACCGCCGGATGAGACCCCGGCAAAGATTCCCTCCCGAGCAGCAAGTTCTGCCGTGGTCCGTTCCGCCTCCTCCTGGGTAACATCGATGATCCGGTCCACTCTGGAAGGATCGAAGATGGCGGGCAGGTACGCTGGCGGCCAACGGCGGATACCGGGAATGCTGGCCCCTTCTGCCGGCTGGACCCCCACGATCCGGATAGAGGGATTCCGTTCCTTCAAATAACGGGAGACCCCCATAATGGTACCGGTGGTCCCCATGGCACTGACAAAGTGGGTGATCCGGCCTCCGGTATCGCGCCAGATCTCCGGACCGGTGGTTTCATAGTGGGCCAATGGATTGTCAGGGTTAGCAAACTGATCCAGCACCCGGCCTTTGCCCTCCGCCTGCATGGCCTGCGCCAAATCGCGCGCTCCCTCCATTCCCTGGTCAGCGGGAACCAGTACAATCTCTGCGCCATAGGCCTTCATCGCCAAGCGACGCTCCACGCTCATGGTTTCCGGCATGATCAGCACCATCCGGTATCCCTTGATAGCGGCAGCCAGAGCCAGGGCAATCCCGGTGTTGCCGCTGGTCGCTTCGATGAGCGTGTCTCCGGGCCGAATCTCGCCTCGCAGTTCGGCGTGCTGGATCATGCTCATCGCCGGCCGATCCTTTACCGAACCAGCGGGATTGTTCCCCTCGAGTTTTGCCAGGATGACGTTACTTTCGGTCTCGGGAAGGCGTTGCAGGCGAACCAGCGGAGTATTACCGACAAACGATTCAATGGTGGGAACTTTCATCATCGATTAAAGTGTAAAGCAAACCCTGAAGAAATCCTATCATTCGCTGCAGCCACCGTGTGCTTCCCCGCTTCAATCCGGCATCGATCATACCCCATTCACTGTTCTCCCCATTGCCCCCGTCAAGACACGGGCGTAAAGTATTAGCAGGCTCTTGAAAAACGCGTGGGCATGTCTTGCCAACACCAACGTCAACCTTAAGGTCAGGACGGGAACGGTCGACTGGTTCCCGCCGGCGATGGACAGCGTATTTCAAGAAACAAAAAAGTTCCTTTTAGACCGATTTCTATGCGGTATTGCGTCATAGGAGCTTTTCAGAACTGGGTAGATCAAAAAACGGCTCATATCTGAACAGAGACCACCATGGAATACTTCAAGGACAATTCACTTTCTATTGGCAACACCCCACTGGTACAGATCAACAAGATCGTCAATCCGAACAAGGTTCGGGTTCTGGCCAAGATCGAGGGCCGCAACCCCTCCTATTCCGTAAAATGCCGGATTGGTGCGGCAATGATCTGGGACGCAGAAAAACGGGGTGTGCTGAAGCCCGGCATGAAAATCGTTGAGCCCACCAGTGGCAATACAGGGATCGCCTTGGCCTTCGTTGCTGCAGCACGAGGATATCAGGTAACGCTTACCATGCCGGAAACCATGAGCCTGGAGCGTCGCAAAGTACTAAAGGCACTGGGAGCCGATCTAATCCTCACCGAAGGCGGCAAGGGGATGCCGGGTGCCATCGCCAAGGCTGAAGAGATCGCGGCCGAGGCACCTGAACAGTGGTTCATGCCGCAACAGTTCAAGAATCCAGCCAATCCATCGATCCATGAGTTGACCACCGGGCCAGAGATCTGGAAAGCCACGGATGGGGAGATTGATATCCTGATCGCCGGCGTCGGAACTGGTGGAACCATTACCGGTGTCTCTCGCTATATCAAGCAAGGCTGCCTGGGAAAAGAGATCCTTTCCGTCGCCGTGGAACCAGCCGCCAGTCCGGTCATCTCTCAAAAACTGGCGGGCGAGGAACTCAAACCAGGCCCTCACAAGATCCAGGGAATCGGTGCCGGGTTCATCCCAGACACTTTGGACCTTTCCATGGTAAATCGGGTGGAGCAAGTGAAGGACGAAGAGGCTATCGAGTACGCCCGTCGCCTGGCCAAGGAAGAGGGAATCCTGTCGGGCATCTCCAGCGGCGCAGCGATGGCTGTGGCGGCACGGCTGGCAAATGAAGCCGACCATGCTGGAAAGACCATAGTGGTGATCCTGCCCGACTCAGGAGAACGTTATCTGTCCAGCGTCCTGTTTGAGGGTATCGTTTAGGGGGGAAATATCATGAGTTTGGAAATTCTGTTGATGGCCGCTATCGGCCTTCTTATCGGCATCGGGATCGGTTTTTTTGCCGGCCGCAGTTCGATGGCGAAAGAGACGAAGCAGAAGGCAGAGATCGAATCCGAGCTCTGGCAGACCAAGCGGGAAGTGGAGGATTACCGCCATCAGGTCAATCACCATTTCGAAAAGACTGCGGAACTGATGGGCAACCTGACCGATAGCTACAAGGAGATGACCCTGCGTTACAAAGCGGTCTACGAACATCTGGCACACGGTGCACAAACCCTGGCCAGCCGGGAGGTCAGCAAGAAACTCTCGGCATCCACCATTGACCAGCTTATCTACGAAGCCAACGAAGATATCCATGTGGCGGAGAAAAACGCCAAACTTCTGGCATCCTCCAAGGGATTGGGAGGAGAATCGAAGGCCGGCGATGCTCAAACCGCATCTCACCGAACATCAAAAAGCGCTTCTCGAGCAGAAAAGAAAACAACGGACAAGGAGCAAAAAAAAGCGGAAAAGGCAAACAAGTCACAACGAAAACAGGAGGACAAGAAAGCGACCGAAATAGCTCCCGATACGCAAGCAAGGCAGATGCCGGAGCCGGAACCGCAAACAAAGAAGAAAACCTCCGAAGATACTGAAGTACAGAAATCGGGAGAAGCATAAACTGATTCCAGCTCCCTTCCCAATGCTGCGACGAACCGGTCGGCGTCTGGCGCTGTGCATCGGACTGTCCGCGCTGCTAGGTAGCGCCTGCAGCCAGAACCCCTTGATTGAGCCGCCCAACGATCGCGTCTCTCTTCATCAAAAGGGTGACAGAAAACTTTCCTGTCACCAGCTGGACAGGCAGATCCAGGATCTCTATCGTCAAGCAGCCAAATTGGCGCCCAAAGGGTACCATGAAGATGAAGGCAACGCCGCGGCAGCGGTGGCAGGCACCTTCGCTTTCACCCCTGCTTATCTCTACATCCTGCAAAACGAGCTGATCGACAAGCCCAAACAGCGGATACGCATTACCGCCATCACCGAGCGAGTCGAATTATTGCAGCGCTACAAGGCCGAGAAACACTGCTACGAATCCCGATGAAACAGCGTGACGCCATCCCCGTGCTGTACACGGTGCTGCCAGCGGATCCGGCAGCTCATCGCTTTGAAGTCACCTGTACTGTACAGATACCCGATCCTGAGGGACAGTATTTTTCCCTGCCGGCCTGGATCCCTGGCAGTTATCTGATTCGGGATTTCGCCCGGCATATCGTCCGTCTGGAGGCAATGGCAAATGGCCAACCAGTGACGGTGACCAAGGAGGACAAACAAACCTGGCGCTGTGCCCCCTGCTCCGGCCCACTCACTCTGCGCTACGAGGTCTATGCTTGGGATCTGTCGGTGCGCACCGCACACCTGGATCAGACTCACGGTTTTTTCAATGGCACCAGCCTGTTCTTGAAGGTCCATGGCAGAGAGACAGCACCTTCCCTGGTGGATCTGCGCCCGCCGTGCGGCAAAGTAAAAGGGACATGGCACGTAGCCACCACTCTGCCCAAACTGGAGACTGACGCCGCCGGATTCGGCTGCTACCGCGTAGCCGATTATGATGAGCTGATCGACCATCCGGTGGAGATGGGCAACTTTGTCCAGGGAAATTTCCAGGTAGAGGGCGTTCCCCATCGCCTGATCATCACTGGTCGCCACCGAGCCGATTTAAACCGTATCTGCCATGATTTAGGGCGTATCTGTAGCTATCATGCGAATCTGTTCGGTGAACTCCCGGAAATGGAATGCTACCTTTTCCTGCTCACCGTGACCGGCAAGGGCTATGGGGGACTGGAACATCGCAGCTCCACCGCCCTGATTTGCAGTCGCGGCGATCTTCCTCGAAATGGTGAGCACGGTGTCAGCGAAGGGTACCGCGCCTTCCTTGGCCTCTGCAGCCACGAATATTTTCATCTCTGGAACGTCAAGCGGATCAAACCGACCGCCTTCACCACTTGTGACCTTGGAAAGGAAGCATACACTCGGCAACTCTGGGCATTCGAAGGGATCACTTCCTATTATGATGACCTGGCATTGGTACGCTGTGGCCTCATTTCCGTGGAAAGCTATCTCGAGCTTCTCGGCCAGACCATTACCCGAGTCTGGCGTGGGCCCGGCCGTCTCAGACAGTCGGTAGCCGAATCCAGTTTCGATGCCTGGATCAAGTTTTATCGCCAGGATGAGAACAGTCCCAATGCCATCGTCAGCTATTACGCCAAAGGGTCGCTCATTGCCCTGGCCCTCGATCTCACCATCCGGTTGCAGAGCGACGGGCGTCGTTCCCTGGACGACCTGATGCGGACACTTTGGCAACGGTACGGGAAGAGCGGCCGTGGCATCCCGGAAGGGACCATCGAAACCTTGGCGGAACAGGTCGCAGGTACTGACCTGAAGGAGTTCTTCCAGCGTTGTCTCTATGGTACCGAGGACCCGCCACTGGAAACGTTGCTCCCCCGCTTCGGCGTGGCATTCCATCTGCGCCCCGCCGATTCCGACAGCGACAAAGGGGGGAAACCTGCTACACATTCCATTCCGCGCACAGTACTCGGAGCCAGGTTCGAAGAGCAGAAAGGGTTGCTGCGAATCACCACCGTCGTCGATGGGGGGGCCGCCCAACGGGCTGGGCTTGCCGCTGGGGATCTGCTTTGTGCCATCGATCGGCTGCGCGTCACTTCGGGCAATCTGGAGCGATTGCTGGAGCACTACTCCCCCGGGGAACGGGTAACAGTACATGCCTTCCGCTATGATGAACTAATGGAATTCGATGTCACCTTGCAGGAGGCCCCGCCAGACACCTGCTTCCTCACACTGATGGAAGCAGATGACGCCACCCTGCGTCGGAGAGAGGCATGGCTCGGCATTTCCTCCGCAAGAACAACTCACGCCGACACCGACGATGAAAAACGCTGAAAACCATCACCATCCAGCTGGAAAGTACCGCTTGCTGATCGGCGTCCTGGTAACCCTGGCCCTGCTACTGCCTGCCACAGGAACCAGTGCAGAGCATCCCGTAATCCTCAACCGGACTGCAGGCATCGGGCCAACCGAGCTTGCGGTCATCGTCAACGAACGGGATCCTCTCAGCCAGCACATTGCCGCCTATTATCAGAAACGACGCGGAATCCCCAAACAGAACGTGATTCGCATCGCGTTCAAACCGGGCAGGAGCTCCCTCTCGCCGGCGGAGTTCGCCCGCCTCAAGGCAGAAGTGGATACCAAGACTCCGGCCAGCGTACAGGCCTACGCTCTCACTTGGGCCTCCCCTTTCCGGGTTGGATGCATGTCCATCACCACTGCCTTCGCAGCCGGATTTGACCCTGCCTTTTGCGCCAGTGGGTGTCAGCTCACCAAACGCTCACCCTATTTCAACTCCGAGAGCAAGCGGCCGTTCCAGGATTTCGGACTGCGTCCCACTATGAGTATCGCCGCGGTTACTTTCGACCTCGCCAAGGCCCTGATCGATCGGGGAGTCGCTTCCGACAGTTCGTTTCCCCGAGGAACCGCCTATCTGCTGCAGACCTCCGATCATAACCGGACGGTGCGGGTCAATAACCTCGAACGCCCCCTTTCCCGACAGCTGACCGATCTGGTGAGACTAGAGCTCCTAAAGCAGGACTTCATCCGCGACAAGCGTGATGTCCTGTTCTATTTCACCGGCCTGGCCAAGGTCCCTGTGTACAATACCAACCATTATCTGCCCGGTGCCATCGCTGACCATCTGACCTCCGCTGGCGGAGTCCTGACCGGCAGCGGCCAAATGAGCGCCCTGCGATGGCTGGAAGCCGGCGCTACGGGAAGCTATGGCGCGGTGGTAGAGCCGTGCAACTTCCCAGCCAAGTTTCCAGTACCGGAGATTGTCATCGAACGCTATCTGAAAGGGGAATCACTCATCGAAAGCTACTGGAAAAGCGTTGCCATGCCGGGCCAGGGGATCTTCATCGGGGAACCCTTGGCAAAGCCGTTCGGTGGATTCCGCGTCACTAACAGCAACAAAAGGATTACCATCTATTCTCCGAACCTGCCATCAGGGCGTTACCGGATTTATGGCGCTACTTCACCCAAAGGTCCCTTCATGACCGTCGCAACGGCTGAGACCCTGCTCCCCTCGCCCCACCAATTACAATTCAGTGTGACCAAGCCCCATCCCTTCTATCTGCTGAAACGGATCAGCCACTGACCATCCGGTCCACCTTTTGGAATCCGCGAGGCAATTTGCGCCCCCGGCGACCCCTTTCACCCACATAGTGCTCCAGATCACTCCCTTTCAAGGTGATATGCCGCCTACCGGCATGAATGACCACGCTTCCCTTGGGCGGAACCACCACCACACCTTTCACGAATTCTTCCCGTGCAGCCAGTCTTGCAGGAGAGATTCCAATCAGCTTGCTGCCCTTCCCCCGCACCATCTGCGGCAGTTCGGCCAGGGGAAAAAGCAGCAACCGCCCGTCACTGGTGACCACGGCCACCCGTCCTTCATCCTCCACCGGGATGGGAGACAGAGGCAGGGCGTTTTTGGGCAAGGTCAGTACGCTCTTGCCCGAACGATTTTTGGCGTAGAGATCGCCCAGCCGGGCGACGAAACCGTAACCGGCATCCGAGGCAAGCAGATAGCGGCTGTCGGAGGAACCCAGCATAACCCCACAAAAGGCCGCTCCCGCCGGTGGCGTGACTCGGCCGGTCAGCGGCTCCCCATGTCCGCGAGCGGAGGGAAACTGGTGGGCCGGCAAGGTGTAACAACGGCCGGTGGAGTCGAGAAAGACTGCCTGCTCGTTGCTGCGCCCCGTGGCGGCGGCGAGAAAGGCGTCTCCCGCTTTGTAGCTCAACCCGGATGGATCCACGTCATGTCCCTTGGCTGCCCGGACCCATCCTTTCTCCGAGAGGATCACTGTGATGGGTTCGGCACTGACCAGGGCGCTCTCATCCAGTGCTCGCGCCGCTTCACGCTCCACCAGAGGAGAACGGCGTTCGTCTCCGTACTTTTCAGCATCCTCCTGCAGCTCTTTACGAACCAGAGTCTTCAGACGGCGTTCTGAACCAAGAATCTTTTCCAGCCGATCACGCTCCGCCGCCAGCTCCTCCTGTTCGCTGCGGATCTTTATCTCTTCCAATCTAGCCAGATAGCGGAGCTTGAGCTCCAGAATCGCCTCCGCTTGCCGATCCGTGATACCAAAACAGCTCATCAGTACCGGCTTGGGCTCATCCTCGCTGCGAATGATGGCAATCACCTCATCGATGTTGAGATATGCAATCAGCAATCCTTCGAGGATATGCAACCGCTCATTGACCCGGTCGAGGCGATACTGCAGACGACGACGCACCGTCTGGATGCGGAACTGCAGCCACTCCGACAACATTTCCCGCAGATTACGTACCCGTGGACGGCCATCGAGCCCGATGACATTCATGTTGACCCGGTAGCTGCGCTCCAGATCGGTGGTGGCAAACAGGTGACTCATCAACTGTTCCACATCGACGCGGCGGGAACGAGGAGTAATCACCAGGCGGGTAGGGTTCTCATGATCCGATTCGTCACGCAGATCCTCAACCAGCGGCAGCTTCTTGGCCTGCATCTGAGCCGCGATCTGCTCCAGCACCTTTGCACCGGAGACCTGGTAAGGTAGCGCAGTGATGACGATATCCCCTTCTTCTGTAATGTACCGGGCTCGCATGCGCATACTGCCGGCACCAGTCTCATACATCTTCAAAATCTCGGCGCGGGGGGTGATGATCTCCGCCTCGGTGGGATAGTCGGGTCCCCGGACATGCTCACAAAGTGCCTCGACGCTGGCCTTGGGGGATTCCAGCAGGCGGATACAGGCGCTGGCTACTTCGCGCAGGTTGTGAGGCGGAATGTCGGTGGCCATCCCCACTGCAATACCAGTGGCACCATTGAGCAACACATTGGGTACCCGGGCCGGCAGCAATGCCGGCTCCCTCAAGGTACCATCAAAGTTGGCCACCCACTCCACTGTTCCCTGCCCTAGTTCCTGCAGCAACAACCTGGCGTACGGGGAGAGCCGGGATTCGGTATAACGCATCGCTGCGAAAGACTTGGGATCATCCGGTGATCCCCAGTTTCCCTGGCCATCGATGAGCGGATAACGATAGGAAAATGGCTGCGCCATCAGGACCATCGCCTCATAGCAAGCGGAATCACCATGGGGATGAAACTTGCCCAGCACATCACCCACGGTGCGTGCCGATTTCTTGTGTTTGGAGCCAGCGCTGAGCCCCAGCTCAGACATGGTATAAACGATACGCCGCTGCACCGGTTTGAGGCCATCCCCGATATGCGGCAACGCCCGATCGAGAATGACATACATGGAGTAGTCCAGATAAGCCTTCTCTGTATAACTACGTAGCGGCAGGCGCTCGATGCCTTCGTGGTTCAACTCGCTTTGGTCTCTCATGGATCCTCTTCTTCCGCTCCAGGATGTCCGGATTCTTCGCAAACCGGTAAATGGTATCAAAAAAAGCGAGGCCGGCCCTTTTTGCCGCTCCCTTTCGGCGGTAACATAACCGTCATGCCCGTAGCCAAGCGAATCCGAACCCTGCGCGAATCCCGCGGTCTTTCACTACGTGGGCTCGCCGAATCATGTGGTGTCAGTCCTGCCACCCTATCCCAAATCGAGCAAGGGCAGACCTCGCCTTCGGTGGCCACCCTGGAAAAACTGGCCCACGGACTGAGAGTTCCCATGGCAGCATTCTTTACGGACACCGAGGAAGAAAGGGCGGTGGAGGTGCTCAACCTGACGGACTGCCCCGTCTTTACCCTCCGGGGCAAGGCCGAGCTGATTCCTCTGGCCGCCCAGCGGCACCGCTCCAGTTTTGAGCCCATCATCGTCCGGCTCGAGCCAGGCGGCGGCCTGGCGGAACAGCCCTTTCTGGTGGGAAAAGAGTCAGAGTTCGTATGGGTACGCAGCGGGCGGGCGGTGCTCTATTTCAACGGGAAGGAGATCGAGGTCGAAGCAGGTCAGGCGGTCTATTACGATCCCCGGTGCAACCACAACTGGCGCAATCCTTCTGATGAACCCTGTGAGCTGTTGCTGATTCGGCAACGGTGAGTCCCGCCTTCGACTGACCGGGGAAAAAGGGCTTGCCTGGCGATTCCCGTATGCTAATCTAAACATATCGTATGTATTAAAGAACACCCGCACGTGATTTCCGGGAAACCTTCCCACCCCGCAGCGGGGACAAAGAAATGCATCTCAAAGTGATCATGCGGGGCGTCGGCGCCCTGAGCATGGGATTCAGCCTGACCCTGTTGGCACCAATTGGGGTCTCACTCTTCTACCACGACGGCGAACTCTGGCACCTGACCGCCAGCTTTGCCGCCATCTTTCTGTGTGGCGCAATCCTGTGGATGCTCTCTCCGGGGCCCCACATAAAGCTGCGGCGACGGGACGGGTTTCTAGTGGTGGCCCTGTTCTGGCTACTGCTTGGGTTGCTCGGGATCTTCCCCTTTCTGTTTGGCCTGCGGATGCCATTCACCGATGCCCTGTTCGAATCGGTCTCCGGCCTGACCACCACCGGTGCCACCGTTATCTCGGGGCTCGATCGATTACCGCGCTCCCTGCTGCTCTATCGACAGGAACTGCAGTGGTTCGGCGGAATGGGTCTGGTGGTACTGGCCGTCGCAGTGATGCCCATGCTTGGAATCGGCGGCATGTCACTCTATCGCGCCGAGGTACCGGGCCCATTGAAGGAAGAGAAACTGACCCCGCGTCTGGCTCACAGCGCGCGTATCCTATGGACGCTTTATATCGGTATGACACTGCTCTGCGCCCTGGCCTTCTGGCTTGCCGGGATGACGCCTTTCGATGCCATCGCCCACAGCCTGGCCACCGTCTCCACCGGCGGGTTCTCCACTCACGATGCCAGCCTGGGTTACTTCCACAGCCCTGTCGTCGAGCTGATCGCTGCCCTGTTCATGCTACTTGGTGGGATCAACTTCAGCATCCATTATCTGGCATGGCACGGCCGCGATCCCCGCCATTACTGGAGGGATGTAGAGGTACGCACCTTCCTGCTTTTCACGCTGGCGATGATCCTGACCGTGACCTTGGCGTTGAAACGGCTCGAAGGAGAAGCGACCATCGTGGCACTGCGGCAATCACTGTTCGAGGTAATCTCAGTAGTGACCAGTACCGGTTTCGGCATCAGCGATTTCTCTACCTGGCCTAACTTCCTGCCCGTACTGATGATTCTGATCGGTTTCATCGGAGGCTGCGGTGGCTCCACGGCGGGTGGAATGAAGGTGATGCGGGTACTGGCATTGGCGAAGCTGGGATACCGGGAGATTATCCGCCTCCTCCACCCCCAAGGCCTGTTTCCAACCCGAATCAGTGGACGCCCCCTGCAGGAAGGAATCGCCCAGGCCATCTGGGGATTCTTTTCTCTCTACCTTTTTACCTTCGTTCTGCTGATGCTGATCATGATGGCAGCGGGACTCGATCAACTCACGGCCTTCTCTGCCATTGCCACCTGCATGAACAACCTCGGCCCCGGACTGGGCAGCGTGGCGCAAAGCTTCGCCAGCCTCACGGCGACGGAAAAACTGACCGCTGTGGCGGCGATGTTGCTGGGACGGCTGGAGATCTTTACCCTTCTGGTCCTGCTTCAGCCTGCGTTCTGGCGTGAATGACAGCTGATTCAGCGATACGACTTCATATACAACCTGTTCGTTATTTCGTACAATCTCCGACATGAAAACGAGCGAAACCCCGAACAGAAAGGATCTCGTTCTCTCGCCCGTGGAACGTCGTGCAGCGCTCTCTCTCGGCCTGATCTTTGGCCTGCGGATGATCGGCCTGTTCATGATCCTGCCGGTTTTTTCCCTGTACGCTCACCAGCTGGCCGGCTATACCCCCACCTTGATGGGACTGGCCATTGGCGCCTACGGCCTGACCCAAGCCGCCTTCCAGATCCCTTTCGGACTACTCTCCGACCGGATCGGTCGGAAAAGGGTCATCATTGGGGGTTTACTGATCTTCGCAGCGGGAAGTGTGATAGCAGCCATCTCTGACTCCATCTACGGCGTCATTGCGGGACGCGCCCTGCAGGGCACCGGTGCCATCGCCGCAGCCATCATGGCACTGCTCGCAGATGTGACCCGGCACACGGTCCGCACCCGCGCCATGGCTGTCCTGGGCGGCAGCGTCGGAATCTCCTTTACTCTGGCCCTGGTGCTGGGACCACTGTTCAACGGCTGGATCGGGGTCCCCGGCATCTTCTGGATGACTGGCGCCCTTGCGCTGTTGGCCATCCTGGTAACCCGTTTCATCGTGCCGAACCCGCAGGAATCCCATTTCCACGAAGACACAGAACCGGTGCCCGCTCAATTCCGTCGAGTCCTGGCTGATCCTCAGTTATTACGGCTGGATTTCGGCATCTTCACCCTGCACCTGTTGATCACCGCCAATTTCGTAGCCCTGCCACTGCTGCTCCAGGATACGTTACAGCTTCCCTCACCCCATCACTGGTGGCTCTATCTCCCGGTTTTGCTGATTTCGGTGGTTACCATGTTGCCCATCATCTTTTTTGCCGAAAGGCGCGGGCTGGTCAAACCGGTCTTTCTCGGTGCCATTGGGTTGATGGGGCTGGCGGAAACCGGACTGGCACTATTTGGTCAGGGAATGTTGGAGGTGGTAATGCTGCTATATCTCTTCTTTGTCGGCTTCAACCTGATGGAGGCGACACTCCCGTCACTGGTATCGAGAATGGCACCGCCACATAGCAAGGGCACCGCCATGGGAGTCTACAGCAGCTCTCAATTCCTGGGCGCCTTCGTCGGCGGCGCCGTGGGAGGCTGGCTGCTGGGGCACTACCAGGTCGCGGGAGTATTCAGCGGGTGCGCTGTGATGACCCTGCTCTGGTTGACCATCGCCTCGGGTATGACCACCCCTGCAACGGCCAAATCATCCCGACAGCAGAGGGAGCCCCGTCCATCTCCCATCGATTCAGGAGTTAGTGAATGAAACAACCTTCAAAGCCAGAATCTCCCGGCTGGCGCTCCACTTTAGGAGAACATTTCGCTTACGGAGCCGGAACGCTACTGATCGCTGCCGGGCCTGTACTGGCCGGGATGGAGATGATCACCTGGATGGCGATTTTCATGGGAATAAATGCTCTCGCCTTGATTGCTATCTGCCTGTTCGGTATTTGGAACAGCCTCCACGGTAACCGCTCCCGGGCACGGGACAGACGATAACCCGCCACCCCTGGAGCACCCATTCATAGCAGACGCTCAAGTTTGCTCCATACCTGCCGATATCCCTGTCATTCCTGGCAAATGGAGCCTTCAGAAGAATGAACACAGGGATAAACCGGAGCAAAACCCTTACCTTCTTTTTGAAAAGAAACCGGTCCGAGAAACTTCCTTCTACGTCCTGTTCCATGACTCCCCTTGAAAATCCAACGTGGGAGACGAGAGGGCACAGATCATGAAACAAAGGATTCAACCTACCGGCGTCGAAGTTCCCCTATCCGACAACGACCTCATCGTCTCAAAGACCGACCCCAAAGGACGCATCGTCTACGCCAACAAGGTGCTGATCGATGTAACCGGTTATCGAGAGGAGGAGTTGCTTGGGATCCAGCACAACATCATTCGTCATCCCGACATGCCCCGTGGCATGTTCAAATTGCTTTGGGATTACATACGCAAAGGCGAGGAGTACAACGG
The DNA here is from genome assembly GCA_964557025.1 of uncultured Chromatiales bacterium. Classification (GTDB taxonomy): domain Bacteria; phylum Pseudomonadota; class Gammaproteobacteria; order Thiohalospirales; family Thiohalospiraceae; genus DRMK01. The sequence continues at coordinate 8,555 of CAZKYF010000030.1, read as the reverse complement.
CTTTATCATGAATCTCTGTAAAAACGGGGATTTCTACTGGGTCTATACCAACGTTACTCCCAGCTACGACCCGGCAGGCAACCTGATCGGCTACTATTCGGCACGCCGAAAGTGCAAGCGGGAGGCACTCCAGGTGATCGAGCCCCTTTACCGGGACATGCTCAGCGCAGAGCGACAGGCGGGAGCCAAGGGGGCAATCGATGCCTCTCTGGCCGTCCTCGATACCCTACTCGCCGACAAAGGAGTCAGCTATGACGAACTGGTCTGTACGCTTCAACATTAACCACCTGATACTGGCCAGTGCGCTCTGCATCCTCGGGTTAACGGGGTATGACGCGTGGCGTGCTGGATTTGACCTTTTCGGGCTATTTACAGCCGCCATAATCCTGGGCAGCCTGCTGCTGATTCACTGGCAATTGCAAGAAAACCGCAAAGTAGAACAGAAGATCATCGATCTTTGCGAACAGATGGCCAGAGGAGAGCTGGAGCACCGGATCACCGAGATCCCCCCTTTCCTTTCCACTTCCCGAGCAGCTTGGGCACTGAACAGCGCGCTGGATCAGGTAGAGGTGTATATGAGGGAAACCGCCACGCTGGTCAAATATCAGAACCAGCACAAATTCTACCGAAAGGTACTGACCAACGGCATGCATGGCATGTTCAAACGAGGGCTGCAGCAGCTCGGCAAATCTCTTGATGAGCTTGAAAAGGGTTACTGGCAGAACACCCACCGGGAAATGCAGGCCCAGATTGGCGAGGTAAAGACAGCGGGATTGCTCGAGAACCTGCAGGACGTACAAAGAGACCTGATGGCCATCACCAATGAGATGAAGGATATCGCCCGCCAATCGGGTAAAGCAGCCGACAAGGCTGAACAAAGCCGGGATGCGGTACAACGGGTGATGGAAAATGGTCAACAGATCATGGCCAGCATGTCCGAGCTCCGCCAGACCTCCAGCGAACTCAACCAGCAAAGCGAGGCAATTACCAAGGTGGTTGGTCTGATCACCGACATTGCAGAACAGACCAACCTGTTGGCGCTCAATGCGGCCATCGAGGCCGCCCGGGCAGGTGAACATGGCCGAGGCTTCGCCGTGGTTGCCGATGAGGTACGCGCCCTGGCCAAGAACACCAAGGACGCCATTGCCGAAGTGGGGGGCATCATCGAGCAGGTCGTCGATGCGAGCCGCAAGATCGCCAGTGGAACAGAGCTGATCGACGAGCTGAGCAATACCAGCAACCAGCTGGTGGCAGAATTCGAGCGGGCCTTCGTCACTTTCTCCGAGGTGGCGCGCCACACCCACGAATGGGTCTCCCATTCCGACATGGTGACCAACGTCTCGCTGACCAAGGTAGACCATCTCCTCTACATGCAACGCGCCTACCGGGCCATGGAAAAAGGCGCGGATTCTCCCGAAGGAAAAGCGGTCATGGTGGACGAGAACAACTGCCGGTTCGGAAAGTGGCTGCACAAGGACGACGGCGGCAAACGGTATGCCCATCTCCCCAGTTTCAGCGCCATCGACCGACCACATCACCAGGTTCACCAAAACGTTCACCGGGCAATCCGGCTATCCGAAGAACCTTGGGAAAAGAATGTGAAGCTGCAACAAGCGATTGTGGAAGCGATGCATGCCGCCGAAGCAGGCAGCCGCGAACTGATGAATATCCTGGCCAGGTTGATCGAGGAAAAGATCGAGCGCGATGCCCTGCCCATAAAAAAGGCCACAACGGGCTAATCTCTCCCTGCGGCTGCCACTCTCTCATCTTCTTCGAATGCGGCGTACCAGGGGGGCGGCAAGCCCCACTACCCCCCCCGCCATCGCCGCATAACCGATCCCCATCAGCGACAGGTTGATTCCCCACTCCCGCAGCAACAGCAGGCTCCACACATCCGCCTCATGCATCTTGCCCACCATCACCCCGAAAAGGACGAACAGTGCGCCGAACAGCAGGTAGATCACCGACTGTCCAGGTGAAGGAACCCCGTAACGCTCGATCAGCATCACCGACGAGATCACCACGACCGACCAGGCAAACAGCAACCACCCCATACCATCAGCTCCTTTCCCGCCACAACAGTGAAAAACCGAAGAGCAACACGGCCACCAGCACCACCGCCGGTCCGGCGGGCAGATCCCACTGCAGGGAGGCCAGCAGCCCCCCAATGATCGCCAGACACCCCACGGCCACGGCATAGGACGCCATCCGTTCGGGGGTACGGGAGAAACAGCGCACCGCGGCGGCCGGTATGATCAACAACGAGGTGATGAGCAGGATCCCCACCACCTTCATGGAAACCGCGATGAAGAGCGCCAGCAACAGCATGAAACCCACGCGCGCCGGCACTACGGGAACTCCCTCCACCCTGGCGAGCTCCTCATGAACGGTGTCCGCCAGCAATGGGCGCCAGATGAAGCACAGCCCGGCCAGCACCAGCGACATGGTCAGGTAGATGCCCGCGACATCCCCCCAGGAGACCGAAAGAATGTCTCCGAACAGGTACCCCAGCAGATCCAGCCGCAGCCCCTCCATGAAAGCCAACACCACCAACCCCAACGCCAACGCACCATGGGAAAGGATCCCCAGCAGGGTATCGCTGGCCAGACGTTGCTGGCGCTGCAAGGCGACCAACAGCAGTGCCAACAGCAGACAAACGGCGACGATGGTCAATGTCACACTCACCTCGAGCAGGAAACCGAGCGCCACACCGAGCAGCGCAGAGTGGGCCAGCGTCTCACCGAAATAGGCCATTCGCCGCCACACCACGAACGCCCCCATCGGCCCCGCCGCCACCGCCACTCCGACGCCCGCCAGCAGGGCACGAAGCATGAACTCATCCATCATCGTTCCCCCGGGTGTTGTGCTCTCTTTCGGGCAGGATCCCTCCACCCGGGCCATGGTGATGATCGTGACGATGCGTATAGGGCGCCAGACCGGGCACGGCTCCGAAAAGCGCCAGATAAGCGGGATCGCTGCTCACATCCTCCGGCGCACCGGAACAACAGAGATGGCGATTGAGGCAGAGCACCCGGTCCGTGGTCGCCATCACCAGATGAAGATCGTGTGATACCAGCAGAATGCCACAATCCAGCTGCTCCCGGATCTCACCGATGAGGCGATAGAGCTCGAGCTGGCCGGTGATGTCCACTCCCTGGACCGGCTCGTCCAGCACCAGCAGGTCCGGATCCCGCAAGAGCGCCCTCGCCAACAGAATGCGCTGCAGCTCCCCACCGGAGGCATGCTGGATGGGCGTGTCGAGCAGATACGCCACCCCGACCCGATCGAGGACCTGGTGGAGCCGCGACTCCTCGCAACGCTTTGCCAGTGTGAGGAAACGGCGCACCGTCAACGGGAGCACCGGATCGATGGTCAGCTTCTGGGGCATATAGCCGATACGCAGGCCGGGGCGAAGCCAGACCGTTCCTTCGTCCGGCTCCATCAGACCGAGCAGCACCCGCACCAGTGTGGATTTCCCGGCCCCATTGGGTCCGATCAGGGTGACGATCTCACCCCGGTGGATGACCAGATCGATCTGTTCCAGGATCCGGCGACCCCGCAATGTCACCTCCACATTGCGGACCTCTGCGAGCACCTCAGCCGATTTTTCCATTCACCCTGCCGGAAACCGTGAAAATGTCATAAAATAACCCGTTTACCGAAAGCACCACAAGCATGTTTCGAACCCTTTTCCTGCTGTCGTTGCTGTTGTGGCTTCCCCTCTCGTCGGCCCACTCGAGTCAGGCGCCCACGGTGGTGGCCAGCATTCCACCACTGCACTCCCTGGTGGCGGGCGTGATGGCGGGGATCGCCGAGCCGGTGCTGTTGATCCGGGGAAACACCTCCGTCCACACATACAGCCTGCGTCCTTCCCAGATGCGTACACTCCACCGGGCGAGGGTAATCTTCCGCATCGGCAGCAACCTGGAATCCTTTCTCGACAGGCCACTCGCCACCCTGAAAGAGAGCATCCGGGTGGTGAATCTCATGGAATGGCCCGGAATCCGGCTGCTGCCGGCACGAGGGGGCGGCCTGTGGGGGGAACATTCCCACCGGCGTCACGAGCATGCCTACCTGGACCCTCACATCTGGCTGGATCCCCGGAATGCCGAGCTGATGGTGGATGCCGTGATCACCGCGTTGGCCGCATCCGACCCGGAACACGCCCCCCGCTACCGGGAAAACGGGGCGCGACTGCGGAAATCGCTCCGGCAACTGGATCGAGCGCTGGCTGCCGAGCTCGCCCCCGTGCGAGACGTGCCCTATCTGGTCTTCCACGACGCCTATCAATATTTCGAAAGCCGCTACGGATTGCACGCGGCCGGGGCGATCATCGCAACACCGGATCGGACCCCGGGGGCGAGACGTCTCCGGGAGGTGAAACGCCTCATTCGCGAGAAGGAGATCCGCTGCCTGTTTCGTGAACCGCAATTCACCCCCGCCTGGCTGCAGCTCATCAGTGAGGAAACACAGCTAAAAATCGGCACGCTGGATCCTTTGGGAGCCTCTCTCGAACCCGGCCCCGACCTCTATTTCACCCTGATGCGCCGCCTGGCCGCATCGCTGACCGACTGCTTGAGTAAACCGGAATGAACACCGAGATCCAGGAACAGGTACGACGACGACGCGCATTCGCCATCATCTCCCACCCGGATGCGGGCAAGACCACACTGACCGAAAAGCTGCTGCTCTACGGCGGTGCCATCCAGCTCGCCGGCACCGTCAAGGGACGCAAGGCCGCCCGCCACGCCACCTCCGACTGGATGGAGATGGAAAAACAGCGCGGCATCTCGGTCACTTCCTCGGTGATGCAGTTCCCATACAAGGAGTGCATCCTCAACCTGCTGGACACCCCGGGGCACGAGGACTTCTCCGAAGACACCTACCGCACCCTGACCGCGGTGGACACCGCCCTGATGGTGATAGACGTGGCCAAAGGCGTGGAGGCGCGCACCATCAAGCTGATGGAGGTGTGCCGCCTGCGCGACACCCCCATCATCACCTTCATCAACAAGCTGGACCGTGAAGGCCGCCCGGCGCTGGATCTGCTGGACGAGGTGGAGACGGTGCTCGACATCCCCTGCGCCCCCATCACCTGGCCCATCGGCATGGGCAAGGCGTTCAAGGGGGTGTTCAACCTCCACACCGATCGCATCCACCTGTTCAGCCCCACCCACGGCGGAAGGATTCAGCAGGGGGAGATCATCGAAGGGCTGGACAACCCCCGGCTGGACGAGCTGTTCGGCACACTGGCCGAAGAGCTGCGCGAGGAGGTGGAGCTGGTGCGCGGTGCCAGCAACCCCTTCGATCTGGAGGCGTTCCGTGCCGGGGAGCAGACTCCGGTCTTCTTCGGCTCGGCCATCAACAACTTCGGCGTGGAGGATCTGCTCGACGCCCTGGTAGACTACGCCCTCCCCCCCCAGCCACGGGAAACCGCCACCCGTACCGTCGATCCCCATGAGGAAAAATTCTCCGGCTTCATATTCAAGGTTCAGGCCAACATGGATCCCCAGCACCGGGACCGGATCGCCTTCCTCCGGGTCTGCTCCGGCCGCTACCGCAAGGGAATGCGGATGCGCCACGTCCGTATCGGCAAGGAACTGCGCAACGCCTCCGCCACCACCTTCCTGGCCCGCGAGCGCGGCCATGTGGAGGAAGCCTGGGCCGGGGACATCATCGGCCTGCCCAATCACGGCACCATCCAGATCGGCGACACCTTCACCGAGGGTGAAGAACTGAAATTCACCGGCATCCCCAACTTCGCCCCCGAGCTGTTCCGGCGCGCCCAACTGAAAGATCCGCTGCGCATGAAGGCCTTACTGAAAGGACTCACCCAGCTGAGCGAGGAGGGGGCCACCCAGCTCTTCCGACCACTGAAGAACAACGACCTGATCCTCGGTGCGGTCGGCATCCTCCAGTTCGACGTGGTGGCCGAGCGGCTGAAGAGCGAGTACAAGGTGGAGTGCCTGTTCGAACCGATCAACGTCACCACCGCCCGTTGGGTAACTTGCGACGACGAGCGGAAACTGGAAGAGTTCCGCACCAAGGCGGCAGAGAACCTGGCACTGGACGGCGCAGGCAACCTCACCTACCTGGCACCCACCCGCGTCAACCTGGAGCTGACCATGGAGCGCTGGCCGGAGATCGAATTCCACGCCACGCGGGAGCATTGACAGCAACTTTCAAGGAGCACCCACGAGCGGTTTTTATGGATGAATACTCCGGCTATCGACTATGATAAGCAAAGGGCGAAAACGACACTCCGTGCAATGAGATCCCCATGACACCGGCGAAACCTGCCAACCCGCTCTTGTTTTCCGTTCAGGTAAAATTTCTGCTGGCGCTCCTGCTCACAGCCTGTTCACCGACCACGGACTACAAGATCGCGGTGGAAAACCGCAGTAACCAGACCATCGAGACATTCCTGATACAAGCGGCAGGAGAGCCCCTCTCCCTTGGATCCATCAGACCCGGTGAAAAACGGGTGGAAACAATGACCCTTACTCACGGTGGAAGCCTCAGCTACCAGTTCAAGATAGGAGAGACATGCCATACCGGGCAACTGGAGGAGCAGGCCGTCCCCGGCCAACCCGGCGACAAGACCATCATTGTCGAACAGGGGGGCGAGGTCCGCATCATCGATGAAATCCACCATACCGAAGTGACGAAACCGGCCCAAAAACCAGCTACCGGAGAGTGGGCCCTCCCCTGTATGATACCGGGGTGAAATGCCTCCTGATTTCCGTCGATTCTCCTGGCAAACGTAAAACTGCTCAGTTGAACTCGCGTTGGCTATATGTTAGCGTCGCCTTATATGCGAACACATATTTTTGTTTAAACTTGAAACTGCTTTGACGCAAAGCTGCCATTTACTCAGAGCAAAAACAAACAATGAAAATAAAAGCAGCTTTAACCATATTGATAATTTTCACAGCTTACTCATCATCTGCTGTAGCAAAATGCTTCTGTCTCGTTGATGAAGACGATAATTTTCGCCATAGCTGCGAAGTACAGCATCAGGGCTATCGGGAAGTTATTCATTGTCAGAGTGATGGAGGAGAAACCATCACCATGGAATCCATGAACGGCTGGAAAAGATTAGCTGACGGCACCGGCCGGTGCCGTCCATGTCGCCAGTCGTTTGTTGCCGATGAAGGTATGATACGTGGTGGAGAAAACTGATAAAACGGGGCAGGAATTGGCTAACCAAAGAGAAAGTATCCACCTGTCGATGCTCGATATTGCTACAATCATAACGCTGTTTGGCGCGCTTATCTATACCACAGGCTGGACTTATGCCTACCACTATTTCGGCCACTTCAAACTTGGATTACTCACTACCGAAATCCCCAATCACTACTTCCTCATGTATGGATTCTGGGTGTTGAAAACATGGTGGTGGTTGGTTGCACTGTTTTATCTGCTGTTCATTTTTTCCACTCTTTACTTAAAACCGGTGCTCAAGAATAGTAGTGAGAAAGGTCGAATCTTAGCACTACATCTTCAGAATCTAGCTATTCTCATAGCTTTCGTACTCGCATGGTGGTTGGCGGTGAAACAGGCCCAAGACTACTATCTCGAACAACAACATCAGGGATTCACCGCTTATCCCCTGGTGAGAGTCTGGCCAAAGACAACGGAATCAGGTCATGAAAAGCTCCGAAACTTATACCAAACATTACCGAAAGCGGAGTACCGTCTGTTGTTGCAAACCAGGGAAAAGCTTTTTTTAATCAAACCGCCCCAAGACCGGAAACCTGCACGCCCTGCAATTCTGCAACTGAACCAACTTGAAACCAATGCCATGAAGATCCTGCCTTGATGGAACACGAGAAAGGGGGGGAGCAACAAAATGAATTGGCTTATTACCGTCTTGATTCTTCTGTCAATGGTAGCAACATTGCAAGCAGAACCAAAAGCGGTTGCCAAAGATTATATTGAAATCACAAAAACAAGGCTCGAAAAGGAATCGGATCAACCAACAACCCCAAAACATGTGGTCGAAGCACTAAATCACCTCATTGCCAGACTTCATGACAAGGGAAATTATCACTCGGCGCTGATGGCTGCTCAACAAAACCTCCGTTACGCAAAAAAGGTGCTGGGACCGGAGCATCCGGATACACTTACCAGCCTCAACAACCTGGCGATGCTATACCAGGCCCAGGGCCGCTACGGGGAGGCGGAGCCACTCTACCAGAAGACGCTACGCCTGAGAGAAAAGGTGCTGGGACCGGAGCATCCTCAGACACTTACCAGCCTCAACAACCTGGCGGTCCTATATGAATCCCAGGGCCGCTACGGGGAGGCGGAGCCACTCTACCAGAAGGTGCTACGCCTGAGAGAACAGGTGCTGGGACCGGAGCATCCTCAGACACTCCTCAGCCTCAACAACCTGGCGGCCCTATACCAAGCCCAGGGCCGCTACGAGGAGGCGGAGCCACTCTACCAGAAGGCGCTGCGCCTGAATGAACAGGTGCTGGGACCGGAGCATCCTCGGACACTTACCAGCCTCAACAACCTGGCGATGCTATACCAGGCCCAGGGCCGCTACG
>CAZKYF010000029.1:0-14417 GCA_964557025.1 uncultured Chromatiales bacterium | reverse complement strand
AAGCCAAAAGATTAACCGAGCTAGGGAATGTCTTACTGGCTGATGCGCCACGTGTCAGGAAAACTTTGGTGCCGGAATTATAACAACCGAGGTAATTGTCTTACTGGCTGATGCGCCACGTGTCAGGAAAACCCGATCAGGGCTCGAGCTACTACTTCACCCTCAGTCTTACTGGCTGATGCGCCACGTGTCAGGAAAACCCATACAGAAAAATTTTTCGAGATTTTCTTTAACGTCTTACTGGCTGATGCGCCACGTGTCAGGAAAACAGTACCTCTCCAACCCATTGATTCCAAAAGCCGAATATTTGCAGATCGGCGAGACCCTCTCGCAACTGTCTTCCAGACCTTGGATTATACCCCTTTCACTACAAAAAACAACCCCTAACCCATTGATCCAGCAAGATTCGGCGGCAAAACCCCATTTCCGGCCAAAATGCCCCGTTTCAACCCTCTTTTTCAACGCTGCGGTCACACTACCCACGTGGTGGGAAACACCATCACCGGTTCACCATCTACCGCGAACGAAGCCTCCCGGCAGGGCTTGAGCATCCGGTAGAAACGGATATTGCCCGTCTCTTCATGCTCCGCCTGCAAACGGAGGATGGCTGCACGCAATCGGTGCAGCTCCTGCTCGCCGGGCAAGCCGATCTCGAACACGGAACGTTGCACCCGGTGGCCGTAAGCGAGCAGACGTTTGCCAAGCCGCCGACGATAGCGATGATCCTCGATGTCGAAGCAGACCAGATAGTAGAGCATGCTCTCACCTCTGTCGAAAAGGTCGGAAGGATGCGTCCCCCCGGATAGCTTGAATCAGCGAGAGATTCTGGTAATGAAGCTGTTGGCGCAGGTCGCGGGCCTCCTCGTCACCGAGCATCTTCACCGGCCGGTCGAGCCGCTTGCCAATGACACCGAGGTAGCGACGCAGCGCATCACGGCTCAGCCGACATCCGGTGGTATCCTGTCGCTGCTCGAAATCTTCCGGGGTCAGGCGATTGCGCAACAGCATGTCGAGAGCAGCACGCTCGATGAAATGACGGAAGGGCTCCATGAGATCGGAAGCCAGGGCGGAATGGCGGCCTCCACTCCGATGATAAAATCCCACCTCCGGCAACAGGCCATCGGCACGCAACAGCGCATCGGTGACATTGTAGAGCACGGTATAGCCCAGCGAGAGCAAGGCATTGAAGGGATCGGGGGCTGGGCGACGCCGGCGCCCCGCAAAACCCCATCGAGCTGGAAGCAGGTCCCGCAGGCTGTCGAACAGGAGGTGGGTGGCCTGCCCCTCCAGTCCGTTGAGTATGGAAACATCGGTCACCTGGTCCAGCTGTTCAAGCAACCGTTTCATGCCGTCGCGAACCCCGGTATTTTCGCCTCCGATCTGGCGCAATAATTCCCGCATGTGACGGATGCGCGCGGCCACCAGCCCGCGGGCGGCCGGCAAAGCCCACTCCGGATCGGTACAACAGTGTTGTTGCTGCAACCAGATGGCAACCCCTTGTGCAGCGCTTCTGGGGTTGGCCGCAGTGCCCTGATACCGACCCACGGTAGAACAGAAATGGACTGGAACCCCGTGACGCATGGCGGTGCGCAGTGCCGGCGTGGTGATGTGATGGGGGCCGAAAAGGATAAGGGTGCCCACGGCGGACCAAGGCTGATCGAGTACGATCTGCTCATCTCGCTCGATGCACAGATGCTGCTGGCGGGTGATCACCAGCGCCGGCTTTCCGGTCACCATCACGAGAGCACCGGTTCCGGCATCGGGTGCCATTGAAGACGAGGCGGCAGCAGGGACCAGCTCCTCCTGTGAGAACGGCGGGCGCCGGGAAATCAGGCCCCCTTCCACCTCCTCGGCAGGAAGGGGGCGGTTCGGGTGATCGGCGAGCATCACCAGCCACTCGGGCGGCAAGGTGAGCGGTTCCCCGCTTTTCCCGGTATCCCGCTTCGCCGGAGCCTCCAGTACCAGATCGTTGAGAAACAAGAAACCGAGATAACGGAAACCCTCCCGGAAATGTCGCACGGCAGTCTTCTTCTCTTTCAACTCCAGATCCAGATCCTCCAGGGAGCGCTCTACCGCCTCCCGTGCCTGCCGGGCCCGTTCAGGATGCTTGCACAGAATGACGAAGTCGTCGGCAAAGCGGATCATGCGGAAACCGGCTGCTTCCATGTCACGATCGAAATCATCCAGCAGGAGATTGGCAAACAGGGGGCTGAGAGATGAGCCTTGCGGTAGCCCCCGATCCCGACGCAAGGGGCGTCCTTCGTATTCCATGGGGGCCTGTACCCAGGCCATCATCAAATCCACCAGGGGATCGTCTCCATAGAGCGCCTGGAGCCGGGCCTCGAGATGATCCCAGCGTACACTGGGGAAAAAATCCTCGATGTCGGACTCGAATATCCAGCGGTATCCTTCCCGCCAGGCCTGGAGGATGGCATCCCGGGCGGAATGGCGCCCCCGGCCTTCCCGATAACCGTGGCTGTCAGGATGAAAGGCCTGGTCCAGTCCGGCAGCGAGAACCTGGCTCACGGCCCGTTGCGCCACCCGATCTTCCCATGGCGGGATGGCCAGCACACGCGCTGTGCCGTCTTTCTTTCGATCCAGCACGATCTGCAAGGTAGCAGGCCGGTACCGGTGTTCGCGAAGCTCCCGTTGCAAGCGATGCAGAAACTGGGTGGTGCGATGCTCTCCGAGACGGGGAATGGCATCACGATCCCCGGCCCGTTGACGAACGAGGCGAAACGCCTCCACCAGGTTGTCCCACTCGGCTACCCGACGAACCAGATGATGGGCGGGAAAGGCCCGGTGCATGGTGACACGCCCTTCCGGGGTGTAAAGACGATACCGACCCAACCCGAACGCCCGGTTTTCACCGATACCGAGATACTGCCCCAGCACCAATGCTTGCCAGTGCAGCGGTTCCAGTCCGGATGGAGGACGCAGGGTGAGGGTGCCGCACAGCCCTCCCATCCTGCGCTTGCGGCCGGAAGGTTGCTGATAGTGGTTGTCGAGCCAGAAGGCGACGACCCTTTCACAAGGGAGCGCCGGAACGGAAGGGCGCCGGGGGCGCTCACCGATCCGCCGGTGCACGAGCCCGATGGCGGCATCGTGGCAACGACGTAGCAGCAGCTCTCCCTCCAGATCCTCCTCGTTACGGCAGAAAGGGAGGCGACCACGTTTCGACGGTTTGTCGGAAGCCGGCAGGCGGGAAAGGCGGGCGGGGCTGATCCAGCGCCAGATCAGAGACGTCCCTTCCTTTTGCCAGAGTTCCGCTTCGCGAGCCAGGGAATCCTGGGTGTAGGGTTCACAATCGACCACCCGGGCAATCCGGTCACCGGTCAGCAGGTCCTGTACTCGCACAAAACGAAGATTGTCCCGCAGCGGGATCCAGGGCTCTCCCCGCACGGCACTGAACGGAAGGCGGCGCAGGGCATCCAGCGCCTGCTGCAACAGCCTCTCACCGCCGTGAAGGGCGAGAAGAGTGAAAGTGTAATGGTCACCGGCACGGTAACGGGTCCGCCCGGACTCGGGCGCATCCACCACAAGGTGATTCTCATACTCCGCAGGTGACCCCAGCAAATGGCGCAGGAAAGCGGTGAGCGCTGCGTGGTGGAAAATGCGGAATCGGGCGGGCTCCAGAAACTCCAGGGTAACCACGATCCCGCGCAAGGGAAGAAGGGAGATCCAGTAGCTCATGACGCCCCTCATTGTTTCGATCGTCCCTTTTTCTTGGCCTTGATTTCCTGCTCCTTCCCCCTTTGCGCCATTATTCATTCATGCCCGTTCAATGCCGGCAGTTTTACCAAGACCGATTGGGGCTCCTTCCCATACCAAAAGTCATCCCCGACGAGTACTACGCCTCGATACGGCTTATTTTCAACAAACCACTGGAACAGCCGTTGTTCTCCCTCTGCTTCACCTTTTTCCAAGGCTTCGTACTGTTGCCGGGTCACCGGATAGGTGACCCGTGCGTCGATCTTGGCGGGGTCACCCAGCTCCAGCAATGCCTTCAGCACCGTTTCGTCGATGAGCCTTTCCGCCACTGCAGCATCGAGACAGTGGTCGATACAATCCATTCCATCCTTCGTAAACGGGTCTGGCGCCCATGAGGTATAGCTGGTCTCCACGGTTTCCAGCCAAAGCTGTGTGATCCCAATCTTCACCGTTCCAAGCCCCAGTGGCTTACCGAAACCCAGGCGATGAAGGAATTTTCCCGACGAGGCGCTTCGTCCCGCCTCCTCCTCTTCAGTTGTGGCCTTTGAACGGTTCAGGGCGACATCCGCCCGTACGGGATCGAGCGCAGCGAGCAACAGCCCCAGCTCCGCTTCGCTCAGATTGTGAAAACAGATATGGAACCGGAACTTCTGACCTTTCGCCACGGGATCGCAGCAGGTTTTCTGATGGATGGTTCTAACGTTGCATGCGTCCTTGGTTTCCCACCAGTACTTCCCTTTACCTCCGGTTTTGCTCATCTGTTGGGGCCTGTGATGAAGGTAATATTTTCTGCCGTTGATGACGGTCTTGTCTTCGGAAGAGAGCGCCGATTTCTTGTGAAAATAGAAGTTGTGAATCTTATCTGTCACGGGTCGGGGGGACGATAGAATCTTCAGCATCTTGACTCCCAGGGTCTTCACCTCCCCTCTACCTGTCTTTTCTGCATCGGAAAAGCGGACTCTACCCGCAAAGCTGTACCCCTCCCCATCCCCGCCACTCCCACCTTCTTCCTCCGCTACCGCACCGAGAATCAGCTCTGCCGGAGTCAGGTGGGTACGCTTCCCTTTCCAAGGCAAGAGGTTGTGGCCGTCTTCCAGTTTTTCGAGCAGTTCTTTCGCCTTCTCGTCCGCCAATACCCGTAACGCTGAGTTGCTGAGGGCTTCCATGAGACTGCCAATCATGCCGTTTAGACTGCTGGCCGGAAAGGCGGGGCTGCCGTTTATCGCGTAGTGTCCGGCTTTCCCTGCGGTATATCTCTTTATTCCCGCGATGCGTTCGTTGCCGACGAACGTCGGGGTTTTCGTGGTGAGTGTGCAGATGAGGTATCCGGTGAGGTAACCCGGGTGGTAAAGATCATGCCGGATATGATGGTGGCTGCCGTCCCGCAGCTTATTGAATTCGACGGATTGCCCACCGTCTTCTCGTCCACGAAGAACGGGAAGAAAAAAGTAGGGATTGTAGAATCTGGAAGTCACGGGGTTATCTCCTCCCGCCGATCCACTGTACGGGGCGGTCCCTCCCCGTGATACACCGCTGTTCTCTCTTTCACCGTACTGTTGAGACCGTCTACCCACTTTTCTACGGCTACGGTGTCGGTTTGCTCTGCTTTGATATCTTGCCATGTCGTCAAGGAGTCCTCTATCGTTTGCTCCAGGGTTTTCCCCCCTTCCAGTTCCAGTCGAAAGCGCCCGTAACCCCGATGGGCACCCCAGCCGAGGGTGAACTTTCCATGGTGAAGATCACGCAAAACCAGGGCAAGCAGACCAAGCATCCAGGGCTTGATCCGTTTTGGAGCACGGGAATGAATGGACAGCCTGAAACGGCATCCCGGCGCAACGGCACATACCTGGTAGAGCTTTTTCTCCGCAACGCCACCGGTGAAACGATCCACGGCAATGAAGGTTTGGCAGTGTTTGAAATCCTCTTCGCGAGGCTTCAACCTCCCGTCTTCGAATCCGATGAGGCTTTGCCAGGTCTCCTCCCCGAACAGGCGGGCAGTCAATTCGTCGGCAATCTGATCTGCGGCCTTATGGGTTGCCGATTGCTTGAGGTGGAACCAGGCCAGGGTCTTGAGGATCCGGCGGGCCTGGTGGCGGAAACAACCAGCCAGTGAAGTGGCCGGAATGACGGGATTTCCCTCCTCATCACGGGCATATTCGAGATCAGGGAGGAAAAGGTTGTCGAAAAGATACTGGATGGACTCTTCTTCGCTCAAACCGAGAATCCTCATTCCCTCTTCTTCTTCAAGCTCCTCCGGCAGGATGTTGGCATCTTCAACCGCTTGCCGAAACCACTCTGGAGTCCCCTCATTCTCATTGCTTTTCTGCTTGAGCCAGGTCAGCGCCTTTATGTCTTTTACCGGTTTGTCTCGCACCCAGCGGGAATCATGCACCAGAAACGGTGAGAGGTTGTACAGGACGATCTCGAACCCGGAAGAACGGGAAGACAGGGACTTTTCCCCGTCTTCCCTCGCATCTTTGTCGGCCTCGTCGATCTTCAGCTTTATGAACTGACTCTCCAGGGCTTTTACCGGATTCGAGCCGTTTTTCTCGGAAAACCACGCTCCAATCTCTGCAAAACCGATTCCCTTGACGCTGACGGCCGATTGGTCCGTGACAAGCGCAATGCGCCCGAATGCACGGGATGTCTTGCCACCGAGCGCAGAGGCCGGGCCACCGTCCCACCGGTACAACAGATGAATGAACCGGTTGACCAGATCCGTGGTCAACGGCGTACCGTCCCGGTTTTCGGAACGGAGTTCAATGGTGAGCTTGAAACGGGTTCCAGGTGGAACCGTCTCGAAAGTATAGAGTTTCCGAGCATCCGCCGCGCCGGTGACCGGATGAATGGCCACATGGCGGGAAAGGGTGGTCTTGCATCCACCTTTGCAGCGAACCTCCAGCCGGCGCAGCAGGCCGGCTCGTGTCTCCTGCTTCCCCGGGTCGCTACCGAAGATCGCCTCTCGCAGATTCTCATCGTCACACCGGGCTCGGAGGGATCCTCGCAGGGTGGTTGCCGGGATAAAGGGATTGCCGCCCTCATCCCGGGTCATCCGCGCATATTCGAAATCCGCTTTTTTCTCGGGCTTCAACGGCCAGCCTCCGGAGGCGAAGAAGCTCGAATCCCCCTTCCCGGTCTTGCCATCTCCAACGTGTACCGGCGTGATGCATTCCAGTTCACAACGGATCCTCACTCTATGCCAGTTCGAATTGGCGCTCATCTCTAGCTCCTATAAGGCAGTTGCGGATCGATCACCACTTCACCGAAGCCATTGCAGGTAAGCCACGGGTTGCTCCGCCACGCATCCCCACCGGCCATGCCGTTCCTGTACGACAAACCCCATGTCTCCCATTCGCAGAGCTTTTCCTGAGCCTTAACTGGATCCTCCACGGTCAGAACGAAGAGGCTGCCGGGAGCAGAGAAGAGTTCGGGGCGGTATCCATTTGGCGCTTCGAGGCACTCACCTTCCTGCATGTAGTGGCGCCACCAGTACTCGCCGCCGAAGAGCATCTGCCGCCCATAGTGGTGATGATACACCAGCGCCCCCTCAGAAAGCTCTCTCCAGACTTCCCGGTAACACTCCTTCAAACGGGCCTCACCACCCGTAGGTGGGATGTCTCCACAGGCAGAAATATCCAACAGCCGGGCGGGTGTTTGCAGCAGCAAACGAACACTGTTCCCGGATTGCAGTGCCGAAGGAGATCTTGCACCGTGGGTCGGCCAGGGATCGTCACGAACCTCAATTTTCACCCGAGCCTTGGTCCGGCCGAGGGGATAAACGGGATAGGGAAGGGAAGAAAGCGCTCGCAGGAACTCCTTCAACCACGTGATATCGTCCGATCCACCATAAACGTTGGCCAGCCAGCAATACCGGTCCGGCATGACGGATTCCACGGTAAAGAGCGCATTTTCCTCGGTGGTCCCGCTCTTGGGATCGATACGATTATGAACACGGAGTTCTCGGCGTGGGGCCTCCGGCCAGCCGAGATCTGCCCTTACCTTCTTCACCGTTGCCGCCTTCCAGTCAAGCGGGAAACGTACTTCTCGCCATCCCTCCGGTGGGCCGTCAGCGTTGGCGAGATCACGGATCTCCTCGTTTGCGGCATCCTTCCCGATGATTAACGACCATGGGATGGCCAACGGACGTGCCGGATCACTTGCCGCATCACTGACCGGAAAGGCGTGGGTGAAACGAAGCCGATCGAACGAATCCCCAAAATGTCTCCGCCATTCATCGCCGAACAGCCGTTCCAGGGTGGTCGCCAGAGCCCCCTTGAGTACGGCACCGGGAATGAACTCCTCGGAAACGATGGTGTTCTCACCGGCTGCGGGACGAGGAATGCAGAAGGGGCGATCCAGAGTGACGTGAAGACCAATGGCGGCGGTGCCATTTCCCCCGCTTCCCTGCCTGGGCAGGGAAACTCTGGGAAGGGCGCGGTATCTCATTTTGACATTAACTTCTTCAAGCTTACCCCAGCCCAGCCCCTTGAAAGCACCGATAGCCTGAGCATAGGCGAGTCCGTTGGCGATCCAGCGTTTTAGTATCTTGGCATAGGCTGTTCCACCGACAGCCCGGGGATTCGTCAACTCAATCTGGCCGCGGAATTCCAACTTTCCGTTCTTCTGCGGTAAAACCTGTTCAGCCATCAGCAGGGCGCCCGGCGCCACGGCGCCACGCTCTGCATCGATACGAATGCGGTGCCGTACCTGCGTCTCATACCCGGCCCCGTCCACAGCCACCCAGAGATCATCGAACAGCAACCAACCGCGATGCAGCCTCCCCGCTGCCGTCGGCGACTGCCCCAGCAAGGAGTGGATGCAGTCATCACTGATTTCATCAATCCCGTTTTCCATCAATCCTTCCCAGGCATGACGAAGGTTGCCTTTGATGACCGTTCCTGGGATGGCCGGCCTGCCATCCTTCCAATGACGCAACATGGCCTGATCCAGTCCGAAGCGAATACCCCCTGCCTGACGAGTGAGCAGACCACCGGAAAAGGTCAGTGTAACGATGTATTGAATGGTCTCATTGCTCACCATTGGGCACCTCTCTTCAAACCCAGTTCCTTTCGCGTGAGCAGGTAGTCCCATTGCTCGAGAAGATGGACCCATCGCCAGATGCGCTGCGCTTCTTCCAGCACTTCCGGCGGCGGATCGCGTCGTTCGTACGGCAACCGGCTGCCACCCAGCCACCGGAGATCCCGGCACGGCCAGGCCTGACACCACGCCTCAAACGCGTCTCGCAACGCTGTGTCGCTCTCGGCTAGCTGTTGCAACCGCTCGGCACTATTCCGCAGAGAGTCACGCTGCACCTCCGCAGCATTGCATCCCCCGGCATGCTCGAGCTCTTCCATGAGCGAGAGTAGTTCCTCGTGGATCCGGGAGCGCGGCAATCCTTCCTTGAGCTCAGCCACCCGTTCCATGAGGTCTAACCAGTCACCAGAATAGGGGCTGGCCGGGTACGCATGGTCCGCCAGGAGTCCAAAGCGCAGTGAGAAAAACTGTTCCAACGGCTGCGTGGGATAGTCGATGGATTCCAGGATCAATGTGGCATAAAGGTTTTCCCCTTGAGAATGATGCTTGCACCAGTCACTCAGCTCCTCGGCCAATCGTTGGGCACGGGCAATGGGGGTCTTGTGGGAGCAGAGCACCATGCCGGCGGAGTGGGTAAGAGAGCTCCCTTTCCAGGGATAGGAGCAGTCAAAGAACAACTGCAGGATGGGAAAACCCATCCAGGCGGGAACGATGAAAAGCATCTCATCCCCCCCCCACTGGAGCAGCTCGAAACGGCAAAGGGACTTTCCCTCTACGATGTTGACAAAGGCCTCCTCCTGCGCCCAGATGTCGAAAAGCTCGATCAGGAACCGGCGCCGTTTTCCCTGCAAAAACCGATCAAAGTCACTATAGTCTTTCTTCGATTTCAGTTCGGTCTTGACCTTGCCAAACCCGTTGCCATCCACGTGGATCACCGCCATCTTTCCCATGAGATTAGAGAAATTTTTGAACGGCTTTTTGCCGGGATCGAATCCAGTAAGCTGCTCCAGGTCGAAGACGTAGCTGTGATCGCACTGGTTGTCGGTTTCATGAAGAATGAAGTTCTTTTTCAAATCAGAAAGTGTACCGCGCTCATCCTCCCTGCCTTGGCACCTCCTGCCGCCGTAGTAGCGGTTGTATACGGAAGACGAGAGGGAATAGCACTGCCATTTGCCATCCTCGCTTCGCTCCAGATTCTCAGTGGCTGGACGAATGCCATCCCATTCACAAGCGTACCGCCCCCCATTGGGCAAATTTTTCGGGCCGAAAGCCACACCTTCCAATGAAAGGGAGAGCGCCTGCATCTGACGAAAGGCGGCCTCCGCAGCCAGTGCCTCAACGAGCACAGGAAACGAACTTTCGAGTTCGGATTTTTCTACCCTGCGAATTGCCACCGAGAAGGTGAAAAAGCGCACATTGGAGAAATCGAACCCGTGGGGATCGCCGGTGGGCGCCTTCGGTCCGTTGCAGAGAAGCTGGCATATCGTCCTTTCCAAACCCTGCCGGTCCAATGCCTCGACCTCATAGATGCCAATGGAGGCCCCGCTGGAAACCTCCGTGCATGAAAAACCTTCTGCTTCGAGCCACTCTGGCAACCGGCGCACCACTTCCCGCATGAAAATACTCGCTCCCCGGCGTACGGAGAGCTGCTGCGTATCATCGATGACCGCATCGAAATTGGTGGCGGCGACGTAACAGAGAAAGGTTTCATTGTTCCCGCACACAACGGATTTCTCTTTGAACAGTCGTTTCAGGAAAATCACCTCGTCCTCATCCTTCTTTCCACAGCCGTGATACCACCAAGAGCATCAGCATCATCGAGGCTAATATGAAAACCAGTTTGACAATCGGGATCGGAATGCATGCCTTCAACAAGGAAAAAACCGATAATACCGACAGTGAGAACAACATTGCCCCAACGCGCCACAGGCACCCCTTGATGGGTTTCTCTTTCCGGAAGAAAAACCCCAGGATCGCCAGACCGAGCAGGGAGGTAATGCTGAGCCGAATGATGGGATCCAGTATCTTCAGAATCTGGTTGTCCACCGGCATTGTCAGATCATAAAAAGGGCCGAACAGCAGTGCTGTCGCCACATCGGTGAAAAAGAGTCCCGCCAAACCAAGCGACAGACCGACATAACTGGTGACCCTTCCAATGCGGGCCATTCGCTCCTGAACGGCACCTGTGGCGAACGCCTCTGCCTTTTCCAGCTTTTCCCGAGCCAGAGCATAGGTTTCGTCCAGGGCAAAGGTCCGGGACAGGATACGGTACATCTCCTTGCCCTGGACCTGCTCGGTGGGATAATGAATCCAATGGCGATTGGTGAAATCGATGAACCTTCTGCGCAGCTTGCGCAATTCTTGTTTCAGGTTGTACAACTCCCGCCAATCACTTCTCTCTCCAATATCCACCGGTAGCTGTTGCGCCCTGCGCTGGAGCTGCCGCAGGACGGCGTGCTGAAGAAGAGCGAGAATCACGAAGCGATCGTAGATATAAGGCACGTGGACGCGAGCGATGGGGTAAACGAAATGGTCACCAAATCCAAGATAGGCCGTGGCGTTGTCGGTGTGTCCAATGAAGGTTCCCATCCCCTCCCAGCGCCGATAACCGTGTTCGGCGAGCCGCTGTTCGACGAACGCCCGGTCATAAGCGAAACCCTGTTGCGAGACGAACCCGTCTTTCCCGCTATCCACATAAAGCGCATGGCTGAAGAGCCGCCGGATCACCTGAGTCTCCGTCGAGGTGGACGGGAGGGAGCCAGCCAGCGCATAGGTGGCACTGATGTAGAGCCGGTCGGATTCCTGTTCGTTACAAAATTCGTCCCAGAATCGGCGGGCAGCATTCCCGCCTTCCTCTTTCTGCGATGGAAAAAATTGTCCCAGAAGGTGGAAAAGGGGCGCGTTGAACGGGCAATCCGGCGTAAACCCCGTTTCAAGAGTTTCATTCAGCTCAACATCAACCAGCTGGATGGGAAGAAATTTCTCTCCCCGCTCTTCCCGCTCCTGCCTTTCCTCGGGAAAACTGCGGTAGAGCCACCGCAAAGCACGAACAATCACCAGATGGATCTCCATCTGACTACTCCAAGCGTCCGGCCACCTGGCGGGATCCAGAAGATCACGCCACCAGGGAATACAGCCCTCTCTGCTGCGCCAGCTTGGCTCGCATACCGAACGCTCCCACTGGAGCCGAACCGCAAGCAACGCCTGTCCATCCGGATGACAATAGAGCATAAGGTCGGAAAGCGGTAATCCCTTCCAACGTACTCCGCTTCCTCCCCGCGGTATGGCGCTTCTTTCCAGATTCACATCCAAACGATAACGTTCCGGCGTTTTCAGCCGATAGAGTCGAATCTTTTCCACCTGCTGGCGAACCGCCGGGGAAAAGTAGAGCATCGCCTGGCTCTCGGCGATGCCCCGGTCCACGTCATAAGGAAAGCGGGTGGATTCGTCCGGTGGTTTTCCCGAGGTTTCCAACATCCCTGCGGCCTCGATGAGACTATCCTTCCTGTTGACTTTCTCGATGGAGTCCCCCCTCACACACCAATCCGGTGGCAGGGAAAACGGCAGGAACAGGGTAAGCCCCCAGTCGCGCAACGGCCGTCCAGTACCGGTCAGCACCCCCAGAAGGCGACCGATCAGCGCCTCTTTTGTGATGCGGTCACAGGGCCGCCCCAGAACCTCCACGCGAAAACGGAGCAATATCTCCCCATGCTCCAGCCTCATCCGGTGCCAAGGAGCGAACGCCTCATCACCCATCAACTCAAGGCACCACTCTTTCCACTGGACCGGCCCGATAAACTCGACGGCCGTGATATCTCCGGTCCGGAAAGCATCGGCATGTCGATTTTCGGGTCTTCCTTTACGGTAGAAAATCAGTAGTGGGCGCAGCGCCATTTCGGAAGAAAGTCTGCGCTTCTTGTCTTCCGGCTCGGGCGGCGCAATGAAGGTGGGAGCATCTGGAATATTGCCTTCCTGCAACAGCAGATCCAGTTCGGCCAGGCGCAAACGGTTTCCTTGACTCACGCCGGGGGGCAGGTTCGTGGCCTTGATCTCCCTCAGGATCCGTTCTGCATCCTGCCAGGAAAGACCCAGCCGTTGAAGCCCATACCATCCGTCCCGCCGGGCAACACAGCGTTGCAATGTGGTTTCATCGAGAATTCTGGCTGCGTCGATGCTCTCATCACTGGCAAACCAGTGTGCCAAGGCTTCGACAGGTGTGCAGGGATGAAGCGCCGTTGGTGCGAGAGAAAGAGGTACCCCTTCCATCACGGCAGAACAGTAGAGGCGCTCCGCCCGGATACCGACTGCACGAATAACCGACCTCTCTTTCCGCGTCGGAGGACGAAGCAACAAGAGGCGGCTTGGTGGTAACTTCTGCGGATTTCCTCCGCCCTTCCCTACCTGCTCGAGATTGGTGATACATTCGATGCGCGGCAAGTCGGTGCCGTTTGCTTTGGCCCACCGCTCAATCTCTGCCTTCCTGTCCTCGTCATCCACGAGGAGGCGGACGACACCCCGCTGCGGTGACATGCATGCTCCCTCCCTGCTTCTTGGTTGTTGCTGCAGGAATGGAGCTTTTCGTTGTTATCCCATACGGCACACGAATTTTGCCTATTCCTGCAAAGTTTATGAGTTATTCATATAACAAGCAATCGCTAATAAATCAAGAGGCAATGCACTCAAAATGCCTTTGCCCCCTCATAAAAGAGGGGGCACCCCTTCGCAGGAAATCGAATCTCTGGAGTTACCCCGCTTCAGTGGACACTTGATGATTTGAGAGGAGGTGTCTGGAAATGGGCAAGACGAGAAAACCGTATCCGCCGGAATTCCGGCAGCAGATGGTGGAGCTGGTACGTGCCGGCCGCCCCCCCGAAGGAGCTGGCCAAAGAGTTTGAGCCCACGGCGGAAAGTATCCGCAGCTGGGTCAAGCAGGCCGACCGTGACGAAGGGCGCCGTGACGATGGCTTGACGAGCCTGGAGAAAGAGGAGCTGCGCCGCTTGCGGCGCAAGGTCCGCCAGCTGAAGATCGAACGGGAGATCCTGGCAAAAGCCGCGGCCTGGTTTGCTCGGGAGACCGACTCGGTACCACCGAAATCTTCGAGTTCGTGAAGGTGAATCGGGCCGATTACCCTGTTGCCACGATGTGCCGGCTGCTCGGTGTCTCCACGAGCGGGTTCCATGCGTGGCTGAAGCGCCCGGAGTCGGCCAGGGCGCGGCGGGATGCCGAGCTGGCCGACAAGGTAGAGGCGATCCACTCGCGCTCTTGCGGGACCTATGGCGCACCCCGGATCCACGCTGAACTGCGTGCCAAGGGCGAGCGGGTCGGTCGCAAGCGGGTGGCGCGGCTGATGAAGGCCAGGGGCCTGGAGGGCGCCAGCCGCCGCAAGGGTTGTCGCACGACGTCCCGCAACGCGTCTGCCCGGCCAGCGCCGGACCTGGTGGATCGGGCATTCACCGCTGAGGCGCCGGACCGGCTGTGGGTGGCGGACATCACCTATGTGCCGACCTGGGAGGGGTTCCTGTACCTGGCAGTGGTGCTGGACGTGTTCAGCCGGCGCGTCGTGGGCTGGGCCATGGCTGCGCACCTGCGGACCGAACTGGTGCTCCGGGCACTCGACATGGCGCTGTGGCAACGCCAGCCCGAGGAGGTCGTTCACCATTCGGACCAGGGG
>CAZKYF010000028.1:0-67435 GCA_964557025.1 uncultured Chromatiales bacterium | reverse complement strand
CCCATCCTCGTCCGGGACCGATGCCGGGTCGGCACCCGCTTCCTCGCCGTCGCTGCGCCCGTCACCGTCGGTGTCGGGATTGTTGGGGTCGGTGCCCAGTGTCGCCTCAACCGCGTCGCTCAGTCCGTCTCCGTCACTGTCCCTGTCAACCTGACAAGCAGCCAGCTCATCCTTCTCTCCTTCGATGAGGGTTATCTGACGGTAGCCTTCAATGGTAGCGGGACGCACTGCCCGCTGCACCACCGAGGCACCCACGAATCGAGCCGTGACAACGTAGGTAGTTTCCGGATCGATACCCCCAAAATGTGCTGAGGGTGCACCTTGGCTGCCGTGCCCCATGCCACCATTGATTTCACGCACACCGGATACCGGGTTTCCATCGCAATCAAAGAGACGAACGGTCGCGCCTATGGCATCACGTCCGCCGCTTTTCAGCAGGACTTGCAAATAATTAACGTCGTTCTGTCCATTGCGCCAAAGCTCGGAAGCTGCGCCGTTACGATTCACGAGCAGATCCAGATCGCCATCGCGGTCAAAATCGGCAAATGCCGCAGCGGTAGCCGGACCGGTACTGGAAACATTCAGATTGTCATGGGAAAAATTGAAATCGCCATCATTCAGGAAGAGCTGACTATTGCCACCGTCTCGCGCAGCAAAAAAGATATCTTCGTCACCGTCATTGTCGACATCCCCACAGGCCACCCCGATGTAACTGCCAGTGAAAGTTTGTTTCAGAGCAAAAGAGCCGGTTCCCCCTCCAGTCTGCTCGAATACACCCAAGGTTCCCGCGTCGGTACGCACCAGGTCGAAATCCCCGTCACCATCAAAATCACAGAATGCTGCTCCACCTTTTTGATCATTCCTGGCATCCTCATTGAGGGTAACGTTGCGGGAAAAAACTCCATTCTGGTTAATGAACAGATCCGCCTCGGCATCGGTGTCTGCCGTCCCGGGGCGACGCACATAGAAATCCACGTCGCCATCAGCATCGAGATCAGTGGCCGCCAAATACTCACCGTTGACAGCTCCTGTATGAATATCCACATAACGCTCATTGCTCAGCCCAGCATCGTTAAGATAGATCCGCAATCCGAAATCATTGTTTTCCAGTAACAAATCGAGATCGCCATCGGCATCGTGATCGATCCAGGCCATTCCTTCAGAGTTGCCAGGGGTAAGCCGCGCAGCAACAGTAAATCCGGATGCCTGACCATTCGTGTTGTCGAGAACAACCACCAGACGTGAGGCGTTAATCGCCAGATCGACCTGTCCATCGTTGTCGAAATCACCCCAGATCACTGAACGGACAGGTACTGCATCATTGAAGCTGGCAGCGAGGGAAAACGTTCCACTGCAACTTCCTTCAACGCTTCTCTGTTGATACACGAGAGCCCCTTGATCGGTGGCAATGGCAGCATCCAGACAGTGATCTCCGTTGAAGTCCGCCCATGCGACACCTCCCTCCTTGTCTCCTAATGCGGCGAGCTGGCCATCGACCACTCCTTCGAAAGCAGCCTGAACAAAACTCAGCGGAACGACAAGCAGGCCAAGGAAAACTACCCGTCGGCAGATGGCTCCACAACGACCGTTGGAGGAATTCTTGAATCCGGTTCTGTTACGCATGACGAAACTCCATTGTTGTCAGGCCCGTTTTTGAAGCAAAAAGACACCGTTTCCGGATAAAATCCCGGCACACAAAAAACGGTTCCGTTTTCTGTTGTAGTTGCAGGTTGGGAAGAGAAGAAACGAATAGAGGAAAAAATTGCCAGACCAGCGAAACAGGAATCCCTGAGGAGACAAACCATTCATCCGGCACCTGCGCCGGCGCATCGCCCAATTCCCGTCCCCATTTTCAGCGAACTCCATCGCACCCTCTCCCTGGAAAATCTTATTATTCTTCCTTTAAGACTGTCGCTAAAAATAAACACTTACATAAACAATGTCAAGCATTCGACAAATAGTCGCTTGCAACGGAGCCTGCCTCGACAAAAAACACCGAGGAGAGCCCGTGGGAACATCCCGTGCGAACATGCAGTTCAATGGGTCATTCGGTTATCGTTTGGCTCCAGGAATCCTCGAAAAAATGGAACGAAGAAAAATCGTGCAAACGAACCTGTCACAGCAATGAGTCAAAAGATCGCCTCCCAACCTTGTGATGCGAAACCAGGAACGGATTCCTGGCCAGCCGGCTCCTTATTTGTGTTCGCGAAGTTCGACCCGACGATTCAACTGCCGTCCCTGCGGCGTTGCATTGCTTGCTACCGGATGTCGTTCGCCATATGGTTTCGCCTTCAAGCGATGCCGCGCGATTCCGCGGGCAGTCAGATAACTGATGACTGCCTCGATTCGTCTTTCCGACAAGGCCAGATTATACGCATCGGATCCCCGGCTGTCGGTGTGCCCCTCCACGTCGATAACGACATCCGGAACACGTTGCAGTTCGGCAACTATCTCTTCCAGAATGTTGTTCGCTGCCTGATTCAGATCCGCCGAGTCAGAAGGAAAATAGACAGTACCCAACTCCCCCAGTTTTACTTTCTTCTTCTCCTTCTCCTTTTTCACCGTGCGTGATGCAGAAGGCGCCGGCAACGTAGACAACTCAGCGGCCCCAGGTTCTGTATCGAGCTTCGCCACAGGTCGAGGTTCCTCTCGCTGTCCTTTGCTTCCAAAACGTTTTAATAAGCTGAGGGTCAACAGGCGGGAATCAGTGTCATATTGGTCCAACTCGGAGCGCAAAGCCAGGCCATTGGAAAATCCGTATTCGAAGCCAATACCAAACAAAAGGTGTTCATCGTTCAGCCGCTTATAGGGAAGATCGGTCCTGTTTTCCATCTTTCCCACACCAGCACGGGCAAATACACCCAAGCCACGACGGGTGTTGTATTGTTTGTAGAGATAATAAAGACCGCTCAAACCATAGTCCTTGTATTCGATTGTGCCGCCAGCAACCACCGGAACCGTGCTGCCAATCCTTGCTTCGCCCAGATCAGCATAATAGGCTTCGATACTGAAGCGTTCCGACCAATCATAGCCGAGTGTCAGCTTGCCACCGCTGCTCCGGGTTTCCTCATTGGTATAAACAGTGCTATTGGGATCCGGCTCCAGTTCGGACAATCCTACGCCGATACTCCCGTACCAACGGCCTGCAAAGCCTTCTTCTGCACTGATTGAAACGGCCGGAACTGTCATCAGAATCAGTCCTGCCAAAACAACAGATGCCGCATCCCGCCGTGCTCCACCCCGGTTTTCATTCCCGCGCTGTTTTCCAAACAGATGGAACAGGGAGACCAGCACTAGTAATGGGAACAATGGATCCAGCGAACGGTTGCTGCCCACCATACAACCCATGCCGTTCAGACCGGTTTCCAGGCGTGGCAGGGTATCTTTCTCCCGATAGTCCGGCACGCCGTCGGAGTCCTTGTCTGGAAGCTTGAGGAACGAACTAAATCCGGCGGGATTGCCAGCACCATCCCCATCGGGATCGGAGAAATCGTCTACTACTCCATCCCTATCACGGTCTTCATATCCCGCCTCGACCACATCCTTTATGGTGTCAGCATCGGAATCCAATTCCAGGTAATCCGGGATACCATCTCCGTCGGTATCCGCAGGAACATTCACCCAACCACTAGACAGTCCCCACTCATCCACCTGCGGGGACAAAGCGTCACCGAGACGGCCATCAGGCTCTTCGTCGATTCCTCCCGCCTCGATGACGTCCGTAATCCCATCGTTGTCGGAATCCAGATCCAAAAAATCCGGTACACCGTCCCCATCACTGTCCCTTGGGGTTCCATAGTTCACCATACCGGTTTCACTACCGCTTTCCACCGCATCCGGCAATCCATTGGGACCTGCAGTCCCAGCAACATATCCATCTTGCACCGTTATCCGTACGGCACCCGATTCAAATGCATCGAGAATCCCATCATTGTCACTGTCCCGATCCAGCCGATCAACGATACCATCTCCATCAGTATCCACATCGCTCCCCGCTTTCCTTTCAGCGGTATCGAGGATGCCGTCGTTGTCGTCATCGAGGTCCTCGTCATCAACAACCCCGTCTCCGTCATGATCCACGCTCAGCGGGATCAGGAGACTCACGTCATCTTGCAACGTCACGGGAACAAGGTCGTAATCAGTCGAAAGCGCATAGCCCCTCGGGAGATCGGCTGAGTCCAGTTGCAAGGTGTACTCACCGGCCAATACCCCATCAAACGTGAATCCTCCACCTTCGTCAGTATCGAGGGATCCGGCCTGATTACCCGCGGTGTCATAGAGCATTACCGTAATCTGTCCAACCCCAGGTTCACCGCTTCCATTCTGCTGCCCGTTACCATCAACATCCAAGAACACGCTACCGTTCAAGGTCCAGACCACCGGAGGCCGGATGGTGAAAGGAAACACGACGTTGACATCGCTGCCACCGCTCACGGTTACCTCCAATGGATTGTCACTGCCACCAATAAGATCAGCCAGTGATGGAGCGCTTCCCTGATCCACAAACAGATAGTAAGTGCCGTTCGGTACACCACCCATGGAGAAGGCACCGTCAGCTCCACTTCGCACATCTTCTCCAATCTGGAGCTGCATCGCTGCATCTGCAAAGAGACGGAGCGTCACACCCTGGGCCTCTTCTCCACTGTCGAGAACCCCATTTTCGTTCCTGTCGATGAACACACTTCCGCTGATAACCGGCAGTGCAAACACGAATCGCTGACCAGTCAAATCCGTACCATCCACCGTAATGGCCAAGGCATCCGTTGCGGTGGTATAGCCAGGCGTCGCCAGATCACTGTCAGCGGCATCCACCCGAATGATGTAGTCACCCGCCAGCACCCGGGTAAAAATGAATGATCCACCAGCATCCGTCTCCGTGGTCTGCAACAAGGAGTCATTGGGATCATATCTGCCCGGAGTATCACCATCGTCACGATAGAGCTGGATGGTTACGGCGGAAATACCGTTACTCGCCGAATCCACCACATCTCCCGTGACATTTTTCAGCAAAGTCGTCAGTACGAAGAGACCGGCGGTTCCCCCATGCAGATCGGCGTCACCAGGACCACGGTTAGCCGCATCAGTATTCCCCGGAAAGGAGGCAGGATCGGTAAGGGTATGCACCGCGGCATCCACATCCGGCGCAAAATAGGAAAAACCGTAATAGGTCTCTCCCTGGGACAATCCCAGGTCAGTTTGGGAGACAAACGCCAATCCCATCGACTCGGCGGCGCCGCCGACCCTCGTGGGGGGCGTACCGGCATCGGCAGTGTGAAGATATTCGATGCTCCATGGATCGTTCGGAACACCGTAACAGATATCGGTAGCCGGGTTCGGGCAACCAATGTTGGGCGTACCCGCATGGGCATGGACTTCGATCAGGGGACCGTAGGAGGCCGGATTGCCGGACCCATCAAGGGAAAGAATCGCTGCAATTTTCACATTGTTGTTTCCGGACTTCTCGGTCACTACGTGACCTGAACCTGCCGGTTGTGCCACGAAGATACCGTCGTTGAATATGAAATCCACCCGCTCGACATTCTTTCCCGCAGCCCCGGCGTTGTTGAACAGGTCCAGCACCCCCACATTGATCACCCGTCCCGCCATAACCACAGCCATGTCACAGCCACTGCCATCCGGGTTCCCCGGAAAATCAGGTCGATAAGAACGGACGTTTCCCGTGGTTTCTGCGAATAGGCCACATGGTGTCGCCGCACTGGTACGCACAATCCGCACCATGTCGGCCACCCGTTGATACTCATAACGAGTGGCTCCATTGTCCAAGGAAAAACCTTCGATCAGTCGATCACCACCGGTTCCCTGACCATCGTTTCCCTGTCCCCAGAGATAGCTGTTCCCTGCTTCGACGTACTGGGTTTGCATTGTTGCATCACCCTGTATCGAATAGATATCAGTCACCTCCCCCTTGGCCAGCAAATTGGTCTTTGGCCAACATGAAAGCAGAATGACCGCAACCCCGATCAAACATTTGCAAGACCGGGATACACAGGAGAAAAATAAACATTCATCGCTCGCAGAAACGGGAAAACAGCGCATTATTGTTATTCCTTGATTCTTTAGATTTAGAAGACACAGAAGATACAAGAGAGCGGAGGTTTCTCGAGAACCAATCGCTATCTATTTAATTATACAAGGAAAATCTTAAGCATGTAAAATGCCAGTCATGAAAGGGCTTCTGTCTTGCCGGAACCAAGCCTGTCGTCTCTTTTTAGAGCACCTCATCATGAGAATAGGCGTTCCTTCAGAAACCGGATTCGCAGCCGATTTAAAAGGTCAGTAATTTCTGACTTGACTCATGTTTTTTCCAACATCCACCGAACCATACTGCCGAAAAACAGCTCTCGGGGCCAAAGGATGAGCAAGCGCCTCTTGCTTACAGTACTGATCGCTCTGGCACTGGGTGGCTGCGACAGAAATTCCAGCGATACTCCTCCCTCCTTTGCCTTAAGCGGGAATGTCACCTCTGCCATCGGGGTCACGGTGGATGGTGATGTCAATGATGCCAGCGCACCCTTCAAAACCAACGATACCCCTTCCACTGCCCAGCCGTTGCCTAATCCGGTGCTGGTCGGGGGCTTCGTCTCCCGTATCGGTGTGGGCCACGGCAAGTTTGCCGAACAAGGTGACAGCACTGATGTCTATCAGGCAACTCTGGCGAAGGGACAGGCCATCACCCTCTTCATTAGCGACCATGATCCCACCGATCCCTACGCCATTGATCTGGACATCGAAATCTATAACACTGCCGAGATTAACATCGACACTCGACCGGTAGCCTACTCCATCAGCAGCACCTCTTCCACGGAGACCATCCGTATTCCCGACAGCGGCAGCTACTATATATTTGTACGCTCCATCCGTGGCGCCTCGAACTATCTACTCACTATCGGACAACCTGCAACTCTCGCCGCACAAGAGCAACCGCCTTTCGTTGCCGGTGAGATCATCGTCCGTTTCAGGGAAAATGACGATCCCATGAGCGCTGCCTCCGCTCCCGAACTGCTTGCTGCCTCCACAGGCCTGATTCCTAAACAGGGAGCCCCGGGACAACCCATCCTTTTCTCCCTGGGTGACGCGATACAACGACAACACATCCGACAAGCGCTGGGGATACGGATGGCTTCGGTGAACGACCAGGAATCCGCCATCGAGCAACTGAAACGGGAGACCATTGAAACGGTCAAGGCACTTCGTTTGCGTCCCGACATAGAAACAGCCGATCTCAACTATATCCGACGGGCCGCTGCGATACCGAACGATGAACACTATCCGTTGCAATGGAATCTCCCCTTAATCAATCTGCCTCAGGCATGGGAAGTTACTACATTGCCAAACGGTAATGCCAAACAGGTGATTGTCGCCGTTGTGGACACCGGCGTTTTTCTTGCCCATCCGGATTTAGAGGCCAATCTTCTCGACAGCGGCTATGATTTCATATCCAACCCCTCCATCGCCGGAGACGGAGATGGTATCGACGACAACCCGGACGATCCAGGCGACAACGCCACACCGGGGGGAAGCTCTTTCCACGGCACCCACGTGGCGGGTACCATCGCTGCACTGGCAAACAATGGCACCGGGGTGACCGGTATCAGTTGGGGCACCAACACGCGAATCATGCCAATCCGGGTGCTCGGCCGAGGCGGCGGTACTACGTACGACATCATTCAAGGAATCCGTTACGCCGCAGGGCTAAGCAATGATTCAGGGACCGTGCCACCGCAACGGGCAGACATCATAAACCTCAGCCTCGGCGGCCCCGGCTTTTCGATGACTGAACAGGCGGAATACAATGCGGTCCGCGAGGCGGGGGTCATTGTGGTGGCGGCCGCTGGTAATGACAACAGCAATCTGCCCAGTTATCCAGCGGCATACGATGGCGTTATCTCCGTCAGCGCGGTCACCATGGGGCAACAACGGGCCCCTTACTCCAATTTCGGACCCACGGTGGACATTGCCGCCCCCGGAGGAAACACTGCCGTGGACAGCGATGGCGATGGCTATTTCGATGGTGTCCTCAGCACCCTGGTGGACGACACCTCCGCTACACGCAAGCCCGTTTACTCCTTCGCCCAGGGGACCTCCATGGCAACCCCGCACGTGGCCGGGGTGGCAGCGATCATGAAGTCCCTCGATCCCGGACTGGATCCCGACCGCTTCACCACTTTGCTGGAGACCGGAAAACTGACCATCGATCTCGGGGCCACTGGCCGCGACGATCTCTTCGGTTATGGCCTTCTCGATGCCCTAAAGGCGGTGGAAAACATCAACATATCCCTCCCCCCGGTACTTGCCATCGATCACACCGGCCCCCTGGATTTCGGTCCATTCATCAACCAACTCACTTTCTCCACCCGCAATGCCGGAGGTGGCGAATTTTCCATTACTGCGGTGACAGACGATGCCGATTGGCTGGTTGTGGATCCCCCATCCATCGATGGCAGCGAAGGCACTTTCACCGTTACAGTGGATCGCACTTTACTGGTCGAAGGGGTCTATCGGGCCACCATTGTATTGCAGACCGATACCACCGCCAGCCTCTCAATCCCGGTCACCCTTCAAGTGGGCCAGCCCCATGAGAAAGGAAACACTGGCCACCTTTACTTCATTTTAGTGGAACCAGATACCCTGAAAACCATACGCACCACTCAAGCAGACAATCTGAATGGTAGCTATCGCTACAGATTCGATCAGGTCCCTGCCGGACGCTATTTCGTCGTTGCCGGCACCGATCTGGATGACGATGGGGAGATTTGCGATCCCGGGGAAGCATGCGGCGGCTATCCTACCATTGAACGCCTTCAGCCCATTGAAGTCCAAGGTGAAAAGGACGGTATCAATTTCGGTACCAACTTCGACATCATCTTGCAAGCGTTAAGCGAAGGGAAACCCACATCATCACGACCAAGCTTCTCCCGAATTGCCCATGACTGACTTACGGCTCTCTCTCTCGCTGCTACTTCTGCTACTGGCAGGCTGTACCCTGCCCTCTGCTAATCACGCCGGAACAATGCGGGGAGCGGTGCGGATACTGGACTCTGCAATCCAATGCAAAGCCAGCACAAAGGAACCTCAAGCCATGCTGATCAACAACCAGGAGCAGCTGCAGCGTATGGCAAGCCGGTTGCGTGGTTCGATACTCTCTTCTTCCACTCCTGCCCTGCCGGTCATTGATTTCCGTTACTGGCGGGTGGTCTATGTCTCCGCGGGGGAAAGACCTACTGCAGGATACTCACTCTCACTCAATACGCCCCCTTTTACCGTCCAGAAAGGGATGGGGAGGCTCTGGCTGCTATTCCACACCCCAAAACCCGACGCCTTGGTCGCAGCAGTCATCACACATCCCTGTGTACTGGTACAGATCCCGGCGGAAAACTACTCCACCATCGAGATCCTTGGCCTAGACAAACGTCTTGAACTGACAGTCCAGAAACAGCTTTCGAAAAAGCAAATCCCCTGAGTTTTTCCATCAACACAGCTTAATGATGGGTGGTCTCTTTTTACGAACCTCCCGCTTCATTTGAAATCACCACAAATGGCCTCACATTCAGATTAGGTCTACAAGCAAATCCGAAAAGGAGCCGAGAATGAGCAGTCCCATCCATATAGTCTGCCCTCACTGTGACACCGTCAACCGGATCCCGCAGGAACGGCTGGAAGACAAACCCAAATGCGGAAAGTGTGGTAAACCCCTGTTCACCGGACAACCCATCGAGCTGACCGCCCTAAACTTCCCGCAACACATCAACCGAAACGACCTGCCGGTGGTGGTGGATTTCTGGGCTCCCTGGTGTGGTCCCTGCAAGATGATGGCACCCGCCTTCACCCAAGCAACGGCCCAACTGGAGCCCCGTATCCGGCTGGCCAAGGTGAACACGGAAAAAGAGCAGATACTGGCCGCCCAGTATGGGATCCGCAGTATCCCCACCCTGGTTCTGTTCAAAGGGGGCGAGGAGGTGGCTCGCCAACCCGGCGCCATGGGCGCGGCAGATATCGTCCGCTGGGTCCATACTTATCTATAGAGCCCTGGCGGCAAGGAGTGGCGAAGATGCAAAACAACTTCTCAACAGGAAAGAACAACGGCAAGCTGGACATCAACCGGCCACCGCAGCTCAAGTTCTGGCAGCGCCCGGAGTTCACGCTGCTGGCCTATATCCTGTTTCTGATTGCATCACTCTATCTCTGGCAGAGTGCCGAAAAGGTACAGCAACAGGAGATCCCATACAGTGAGTTCCTCAAACATGTGGAGAAGGGTGAAGTGGCGGAGGCAGTCGTCACCGAGCGGCTCATCACCGGAACCTTGACCCTGAAGGATCCCAAGACCCAGCAGCCCCGCCGGTTCGTCACCGTACCTCTATGGAACACCGATCTGGCCAAGGAGCTGGAGAAGGCCGGTGTCACCTACAAGGTACGTAGTGGAGACAACTGGCTCAGTAATTTCTTTTTCAACTGGGTATTACCTTTCGGAGTGCTGTTTCTGCTCTGGGGCTGGCTGATGAGGCGCATGGGCCCGGCGGGCAAGGGATTTCTCAGTATTGGAAACCGCATCCGTATCCATCCAGAGGGTGACGTCAAGGTAACCTTCGACGACGTTGCCGGCAATGAGGAAGCCAAACAGGAGCTGGCGGAAACCATCGAATTCCTCAAGGATCCCAAATCCATCCAGAAATTGGGCGGGCGGATGCCGAAAGGGGTCTTGCTGGTAGGACCACCCGGTACTGGAAAGACCCTGCTGGCACGGGCGGTGGCCGGTGAGGCCGGTGTCCCCTTCTTCAACATCAGCGGCTCGGAATTCATAGAAATGTTCGTAGGAGTTGGGGCGGCCCGGGTGCGGGAACTGTTCGACCAGGCGCGCCAGAAGGCCCCCTGCATCATCTTCATCGACGAGCTGGACGCCATCGGCCGCGCCCGCGGCATCGGCCCGGTGATGGGCGGGCACGACGAGCGGGAGCAGACCCTCAACCAGCTGCTGACCGAGATGGACGGCTTCGATCCGTCGGTGGGGGTGGTGGTGCTGGCCGCCACCAACCGGCCGGAGATCCTGGACAAGGCGCTGCTGCGGGCCGGCCGTTTCGATCGCCAGATCGTGGTGGACAAACCGGACCTGGAGGCACGCATCGCCATCCTCAGACTGCATACCCGCAAGATGAAGCTGGCCGATGACGTGGATCTCAAGGTGGTCGCCCAGCGTACTCCGGGGTTCGTGGGCGCCGATCTGGCCAACATCGCCAACGAGGCGGCCATCCTCGCCGTACGCCACAAACACGATGCCGTCACCATGGAGGACTTCGAGGCCGCCATCGACCGTGTGCTTGCAGGTCCGGAGAAAAAACACCGGGTGATGAACCCCGACGAGAAGCACCGCGTCGCCTACCATGAGTCGGGACACACCCTGGTGGCCAAGAATGTGCCCACCGGTGAGCCGGTACACAAGGTCTCCATCATCCCGCGCGGTGTGGCGGCGCTGGGCTACACACTGCAACTGCCCGAGGAAGAGAAATTTCTCTCCACTGAACAGGAGCTGAAAGACCAGATGGCCATCCTGCTGGGTGGACGCACGGCCGAAGCCATCGTCTTCGGCGACGTCTCCAGTGGAGCCGCCAACGATCTGGAACGGGCCAGCGAGATCGCCCGCAACATGGTCACGCAGCTCGGCATGAGCAAGCGGCTGGGGCCCCTCACCTGGGGCAAGCGGCAACAGCTCGCCTTCCTTGGAGTGGAAAGCCAGGAAGAACGCAACTATAGCGAGGAGACCGCCCGACTGATCGATGAGGAGGTCAAGGAACTGGTGGACGAAGCACGGCAGCGGGCCGAGACCATCCTCACCGAGAAGCGGGAGCTATTGGACGAGCTGGCCCGGGAGCTGGAGAAGAAGGAAATCCTCAGCGGTGAAGAGGTGGACCGGATACTGGGCATCTCCGATGAAGGGACGGAGAAAAAAACCACCAACGCGAGAAAAGAGGAAGACATTGCCCACTGAATCAACAAACGGGAAACGAGCCATGACTGAACAGAAACAGAACCAGGAAGAAAAACTGATCCACGGCTACGAGCGCATGCTGGAGCGGGTGAAGGAATTCATGGAGAAGACGGTGGAAGAAGAGGCGCCGAGGCTGCGCCACGCCATCGAACAGGCCCGGGACAAAGCGGTGGAACTGGGTGAACTGACCCGAGAAGAAGCGGAGAAGATCGCTGAATACCTGCGCCGTGACGTCGAGGATGCCGCAGCTTATCTCAGCAGCGATGAAATGCAGGAACTGAAGGACTGGTTACGGTTCGACATCAGGCTGATCGAGGAACGGCTGGCCGATCTGTTCCTCAGCGTCGCGGACAAGGCGACCGTGGAATTCCTGAAATTCAAACAGCAACTCCAGTCCACGGTTCGTTACCACACCGGCGAGATCACCGGTCCCGGAACCCTGGAGTGCGTCTCCTGCGGCGAACGCCTCCACTTCCACCGGCCCAGTCGCATCCCGCCCTGTCCCAAGTGCCACTACACTGTTTTCAAACGGGTGGCCGACGAAACGTGATCGGAGCGATACCGACCACCGCCCGAAGGGTGAAAAAAGGGAAACGGCATCCCGGGTGATCAATCCAAGGGATGAGACCGGTCGGCGATACGTTCCAGTTCCGTCTCGTCCAGCTTCGCCTGTGCCACATCAAACAGCTCCTGCTCCTCGAAACGGACATGCTGCTTCAACAAGCGGGAAAAGGCCACCAGAGCATCCGGCTCGTTCAGCCGCTCCGCCAGCGACATCATTTCGGCATGTTCCCGAAGCGTCCGCTCCACCAACGCACTCTCCCCATGCCGCTCCAGCGCCGGCAACAAGATTTCTTCCTCCTGCGTGAAATGGGGTGCCAGTTCCTCTCGGCAGAACGCCTCGATCTCCCCCAACACTCGCGGATCGGGTGTCTCCGCCGTTCCCTCCCGCGCCATCCTGCGGGCCATCACCAGAGCCCGGTGGTGATCACTGGAGAGCGCGCGCAGCCGGGGATCCCGTTTCATGACGAAGC
Source organism: uncultured Chromatiales bacterium (assembly GCA_964557025.1). Classification (GTDB taxonomy): domain Bacteria; phylum Pseudomonadota; class Gammaproteobacteria; order Thiohalospirales; family Thiohalospiraceae; genus DRMK01. The sequence goes on along the minus strand of CAZKYF010000028.1, from coordinate 54,400 downwards.
CTCGCGAAATCTACTGGGAACATGCGGTAAACTGTAACCCATCCCCAACGGAGAAGAAACCACTTTGAAAATCCTCATCGTCGGTCATGGTGACATCGGACAGCGCGTCGCAAGACTCGAGTTGCAACACGGCAGCGAGGTGACCGCGCTCTCCCGAACCCCGGCACCGATGAATGGGCTCCATGTCGTGCCGGCCGATCTGGACCGGCCGTCGACACTCGACGCCATCTCCTGCAAGGGACGGCTGGTATACTACTTTGCCCCTCCGCCCCGGAAAGGAACGGACGATCCGCGGATGGCAAACTGGCTGGAAACACTGACCCCCGACAACCTGCCACTCAAAATCGTCTATATCAGCACCACCGGTGTCTATGGGGATCAATGCGGCAAGTGGGTGGATGAAGCCACCCCGCCCAATCCCCGGACCGATCGTGCCCGACGCCGCCTGAATGCCGAGCGGCGACTGACGCGCTGGGCCGAGAAGGCCGGCGTCCCTGGGGTCATCCTGCGCGTCGGCGGCATCTACAGCCGCGAACGGCTACCGGTGGAACGGATCCGCCAGCGTCATCCAGTCCTTCGCCCGGAAGAATCCCCTTATTCCAACCGCATCCATGCCGACGACCTCGCCCGCGTCTGTCTTGCGGCCGCCCGTCATCGGCACACCGGGGTCATTCTCTACAACGTCACCGATGGCCAGGAGAGCACCATGACCGACTATTTCCACGCCGTCGCCGACGCCCTGGGTCTGCCCCGGTGCCCGGAGATCTCCCGTGCGGAAGCGGTTCGGCGGATCTCCCCTGCCATGCGATCCTACCTGGATGAGTCACGGCGCATCGACAACCGCAAGATGTTGAAAGAGCTCGGTATCACGCTACGCCATCCTGACCTGTCCAGCGGATTGACGGGGATTGCTCCCATCCGAGAAAACTAAGACCCCGGCGGTATCTGCCCCCCCCGGGGTCTCGTTCCGATTCAAGTGCGAGCAAGGGCATCCACATTCAGTCGTGGTAACCGCAACGCCCGTCCTCGAACTCGATCACTCGCGCCCGCATCACGGAGCCGTCGTAACTGCCTTCCACCTCGACCCTTGCGCCCGGGGCCAGGCAGGAGGCGCTGCCGTCGTCATAGCGGGCACCGCTGCGATCGACGGTGATACGCTGGCCATAGGTGATTCCACTGACATATTCATACTCGTGGACGATCACGATCATGGCATCGGCGGTAACCTCCGCCACGACACCCTCGATCTCGGGATAATCCCCGTCATGAGAGAAACCGCGACAACCGCCATCTTCGAACTCGATCACGAAGGCATCCATGACGGTGCCGTCGTAGGAGCCTTCGACCTCGATCCGCCTACCGGGAACGAGACAGGAGACATCCCCATCCTTGTACCAAACGTCACTGCGATCGACAGTGATACTTTGGCCCACGGTGATGCCGCTGGTATGCTCATACTCCTGGACAGTGAGGGTCACGGTGGTGTCGGTCATATCGGTGACGATACCCTCGATCTCGGCGTACCCACCCCCTCCGTAGGCGCCGTAACAGCTGTTGTCATCGTATTCGATGACGAAGGCCGTCATCGAGTCCCTGCTGAAGGCCCCTTTGATCTCGATCCCCATGCCGGAGGCGAGGCAGGAAGCATCCCCGTACTTGTACCAAGCGTTGCTGCGATCGACGGTGATGCTCTGGCCCACGGCAACCCCGCTGGTATGCTCGTACTCCCGCACGGTGAGGGTCACGGTGGTGTCGGTCACATCGGTGACGGTGCCCTCGATCTCGGCATAATCGTCGTCATAGCCGTGTCCGGCGGCATTCCGCGGCGCTCCTTCGATCTCGACCACCGCGGCACTGAAGGCGTTGCCATCCCAGTCGCCCTTGATCTCGACCGACTGACCCGCGGCCAGCATGGCCAGATCACCTTTGGTGAAGAGGGCATTGCCGACGTCGATGGCAAGGATATTACTGCCGGGACGAAAGGTCGCCTCCTTGACATCGAGTTCGACCACGGAACCCGCCACCGAGGTCACATACCCCTCCACCTCGTGACGCAAGACGACGGGGGTGGTGGAACGCTCGATCACGACACTGATGGCGGTTATAGTGCGGCTATCGGCATCGTACCCACCCGAAACACGGACGGCCATGCCGTTTTGCAACGGGGTGGTATCGGGGGCAATGGTGTTGGTGGCCGGGTCGGTGACGGCGGCACTGTTGTGGAGACTCACGGTGATGACGGCACCACCACCCGCAGGCGCCAGTACGAAGCGGTCAGGACCGTCGATGGACCGGATCTCGCCCCGCAGGGAGGCGACGGCCTGCGCCAAGGCGTTGGGATCCTTCTGGATCACCACCGGCGTAACGGTGTTGGTGGCCGAGTCATAGGTGAAATTGGCCAGATCGAAATCGAGTACCAGCGTAGAGGAACGATTTGGGTCGACCACCAGATTGCCATTCACTGTGACGGTGTGAACGGGGGAACCACTCTGGTCGAACCTCGCTTCGAGCAGATTGCCGGACGGATCGACCAGTGTGACCCCATTGCTCAGAACGATCTCGAATGAGGTATAGGTACCGGGGGTGACCACCTGCGTATCCACCAGGGTTCCGATATTGACCAGCTGACTCAAGTTGAAGGTCCGGCCGGTGGCATCCTCGAACAGCACCACTCGTTGCCCGTCCGGGGCGACGGCACTGATGGAACGAACCTCGACCCAAACCTCGTTGTAATTCCGGCTCAGATCGTCGGTAATCAGAACCGAAACGCTGCCGCCGCCAAGCGCAGCGGAAGACTCGCTGTCACTGCCGCCACAGGCTGCCAGGGCAATGACGAGGGGAACTAGGGCGAACGGTTTTGCATTCATGTCATGGGCTCCATCGTTGTTGGTAGACTCATAGGTTCTTCACGCACCGGGCAGGGATCCGGTTCCCTGACGATCGAAATTTTTTCCAGGAACCGCATCCATACGGGTTCCGGTCACACACCCTTTTCGTGACGGGGGACATCGTTTCACCCACCCATACGCGGGTATGCCGCGCTTGACAAAAGAGGTTGCCCAACGCCACACTGAACCCGTAAATCCGCCTCCCGAGGCACCCTCGGGAGGCGAATGGAGGCGCGCCGGGTGGCGATGCCGTTCCGCTCTCCTGCATTTCGGGAATGGGCGGGCGACATCCTCCAGGCACCGTTTTCGAATGGATCACCGAGGCCGCAGGTTTTCATCGAGATCTGCGGCCTTTTAATTTTTCCGGCGAGGGCGATTTCGTGTCGGTACCGGCTGCTTATATCGGCGTCATCCTCATCTGGTCCACCACGCCGCTGGCCATCCAGTGGAGCGTCATCGGCAGTTCATTCCTGTTCGGCTTGATGGCGCGGCTGGTGGTGGGCGTCTTGCTCTGCCTCGCCCTGCTTCGGCTGATGCGGATCGCTTTTCCCTGGCATCTGGGCGCAGTCCGGCTCTATCTGGCCGCCGGCCTGGGGATCTACGGGGGGCTGTTGACCGTCTATTGGGGCGCGCAATACATCCCGTCGGGGCTCATCGCGGTCATCTTCGGCCTCACTCCGCTGGCCACCGGAGTGATGGCGGCGGTCTGGCTGGGCGAACAGGCTCTGACACTTCCCAAGGTGGCGGGAACACTTCTGGGATTGGCGGGGTTGAGCCTCATCTTCGAGGCGGGCCGGCAGTGGGAGAACGGCTCCTGGGTGGGCATCGCTGCCATGTTGATCTCGATGCTGATCCATTCGGCCAGCAGCGTCTGGGTGAAACGTCTCGGGGATGGGATCCGCTTGCACCCGATGGCCATCAACGGCGGTGCACTGGTGGTGGCCGCCTCCCTGTCACTCCTGACCTGGCTGGGGAGCGGGGACACCATGCCCGTGACCCTCTCCCTGCAAACCGCCGGTTCCATTCTCTATCTCGGGATCGCCGGTTCGGTAGTGGGCTTCACCCTCTACTACCATATCCTGCGCCACTTGCCGGCGGGGGTGATCGCCCTGATCACCCTGGTCACACCCGTGCTGGCACTCCTGCTCGGACAGTGGTTGAACGGAGAGCGGGTGGAGCCGCGCATCTGGTGGGGAACGGCCGTCATCCTGGCCGGACTGCTACTCTATCAGTGGTCGAACCTCACCACCAGGCGTTGACCTCGCGGGGGCCGGCCGTTTCTCGTTCCCGTTGCGAACGCCCCACCGGGAACTCTCCCGCGTACGAACGATTGTCTCTGACCCCATTGATGGATGGGCGAAGGGATAATCAGTGGGAGAGCACTTGTCGCAAGGCCGGCTCCAACTCGGGATAGCGGAACCGGAACCCCGCCTGCTGGAAGCGGATCGGCAGCACCCGTTGCCCACCCAGGAGCAATCCGGACATCTCGCCCAACATCAGACGCAGTGCCCACGCCGGCACGGGCAACCGTGCCGGACGATGCAGCACCCGGGCCAGTGTCTCGGTGAACTCCCGGTTGGTCACCGGGTTCGGCGCGGTGGCGTTGTAGACGCCTTGGAGTGAAGCATCTTCCAGCAGCATCTGAATCATGGCGAGATAGTCCGCCATGTGGATCCAGGACATCCACTGGTCACCGGAACCCAGCCGTCCACCCAGCCCCAGCCGGAATGGCAGCAACATGGGTTGCAGGAACCCACCCCCTTCCCCTACCACGAGGCCGGTCCGCAGGATGCAGAGCCGGACACCATGTTCCCGGGCCTTCGCTGCCTCCGCCTCCCAGTCCCGGCACAACGTATGGGCGAATTCGGGATGGCCTTCGGCGGTTTCATCCAGTACCCGGTCCCCTTGATCACCGTAGAAGCCAATGGCCGACCCGCTGATCAGCAGCTCGGGCTTACGTTCACACCGTGCAATGAATGCGATCAACTTGGCCGTGGTGCCGATCCGGCTGTCATGAATAATCCGCTTGCGCTGCGCCGTCCAGCGCCTGCCGAAGATGGGTGCCCCGGCGAGGTTGATGAGAACATCGAAATGATCGGTGGAACTCAGCGCCTCGAGATCGGAGATGAAACCGATACCATCTCCGAGGAGCCGTGCTCCTTCGGCGGGGTTTCGCGTCAGTACGGTGACGCTGTGTCCCTGCTCGTTCAGCAGCCGGCACAGGTGGCGGCCGATGAACCCGGTCCCTCCGGTAACGAGCAACTTCATCCATCCCTCCGACTTTACTGCGCCTCTCGCGTCCCTTTCTTATAGTCCAGGAAGCCGGTGGCGTAAAGAAAGGCCGGCTGACGAGTGATTCGGATCCTATGCGCCCTGCCCGTCTCCCTTGCAATAGATGTTGCGCAGCACCTGGATGAGATCGGCGTAGCCGGAATGCGCCAGGGAATAGTACACGCAGTTTCCCTCACGCCGCGCCTCCACCAGCCCCATGGCCCGCATCTTGGCCAAATGGTGGGAGAGGTTGGACTGGGTGGTGCCGGTAACCGCCATCAGCTCGTTGACGGTCATCGGCCCTTTCTGCAGATGGCAGAGGACATCCAGCCGCGTGGTGTGGGCGATGGCCTTCAGCCCTTCCGCCGCGGCTTGGATGTCTTTTCCCTCGATCAAACCTGCCTGTTCCTTCTCGTTCACCATGATTTCAATCGGCAAAACTCAGCACTTACTGCCACTCTCCACGCAGCCGGACGGAACACCCAGTTTGCTGAGAATCTGGGCCATCAGACACCAGCGGGTGAAGCCGGATTGCAGCAGGTTGGCACCGACAAACGCGGTGAACCAGAGCCAGTTGGGGCCATCGAACAGTGGAATGCCATTCACTGCCCAGGCCAGGAACAGGGACAGCAGAATGAAGCTGCCGGCAATGATACGAATCAAACGTTCAACAGTCATGACAGACCTCCTCTCGGTTTCTCACACATCAGTTGGTTTCACAAGCCGTGGCCTCGACCCTCGGCGCCGATGGCTTGTTCCGCTGCCAGCGGTAATAGGCCAGCGGGATCACGAACAGCGTCAGCACGGTGGAAGCCAGGGTGCCGAAGGCCATGGAGATCCCGAGCCCGCCGAACACAGGGTCGCTGATCATGATGGAGGTTCCGGCGATCACCGCCAGTGCGGTGAGCAGGATGGGCCGGGTACGCACCGCGCCCGCCTCCAGTACCGCGGTCTTCAGATCATTCCCCTTCGCCCGGTAGTCGATGATGAAATCGATCAGCAACAGCGAGTTACGCACCACGATACCGGCCAGCGCAATCATGCCGATCATCGAGGTGGCGGTGAACGGCTGCTGCAGAATCCAGTGGCCGGGGAAGATGCCGATCATGGTGAGCGGTATGGCGCCCATCACCAGCAGCGGGGTGGTGAAGTTGGCGTAGTAGGCCACCAGCAGCAGATAGATCAGCACCAGCGCCACGATGAACGCCGAGCCCAGATCCCGGAACACGTCCAGGGTCAGGCGCATCTCCCCGTCCCACAACAGCTGATAATTGTAGGTATCCTCCGGTTGCACCGAGACGAATTTCAGCCCGGCGGTGGTCAACTTGCCGGCGCTGCCCAGCTCCATGCCGTCCAGCCGGCCGTCCAGGTCCAGCAGCGGATAGACCTGCGAACCGCGCATCGGCTCGGCCGACACGTAGGCCACCACATGCCCATCCTTGGTGTAGACCGGCTTGGAAGCCACCACCTCGTGAATCCTGGCCAGGGAAGCCAGGGAGATGGGACGCCCTTCCCGATCGCTGATATAGATCTGCCCCAGATCGGAGAGATGGGCCCGGTATTCCCGCGGCAGACGCACGTGGATCTTCACCGGGTGGCGCTCATTCTCGTCGTGCACCGCCCCCAGGTCGAAACCGCCCAGGAAGGAGCCGACGGTTTGCAGCACCCGGGCGGTGGAGATCCCCAGCCGGGCCGCCTTTTCCTTGTCCACCTCGATACGGTACTCCACCTGATCGTCTCCCAGGGAGTCGTCGATATCCACCAGATCATAGGTCTGCTCGAACTCGGCCCGCACCTTGCGCACCAGCTCGGCAAGTACCTCCGAATCCGGCCCGTAGAGCTCGGCCAGCACGGTGGCGCGCACCGGCGGACCGGGCGGATCCTCCACCAGCTTGATGTTGGCGCCCGGATGGGCCTGCATCACCGGCCGCAGCAACTCCCGCAACTCGAGCACGATGGCCTCGGACTTGAGGCTGCGTTCCCGCTTGTCCACCAGGTTGACCCGGATCTCCGCCAGATGCGGTCCGCGACGCAACACTGCACCGCGTAGCATGCCGTTGAAATCCACCGGTCCCGCCTGACCCACGAAGGTCTCGTAGTCGGTGACATAGCGATAGGCGCGCAGCACATCGGCCACCTCTCGCGCCACTCCGTCGGTCATCTCCAGCGGCGTACCCTCCGGCATGTCGATGGTGATGTTGAAGGTGTTCTTGTTGCCCTTGGGCAGCATTTTCAGCTCCACCGTGCCCGGGGTCATGGGCCCGCCGATGCCGGACGGACGGAAGAACTGCCAGGCGGGCTGCCACAGGGCACCGATCATCATCGCCAGCACCACGAAGAACAGCACCCAGCGCTGCCAGGTCCCCTCCACCAGCGGCGTCGCCAACCGGTAATAGGTACGATGGATCCAGTCACGCTCCTCGGCATCCCGCTCCTCCATGGTGGGCTCGCTGATCTTGCAGGGCATCCAGCGCTGTGCGATCCAGGGTGTCACCATGTAGGCGATGATGAGCGAGGCCAGCATCGCCACCGGCGTGTTGAAAGGGATGGGTGCCATGTAGGGTCCCATCATGCCGGTGACGAAGGCCATCGGGATGAAGGCCAGGATCACCGCGAAGGTGGCGATGATGGTGGGCTTGCCGGTCTCGTTGGTGGCGGTGATGATCACCCGCGCCTTGTCCTTCAGGCTTTTCACCCCTTTGTGCAGATGCCGATGGATGTTCTCCACCACTACGATGGCATCGTCCACCAGCAGACCCAGCGCCAGGATGAGGGCGAACAGGGTGATCCGGTTGATGGTCTGGTCCGCCAGCAGGCCGGCCGCGAACACCACGAACAGGATCAGCGGAATGTTCATGGTGACGATGGCCGCCTCACGCCATCCCAGGAACAGCAGCAACAGGATGATCACCGAACCGATGGCGATCCCGAGATGCTCGATCAGATAGTTGACGGCATCGTTGGCCTGCTTGCCGGAATCCCGGGTGACCGTGACGGTGACGTTCTCCGGGATGAAGTCCCCTTTCAGGGTCTCCACCTTCGCCAGGATGCGATCCGCCACGAATACCGCGTTGGTCCCCCGCTTCTTGGCCAGGGCGATGGAGACCGCCGGCCGTTGCGGCTCCGCCGCCGCCTCGGGGCTCACACCGGGTCCGAAGCCGATGCGGTGCAGGGTCTCCACCTCGGCGGGACCGTCATACAGGGTGGCCACATCACGCAGATAGATGGGACTGCCTTCCCACTCGCCCACCACGAGGGCACCCACATCCTCCACACTCTTCAGGTAACCTTGCAGCCACACCTTGGCCACACGGTTGTCCCCCACCAGCTCTCCCACCGGACCGCCGGCATTGGCTCCCTGCAACACCTGCTGGAGCCGGTCCAGAGGGATGCGGTAGGCACCCAGACGCACCGGATCGATCTTGATGCTGATCTGGCGATCGCGCCCGCCGATGATATCGGTCACACTGACCCCTTCCAGCGGCACCAGCTGTTCACGCACCCGCTCGGCCAGGCGTTTCAGCTGCATGTCATCCAGCTCGTCGCTGGAGAGGGTGAGCACCACGATGGGCACATCGTCCACATCCACCGGCTTCACCAGCGGCTGGCTGGCCCCCGGCGGGATACGATCCAGATTGTGCATCAGGCGATCGTAGAGCTTGACCAGGCTCTCCTCCTTGTCTTCGCCCACCTCGAACTGCACGGTGACGATGGCCAGGGAATCCAGCGCCATGCCATAGGTGTGATCGACGCCGCTCATCTCCCGCAAAACGGCTTCCAGCGGGCGCACCACCTTGTTCAATACCTCGGCGGGACTGGAACCCTCCATACGTACGAAGACGTTGGCCGCCGGCACGTCGATCTGCGGATTCTCCTCCCGGGGGGTGATGAACAGCGCCACCAGCCCCACCAGGAAGATGAGCACGCTGATCAGGGGCGTGAGGGTACTGTTCATCGCCGCCTGACCGAGGCGGCCGGCGATATTCAGATCGGAAGGATTGTGCTGTTCACTCATCGCTTTCACTCCTCCGCCACGACCCGCATGCCGCTGCGCAACTCACCCTCACTCTCCAGCACGACCCGGGCTCCGGCCGTCAAACCGGCGGTGATCTCCACCTTGTCCCCGTAGGACTGGCCGAGACGCACCAGCCGGTAGTGCGCGATACCCTGCTCGTCGACCACATAGACGGCGGGCAGATCGGCCCGGTTGATCAGCGCCTTCTCGGGCAGCATCAACACCTCCCGGGTAGCCACCGTGAAACGCACCTTCACATAGGCTCCCGCCGGAACGTCGGCATCCTTGGGCAGACTGATCTTCACCAGGAAGTTGTGAGCCACCGGGTCGGCCGCCCCCACCACCTGCAACACCTCACCGGTGAGCCTCTTGTCGAAGGCGGGAAATTCGAGATGAACCTCGTCACCCGGTTTGATGCGGCTGACGTTGGCCTCATCCACGTAGGTATCCACCACCAGTTGCTCCGGGTTCTCCAGGGTCAGCACCGGCGCCCCGGGGGTGGCCAGGTCACCGTTGCGCTTCAGCTTGCGCACCACGATGCCGTCTCCGGGTGCCCGTACCTCGGCGTAGGTGAGCTGGTTGCGCGCCTGACGCAGCGCCGCCCTGGCCTGCTTCACCGCGCTGCGCGCCACCTTCACACGCAGCCGCGCCTTGTCCAATTGACGCTGGGAAGCGGCACCCTGTTCGAACAGCGCCTCGAAACGGCGCAGATCCGACTCGGCATCCGCGAGATCCGCCTCCGCCTGCACCAATTGCGCCCGGGCCGCCTCCTGCTGGGAGCGGACATCCACGGGATCCACCCGGAACAGCACCTGTCCGGCCTTCACCCGGTCCCCTTCGTTCACGTTCAGGTCACGGATGTAACCGGAGAGCCGTGAGGTGATGGTGACCCGCTGTTCGGAAACCACCGATCCACTGGCATCGTAGAAGACCGGTACCGACTCCGGTTCCACGGTGATCGTTCGGGCCTTCACCTCCCCCGCCGGCGGCAGGGCACCCTCGTGTCCCGTTCCACCGCACCCTGCCAGGGCGATCGCCCCAAAGAGTCCTCCTGCCAACAACCAAACGCTCGGTTTCATAGAATCTCCTCCAAAGCAAGCCGACCGGCCGCCATGCGCAAGCGGGCCTCGGCCAGAATCAGTTCGAAATCGGTGTGAATACGTTGGGCACGGGCCGCGTCGAGCCGGGCCTGGGCCTGTAGCAGATCGACGGTACGCTCCAGTCCCGCCTTGTAACGCAGTTCCACGATGCGCAGCGCCTCGGCTGCCTGCCGTTCCGCCTCTTTCTGGGCCACGGCCCGGGAACGGGCCTCCTCCCGCCCGCGCCAGGCACGGGCCACCTCGGCACGGTAGGCCCGCTGTGCACTTTCCAGTTGATACTGCAGGCGGGCCAGCTGCGCTCGCGCACCGTCCACGGCCGCCTTGTCCGCTCCGCCGGCGAACAGGTTCATCTGCACCACACCGGCCACCAGGGTATTTTCGTTCTCCAGGGCCAGCTTCGAATCGTTCCACTCCTGCTGCGCCATCAGCTGCACGGAGGGATAGAAGGCCGCCTGCCGAACACGGACGGCCGCCTGCTGGGCCCGGATGCTGGCCCGCAATGCCAGCAGGTCGGGCCGGGACTCCACGGCTGTCCGTTGCAAGCTCTCCAGATCGGCGTCCAGCGGCGGGATCACCGGAACCGGCCCCAGGGTCAACGGGGCTCCGGATTCCAGATTCAACAGGACCCGCAGCCGGTCCATGGCATCCGCCAGGGCGTTCCGTGCCCGGTGCAGCTGCACCTCGGCATTCAGGCGATGGACCTCGGCGGTCATCACATCGCTCTCGACCGCCATTCCCTGTTCCCGCTGCGCCCGAGTCACCTTGGCATGTTGCTCCGCTGCTTGCAGCGCTTCCTCACTGGCCTTCAACTGGGCTTTGGCCTCATGGGCACCGGTGTAGGCGGTCAAGACGTCCAGGGTCAATTTCTGCCGGCTCATACCGTAGCTGTGGGACGCCGCCTCCAATGCCGACTTCGCTTGCCGCTTGCCGGCCCACAGCGCCCCTCCCTGCCAAACGGGCCAGCTCAGCCGCACCGATGTCTTCACGTTGTCGAAGTCATCGGGAGAGTTGAGCCGCGCCGGATCGAAGTCCTGCACCGTCACCCGCTGCTGCGAGAGTTTGCCGGCAAAGACACCGAGGGGGGCGTCGGTGCTGGAAGCCTCGACATTCAGATCCAGCCGGGGAAACAGCGCTCCCCGGGCACCTCGCTGCTGCGCACGGGCGGCCTCGATCTGTTGCGCCGTGGCCGCCAGGCCGGGGTTGCGCTCCAAGGCCATGCGAACGGCGGCCGGGAAATCGATCGTCTCCTGGGCCGTCGATACCGATACGGCACTCATCAAAATCAATGAGATAACCAATCCACCTCTCAAATTACATGTCGGGCAGAACACCTCTGAATACTCCTTTCCTGATATTCATCAGGCAATGATGATATGAACATCTTTACATATTGTCAAGTCCAGACCTCTTTTCGTCCCGTTTCTCCTTTCACTTGAATCTTCCCCTATCCGCCTCCATCCCGAATGGATAGAATGGAACGGAAAGCGGGGCTTCCTTCCTGGTTCACCGAGACAGGTTTTTGATCGAAGCGAGGAGAAGAGATGCACGCCATCGACGTTGGAGAGGCAGATTTCGAACAGCAGGTCATCGAACGTTCCTATCAGGTACCGGTCATCGTGGATTTCTGGGCTCCATGGTGCGGCCCGTGCCGGATGCTGAAACCGATCCTGGAGAAGCTCGCCGAAGAATATGGTGGGCGTTTCGTGCTGGCCAAGGTGAACTCCGACGAAAACCCTCATCTCGCCAGCCAGTTCGGCGTTCGCGGCATCCCCAGCGTGAAAGCGGTGGTGGAAGGCCGTGTCGTGGACGAATTCTCCGGGGCCCTGCCGGAGTCGGAGGTTCGGGTATTCATCGAGCGGTTGCTTCCGTCACCGGCGGAGAAGCTGCGCAGACATGCCGCCGAGCAACGGGGGGACGGGAATGCCGAGAAAGCGCGGGAGTTGCTGGAGGAGGCGTTGACTATGGAGCCGGAGAACGATCGTATCCGTACCGATCTGATTCGCCTCTACCTCGACCTCGATCGGCTGGCGGCGGCGCGGGAACAGTTCGATGCCCTCTCCCCCACCGCACGGGCCGAATCGGAAGTGAAGGAACTGGAAAGCCGGCTCGAGCTCGCCGAGCAGAGCAGGGATCTGCCGGAGGAAGCCGAGTTGCGGCGACGCATCCTCGACGATCCGGGCGATCTCGAGGCCCGCTTGCTGCTGGCCAATCGCTATACCGCGGAACACCGTTACGCCGAGGCGATGGAGCAACTGCTGGAGATCATCCGCCGCGATCGCGGTTTCAGGGAAGACATCGGCCGCAAACAGATGCTGACTTTGTTCAACATCGTGGACAATCCCGACCTGGTACGGGAATATCGCCGCCGGTTGGCCAACGTGTTGCATTGAGCGGGAATGCGGTCGGTGGCCCTTCAGCCCCGGCCGTCATATTCCTCCACTTTCAACCTCCACTCGCTTTCCTCAGACCCTTCCAACGAATGGTGTGGTGGCCTTTTGCCTTCCCAGCCGTTCCCCCGAAAACAGCGATGCCAGACGTTCCTTCAGCCCTTGCCGCAGCACGTAGCGCACCTCGACGATATCGGCATGTTCCCGGGCCGCCATCAGGTAGTCGTCGCTGGTGAGCAGCTCGTCCACCAGCCCGAGCTCGAGCGCCCGGCTACCCAGCCAATGTTCGCCTGTGGCCACCTTCTCCACCTCCAGGCCTGCACGCTGCCGCTTGATGAATCCCTTGAACAACCTGTGGATCTCCTCCAGCTCCTCCCGCACCTTCTCCCGTGCCTTGTCGGTATTCTCCCCGAAGAGAGTCAGGGTGCGTTTGTATTCCCCGGCGTAGAGCTGTTCAAAGTCGATGTCGTGCCGCTTCAGCAGCCGGTTGAAATTGGGAAGCTGCGCCAACACCCCGATGGAACCGATGATGGAAAAGGGTGCGGCAATCAACCGGTCCGCCACGCAGGCCATCAGATAACCGCCACTGGCTGCCACCTTGTCCACCGCCACGACGAGCGTGATGCCGCGCGCCCGGATCCGCTCCAGTTGAGAGGCAGCCAGCCCGTAACCGTGGATGGTCCCGCCGCCGCTCTCCAACCGCACCAGCACTTCATCCCCTTGTTCCGCCATGGTCAGCACGGCACTGATCTCCTCACGGAGATGCTCTACCGCACTCGCCTGGATATCTCCGTGAAAATCCAACACGAACAACCGTTTCCTGGCTGCTTGACCGGCGGCTTTTCTCTGCTCCTTGCGCTGTGCCTTCTTGCGTCGCTTTTCCTCTTTCCTCCGTTGTTTCAATGTCTCCTTCGGCAACAATACTTCTGCCAGCGCCCGGGACATCTCCTCATACCGTTCGTTGAGGTTCGTTACCTCCAGATGTCCTCGTTCTCCCTTGCCGCGCTGGCGCTGAGAAAGGGCCACGGCCCCACCCACCAACAGCAGAATGGCGGCAACGATCGTCACCGTCTTGGCGAGGAACAAAGCATATTCGGCCAGAAACGACATTCCTCATCTCCGGTAGCCGGGAAGCCCCGGCGGAAGCACCAGAGGCACATCCCGCTCGATCAACCATTGACGCCCGGTGCGCAAGAACGCCTGTGCCACCAGCTGGCTCTCCGGCCCTCCTGCCGGGCAGAGCAAGGAGAAGAGGCAGCCATCCAGCATATGTTCCGCAGCGGTCACCACCTGCAAACGGCTCCCACGCTGATCACAATCGTAGGAACGCCCCCTTCCGTCCGCCACGCGTGATGGAATCTCGGTCACTGGTCCCTGCTCCGGATTTCCCGACAACGCATTGCAGAGGCGCACCGACTGGGAAACCGGCACCAGGCTGTCTCCGCTGCCGTGAATGACGAACATCGGTGGGAAACGCTGCGGCATGGAAGCAATGATCCCCGGGATGCTGTTGCGCAGGATGGCCGGGTCGTCAGGCTGCAGCGATGCCACGGGTCTACCGACGAAGCCTTCCAGCGCTTCCAGCCCATCGGGTTCATCCCCCAGTTCGCCCGCCCGCCAGCGGGTCAGGAAATCACCGAGATCGGTAGCCGGATAGAGCAGCATCAAACGGCGAACCTGCTCCGGCTGCTCCGTCGCCAGTCGCAAGGCGAGAAGCCCCCCGGCCGACTGGCCGAAAAGGGCCACCGGACCCGCCTTGGCCCCGTAACGTACTCCATGCGACTGCACCCACGCCAGCGCATCGGCGACATCCTCCACGATCGCCTCACCATCGACGCCGTTACAATCCGTTTCTCCCTCGATATCTCCCGTCAGCCGGTAGGAGGGAACGAACACGACGAACCCCTGCTCGGTGTAATGGGAGATCTGGGACTCCATCCCCAACAACCCGTTACGACGCCGTTCCCAACTTCCGCCATGGATCATCATCAACGGCTCGAGATTCCCACCGGACAACGAACGTCGGTAGACACGCATCTCCAGCTCGCATGTCCCCGCCCGTTTGTACACCACGCGGGTGGTGAAAGGCTGATGATTTTCCCGAATGCCCTCCACGCCGATGTCGAGCCGGGTGACCGGCGACAGATACCACGGGGAGGGTTCCGCAGTGAGTTCGACCTTCTCGGTCCCGCTGAGCTCGGCGCAATAGGCCTTCAGGCTCTGCGGCTCGTATTGGATCATCTGTCGGCAGGCGGCATCGGCGAAATAGGCACCCGCCGGGATGTCACGTGGATCCACCGCCAGACAGGCGACCCCCTCCTGACGATAGAGCGGCTCGGTGGGCATCTCCGCCATCAGCCTCCCTCCCAGCTCGCAGATGGTGGCATCATCCAGCAGACTGTCCCACAGCTCGTCATCGCCGCTCAACAGCAAGTAATAGAGCTCTCCCAGATGATCCTCGGGATCGAACGCCTCATCCGCGAACCGCTGCTGCAACCGGGAAAGCGTCTCCTCCAATTGTCGCTGATCCAGTTCCGGCAAGCGGACGATCAGGTATTCCGCTCCCCAGGCATCGACGATGGAACGTTTGAGCCGTTGCTCCAGCTGAAGAGAGAATGCCGCTGCCGTAGCTGGATCCAGATAGGGCTGGATGTAACCATCGATCTTCTTCCGGATCAGAGAGGCGAAATTCTTGTCCTTTACATCGATAGTATAGGAAGCATGTTCAATCCGGGCCTGGACAGTGGGAATCGGAGTATATTTGATCCCCTCCTCGAGATACTCGATCTGGGGGAGAAACGTGACATCCAGCATCACCACCAAGTTACCGGTGGCATCGAAGTCAAAAGTATAGTCGGCGTAACGGTTACAATGGCGTTCGCTGCCAATCCCCCACTCTTGTGCCATCCTGCCCGACGCAATCAGATCGGCATCCAGGGAGAGCTGGAGGGAGACCGGCTTGGAGAACGCAATCACTCTCAACGCCGCCCGGCTGGTGTCCCGCAACGTGACGGTTCCATCTATCTGCTCCAAGCGGGAACGGGAGTCACACCCTCCTTGCAGAACGATATCACCTTCGGAGAAGTGGAATACTGGCTTACCCTCTTCCAGGGAGAGATTGAGCCGCTCGAAAACGCTCTGCAGCTCACGGTCCAACAATCCCTGCAGACGGCCATCAGCCTCATTCAGGGCTTGCTCCACCTCAGCCAGGGAGAGTTGCAGGCTTTTCGCGCCGCCCACTACAGGAAAAAGGATCATCGACAGGAGAATCAGGAGAAACTTTCTGGACATGGCAACCTCACCAATGACAGCGAAGAGAAAGGAAGACCGGAATCGCGTCCTGGAGACGGAATCCTTGGCGCAGCATCAGGGGTAAGCATATTACACCTTTCCCATTCCCGAAAGTATTGAAACGCTCCCCCGCCCCTGTGGCTGAATAGTTGCCGGGAAACGAATACAATGACGCAAACCAAAACTCCAGGGATGCGAATGCTCGACTTCATAGAACGGCTGATAACACGCTACCAGAGTGTAGCGCACAGAACCCGGAAAGACACCACCCCTCATGAGCAGATTCTCGCCTCACTAACCTTGGCAGAAGCGGCTCTGCGCAAACTGCGATTTGAGCAACAACACCCCGGAGGAAACCCCCAGACAGCGGTCATTGGTCCCACTCAGGCGGGCAAAAGCACCGTAGTCAATCTCCTCCTCGGAAAAGCATTGGCAGGAGTCAGTGCCTTGGCAGGTTTTACCGTCCATCCTCAGGGATTCTGTGTAAAGAGCCGTATTGACCACTATCCCTGGCTGCCGGAATTTTTCATCGGCTACCACCAAGTCTCTTCCGCCGAGCTGGCGCAGGCTCCTTACCGTGCCTATGCAATAAGCGAGGCAGGCGAGGCACCCCTTCCTCCGTCGCTGCTCTGGGATACACCAGACTTCGATTCAGTGGACGCGGTCGGTTACCGAGATGCCGTGCTGCGAACCGCTGCCCTGGCCGATCTGTTGTTACTAGTAGTGAGTAAGGACAAGTATGCCGATCAGCGGGTATGGGAAACGCTGGAACTCCTGCTCCCCCTCGGGCGCCCCTTGATGATCTGCATCAACAAAGTGGATGAAGAGTCGCGCCAGATGGTCCTTGACTCCTTCCACCATCATCTGAAAGAGAAAAAACTTCCTCCGGAGCGCTTTCCACTTTGTACCCTTCCGTACCAAAAGGATCTAGACGACGCCGGCCGAGGAATGGAACCCGGGGCGGTGGAAAGGCTGCGCAACATGGTAGCAGAGCCACTGGCTCAGCTCGACCGCACCGATCAGGCCTATCACGCCTACCGATTCATCCGCCACCATTGGTCGGCGTGGCTAACGCCTATTCGAGCCGAGCAAGCTGCCGAGGCGCGCTGGAAGGAGATGGTGGACCATTCAGTGGAGCAAGGGCTAATTGACTACAGGCGGGATTATCTGGATCACCCGCAGAACTATGAGACCTTTCAGCAAGCCATCGCAGAACTGTTGACCTTGCTGGAGATTCCCTTACTGGCCGAATCCCTCGCTCGGGCACGTCGAGTCATCACCTGGCCACTGCGTCGAGCAGTCGATGCCGGAAAATCCCTGTTCGGCAGAAAACCGGCAGGTGCACAGAAGGACAGCAACCAAGAGCAACGCCTGCTCAACCAGATTGCTCACCATACACTGGTCCATCTCGCCGAGGAGGCGCTACGGCTCGCCGAGACCGAGGCGGAACAGGAGAATTGGTGGAAGAATATCGCCCGTACCCTGCGTGATGAGCGCCCCCGGCTCGAGCAGCGCTTTGCTGACGCGGTGAAGAGCTATCAGGCACAGTTCCAACCTGAGATCGAGCGTAGCGCCCACCGTCTCTATGAACAGCTGGAGCAACAGCCGGCGATGCTCAACACCCTGCGTACAGCACGGGTCACCACCGATGCCGCCGCCGTCGTCCTGGCTGTCAAATCAGGAGGACTGAGTATCCATGACTTGGTGGTCGCCCCGGCCATGCTCTCTCTCACGAGCATGCTGGCAGAGAGCACTCTGGGTCACTACATGGATCGGATAGCAGCAGAGCTGAAACAGCGGCAGCTGGAGGCAGTGGAAAAACAGCTGTTTGTAGCACTTGGCACAGAACTGACCGCACTCGAACAGCGCCTCGATCCGACACAGCGTTTTGGAATTTCGGTGGAAGAGGTCTCCGCTGCGGAACAGGAACTGGAGAGACTGGAACATGGCGACTGATCCCCTTCAACACTTTCAGCGGCAAACCCTCAACTGGGCCCGTGAAGCACAACAAGCGGGTTGGCTCCCGGAGGCGGAGGTGACAAGACTGGAATCGGTGGAATCGGCCACCCCCGGAGACCTGTTCGAAGCGGGGATCCAGCGACCGCTGGTGGTGGCTTTCTTCGGGGGTACCGGCGTAGGCAAGAGCAGTCTGCTCAACCGGCTTGCCGGCGAAGCCATCGCTCGCACCGGCGTCGAACGCCCCACCTCACGGGAGGTGACGCTTTATCTCCATGAGTCGGTTCAAATCCAGAATCTCCCGCAGGATTTTCCTGTGGACAAGGTGAAGATCGCCTTGCACCGAAAAGAAGAGAACCGCGACATCCTCTGGATCGACATGCCCGACATCGATAGCGTGGACATCGCCAATCGCGAATTGGTGCTAGAGTGGCTGCCGCATATCGATCTCTTGATCTACGTGGTCAGCCCCGAACGTTACCGCGATGATCGTGGCTGGCGGCTTTTGCTGGAACATGGCCATCGTCACGCCTGGCTGTTCGTCATTAACCAGTGGGACAAAGGAGACCCGACCCAACGCGAGGATTTTATTCGGCTGTTGGAGGAAGCCGGCTTCCAGCGACCACTGATATTCTGTACCGACAGCCGGGAGGGCAAAGCCGCGGAGGATGATTTTCCCCAGCTGGCACAGACTATTCATGCTCTGGCCAATGCCCACACCATCCGGCAACTGGAGATCCGCGGCATCTCTGTACGGATGCAAGAGCTGCGCGAAGCGCTGAAGCGGGCGGCGGAAAAACTGGGGCCCGAAGAGGCATTCCCGGAACTGATTAAGCATTGGCAAGCTCTCTGGGAAAAGACCGCCCAAGAATTGCGGCAGGGACTGGATTGGAAAATGGAAGTACTGGCCGCACGTTTCGCACCCCGCAATACCGAAGGGTGGTTCCGAGGCCAGAAGGGTTCCACACCTGAGTCCGGCGTAGAAAAACAGCAGCGCGACAGCGAAGAAATTTGGGATTCCTGGGCCGAGACCCGGTTGCACGATGCCTTCGATGCGCTCCTCATCGAAGCCGACGCCCTTTCCTTACCCGGCACTCCCCTGCGGGAAGCGCTATCCCCCTTTCTGAAAGAAGCCAAAGACAAGATGGAAAATCATCTCCAGCTCTCCCTGCGCACCGCCTTGCAAAAACCCGGCACCACCCTGCACCGGTTCCTTTATCGCGCCACGGGGATACTGGCCACCTTCCTTCCCGTAACAGCGCTCGGATGGGTAGGTTACCGCCTGTTTACCGGTTACTATCAAAGTGCCACCCTCCCGCAAAACTATCTGGGGATTGACTTTGCCATCCACAGTCTGCTGCTGGTATTGACGGCCTGGCTGCTACCTTATCTGATTCATCGCAGATTGAAACCCTCTCTACAGAAAGCTGCATTGCGCGGCCTGCGGGCCGGACTCGAGGCGGGATTGGCGGAGATTGATCAGCAATTTCGGCAGATCCTGGAGGGACTACAGCGGGAGCAACAAAGATTCTGGAAGGAATATCAACGAATAATGGAGAGACAGGCTGAACATGAACCAGCATCCCGACCACTCGATGACGAAACCTTAGCCCGAATGCTGCTTGCACCGCCCGCCGCCAAGGCAGGCTGAGTGGTGCCCGGGGCCGGACTCGAACCGGCACGGTGTCGCCACCGAGGGATTTTAAGTCCCTTGCGTCTACCAATTTCGCCACCCGGGCGCGGTGGCCCATTGTACCGGCTAAACACCGGTCAAACCACCCGCTACAGCCAAAAGGATCAATGGGGTCAGAGCAAAATGGAGGCTGGGCCCGGAGTCGAACCGAGGTACACGGCTTTGCAGGCCGCTGCATAACCACTCTGCCACCCAGCCTTGGATGAAACGGAAAGAGACTTTCACCTCTCTTTGCAGCAAAGAACAAACAAAAAACCCCGGCGGACGCCCCTCCGGGTCACCGAGGTTTCTGTCAGAATCTGGAGCGGGAAACGAGACTCGAACTCGCGACCCCAACCTTGGCAAGGTTGTGCTCTACCAACTGAGCTATTCCCGCTTGCTGGCGAATTGCATATTCTAGCGACGGGCACCTCCATGTCAACCCCCGACATTGGCGCCCAAAAATTCATAGAGCCAACCCCTATCCCAACTCATTTTGCGTTACGAGAACAACATGCTCCTACCCTGTTGAGATCGATTTTGTCATCGACGCCCACAGCCTCAAGCGAGTGATGCACTTTGGGGTTGAATTCACTGATACCGTAGTTGCTCTTCCGCCACTATGATATACTTTGATTTGTGAACCCGTTCATGGATAGGTCGCACGGAGTGTGCTTGGTGAACAATGTGAACGTTTTTCCCACTTCATCTGGTATACGCCTGTGAACAGGAAGTTTCCGGTAAAGCTCCGAAAGGCCTCACGGACGCCACGCTGGCAATGTATTCTGGTTTTGTCGCTCCTTTTCCTGCCCTCCTTCTGCATTGCCGCAAATACCATCATTCCCCACTCCTATACGAAGTTCGGGATCGGTGCAGAGTGGTTCAGCTGGGAGACAGAGGAACCTGCCACATCAGAGGCTGGCCCGCGATTGACCCTTGCGCTCTCAGCAGATAACTTCCAGCGTTACGAACCTGGTGCGGTCTTTGGGCTCGAAGGAAAGATCTATGCCGGGAGGATGGAGCTGGAGGGGATAAACAACACCACCGAGAACCCCGAGCCAGTACAAACCAATTCGGATTATATCGGTCTGCGCCTGGAAGGGACCCTTGGGTACGGCGGCAACCGCACTAACATCTTTGCCGTACTGGGAGCGGATGCTTGGCAGCGGACGGTTCACGAGGTAAAAACCGTGGATGAACATTCACTTCCCGGTTTCGATGAACAGCACCTGATTGTCTACGGCAAGCTTGGAGGAACCATTCGAGAATACGATTATTATACCGATCTGGGCTTCCCCCTACCGTTTGAGATCAGTGCCGGTTTCAAGTTTCCGCTTTTTGTCGCCGCCACCCGGGACGGGGGAGAGAACAAGGCAGAAGCCACTATTCCGGCCGGCCGCACCAACACCATCTTCATCCAGCTCTCCAAGCGATTCTGGATGAAATATGCCATTTCCATCTATTCCGAGTTCTATCAAATCGATAACCTCTCCGAATCCTTCAACGACAGCGTGACAGGCGACGAAGAAACCATCAAGCGCCTGCAGAAAGATATCTCCATCGTTGGTCTGCAGCTGAGTCGCCGTTTCTAAAGGGCCGTCGGAAGGTATTCGGCCCCCGTGCAACGGCGAGAATTCTGGTTCAAAGCAACTGCACCAACACGCTCTCCTTTCGCCAGAAGCCACAATCTATCACTTCGGTTTCAGTGAAAAATTGACCATTCTGAGAAATCGTTAAAGTTTTCCTCTCCTCCTGCCGATATATCATTTGTTGGTGTTTTCCTGAAACCGGAGACGTGCCCCCTTGATCAAGTTCCTGCTCATAATGTGGGTAGCAGTGGTACTCTTTATGATCTTCATCTTCTGCGCCGCAGCACGCCGCTATGTGTCGGAAGAGCCCCCCGAAAAAACGGCAAACACCGGCAGTCCATCCTCCGGCCAGAGCCCTGGCACATCCTCGGGCTTCCCCAGCTTTCGATCCATCCAAAGGAAACGCCCACCGGGCGGCGCTCCCTGCCGGATGGATGAAACATACCACGGTAATGACCCTTTCCGGCAGAGAACCGGATAGAAACGCCTTTTAACAGACCCCACACCTCATCCTGCTGTCGGCCCCGGTCGCAGGGTCATCCGGGCAGAGATCATTGCAGCCACCACAATCAATCCTCCTCCCAGCCACTCCCGGAGGGAAACCACCTCATTGGTCAAAAGTCCAGCAGACACCGCCCCCGCCACCAGTTCAAACAGAAGGATTATCGCTGAACGGTGGACCGGCATGTGTGTAACACCATACTGCACGCTCAGTGTCGCAATCACGATCACCACTGCACCAAATAGTGCCGCCGCTGAGATTGTTCCTGCCCCCGTGGCGGGCGCGGGTATGCCGATCACCACCAGCCAAACGCCAGCCACCAGCAATACGCCTACCCAGCTGGCCATCATTTTGATCGGCAAGGGCACGCGGGTCCCATGCCGAATCAACGCATTAAGGATGGCGAACGCCAAGCCGGAACCGATGGCCAACCAGTCCGCCCGGCCAGTGGGCCAGGGAACCATCGCCCCCGGCTGCCACAACATGATCACCGCGCCCAGGATTGATATCCCCAACAACAGAAGGGAAAGTGGCGTCAGTCGCTCTCCAAGAAATCCCCAGCCGATCAATGTCGCCCAAAGGGGCGAGAGATAGAACAGCAATAGCGCCCGCATCACATTGCCCTCGAGCATGGCCAGATTGAAAGTGGTGTTGCACCAACCACTGGCCAGCGCGATACCCAACACCACCCATGGCTGCCCGCCCAACCTACGCAAGCGACCCGCCATCAGTACCATTCCTGCTACAGTGGCACCGGCAAAGAAAATGAAGGTGATCCACAATCCGTCCAGCCCCCGGGCCTCGAACAGACGCAACGGGTACCACATGACGCCCCAAACTGTGGCGCTGAGCAGCAGGGCCAGGAATGGCAGTACCGTTGTTTCGCGTTCAGGCGGCTTCATTTATACTGTTTCGTTTTTAAACACTTGGCTGACCCTCTGTTCCATGAATCCCGATCTGGACAAATTGCGCCCTTATCCCTTCACCCGGCTGACCCAGCTGAAGGAGGGTATCACACCACCATCAGATCGGGATCCCATCCCGCTCTCCATTGGAGAACCACGTCATACACCGCCCGCTTTCATCGGTCAGGCACTGCTCACCCATCTTCACAAGCTGGCTGCCTATCCGCTTACCCGAGGAAACACTCCTTTGCGGGAGGCTGTCGCAAAATGGCTGACCCGCCGCTTTTCCCTGGAAAACGGCATACTGGACCCAGAATGCCATGTCCTGCCGGTCAACGGTACCCGTGAAGCGCTATTCGCCTTTGCACAAGCAGTTGTGGATCGACACACCCGGCCGGTGGTGATGATGCCCAATCCGTTCTACCAGATTTATGAGGGAGCAGCCCTGCTGGCCGGCGCCGAACCCTGGTACCTGAACTGTACCGCGGACAATGATTTTCTGCCCGATCTCGAGGCAGTCCCAATGGAAATCTGGCAACGTTGCCAACTGTTCTATCTCTGCTCACCGGGTAATCCTACCGGCGCGGTGGCCAATCCAGACACGTTGGAGACGCTCCTCCGGCTGGCGGATCGCCACGATTTCATCATCGCTGCAGACGAATGTTATTCCGAGATCTATCCCGACGAAGGAAATCCCCCACCAGGACTACTTCAAGTAGCGGCTGCTGCCGGACGCAAGGATTTTTCTCGTTGCGTGGTGTTCCACAGCCTCTCCAAACGTTCCAATGTCCCCGGTCTGCGCTCCGGATTCGTAGCGGGAGACGCTGAAATCATCAAGCGCTTTTTGCTATATCGCACCTATCACGGATGCGCCATGCCGCCGCCAATCCAGGCGGCGAGCATCGAAGCGTGGCAAGATGAGGACCATGTAATCGAGAACCGCCGTCTCTACCGGGAGAAATTTTCCGCGGTGCTGGAAATCCTCGCTCCGGTGATGAACGTTTCGCTGCCGGAAGCCGGTTTCTATCTTTGGGCCGAAACCCCCATCGACGATACCCGATTCGCCCGGGAGCTTTTTGCACAGCAAAACGTCACCGTGCTGCCGGGTAGTTTCCTGTCCCGGGAAGCGAACGGTGTCAATCCAGGAGATCGGCGGATCCGCATGGCCCTGGTCGCCCCGCTGGAAGAGTGTGTGGAAGCGGCAAACCGTATCCGGGAATTCATAGAAACGAACCAATTACAACCAGCTTGATGGAGAAACCCCATGAACGACATGCAGAAGGTAATCGAACAGGCCTTTGAACAACGGGCCGAGATCACACCTCGCAACGTGGAGACCCATGTACGGGAAGCGGTGGAAGACGCGCTGCATCTGCTAGACCGCGGCGAGCTGAGGGTGGCAGAGAAGATAAACGGCGAATGGGCGGTACACCAGTGGTTGAAAAAAGCAGTCCTGCTCTCCTTCCGCATTGTGGACAATCGCTTCATCGAAGGTGGATTCACCAACTACTACGACAAGGTGGACGGCAAGTATGCCGACTACAGCGCCCGGGACTTCCGGGAGAGCGGTGTACGGGTGGTACCACCGGCAATGGTGCGCAAAGGTTCCTTCATTGCACCGAGCGTGGTGTTGATGCCCTCTTACGTCAACATTGGTGCCTATGTGGACAGCGGAACCATGGTGGACACCTGGGCCACGGTGGGCTCCTGCGCTCAAATCGGAAAGAACGTCCATCTCTCCGGCGGTGTCGGCATCGGCGGCGTACTGGAGCCGCTTCAAGCCAACCCAACCATCATCGAGGACAACTGCTTCATCGGTGCCCGTTCGGAGATCGTCGAAGGGGTGATCGTCGAGGAAGGTTCGGTCATCTCCATGGGAGTCTATATTGGCCAGAGCACCCGCATCTACAACCGTGAAACCGGTGAGATCAGCTACGGACGCGTCCCGGCCGGTTCGGTGGTGGTTCCCGGCAACCTTCCTTCCAAGGATGGCAGCTACAGCCTCTATTGCGCCGTGATCGTCAAACAGGTGGACGAGAGAACCCGCTCCAAGGTCGGCATCAACGAACTGTTGCGTGACATCTGAGCCATGTTCACCCTTTACGGCATCCGCAATTGTGACAGCGTACACAAGGCACGGCACTGGCTGGAGGTGAATGGAATTCCCCACCAGTTTCATGATTTGCGCAGTGAGGGCCTGGAGCCGGAGCGATTGGAAAGATGGGTTGCCGCATTGGGATGGGAATCGCTCCTCAATCGACGCAGTGCCACATGGCGACGACTTTCCGAGGAACGGCGAGACAGGCTCGATCAGAGGCGGGCCTTGGCATTGATGCAAGAATTTCCGACATTGATCAAGCGCCCCGTACTCGATACCGGTGATCGCTGTCTGGTGGGGTTCAACGCCTCCGAATGGCAGGAGACGCTGCGTCGATGAATCACCACTCATCCACACTCGAGCTGGCCATGGAACTGATCCGGCGCCGCTCCATCACCCCGATGGACGCAGGCTGTCAGCAACTGCTGGCCCAACGCCTGAAACCACTCGGTTTCACCATCGACCGGATGCGTTTCGGCCAGGTGGAGAATCTTTGGGCGCGGCGCGGCACCGAGGCTCCGCTATTCGTTTTCGCCGGCCACACCGATGTGGTTCCTCCCGGTCCGGAAGAGCGCTGGCAGAGCCCCCCGTTCGAACCCACGCTACGGGGCGACCACCTGTATGGCCGGGGTGCCGCCGACATGAAAGGCTCCATCGCCGCCATGATCACCGCCTGTGAACGATTCCTCGAGCGTCACCGGAAACCACTCGGCTCCATCGCCTTCCTGATCACCAGCGATGAAGAGGGACCGGCGGTGGATGGCACCGTCAAGGTGGTGGAAAAACTCGAGCAACGCAACGAGAAAATCGATTGGTGCCTGGTGGGCGAGCCCACCTGCGCGACACGACTCGGGGACACCCTCAAGAACGGCCGGCGCGGTTCCCTGAGCGGCCGGCTTTGCGTACGGGGGAAACAGGGCCATATCGCCTATCCCCATCTGGCAGAAAACCCCATCCATTCGGCCCTCCCCGCACTGAACGAACTGATCGGCATCCATTGGGATCGGGGCAACGAATTCTTCCCCGCCACCAGCTTCCAGATCTCCAATATCCACGGAGGCACCGGGGCCACCAATGTCATCCCCGGCGAGCTGGAGGTGCTGTTCAATTTTCGTTTTTCCACGGAAGTCACCGAGGAGGTGCTGCGACAGCGGGTGGAGTCCATACTCGACGCGCACGGCCTCGACCGCGAGCTGGAATGGACCCTCTCCGGCCACCCCTATCTCACCCGCCCCGGCAGATTGGTGGATGCCTGCCGACGGGCCATCCGAGATGCAGCCGGTGTTGAGGCACAACTCTCCACCAGCGGTGGAACCTCTGACGGCCGTTTCATCGCCCCCACAGGAGCGCAGGTGGTGGAATTCGGCCCATTGAATGCCACGATTCATCAGATCGACGAGCGCATCGGTGTCAGAGAGCTGGAGCAGCTCTCCGCCATTTACGAAAAAATTCTGGTTGAGCTGCTCGGACCGGGATGACCGGGAACACGGAGCCGGGAACCCTCGGTCCTTCTTTCACTCCAACCGTCCGGAACAGGAAAGCCAGCGGAGGAATCGCCCATGTCCAAACTGAACACCACCTTTCTCACCGGCCTGGTCACCCTGGTCCCCATCGCAGCCACACTCTATTTCCTTTACTGGCTCGCCGTCACCACGGAATCGCTGCTCGGGCGCGCCGTCCGCATGATCTTGCCGGAACAGTACTACATTCCCGGCACCGGAGTAGCGGTCAGTCTGCTGCTGGTGTTCCTGGCGGGGCTGATGATGCGTTCCTGGCTGGTGCGCACCGTCTTCACCTGGTGGGAGCGGCTGCTCTACCGCATCCCTTTGATCAAGTCCATCTATGGTTCCATCCGGGATCTGCTCGCCTTCATTTCCCAATCCTCCGACAACGAGTTTCAACAAGTCGTCACCGTTCACATGGACAACGGTCTTCGGGTCATCGGTTTCGTCACCCGCAACAACCTCGACGATCTTCCTGGCGAAAACGGGGAAGAACTCGTGGTCTACATTCCACTCGGCTATATGATCGGCGGGCACACGGTACTGGTTCCTCGCTCACGGGTGACGCCACTCAACCTCTCCAAGGAGGATGCCATGCGGTTCGTACTCACTGGCGGCCTGGCCGCCCCAGGCAGCGCATCCAGCACCCGGCATCACTGACCCCATGAGGCGGCTGCTGCTCATCGGCCTGTTGTTGTTGTCGTCGAGCGGTTCCCTGGCAGGAACGGCAGCCCCGAAACTGGAGATCTCGGTGAAGGGAGTCAAAGGAGAGCTCAAGACCAACATTTACGCCAACCTCACCTTGCAGCAACGATTGGCCGACAAGACACCACTGGACGAAGCGACCATCTTCCGCCTGCACCGGCGGGCCGAACGTGAGATCCGCACCGCTCTCCAGCCGTTCGGCTATTACAAACCGAAAATCGTTGCCCATCTCGTCCACGAAGGCGGGATTTGGAAAGCAAGGTACCGGATCCAACCCGGTCCCCCCGTGCGTCTCTCCAAAGTAACTGTTGCGATCCGTGGCGAAGGTGCAACCGACCGTATGCTGCAGCGGTGGCGGAAACGATTCCCATTGCGTGAAGGAAAGGTGCTACGCCACCCGGATTACGAAAGTGCCAAACAGGCGTTGTTGCAATTGTTGCAGGATCGGGGATATCTGGAATACAAACTGGAGCAACACGAGATCAGGGTGGATCTGAATCGTTACACCGCAACCCTGCGGTTGGAGGTGGACACGGGTCCCCGCTACCGGTTCGGCCAGGTCACCTTCCAGCAGGATATCCTCAAGGAATCCTTGCTGCGCCGCTATCTCCCTTTCCAGCCGGGAGACCCCTACGACGCTGACAAGCTGCTCGAGCTGCAACGCTCACTGAGCAACAGCGGTTACTACCAGCGGGTAGAAGTTCAGCCATTGCCGGAACAAGCGCACGATCGACAGATCCCCATTGAAGTGGCACTGGAACCTCGCAAACCCACCCGCTACACCACTGGCCTGGGGTATGGAACAGATACCGGCCCCCGGATCAGTTTTGGCATCGAACGACGCTATCACAACTACCTGGGCTACAAGATCAGCGGCGATGTGCGGATCTCCGAGATCCGTCAGGAAGCCACCGCCCGATATCGCATTCCCCTGGAACGGCCACAGAGCGATTACGCTGAGCTGATTGCTGCCTCGATCAATGAACAAACTGATACCAGCCGTCGCAAAACCCGCAAGATTGGAATTAGTGCCAACCACAAGTTGCGCCATCTGCAGCGTACCATCGCTATCACCTATGAAATTGAGGATTACCAAGTGGCTGGTGCATCGGACTATTCCGCCCTGCTCATTCCACTGATCACCCTGCAGTATGTAGAAGCCGATAACCGCATTCATACCAAACGGGGCTGGCATGCCAGCGCCACCCTGAAGGGGGCATCGGAATTGTTACTCTCCAACACCAGCTTCATCCAGACCCGTTTCGGTACCGGTTTCATCCATGCCTTTGGCGAGTGGGGACGGCTCATCTCTCGCGCTGAGATCGGTGTGAGCTGGTTGGCGGAACTGGCTGAGCTCCCCGCCTCCCAGCGTTTCTTCACCGGTGGTGATCGTAGCGTCCGCGGATATCGCTATGCATCCTTGGGGCCCACCGACGAGCAGGGCCGGGTACTTGGTGGTAAACATTTGCTGACCGGCAGCGTGGAATACGAGTTCCCTTTTGCCAGAAACTTCGCCATTGCCGTCTTTTTTGACACCGGCAATGCTTTCGACTCCTTCAATGAAATCACACTCAAACAGAGTGCCGGATTGGGATTACACTGGTTCCTGCCAGTGGGAACCCTGCGTCTTGATTTGGCCTCCGCTTTCCTTGAACCGGATCGTCCCTGGCGGATTCATCTCAGCATCGGACCGGACATGTGATGCGCAGACTCCTCTGGCTACCCGTTTTCCTGCTCTTCTCCACCAGCCTCGCCGCAGGATTGCTGCTGGGGACCGAGAGCGGCCTGCAATGGTCAATCCGCCAGCTGGAATCGTTCAGTGACGGTCGTCTGACCATCACTTCCGCTCGGGGCCGGTGGCTTGATGAGATTCGGCTATATAACATCCGCTACCGGGACTCACACACCACTCTCACCTTGAAGCAACTTCGTCTCCGGTGGCAACCCGCGTCGTTGCTGCAAGGCATACTCCAGCTAGACTCCCTAGAAGCGGAGATATTGCAAATCCTCCGGAGAGAAAAAAAGATGAACGAACCACAACGGTCGTTCCAAGGATTCTCCTCCCCACTCCCCATCCGACTGGAAACAGCGACGGTCCGCGATCTTCGTTTCCAGCAGGAAGGAAGCAAACCGGTGATTCTCCAGGAGATCGGTTTCCAGGGCGAGCTACATAACACCACCTTGACCATCCAGCAGCTTGTAATCACCGCTCCCCAAGGCGCCGCGGAGGCTACAGGACGGTTAGAGACCAGTGCGGCTCTACGCTTCAGTCTCTCCTCTCGATGGCACTGGAACGCTCCTCCCAGCTCCCCCTTCACGGCCTCTGGAGAACTGCGAATCGAAGGGATACCCGAAAAATACCAGTTCGAGATCCATTCCCGGCTCCCTTCCGACAGGTTTTCTCCGGCCGTGCTAGAACTAAATGGAACCGGCAATCTTTCGGAACTGCACATCGGAAAATTGCAAGCCCATTGGCTGGATGGTCTCTGGCAGGGAACTGGTCGACTGACGTGGCGACCTTCCTTCACTTGGCAGGCTGCTCTTTCGGCGGAAGGGATTGACCCCGTCCGGGGCTGGGAGAAGTGGCCCGGAGGTCGCATCGACCTACAGCTCGATGGCAAGGGAAGGGCCGACCACATTGAGATGGAGTTGAAACAGCTTTCAGGCAAAATCCGAGGTTACCCAGTCGCCGCCAGCGGCCGCTTCCTTTTTACAGAGAACCTGTTGCAGCTGGAACAGGTACGACTGACTTCCGGCAGTGCCCGCTTTACCGCATCTGGCACCCTGGGAAAACGCTGGAACGCCAATTGGGAACTTACAGCTCCTGAGCTCGCCCATCTCTGGCCGGATCTGGCAGGCTCCGTCAAGGCCTCCGGCCACATCACCGGACCTCGTCGGCTCCCTGCTTTCCAAGTGGTGCTAGATGGAGAGGCGATCCGCTGGAAGAACCACCTTGCACGCCGGATCCGCATCGATACCGAACTGGGTCTGGAGGAAAAAAAGCCGTGGCGGCTGGAGGCAGGGATCGAGGGTTTGACTCTGGGAAAAGAGCAGCTCCGCCGTGTCTCCCTCATCGGGGACGGATTCACTCATGGCCACCGGCTTCACTTGCACATCGAACGGGACAATACCACCTGGCTGCACAGCGAGATTCTTGGGAAGCTGGAGGGGGGTATCTGGCGGGGAACGCTGAAGAAAGGAGAGCTCGCTCTACCGAAACAACGATGGCGCCAGCGCGAGGCCACCCGGCTGGAGATTGGCAGGAACACCACCTTCCTCTCTCCCTGGTGCTGGCAACATAAAGATGCCCATCTCTGCCTGGAAGGGAAACGCACAGGGGAAGGATGGCAGGGTGATCTCTCTTTGAAAAAGCTTCGGCTGGCGTGGCTGCGTCCCTGGCTGCCTCGAGAAGATCTCTCGTTCACCGGAGTGGCCGAAGGAGAGGCCCGGCTCCTTTACCGAAAAGGCGGAATAGAGGGTAGCCGTCTCACACTTCGCATACATGACGGCAGCGTCAGCTACCGCATACCCGACGAGGAGCGCTACGACGTAGCCTATCGGGAAATAGCACTGGTGGTGGAAAAGCAACCTGAGGCACTAACGGCGACATTGAACGTGGATCTGCGGAAAACGGGTCGGGCACATGGCGCCTGGCAACTTCCAGGCTGGACGCTCGCCGAGGCCTTGAGCCAGGAACAAGCTGTAAACGGAGCCCTGACCCTGCACTTCAACGACCTTACCCTGCTGGCGCTACTCACCCCTCGCATCCAGCACCCAACAGGCAACCTGAGCGGGGAGATCACTTTCGGAGGCCGCCTCGGCGCCCCTCGGCTCGACGGTCTGATCCGTTTGGATGACGGCTCTCTCATGCTGCCGGATCTGGGCATCACCCTGCGCGAGGTCAGATTGCTGGCCAGAACCCTGCACGGCAGCCGGCTCTCGGTCACTGGCGGCGCTCGCTCGGGCTCGGGTTCTCTCGCCCTCGCCGGCGAACTGGACTTCGTTTCCCCGAGCCACTGGAAGGGATGGATCACCATCAAAGGTGAGGAGGTGGAGGTAGCCCGGATCCCTGAAGCGAAGGTGATCGCCTCACCGAACCTGAAGGTCCAGCTTCAACCTGGTGTAATCCAGCTCTCAGGGTACCTCGAGATTCCGAGGGCAAAGCTCCAGCTCCCGGAAAAACAGGGGTTGGTCCCGGTCTCCCCGGACGTCGTGATCATCGGAGAGGAGGGGAAGACACCACAAAAACGATGGCGTATTGCCACCACTCTCGCGTTGAAGCTTGGCAAGAAAGTCAAAGTCAGCGGGCATGGTTTCGAGGGCCGTATCAGCGGACAACTGGCTATCATCGAAGCCCCAAACCGGCCTGCCATTGCACAGGGAGAGCTGGAGATCCACGACGGAAGCTACAAAGTTTATGGCCAGAAGCTGAATATCGATGAGGGACGCCTGCTGTATGCTGCCAGCCCACTCACCAACCCTGGCCTGCAATTCCGGGTGGTACGTCGGCAACGGGGCGTGGAAGCAGGAATCCTGGTGTTCGGGCGGCTCAAACAACCGGAGTTGCAGCTTTTTTCCACTCCACCGATGGACGACAGCGACATCCTCGCCTACCTTCTCATCGGCAAGCCGCTACGCGAAGCAACCACCAGCGAAGGGGATCGAGTGAGCCAGGCTGCTCGCTCACTGCAACTGGCAGGCGGCACCTGGTTGGCCAAGCGGCTAGGTAAAGAGTTGGACATTGAAGAGGTAAGCATCGAGTCAGGGAGCGGTGAAGATGCCGCTTCCCTGGTACTCGGCAAATACCTCTCACCCCGCCTCTATGTTCAATACGTGATCGGCCTCACTGAAGGAGGTAACATCCTGCGCGCCCGGTACGAGCTCAACAAGAACTGGATCCTGGAAAGCGAGTCGGGCCAGCATAGCGGTATCGATCTACTTTTTACCCTGGAGCGCTGAGAGCCGCTCCCCCATCTTGCGCCTCGCCTCGTACAGCATGTCCATGTCGTCATCCCAGTCCCCCACCCCACGGGCAAAACGTCGGATCTGGCGGCGCGCAAAATCCCATTCCCCAGCATCCCGCAGCGCCTGAATATAGGCGTAATCCTCCACCGCCTCACGAAACCACTTCAGGCGGATGGAAGGCACCGGCCCGTCGAATCCAATCTGGGCACGGTATCCCGGGTAAATAAGAAAGCCCTCGCCATTGAGGATGGTACCCCAGCTATCAGGATCGTTCCTGTCCTCATGGCGATAGGTACCGGCATCCTGCCACACATCTACACCCTCTGCCCACCAGATGGTGTCCCAATAGAGCAGCCCCGTAATACCAGAAAGGGCATTCAGCCACGCCGGGATCCGAAAGTTAATGGGAGCATAATCGATCAGCCACTTGGGCGGATGGGAATCCACCAAGGTACGGCTAAAAGGGTGAGCGCGGTGCCATTCAGACGGAACATAGGCCAGTGCCGCATAGCTCCATACCTGATTGCCCGCCTTCAATTGCCGCTCGATAGCACCCTGTTCATAGTATTCGTCCAACCAGATGGCATTGAACTCTGGTACCCAGATATCCACATACCCGTCTAGAGACCCCCATTCGGTCTCTTCCGGCTCAGGCTGCTCGGTGATCATCAGGGGCGCACGGGTTCCAGCCCGTTTCTCCACCTCATTGAAGAGTCTGCCCCAAGCACGAATCTTCCCATAGGCCTCTTTGCTGGAAGGCTCGTCGAGAAAGCCGTAAGGCATATGTGCCCGATCGCTCCAGCCGCGCCGCTTCAGATATTTCACATACTCGACAAGGAAATTCATCATTCGCTGCCGATCCCGGCCGAGGGGCTCTTGAAAGGGAGAATGTTCCCAAAAAAGGTAACTGTAACTGGCAGCGTGTTTGCGATTCATATAGTACTCCAACCCTTGGGCTGCGGTACCGAGTCCTGGATAGAAAGCTCCGAAATCGGGACGTCCGGTCACCAGGTCTACGTTGGGTCGGGTATCGAACAGAAAAGCGGGAGAGAGCAGGTGATCGAATAGCAAATCATAGTACTTCCGGATCAATGGGTTAACACGGCGCGCATCGCGCTCAGGGTCCAATCCGTAGATCTCCGCCACTCGGGTACTGTTCAGTCCGAAATCCGAGCCCATAGCAGGAACATCCGGCAGGGTGAAATCCCATACCGTCAAGGTAACGGGCAGCTCGGCACGCAATCCTCCCTCTGCAGTAACCACGACACGGCCGCGATACTCCCCTGCAGGCACCCCTTTTGGCACCCGCACATCCACCCAAAAAGGCTGATTCTCCCCTTTCGGCACGGTATAGGGTACGGCGTCATACTTCGCCCCTTTCAAGGCCCGTCCGGTCACCGGATCCCGGAATGGGATTAACGCATCCGGATAATCCCGAGGCGCAAACTGGGATAATGGAGAGGGTTTGGTAACCGGTACGTAGTGAGCGCGATAGAGTACGGCATCGGTGATCCGCTTGCCCTTGGGTCCAACCAAATCGGTCAGATCCACGTCCAGCACTTTCAAAGGTGCACGACGGGCGGAAACTACCACCTGAAATGGTTCAGTCTCGTTGCGCGCGGCTCGGAGGCGCACCTCCCGCTGCCCTCTGTAATCCCCCTGTCGATCGACACGGGTCATCCCGTCCACCGCCCGGATTTCATAGGCCGGGGCCATTTCCCCTGCCCCCGTCATCTTCCTGCTTTCACCCGCACCGGCCAGCAGCAGCCCGGCCACCACCACAGCAGTGGTCCCTGTCATCACCATCATCAAAGTCCCCCTCTTGTTCATTTATCCGTTTCTTCTCATGTCAGCCCATCTTCCTGTAAAATCGCCCGCTGGCAGGTTAATTCGGAACCCGAAATCCCATGGAACTCTCCCCCCTCACAGCGGTGTCGCCCATCGACGGGCGTTACAGCGAAAAATGTATTGATTTGCGGCCCATTTTCAGCGAGTTTGGCCTCATCCGTCATCGCGTCCTGGTAGAGATTCGTTGGCTACGGTGGCTCTCAGCCCACCCAAACATCCCCGAGGTACCCCCGTTAAGCGAACACGCCATCCACCTCCTCGAAAACATCGTGGAAAATTTCTCTCTCGACGACGCCCGACGAGTAAAGAACATTGAGCGCACCACCAACCACGATGTGAAGGCAGTAGAGTACTTCCTCAAGGAACGGATCGCCGGCAACCGCGAACTAGAGACAATTAGCGAGTTCATCCACTTCGCCTGCACATCTGAAGACATCAACAACCTGGCCTACGGCCTGATGCTGCGCGAGGCTCGCAGTCAAGTCTTGTTGCCGCTGATGGACAATCTCGTCGATGCCATTACCAAACTGGCCCATCATCATGCCAGACAACCCATGCTCTCCCGCACCCACGGACAGCCCGCCTCACCTACCACCTTGGGCAAAGAGATGGCCAATACCGCCTACCGGCTGCGTCGCCAGCGAGAGCAGGTTATCACGACTCCCTTGCTGGGAAAACTCAACGGCGCAGTGGGCAACTATAATGCTCATCTGGCAGCATATCCTGACATCGACTGGCAGCAGGCGGCACGAGAGTTCGTCACCAGTCTGGGACTGGAGTGGAATCCCTATACCACCCAGATCGAACCCCACGACTACATGGCTGAGCTATTTGGCGCAGTAAGCCGTTTCAATACCATCCTGCTGGATTTTGACCGCGATATCTGGGGCTACATCTCGTTGGGCTATTTCAAGCAAAAGACCGTGACCGGGGAAGTAGGCTCATCCACCATGCCCCATAAGGTCAACCCCATCGACTTCGAAAACTCGGAGGGAAACCTCGGTCTCGCCAACGCCATTTTCGGCCATCTGGCCGCCAAACTACCCGTCTCCCGCTGGCAAAGGGATCTCACCGATTCCACTGTATTGCGCAACCTGGGAGTAGGGATCGCCTACTCCACCTTGGCCTGGCAAGCTACCCTGAAGGGGATTGCCAAGCTGGAGGTGGATTCTGCCCGCCTCGAGAGAGATCTGGACCAATGTTGGGAGATCCTTGCAGAACCGGTACAGACTGTGATGCGCCGCTACGGAATCGAGCAGCCTTACGAAAAACTGAAGGAATTGACCCGCGGGAAGGGAATCGACCGGGAATCACTACACGCTTTCATCCAGGGCTTGGCGATCCCCGAGGAAGAGAAGAAACGCCTGCAGGCGTTGACTCCGGCCACCTATATCGGAAATGCTGCAGAGCAGGCACAAAACATATGATTGCCCCTCGCCTGGTTCTCGCATCCTCTTCCCCGGCACGCCGTCATTTGATGGAGCGGTTGAAGCTTCCATTTGAGACCATCTCTCCCGACGTAGACGAAACGCCCCTGCCGGAAGAAACCCCGGAAGCACTGGTGCTCCGGCTATCCGAAGCGAAGGCGCACGCCGTGGCGGATCGTTTTCCTGATGCCCTCATCATTGGTTCCGACCAGGTGGCAGTGATGGAAGGCACCATTGTTGGCAAACCCGGCAATTACGAGAAGGCGTTGCAACAGCTCCAGACAGCCTCTGGAAACCAGATTATCTTTCACACGGGTCTCTGCCTACTCAACAGTGGTACGGGAAAAGTCCAGCTGGAACGAGTACCCTGCACGGTATGGTTCCGTCGGCTCGATACCCGGCGAATCGAGCGCTATCTCCTCAAGGAGCAACCCTATGCCTGCGCCGGCAGTTTCAGATCGGAGGGTCTGGGCATTACTTTGATAGAACGGCTGGAGAGCGAAGATCCCAATGCCCTGATTGGCCTCCCCCTGATCCGGCTGATAAGGATGCTGGAACAGGAGGGGGTGGACATTCTGGCATACTGATCGGGCAACCCCCGTTACGTGCTCACAGATCGTCAAGCTCAGATTCTATACGAGCCAGCGCCTGCAACGGATTTGCCGCCCGGGTCACCGGTCGGCCGATCACCAGATAATCGGCCCCTGCCCTGCGCGCATCGGCAGGTGTGAGCGTTCGGATCTGGTCCCCTTTTGCCGCCCATTCGGGGCGCACCCCCGGCGTCACCAAACAAAAACCGGCGCCGTTGCGCCGCCGCAACTCAGCCGCCTCCCGAGGTGAACAAACTACTCCATCCACGCCGGATTCCCGGGCCAAAGCCGCCAGTCGGATCACGTTGTCCTGTGGCGAGCCAACCAGTCCGATCTCGCGGACATCCCGTTCCCCCATGCTGGTAAGAAGAGTCACCGCCGTCAGCAGTGGTCGTTGGCGGCCTCCTTCTAGCGCCTCTCGGGCCGCCTCCATCATCCGCCTCCCTCCCAAGGCATGGACATTGACCATCCACACCCCAAGATCCGCTGCTGCCCGGCAGGCCGCTGCCACCGTATTGGGAATGTCATGAAACTTGAGGTCGAGAAATAGAGAATAGCCGGCAGCGACAAGCCGTTCCACTACCGCCGTGCCACCACGGGTAAACAGCTCCTTACCCACTTTCAACCGGCAACGGGTCGGATCCAGCTGCCATGCAAACTGTAGCGCCTGATGTGGATCGGGATAGTCCAGCGCGACGATCACATGGGGTGAGGCAAAGGGGACATGCGCCATGGCCGCTCAGGAGACCGCCAAAGAGAGAATTCTATCCGGCTGCGGCTCCTGTTTGATACCGTGCAGCGGCTTGACCACGCCCCACCGCTTGCAGCTAGGACACTGCCAGTGCAACACCTTGCCCTGGAATCCGCAATTATGGCATAGATAGTCAGGATCCCCTTCCACCAGTCGCCTGACGATATTGTTGATACCAGCAAGCACCGCATCGTCGCACAGATCGTCACACCGGGAAACCATTTCACAAAAGCGATCCAGCCCCCTGAGCGAAGGGTGTTGATGCAGATAACCCAACAATGCGTCGGCAGCCTGCCGCCCCCCTTCCTGGTCGCAGATGATCTCCGCCAGTGCCAGCATGATACCGAGGCTACCATGGCGATGCACCACCCTCTGCAAATAGCCTCGCATCTCTTCCGGGCGGTCTAGTTTCCGATAGCATTCCCGCAGCGCCGGAATCACCTCTGGAAGATAGTCGGCATCTTGCTCCTCCACACGCAGGAAGGCAGCCACCGCCACCTCATAATGCCCCTCCTCCATCGCCATCATCCCTTCGATGAGACTGGCACGAACGCAAGCAGGCCAAGCAATGCGGGCCTGCTTAAGCATCTGTTGGGCCTGCTTGAGATCCCCCTTCTTCCGGGCCTCCTCGGTCAACTCACAGTAGTGCTGGGCAATAGTAGGACGGATATCTTCCACACCGCACTGCTCCAGTTTGAAGCCAGCATCGATAGCCTTCTGCCAATCCTTTTCCTGCTGATAGATATCGATTAGATGACGCAAGGAGTCGGTCAGATATTCCCCTTTTTTCACCAGCTCCTGAAACAGATTCTCGGCTCCGTCGAGCAGGCCGGCGCGCATATAATCCTCTCCCAGCTCGAATAACGCCCGGATACGCTGCTCATCGCTGAGGGTGGTTCGATCCACCAGATTTTGATGGATACGGATGGCCCGATCCACCTCTCCCCGATTACGGAATAGGCTGCCCACGGCCAGATGTAGCTCAATAGTTTCACTATCCTCCTCCAACATGCGGATGAAGATATCGATAGCCTTGTCATGCTGGTCATCGAGCAAATAACTCAAGCCGCGGACATAGTCGGGCGGAAGTCGCCGACACTCCTCTCCCTCACCGGAAAGACGCTGGTGGCGGTACGCAAGCCACCATCCGGAGGCGGCCGCCACCGGGAGCAGGAGAAAGAGAAGGGTTTCAGCACCCATTTCAGCCCTTGCTGGCCGACTCCGCAGTGCGCAGGTTTTCAAGCTGCTTCTGGGCGTCATGGAGGGTTCTGCGCAGACGCACCGCCTCCCCTTTTGCACCCACGATTTTACCCATGGTCGCCAGAACGCCGAGAAGACCACCCACTGCAATGGATAACACGATCAACAATGCCAACGGCATCTCCACGCTACCCAGATAGTAGTTCACCTTCACCGGCTCGAGGTTGATCACGGCAAAACTCAAGCCGATAACCAGTACGACCAGAAAAAACAAAAGAAATATGATGCGTTTCATGATTGCTCCGTCCCTCAGGTCAACCGCTCAACCGTATCCTATCCCGCTCCGGCGGTTTATACCAGTAAAACAGCATTCCCCCTTGCCATTTGGCAGGTTCTGCACAGCATGCGGAGGCCACTGGCCTCCTTGCCCATTGATTCAGGAATCCTTGCCCAGCTCAAGCAGCAAGGCATTGAGCCGTGCCACAAAGGTAGCCGGGTCGTCCAGCTGCCCCCCTTCGGCCAGCACCGCCTGGTCAAACAACACTTCCACCCAATCATCGAAACGTTTGCCAGACGGCTCTTCACGCAGCCTGAGCACCAGCGGATGGTCCGGATTCAACTCCAAGATAGGTTTGCTGCCACCAACCTCCTGCCCAGCCTCCTTGAGAATCCGTTCAAGATGGGTACCCATATCATAGAGATCACTCACCAAGCAGGCTGGAGAATCGGTCAAGCGATGGGTCAGACGTACTTCCTTGACCCGGTCTCCCAGTGCCTTACTCACCCGCTTCAGTAGATCCTTGAACTCCTTGGCGACCTTCTTCTGCTGTTTCTTCTCCTCGGCATCTTCCAGATCTCCCAGATCCAGTTCACCCTTGGCGATAGATTTAAGGGGTTTGCCATCAAATTCAGTGAGCGCCGAGACCAGCCATTCGTCCACTCGATCGAAAAGCAACAACACCTCGATTCCTTTTTTGCGGAAGATCTCCAGGTGAGGACTGTGACGAGCGGCATTGTAGCTGTCAGCGGTGATGTAATAGATATATTTCTGCCCCTCCTTCA
This sequence comes from uncultured Chromatiales bacterium, assembly GCA_964557025.1. Taxonomy (GTDB): domain Bacteria; phylum Pseudomonadota; class Gammaproteobacteria; order Thiohalospirales; family Thiohalospiraceae; genus DRMK01. The sequence goes on along the minus strand of CAZKYF010000028.1, from coordinate 15,676 downwards.
TCCGTCCCACGTAATCGTCCAGTGTGACATTCTGGGTATCATCGCTGTTGTGGGTGGAAGCAAAGCGTAACAATTTTGCAATCCGCTCCCGATTGGCGTAATCCTCTGCCGGCCCCTCCTTCATGACCCGTCCGAACTCGGACCAGAAAGTGGCATATTTTTCTGGTTCGTTCTTGGCCAGATTGTCCAGCAGATCGAGTACCTTGCGTACCGAACCAGAACGGATTGAGTCAATCACCTTGCTTTGCTGAAGGATCTCACGGGAGACATTGAGCGGCAGGTCGTTGGAATCGATTACGCCTCGCACAAAGCGGAGATAGGCCGGCATAAGCTGCTCCGCATCCTCCATAATGAACACCCGTCGAACATAGAGTTTGACCCCATGGCGACGCTCTCGATCCCAGAGATCGAAGGGGGCCCGCTTGGGAATATAAAGCAGCGAGATGTACTCCAGATTGCCCTCGATGCGGTTGTGTGTCCAGGTCAATGGATCCTCAAAATCGTGGGCCACATGCTTGTAGAATGCCTTGTACTCCTCTTCACTGATCTCATTGCGGGGACGGGCCCACAGCGCCGACGCCTTGTTGACCTGCTCCCAGCCCTCCTCCTTTTCCTCTCCTGCCGACTCCTTTGGCATCAAGATGGGAATGTCGATATGGTCCGAATACTTGTGGATGATGTTGCGCAGCCGAAACCCATCGAGGAATTCCTCTTCCCCCTCCCGGAGGTGGAGTACGATCTCGGTTCCGCGCTCTCTCTTCTCCACCGTTTCCACAGTGAACTCCCCTTCCCCAGTGGACTCCCAACGCACCCCATGCTCCGACCCCATACCGGCTCGGCGGGTGGTGAGTATCACTCGATCGGCGACGATGAAAGCGGAATAGAAACCAACCCCGAACTGGCCAATCAGCTTGGCATCCTTCGCCTGATCACCGGTGAGACTTTCCAGGAACTGCTGGGTACCCGATTTGGCAATGGTACCGATATTCTCGATCACCTCGTCCCGGGACATGCCGATTCCGTTGTCCCGCACCGTAATGGTCCTTGCATCCTTGTCATAGCTGACACGAATCTGCAGCTCACTGTCGTTCTCATAGAGCGCACTGTCACTGAGCGCCTCGAAACGCAACTTGTCGGCTGCATCAGCCGCATTGGAGATCAGCTCCCGAAGAAAGATCTCCTTGTTGCTGTACAGGGAGTGGATCATCAGCTTGAGCAGCTGCTTGGCCTCGGCCTGGAAACCGAGGGTCTCTCTTTGTGCTTCTACCGTCGTCATGTTTTGTCCGGCTCCTCAAACAAACTCCGATTTGAAAATGGATGAGCTGACATATAAGGATAACATTCTGGAACTTCAAGGCTAAATTCCGCTTGACCCGTAACTCCGACCGGGAAATACTTGTGCCCCTCGAAAAACAGCAAGAAGGCCAGTCCCGATGATACTGCAGGAAATCGCTACGCATCCTTTTCCCGATCAACGCCCCGGCACCTCCGGATTGCGCAAGAAGGTAACCCGTTTCCAGGAACCCCATTATCTGGAGAATTTCGTCCAGTCCATCTTTGACAGTGTGGGCGACCTGGCCGGAAAGACCCTGGTATTGGGTGGCGATGGGCGCTACTACAACCGGGAAGCAATCCAAGTGATCCTGCGCATGGCAGCTGCCAATGGTATCGGCCGAATGCTGGTGGGACAGGGCGGCCTGCTTTCCACACCAGCCGCCTCCGCCATTATCCGCAAGTACCGTACCGCCGGAGGAATCATCCTTTCGGCCAGCCATAATTCGGGCGGTCCAGACGGGGATTTTGGCATCAAGTTCAATACTGCCAACGGTGGCCCTGCGCCGGAGAAGATCACCGAAGCCATCTACCGGCGTACCCTGGAGATCAAATGCTACCGGATAGTCCAGGCCCCCGAAATCCCTCTCGATCACCTTGGCACCCATCCTCTGGGCAACATGGTAGTGGAAATAATCGACCCGGTAACTGATTACGCGCAGTTAATGGAAGATCTGTTTGATTTCGACGCCATCCGTGGATTGCTGCGGGACGGTTTCACGCTCCGCTTCGATGCCATGCATGCCATTACCGGCCCTTACGCTCATGAGATTCTGGAGAACCGACTCGGGGCGCCAGCCGGCACGGTGATCAACGGTACTCCCTTGTCTGATTTTGGCGGTGGCCACCCTGACCCCAACCTGGTCCATGCAAAGGAGTTGGTGGAACTACTGTTTCAGAACGATGGCCCAGATTTCGGTGCCGCATCGGATGGAGATGGCGATCGCAACATGATCCTGGGAAGAAACTTCTTCGTCACGCCGTCCGACAGCCTCGCACTGCTCACCGCCAATGCCCGGAAAATCCCCGCCTACGAAAACGGTATTGCTGGTGTAGCCCGCTCCATGCCTACCAGTCTGGCAGTTGACCGGGTAGCGGAAAGACTGGGAATCGACTGCTACGAGACCCCCACCGGGTGGAAGTTCTTCGGCAACCTGATGGATGCCGGTCGGGTTACATTGTGCGGCGAGGAGAGTTTCGGCACCGGCTCAAACCATATCCGCGAAAAGGACGGCCTCTGGGCAGTCCTCTTCTGGCTCAACATCCTGGCAGCACGCCAGCAGTCAGTGGCGGAGATCGTGAAACAGCATTGGGCCGAGTATGGCCGCAACTTCTACACCCGCCACGACTACGAGGCACTGGAGGTGGAGAGGGCGCAGGGGGTCATGCAACACTTGGAGCACCAGTTCGGAGAACTGCCCGGGAAACAGCTGGGTCCCTACCGGGTGTCCACCTGTGACAACTTCAGCTACACCGATCCAATAGATGGCAGCATCAGCGAAAACCAGGGGATCCGCATCCTGTTCGAAGAAGGGGCGCGTATCGTCTATCGCCTCTCGGGGACCGGTACGGAAGGCGCCACCCTGCGCATATATATTGAGTCCTACGAACCGGACCCAACGGAACAGCTTCAAGAAACACAAGTGGCATTGAGATCTCTCATCAAGATCGCTGGAGAGCTTGCGGAACTCCCTCGCCGTACGGGGCGGAACTCACCTTCGGTCATCACGTGACCTCAGGCACGCCGCTCTCCGAATTGCTCCACCATCCCTTGCATTTCTCCAGCCAGCCGGGCCAGCGAGCGACCTGCTTCCGCCGCCTCCGTCGCTCCCTGAGCCGTCCTTCCCACCACTTCATTGATATTCAACAGATTTCCATGAATGGCATCGGCAACCCGACTTTGATCTTCGACCGCCAATGCGATTTCTCCATTGGTGTCGTTTATATCGGCGATGGCATCGGCTATCTCATTCAGTGCATGGCTCACACGACCTGCCTCTTTCACACTGGCGTCCGCCTCGTTCCTGCTCTGCTCCATGACTTGCACAGCCCGCTGTGTGGCCTGCTGGATTTGTTCAATCGTCCCTCGAATCTCTCCTGTGGCGACTTGTGTCCGGTTTGCGAGGCTTCGAACCTCATCGGCTACGACGGCGAATCCCCTTCCCTGTTCCCCGGCCCGTGCCGCTTCGATGGCTGCATTGAGAGCCAACAGATTGGTCTGTTCAGCAATCTCACGGATGACTTCCACCACTGAACCGATGCTTCGGCTGTGCCCTTCCAGCTCCGTGATGACACCAGAAACGTGCTCTACTGCGGCTACGAGCGCATTGATGGATTCCATTGCTTCAGCAACCACCACCTTCCCCGATTGCGCCACCCTGTCAGCCTGCTTGGCCGACATGGCCGCCTTTTGGGCATTGTCCGCCACCTTGCGCGACGACGCGGACATTTCGTCCATGGCCGACACCACCTGTGCAATCTCGTCCTGCTGTTGTTCACCGCCCTCTCCGGCTTGGGAAGCATTGGAGGAGGTTTGTTCGGCTGCTGCGGAAAGAGCGATGGAGGCTTCGTCCATCCTCCCGACAACAGTGCGCAACTTGGCCTTGAGTATCCGCGCCACCAACAACATATGGCCCCCTTCGTCTAACCTGCCGGTGTAGATATATTGCATCAGCGGATTGTTCACCACCGCTTTCAGTTCCGCCATCGCCTCTTCCATGGGCTTTGCTACGAGACGAGCCAGAAAGAATGCCAGCACCGGGGTCACCAGCCCGCCCACTCCCAACACGACGAAAGGATTTCCAGCAAAAACTGCTGCGAGCATCAGCAGGGATCCGCCAATCCCGTTCAATGCCAGGAACGCTCTTCCCCACAACGACTTCCACCAAACCTGCAAGCGAATCGGCTTACCGGCATTGACGGTCTGATAGAGCCGTTCCGCACGTTCCACCAACACGCGTTCCGGCTTTACCCGGACCGATTGATAGCCCGTGATCTGGCCATCGGCATAAATGGGGGTTGCGAATGCATCAACCCAATAGTGATCGCCGTTCTTGCACCGGTTTTTCACGATCCCCATCCATGGTTTACCTTGTTTCAAGGTATCCCATAGATCGGCAAAGGCAGCGGGAGGCATATCGGGATGACGAACGATGTTGTGGCTTGCGCCCATGAGCTCCTCACGGGAGAAGCCGCTGACCGAGATGAAATCGTCGTTGACGTGGGTAATGCGCCCCTTGAGATCGGTTTCCGAAATAATGACGGTAGAATCAGGATAGTTTTTCTCGACCCCGGTGACCGGATAGTTTTTCTTCAAGACGTTCAACCCCTTCTTCTTTGGTTCTGACCTGCCAAGACCTACCAATCAAGGCGTACCATCGAAGTGTCTTGGCTACCACAGCTGTATCCTGCGCATTTGGCATTTAACAACAACCTTTATCGACCTTTTATCCCGACTCTAAATAGCAACTTGACCTTGCACATAATTGCTTAACAAGCATCAGAAACCATCCCGATTTCCAAAGGCCTGTTGAATCAAAAAGTTGACATTGCCAGCAAGGCATCAGGCAGGCACATGCCATGGGCAAATTCACACATTTGTTACGTTCTTGCAAACGACCTCTATACTGATACAAGACAAAAGGACCACCCTTCACCCGCCCCTGTCAGACTGTTGAAAAAATCACTTATGGTCCGATATCTGCTGAACAACACCAATCAGGAGATCAAGCGAAATGTTTTGGAGAGCCAGCACTAGCGGCAAGAAACCGGATACGTCAGGTGAAAAATATTCACGACTGGAGGAAGAACTGGAGGTCCTAAGATCCCGACTGAGACAAGCAGAGGAGACAGAGAAGGCCCTGCAACAACAGCTTGCTGACCAAGAAAAACAGCTGACACTTCATAAGGGCATATTCAGAAACATGCAGTCTTTCAATCAGGGCTTCGATGCACTGCAACAATCCTTGGCAACCCTGGCCAATACCCTGAACGCAGAACAACGGGCCGCATCCGACGCCGCAGCCGCCTCTACCGAGGCAAAGAACGGCAGTGACAAAGTGGTAAACAATTTAAGAGAGGTGGTGGACCTTACTACCAGCGGCGCCTCAAATGTGGACAGCCTCAATGAACGGGTTGATGCCATTGGGAATATCGTCAATATTATCAGCGATATCTCCGAACAAACCAACCTGCTTGCTCTCAATGCAGCCATCGAAGCAGCACGCGCCGGAGAGTCTGGACGCGGGTTTGCCGTCGTGGCCGATGAAGTTCGTAATCTTTCCCACCGCACCAACGACGCCACTAAGGAAATTGCGGAACAGGTATGTAAGATTCAGCAAGCTACCAGCCAGGTTCAGCAGCAGATGCAACGCATGGCAGAGTGGGTGGGAGAACTGAGCGAGATCGGCGAAAAAACCACTTCACGGATGCATACCACCTTTGAGCTTGCCCAACACCTGGGCGATACCATGGAGGTCAGCTCCATCCGAGGATTCGTGGAACTGACCAAAACCGACCACATGCTTTATAAATTCCAGATCTATCAGATCCTGATGGGGCTATCAGACAAAACGCCAGAGGAGTTCGCCGATCACACCACATGCCGTCTGGGCAAATGGTACTACCAGGGCATGGGTAAACAGATCTGTTCACACCTCACAGCGTTTCGTGATCTGGAGCAACCCCACAAAGAGGTTCACAGCCGCGGTATCGAAGCCATCAACCATTATCAGAAAGGAAACATGGAAAAAGCAATCCAGGCACTGGAAAAAATGGAGCTGGCGAGCCTGAAAGTGATGGAGCACCTGGAAACCGTCGCGGTCAACCTACAGGCGGAATCGACTCAGCAGGGAGAAAAACGAAGCCAAGAACGGTGATCTCTGGGGCGGAGGAAAGAATGCAAGACGCCGACACAGCTCGTCATTGCACTTCTCCAGCATTCCACTCCCCGCCTCATGAAGGATCCAACAGGTGGAGGATGGCATCCAGACTACTGTAATCCAATACCACGTCGGCCCGTTCCTGCACCCTCGGCTTGGCCCGATAGGCAACACTCAGCCCTGCCACACGCATCATCGCCAGATCGTTGGCGCCATCACCCACTGCGATGGATTGCCGCGAGGAAATTTCCAGCTCTTCGCAACGCTCCAGCAGAAAGTCCCGCTTCGCCTCGGCGCCCACGATCTCCCCCTCCACCTGACCAACCAACGTCCCCTTTCGTACAGCCAGCTTGTTGGCAAGAGTGAAATCAAGGGAGAGCCGCTGCTTGAGTCGTTCGGTAAAGAAGGTAAAGCCGCCGGAGACCAGCGCCGTGAAAATCCCCCGCCGCTGCAGTTCCTCCAACAGATGCTCCGCCCCCGGGCTGAGCCTGAGCCGCTCCGTATAGACCCGTTCCAGCACGGCCTCGTCCAACCCTTCGAGCAGGGCCACCCGTCGCCGAAGTGATTCGGCGAAGTCGAGTTCGCCGCGCATCGCCGCTTCGGTAATGGCCGCCACTTGTGACTTGAGACCCGCAAAATCCGCAATCTCATCCACACATTCGATAGTGATCAGCGTGGAATCCATATCACTGATCAGCAACCGCACGTCCGAGGGCTCGAACGCCGGAGGAATGGGGTTGATATCGAAGTCGAACCGGCGCCGTAACCCATACAGTTGCTCCGCCGACAGCGGATGCTTGTGATGCAACCGGTAATGACTATCCCGGGGCTCGAGCTCTCCCGGCACGACCTCGATGATTCGATCGATCGAGTCATCGGGCAACCGGGAAGCATGGAGAATCGTCACCGGCACGATTCACCTCCTTTGGAAATCGGCAACCATCCAAGGCACGTCAATGCTCCACCACTTCCTGCACCAGAACCCAGGGGGCCACCACCACGGCCCACAGTATCTGCTTCGCTTCCGCCCATCGATGGGCATCTTCTTCGCTGGCCCGGGCGATGTTCCCGGCATCCATGGCCACTTTCACGGTCTGCGTGTCATCCTGCGCCATGGCAACGGCTGCATCCACCAGATCGAGGGTCGTGGCTACCTTGATGACGGCGCCACAGGCGAAGTGGCGCTCAAGCTCACCCCATTGCAGCTTCGCCGTTTCACGATTCAGCTTTTCACGCAGCACCTCGGTATCGAGCTTCTCGTCCATTCTGTGGTAACCCCGTCATTGAAATGGGCCACATCATACCAGATGCATCGGTACGGGAATAAAAAAATGCGCCGTTGAGAAACGGCGCAAAACAAGGAGAAACAGGATTCGAGCGTGATCACTCGCAACGGCGGAAGATGGCGTTTCCCAAGGACTCGAAACGGTCACTGTAGCGCTCGATACGATCCGAATCCCCTGCAAACAGATAGCCACCCGGTGTCAGACTGTCTGCCAGTCGTTCGATGAGATAGGCCCGTTTCGGCATATCGAAATAGATCAGGGTGTCTCGGCAGAAAATGGCATCCTGCGGCTCCGGGATGGCCCAGTCCGACAACAGGTTGAGACGCCTGAAGGCAACCATCTGCTGCAATGCGGGGGAGATTTGCACGTATTCTTCATTGCCGATCCGCAGGGAACGGAACCAGCGTAACAGATGCCGGGCCGGCAGATGGCGAACCTGTGAAAGTGGATAGATACCTTTCATGGCGGTGGAAAGGGCATCGGGATCATGGTCGGTACCAGTAACCACGATGTCCCATTCATCGACGTGGGAAAGCACCTCCTGTGCCACCATCGCCAGCGAATAGGCCTCTTCTCCGGTGGAACAGCCTACCGACCAGACCCGCAGTGTCTGCTCCGGGTTGGAGGCGAGCTGAGGCAGCACGGTATTGGTGAAGAAGCGGAAGTGGTGCTTGTCGTGACAAAAGGTGGTGTAGCTTTGCGTGGCCGAATTGATCAGCCGCAGCAGCTCGGTGGTATCCTGCTGCAACCGCTCCACGTAAGCCTGGAAACAGCCAAGCTGCAGCTGGTACATCCGTAACGAGATGTAATCGAGTAACGAGCGACGGCTCGACTCGGCGAGAACAATCCCGGAACTCTCCAACACCAGCTGCTGAAGTACCTCGAATTCATCGTCCGCCAGAACGTGCTGGCGCATTCCATCGTAACTAAACATCACTTTCCCGCCTCGATTCACTCGTTTCAACAACGTACGATGATCCTATCGACAGCAGGCGGGACAAACTTGAGAGGAATCCGGAATCATCCGTCGAAATAGCGGGACAACCGTTTGACCGACACCGGCCGCCGGGTCCCGAGCTGTTGGGCAAACAGGGAAACCCGAAGCTCCTCCAGCAGCCAGCGGTACTCCACCCATCGTTCATCGTGGCAGGGCTCCTCCCCTGCTGCTTCCGCCCATTGCAGATAACGCTCCCAGAGCGGTCGGAACTGCCGCAGGTTGGCCAGGTCCCTCTCCACGCCCCCTTGCAGCTTCTCCAGCCGCAGCTCCAGCGCCTTCAAATAGCGGGGGATCTGTTGCATCCAGCACCACGGAGTCTCCCGGATGAATCCGGGATGAACGAGCCGCGAGAGCTGATCGCGCATGTCACCGACGGAGTGAATCCAGGCCGGGGAGAGGCTCCCCTCGAGCCGTTTGCGCAGCCGTTGATGGAGCGCCAGTATTTCGGTCACCACAGCGCAGGTTTCGTTGGCACATGCCAGCAACCGGTCCCGCGCCTGGGAAAGGTGTCGCTGGAAGGTGTCCGCGTCCCGGATGTCCGTCCCCTCGGCGAGAAACACCTGCCGGGTGACGGCACCGAGGAGCTCATCCTCCAGGGTCTCTCCCCTTCCCAAAGCGGCATGCCGGAGGCGGGTGGATTGATCGAACGGCAGGTTGCGGCGCAAATAGCGCATTTTGTCTGCCAGGGCAAGCTGAAATAGGCGGCAGAGCCCGCCTTCCATCGCCTCCCGGGCCGCCTGCGGCGTGTCGAATACGCGGATCGCCACCGAGGCGCCAGCGTCCACCAACGCGGGATACCCTTTCAGGGTGAGTCCACCCCGGTCGAAGGTTACCGTTGCCGGTAATTCACCGAAATCCCAGCGGGTGATCCCTTCCCGCTCCAGTGGCAGACGGGAACGAGCTGCGAACCCGGCCTTGGCCCGCCCGGCCAGCGTACTCTGCAGCGCCGCCAGATCGCGCCCCTCGCCCAGAATCGTCCCCTCATCGTCCACCACACGGAAATTCATGGCGAGATGAGGCGGAAGCTCCACCGCCTTCCAGAGCGCCGGCGTCACCTCGACACCGCTGATTCGGCGGAGGTGAGCCGAAAGGGCGTCCAGCAATGAACCGTCCCCTGGTACCAGTGCCTCCATACAGGCCCTGGCATAGTCCGGTACCGGGACGAAGTTCTTTCTCTCTGTCTTGGGCAGCCCACGCAGCAGGGCGGTGATCTTCTCCTCCAGCAGCCCCGGAACCAGCCATTCGAAGCGGGCCGGTTCGAGCTGATTGAGCAGTTCCACCGGCACCTCGAGCGTGACGCCATCCGCCGGATGACCGGGTTCGAAACGATAACGGAGAGACAGGGGGACACCGTTCACCGAAAGATGATCCGGGAAACGCGCCTCGTTCACCTGAGTGGCCCCATGTTGCATGAGATATTCCCGGGTGAGGAAAAGCAACTTGGGGTCCTCCCGCTCTGCCTGTTTGCGCCAACGCTCGAAACGGGGTCCGGAATAGATGCCGAAGGGGATCCGCTGGTCGTAGAAGGCGTACAGGGTCTCGTCGTCCACCAATACGTCATGGCGACGCGATTTGTGCTCCAGCTCCCGAATCTCCTCCAGCAAGGCTCTGTTGTGCCGGAAAAAGGGGGCCCGAGTGCGGTACTCCCCAGCCACCAGCGCCTCACGGATGAAGATCTCCCGTGCCACCTCGGGGTCGATCGGCCCGTAGTTGACGCGGCGCCGGGGCACGATGGTCAGTCCGTAGAGGGTGACCCGTTCCCAGGCGGCGACCTGGGCCGGTCGCTTTTCCCAATGGGGTTCGGAATAGCTGCGTTTCAGCCTCGTGCCCGCCAGCGGCTCCACCCACGCCGGATCGATGTGTGCCACCAGGTGGGCGTAGAGGCGGGAGGTCTCCACCAGTTGAGCCGCCATGATCCATTTGGGGCGCTTCTTGAACAATCCGGAGCCGGGAAAGATGGCGAGCCGGATATTGCGCGCACCCTGATAGGTGGTGTCGTCGATCTTGGTGGCGATGTTTCCCAACAGACCCGCTAGCAGGGAGCGGTGGATGGCGTCATACCCGGCCGGTTGCCGGTTGACCCGCAAGCCCATTTCCCCCACCAGGCCGCGTAGCTGCCCCAGGATCTCCTGCCACTCCCGCATGCGCACGAAAGAGAGAAAGTTCGCTTTACACCAGCGGCGCAGCTTGTTGTGGGAAAGGTGTCGGCGCTGGCTCTCGTAGGCCTCCCACAGGTTGAGCAGGGAGAGAAAATCGGACGCTTCGTGGTGAAACCGTCGGTGAGCCTCATCGGCCTGCTGCTGCGATTCCAGCGGACGCTCCCGCGGATCCTGGATACTCAGTGCGGCAGCGACGATCAACACCTCCCGCAGCGCGCCGTGGCGCTCCGCCTCGAGGAGCATCCGCCCGATGCGCGGATCCAAAGGCAACCGAGCGAGTCGTCTGCCGAGGGGGGTGATACGCCGTGCATCATCCATCGCCCCCAGCTCCTGCAGCAGCCGGTAACCATCGTTGACCTGGCGCGAATCCGGCGGATCCACGAAGGGAAACCGCTCGACGGGGCCCAGTTTCAGCTGCGCCATCTGCAGGATCACCGAGGCCAGATGGGTACGCCGAATCTCTGGATCGGTGAATTCCGGCCGACCGAGAAAATCGGTTTCGCTGTAGAGACGGATGGCCACACCGGCCGCCACCCGCCCGCACCGGCCGCTGCGCTGATTCGCACTGGCCTGGGAGATCTTCTCCACCGGCAGGCGTTGTACCTTGCTGCGAACACTGTAGCGGCTGATCCGTGCCAGCCCGGTGTCCACCACATAACGGATTCCGGGCACCGTGAGGGATGTCTCCGCCACGTTGGTGGCCAGTACGATGCGACGACCGCGATGGGGGGCGAACACCCGATTCTGCTCGGCGGAGGAGAGCCGTGCATACAGCGGCAGAATCTCGGTGTGCGGGGGGTGGTGCTTGCGCAGGGCCTCGGCAACCTCTCGAATCTCCCGCTCCCCCGGCAGAAAGACCAGGATGTCCCCCTCCCCCAGCGCAGCGAGCTCGTCCACCGCATCCAGAACGGCCTGCTGCATGTCTCTGTCCTGCATGTCCTCATCTTCCCCTTCCAGGGGCCGATAACGGATCTCCACCGGCCAGCTGCGCCCGGAGACCTCGATGACGGGTGCATCGTCGAAATGTCGGGAGAAACGCTCGGTATCGATGGTAGCCGACGTGATGATCAGCTTCAGATCGGGGCGGCGCGGCAACAGCTGTTTGAGATAACCGAGCAGGAAATCGATGTTCAGGCTGCGCTCGTGAGCCTCGTCGATAATCAAGGTATCGTACTGGGCAAGAAGACGATCGCCCTGGATCTCCGCCAGGAGGATGCCGTCGGTCATCAGCTTGATGTAGCTGTCCGGGTGGGTGCGATCCCGAAACCGCACCTTGTACCCCACCTCCCTGCCCAGCTCACTCCCCAGCTCCTCGGCGATACGGGTCGCCACACTGCGGGCGGCGATACGCCGGGGCTGGGTATGGCCGATCACGCCCCGCACCCCTCGCCCCATGTCCAAGCAGATCTTGGGAAGCTGAGTAGTCTTGCCGGACCCGGTCTCACCGGCAATCACCACCACTTGATGCGTCGCGATGGCCTTTTCAATGGCATCCCGGTGCGCCACCACGGGCAGCTCTCCGGCGAACTCCGGCCTTGGCCGGGCCGCCGCGCGGCGGCGGGCCCGTTCACGGGACCGCTCCAATTCCTCGGCTAGACGCTTCCAGGCTGGATGCCCTTCCCGCGATCCCGCCCTTTTCAGACCCTGGAGTTTACGAGAGGCAGCGATCCCATCCGACACCATGCAATGGGACAACAAGGCCTCGAGAGAGCTGATTTGGGTTTTGTCGTTCAAGATTCGTCCAGCGGTTCTTCGTGTTGCAGATTTTCTACTATCATATACTGATAGAACGAATTTTCACCGTAGCTGGAGCACATTAAACCAATCCGGTTTCAGGCCGATAAGCCATTGAGGGAGCAAGGGGGGTCAGAAGGTGAAACTCAACAATCGCCTGTGGGTCAGGACAATAGCCGCAATAACCGGAATCGCTCTGTCTCTGGCGGCAGCGGCAATGGCCCCGGAGGATGTGAGACAACAGCAGCGATCGCTGTTCCTGCAGGCCGAGCAGGCGCTGCAAAAAAAACAGTACTCCCAGTACAACGCTTTGCTGCCGGAGCTCCGTGACTACCCGCTTTACCCGTACCTCCTCTACAAGGATCTCCGGCAACGCTTGGCCACTGCCCGGAACGACGAGTTTACTCTGTTTTTCTACAACTACGGTAACACCCCCCTCGCTCCCATGCTGCGCACCGCCTTATTGAAGCAGCTGGCGAAGGAAGGACGATGGAAAGCATACATCTCCCACTATCTACCCACGAAAGACATCCCCCTGCAATGCCACTATCGCACGGCATTGCTGAAGACCGGCCAACGAAACAAAGCCCTCGAGGACATCGAGGAGCTATGGCTTTCTGGCAAGCCGCGTCCCGATAGTTGTGATCCTGTATTCGACGCCGGTCGGAAAGCCGGAAAAATCAATCGCCGGTTGATTCGCCAACGTGCTTATCTGGCACTGGAGAACGGCGAATTGTCACTGGCCACCTGGCTCGCCAAAGAACTTTCCAATGTCGAACGCAAACGGATCGCAACCTTGGCGGAATTGCACCGTCATCCTGAACGGGTATTGAAAATCAAAACGCTGGGTAACGAAGAGCCGTTTACCCGGCGGCTTCTGATCAAAGCCATCAAACGCTTGGCCCGCAATGATTTTGACGAAGCGGTGTTTGCCTGGACCACATTGCAAGGGCGCTTTCAATTCACCCCTGCGGAAAAAGCCGATGTGACCCGAAACCTGGGATTGAGACTGGCTTGGCAACACAATCCCGACGCCATGAAATGGCTTTCCCGAATCGGTACGCTTTACAGTACACCAGAGGTTCGGAAATGGCGCGTACGCCTTTCGCTGCGGGAGGGAAACTGGAAAAAGACCCTTATGTGGCTCGACAAGCTCAACGAGGACGAAAAATCCCGGAAAGAGTGGCGTTACTGGCGCGCTCGTGCCTTGGAAAATCTAGGGAGAAAAGAAGAAGCTCTTCGTATATATCAGGAGCTGGCCAAAAACCGTAGTTACTATGGCTTTCTGGCCGCCGATCAGCTTGGGCAAGCTTACCAGTTTGAACAGCGCCCTCTGGCCTTTTCACAACAGGAACTCGAAGAGGTGGCAGAGATCCCCGCCATACAACGTGCCGCTGAACTCTATCGACTGGGGCGGATTATTCCCGCCCGGCGGGAATGGCATCATGCGCTGGCACATCTGAAAGGCAACGATCTGCTGAAAGCTGCCAAACTGGCTGACTCGTGGGGCTGGCACGATCGAGTCATCATTACGCTGGGCCGTTCGAATCACTTGGACGATTTAAACCTGCGCTTTCCTTTGCTCTACCGCAATCAGATATTCAAGGAAGCCCGCAGCAAGGGTATCGACCCCGCATGGGTATATGGTCTAATTAGGCAGGAAAGTGCTTTCATGGTAGATGTTCGCTCCCCTGCAGGCGCCCTTGGATTGATGCAATTAATGCCAGCAACTGCCCGCCAGGTAGCGAGACAAATCCGTTCACGGATTCACATCCCCTACGACGTATTGAAACCGGACACAAATCTGCGTCTCGGCATCACTTATCTCAGTGGAAGATACCAACAATTTGGGCGGAATACCGTACTGGCCACAGCCGCCTACAATGCAGGGCCTCACAGGGTAACTCGATGGCTTCCAGAGGAAAAGCCGGTCACCGCAGACCAATGGATTGAGAGCATTCCCTTCAATGAGACTCGGAAATATGTCAAAAGAGTGTTGACTTACACAGCCATCTATGAACAACGGCTAGGGCAAACACCTGTTCGCTTGCGGGAGCGAATGCCACCAATCCTTAAACAGGCTGATAGCGGATAATCATCGGCTGATGCCATGGCGAAACGCCTCCCAGCGTTCATCGACAAATGCCAAAAACTCTGCCCGAAACCTTTCTTCAGAGAATCTTTTCGCATTTTCACGGCATGCTGTGGAACTGATGCGATGCTCCTCTTTTTCAAACCTCTTCACAGCTTCGCAAACGCTCTCAACTGTTTGTTCAGAAAAGAAGATACCTGTAGGCTCATCCATTTCTAGCCCCTTAATGGTCTCTCTAGCTCCACCCTTGCCATACGCTATTACCGGCGTCCCGCATGCCTGCGCCTCGACCGGTAAAATGCCAAAATCCTCCTTTGCTGCAAACACCAAAGCGCGTGCTCGCTGCATATAATCCTTCAGCATCTCCGAGTTTTGATAACCCAGTAATTCAACATTTTTGGCCGATTTTCGAGCTATCTTGTTAAAATCCGGACCATCTCCAATAACCACTAATTTTCTGCCTGGCATCATTGAAAACGCTTCAACGATCAAATCAATTTTCTTATAGGGTACCATTCTGGATGCCGCGAGATAAAAATCATCTCTTCTATCCCCGGGCCTAAAACCATCCACATTTACCGGCGGATAGACAACCGTCGCATTGCGACGATAAACCTTCTTGATTCGCCGCGCAATAAACTGCGAGTTAGCCACAAATGAATCCACTCCATTCGCCGTCCGGGCATCCCACAAGCGGATGTAATGAAGAATCCATTTTACTATCCAACCTTTCAACCCATTACCGAATCCGGATTCCTTCAAATACTGATGCTGAAGATCCCACGCATAGCGAATCGGAGAATGCACATAACTTATATGCAGCTGATCTGGCCCGGTCAAAACCCCTTTTGCTACAGCATGACTACTGGATATAACCAAATCATATTTAGAAAGATCTATCTGCTCTATAGCCAAAGGCATTAGCGGCAAGTAATGGCGGTAATATCGTTTAGAAAACGGCATATTTTGAATGAAGGAAGTATGAACAGCCCTATTCCCTATAAAATCCCTATCTTCCTTGCTCAAAAATTCAACGACAGCAAAAATATCTGCTGTTGGAAAGCACCTTGCGAGCTGCTCCAAGACACGCTCCGATCCGGCATAAGTAACCAACCAATCATGAACCAGAGCCACTTTCATTTTGTATGACCCAGATAAAAATTAGTCTCCAGCCGTTGTGCTACAGGAAAATCAAG
>CAZKYF010000027.1:0-42476 GCA_964557025.1 uncultured Chromatiales bacterium | reverse complement strand
CGCTGAAGAAACCGCTGAAGAAACCGCTGAAGAAACCGCTGAAGAAACCGCTGAAGAAACCGCTGAAGAAACCGCTGAAGAAACCGCTGAAGAAACCGCTGAAGAAACCGCTGAAGAAGAAAGTGCAGCGGAATGGAGCGGGGAGCCATCGGCTGCTTCCTGTTTGCCGGAGTGTGATCCGGTGTTGCTACAAATCTTTACTCAGGAGGCGGGGGAACATGTCAAGGCGATTCGGGAGTTCATCGTTCACATGCAACAGGGAGAGGGAAGGGCGAGAATCGATGAGCAACTGCCGAGGATCTTGCACACGCTTCGTGGTAGCGCGCTAATGGCAGGCGTGCCTTCCATTTCGATGCTGGCCGAGCGGTTGGAAGGTTACACTGAACGCCTTATTGCGGAGCGATTGCCTGCGCAGAGTGGGCTGCTGCAGCTGCTGGAGGATAGTTGCGATGCCATTGAATCAACGCTTGGCTGCCTGGCAGGTGGGGAGCATGAGCTGCCTGCAGAAGATATGTCGCTGTTGGCTCGGATCGAGGCACTCGACGAGGCGCTAGAGGCGGCTCCGGAGGCGGCAGTGCCCGAGCTTACTCCGCAACAGCAGGAAGAAATAGAGTTGCGCCAGGTGTTTGGTGATGAGGGGGATGAGATCTTGACCCGTTATCATGAGGCGCTGCAGGAATGGCGCCGAGCACCAGATGATGCTTCACGAGCGGAGATGTTGGAACGGCAGCTTCATACATTGAAAGGTAGCGCGCGCGTGGCAGGTGTGAATGCGATTGCTGACATCGCTCACGTGCTCGAATCACTGTTAATCGAGGTGCTCGCAAAGCGTGTGATTCCTTCGGATACACTGTTCGATCTGCTCGAGGGGGCCGGGCAGCATCTTGCCTCGATGGTGGTTCAGGTCAAGGAGGGTGAGCAGCCGCCGGATGCTCCGCAATTGATTGCCCGTATTCGGGAGTTGGTCTCGGACTCCCAGCCAGTCGTCCGACAGGCACCGTTGGTTGGGGAAGGCAAGGAGCCATCCTCGGCCGAAGATGGGGGCCAGGTGGTGCGCTTTCCGACTCAAGGCAAACGGGTTTCGGTCGTGTCGGAGGCAGAAGGCTTATCGCATGCGATCTCTCCGACGTTGCCGGATCAGTTCCGGATTAGAGCTGAGCTGATGGACAGGCTGGCCGGCATGGCCAGCGAGGCGGGTATCTGCCGCTCCCGCATGGGACAGCAGATAGAGGGAGTCAAGCACAACATCGAGGAGTTACACCGGACAGTGGAGCGGCTGCGCGATCAGCTGCGTCGTCTGGATATCGAGACCGAGTCCCAGATGCTTTCCCGGGTTACTGAAACAGAGGAGTCTTCTGAGGGACAGTTTGATCCCCTTGAACTGGATCGTTTCTCTCGTAAACAAACCTTGGCTCGCGGGATCATGGAGTCTCTCAACGATCTCACCAGCCTCGAGGATATGCTGGAGGAACAGGTCAAACAGGCTGAGAGCCTGCTGACCCAGCAAGGACAGGCGACCCAAGAGTTGCAGGATGTTCTGAATCGGGCGCGGCTGCAGCCATTTTCGGCCTATCTTCCTCGTCTGCAACGATTGGTGAATCAGCTCTGTGAAGAGTTGGATAAACGGGTGGAGCTCTACGTGGAAGGAGCTGAGCAGGAGCTGGATCGCAGCATGCTGGCGCGCATCCTGCCTTCCATCGAACACATCCTGCGTAATGCGGTGGTGCACGGTATCGAGAACTCGCAACAACGTGTTCTAGCTGGTAAGCCGGAAGTTGGAAAACTGAGTATCCAGCTTGAGCGCCACGGGGCCGACATGCTGATTCGCATTAATGACGATGGTGCAGGATTGAATCTGGATCGTATCCGGGAGAAGGCGGTAGAAGCAGGTTACTTGCACCCTACCACCCCCTTTACCGAGGAGCAGGCTGTCCGTTTTATTCAGCGGGCCGGCTTCAGTACCGCTGATTCAGTGACCCAGTTGGCGGGGCGAGGGGTCGGGCTTGATGTGGTGAAACGGGAGATTCACCATTTGGGAGGGGCGTTACAGGTTCGCAGTTGGCAAGGGGAAGGAATGCAGTTCACACTGCGGTTGCCCCTGATTCGTTACCTTTCTACGGCGCTACTGGTCAAGGTAAATGAAGAGACCTATGCCTTGCCACCAATGGGCATCGAAGGGATCACTCGGGTGAGGGGTGAGAGAATTCAGGCGAAGATCCGGGAAAGTGAGCTGCCTGTTTATGTAGAGTGCCTGGGGCAGAGCTACCGAATTGAGATTCTAGCCGATCTGGTCGGGGCGGGACGGCCGCGTCGCTACCGGGAAGACCGTCATTATGTGGTGGTCTTGCTGCGCGTTGCCGAACATCGTCTAGCAGTGGTAGTGGACAAGGTGCTTGGTGAACGAGAGGTCTTGATGAAATCATTCGGTCCCCAGCTCAGCAGGGTGAGAGGGATCCCTGGAGCCACTTTCCTGGATGACGGAAGTGCGGTGATGATCTTGGATCTCGCTGCCTTGATCGAGGCTGGCGGGCAACCGCACCGTATCGTCCAGCGACGGCCCGTTTCGGGTGATGCGCCGCGCCGAAAGGTGCTAGTGGTGGATGATTCCATTACGGTGCGCTGTGTGATGACCCAGTTTCTTGAACGCCACGGGATCCAGGTAACCACGGCAAAGGATGGAAGGGAGGCGATCACGGTACTGGAAAAACAGCGTCCCGACGTCATTCTACTGGATGTGGAGATGCCACACATGAATGGTTATGAGCTGACCCGCTATATTCGCCACAATCCGAGACTGCAGGACATTCCGATTATCATGATTACCTCTCGCAGCGGCAGCAAGCACAGGCAGAAGGCGTTAGCGCTAGGGGTGGAGCTCTACATGAACAAACCCTATCGGGAAGAAGAGCTGCTTGCTCACATTCAGCAGCTTCAGGAGCGGGGGCATGTGAAACGGGGCGAATGAACGGCGCGCAGGGTTTCGGAAATGAACATGAAATCGAGGAACCGTAGTAGTGGTGGATAGTGCATGGGAGATGGGTGAGCGCCGCGATACCATTCGCTGTCTGTTGATCCCATTGGTAACACGCAAGCTGCTGTTGCCGAGTGTGGCAGTGGCGGAGGTGCTGCCTTATGCTGCCGTTGAACCGGTTGCTGATTCTCCCGCGTGGCTGCTGGGCTCAATGGAGTGGCGTTCTACCACCATTCCGTTGCTTTCGTTTGAAAGACTGGTGGGTGAATCACCTGCCGAAGAAGGTGTACGCCACCGGGTTGCGGTATTTCATACCCTTGCGGAAGAAGGGAAGCGGATGACTCCCCCGTTCTATGGGATGGCGATTCAGGGGATTCCCCATCTGATTCAGTTGCGCGAGAGTGAGTTGACATTGCTCCAGACGCTGCCTGCAGAAGATCCGGTACTTTTTCGTGTTGAGGTGCAGGGGCAACTGGCCACCATCCCCGATCTGGAACGGCTGGAGGAACAGCTCGTTTCGGCTGGCCTCCAGTCATCCTGCTAGTTTCTTTTCGGTGGCACTTTGTTCCCGTGCCGGTGATTCATATCATGTGTCACGTTGGTGGATGGACTAGGATCCGTAGATGACCTTCGGTAGCCAGGTGGCCAGTCCGGGCCATAACGCCAGTGCCCCCAGTGCCAGGAGCTGGATGAGGATGAAAGGCAATACGCCACGGTAGATCTGGCTGGTTTTTACCTCTTTGGGAGCGACACCGCGCAGGTAAAACAGGGCGAACCCAAACGGAGGGGTGAGGAAAGAGGTTTGCAGATTAATGGCGATCATCACCCCGAGCCAAATAGGATCCAGCCCCATAGCGAGGAGGATGGGGCCGACAATAGGAACTACCACGAAAGTTATCTCGATGAAATCGAGGATAAAGCCCAATAGGAACATGACCAACATTACCAGCAGCACTGCGGTGAAGGTCCCTCCGGGCAAATCGGAGAGCAGCCGCTCTACCACTTCGTCACCGCCAAAGCCTCGGAATACCAGCGAGAAGATTGAAGCACCGATGAAGATCAGAAACACCATGCTGGTGACCTGAACCGTAGTGCGCATTACCTCTTGTAGTACCTTGCCATTGAGCTGGCGCTGGGAAGCCGCCAGCAGGATGGCTCCCACTGCCCCTACCGATGCTGCCTCAGTAGGGGTGGCCAGGCCAAGCAAAATGGAGCCAAGTACGGCCAGGATCAGCAGCAGCGGCGGCAACAGTACGCGAAGTGTGCTGCCGAGCAGTTCGCTGCCCTTCAGTTTGCGTTCTTCCGTCGGAATGGCAGGTACCGTGGAAGGTTTCAGCCAGGCCAAGCCCAACAGGTAGAGCAGGTAGAGTACTACCAAAAGCAAGCCGGGCAGGAGTGCACCGGCAAATAGATCGCCAACCGAGATGGTTTCTGGCGAGAAGATACCCATGTCCAGCTGTGCCTGCTGATAGGCGGCGGCGAGCACATCTCCGAGCAGTACCAGAATGATGGAGGGCGGAATGATCTGCCCTAGCGTTCCTGAAGCACAGATAGTGCCGGTGGCGACTGCCGGGTCATAGCCCCTTTTCAGCATGGTGGGAAGTGATAGCAGGCCCATGGTAACCACAGTGGCGCCTACAATGCCGGTACTTGCGGCCAGCAACATACCGACGACAGTGACCGAAATCCCCAACCCACCCCGCATCGGACCGAACAGCGATGCCATGGTTTCCAGTAGTTGTTCCGCCACCTTGGAGCGTTCCAGCATTACCCCCATGAAGATGAACAGCGGTACGGCGACGAGGGTGCCGTTGGTCATGATGCCATACAAGCGGCTGGGCATGGCGTGCAGCAGGGCGGGGTCAAAGCTCCCTCCCGCCATTCCGAGGACAGCGAATATCAGGGCGGTTCCACCGAGAGCAAAGGCGACGGGATAGCCGGTCAGCAGTACGAGGCCGACCACCAGAAACATCAGCAAAGGGAGGACTTCAGCCGCCATTACAGTTCCATGGTCTTTTGGGCAGGGCGGGTCTTGCCATGGTGGCCGGAGAGGATCAGCAGACTTTGAATGGCCTGGGATATCCCCTGTAGAATCAGCAGGATGCTGAGGGCTGGAATAGCGCTTTTCAGCACGAACACGGCGGGCAGTCCTCCCTGTTCTCGGGAACCCTCCAGTAATGACCAGGAGCTGGTTACATAGTCCCAACTGACCCAGAGAATAAATCCAGCCACCGGCAACAGCAGCAAAACTGTGCCCGCCAGATCTACCCAAGCCCTGCCGCGGATGCCCATTTTGCTGTAGAAAATGTCTACACGCACGTGGCCGTCATGTTTCAAGGTGTAGGCAGCGCCCAGCATGAATACCAGGGCGTGCAGATAAGTGACGCTCTCCTGCATGGCTATCCAGCCGAGATTAAAGGCGTAACGCAATATCACGACAGTAAAGGTGATCAGCACCATGCCGAGGGTGAGCCAGGAAATGAGGCGGCCAATGGCCTCGTTCAGTACATCGATCTTCTTGGCAAGAATATGCAGGAAATTCATGGCGCTAAACTTTACTACAGAATGGCCGTAGGACACAGAGGGAGGTGGGTATGGTATGGTACATTTGGGATTTTCAAAAGTTATAAAACATGGAAACAATTCAATCTTCTGGCAAAAGTGGGCCTCTTTCCGGTCGGCCGGTCATTTTTGGTGAGGTATTGTTCGATCTCTTTCCGGATGGCAGCCGGGTGCTGGGTGGCGCGCCTTTCAATGTGGCTTGGCATTTGCAAGGGTTTGGTGCTCGCCCGTTATTCGTCAGTCGCATCGGTGATGATCCCCTGGGTAACGAGGTTGTGTCCATCATGCAGCAGTGGGGACTGGAGACTACATGTCTCCAGCGGGATCGGATTCGTCCCACAGGCCGGGTGGAGATCACGTTGAACGAAGGACAGCCTAGCTATGCCATCCTTCCTGAACAGGCCTACGATTTCATCGAGCCTCCCGAACTGGATGGGGGGGAGTGTTCACTCATCTATCGGGGGACGTTGATCGAGCGTAGCCCTGTTTCAGGGCGCACCCTGGCCGATCTCTGTGAACGTACCGGACTTCCCTCGTTTCTGGATGTCAATCTGCGAGCTCCGTGGTGGGAGCTGGCCTCGGTGGTGAAAGGGGTCCGCAGGGCGCGGTGGGTCAAGCTCAATGACGAGGAGCTGGAGACTTTGTCACAGTGCACCCTTGAGCGGGAGGAGATCCCGCAGGTTGCCGAACGGTTACGCAATGATGCGAACCTGGAGTTACTGGTGGTGACCCTGGGGGCTGAAGGGGCCTGGGTATTCACTCCGGAGAGTGCCCGTTTCGGTGAGCCGGTACCGGTGGAAGATATTGCCGATACGGTGGGTGCGGGAGATGCATTCAGTGCGGTTACCTTGCTGGGGCTGCTTCGGGGTTGGTCTGTGCCGGTAATTCTGGAGCGAGCATTGCAGTTCGCCGCGCAGATCTGTGCCCAGCGGGGAGCCACCCGGCCAGATCGAAACCTGTACGATGATTATCTGCGGCGGTGGCAGGATGGCTGACAGCCAGGCAGAGGGTCTCTATCTGGTATTGATTAGTATCCACGGATTGATTCGGGGGGAGCGACTGGAGCTGGGTCGCGATCCGGACACCGGCGGTCAGATCCAATATGCCGTGGAGTTGACCCGTGCGCTGGCAGCCGATCCCGCGGTGGACCGGGTGGACCTGTTGACCCGCCAGATTCTCGACCCCACGGTGGATCCGGACTATGCCGAGCCTGAAGAGGTGATCGCCGAAGGGGCCCATATCATCCGTCTTCCTTGTGGTCCGCGTCGCTATTTGCGCAAGGAGCTGCTCTGGCCTCATCTGGACGCCTTCGTGGATAACGCATTACAGCATGCCAGACGGGTGGGACGTACACCGGACGTTATACATAGCCACTATGCCGACTCCGGTTACGTGGGTGCCCGGTTGTCGCAATTGATGGGAGTTCCATTGATCCACACCGGCCACTCCCTGGGGCGTGTCAAGCTGCAGCGGCTGCTGGCCTCAGGATTGGCTGAAAACATCATCGAAAGCCAATACAACATCAGTCAGCGTATCGAGGCGGAAGAGATCGCGCTTGGCAACGCTTCGCTGGTGGTGGCCAGCACCAACCAGGAGGTGGAGGAGCAGTACAGCCAATATGAGAACTACCATCCTGAACGGATGGTGGTCATTCCTCCCGGAGTGGACCTCGGCCGTTTCCATCCTCCGCGCCGGGGAGAGCCCCTTCCCGCCTACTCCAGGCAGATCGAGCGTTTCCTGCGCCGGCCTCGCAAGCCTATGATTTTGGCATTGTCCCGGGCAGATGAGCGCAAGAACATCACCACCTTGGTACGTGCCTTCGGAGAGAACCGGCAACTGCGCAAGATGGCCAACCTGGTGGTGGTGGCGGGTAACCGTGACGATATTCAGGAGCTGGATAAAGGCCCCAAGGAGGTGCTTCAGGAACTGTTGTTGATGATCGACCGTTACGATCTGTACGGCAAGATCGCCTATCCCAAGCGTCACCAGTCCACCGATGTTCCCGGACTCTACCGCCTCGCAGCGCGTACGCGAGGTCTGTTCGTCAATCCTGCGCTGACCGAGCCCTTTGGTCTGACCCTCATCGAAGCAGCTGCCAGCGGATTGCCCTTGGTGGCGACGGAAGATGGGGGGCCCATCGATATTATCCGGCACTGCAAAAACGGCTTGTTGATCGATCCTCTTGATGCTGATGCTTTGGGGGAGACGTTGCTGGATGCCCTCAGCGATGTCGAGCGCTGGCGACGCTGGTCGAAAAGCGGGCTGCGAGGAGTACGACGCTATTACTCCTGGCGGGCTCATGTGAAGCGTTACCTGCGCGAGCTGCAAAGGGTCAAGCGGCGTTATCACAAGCCGATTATCCGCGCGCAAAAGAGCCGTCTTCCTGCCGTGGATCGGATCCTGGTCAGCGATATCGACAATACGCTGATTGGCGATCGGGAGGGGCTGAAGCTTCTCTTGCGGCGGCTGCAGGAGGCGGATGGCCGTATTGGATTCGGGATTGCCACCGGACGCCACCTCAACAGTGCCTTGAAGGTGATCAAGGAGTGGGGCATTCCCCGTCCCGATCTGCTGATCACCTCGGTGGGCAGCGAGCTGCATTATGGCCCCGGGTTGGTAGAGGACAGTGGCTGGCAGCGTCACATCGATTACCTGTGGAAGCCGGAGGCACTGCGAGAGGCGCTTGATTCCCTGCCGGGGTTGAAGCTGCAGGCCAAGATCAACCAGCGCCGCTTCAAGATCAGTTACAACGTTGATCCGGAGTGCATGCTGTCCCTGCAGGAGATCCGTGCTCATCTGCGAAAAAGGGATCTTCATGCACGGCTCATCTATTCCCATCAGGCCTATCTGGACGTGCTTCCGGTTCGGGCATCGAAGGGGATGGCGGTTCGCTATCTGGCCATGAGATGGGGTGTTCCACCGGATTGTCTGCTGGTTGCTGGTGATTCCGGGAATGATGAAGAGATGCTCAGCGGTAACACGCTGGGGGTGGTGGTGGGCAACTACAGCCCGGAGCTGGAACATCTGCGCAACCGGCCGCGGATCTATTTTGCCAAGGCAGGGTATGCCAGGGGGATCATCGAAGGGATGGAACACTATCGCTTTCTTGATGAGTGCCTCACCTGGGAGATTTGAATCTGCGAGGACTGGCTTGTTTGCCATGCAGTCTGATTGGGGGAAGAGATGATGAGTGACGAGCTGGGCCAGTATCTGGCCGAACATCGGGATGAAGCCTATCTTCTGCTACGCCATTTCCTGAACCAGGGGCGGCCGTTTTTGTTGCACAGCGATCTGCAGGATGGGCTGGAGGCGTTCTGTCGCCACCATGAAACCACCATACCGGATAGCGCCCTCGCCGAAACCATCCAGGCTTCTCAGGAGGCGGTGGTGAATGCCCCTTGGTTGTATCTGGCAGTGCGTCCTCAGGTGGCGCGCTGGTTCTATCTGCGTTTTCACGTGGAGCAACGCGTGTTCGAGACCATCTCGGTGACAGAGTTCCTCGCGTTCAAAGAGCGTCTAGTGGAAAAGGGGGAGAGTCGCTGGGTGTTGGAGGTTGATCTCGAACCATTTAATCGGGAGTTTCCTCGCCTCCATCAAGCTCGTTCCATTGGTTGCGGAGTGAAATTTCTCAATCGCCACCTCTCCAGCCGGCTGTTCCGTTCCCACAAAGGGGGGGACAAGCGGCTGCTGGGTTTTCTGCGGGTCCATCAGCATCAGGGAGAGCAGCTGATGCTGAATCAGCGTATCAGCTCAGTGAAGCGGCTCAGACTGGCGTTACGGCGGGCGGACGAATACCTGGCCGGACAGCCTCCCGAGGCAGGCTGGAGAGAGGTGGGTGATACGCTGAACTCCTTGGGATTTATGCCGGGCTGGGGGCGCACAGTCACGCGTATGCGCAACACTATGCAGCTGTTGGCGGATATCCTGGAGGCGCCGGATCCCGTCACCTTGGAGCGCTTTCTTGCACGGATCCCCATGATCTTCCGGCTTGCCATCATCTCCCCGCATGGCTTCTTCGGCCAGTCAAATGTGTTGGGACTACCGGACACCGGGGGGCAAGTGGTTTATATTCTGGATCAGGTGCGGGCTCTGGAAGAGGAGATGCGACGGCGGATCCATGAGCAGGGACTGGATATCGAGCCGAAGATCCTGGTGGTGACCCGCTTGATCCCCGAGGCGCGAGGTACTACCTGTGATCAGCGCTTGGAACCAGTGGCGGGTACCCGGCATGCTGCTATTCTGCGGGTTCCTTTCCGTTCGGCGAATGGTGAGGTGGTGCGTCACTGGATTTCCCGTTTTGAAGTATGGCCCTATCTGGAGGATTTTGCCGCCGAAGCAGGTAAAGAGTTGCTGGTGGAGCTGGAGGGGCGTCCCGACCTGGTTATCGGTAATTATTCTGACGGAAACCTGGTGGCTACACTTCTAGCCCACGAGCTCAAGGTAACCCAGTGCAATATTGCCCACGCACTGGAAAAGACCAAGTATCTCTACTCCGATCTCTACTGGCGCGAGAATGATGGGCAATACCATTTTGCTGCCCAATTTACTGCCGATCTCATTGCCATGAATGCGGCGGATTTCATCATCACCAGTACCTATCAGGAGATTGCTGGGCGCAAAGATGGGGTAGGTCAGTATGAGAGCTATCAATCGTTCACTTTGCCAGGGCTCTACCGGGTAGTGAATGGGATCGACGTATTCGATCCCAAGTTCAATATTATCTCTCCCGGTGCGGACAGTGAGGTCTACTTTCCCTACACTGAGGCAGATCGGCGGCTAACCGCTCTGCAAGAGGAGCTGGAGCAACTAGTATTCGGCGTTCCGAACGAGATGAGCCGCGGGCAGCTAAAGGATCGGGACAAGCCTTTGCTGTTCACCATGTCTCGTTTGGACAGCATCAAAAATATCACCGGGTTGGTGGAGTGGTATGGGCGCACTCCGGAACTACGGAAGGTTGCCAATCTGTTGGTGGTGGCTGGCCATGTACAGGTGGAACGGTCCAGCGATCGGGAGGAGCAAGAGCAGATAGCACGGATGCATTACCTGATGGATGAGTACGGGCTTGACGGAGAGGTGCGCTGGGTGGGGACCCATTTGGACAAGGGAATGGCGGGTGAGTTGTACCGGTTTGTCGCCGATCGGCACGGTGCTTTCGTTCAGCCTGCGCTGTTTGAAGCGTTCGGATTGACCGTTATCGAGGCAATGGCTTCTGGTTTGCCCGTCTTTGCCACCCTCTACGGAGGGCCGCTGGAGATCATTGAGGATGGGATATCCGGTTTTCATATCGATCCCAATCATGGTGAAGAGGCGGCGCAACGGATCGCCGGATTTTTTAAGCAGTGCCAGCGTGATTCTGGCTATTGGGAACGTATTTCTGGTGACGCCATCGCGCGGGTGGAGGAGCGCTATACCTGGAAACGATATGCCGAGCGGCTGATGACTCTCTCGCGTTGCTATGGTTTCTGGCGTTATGTCACCGATCTGGAGCGGAAGGAGACCCGGCGATATCTGGAGATGTTCTATGGGCTGCAGTTTCGACCTTTGGCTTCAAAGCTTCCCCGCTGAGAGCTTTGAAAGGGCCGGATTTCAGGGATCGAAAATTTTTTTTGCACACTGTAAAAGAATATGATAATGGGGCAATAAACTGCCCTTTCCAACGCGATCCGCTTTTGGAGAGCTTTTGTTAACTTCCTGATAAGTATGCGATATTTGGCTCTGGTCAAAATTTGACCAACTTAACGAGAATCCCCAAATCATGGGGGCTTATGGCGCTTGTTCCCACTTCATCCACAAAGTTATCCACAGGATTTGTGGATAACTATGCAATCTTCAGTATAACAATTGGTTAACTAAATTCTCTCAGAAAGATTTCATAAAATCGGTCTAACCCGGAGCCCCATTCTCCAAGGTTTTTGCCATCCGTCGGCCTTCCTTTTCGTCGACAAAAAACAATAGGAGCAGGCCAAACAGAAACAGGGCGGCAACGGCCAGGATGGAGAGACGGGGGTTACCAGTGGCCACGCTCACCCAGCCCATCAGTACCGGTCCCAGTATGGCGGCAAAACGCCCCAACATGTTGTAAAAACCAAAGAACTCACCAGCCTTGTCCACCGGGATCAGCCGGGCGTAAAGGGAGCGGCTCAGAGACTGGATGCCCCCCTGAACCAGACCAATGGTGATAGCCATGGCGTAGAACTCCCATTCCTGCTCCATCTGGCTGGCCCACACCACCACCAGGAAGTAAACCGTTATGGCGATGTAGATGCCGGTCTTTGCCCCAAGGCGTTCCCCCAGTATTCCGAAGAGAATGGCGGCGGGGAAGCCGACGAACTGGGTGATGAGCAAGGCCAGGATTAGGCCGCTGCTGTCGAAACCCAAGGCCATGCCATAATCCACTGCCATCTTGATGATGGTGTCCACTCCGTCAATGTAAAGCCAGTAGCTGAGCAAGAACAGAAATACGATCCGTAACCGGCGGATCTCCCTGAAGGTACGGGCAAGCTGCTTGAAGGCTTGCCGTAACTGGGTCTTGGCGTTTTCCCGCGGCCGGGAACGCTGTGGCTCCTTGACCAGCAGGAACAGGGGAATGGAGAACAGTGCCCACCAGATGGCCACCAGCAGAAATGACCAGCGGACTGCGGACGCGGAATCGGTCAAACCAAACCAGCCGGGATTGAGGGTCATGGTCACGGAGAGTGCGAACAGTGCCCCCCCTCCCAGATAACCACAGGCGTAGCCCAGTCCGGAGACGAAGTCGAGCCGTTCGGGGGGAGCGATGTCCACCAGCAGAGCGTCGTAAAAGATGATACTGCCGGAGAACCCGATGGTGGCCAGAATATAGAGACCCATCGCCAATGGCCACGCTCCTTGTGCCACTCCATACAGTGCACCGGTCATCAGAATGCCCAGTAGCGCAAACAGGAACAGAAACGGCTTCTTTCCGCTTCCCTGATCAGCCAGGGCGCCCAGCAATGGGGCGAGCAGCACGATCACGAGGCTGGCCGATGAGTTGGCGAGGCCCAGATAAAAACTGCTCTCGGTGACTCCTTCATTCGTGCTCCAGTACTGCTTGAAGAAGACGGGAAAGAATCCCGCCATGATGGTGACTGCAAATGCCGAGTTGGCCCAGTCATAGAGGGCCCAAGCGAATACCTGCCGGTTGTCCAGGGAGGGTCTCATGGCGGTAGAGTCTCGGTCTTCAGAGAAAAGAGCGCCGTGGCATTCTCCGTGGTTTGTCTGGCAATCCGTTGGGGCGACTCATCACGTATTCTGGCGATGGCGTGAAGGATTTCCGGAAGATAGTCGGGTTGGTTGCGTTTTCCGTGATGAGCTGCAGGGGGCATGTCTGGCGCATCGGTCTCGAGAACCAGACTGGTCAGCGGCAGTTCCTGTGCCAGGCGGCGCAGTTTTCGCGCCCTCGAGTAGGTGACCGCGCCGCCAAAACCCAGTTTGAAGCCGAGCTCGATATATCGTTCAGCCTGCTGCAAGCTGCCATTGAATGCGTGGGCTATTCCTCCCCTGAGCCGACGTTGGCGCAGTGCATGAAGAACGGTATCGTGCGCCTTTCGTACATGGAGGATGACCGGTAAACCTGTTTCTTGGGCGATCTCCAGCTGGGACTCGAAGAAATATTGTTGACTTTTGCGGTCGATCCCCGGGGGGAGAAAGTCCAGTCCGATCTCCCCAATGGCTACCGGGTGGCAATTTTGGATCTCTGCCATCAACGCGGCAATATGCTCCTTTTGATGTTGGGCTGTGAACAGGGGGTGAAGTCCCAGAGCGGGATGGAGGAGGTCAGGGTGGGATGCACAGAGAGAACATACTGCGGTCCAGCGTTCCCGTGTCACCCCGGGGACCACGATGCCGCTGAATCCCATCTCTCGGCAATGCTCGAGGATCGTTTCCCGATCGGGATCGAATGCCGGAAAGTCCAGATGGCAATGTGAATCGAACAACTTCATGGAAACCCTGCAGATCCTCCAAGGCAATATACGCCTCGTGGAAGCAGTATATCAGGCGGGGTGCTTGTGCAACGGGGGATTGAAGAGGGTGGTTCGATTACGCCCCCCTTCCTTGGAAAGATAGAGAGCCTTGTCGGCTCCCTCGAATACCTCTTCGTAATTGGTCATTCCGCTGTTCAGTTCGGCCACGCCGATACTGGCAGTCACCTTGATGGGACGGCCCTCGAAAAACACCGGGCGTTCCGCAACCAGTTCTCGCATCTTTTCCGCAATCTGGAGGGCATCAGACGCCTTGGTCTCCGGGAGGATGACGACGAATTCCTCCCCTCCGTAGCGGCCGATGAAGTCGGTCTCACGGATTGCTTTGCCGAGCCGCCGACCTACTTCGCTTAGCACCTTGTCTCCAGCCAGATGGCCCAGGGTATCATTGATCTTCTTGAAATGGTCCAGGTCTACCAGCAACATCGACAGGCTATGGTTGTAGCGTATGGCGCGCTTGAACTCCACGCCCATCTGTTCCTCGAGGTAGCGACGGCTGTAAAGGCCAGTGAGGGGGTCGGTGTTGCTCAAGCGTTTGATCTCTTCGGTTCGGGCAGCCACTTCCCGTTCCAGTCGGTCGCGTTCTTGCTTGACGCTTTCCATATTGACCCGATAGATGGAGTAGGCGATAAGTACGGCAAAAAGGATGCCTGCGGAAGTGGTTGCAACAGCTGTCATCAGCAGGGCATCATTGTTCCTGGCGTATTCACTGGCATTGATCACCATCAGCAGCATGTGCTCATGGGTTCCCCCGTGGTTGATGTTGGGCAAGGGGGCGGTGATACGATATACCGGCTGATCGTTCTTATAGAGAAATTCACCGCGGAACCGCACATTTCCCCTATCGATATCCGCTATCGTGTTGACCAACCGGTCATCGCTGCTTTGTTCGATGACTCCATTGTCAGAGACGACAGAGATCTGCAAAAGATTGCTGCTGGTATCACTGAAATTGCGTAGAAACTCATGATAGTCCAGGGTCTCGTAGACTGCCAGGCTGGTGGTAATCGAGCTGGCAATGGCTTTCAGCAGGTTGCGGATATCCCGCTGCATGTGGCGGAGTGCGGTGTTTCGTAGCTGTTCTTCCATGTAATTGAGATCCGAGATATCCACTGCCAGATCGATGATTCCTTCCAGTTCATTGTCACTGAATATGGGATAGGAGATGGCCAGTACCGGGGTCATGTCCCGGTTGTCGGTGTAAAAACGGCCCAGGTCGTCGGGTTTCTGCAAGGACTCCAGAAAGTCCGGGCGATCGAAGGTGCGCCCAATCTCCTCGGGAAACATGGAGTTGATGATGATTCCGTTTCTGTCCAGATAACGAAACTCAAAGATATCCAGACCAAGGGAAATGTTTTTTACCAGGATTTGAATATTTACCGCCTTGCGAATCGCTTCGAAGCGGGTAAGGGCGGCATGAAAAGCGTGCACCAGGTTGATGTTGTCGGTTTCCAGCTGTTTTAGCAGCACGTTCTTCTGTGAAAAATAGTTGTGGGCTGAAAGGGCTGCCAAGATGAGGATCATGACGGTAAATGGCAGGATATTGTAACGCCGCAGAAACCCTATCGGTTTCTTCTCTCCCTCCTTGTCAGCGAAGATGGGGAAAAGTTTCACGTCTCGGCCCCAGGGATCAGGTCCCTAATGATCGCTGTCATCACCGGGGAAAGGGGTCTTATAGAGGTCGTAGGCCGCCTGGAAATCGTGCGGTGTACGCTTGAAAGAGCGATCCCAGCGCTTGGTATGGCAAGACAGGCACATCCGCTTGATGATCCGGGGACGGTCAGCGCCGGCAAGGAATCCGCCCTTGATCTCCTTTTTACCGCCAGTGGTCTTCGACGGCAAGGGCTGCGGTATTCCAACTCCAAAAGGGGATGCGTCGTCCCGGTGTAATCGTACATGCTCACTGCCGGGACCGTGACACCCTTCGCACTGAACCCCGACCAGCTTGGGGGTTTTCTCGAAACTGGTGAAACCGGAAGGCACCCCGAAACCAGTGGTGTGGCAGCCGAGGCAGCGCTTGTTCCTTTCGTAACCGGTAGCCAGCAGGCGCTCGTAGGCATAGATGTGAGGGTCTTTTTTTCGTCCTACAAAAAATTCGCGGTGGCAAAGTCTGCATTTGACGTTCCCCACATAGCGGTATTTCCCCGAAGCCATCGCCCGATCATAGCCTTTTTTGCCAAGGGCCTTCTGCAGTGGATTAAGGGTAGGCTTGGGATCGCGCAGTTCCTGCTGGATACGCTTGTCTTCTGCTGACGCCTGTACGGACGACAACAGGCTGACAACGCCGGAGAGCAACATAACCCCTATGATTGGATAGTATTTTTTTTTCATGATTGCCCTGGTTATCCGCTGGGAGGGATGCTTGGAAATAATGCCTCCCAATTTGCACCTATTATAACGGCACAACCGAAATCTTCCTTTAGCTGTCCTTCGGGTGGGTATGTTGGCTGGAGCCAGAAATATCAGATGACCGGGAGAATTGCAGGGAAGGAGAGGGGAATAGTATTGTCAGCCAGCATTTCCCAGTGCTGTTCTGATCTCTTTCGAGATGAGTAATGCCCGTCCGATATCAGGGTGAAGCACGTTGAAATGGCCCATCTTGCGTCCCGGGCGAGCTTCCCGCTTTCCGTACAGGTGTAGTTTCGCTTCAGGGTGTTTCAGCAACCGTTCCCAGGGAGGGGGCGCATCGTTCCAGAGGTCGCCCAGCAGGTTATTCATTACCACTGGCGAGAGCAGGGAGGTATCTCCTGCTGGCAATTCGCATAACATTCGTACCTGCTGCTCAAACTGACTGGTGACCGTGGCATTCAGTGTGAAATGACCGCTGTTGTGGGGACGTGGGGCGATCTCGTTGATTAGCAGGCTGCCATCCACAAGGAAGAATTCTACTGCCAAGACACCT
Source organism: uncultured Chromatiales bacterium (assembly GCA_964557025.1). Lineage (GTDB taxonomy): Bacteria > Pseudomonadota > Gammaproteobacteria > Thiohalospirales > Thiohalospiraceae > DRMK01. Next base: position 26,041 of record CAZKYF010000027.1, on the reverse strand, counting down.
ATGAACTCGAGGTGATCGGCAACCTTTGTCGCCAGCTGAGTAGCCTGCATGCTCAATGTCGCCGAAATACGAGCCGGAACTACGGAGGTATCCAGAATACCTCCTTTATGGCAATTTTCGGCTACCGGGTAACAGCGAGTGATACCGTCACTGCTGCGTGCCAGTACAACGGAGAGCTCCAGCGACAGCTCAAGATACCGCTCTAGTACACATGGGACATGCCCCAGCTCCGTGAAGGCAAGCTCCAGTTGTGCTTCCTCAGTTATGAGTTGCTGTCCTTTTCCGTCGTAGCCTCCGGTGGCGGTCTTGAGCAGGGCCGGGAGGCCCACGGCCTTGACGGCCCCTTCCAGCTGGTTTTCGTTGACGACCGTCATAAAGGGAGCCGTCGGAAGGTCGTGGTCCTGGAGGAAGGTTTTTTCCCGAATGCGATCCCGGCAGATCTTGAGCGCGTCCGGACCGGGGCGAACATGGCAGAGTCTGCTGAGATAGCGCATGCTTTCTGCCGGTACGTTTTCGAATTCTACCGTCACGGCTGCGCACTGTCCCCCCATCTCCAGCAGGGCGCTTTCATCTCGGTAATCCGCCTGGATGTGCTGATCGGCGACGGTACCTGCCGGACTGTCGCGGTCCGGATCCAGGACAACGGTTTGGTACCCCAGCGTGCGTGCCGCCTCACAGAACATGCGACCGAGTTGGCCACCTCCAAGGACGCCGATGGTTTCTCCGGGCAAGATCATGACTGGGGTGGCAACTCCATCCGAAGAACGGAGCGGGTCTGTTGCTCACGGAAGGCGTCCAGTCGTTCCGCTATTTCCTTGTTGGTATGCGCCAGCATGGCTGCTGCAAACAGTGCGGCGTTGGTGGCGCCTGATTCTCCGATGGCGAAGGTAGCCACCGGAACTCCTTTCGGCATTTGCACGATAGAAAGCAAAGAATCCTGGCCCTTGAGATATCGGGAAGGGACCGGCACTCCGAGTACCGGCACACTGGTCTTGGCTGCCAGCATTCCGGGCAGATGTGCAGCGCCTCCGGCACCGGCGATGATGCACGCCAACCCCCGGCTACCAGCGGAGGAGGCGTATTCGAACAGAAGATCGGGTGTGCGGTGTGCAGAAACCACTCTGGCTTCGTGGGGGATAGCCAGCTGTTTCAGCTGCAGAACGGCATGTTCCATGACTTCCCAGTCACTGCTGCTACCCATCACGACCCCAACAAGGGGTTGGTCTGTTGTCATTGTCTGCCACCTCCAGCTTCGTCGAGTCCTTCCCCCATATCGGCAGGCCTGGGTTGGAAAAGCGCCTTATTATGCCAAACAGCAGCGCCTGTTTCACCATTGCCGCGTCAAGCCGGATGATGAGAATTGCGCACCACTATGTGTATAATAAGGGGCTAATAGCGAAAGTGGCGGAATTGGTAGACGCGCTGGATTTAGGTTCCAGTGGGGTAACCCGTGAGAGTTCGAGTCTCTCCTTTCGCACCAGAATTGAGTCGTTTACGAGGAAATAGCATGCAAGTATCTGTGGAATCCACCGGCCCGCTGGAGCGGCGTATGACGGTCGCCGTTCCCGAGGAGCGGATCGCCAGCCAAGTCAAGGAACGCCTTGAGGCGCTGCGCAAAAGGGCGCGCATCGACGGGTTTCGCCCGGGCAAGGCACCGCTACCTGTGATTCGGCTCCGCTATGGCAAACAGGTGCGGGAAGAGGTGATTGGAGAGGTGGTGCAATCGACTCTCTATGAGGCGCTGGCCCAGGAAAAGCTGAAACCGGCGGGAACCCCTACCATCGATCCGGAAACGGTGGAGCAAAACGAAGGCTTGGAATATACCGCGGTGTTCGAGGTTTATCCCGAGATCGAGCTGGCGCCCTGTTCCGAACTCGAGATCGAGAAGCCGGTGACCGAAATTACTGAAGAGGATGTTGATAGCACCATCGAGTCCATTCGAAAACAACGGGTGCGCTGGGAAGAGAAAGAGGGCCAAGCTGAGGAAGGAGACCAGATAACCATCGATTTTGAAGGGCATATCGATGGTGAACCGTTTGATGGTGGTAAGGCGGAAGAGTTTCAACTGATTCTCGGTGCCGGCCGGATGATCAAGGGCTTCGAAGAGGGACTGGAGGGGGTCAAGGCTGGTGAAGAGCGGCAGTTTGAGGTTACTTTCCCTGAGGATTATCATGCCAGTGAACTCGCTGGTAAGACAGCCAGTTTTTCCGTCAAGGTAAGACGGGTAGAGGCCCCGGTGCTTCCCGAGCTGAATGATGAATTTGCTCAGCATCTAGGTGTGGCCGGAGGGGTTGAAGCGTTGCGTGAAGAGGTGAAGGCCAATATGCAGCGCGAACTTGAACAGACCCTGCAGTCGCGCATCAAGCAGCAGGTGATGGACAAGTTACTGGAGAGCAACAAGATCGAGCTTCCCAAAAGCCTGGTCGACCAGGAGGCCCGTGGTTTGGCAGCCGAGATGCGGCAGCAGATGGCCCGGGAAGGCCTGGGTGCGGGCAGGGGTGAACTTGATCCTGCATTGTTTACCAAGCAAGCGGAAAGGCGAGTCGCACTTGGGTTGATTGTGGCCCAAATCATAAAAACAAATGAGTTCAAGGCCGAACCGGAGGAGGTCAGGGCTCTCATCGAAGAGATGGCGGAGCCTTATGAGAAGCCGCAGGATGTGATCGACTGGTACTATGCCGAGAAGAGGCGATTGGCCGATATCGAGGCGTTGGTGCTGGAAAACAAGGTGGTGGACTGGATCCTTTCTCAGGCGAATGTGAAGGAGAAACCAACGCCGTTCGCGGAGTTGACGGCAAAATAGTGCCTGTTCGCTTCCCCATAACGTAGTCACCGAGGGGAAGGGCTTTGGAATATCGTCAGAGCCAGGTTCTTCCTTTGGGGGCTGGTGTGCAGGTGGTCGGGTAGCGGAATCTCTCCCCAAAAGATATTGGACTCTTGAACGGTTCCAAGTCTTGGATTGTGTGGATGAAAGGTGCTGTGGGAGGGAGGGCGTTGGTGAACCCGGAGCTGTCTGTTCAAGAAAGCGTCTGTAGGGCCGATTGTCTAGCTTGATAAACAAACCGAACGTAACGTTTAGGAGAGATCATTGGAAATATTTGATACTGGCCTGATTCCCATGGTGGTGGAGCAGTCGGCGCGTGGTGAGCGGGCTTACGATATCTATTCCCGGCTGCTCAAGGAACGGGTTATCTTCCTGGTCGGACCCGTGGAGGATCACATGGCGAATCTGGTTGTCGCCCAGCTGCTCTTTTTGGAGTCAGAGAATCCGGACAAGGATATCCACCTTTATATCAACTCGCCGGGTGGTGCGGTTACCGCCGGAATGGCCATTTACGATACCATGCAGTTTATCAAGCCCGATGTCAGCACCATGTGTATCGGTCAGGCGGCCAGCATGGGGGCGCTGTTGCTGGCTGGTGGTGCTTCTGGAAAACGCTACTGTCTGCCTCATTCCAGAATGATGATTCATCAGCCGCTGGGAGGCTTTCAGGGGCAAGCGACGGATATCGAAATCCATGCAAACGAGATCCTGAAGGTCAGGGAACGGTTGAATAAGGTGCTCTCTGCCCATACAGGTAAACCCATTGAGCAGGTCCGTCAGGATACCGACCGGGACTTTTTCATGGACGGGGAAGAGGCCGTGGAATACGGACTGATTGATAAGGTTTTATCAGAACGTCATTCTTCTGTAGCGAAAAAGTAAATTCCTGACCTTGGTCGGGGGCGGGGCTTGCAAAAGAGGAGAAATTTGGGCAGGGTTGAGGGTACGTTCTGCTGGATTGAAGAGGTAGGTACATGAGTGACGAGAAACGCAACGGCAACAAGCTGCTTTATTGCTCTTTCTGCGGGAAGAGCCAGCATGAAGTACGCAAATTAATTGCCGGCCCGTCCGTATTCATCTGTGATGAATGTGTGGATCTTTGTAACGACATTATTCGAGAGGAGATCCAGGAGCAGAGCGCAGACGACAGCTCGGCGAAGTTGCCCACCCCCCACGAGATCAACCGTGTACTGGACGAATATGTAATTGGTCAGCAGGGCGCCAAGAAGAGTCTTGCGGTAGCGGTATACAATCATTATAAACGGCTAGAGGCAGGTCAGGGTCGGGACGATGTGGAACTGGTCAAGAGTAATATCTTGCTCATCGGTCCCACAGGCAGTGGAAAAACCCTGCTGGCTGAGACTCTGGCCCGCCTGCTGAAGGTTCCATTCACCATTGCTGATGCTACTACGCTCACTGAGGCCGGCTACGTTGGCGAGGATGTAGAGAACATCATCCAGAAGTTGCTGCAAAAGTGTGACTACGATGTGGAGAAGGCGCAGACCGGCATCGTCTATATCGATGAGATCGACAAGATCTCCCGCAAGTCCGAAAATCCATCCATCACCCGTGATGTGTCTGGCGAGGGAGTGCAGCAGGCGTTGCTCAAACTGATTGAAGGGACGGTTGCCTCGGTTCCCCCACAGGGTGGGCGGAAGCATCCCCAGCAGGAGTTCCTGCAGGTGAATACCTCTAACATTCTGTTTATCTGCGGTGGCGCCTTTGCCGGTCTGGATCGCATCATCCGTGAGCGGACCGAGAAAGGGGGTATCGGTTTTGCTGCTGAGATCAAGGCGGCGGATGACAAGCGAGATTTCGGAGAGCTGATCAGCAATGTCGAACCTGAAGACCTGGTCAAATATGGTTTGATTCCGGAATTTGTTGGTCGTCTTCCGGTGTTGGCTACGCTGGAGGAGCTGGATGAGGATGCGCTGGTACGGATCCTCACTGAACCAAAGAACGCCATTACCAAGCAGTTCATCAAGTTATTTGAGATGGAGGGGGTCGAGCTGGAGTTCCGGCCCGATGCGCTTCACCAGGTTGCCCGCAAGGCCATGGAACGTAAAACGGGTGCACGAGGGTTGCGCTCCATCATCGAGCATGCGCTGCTGGACATCATGTACGACCTTCCTTCCATGGAAAATGTCTCCAAGGTTATCGTTGACGAAGGGGTAATACTGGGCGAATCCGAGCCGATGTTACTCTATGAGGGTTCTGACAAGCAGGCGGCAGCGGATAAATAGCCGGCGGGTCTCCATGGAGAGAGGGAGTGAAGGCTGATTTTGGCTTCTGCTCTTGAAATCTGCTTTGATCGAACCTATTCACTAGAGTTCAATATCGACAAGCAAATCGTTTCCCGGATATCGTCTGGGGGCGAGATATAGGAACATTCCATGGTAGAACACCCCGATCAAATATCTGAAATCATCGACGAGCCCCTGCAGGTGGCACCTCTGCTACCGTTGAGGGACGTGGTCGTCTATCCGCATATGGTGATACCCCTGTTCGTAGGCAGGGAGAAATCCATTCGAGCACTCGAAAAGGCGATGGAGAGCAACAAGCAGATTTTGCTGGCAGCTCAGACCAATGCCTCCACCGACGATCCAGGGCTGGATGACATTCACAAGGTGGCCACACTTGCCAACATCCTGCAGCTGTTGAAGCTGCCTGACGGAACAGTCAAGGTGTTGGTCGAAGGGGCAGAAAGGGCCCGGTTGGTGAACTTTCTGGGAAGTGAGGACTATTTCCAGGCGCAATTCACCACGCTTGTTCCCGAACCGATCGATGAGCGGGAGGCTGAGGTGATGACCCGCTCTGTTCTCGCTCAGTTCGAGCAGTATGTCAAGCTGAACAACAAGATCCCGCCCGAAATCCTCTCGTCGCTCTCTGGTATCGACGATCCCAGCCGGTTGGCGGATACCATTGCGGCACACATGGCGCTCAAGATCGAGGAGAAGCAGAAGATCCTCGAGCTCAATAAGGTGGGAGAGCGCCTCGAATACTTGATGGGGCTTCTGGAGTCCGAAATCGACCTGCTGCAGGTGGAAAAGCGGATCCGCCATCGTGTCAAGCGACAGATGGAAAAAAGCCAGCGTGAGTATTATCTGAATGAGCAGATGAAGGCCATTCAGAAGGAGCTTGGGGAGCTCGAAGAGGCCCCCAATGAGATGGAGGAGCTTGCCAAGCGCATCGAAGAGGCGGGCATGCCACAGGAGGCCAGGGAGAAAGCGGAAGCGGAGCTCAACAAGCTGAAGATGATGTCTCCCATGTCGGCAGAAGCCTCTGTGGTGAGGAATTATATCGAGACCCTGACCAGTGTCCCCTGGAAAAAACGTACCAAGATCCACCGAAATTTGGCCAAGGCCAACGAGATTCTGGAAGCGGATCACTATGGTCTAGAAAAGGTCAAGGAGCGGATTCTGGAGTACCTCGCCGTCCAGCAGCGAGTCCGTAAGCTGAAAGGGCCCATTCTCTGTCTGGTAGGGCCTCCCGGTGTGGGTAAGACCTCACTGGCGCGTTCCATAGCCCGGGCAACCAATCGGAAATTCGTGCGGATGTCTCTGGGAGGGGTGCGTGACGAGGCGGAGATCCGCGGTCACCGGCGCACTTACATCGGTTCCATGCCGGGCAAGGTGATTCAGAACCTGATCAAGGTGGGTACCCGCAACCCGCTCTTTTTGCTGGATGAGATTGACAAGATGGCGGCCGATTTTCGCGGTGATCCCGCAGCTGCCTTGCTTGAGGTGCTGGATCCGGAGCAGAACAACACCTTTGCGGATCATTATCTGGAGGTGGACTATGACCTGTCCGATGTAATGTTCATTGCCACCGCCAACAGCCTCAATATCCCCGGTCCATTGCTGGATCGCATGGAGGTGATTCGTATCCCGGGGTACACGGAGGATGAAAAACTGAACATCGCCATTCGCTATCTGGTTCCCAAGGAGCTGAAAGCGAACGGGCTCAAGGAGAGCGAACTTACCATCACCGAGTCTGCCCTGCGCGACATCATCCGCTACTATACCCGCGAGGCGGGTGTGCGGAGTCTGGAGCGGGAAATTGCCAAGATCTGCCGCAAGGTGGTCAAGGAGATCCTTCTCGACGAGAAGAGCCGGGGCAAGAAACGGGTGGTGGACGGGCGCAATCTGGACAAATATCTGGGTGTCCGACGTTACCGTTTTGGTCGTGCGGAAGAGCAGGATCAGGTGGGGCAGGTGACCGGATTGGCCTGGACCGAGGTGGGTGGTGATCTGCTCACCATTGAAACCGTGGTGGTGCCTGGCAAGGGCAAGCACCAGGTGACCGGTCAGTTAGGTGATGTGATGAAAGAGTCCATTACTGCGGCCATGAGCGTGGTGCGCGCCCGTTCCCGGTTGCTGGGGATTGAGCCCGATTTTTACGAGAAGCATGATATCCACATCCACGTCCCTGAAGGGGCCATTCCCAAGGATGGACCCAGCGCAGGAATCGGCATGTGTACTGCGTTGGTTTCGGCGTTGACCGGGATTCCGGTCAGGGCGGATGTGGCGATGACCGGTGAGATTACCTTGCGCGGAGAGGTGTTGGCCATTGGTGGGCTGAAGGAGAAGCTTCTGGCCGCTCTGCGTGGCGGGATCAAGGTAGTGGTGATTCCGGAAGAGAATCGCAAGGATTTGGCCGAGATCCCCAAGAACGTGCTCGAGGAGCTGGACATCCGCCCGGTTCGCTGGATAGATGAGGTCCTGGCCATCGCGCTGCAGCACATGCCGGAGCCGCTACCGGAGGGTGATGACTTGCTGGATAAGGAAAAACCCAAAAAGGCCACAAAAGGGGGTGCCACGCTACGGGCCCATTGAACTTCCCGGCAGGGATTGAAAAGTATGTAGCGAAGGGGAGTTCTGGGAAGTGCTGTCAACGATACCCTCCATTGTCCCCGTGGCAAACGATGTATATCGTGCTTGATGCGATATACATTGTTGCCGAATTGAAAGAGACCAATGTTGTACCGCAGACCCGGAAGCGGGTCGGAAATGAAATGCTATTTCATATCACCGTCAGGCGAGTAAAAGCGAAGAGAAAATCATGATATTGTTGGCTTTTTTGTGAACAGGCAACAATATTTAGCTTGACAGCAATTTCACCCAATTGGTATAAAGTCCGTTTGCGGAACATGCCGCGGCAGGATTGCGGCAGAATCTTTTTTGCGTTTAAGGAGAGGAAAGTAGTGAATAAATCGGAACTGATTGATGCGATCGCGGAGAAAGCGGATATTTCCAAGGCTGCTGCTGGCCGCGCACTGGATGCCACCTTGGATGCCATTACCGGTGCACTGAAAGAAGGTGACCAGGTGACGCTTATCGGCTTTGGAACCTTTCTTGTTCGTGAGCGTGCATCCCGCGTTGGCCGCAATCCTCGCACCGGCGAAGCGATGACCATTGCCGCAGCAAAAATTCCTTCATTCAAGGCTGGCAAAGCGCTGAAAGATGCGGTAAACTAGCGCGCTTCCAGAGAGGGGTGCTTAGCTCAGCTGGGAGAGCGTCGCCCTTACAAGGCGAATGTCGGGGGTTCGATCCCCTCAGCACCCACCAAGTTTGGAGTGGTAGTTCAGTTGGTTAGAATACCGGCCTGTCACGCCGGGGGTCGCGGGTTCGAGTCCCGTCCACTCCGCCATATCGCTAAAAAGCGGAAGGGCGTGCCTGAAGGTGCGCCTTTTTTGTTTGCGTTCGAAACTTGTATTCAGGGTTTTCGTCCAAGGCATTTGTACTTGTGAGTGGATGTGCAAACGGCCGAGCGAGCAGCGGCGAGATGGTGGTTGGGGAGATTAGGGTAGTCGCTGGCGCAAACCCTTCGTGTAGATAGATTTGGTCAAGGTTTTTCAACATGTTGCAGACCATTCGTAATCGTTCCCAAGGCTGGCTTGCCTGGGCTATCGTTATTCTGATTACCATCCCGTTCGCTCTGTGGGGGATACAGGAATATCTCGGTGGAGGGCGGGAGCCTGCCGCTGCGACCGTGAATGGTGTGGAGATTCCCCAGCGCGAGGTGCAGCGTGTGGCACAGATGCAGCGCCAACGTCTGTTGGCAGCACTGGGCGCCGATGCGGATCCGGCCTTGCTGGATGAGCTGCGCCTGCAGGAGGTGGCAAGGGAAGGGCTGATCGAAAACGAACTGCTGTTTCAGACGGTGGAGGAGGCCGGCTTCCGGGTAGGGGATGCTCAGCTGGTTTCCCGGATCCATGCCATCCCGGCGTTCCAGGAAGATGGCGTTTTTTCCCCGCAACGATATGAGGAGGCGCTTCGGAACCAGGGAATGCTCCCGGGTGGTTTCGAGCCCATGCTGCGTAGGGACCTGATGATCGAGCAGCTACAGCGTGGAATCGAAAGTAGCGCCTTTGTGACCCAGCGAGAGCTCGATGAGCTGGTGCGGCTAGAAGAGCAGCGCCGCAGCATCGCCTATCTCGTTGTCCCTTCAAAAGAGTATGAATCGCGCGTAACCATTTCGGAAGAGGAGATCACCGCTTATTACGAACAGAATCCCCAGGAGTTTACTCGCCCCGAGCAGGTGAGCGTCGAATACCTTGAGCTCAACCTGGACGAGCTGGCTGCCGGTGTCGAGGTGGATGAGCAGACCCTGCGCAACTACTACGAAGATCATAAGAGCAGTTATGGCAAACCCGAAGAGCGCCGGGCGAGCCATATCTTGATCCCTCTGGAGGAGGATGCCGATGAGAAGGCTGTCGCGGAGGCGAAGGCCAAAGCGGAAGCGCTGATTCGGCAGATAAAGGATGGAAAGTCGTTTGCCGAGGTGGCCAGGAAGGAATCGGGTGATCCGGGTTCCGCCAGAGAAGGGGGAGATCTGGGCTGGTTCGGCAAAGGAGTGATGGAACCCGCCTTTGAGGAGGCCGTTTTTTCCCTGAAGGAGGGAGAGATCAGTCAACCTGTGCGTACCGGATTTGGCTTCCACATCATCAAGGTTACCGGAGTAAAACCGGGGGGAGTTCCCGAGTTCGAACAGGTTCGGGATCGGGTAGCCGCGGACTACCAGCGCGAACAGGCGGAAAAACGGTATTACGATGCGGCCGAGCAGCTTGCCAATCTGAGTTATGAGCACCCTGACACGCTGGAACCCGCAGCGGAACAACTTGGCCTGACCATCAAGAACTCACCGCTGTTCGATCGCCAAGGGGGGGAAGGGATCACCGCGAATCCCAAGGTTGTCGCGGCTGCTTTCAGCGAGGAGGTGGTGGAGCAGGGTTACAACAGTGAGCCCATCGAGCTGAGCCCGGTTCACATGGTGGTATTGCGCAAGAAGGAGTATATCCCCGAGCAGCTACAGCCGCTGGCCGAGGTGAGAGACCAGATAGTCGAGAAGCTGCGCCGCAAAAAGGCGCGGGATGCCGCGTTTGGTGATGCCGAGAAGATCGCTCAAAGGGCCGCTACTGGCGAGGAGATGGATGCCCTGGCGGAGGAGTACAAGCTGAAATGGGAACGGGTCGAAGATCTGCGCCGTGACGACCAAAAGGTGAAACCCGGCATCGTGCGAGAGGCGTTTCGTATTCCGCGGCCCGAGGGAGACAAACCTCGATTCGTTGCACGCCGGGTGAATGGAGATGCGGTGGTGATCGCACTCTTTGGTGTCGAGGATGGTGATCCCGGAAAGGTGGACAAGGAGAAGCGGGAGGCGAACAAACGCGCGCTCACCGGTGCATCCGGGCGGGCGGACTACGCCGACCTGGTCAAGGAGCTGAAGTCCCGAGCCGAAATCAACCGCCTGGAAGAGCGGGAATAGTTTCCCGGGCGGAAAAGGCGAGTTGTCTTCCCGCCTTCTCCATCATCGCCATTTCCGGGAATGGGTCTCTTCGGGGTTGATGGTTACTTGTATCCCCCCATCCCGATGATGTTGAAACCGGAGTCCACATAGACCACCTGGCCGGTGATGCCCGAGGCGAGATCCGAGCAGAGGAAAGCGGCCGTGTTTCCCACCTCGTCGATGGTCACGTTGCGGCGCAGTGGGGCGTTTTCCTCCACGTAGTCCAGCATCTTGCGGAAGTCGCTGATCCCGGCGGCGGCAAGGGTGCGGATGGGACCGGCGGAGACTGCGTTGACCCTGATGCCATCCGGGCCCAGGGAGTCGGCCATGTAACGCACGTTGGCCTCCAGGCTTGCCTTGGCGAGACCCATGACGTTGTAGTTCGGCATGGCGCGCTCTGCTCCCAAATAGCTCAGAGTCAGCATGGCTCCATCCCGACCGGTCATCATGTTGCGGCCCGCCTTGGCCAGGGCGGAGAAGCTATAGGAGCTGATCTCGTGAGCGATCTTGAAGCCCTCCCGGGAAACGCTGTCCAGATAGGGCCCCTCCAGCTCACTGCGCGGCGCGAAGGCCACGGAATGAATGATGATGTCGAGGCTGTCCCAGTAGTCGTCCAGCCGTTCGAAGACGGTCTCGATCTCGCTGTCACTGCTCACGTCACAGGGAAGGGTGATGTCGGAATCCAGCTCTCCGGCCATGTGTTCCACCCGAGACTGGAGCTTTTCGTTCTGATAGGTGAAGGCCAGTTCCGCACCCTCCCGGTGCATTGCCTTGGCGATTCCCCAGGCGATGGAGCGGTTGCTGGCGAGTCCTACGATGAGCGCACGTTTGCCGGTCAGAAAACCCATGGTACTGTTCCTTTTTTCACTTGTCTGGATGCGGCCATACACTACGGCGTTTTGTGCCGGGAATCAATCGGTGGCACGTATGAGAGATGCATTATATTGACTTTCCCTCTATAGTAGTGACTTTTTGAAAAGGGTTGAGGATGGAACGTCGTTTTACCCTCAAGGATTTGTTGCTGTTTCTCTCCATGGTGGTGCTTGGCGGCCTGATCCTGCTGGCCATGTACATGGTGGACCGGCAGTGGCTGAAGCTGGAGCAGATGCAACATATCCTCAAGGAGCAGGCAGAGGATCTACGCGGCATCCGTGATGCAGTGCAGAGTCTGGATCAGAGGCTGGTTGGCGGTGTGGCTCTGGCGTCCGGCAGCGGACAGTTTTCCGGAAAAGAGGGGGAGAGGGCGATCCCGGCGGCATTCCGCCGTGCCTGGGAGGCGAGTCGCCAACCCGACTATCAAACGGGAGACTGGCGGGTGCTGGCTTTTGGTACTGGTCTGAAGACCATTACTCCGCTCATTTCCGCCGATGTGTATGCCTCTCAGGTGCAGGGTTATGTGCTGGAGTCCTTGTTGCTGCGTGATCCCGATACCCTGAAATGGCAGGGATTCATCGCCGAGGATTGGCGGGTAAGCGAGGATGGTCTGCGATTTGTCTTCCGCCTGCGGGAAGGGGTCAAGTTCTCTGACGGCCATGAGCTGACGGCGGAGGATGTGGCCTTTACCTTCGCCTTCCTCATGAACGAGGCCATCGCAGCCCCCCGTTCCCGCGCCTATTTCGAGAAGGTGGAAAGTGTCACCGCGCTCGATCGTCATCAAGTGGAGTTTCGCTTCAAGGAGCCCTATTTCGATGCCCTGGCCCTGGCTGGCGGAATGTCCATCCTGGCCAAGCACTTCTATGCGCCCTATCTGAAGAATCCTCAGGCCTTCAACCAGTCCAAGGGATTACTGCTGGGTTCCGGGCCCTACCGGCTGGCCGATCCCAAGGGATGGACCCCGGACCAGGGGTTGGTGGAGCTGGAGCGAAATCCCCGTTACTGGGGGCCGGTTCAGCCCTCCTTCGACAGGCTGCTGTGGAAGGTGATCGAGAACGATGCCGCTCGTCTCACCACCTTTCGTAACGGCGAGATCGATGTCTATGGGGCCCGTCCCCGCGAATACAAGAGCCTGCTGGAGGATCGGGTGCTCGCCGAACGTACCGTCCATCTGGAATACATGAGCCCGACTGCGGGATACTCCTACATCGGCTGGAACCAGCTGCGGGAGGGCAAGCCCACCCGTTTCGCCGACAAGCGGGTGCGGCAGGCGATGACCTGGCTCACCGACCGGCGGCGGATCATCGAGGAGGTGATGCTGGGCTATGCCGAACCGGCGGTCAGTCCCTTCAATCCGCGCAGCCGACAGCATGATCCGACGCTCGAGCCGCGGCGGTTCGACCCAGAAAAGGCGAAGGTTCTGCTGGCCGAGGCGGGTTACCAGGACCGTGACAACGATGGGGTGCTGGAAGATGCGGAAGGCAAGCCGTTCGAGTTCGAGCTGGTCTATTTCCAGGATAGCGAGGACACCAAGCGGATCGTGTTGTTCCTGAAGGATCTTTATGCGCGCGCGGGGATTCTGATGCACCCCAAGCCCACCGAATGGTCGGTGATGCTGGATTTGCTGGACAAGAAGAACTTCGATGCCATCACCCTGGGATGGTCCAGCGGGGTGGAGACCGATATCTACCAGATGTTCCATAGCAGCCAGACCGTGGCGGGGGGTGACAACTTCGTCAACTACCGCAATCCCGAGCTGGATCGGTTGATCGAACAGGCCCGGGCCACCGTGGACGAGGAACGGCGCATGCCGCTTTGGCGCCGCTGCGAACAGATCCTCTACGAGGATCAGCCCTATACCTTCCTGATGCGGCGCAAGTCGCTGGTGTTCATCGACAAACGGATGAAAAACATCCAGATCACCCGGCTGGGGCTCAATCTGCACAGCGTGCCGGTGGAGTGGTATGTGCCGGGGCCGCTGCAGAAATACACCCGTTAGCGATGTCCAGCTACATCATCCGCCGTTTGCTGCTGATGGTGCCCACGCTGCTCGGCATCACCCTCGTGGTGTTCGTGGTGATGGCCGCCGCCCCGGGTGGAATCAGTGCACAGAGCCTGATTGAAGGGCAGAACCTGGAGCCCCAGGCCAAAAAGGCGATGGAAGAGTACTACAATCGCCTCTATGGTCTCGACCTCCCGCTGCCGATGCAGTATTTGCGCTGGCTGAACAATGTCTCCCCCGTCGGGTTCGTTTTCGATGACCAGCATCAGGTGACGGGTTTCTCGTTCACCAAGGGTTCCGACCTGGGGATGAGTTTTCGTTACGGCCGGCCGGTGCTGGACCTGATCGAGGAGCGGATCCCTATTACCCTGTTGCTGAATCTGCTCTCTCTGCCCATCATCTATCTGCTTTCCATCGCCATCGGCGTTCGCGCCGCTACCCAGCGTGGCAAGTCGTTCGATGTCACCTCCGGGGTGGTGCTGTTGGGGCTGTGGTCAATTCCCACCATGCTGGCCGGGGTGCTGCTGATCGGTTTCTTCGCCAGTGATCAATACTGGCGCTGGTTTCCCACCGCCGGGCTGAACCGGCGGGAGGCATTGGATATGCCCTTCCTTCCCCACTGGAGTTCGATGCTGGATGTGTTTCTGCTGTTCGCCTGCATGGTGGTCGGGCTGCTGCTTTTCGTTCTGCTCAGTCGGCGCGGTGGCGTGCGCCTGCGTGCCTTGCTGATGGGTATCCTGGGTATCGGGCTGGGCGTGTTGATGGCCGCCAGCGTGCGGCCGGAAGGGATTTCTCCGCTGTATCTGCTATTGGGGGCGGCGGGAGGTGTGTTGTTCGGTGCCATCGGCCGCAGTGACTACGATGCATTGCGTACCGGATTCATGGGTTTTCTCGGTATTGGGCTCGGGATCGGTATCGCCTTCCAGCTGATGCAGGGGGAGTTCGTGCGCGGTTTCCTGCTGGATCGCCTCTGGCATCTGGTGCTGCCGGTGATCTGCTTCACCTATGGCGGATTTGCCTTTCTCGCCAAACTGATGCGCACTTCGGTGCTGGAGAACCTGATGGCCGACTATGCGCGTACCGCCCGAGCCAAAGGGCTGTCCGAAAAAGAGGTGCTGTGGGTGCATGTGTTTCGTAACAGTCTGCTGCCGTTGATCACCGTTTCCGCCAGCCTGTTGCCCAGTCTGTTGGCCGGTTCCGTGATCGTGGAATCCATCTTCAGCATCGATGGCATGGGCAAGCTGGCGGTGGAGGCGGTCAAGGGGCGGGATCGGGAGCTGGTGCTTTCCATCACCCTGATCAGCGGCCTGCTGACACTATTAAGCTATCTGATTGCCGATCTCTGTTACGCCATGGCCGATCCGAGGGTGAGCTATGAGTGATGCAACCTTTTCTCCTCCGGTCTCCTCCGGGCGCAGCTACGGTGCACAGCTTGCGCGGGAGACCTTGCGCCATTGGGGGGCGCGGCTTGGCCTGGCCTGGATCGCCCTGTTGGCGGTATTGGCAGTCTTTGCTCCTTTTCTGGCCACCAGCCATCCGCTGCTGCTCAGCATCGATGGTGAATTGTACAGTCCGGTACTGCGTTTCCTCACTCCCGGAGATGTCACGCTGTTGGTGCTCTTTTTTGGTGCGCTGTTCGTGATTCCGCTGCCGTTCACCCCGCGTCTCAAGCTACTGGTGCTGTCGGCGGTGGTGGGGATGGGTGCCTTGCTCGCCCATGCCCTGATCGAGCCTCCCCGGCTGGTACTCTACGAGCAGTATCGGGAGGCCCGGGCGGCCGGAAAGTATGACTGGGTGATCCATGCTCCCATCCCTTACTCCCCCAAGGACTACTTGCGCGACAAAGGTGATACGGGCCTGGAGCCTCCCCTGGCCGCTGCGGATCGAACCCACTGGTTCGGTACCGAAGAGAACGGGGCCGACGTGCTGGCCAGGATGATCCACGCCTCCCGTATCGCTCTGGGGATCGGCTTCGTGGCGACCGGCATCGCCATGCTGATCGGGATCCTCATTGGCGGTCTGATGGGGTACTTTTCGGGTGTCGTGGATATCATCGGTATGCGGTTGGTGGAGATCTTCGAAGCAATCCCCACCCTGTTCCTGCTGCTCACCTTCGTTGCCTTTTTCGGGCGAAGCCTCTATCTGATGATGGTGATCATCGGTCTCACCAGCTGGCCCGGCTATGCGCGATACATCCGCGCCGAATTCCTGCGTTTGCGCCAGCAGGAGTTCGTGCAGGCAGCCATCGCCTGTGGGTTGCCACTGCGCTCCATCCTGTTCCGGCACATGCTGCCCAATGGGGTGGCCCCCATCCTGGTGGCAGCCAGCTTCGGTGTCGCCTCCGCCATCCTTGCCGAGGCCACCCTGAGCTTCCTTGGCCTGGGGCTGGTGGACGATCCCTCCTGGGGGCAGATGCTCAATCAGGCGGTGCAGGCTTCCACCTTCAACTGGTGGATGGCGGTTTTCCCCGGCGGAGCCATTTTTCTCACCGTGTTTGCCTACAATCTGATTGGCGAGGCGCTGCGCGATGCCTTCGACCCTTATCTGAACAGGAACGACTGATGTTGCTCCAGGTAGAGAATCTCAAGAGTTATTTGCGCAGCGGCGGAAAACTGGTCAAGGCAGTGGACGGGGTCAGCTTCCATATCGACAAGGGGGAGACCTTCTGCCTGGTGGGGGAGTCCGGCAGCGGCAAGTCGGTGACGGCCCTGTCGGTGATTCAGTTGTTGCCGCCGGAGATCAGCTCCCACCCTTCGGGGGCCATCCGTTTCGCCTATCGTCATGACGACGGCAAGGTGGAACAGGTGGATATGCTCGCGCTGCCGGAGGCTCGCAAGCGGATGATTCGCGGTTCCCGCATCGCCATGATTTTCCAGGAACCGATGACCTCGCTCAATCCGGTCTACACCGTGGGAGACCAGATCATCGAGGCGCTGCAACTGCACCACCCGGAGATGAGCCATGAACAGGCCCGACAGCGAGCCATCGAGGCGCTGGAACAGGTGCAGATCAGCCATGCAGCGCAACGCCTCGACGAATATCCGCATCGGCTCTCCGGTGGCCAGCGGCAGCGGGTGATGATTGCAATGGCCATGGTGTGCGAACCGGATCTGCTGATCGCGGACGAGCCCACCACGGCGCTGGATGTCACCGTCCAGGCGGAGATCCTGCGGTTGATGAAAGCGCTGCAGCGACGCAGCGGTACCAGCATTCTTTTCATCACCCACGATTTCGGTGTGGTATCCCAGATGGCGGATCGGCTGGCTGTGATGCGCAAGGGGAAAATCGTCGAGGAGGGGCCGTTGCGCCAGCTTCTGCGTGCACCGAGTCACCCCTACACGCGTCAGCTGCTGGCGGCGTTGCCGGAGAATCTTCCCCGGCCGCGGCGCCACGGGACGGATATGGAGCGGGAGCCACTTATCGAGACGAAGGGATTGCAGATCCATTTCCCCATCCGTAAAGGGGTGCTGCGTCGCACGGTGGATTACGTAAGGGCGGTGGACGGCATCGACTTGCGGATCCCCGCCGGACAGATTTTGGCCCTGGTGGGGGAATCCGGTTGCGGCAAGACGACCTTGGGGCGAGCGCTTCTGCGTCTGATCGAGCCCACCGGCGGCCGGATTTGCTTTGAAGGAAAGCGTATCGACGAATTGCCGCGCAAGGGGCTTCGTCCGTTCCGCCGCAGGATGCAGATCGTCTTTCAGGATCCGGTTTCCTCTCTCAATCCTCGTCTCACCATCGCCCGCACGCTGGTGGAGCCGATGGCGGTACACGGGATAGGGGAGGACAACGAGGAGCGACTGGAGATCGCCCGCAGGACTCTGGAGCAGGTGCAGCTGGATCCCGATTCCCTCTGGCGCTATCCCCACGAATTCTCCGGCGGCCAACGGCAGCGTATCGGAATCGCCAGAGCGCTGGTGCTGGATCCCCGTTTCATCGTCTGTGACGAAGTGACCAGTGCCCTGGACGTCTCGGTCCAGGCTGAAATTCTGCAGCTGCTTCTGGAATTGCGCCGGGAGCGTAATCTAACCTTGCTGTTCATCACCCACAACATCGGCGTGGTGGAGTATGTGAGTGACCGGATGGCGGTGATGTACCGTGGGCGCATCGTGGAACAGGGACCGACCGAAGAGGTATGCCGGCGACCGCAGCACGACTACACGCGCCGTCTGCTGGCGGCAGTGCCGCGGATACGGATATAAGGACGTGTTGCAAACGAAGTGAAGCGGAGTTTGCGTCTGAACAAGCATATTGTTAGCTTTCCATTTGTTCTATGATTTTCTTTCGATTGAAATGGATGTATATAAGGTAGACGCCGCTCACAACTGTTGCAATTAAGCCCCAAATCCAAAGCATTGAGTGTATATCAGTAGGAAAAGTAAACGGGAACTTAAATTTCTCCCACCCAACTCCTAGAGAAAATAATGATGGCATAAAGAATATTATTAATTGCGCGTACATTCTATATAGAGAAGAACGTTTACCGTGTTTGATATATGTTTCTGATGTATCCCAGGGTTTAATTTCAATAAATTTTTCTTCGGGTTCAATAAACCCTTCCAATCGACATTGATTGATTGCTGGTGCTAATTCTTGAAAATATGATCCAAGTCGAGAGATCGCCATATTATGTGTTGCAACAAGGACGGCGGTTCCTAGCGCTAAATAAGGGATGATTAGAGCTATAGTTTCACCCTTGTTACCTACATCTCCAATAGCTAATCCAATTACAGCTCCTGAAGATACGATAAATGAGAGAATTATCTGATCTCTTAATTTAATACGATCATTGATTTCAGCCCTGGCAGCATTAAAGTAAGCGATTCCTGTAGATGACATTTGCTATCCCTCTATAAAATGAAAATCCTATCGTTAGCTCATTAAAGCTAACGCGTAATATCACCGGCAGCAAAGAGCAGAATGCAGCGGTGCTTTTTGTTGTGTTAAATTTTTTGCGCTGCAACTCGAAATGCCCATTGGTCGCCCGATCCGTGAAATAGTTACCTTTTAAAATCTTTTGATCATTATGGTCAAGCTTGAGGTGAACAGTGATGGTCTTCAACCTGACAGTTTGCCGGAATTGAGAAGTAGTGGCATACCGCCCCTGGTTGGATTATAGAAGAAGTGCTTAACGCTTCAACTATGACCTGAACAGGAGAGACGATATGATCACTGACAAGAAGGTAGCGCGACGGAAACTGAGTTTGCTAGAGCTGACGAGCAAATTGTCGAACGTGAGCAAGGTGTGCAGGATCATGGGGTATCTCGCCAGCAATTCTATGAAATTCGGAGGAATTTTCAGCTTTACGGCGCGGAGGAGTTGGTGTTTGTCAACAAAGTTGTCCGATTTGGTCATGTTGCCAAAGCTGTTTTTTTTGTTCCTCCCGGTAGTGTTCAGAATTCTGTGTCATTTCCATGAACTGGCAACAGGAGGAATGACACATGAAAGAAACCATCGAATTTGATATGGACGCTGCCATTGAGGCGCTGCGTGAGGGCAGGGACCTGAGTGGTCAGGATTGGCATCCTTACCCCCTTGATCAAACAGCTCACGGAGGCGGCCATGAAGGCCGGGCTGGATGAACACCTGGCCCGGGAGGATGCCCCAAACCGCCGCAATGGCAGTACCCGCAAGACCATGAAGAGCCCGGCAGGTGAGTTCGAACTGAACACGCCCCGCGACCGGGCCGGCACCTTTGAGCCACAGATTGTCAAAAAGCACCAGACCCACCTCACCGATGAGCTGGAGCGCAAGGTCATTGCCCTGTTTGCGCTGGGCAACAGCTATCAGGATATCCGTACCCACATCGCCGATCTGTATGGCATGTCACTCTCCAACGGTACCCTCAATGCGGTGACCGACAAGCTCCTGCCCGAGCTTCAGACCTGGCGGGAACGGGAACTGGAAGCCATCTATCCCATCGTCTGGCTGGATGCCATCCACTACAAGATCAAGGAGCACGGGCGCTATGTGAGCAAGGCGGTCTATACCATCCTGGGGCTCAATATCGAGGGCAAGAAAGAGCTGCTGGGCCTCTATCTCTCCGACCAGGAAGGGGCGCACCATTGGCTGAGTGTCCTGACCGACCTGCACAACCGCGGTGTCAAGGATATCCTGATTGCCTGTGTGGACGGCCTGAAGGGCTTTCCTGAAGCCATCGAGAGCATCTACCCGAAAACGGAAAACCAGCACTGCGTCATTCACCAGATCCGCAACTCCCTGAAGTATGTCGCCTCCAAGAACCAGAAGGCCTTCATGGCCGACCTGAAGTGTGTCTACAAGGCGACAACACTCGATGCAGCAGAAACGGCCCTGGACGAACTGGAGGCCAAATGGGGAGACAAATATCCCATGGTGATCCAATCCTGGCGCAGCAAATGGCCGACGTTGTCTGCCTATTTCAAATACCCGGACTACGTGCGCACCGCCATCTACACCACCAACGCTGTGGAGGCTGTCCATCGCCAGTTCCGCAAGCTGACCAGGACCAAGGGCGGATTCGCCAACGAGAACAGCTTACTCAAGCTGCTCTATGCCGGTATACTGAAGGCATCTGAACGGTGGACGAGACCCGTGCAGAACTGGAACCTGACCCTGTCACAGCTGGCAATCCATTTTGAAGGGCGACTGGATGCGCATATCGCCCTGTGAAAATTCGACTGACACAGAGTTTTGAACACCCTCAGTATTTTGAAGGATTTTCTGAGCATGGTATTATCATTTAGTAGGAAAATAAGTCATTGAAAACAAAAGCTAAAAATGGCTTATTGATAACAGAGTGGGAGTGAGGGTATGAGCTTCAGGCGTTTCCTGCTTTCCGTTTCTTTCTTAATTGCGAAGGCGTATAACCGTATCTGCGCAGGAAGGCCCTGCTCAATGCCCGTGCGCTGCTGAACCCGACCTGATCTGCAATTTCGTCGAAAGACTGCGTTGAATACTTTGCCAGGTGGTGCGCTTTCATCATGCGCCAGTTGGAGATGTATTGCAGCGGCGGCATGCCCACCACCTTGTGGAACTGGCGCGCCACGGTGGCGCGTGACATACCGACCCGGTTGCCCAGGGATTCCAGCGTCCAGGGGGCTTCCGGTTCACGATGAATCAGTTCGAGCATGCGGTAAATCCGCTGGTCCGAGAGCGCGAAAAGAAAACCGGGCAGCTCCGGATTTTCATCAACATAGCGATAAAGCAGTTGCAGAAACAACACCTCGGTGAGTCGATCCACCAGTGTGGTTCTTGGCATGGTGGTATTTCCCATGTGTGCATCGATCAGCAAAATTGTCGCCCATATCGGATCATCGGATTCGATACCGGAGAAATGCATTACTTCCGGCAAGGCATCGAGCAGGGGGTGCAGCATGGCCTTTTCGTAATGGACGATGCCGCACATCAGCTTGTTGGTAATTTCACCCTGCTGGAACATGGGGTGGCCGAGTTCACAGGCATCCCCGGCCATCTCGCTCGGTACCAGCTTCCTGCCGGGATGGTCGGCGATCCAGTGCATGTTGCCGTGTGGCAGCAGAACGACATCCATGTGTTTGAGCTGAATCAGGGTATCGCCTTTGCCGCTACCTATCACGCAGTCACCATGCAGGGCGATGTGAAAACGCGGCGCCATGATGGCATCCAGTTTCATACCCCAGGGTGAAGCCAGTTGCGAACGAAAAAAAATACTGCCGCGAAAGCGCAGGGTTTCCAGCACATCCCCCAGAACATCAAAGCCCTTGTGTGTCGGTTCGGGTTTGTCGCGGGTTGGTTTTTTCATGTGAGAGTCCGGAAATGGTGAGCTGTTGTTCAAAGGGTGTAAGGGTAGCGAAAATGACAAAAAAATAAAATTCGTCTTTTTGCAGGTTTTTCAGATCGCAATAATTACATATAGCAGTTTGAACCAGACAGCTATCGCTGCGTTCTGAATTGTCTACGCCGTTTCAGGTCATCCCCCAGGTTTGGGAGACGATCCGGTGCAACCGTCCAATACTTCCTTGGTATTGATACGCTGGGTGACTTTTTTGCGATGGGTGAATGCCTGCTGCTCTGTTTGTCACCCCTATAATTCAGGCATCAACGCACTTATAACAACGAGGTAAAAAGTGATCAAACATCCCAACAGGTTGTGCCTGGGTTCAACAGGCGATTTTTTTGAATACATCTGTTAATTTTTTGAGGAGACGATCCATGAATAAACGTGATTGTGGAAGGTGGTCTGTATTGGCTCTTGTGTTGCCACTCTTTAGTTTCGGCGCTGTATGGGCAGAATCGGAACCGGTTCCGGCATTTTCGCCATATGTCGATTCCGCAGGTTCCATACGGTTTCCGCAGGGATTTCAGACAAGTATGGTTCATCTGGGCTCATGGTTTGTACCGGAAGGCGAGGCCAGCGGGTTCCATGATGTTTATACTGAAAAGGCCAGTGTGGAGGCCTTTCGCAACTCCGGAAAATTTCCGGATGGCGCCACGCTGGTCAAGGTGTTACGCAGCGCGCTTGCGGCGGACTATACTACGGGCAAGCAGGTTCGCCATGCTACCGATAGCGTGAAGCAGTGGTTTGTCATGATCAAGGACAGCAAGGGACGTTTTGCCGGCAGTCCCAACTGGGGTGATGGCTGGGGTTGGGCGTTGTTCAAAACGGATGATGTCGGCAAAAACGCCTCCGGTGACTACAAAAAGGACTGTCTGGGCTGCCATGTGCCGGCAAAGGACAAGGACTGGGTGTATACGGAGGCTTACCCGGTATTGCGCGACCGTTGATTCGGCAGTTTCTCCTGCGCTGTATGTGGTACTGAGGGAGCGTTTCAGTGAAAAAACCATTGTCAAGATCGCCGTGATTGTAGTCAACATGAAGCGGTGGGCCTGATTCAAATTCAGAGGTTTTCTCATGGGATAACACGATGAAAAAGTACAGCAAGGATCCGGAAGCCATCACCCGGCTTGATGCCGAGCAGTTCCGCGTAACCCAGGAGAATGCCACCGAGCGGCCGGGCACCGGCAAATATCTGCACAATGAGGAGCCGGGTATCTATGTCGATGTGGTTTCGGGTGAGCCGCTGTTCACCTCGCGTGACAAGTTCGACTCCGGTTGTGGGTGGCCCAGCTTCAGCCAGCCGGTATCCGGCGAGTTCATCAACGAACTGCGTGATACCAGCCATGGCATGATCCGCACTGAGGTGCGCTCGGCTCACGGTGACAGCCATCTGGGCCATGTCTTTCCCGACGGGCCGCGGGATCGCGGCGGCTTGCGCTACTGCATCAACTCAGCGGCGTTGCGCTTCGTGCCCCTGGAAGATATGGGGGCGGAAGGCTATGGCGAATACATTCCGCTAGTAAAAGGGGAAACGGATGGCAGTTGAGAGAGCGGTTCTGGCAGGGGGCTGTTTCTGGGGTATGCAGGAGCTGTTTCGCAGGCAGCCTGGCGTGTTGCACACCCGCGTCGGCTATACCGGTGACCCGGACACCCCCAACGCCACCTATCGCAATCACGGCATGCATGCCGAGGCCATCGAGATCGAGTTCGACAACAATGTGACCAGCTTCCGCAAATTGCTGGCCTTCTTCTTCCGGATTCACGATCCTACCACCGTGAACCGGCAGGGCAATGATCGCGGGCCGTCCTACCGCTCGGAGATCTTCTACACCAGCCAGGAACAGAGGGAAGTGGCGCTGAAAACCATCGCGGACGTGAATGCCACAGGACTCTGGCCCGGCCCGGTGGTCACGAAGCTCAGCCCGGCAGGAGATTTCTGGGAGGCCGAGCCCGAGCATCAGGATTACCTCCAGCGCATACCCAACGGCTACAGCTGTCACTTTCCCCGCCCCGACTGGGTACTGCCGGACTGATGCGCATGGGGGGCGGTGGCGGCTGCCACTGGCGCACCGAGGTGGTGTACCAGTCCTTGCATGGTGTCGAAAGGGTCGACTAGGGTTCCATCTGCTCCGCGCCGCTGCATGATGCCTGGTCGTAAGCAGTGCTTCCGCCTCGGTCAGCCCGCCCGGATCTCGGCCACCAGTGCATCATCCGGCACCACCAGCTTCCGGCCCTGGCGGCCCACCGGGACGATACGCCGGGCGGCCACCTGCCGCGCATAGTGCGTCGAACGGGTCACACCCCACAGCCGGCACACCCGGGCCTTGCCAAAGATACACCGTGCGGAGACCGACCAGGCCCGGCTCACGGAATCGACCTCCGCTTTGGAAAAGGGAGCTTGCCCTCGTGCCGCGCAAAGCGCATCTCCAGCAGCTCCTTGTCCATCATCAGGTCGCCGACCAGGTGTCAACACCGCCCCAATATGTCCCCTTTTCACCGATTTGAGATGTCCGGTTTTCAACGATTTCAACTTGGCTGACCAGGCCGCCTGAGGTCGCTCATTCGTCTCCTTTGTCTTCGGACTTCTCGATGGGTTGGGTGATCAGCCCGGCCTTGCGCTTTTCCTTCAGCCGGAAGCTCTCGCCCTTGATGTTGAGGGTGGTGGCGTGGTGCAGCAGCCGGTCCAGGATGGCGGTGGCGATCACCTGATCCGAGAACACCTCGCCCCAGTCCACGAACCCCTTGTTCGAGGTGAGGATGGTGGCGGCTTTTTCATAGCGCCGGGCGATGAGGCGGAAGAATAGGCTGGCTTCTTCCCGGGTCAGCGGCAGATAGCCGATCTCGTCGATGATCAACACCTTGGGGTAGACCAGCTGCTGCAGTTGCCGCTCCAGCCGGTTCTCCTGCTGGGCCCGCTTGAGCCGGGTCATGAGTTCCTCCAGCGTCAGGAACAGCACCCGGTGGCCGGCCTCGGCCGCCTTCACGCCCAAGGCGATGGCCAGGTGAGTTTTGCCCACCCCGGGCGGCCCCAGCAGGATGAGGTTCTCGGCCCGCTCCACGAAGGCAAGCCCCGCCAGCTCGCGGATCACCTTCCGATCGATGGAGGGCTGGAAGCTGAAGTCGAACTGCTCGAGCGTCTTGATCCAGGGCAGCCGCGCCTGCTTGAGGCGGCTCTCCAGGCCCTTCTGGTGGCGTCCGGCCCATTCCGTGGCCAGGGCCTCGGCGAGGAAGCTGCGGTAGTCCAGATCCCGCTTCGCCGCCTGCTCGCACAGGGCATCCAGGCTCCCCGGCAGATGCTCCATCTTGAGCTTGGCCATCAGGCCCATCAGCTCCATGACGCCACCTCCTCGTAGCAGGCAAGACCGCGGGCCTCGACCTTGACCTGCTGCCAGAGCCGGGCATGGTGCGCCGCCACCACCTGCCAGCCTGCTTCCTTCGGGCGCAGCCGGTGCTCGGCCACCAGCCCCCCCTCGGCATCGAACACCTTGAGCACGCCATCCAGCGTGATCCGGATGGCCACCGTCTCCCCGCACAGGTGCGCGGGCACGCTGTAGCGGTTGCCGCGCACGTCGATGAAGGCATCCAGCGCTACCCGCCGGGTCTCGCGGTAGCTTGTCTCGAAGCGCACCGGCGGCAGGGGCGCAAGGTGGGGCCGCTCCTGCTCGAACCGCTCCCTGACCACCGCCTTGTGGGTGCCATGCACCCGCTCATCCGCCACTTCCTCAAGCCATTGCTCCAACAACGTGTTGAGGTGGTCCAGGCTCTCGAACGCCCGGTAGCGCTGGAAGAAGTTCTCCTTCACGTAGCGCACCATCCGCTCGTCCTTGCCCTTGGTCTGTGGCCGGCGCGGGCGACAGGCCTTGGGCGCAAACCCGTAGTGCGAGGCCAACTCCAGGAATCCCGGGTTGAACCGCACCTGCCCGTCCAGCCCGTGCGAGCGCACCGCCGCTTTCTGATTGTCGACCCAGACCTCGGCGGGCACCCCGCCGAAGTGCTCGAAGGCCCGGATCAGACCCTCGTAGGTGTGCTGGGCGTCCTCGCACGCCGCCGCCCAGACATGGAACCGGCGCGAGTAGCCCAGGGTGTTGACGGCAAAATGCACGCGCATCAAAACGCCGCCGACCACCGTCTCAATCTGCCCCCAGTCGCTCTGCAGCTGCCGCCCCGGCGCCGTCTCGAAGCGAACCGTACCCTTCGCCTTGCGCAAGGCCCGCTTGGGCCGAATGTAGTCGCGCAGGATACTGATCCCGCCGCTATACCCCCGGGCTTTGATCTCGGCGAAAATCACTGTGGCGTTCCAGACCCCCTCGGCAAGCAGCTGATCCACTTGTGCTTTATAGGCATCCAGCTTGCTCGGCCGCACCCCGCTGCGGCGCCTCGGCGGCGGCCCGCCCCGCTTCAACGCCCGGCGCACCGTCCGCTCCGAACACCCCACGCGCTCAGCGATCTCGCGCAGATAACACCCTCTTGCTCGCATCTCTCGTATCATGAGCCAGTCCTCTCGGTTGAGCATGGGACCCTCCTTGCGTCTTCATACAACACAAGGATGTCCCGGCTTGATCGGGAGGACATCTCAAATCGGCGCTTTGTGGACATTTACCATCGGTGGTGACAGTGGATCGGCTCCAAGGCCTCAAAGCGCGTCCCCGGACGGGCGGCGTGGATACCGACCACATCCCCCACGAAGTGGTCGACGGCCACGAACACCGTGGCCATGCCCTCCCGGCGGGTCCACACCTGGGTGGCATCCGTGCC
>CAZKYF010000026.1:0-60683 GCA_964557025.1 uncultured Chromatiales bacterium | reverse complement strand
ATCAAATTTCCCGCCTTTCCAAACTTATCTATCAGATCTATATTTTATTTCTTTCTTCTTTAAGGCCTTGATCGACATCAATGTCCCTTCGAAAGGTAAGCTGATACATTCAAAAACGAGAAAGGTGATAGCGTCTTCCATCACTCCTGAGGCGAATCAATGCATCGGAATCGTTTATCCCGCTATGCAGCCGCAGCCATCTTGGTAATGGGCTGTGCAGGTGTATTAGCTGCCGCTCCTGCGCCGGAAAGACAGAAGGAACTGACCCACTTGCTCAAACATGATTGTGGTTCCTGCCATGGTATGCGGTTGGCGGGGGGGCTTGGGCCCGCTCTCAATCCAGAACGGCTTGATTCCTACTCTGTAGAGCAGTTGGTTGCCACCATCTTGCATGGTCGGCCGGGGACTCCCATGCCTCCGTGGAGCCCCTTCCTGTCGGAACAGGACGCGCGTTGGCTTGCCGAACGTCTGAAAGAAGGGGTTACTCCGTGATTCGCGTTGTGGTCGCCCTCTTGTTCTCGCTGCATATCGGTTTGGTGCTGGCCGCCGATTGTCAGACGAGGGGGACCGGCGATCTGGGAATCATTGTCGAGCGGGCCTCCGGCAGCGTGGTAGTAGTCGATACAACACAACGAAACATTCTTTTCCGAATCAAAGGGCTGGGTGATCTGTCACACGCCTCGGCGGTCTACTCTCGTGATGAGCGGTATGCTTATCTGTTCGGCCGTGACGGGGGGCTCTCCAAGGTGGATCTGCTTTGTGGAAAGTTGATAAAGCGCGTTGTTCAAGGGGGAAACAGCATTGGAGGTGCTATTTCCCAAGATGGTGCATTGATCGCGGTCTCCAACTATGAGCCAGGCGGCGTGAAGATCTTTTCCGCGCAAACGTTGAAGTTGGTTGCTGATATTCCTGCTACGCGTTCCGATGGGGGAAAAGGTTCAAAAACGGTGGGCTTGGTGGATGCGCCAGGCCAGCGTTTCATCTTTAGCCTGTTTGATTCCGGAGAGATTTGGGTAGCGGATTTGAGCCAGCCAGAGTCTCCACGGCTTCAACGGTTCAAGAATATCGGGCGCCAGCCCTATGATGCTCTGATCTCTCCCGATGGAAGGTTCTATCTCGCGGGCCTGTTTGGAGAAGATGGGTTGGCATTGTTGGATCTCTGGCATCCGGAGAGGGGGGTTAGGCGAATCCTGAATCACTATGGGAAAGGGGAGCGCAAGCTGCCGGTGTACAAGATGCCGCACCTGGAAGGTTGGGCTATTGCTGGAATGCGGGCGTTTCTGCCGGCAGTGGGGCATCATGAATTATTGGTGGTAAATACTAATGACTGGAAAGAGCTGGGGCGTGTGGCACTCAAGGGGCAGCCGGTCTTCGCGGTGGCTCGTCCCGATGGGCGACACATTTGGGTGAACTTTGCCTTTCCGGACAACGATACCATACAGATTGTAGATAGCGAGACTCTGAAGATCATTCGTACGCTTGAACTTGGAAAAGGCGCCCTGCATATGGAGTTCACTCCTCGAGGGGAGGCGGTGTGGATATCGATCAGGGATGAAGACCGTGTAGCGATCTATGATACTCAAACCCTGACCCAAATCGGCTCTCTTCCGGTGGCCAAACCCAGTGGGATTTTTTTCACCGCACGTGCGCACAAGATAGGATTATGACCATGTCAATGGAGTTATCCGGCATTAATCAATATCCCGCTTCGGCCTCTTTCCTCCGGGAAAGGGAGGGTGAAAACGTTTTGAGTCTATTGGAAAAACGCCTCTTGGACGAGTTTCAACACCATTTTCCTCTCACCTCTTCCCCTTTTGCCGAGATTGCCAAGCGATTGGGGGTCTGCGAACGGGAGGTTCTTGAGACATTGAAGTCTCTTCAGGAACGGGGATATATCTCTCGCATTGGGCCTGTGTTTAGGCCGAGGCGGGTTGGGGTTAGCACCTTGGCGGCGATGGCAGTGCCCCGCAACCGCTTGGAACGCGTTGCCCGATATATCAATGCCTATGATGAAGTGAATCACAACTATGAACGGGAGCACCATTACAATCTCTGGTTTGTGGTGACGGCATGTCACCGGCAACGGCTGCAGCAGGTGGTGGAAGAGATCGAGAGTCACACGGGGCTGCCGGTGATGATGTTGCCATTGGAAAAGGCGTTTCATATCGATCTGGGATTTCCGTTATGGTCTTGACCGAGAAGGATTATCGGTTAATAGCGGCCATTCAGGATGGTTTACCCTTGGTGAACCATCCCTATGCAGAAGTGGGTGCTCAACTTGGGATGTCGGAGGATGAGGTTATTCATCGGCTTGACCAGATGCTGAAGGAGGGAATTATCAACCGGTTCGGCGTGGTGGTGCGCCATCGCGAACTGGGGTACCGAGCCAATGCTATGGTGGTATGGGATGTTCCGGATGAGCGATTGGAAGAGATCGGTGCATTACTGGGTTCCCAGCCCCAAGTCACACTGTGTTATCAGCGCGCCAGGCATCTTCCCCAGTGGCCTTACAATCTCTACTGCATGGTTCACGGCAGGCGGCGCGAAGCAGTCAGAGGGACGGTTCGTCGTTTGGTAAACGATTTGGGGCTGGAGGAGATACCCCATCAGTTGCTGTTCAGCAAACGGCGTTTCAAGCAGCGAGGGGGGCACTACCGATGACGATGGACGAAATCGATAGGACCATTCTCAATCGGTTGCAGACCGCTTTCCCCGTCTGTGATCGCCCTTACGCCAAGGTTGCAGCTGATATGGGGATTGGGGAGGAGGAACTTCTGCAGCGCTTGCAGTGCATGTTGGAAGAGGGTGTGCTTTCCCGATTCGGCCCTTTATTTAATGCTTCTGCAATGGGAGGAGGGCTTACTCTCTGTGCAATGGCGGTTCCACCAGAGCAGTTTGAAACGGTGGCCAGAGAGGTCAATTCCTATCCTGAGGTGGCCCACAACTATGAAAGAGACCATGAGTTCAATATGTGGTTCGTATTGGCCACGGAGATCCCACAGCGTATCGACGAGGTATTGGCCGAGATAGAGCAAAAAACAGGGATTGCAGTCTACAATATGCCGAAAGAAGAAGAATTTTTTGTTGGATTGCGATTCGATGTCTAGGATGGGTGAGATGGGCAGCGATGCAAATGCTCATGGGCTGGATGCGCTGGACCGTCGCATTGTGCTTGCGACCCAAGAAGGGTTGCCTTTGGTATCTGAACCCTATCGCCATATCGCGGAGCAGATCGGAGCCTCGGAAGATGAGGTGATGCGGCGAATGCGCCGTATGTTGGAGAACGGAGTCATCCGCCGCATCGGGGCAGTACCCAACCATTACGCGTTGGGTTTCCGGGGTAACGGGATGTCGGTGTGGGATGTGCCGGATGAGGAGGTCCGGCGTTGTGGGCGTTTGATTGGTGAGCTTGATTTCGTCAGCCACGCCTATCACCGACCCCGTCACTTGCCCGCTTGGCGTTACAATCTGTTTGCCATGGTTCATGGACGCAATCGGGCTGAGGTGGAGGAAAAGGTGGCGTATATTGCCGAAATGTTGGCAGAAACCCAGCGCGCCCACGAGATCCTGTTCAGCACGAGGATTTTGAAAAAGACCGGCTTGCGGTTTACTTCTCGACAGGGGAACGGGTGATGCTTCGTATATCGAAATTTATGCGAGAGCTGGTAGAACCCACTCCACTCGCGCCACAACGAGATCCGGCCGGGCCAGTGGTGATCTGGAATCTGGTCCGTCGCTGCAATCTCACCTGCAAGCACTGCTATTCCATCTCTGCTGATAAGGATTTTCCCGGAGAGCTGGACTTCGAGTCGGTTTGCCGGGTGATGGATGATTTGCACCGTTTTCGGGTTCCGGTATTGATTCTGTCCGGAGGGGAACCCTTGCTGCGACCAGATATCTTTGCCATTGCCAGCCGAGCCAAGGAAAAGGGATTCTATGTGGCTCTTTCCACTAACGGTACGCTCATTGGTCAGGGTAATATCAAGGCTATCGAGGCAGTCGGCTTCGATTATGTGGGGATCAGCATTGATGGAATGCGAGAGACTCATGATGCCTTTCGGCGCAAGCGGGGGGCATTCGATGCCTCGATGCACGGCTTGCGGCTGTGCCGCGATCGGGGTATCAAAGTGGGCTTGCGCTTTACAATGACTGAAGAAAATGCAGCGGATCTGCCAGCCTTGCTCCAATTAATGGAAGAAGAGGGGGTGGAGAAATTCTATTTTTCTCATCTCAACTACGCGGGCCGGGGAAACCGAAATCGAGAAACGGATGCTTTCTTTGACACTACTCGCTGGGCGATGGATCTTTTATTTCAGCGAGCGCTAGAGGACGTTCAGGCCGGAAAGGAAACCGAATTCGTTAGCGGAAACAACGATGCGGACGGTGTTTATCTGCTGCATTGGGTGATGCGGCGTTTCCCTCCGCAAGCTGAACATCTACGTCTCAAGCTAGTGCAGTGGGGCGGAAACAGCTCGGGAGTGAATGTTGCCAATATCGATAATCTGGGGAATGTGCACCCTGATACCATGTGGTGGCATTACAACCTGGGCAATGTCAAGGAACGGCCTTTTTCCGAGATTTGGAGGGATACGGGCGATCCTATTATGGCTGGGCTTAAGTCCTCGCCGCGCAAGATTGGGGGGCGATGCGGCCGCTGTGGCTATTCCGATATTTGTGGGGGCAACACACGAGTGCGTGCTCTCCAGCTGACTGGTGATCCCTGGGCAGAGGATCCGGGTTGTTATCTCACCGATCGGGAGATCGGCTTGCCAGAGGAGCATCCAAAGGAAATGAACAGAAACCCGGTGGCCCAGTGAATATTACGACAACCATTTCCTATCCGCTCTCCCTTCGAATATTGTCATTTCTGTTTGTTGCTATTATTTTCCTGTTCTCTGGCCAGATTCGATCAGCGTCTGTCAGCGCCGAACGGTTATATGAAAAGTACTGTGCGGAGTGCCATGGCGCGGGTCGATTGGGTGGAATGGGACCCGCGCTGCTTCCCCAGAACCTTAAGCGCCTGCGGAAAAATGCAGCCGTAGAAATCATCAGGGAGGGTGCTCCCGCCAGCCAGATGCCGGCCTTTGGAGAGAAGATAAATGAATCGCAAATCCAGTCACTTGTGAATTACATCTATACCCCACTTGAAAAGATGCCCGAGTGGGGGATGGATCGGATCCGCGCTAGCCACTTGATCCATCACAAGCCAGAGGAGTTGTCGGAAAAACCCCGTTTTTCCGCAGATTTGCAAAATCTGTTCATCGTAGTGGAGCTGGGTGACCACCACGCCACCTTGTTGGATGGAGACACTTTCGAACCCATTCACCGTTTCCGGACCCGGTTCGCTCTTCATGGTGGCCCTAAATACAGCAATCGTGGCCGTTACGTGTTTTTTGCTTCACGAGATGGGTGGATCAGTAAATACGACATCTATAACCTGGAGTACGTAGCGGAGATCCGGGCCGGGATCAATACACGCAATCTGGCAGTTTCTGCCGATGGGCGCTATGTGATGGTGGCCAATTATTTGCCGCATACCCTGGTAGTACTGGATGGTCGAGATCTGTCACCCCTGAAGGTGATCCCGGTCAGTGATGTTAAGGGGTCGAGCTCCCGCGTCAGCGCGGTTTATGCGGCGGAGCCCAGACAGAGTTTTATCGTTGCACTCAAGGACATTCCTGAGGTGTGGGAGATCACCTATCCGCCTGTGGGAACTGAGGTCCCCGCTTTTCCGATTCGCCGTATCAGTCTGGAAAGCTATCTGGACGATTTCTTCCTGAATCAAGAATACACACTGATTATCGGGACCTCCCGTAGTGGGAAAAGCCAAGTGGTGGACCTCGACCGTGGAAAAGTGATCCGGGAACTGGATCTATCAGGAATGCCCCATCTGGGTTCGGGAATCACTTGGGAATACCGGGGCCGAACGGTTTTGGCCACACCTAACATGAAACAGGGGATAGTCAGCATCATCGACATGTCCAACTGGAAGACCATCAAGCGCATCAAGACGCTGGGTCCCGGATTCTTTATGCGCAGCCATGAGAATTCTCCGTATGCTTGGGTAGATGTTTTCTTTGGTCCCAATAGTGATGCGGTACATGTTATTGACAAGCAGACGCTTGAGATAGTCAAAACGTTGCGCCCGGTTCCCGGCAAGGTTTCGGCACATGTCGAGTTTACCAAAAATGGTTCTCATGCCTTGCTGAGCATCTGGGATAAAGAGGGAGCCTTGATTGTCTATGATGCCCGTACCCTGAAAGAGGTGAAGCGGATTCCTATGTCCAAGCCTTCAGGAAAGTACAATGTATTCAATAAATTGAACCGTTCCAGCGGCACAAGTCATTGAAAGAGAGCTTTCGGTCGTTTCGATTGTGTCAAATCCGGAAAGGCCCGGGAAATCCTGTTAGGGGGGCGGTATAATGGGTGAAGCGACGAAGAACTCTACATCCCATCATGATTTGAACAATTTTTGCCTATGGATCTGCTTCCCGTATTTCTCGATATCAAGAATAAACCCTGTCTAGTAGTGGGAGGTGGGGAGGTTGCTGGACGCAAGGTCAATCTTTTGTTGCGCGCCGGGGCGCAGATCCGGGTTGTTGCTCCTGCGTTGGGCCCAACACTCCATGAACTGAAAGAGAAAGGCAGGGTTGAGCATTGGCAAAGAGAGGTTTCTCCAGAGGACTTGAACGAGGTCTGTCTGGTGGTAGCGGCGACCGACGACGAAGTCGTAAACCGCCAGCTCTCGGTGCAGGCTCAGCGGCGCCGCATTCCGGTCAATGTGGTGGACCAGCCCCATTTGAGCAGCTTCATCATGCCATCTATCATCGATCGTTCGCCCATCGTGGCGGCGGTCTCAACGGGTGGGGCATCCCCGGTTCTGGCACGGCTGATTCGGGCTCGGCTGGAGTCTTTGATCCCTGCAGGTTACGGACGGTTGGCAGAATTGGCCAGCCGCTTTCGGGAACGGGTAAAAAAGCGCTTCCCAGACGCTGATGACCGACGTCGTTTCTGGGAGGAGATACTGCAAGGTGGGGTAGCAGAAAGGGTCTTTTCCGGCCACCTCGAAGAGGCGGACAGACTGATGGAGGCAGCGCTGGAAAAGCGAGAACCTTCTGCGGGGGTTGGTGAGGTGTATTTGATCGGGGGCGGACCTGGTGATCCCGATCTGCTCACTTTTCGAGCCCTGCGTTTGATGCAGCAAGCAGATGTGGTGCTTTACGATCGACTGGTTGCCCCTGCGATCCTGGATCTGGTCAGACGAGATGCAGAGCGGATCTATGTTGGAAAGGCAAACAGCCACCATGTGGTCCCTCAGGAGGAGATCAATCGAACCCTCGTACGCCTGGCAAAGGAGGGTAAACGAGTAGTGCGTCTGAAGGGGGGTGATCCCTTCATCTTTGGGCGGGGGGGTGAGGAGATTGATACCCTCGCGGAAGAGGGCATACCATTCCAGGTGGTACCGGGAATCACGGCTGCTTCTGGGTGTGCCTCCTATGCCGGGATTCCGATTACCCACCGGGATTATGCTCATGCGGCTGTTTTTGTCACTGGACACCTGAAAGATGGGACCCTTGATCTGAATTGGGAGATGTTGGCGCAACCCAATCAGACAGTGGTGTTTTATATGGGCCTGATGGCTTTGCCTCTGATATGTGAGCAATTATTGGCTCACGGTGTCTCTCCCGACATGCCTGCCGCTCTGGTAGAACAAGGGACAACTCCAAATCAGCGCGTCCACACCGGTACACTTTCTCTACTTCCGGCGCTTGCCGAGAAAGAACAGCCAAAACCGCCGACGTTGATCATTGTCGGGGAAGTAGTGAAATTACGTGAAAAACTGAACTGGTTTCGTACTTGAAGAGGGTTGGTTATTTTCGGCTCTGGGATATTCCAGAATTGACACAGGTCAAGTAGCCGAGGCTTAACACTTATCCCCGGCCTTTGTTGGGGCTACAATTTGAACTGGGTATCCAAGTTTGTTTGGGGCTTGCTGTAACAAGGAGTTGTCGTGTGCTTCGGACACATTCAATCACCATGAAGAACCGTCACGATGTAGAAAAGGAGCTTCGCAGACACATCCTCTTTTCAGCGCTCAGCCCAGAGCAGCTGGCATTGATTGCGAGGCATTCCCG
The DNA here is from genome assembly GCA_964557025.1 of uncultured Chromatiales bacterium. GTDB lineage: Bacteria > Pseudomonadota > Gammaproteobacteria > Thiohalospirales > Thiohalospiraceae > DRMK01. The sequence goes on along the minus strand of CAZKYF010000026.1, from coordinate 52,548 downwards.
TATCTTGCAGCTAGGGGAAGGGGAGATCCTGTTTCAGCAAGATCAGCCAGCAGATCGTTTTTTCCGGCTTTGCAGCGGGCAGATCAAGCTCTCAAGGCTATCCATGGAAGGCACGGAACATGTCATAGAGGTGATTCACCCAGGACAACCCTTTGCTGAGGCGGTGCTGTTTATGAAAAAAAGGGTGTATCCGGTCAATGCAGAGGCATTGATGCCTAGTGAAGTGCTGGCGGTGGATAGTGCGACCTTTTTGCAGATACTTTATGATTCTCGGGAGACCTGTTTTCGTCTGATGGCTGATATGAGTTATCGGCTGCATATCTTTGTCAACGAGATCGATAACCTGACGTTGCAGAATGCCACCTATCGGCTGGTTCATTATCTTCTACAACAGATTGTTGATTGTACTGCCGAAACGGCCGATGTTGAGCTCACAACTTCTAAACAGATTTTAGCGTCCCGTCTCTCCATTAAGCCGGAAACATTTTCAAGGATTCTCAAGACTCTGAGTCAGCAGGGGCTGGTTAAAGTGAACGGACGTACGATCCACATACAGGATGTGCAAGGATTGCGCTGTTTCGGGAGCTGAGTGTATCTTGCGTGGTAATTCGGCGAAAAGCCGATTAGAGAAAAAAAGAAGGATCAGGGGGGCACTGGAGGTGGGAAAATCAGTGTTCACTGTTTGCTTCCCCTGATCCAAACGGAGGAATCATCATATGCAGAAGAACAAACGCTCTCGACCCCGCAAATGATGGTTCTATTTCGCCAGAATAGGTAGGGGAAATCCTTGATGTAAGTCAACCCGGCCTGCGCCGCATGGGGCAGGGGATCTGGGTAACGACTGTTTCTCCGTCCAGGCGTACCGCGGTGAGACTTCCACCCCAGAGACAGCCGGTGTCGATTGCAATTACATTCTCCGTTATACGTAATCCAAGAGTAGACCAGTGCCCGCATACGATGCGAATGTCACGGCTCTTGCGCTTTTTGACCTCGAACCACGGCAGGAATCCTTTGGGCTGCGTGCCGGGTTTACCTTTGGAACGAAATTCGATCTTGCCTTCCTTGGTACAGTAACGCATCCGAGTCAGGCAGTTGACAATAAAGCGTAAACGCTCCCATTTGCGCAATTTCTTGCTCCAGCGATCGGGTTGATTACCATACATGTGTTTGAAAAACTTTAATCCATTTTCTTGCTGCAGCGCGGTTTCCACCTCTTTGGCATAACGTATTGCATCAGTAATACTCCATTGTGGTGGTAGACCAGCGTGTAGGAGAGCGGTATTCATTGCTTTGTCAAAATGAAGCAAGGGTCGAGATCTAAGCCATCTCAGCAATTCATCTCGATCAGGAGCCGCCAATATTGCATCCAGAGTATCAGTCTTTTTCTTGAGTTTCCCTGCACCTGCATCGACTGCCAGGAGATGAAGATCATGATTCCCAAGTACGGTAATGGCGTTATCTCCGAGCTGATGAACAAAACGGAGAGTCTTTAGCGAGTCAGGTCCACGGTTGACCAAATCACCGGTGAACCAAAGTGTGTCGTTGTTCTGGTCATAGCAGATTTTCTCCAACAGGCGCTGAAGTTCATCAAAGCATCCCTGGATGTCGCCAATTGCATAAATGGCCATAATCAGGAGTCTTATGATAAAAAATGGGTTCGTGGGCTACTTCAGTAAAGGGTTTTCAAGAATGGTATCTAATATTTGTTTGACGTTTTGCCATGGGGGATTACCTGGTGTCGTAAGAAGGTCCGGCTGCAATTCACCACTGCTATGGTGCAGGTGATTAGGGAAAGTGGAGAGTTCTGGATGCAGGGGAGCAGTGTCGATACGAAATGTCTCTTTGCCTGATTTCCACTGAAACGAATATTCCTCTGAAGATGCAATACGGATTTCTAGCGTTACTTCGTTAGCGAGGGATACAGTCAACGCATCGTGGCTTTGCTTGGGAGTGTCAATGAGTCTCTCACCATAACATTCGATAATTTCATTTGCTATTTCTGTATGCAATGTCATACGGTTTATATCTCCAGCATGTAGTTTTTAAGCTCCTTGCGTATCGCCTCACGTATGGTCTGGATGGATTTTGCTCCCAGATAGGCTTCGTAGGCGGGGTGTTCTCCGATCTCACCTGAGCGAATCTTTTCCAGTAAAGTATCTTCGCCATCTACTCCGTAGTATTCGAGAAGGGCGTCACGGCTCTCCCTCAACTCAATCAGCAGCACTGACAGGCTGTCCAGAACCTGAACGTCTTCAGGGGAAAGGTGTTCATAGAAATTATCCATTTTCCCGTTCTCCCCTACATCGCGTGATCATGTTTCGCTCCGCCACGCAGATCGACCATGTCAACGGTAATCTCATCGAAACGCAATAGTTTTCCTCCATGTTGTTTAATGAATGATTCGGCATCTTCCTTTTTTGCAAAGGTAGCGAAGGTTGGTCCCATTGAACCATGGAGTTCGCTTCCTTGAACATAGTAAGCCTTAGTGGCATCAATCCAGTGGTCATGGGGTTCGTTCCAATCCGTTTGGCCCATATCTTGGGTGAATATTGCCTGAATCCGCTTTTTTTGCTCCGGCCTTAGATAGATGGAGAGAAGCTCTACGGTATCACAGTAAAACTCCCTCTCCCCATCCTTGTATATGATTTGCCCCTTGGGGCCCGGGTAGTCAACCAGGATCATGCCATCCAGCGCACACATGCTATCTCGGGTGGGCTCAATAGCTTGGACTTGCGTCTCCTGGTTGGAGCAACCACCGAGAGTAGATAACATAATGCCCACTGCCAGTGCAGCAGAAAGAGAAGATTTTTTCTCAATGTGTCGTTTCATACTTGGATATTCCTCACTTGAACTTCCAGTAAGCCAATCCCAACGGCCCTGCGATCCAGGACAACATGGCAGCGTTCAGTAACCAGGGATTAGCCAATGATTCCGGGAATACTGTTGCCAACCCGTAAAGCGTCTTCACCTGTTCTAGGCTGAAAATATTGAGGATGCGAAAGATATCAGCTGGATTTAGCAGAAGCAGAAACGGAAATAGGTCTCCGCCCCATTGACCTTCGGTTACCACCAATATTCCCAACAGGATTAAGTCGTAGATCAAAACATAGAGGAACCAGAGCGCGATGGCAGCTCCACTAGCGATGGTCTTGTTTGCTGCCATTACCGAGATCAATATGGAAAGGCTCAAAAATGCCATGCCCATCAGGAGCGTGCTGAAAATGAAGGATGCATATTGCCCCAATGCTCCCAAGTCGATCTGATAGGAGAGAAAGACACCTACGATGCCAAAACCGGCCACTATTGAAAAGGTGAGAGCTGCGGAAAGCCCCAGATATTTTCCAAGCAAGAGTTCCAAGCGGGTTACCGGCAAAGCCAACAGCAGATCAAGAGATCCCCTTTCGCGTTCTCCAACAATGGCATCATATCCAAGAATCAAGGCGATCAAGGGGACTAAATAGATGGCAAGGCTGACCAAACTGGCGATGGTCAGATCGATACTGCTAAATCCCACTACTCCTTGCTGGGAGGCTCCGAAATAGGCAATAACAAGGGCGAAAAATATAAAAATTGCAGTGACCGCAAGCACCCATCGGTTTCGGATCCGATCCCAGAACTCTTTTTGGGCGATGGTCAGAATCTGTTTCAGTTCAATGCTCATATCAATCCTGCGCAGATGAGGTTTGAGAGGTTCCCACGTCATCAACATAGCCCAGGAAAAGATCTTCCAGTGATGGTTCCTGTATGTGAATATCCAGCACCCCTTTGGTAGTTACTAATGCAGCAAGCAGTGGCAACTTCAGCTTTCGCGTACAGGTAACAGATAAATTATTCTCACCAAGCTTCACCTCCTCGCATTGGGAAAATTTTTCCAGAACCTGGTGCAGGGCCTCTTTGGCTTCTGAATCAAATGAGACTTGATAGTGCAAGGGAAGGTTCAATTGCTCCCTTAGTTCCTGCACCGAACCGATGGTCAGGATCTCTCCCATCTTCATCAAGGCGATGCGATCTACCTGCTCCTGGATTTGGGCCAGGTTATGAGAGGAGAGAATGATAGTTACACCTTGTTCCTTGAGTTCTTGAAGGAATTGATAGAACTCCCGAATCCCCGCGGGATCCAGCCCTGTAGTCGGCTCATCCAAAAACAGGATTTCTGGATCTCCCAGGAGCGCTTGGGCAAATCCCAGCCTTTGCCTCATCCCCTTGGAGTAACTGCGTACTGGCCGACGTGCTGCCTTAAGTAGCCCCATTTTATCAAGGAGCTTGGGGCAGGTTTTCAGATCGGCACCCTTCAGACTGCCAAGAAAGTGCAAGGTCTCTATTCCAGTAAGATGGTCGTAAAACACGACGTTTTCCGGGAGATAACCGATCCGGCGCCTGACGTCCCGAAAAGCATTTCCATTGACGTCCTTGCCTTGAATATGGATGTTCCCACTGCTTGGAGCGAGCAGACCAAGCATCATCTTGAACAAGGTGCTTTTACCTGCCCCGTTGTGTCCTATGAGACTGAAAATCTCACCTTTATAAATAGTAAGATCCGCGCTTTTGACGGCAACAACCTCTCCGTAGCGCTTACTGACTCCTTTGGCTTCAATGATCGCTTTTTTCAAACCATTGTCCCCAGTTGGAATGGTAAGGTTTCATCTTCGGCTTGAGATCGACAATACTTGGTGCACGCAAGAGAGGAAATTGTCTTGCTACCATGTGTAAGGTTTGAACTGCCGGACTGCTCATGAGCAGTTTGATATATGGATAACGCCATATCAGGCGATCTACCGCATCGTTGGCTACATAAGGGACATCCCCGTATCCATCGGCGTCGCGATCCCAACCCACATAATTACTCCAGAAATTTCCTTTTTTCTTTCCCCAGTATTCATCTCGTGCGGCCACGTAACGCACCTGGTCCTGGTTGTGAATAAAATCGTTTCCCTCCACTTCGTTATGTATGGAGCCGGCCCACAAATGGAGCCCGATGCGGTTACTGATGATTAAGTTGTCTTTCACCGTGTTGTATTCGGCATCATAGATAAAGAACCCTTTGCCATTTTTTGCAACAACGTTATTTTCAAGAAGGGAATCCTGCATGGTGCGCAACAGGATACCATGATCAGTGTTGCCCCATGCGATATTGTTTCTCACTACTTGATTCCGGACCATCATCAGGGCTAAACCACCACGGTTCAGGTAACTTTCGTTGTTTTCCCATACATTGTTATGGGAATTCATATAGTGGGTTCCGTAGCGCAAGTGATGCAGCTTGTTACCCTGGAATAGCGCATGGTGACTGATATCCACGTAGATGGCATCCCGGCAGAAACTGATGTTGTTGCCGATGATCCGTGCGTTGGTGGTGTTGTACAGCTGGATTCCGTTTCCGCGATCTGCTGAGCGCAGATCGCGTTTCCCGGTGATCAGATTATTGATAACCTGGACTTTGTCGACTCCTTCGATCCAGAGCCCAAACAGGTTATAGGTTAGGTCGTTGTTACGAACCAAGGCACGATGGGCTCCAGGCTCAATATAGATTCCCGCATTCTGTGCCGTCAGATTGGTTCCGCTGTCGCGAATGATGAAGCCCTCGATAACCACATCCGTAGCCTTGACTCGGATGACATCTCCCTCCCGATTTCCACCACTCAGGGTGGGGCGGTTCTGGCCGCGTAGTGTCAGCGGCTTGTCGATGATCAGGTTATCCTGGTAATAGCCTCTTTCAACGACTATCACATCACCTGCCTGTGCGGCTTGAATTGTCCCCGATATGCTTTCTCCTGGCTTAACCCGCCACTCTTTAGCGGATAGGGATGAGCTGCAAAGCAGAAACAGGAGGATTATCGTGTTTCTGACAGTGAGCCGTTTCATTTAACCTCTTGTATGGGAACGAAATAACCATCCTTGCCAATCTTGCCCAATGGCAGACCGGACTTGAGTCGCCGCTTGCGCTCTTGAGACAGGGGAGGGCAGGCGTGGTCATCATAATACAGAATCATGCAATTTTGACAAAGCATGCACTCCCGCTGGTCGATTTTCCCTTGCTCATCAATAGCGAGTGAGCCGCAATCATTTGCACATGCATGGCAAGTCTGGCACTCCTTTTTGCGTCTGAGACCAAATAGCCTGAAAGTTGTAGGAATGGCCAAGCCGGCCCCCAATGGACATAGATACTTGCAGAAGGGGCGTTCCATGAGCGCTGCCAGGGCAAATAGCGCAAACCAGTACAAGATAAATGGCCAAGAGCGGTTCCACACTCCGGTCAGGAAGGTTGTTTTGAATGGCTCTACCTCCGCCAGTTTTTCCGCCAAACCGATAGAATAGAATGACACACCGAGAAGGCCCAGGAAAATCAGGTACTTGAGCCACTTCAACTTGTTGTGCCAGGTCATCGGAAGAGCGAATTGATAGCGCTTCAGGCCCAATGCACCTGCTATCTTGTAGGTAAGTTCGTGTAACGCTCCGTAAGGACACAGCCATCCACAAAAAAGGCCACGTCCCCAGATGAAAAGGGTAATGATGATAAACCACCAGAAGATGAAGATAATGGGATCAGTGAGAAACAGCTCCCACTTCCAACCATAAAACAACGAATGGAACCAGGTCATCACATGAGTGATGCTGGGCTGTGCCATTGTATAATAGCCGACAAACCCCAAGCTGCTGATCCAAAAAAAGTATTTTGGAATAGATACCCAACGTTTGTCGCGGTAGCTGGCATGTCGTATCCATCTGTCCCGTGTCAGATAGAATATCGTCATTGCTGATAGCAGCAACACAAAAAAGGTGATTTCCAATTTTTTCGATTTCCACACCTTTACCCAGGTAGGATCGGGGCGCTTGTATTCCGGTCTTCCTCCTTCGAGATAGGCCCCTGGTAGCCAGTATTCTCTATCGAAGTTGATGAATGTCTTGACGTCTTTTGTCTGCCTATTTTGCCGGTTGGCCAGGAACACCAGCTTCCAAGGATAGGCAGCGCTGAAGCTTTTGCTGCGAATGATGAAAATGCCAGACTCCCGGTATCGCGGTGCGCCGGGTGCGTCTATATGATAAAGTGGAAGATAATCGGTATCACGGAAAGTTATGGTTTCCATGTCCTGGACCACCTGAATGCGATCGTATATCCCCCCCCGGACAAAGCCGGAGCCTTTAAAGGAACCGTCGCCGTTGGCGATGATGAAGATAGCGTGATCGGTGGGGCCAAGATCGGCCATCAAACGTTTGTAATTTCTTTCTCCCAGAATGCTTCTGCCGATAACCGGGGCGTTGAGATAGCCGAAATAAAGATCGATATAAGGATTGCCTGTGTCGGGTTCTCCAATGTCGGCGTGTTGTACCGTCAGTCGCTGGATACTGCCCTCCTGAAGCAGGGTGTTCCAGTCCCGAAGCTCATCGAGCGGCTTGAATTTCGCTGGCGGTCGGATAACGGGCTCGATTATCCCGACCTGTTTCGCCACTTCTACTGCACAACGCATGATTACCTGGTTTTCAGCAATTACGGTCACTGTTGCGCCGCTGATGGCATCGACTCCAATATAACCTTCGTCTTCCCTTGCCTCTCCAATCTCAACCTTGTCACCAGCGAACTTCCCAACATACTGCTCGACAAACCTGATCAGCTCCGATTCTGGTATCCCCACCAGCAAGATGGGCTCACTGTGCCGCAATATCTTTACCCCAGTAATAATGCCTTTGGTATCCATTCCGATCAGGGTAACCACCGGTTTTCCGGAATAAGCAGGGATGTCAACGATGTCTGTAGAAAGAAAAACGTATCCTACTAGTTGTTTTTTCCCATCTAACTCTTTGTAAGCTTCCACGTACGGGGGTTGTCCCTTTCTCGGAGAGAAGCTATCGGCTTCTATAACCGCTTTGCAGGGGGCATAGGCGCACATATCCGGATCGGTGGAAAGTTGCTTCGGTAATGGTGCTTCATACGAGCTTGCATGGACCGCTGACAAAGCAGTTAGAAGCATGAGCACCATGGTAATGCGAAGCAGCGATAATAGAGTTTCGGAATTGATCTGTAACATAGGAACAACACCCTACCTAAATAGTAGTAGCATTCATTTGGCCGCCGGAATTTTCAGTGCATTAACGGTAAATCTGCCGTTATATGGGTAAATCAAAACTTGAATCTAAAGTATAACTTTGAAAAAGGAACATTGGTATGGGGTTTGTGAAAAAACGGGAAATTTGTTGACAAAAAACTGGATTATAAAACCAGCGGGGCGGGGAGTTTCGAAGTTCTCCCCGCCCCTCAACTTCACTCAAAAACTGCCTAAGAGCGCTACTACTAAGCGGGCTCCACCATCAATCGGCTACGCATTTCAAGATGAAGTGCATGGCAGAAGTGGGTGCAGTAGCACCAGTAGACCCCTGGTTTGTCGGCAATGAAAGTCACCGATTTTGTCTCGTGGGGACTGACCACGAAGTTGATGTCATATTTTGGAATGGCGAAACCATGTCCAAGGTCTTCCACCTTATCGTGGTTGGTCAAGATAATGGTGACTTCATCTCCCTGTTTTACCCTGAATTCCGTCATGCTGTAGGCTGGTGCCATCGATGTAAGGTAGATGGTTACCTTGTTACCATTACGCTCGATTCTGGAGTCTTCTTGCTTCTTCACCGCATTGGGGAACTCATCAATGGTGTAAACCTGACGGGTCTTGATGACATCCCGTTTGACGAGAATGAAATCGTGCGGTTCCGGATATACTGGTGACTCATGCACCAAGCGCATCTTTTCTCCCGAGATGTCAATCAGCTGCTCGTTTTCCGGATGCATCGGTCCTATGGGGAGGTAACGGTCCTTGGAGAACTTGTTTCCAATGACCAGCCACTTGCCATCTGCTTCCTTGGTTTCATTCATGGAAGCATTCAAGTGACCGGGCTGATAGTGCACGTCGATCTTGTCGATGATTACCTTGGCATTTTTGTCACCCTGATATGCCTTGATAGCTGCATCTATATTCCACTTCACAATCTGGCTGTCCAGGAACAGGGTGGTGTATGCGTTACCTCTTCCATCGAATGAAGTATGCAGCGGCCCCAACCCGATCTCTGGCTCGGCAATAACTGCATCACGAGGGTCTTTCAGCTTGCCATCAAACCACTCATGTACCCGGCTCAGCTCGATTACCGATGCGGTGGGGGATAGTTTCCCGGAGCAGACAAAGTATTTGCCGTCCGGGCTCGCATTCACCCCATGTGGACTTTTCGGGATAGGTACGTAGCAGGTAAGGGCCGTCTTCGGATCCTGGTTTGCAGCCTTGGTGCCGTCCACGATGGGAATGTTGGAGCCGTCGGGGCTGGGAATGGTCTTACCAGCCTTGACTGCCTCTTCGATGCGGGCAATATTGAAGAAAACGCAGGAATCACGTTCCGCAGACATCATGCCCGGGAAGGTTACCCCTTTTTCAGTGTTGTACTGGTTGGCTGCAGCCAGCTTTCCATCGTAAGAAGTAGCGACCAGATCCATGTTTCCGTCTACTTTGCATTGCCAGCGCACTTCCATGGTCTCGGCATCGACACATGTGAAAAGGCCATAGTATCCATCCGTGTCATCCATGTTGGTTCCGTCATTGGGATGCGGAATACGGAATTCAGCGCCGCAAAAAACACGAGTGGTATGGTTGATGTTGGGATCTACAGGATCTCTCTTATCGGGAAATATTCCATGGAAGCCTTGAACATTGGGCAACTCGGTGATTTTGTCGCATACCATCACATCCCCACGAATGCGTGCCAGCCGGGAATGGAGTTTGTCGTTCACCCAAAAGTATTTTCCGTCATAGGTTCCATCGGTGTATGAGCCGTGTACGTGGTGGGTGTCTCCTGTATGGTATTTGAGAGAACCGTCCGGCTTGGTTCCGAGGATTGCTTTTGATTCATTAGTGATACCCCAACCGCTCATGCAATCAAAATTGAACACGGGGATGCGCATGAGCTCGCGCCCTGATGGCTCACCGACGATGCGTACCTCTCCAGAATGGCCACCGCTATACATGGCATAATAATCGTCCAGCTGACCAGGGTCGACGTGATAGGATAATCCCCCGGTCTTTGCTGAAGAGGAGGTATCGGTCCCATGTGATGCCCCTCCTGAGGAGCTTTTTTCCGGGGCTTTGCCGCAGGAGGCCAATCCAACAGACAGCCCCGCACCTGCTAGCCCGGTAAAGGCTGCGATGCCAAGAAATTTCCGGCGACTAACCTCTTCGGGCAGCACGTCAATAATATCTCCTTCTTTCTGTTCCGCGGGGAGAGACTGCTGATTTTTCTCATTACTCATTTGTTAAATCCTCCTGAACCTGCAATGTAAATTGGTTTACGTTAAAAAGACCTTTGCTACCCGTGCTCTTGCCTCGGCATCATCATTGCCATTTTGAAACAAAATATGACACGGTAGTGTGTTATATGCCTTGACCTGTGTCAAATGACCTATCTGTTTGAGGTGGGAACTTTCTTGAATATGTTATTGCAGGATGGCTATGTCCATGAAAAACAGCTTATATTGCAGCTGGTTAAAGGGAATTATGGAATAAAACCAAATCCAATTTGTTCCTCAGGGGTTAACAGTAAAACCACTCCTTGCGTGGTATGCAAGGAGTGGTTTTTTTGACGCAGAAATATTTGGGTGTCAAAAGCTGTCCAGGATGTCGCTGAGCAGATTCAAAAGTGGAACCGAATAATCAGAGAGAAGATACAGACTTACCCCCAGCCCTGCTAACCCAGCTAGTGCTACAATCGGTATTAATCTCTCGATATTCATTGGACGGAGTTCGTGCTTTCAGATTGCCCCGATTCTGGTTTAGTGAGTCATCAATATCGGGCAGGGTGACTCCTTGACCAAGCGGCGAATACTTACACGATGCATTCCAATCCTGTCTCCAATGCCCATGACGACGAGATCAACCCCTTGTTCATTAACCAAGGAAACAATCTCTTCTTCGACATACCCTAGTTTTACTTCAAGTTTTATTGGGATTCCTTTCTCTTTGGCCATGGTTTCGAGATCACTCAATGTATCCCTCGCGCGCTCCTCGAGATCCTTGACAATGGTGTGCCACAGCTGGTCTGAGGGCGGGATAACCTCGCCCTCAAACGCCACTACTTTCAGACCGATGAGCTCTGCACCTTGATCGGCAGCAAGCGCAACGGCTTTTTCTGCGGCATGATTGCTTGCCTGCGACCTATCGTACGGAACCAGAATTTTCTTGAATACTGCCATTAGTCTCACCTCAATGATGTAAAGGCTTGGAAAAAGGCTAGAAGTACGTTTAACAGGAAAAACCGTTGCGCACTTCTACTCCTCTTTCGCCGGTACCGTAATGGTGCTGTGGTCTTGCTGCTCCCTCTTCGATTCTGCCTCGACAGCCGCTTTGGGTTTGTCAAAGACTACCTTCTTTTTGAACTGCACTGCCTGGCCCGAAAAGGCCATGGACAGTGCGTAGATGCTGACCGCAACGGCGAGTCCCGCCTCAAAGAAGAGGAAGGCGACTCCGTACTTATACCACGGTTCATACTCATAGTCGTCAGGTGGAGTGGTATGTCCGCTCATGGTGTAATACCTCCGGATAATTGATTCAGCGTCGTATCACGCACTCTTTTTGCCGAGCCATTTCTCTTTACTGCCAAAACCATGTTCTTCCGGATGAACATCCCAGTGCATTGCCCAGATAAAGTATAGGATGAAGGGAATGAACATGCATATGGCGACTAATGCATACCCCCAGTGGATGCCGCCCACCTCAAACCAGCCGGCAGCTTCACCGTAGATGAGAGGGTAGACGATACCACCTACGCACGAGACCCCGCCGATAAATCCGGTCGCGGTCCCCGGACGCTCCTTGAACATCAAGGGTACAATAGCGAAGGTTCCACCAGTACCAAAGCTTACCGTGATGCCGAACAGAGCCAGGATGAGAACCGAAAGGACCAAGTTGTTCTGGAGCCCGGCAACGGTCAACATGATCATGGTGGTGGTGATGGCAAGCAGAGCAAACATCAGCCAATGGATACGCGGCGCATACTCAAGATGTTTGGAGATCATTGGGAAAGGCGTCCATCCTTTACGTTGCCACACATCAGAAATCCATCCAGAGAAAGGTCTGAACAGGGATGCATTGAACGATTGTACCGCAGCAAATGAACCGGCAGCGATCTGTACGTCCTGCAGAGTCTCAAAACCCAGTCCCCGTATCGCTTCCTCAAAACCCATCTTGTAGTATCCCGGGAGCCATGCGTTCATACCGATCTCCAGGCCGAAGGACATGGCGTAAGCAAGCATCAGTGCAATTGCGGCGTGGCGTGTCCAGACAAAGGCCGTATCACGAAAAGTAGCGGTTTTCTTCGCCATTGCAGCTTGTTCTGCACTCTTGGCCGGGACACCTCGTAGCAGGATCCAGGCTGCAATGACAAAGGCCACGATACCGAGATGAATGAAAGCCGTATGATAATCGAGGCCGTAAATACGCGGCAGGAGCAGTGCACCAACGCCGGCACCCACATTACCGGTTCCTGCATAGAGACCTTCAGCGGTGCCCATCTCTTCAGATTCGAACCACTGAGCTACGTGCTGAATGCCCACTACGAACGAGATACCTGCTGTTGCCACGATGACCCTCGACCAGAACAGGAACTGGTACTCGGTCAATCCGATAGCTGGCCCCAATGTATTGGCATATGCCGAAAGAATGCTAAAGGTTCCGGTGACCACGAGGATCAACACGAAGGCCTTTGGAGCACCAAATTTGTCGGCAGCCCATCCAGCCAATGGTCTAGCGATAGGAGCCGTCCATATTGCAGAACTGGCCAAAAGGGCGACCCCTTTGACGCTGAGGTCGAACTGCGAAGCAATGGTTGGCACGAATGCCGCACTGGAAAACCACAGCAAGAAGCACCAAAAGAAGGCAACTGCTGCCATGATCAATTGTTCTACTTTATGTGTCTTGATGTTTCTCATGTTTTGTTACCCCTGGTAGTGGTGATTTACCGAACCGGGTGACTCTTGAATCGAAACGACGGATATGATTCTGGTAGAAGCGCCGTGCAAGAAGGTGGTCGACTTGGTTGTACCGAGCGATTACAGGTTCGGAAACAGCCTCGGTACAGCATGGGCACATTTGGCTCATCACTCCCAACACAAACATAACCGCCTGCACGAATTAAACGCCAGTCAGATCAATGTTGCAAGGCGGGCAAACAAAGGATAAAACCGTAAAATACCCAAAATGAGGTATAAGGGGTATCTTTCCTATCTCATTGAGTTGACATGGAAAGAGCCAAAAACCCCCTATTAATTGAAGGGATATTGGGGGTCGAGGTTTTTTTGGTGGTATCTCCTCAGCGTCGCTTTGTATTATTCTTGGACCTCGCAATGAAGACTATAATCTCGAGAATGTTACCGTTTACCAAAAAATCGTTGTTGCTGCGCATGGGTGTTGCCATGGCAACGATTACCGCCTTTGCGTTTATCAGCATGCTGAGTTCGGTGATCATTGCAGAGCTTACGCAAGGGGTTGCCGCGGCCATCAACCAAGCGGGTACGTTACGGATGCAGTCATACCGTATCGCCAGTGCGCTGGCTCAAGAACTGGATGCCGGGGAGCTGGAGGCCGCTTATGCCAAAGTGACCGATGAACGAGCGGCGGAGTTTGAAGAGCGCTTGCTTGATGCTCGTCTGGTCTCTGTTCTACCAAAAAATCCTGCCAACAAACTGACGGCAATCTATGAACATATTTTCAATCAATGGAAAACCAAGATTAAGCCATTGTTTTTTGACTCGGAGGGAAATTCTTCATACTTGATGGGGGGCTGGAGCAAGGATTCCCGCGCCAGGTATCTTGCCATAGTCGATCAATTTGTGGCTGATATCGATAAGATGGTCAAATTGCTGGAAGAGGACGTGGAATCCAAGATCCGTCTGCTCCGATTGATCCAGATAAGTTCGCTGTTCTTGACCCTGATTGTGGTCTTTTTAACCATGTACCTGATGAACAGCAGGGTCCTGGTGCCTTTGCGCGACCTGCTGGAGTGCGCAAAGGGGGCGCGTCGAGGTGACTTCTCGGTTCGTTCGCGGTACACCACAAACGATGATGAACTGGGCCAGTTGGGCGCTGCGTTCAACGTGATGGCAGAGGATCTGTCGAAAAAATACTCTGATCTAGAGGAGCGGGTCCAGGCCAAAACCTCTGATCTGGAGCGTAGCAACCGCTCCCTTGAGTTGCTATATAAGACAACCAATCGGCTGCACACGGCAGCGTTTTCTGAGACTGTCTATGCGGAGCTTCTCAAGGATATGGAGAGATTACTCGGGGTGGGACCTGGCACTATCTGCCTTACCGCAGACAGTGGCAATCGGGCTTTCAAACTGGCCTCTACGCGCCGTCCCCCTTCGGGAGAGAGAGATACCTGTTCTCCGCCTGATTGCACGGCCTGCTTCGGATCACACAATACCCATACCATGCAGTTTCCACGAAAAAATGGGCGGCCATTACGCATCGTTTCCACTCCTATTCGTGACCAAAAGCAGCAATATGGAGTGCTGCTGACGGAAATTCCTGCACACCGGGAGTTGGAAGAGTGGCAAATGCGCTCTTTGGAGGCGGTTGCCCACCATATTGGAATTGCCATCAACATTACCCGGCGGGCAACTGAGAGCCGTCGTCTGGCGTTGCTTGAAGAGCGCAGCGTTATCGCCCGGGAGCTGCATGATTCGCTGGCCCAATCCCTCTCTTATCTGAAGATTCAGGTTGCGCGCCTCAACGCGACCCTGAATCGTCCCGAAGGAGTATCGGCGGCCACCCCAATCATAGAGGAGCTTCGTGAGGGAATAAGCCGGGCCTATCGCCAGCTTCGCGAACTTCTTACCACATTCCGTCTGAAAATCGATGGTCCTGGGTTGAGTGCGGCGCTGGAGGAAACCGTTCAGGAGTTTCGTGGGCGTAGCGGAATTGCCATTTCGCTCGACAACCGGCTGGGTGGTTGCCAGCTTACCGCTAATGAAGAGATTCATGTTCTGCACATCATAAGAGAGGCGCTAGCCAATGTTACCCGGCACTCCAAGGCAGAGAAGGCGGAGGTTAGTATCTGTTACGACAATGATGCCGAGCGGGTCACTATTCGTATCGAAGATAATGGAATCGGCATTGATGAGGAAGCGGAGAGAAGGGATCACTACGGCTTGGCTATCATGAATGAAAGGGCCAGTGGGCTTGGAGGGGTTATCCAGGTATCGCGGGCACCTAAAGGGGGTACCTGTGTCAATCTGGTTTTTACCCCGCAGCACCAACAATATCTGAAAGATGAGGAAGACAGAAAGCGCGCCTGAGAAGCAAAAAATTCTTCCCTCTGCTCAATCCGAGTTATCACCATTTTAGTATATGTTTGAGTTTTTCAGATGCTATATTGAGCAATTAAGAGATGTGGGCCATTCTGAATATCCGAGACGATGGAAGCACAGATAATGAATGAGAGAAAGGTCAGTACCGTAATTACTATTGACGATCACCCGCTGTTTCGAAAAGGGGTGGCAGATCTTATCGCCTTGGATGAGTCGCTGATGTTGGTCGGCGAGGCAGCATCCGGTGAAGACGGGTTGGCACTTGCCCAGCGGTTAAATCCTGATCTGATCCTGCTGGATGTCAATATGAAGGGAATGGATGGTATCGAAACACTCAAGGCGATCAAGAGTACCGATATTGATTCCCGAGTCATTATTCTTACCGTCTCGGACAACGAGGAGCACGTAGTCGCAGCCTTGCGAGCGGGCGCCGATGGCTATTTACTTAAGGACATGGAGCCGGAAGAGATTCTGGAACGGTTGCAGGTGGCGGCGCATGGCCGTTTGGTGATCAGTGATAAGCTTACCGAACTATTGGCACATGCTTTGCGGGAAGATGCCGCACCACGGGATCCCGACAAGGCGGGTCTCACTGATCGGGAAGAGCAAATCCTCAATCTGATTGCCAAGGGGCTTAGTAATAAATTGATAGCCCGGGAGCTTGATATCACCGAAGGGACCGTCAAGGTGCATGTCAAGCATTTGTTGAAAAAACTGAATCTCCATTCTCGCCTTGAGGCAGCCGTGTGGGTAGTGGATAAGAAGAAACTGCGCAGGTAAGGATAGCCCTCGTGGTTATCGAATCCCATGAACGGGCGGCGAGAATGGACATCCTTACTCGCCTGGGGCACAAAAAGGGTGCATCAGGGATGGATATTGCTAAATATCGGTGCGATCCTTGTTGCTAGCCAGCTCTCCTTGATTGTCTTTCAACAAATGTCTTTCCCTTCCTTGTCATGACGATGGAGCTCAAACCAAGCCCGGCATGGTAATTGCTTGGCTGGATCGCCGGATGATACAATCCATCTCCAATCAAAAGAGCCCGGACCTTTGGTGAGCGGAGTTTTATGAAAAAAGACAAGTTGGTACTGGTCGGGAATGGCATGGCCGGCATCAGGACGCTGGAGGAGCTGCTGAAACTGGCACCTGACAAATACGAAATCACCGTTTTCGGGGATGAGCCTTATGGCAATTACAATCGTATCCTACTTTCTCCCGTGCTCAGTGGAGAGAAGACTATTGACGAGATCATTCTCAACGATCTCGACTGGTACGAGAAAAATGATATCACCCTTCATAAAGGCAGTAGAGTTGTTGCCATTGATCGCGCTCAACGGCGTGTGATTGCGGAGAACGGTGCCACGGCAGAGTATGACAGGTTGCTTCTGGCGACAGGTTCCAGGCCTTTCATAATCCCCGTTCCAGGGCACGATCTGGAAGGGGTGATCGGATTCCGTGATATCCAGGATGTCGATCTCATGCTCGAGGCCGCCCGACGATACAAACGGGCGGTGGTTATCGGCGGCGGATTGCTCGGGCTGGAAGCAGCCAACGGATTATTGCGGCAGGGAATGGACGTCACTGTGGTACATCTGCTTGACACACTCATGGAACGGCAACTGGACAAGACCGCTGCCGGGATGCTTCAGCGAACTCTGGAGCAGCGAGGACTGCAGTTCGTGATGGAGGCTGAGACCGAGGCCATCCTTGGGGATGTGCGAGTAACGGGAGTCCGTTTCAAGGATGGGCGGGAAATCGATGCCGATTTAGTAGTCATGGCGGTGGGAATTCGCCCCAATGTCGAGCTGGCGCAGCAGAGTGGTCTTTATTGTGAGCGCGGAATCGTAGTAAACGATACCTTGCAGACTTACGATCCTCGTATCTACGCAGTAGGGGAATGTGTTCAGCACCGGGGGGTGACCTATGGTCTCGTGGCACCGCTATTTGAGCAGGCGCGGGTCTGTGCCAACCATCTGGCCGAGTATGGTATCGGTCACTATGAGGGATCGGTGACTTCCACCAAACTGAAGGTCAGCGGAATCGACCTCTTCTCGGCCGGGGATTTCATCGGAGATGAAACTACCGAAGAGATCGTGGTACAGGATGTCGCCGCCGGCATCTATAAGAAGATTGTGCTCAAAGAGAATCGCATCGAGGGAGTCGTTCTCTACGGAGACACTATCGATGGGCCCTGGTATTTCCAGCTGCTGAGGGATAATACCGATGTCAGCGAGATGAGGGAGCAGTTACTATTTGGCCAGGGACACTTGGGGAATGCTGGCCACGGGGGAGAGAACACCTCAGTAGATCTTCCCGACGATGCTGAGGTATGCGGCTGCAACGGCGTTACCAAGGGAGATATTGTCAAGGCAATCCTGGAAAAGGGACTGTTTACCTTGGATGAGGTGCGCGCTCATACCAAGGCATCTGCCTCTTGCGGTTCCTGCACCGGGTTAGTGGAACAGATCCTGGCCGATACGGCGGGCGAGGACTGCTCTGTTGCGCCCCATGCAAAACCGCTCTGCAAGTGTACCGATTACAGCCATGATGATGTTCGCAATACCATCCGGCAGGCCCATCTGACTTCCATTCGAGCGGTAATGAGGACTCTGGACTGGCGAACACCGGATGGTTGTGCCACTTGCCGGCCAGCCATCAACTATTATTTGATATCCACTTGGCCGGATGAGGTTCAGGATGATCCCCAGTCCCGTTTGATTAACGAACGGGCCCACGCCAATATCCAAAAGGATGGCACATATTCAGTGGTGCCGCGTATGTGGGGCGGGGTAACTACACCTGATGAGTTGCGAGCCATCGCGGATATCGCAGAAAAATACCAGGCCCGCCTGGTGAAGGTGACCGGGGGTCAGCGTATCGATTTGTTTGGCATCAAGAAAGAGGATTTGCCCGCCGTCTGGGCGGATTTCAACAAGGCGGGAATGGTCTCGGGGCACGCCTATGGAAAATCTCTCCGCACTGTAAAAACCTGTGTCGGTTCCGAGTGGTGCCGGTTCGGGACCCAGGATTCCACTGGTCTGGGCATCAAACTGGAAAAGATGGCTTGGGGTTCTTGGACGCCGCATAAGTTTAAGATTGCCGTGTCCGGTTGTCCCCGTAACTGTGCTGAGGCCACCATCAAGGATTTCGGGGTGGTCTGTGTGGAATCTGGCTATGAGCTTCATATCGGAGGCAATGGCGGGGTTAAAGTGAGGGCCACGGATTTGCTCTGTAAGGTGGCAACCGAAGAAGAAGTCCTGGAGTATTGCGCCGCCTTCATGCAACTCTATCGGGAAGAAGCACACTATTTGGAGCGCACCGCTCCTTGGATTGAACGGGTGGGGTTGGCCTATATCAAAGAGAACATCGTCGAAAATAGAGAGAAGCGCCAGGCGCTTTATGAGCGATTCCTGCGTTCTCAGCGGGTTATGCAGAAAGATCCGTGGGCAGAGATTGCTGGGGATGCGTCAGCTAGGCGCCATTTTGAACCACTCATGATTATGGAGTCGTCCGAGTCGTAATTCTAATATTAAACATCAAAAAAATCTTGTAAGGGTTTGAATTATGCCGAAATGGTTAGAGGTTGGCGCACTTGATGAAATCCCCAGGCTGGGAGCGCGAGTGATAGAGACCGCAGAAGGCGATATTGCGCTGTTTCGTACTCGAGGTGATGCGGTGTTCGCTGTTCAGGACCAATGTCCCCATCGTCAAGGCCCTCTCTCCCAAGGGTTGGTTCACGGAAACATCGTAACCTGTCCATTGCACAATTGGGAGATCGATCTGGAGTCAGGCAAGGCGCTGCCACCGGACGAGGGTTGTACCAATGTCTATGCCACCCGGATTGAAGATGGAATGGTCATGATCCGACTCAGTGGTTCCTGAGTCGCAGTGGGCCTACACCCCGGACATGGTGGGGGACAATTCCTCTTGCCTGTTGAGATTTAAGCAGGGCGATCATCGTTGAACTTGATGGGCTGGTTTGAAACAGCCTCGGCAAGAGGATATAGGCGCTTTGTTGTGTTTCCAATAAAAACATTGATTATCAATGTGATGCGAAATAAATATTATCTGTTATAATAGATTTCGCATACCTCTTGTTCAGTTCTTCTTAACCCGCGCTCTGCTGCTTTTATTCGATGGTGTTAATATCCACCCTGATTTAATTGCTCAAGGAGTTCTCATGACCTTTAAAAATATCGATGTTCCCGCAGATGGCAGCAAGATAATTGTCGATCCCGATTTTTCACTCCAGGTACCTGACCGGCCAATCATCCCTTTCATCGAGGGGGATGGAATCGGGGTTGATATTACACCAGTCATGCGTCGTGTAGTGGATGCGGCAGTGAATAAAGCCTACGAGGGAAATCGGAGTATTGCCTGGATGGAGGTATATGCCGGAGAGAAGGCGGTGGAGGTCTATGGGGATGATTGCTGGTTGCCGGATGAAACCCTCGACGCGATTCGTGACTACGTGGTATCTATCAAAGGGCCTCTGACAACACCGGTAGGGGGAGGAATCCGCTCTCTCAATGTTACGTTGCGCCAGGTGCTCGATCTTTACGTCTGTTTGCGTCCAGTCCGTTATTATCAGGGTACGCCCAGCCCGCTGAAGGAACCTGAAAAGACCGATATGGTCATTTTTAGAGAGAACTCTGAAGATATCTACGCCGGAATTGAATGGGAAGCCGGGACTCCTGAGGCAAGAAAAGTGATCGATTTTCTGCAACGAGAGATGGGGGTAACCAAGATCCGTTTCCCTGAAAGCTCTGGTCTTGGAGTAAAGCCGGTTTCACGGGAGGGAACGCAGCGCTTGGTGCGGAAAGCGATTCAGTACGCCATTGATAACGGTCGGAAATCGGTGACCCTGGTGCACAAGGGCAATATCATGAAGTTTACCGAAGGGGCGTTCAAGAACTGGGGTTATGAACTGGCCAAGGAAGAGTTTGGCGCGGTCGAAATCGATGGAGGTCCATGGTGCCGGATAAAAAATCCGCATACTGATGATGATATAATTATTAAAGATGTAATTGCAGATGCATTCCTACAACAGATTCTGTTACGGCCAGCGGAATATGATGTGATAGCCACCCTGAATCTGAACGGAGACTATATTTCAGATGCGCTGGCGGCGCAGGTAGGTGGTATCGGGATTGCGCCGGGGGCCAATCTTTCCGATTGTGTGGCACTGTTCGAAGCTACACACGGTACCGCTCCCAAGTATGCGGGACAGGATAAGGTCAATCCTGGCTCACTCATCCTTTCGGCAGAGATGATGTTGCGCCACCTCGGCTGGACAGAAGCAGCCGACCGTATCGTGAAAGGGGTCGAAGGAGCCATTGCCGCGCGCACCGTAACCTATGATTTTGCCCGTTTGATGGATAACCCCACCGAAGTCAGCTGCTCAGGTTTTGGAGAGGCCATTGTCAAACATATGTGAAGCACTGGAAAAGAATCCGCATTGAGATATTGTTATGGGTAACTACGCCGACAATCAGCAAGGTGATATTTCCACGGAAATATCCCGGCCGAAATTGAAACGTCCGCCGATGTATAAGGTCATAATACTCAATGATGACTATACACCGATGGATTTCGTGGTCATGGTACTCGAGCGTTTCTTCGGTATGAGCCGTGAAAAGGCAACGCGAATCATGTTGCAGGTGCACACTCGTGGTGCAGGAGTGTGTGGAGTATTTACCCGAGAGATCGCCGAGACCAAGGTGGCACAGGTGGAGAATTACTCGCAGCAGCACAATCACCCCTTGAAATGCACCATGGAGGTGGCTTGATCCATGTTGAACAAAGAACTTGAATTCACGCTGAATCTTGCGTTTCGAGAGGCGCAAGAGAAAAAGCATGAATTCATCACCGTGGAGCACCTTTTATTGGCGTTGCTGGACAATCCGGCAGCGGCAGAGGTGTTACGTGCCTGCGGTGCCAACATGGAGCAGTTGCGACGGGAGTTGACGGAGTTCATTGACAACAATACGCCTGAGCTGGCGGCCGAGGATATCCGTGACGTGCAACCCACCCTCGGGTTCCAGCGTGTCATGCAACGGACGTTGTTCCATGTTCAGGCGGCGGGAAAGGAAGAGGCGACCGGCGCCAATGTCCTGGTGGCTATCTTTAACGAGCAGGAGTCACAGGCGGTCTATTTCCTCAACAAGCAGAATATCACCCGATTTGATGTGGTTAACTATATCGCCCACGGCATCTCCAAGCTGCCCGAAGAGGGTAACGGTGATGAGACACACCCGGCTTCCGAGGAAGAAGAGGGGGTCGAGCACACCGGAGGGGGTTCTCCGCTGGAGAGTTTTGCTACCAACCTCAATGAGTTGGCGCTGGAAGGGAAGATCGACCCGTTGATTGGCCGAAAAAAGGAGATTGAGCGCACTGTCCAAATCCTCTGCCGCCGACGCAAGAACAACCCGCTATTTGTCGGCGAGGCCGGTGTGGGCAAGACCGCGTTGGCGGAGGGGTTGGCGAAGAAGATCGTTGATGGCGAGGTTCCAGAAGTACTGGCTAAAAGCGTTATCTATTCCCTGGATCTGGGCGCCTTGTTGGCAGGAACCAAGTATCGAGGCGATTTCGAAAAGCGGATCAAAGCGGTGCTGGCACAGCTAAAAAAACAGCCTGATGCGGTGCTGTTCATCGACGAAATCCATACCATCATTGGGGCGGGTTCTGCCTCTGGAGGAGTGATGGATGCCTCCAATCTTATTAAACCGATGCTGGCTTCGGGGGAGCTGAGATGTATCGGCTCTACTACCTACCAGGAGTACCGTTCCATCTTCGAAAAGGATCGCGCGCTTGCACGCCGTTTCCAGAAGATCGATGTGCCGGAGCCCACCGTTTCCGAAGCGGTGCAGATCCTGGAGGGTTTAAAGTCCCGTTACGAATCGCACCACAAGGTGAAATACAGCAGCGCGGCATTGCAAAGTGCAGCGGAGCTGGCGCATCGCCATCTCACTGATCGCCATCTGCCGGACACTGCCATTGATATCATTGATGAGGCAGGGGCCAGCCAACGCCTGCTGCCACCTTCCCGACGCAAGAAAAACATTGGAGTGAAAGAGATTGAGGGTATTGTCGCAACAATGGCGCGTATCCCGCCGAAACAGGTCTCCAGTTCGGACAAAGAGCTGCTTGGCAAGCTGGAACAGCATCTCAAGCGAGTAATCTTTGGGCAGGACCAAGCCATCGAAACACTTGCGGCGGCCATCAAAATGGCCCGCTCAGGGCTAGCGGAGGAGCACAAGCCCATTGGTTCATTCCTGTTTGCGGGACCTACCGGTGTAGGTAAGACCGAGCTTACTCGTCAGCTGGCCAAAATCCTGGGTATTGAGCTTGTCCGTTTCGATATGTCGGAGTATATGGAGCGTCACACCGTTTCCCGGCTCATCGGTGCGCCTCCAGGGTATGTTGGCTACGATCAGGGTGGATTGCTTACCGAGGCGATTAACAAGCATCCTCATGCGGTGTTGTTGTTGGATGAGATTGAAAAGGCCCATCCCGATGTATTCAACCTGCTGTTGCAAGTGATGGACCACGGAACGCTCACGGATAATAACGGTCGGGAAACCGATTTCCGTAACGTCATTATCGTGATGACCACCAAC
The DNA here is from genome assembly GCA_964557025.1 of uncultured Chromatiales bacterium. Taxonomy (GTDB): domain Bacteria; phylum Pseudomonadota; class Gammaproteobacteria; order Thiohalospirales; family Thiohalospiraceae; genus DRMK01. Next base: position 29,595 of record CAZKYF010000026.1, on the reverse strand, counting down.
GCGGGTGCGGAGCAGATGAGCCGTCCCTCTATCGGATTTACCTCCCAGGATCATAGTTCAGACGGTATGGAAGCAATTCGGCGCAGTTTCACGCCGGAGTTCCGCAATCGACTGGATGCCATTATCCAGTTCAATCCTTTGGATGAACAGACCATCGGATTTGTGGTGGATAAGCTGGTGGCACAGATTGAGGCGCAACTGATGGACAAACATGTGATCCTTCACGTGGACGATGAAGCGCGGGCATGGCTGGCACGACACGGCTATGACAAGAGCATGGGTGCGCGACCGATGTCACGCCTGTTGCAGGATCACCTGAAGCGAAAGTTGGCGGATGAACTGTTGTTTGGCAAGCTGGCTCAGGGGGGGGAGGTTCGAATCACTGCCAGAGAGGACCAGCTGGTTTTCGATATTGAGCCCAGGGAGAAAACCAAGCAGCGTAAGGACAAGGTGGATACAGAATAGGATACGAAAAGGCCGCCGCTACGCCTAAGCGGTTAATTTTTACCGCTTGCGGTAGACGATACGGCCTTTGGTCAGGTCATAGGGGGTGAGGGCAACGGTCACTTCGTCGCCGGTAAGGATGCGGATATAGTGCTTGCGCATCTTGCCAGAGATATGGGCGGTGACCACATGCCCGTTCTCAAGTTCTACCCGAAACATGGTATTGGGCAGGGTTTCGATGACCTTGCCTTCCATTTCGATACTTTCTTCTTTAGCCATACTAAAAAGCAGTCCTCTGTTTGCAACTCACAAAATCAATGCGCCATTCTGCCTGAACCGTGGAATAGTGTCCATACGTATGGAAGGGCTCTCACGGACCTTCCGGGCGGAATGAAGTTCCTGCCTTCTTGCATCAAGCAGAATCAGGATTCAATGGTGGTTATATATGGTTGAATTGCATAAAATTCAATGCATGTGGAATGGTGTGCTAGGCGTTTTTCTTATAATTCCCGGAGCAAGGAAACAGCCCGTTCCAGCAGTGGCTTGCTGGTATAAAAATGGGGAGAGAAGCGGATACCTCCACCACGCAAGGCACAAACCACTCCTTTGTCGGACAGGAGTCTAAACAGTTTTTCACCTGCCAAGGTACGGTGACGGAAGGTAACGATGCCAGCGTGACGGCTTTCCTTTACGCTGGTCAGCAGTTGATAGTGTTCCAGCTCCCCGATAGCGTCAAGCAGGTATTGGCTGTTTTCCAGCACCCTTCTCTCCACCCCTTCCATGCCACACTCAAGCAGAAGCGACAAGCTTGCATCCAGGGCGTGGATCCCGAGCATGTTCGGACTTCCACATTCAAAACGGCGGGCGGAACGTGCAATCTGCCACTCCCGTCGATCGTAATCCGTATGGGCCTCTACCATGTGCCAGCCGTATTGATAGAGTCGCAGCCGATCGCGCAGCTCGGCTCGGCAGTAGAAAAGGGCAATACCTTCCGGTCCCAGCATCCATTTATGGCCATCGGCGACCAAGAAATCGATATTGTCCCGTTGCACATCGGTTACAAGCGCTCCGACACTTTGGATGGCGTCTACGCAGAACAATATGCCTCGTTTACGGCAGTGCTTTCCCAGGCGCTGCAGGTCCAGGCGCAAACCGCTTGCGTATTGCACCGAGCTGATGGCCAACAGGCGGGTGTTTGCATCCATTTGCTCCAGCAAGGCTTCCTCCGGGCTGTTGTGTTCCCGCAGCGGGACTTGACGCAACTCTACTCCCCTTGTGCTCAGTGACTCCCAGACAATGCGATTGGAAGGAAACTCTTCGTCACTGCTGACGATGTTGTCCCCCGGCCGCCAATCCAATCCCCAGGCGATCACCGAGAGCCCTTCCGAAGTGTTTTTCAGCAACGCGATCTCTTGGGCGGAGGAGGCATTAATCAGTTTCGCCAGTCGTTCCCGTAACCGGTTCTCGGTTCTTACCCAGCGGGGATAGTGAAGCGCACCCTCGGTAACATTCTCTCTGGCGAAGGCTTCTATCGCCCGGCGGGTACGTTCCGGCCAGGGAGAGACAGCGGCATGATTTAGGTAGAGGAGACCGGGGCGCAGAGCGAACTCCCTGGCGGCCCTTTGCAAGCGATCAATGTCCATGTCTTATTCTGCCATAGCGGTGGGGTTGGCATATTCCGTTACAGTGCTCTATTTCAAACTCCAGGGTGGAGTGGTGGATGGCGAATCGCTCTTCCAACACCGTTTTCAACGCCTGTTTGATCTGTTCGGTGTTGACGAACTCGTCGATCACGACGTGAGCTTCCAGTGCGTTTTCGTGTTCATCCAGTTGCCAGAGGTGGAGGTGATGGACGTTGTTGACCCCTTTCACCTCTTCCATGGCCTGGATCACGTCATCGAGGCTGATCCCCTCAGGCGCTCCCTGCATCAGGATATGGATGGTTTGGGGCAGCAGGGTGGCTGCTTGGTAAAGCACGTATCCGGCAATGAGCAGGGTGAGCAGGGTATCGCTCCAGTACCAGCCGTAGAGCAGGATCAGGCTGCCCGCGATGATTACCCCTACCGAGGCCAGTGCATCGGAGACGTTGTGCAAAAAAGCAGCACGGATATTCATGCTCCGACGCGACATGGTGTAGGTTAATACTGCAGTGGCAACATCGATCACCAGTGCAATTCCCGCAACGATGACCACCGTCCACCCCTCGATGGGTCGGGGCTCCACCAGGCGCCATATCGCCTCGTAGATCAGATAAAGCCCTACAATCACCAGCGTTATCAGGTTGATCAGTGCGGCGATCACCTCGGCCCGCTTGTAACCAAAGGTTTTGAAATGATCCGGTGGTTGCCTGCCGATGCGACGTGCCACCCAGGCAATCAAGAGTGAGGCCGCATCACTGAAATTGTGCAAAGCGTCGGCAATCAGTGCCAGGCTGCCGGAAACGATGCCGCCGACGACCTGCGCCAGTGTCAGCAGCATGTTGATGGCAATCGCCCATCCAAGCCTGCGATCGCCCATCGCTTCTATGTCGTGATGGTGATGTTCCTGCCCCATCGCTCTCTTTCCTCTGTTCGATTATCGCATATCCGCCAGCTTTCCTCTGGAAAACCAGGTGAACAGCGAAGGCAGTACGAAGAGCGTAAGGAAGGTGGCGGTCAACAACCCCCCAACGATAACGGTGGCCAGCGGTTTCTGGATCTCGGCACCCACTCCGGTGGAAAGAAGCATGGGGATCAGTCCCAGTGCCGACGTGATTGCCGTCATCAATACCGGGCGCAAACGTGAGGTGGCGCCACTGAAGACCGCTTTTTCCACGGGGAGCCCATCAGTGATGCGTTGATTGATGCTCTCCACCATCACGACCCCGTTGAGTACCGCCACGCCGAACAATGTGATGAAACCGATGGAGCTGGGGACCGAGAGATATTGTCCGGAGAGATAAAGCGAAAATATCCCCCCGATGACAGCCAGCGGCACGTTGATCAGGATCAGCATCGCCTGCCCCACCGAGTTGAACGCAAGATAGAGCAGCAGGGCAATCAACGCCAGTGAAAGGGGAACGACCAGGGTGAGGCGCTTTTGTGCCCGCTGTTGGCTCTCGAATTGCCCGCCGATATCCACCGAGTAGCCCGGCGGAAGTTCCACCTGCTCGTCGATGGTTTGCCGGATGTCGGCCACTACGCTGCCCATGTCACGCCCCTCTACGTTGGCCTGGATCACCACGCGGCGCTGGACGTCATCACGCCGGACTTGGGGAGGGCCCGACTCGATGCTGATTCGCGCCACGTCTCCCAGTCGCACCCATGGTCCGGTGGGTGATTGCAGGCGTAGGTTGGCGATCGCCTCCGGATCGGTACGGAAAGGCTGTGCCAAACGGACATAGATATCGTAACGCTCGTTGCCATTGATGATCTGTCCTGCCGCACGGCCACCCAGTCCGTCACGGACCACCGCCATGACATCGCCCACCGCCAATCCGTAACGGGACAGCCGTTCCCGTTCCGGGCGAACCAGCAGTTGTGCCTCACCGGCGATCTGCTCCATGGCCACGTCACGGGTTCCTGTGACGCCCCGGATGACTCGTTCGATGTCCTGTCCTTTTTCCGCCAACACCCGGAGGTCGGGGCCGAACAGTTTGATGGCCAACTGGGCCTTGACCCCTGACAACAGTTCATCCACACGGGTGGCAATGGGCTGTGAGAAATTGAACAGCAATCCCGGGTGTTGTTCCAGTTTCCGTTCCATCAGGTGTTGCAGCTCCTGCCGACTGGAGGCACTGGTCCACTCGCTCATCGGCTTCAGGCCAATATAGATCTCGATGTTGTTGACCGGCTCCGGATCTCCGCCGATTTCCGGCCGGCCGATGCGGCTCAGTGCATACTCCACCTCTGGAAACTCCAGCAACATGGCTTCCAGTTTCGGTGCCACTTCCAGAGTGGTTTTCAGGGAGGAAGAGGGGGCCAGTGTCACCCGGAGATTGATGGTTCCCTCCTCGAGCTCCGGCACGAATTCAGTGCCGAGCCGTGGTAGCAGTGCAAGGGCGGCGATGAGCAGGAGCAACGCGCCTCCCACTACAATCCGGGTATTGCCCAGTGCCCAGGTGAGAAGGCGCTGATAGAGGCTGTCCAACGGTCTGAGGACGAAACTTTCCCTGGCCCGGATGCCACTGCGGAACAGGTAGCTGGCCAGTGCAGGTACGATAATCAACGCCACCACTACCGCTGCCACGATTGCGAGCATGATGCTGATTGCCATGGGCTGAAACAGCTTGGCTTCCACACCCTCGAACGTGAACAAGGGCATGAACACCACCAGGATGATTGAAGCTGCGAAGAATATGGGGCGAGCCACCTCTTTCCCGGCCTCTTGTAGTCGCAACGCAATACCGGCTCGATCCCGGGTCACATCGTAGGGATCGGGGTCCCGGCCGCCGGTCAGGGAACGGATAGTCTCGTCATGTTCCGCATCGGGATGGGAAAGGTGCTTGAACATGTTGTCCACCATCACCACCGAGCCATCCACCAGCATGCCGATGGCGACTGCAAGCCCTCCCAAGGACATCAGATTGGCGGACAAACCGAACCAGGCCATGATCATCAGTGCGATACCGATAGATATGGGAATGGAGATCAGTACCAGGAACGTCGCCCGCAGGTTCATCAGGAACAGGGCAAGGACCACCACGATGAAAACGAAGGCCAACAGCAGGGCATTCACCACCGTTTTTACCGCCTGGGTGATCAGATCGGCCTGATCGTAGAATGCCTCGAACCGTACTCCCTCGGGAAGCGCTTGCTGGATCAGCGCAATGCGGTTGTCGATGCCATCGATGGTAGCCTTGGTGTTGGCGCCCATCCGCTTCAGTACGATTCCCGCCACCACCTCTCCCAAGGCTTCCGGTTGGCCCTGTGCGTTGCGGCGGGTCATGGTGACCGCCCCCTGGCGGATTTCACTACCCAATTCCACTTGGGCGACCTGGGCCACCGTCACCACCGTGCCGTCCACGGTCTTCAGGGGAATCTGCCGCAACTCTTCCAGCCCTTGTTCATCATGTCCCAGCCAACCGACACCACGGATTACCAGTTGTTCCTGGCCACGATCCATGTACCACCCGCCGGCGTTGGTGTTGTTGTTTTCCAGGGCGTCGACAACGTCCTGTTGAGTGAGGCCATAGGCCAACAGCCTGGAGGGATCGAGGTTGACCTGGTATTGCCTCACCTCGCCGCCGAAAGAGAGCACATCGGTCACCCCGTCCACCGGCATCAGCAGCAGTTTGACCACCCAATCATTCAGGCTCCGCAGTGCCATGGCATCGAGCCCGGTGGCAGGGTCAGCCACCAGCAAGTACTGATAAACCTGTCCCAGACCGGAAGTATTGGGGCCGATCTCCGGGGTTCCCACCCCCTCCGGAATCAGTTCTTTCGCCGATTGCAGCCGTTCGAATACCAGCTGTCGGGCGAAGTAGATGTCGGTGCCCTCCTTGAATACCACGGTGATACCGGAAAGCCCTGTCTTGGAGATGGAGCGCACTTCCTCCACGTCGGGCAAGGCATACATTACCGCCTCGATGGGGAAGGTGATGAGCTGTTCCACTTCCTCGGGAGCCAGTCCGGGTGCCTCGGTGTTGATGGAGACCTGGACATTGGTGACATCGGGAAAGGCATCCAGATTCAGCTTTGGAATCACGAAAGTGGCCGATGCAACCAGCGCCAGGAGGGCGATGGCCACCAACAGCCGGTTGGTCACCGACCAGTCGATCACACGATTCAACATGGTGTCTGTCCTCTTGGGTTGGCTGTTCAATGGTTATGGGGATCGAACCCCCCTTTGGCCATCTCGGACTGGATGAAAAAGGCCCCCTTGGCAACGATAGTGGTGCCTTCGTCGACTCCCTCGATCAGCAGCTGGTCACCAACGGTTTGCAATATCTTCACCTCCCTCGGTTCAAAATGACCGGGTCGGCTCTCTACGAACAGCTGCCAATCGCCGTCAGGACTACGCAAAACGGCTTCCACTGGTACCGCCAGGCCCACCAGTTTCCTGTCACTCTCTATTACCACATTGACGAACTGGCCAGGATGGAGCGAATCATCGGGATTGGCAACTTCCACATGCAAGGCAAGGGTGCGGGTGGTTTCGTCCAGAGAGTGGCTGGCCTGGACCACCTTTCCAGTGAGCCAGCGATTGCCCACTTGGATGCGTGCTGGTGCTTCGAGGGATACACGGCTGGCATCTTCAGGTGTCAGACGTGCCTTCACCCAGAGCATCCGCTCATCACTGATCTCCATCAACACGTGTCCGGGCTCTACCAGTTCACCGACAACAAAATCGTCGCTGATCACGGTTCCTTCCTGGAGAGAGAGCAGCTGGAATTTGCCAACGGCATGTGCAGCATTTCCTTCCTTGAGCAGGGCCTCGATCTGTTTCTTGGTCATTCCATAAGCGTTGACCCTGGCATAGGCTTGTTGATAGGCGATTTGTGCTGCTACATAGCGTTTCTCAGAGACGACTTTGCGGCCAAGTTTTTTCACCCTTCTCAACTCCACGTCGGCTTCGATTAGTGCCCCTTGGGCCTCGGCCATTTCTACGCTGGAGAGAGTCAGCAATGGTTGTCCTTTCTTGACTTGATCTCCCAGATAGACATGGCGTGCGATCACCTGGGCGGGAATGCGAGGAGTGATCTTGATGGTGCGATAGAGATTGAGTGTCACCTCTCCAGGGGAAGTGACCGCTTCCCCTAATGACTGCTTTTTGATCTGTATCGTTTCTACTCCGGCAAGGTGGCGCTGGGCTTCATTCAGTTCCACCTCGGTCGCCATCTCTCCATGACCATGTCCATGCTCTCCCTCATGTTCTCCGTGCCTGTGTTCATCCACGTCCTTATCATGAGCGAGAGTCTCTTCTCCATGGTTATGTGGGTGAGTCATTTCTTCAGAAAGTGCTTCTTCCCCGTGGTCATGGCTGTCTAACCCGGCGAGAAGAGGGAAGGGAAGTATCAATCCTATGGTAATCAGGAAAATCGCTATCTGTTTCATCGCTTTACTCCTCGGGCGTCTGTCTCGATTTCATTCAGGCCCAGCCAGGTTTCGATCTGGCCAGAGGCTGATAGCCAAGCAACGGCGGAGAGCCATACCTCCCGTTTCAGCTCCATGGCGGTAGCCTGGGTATCGATATTCTGTTTGGCCTGGATGAAAAAATCGGTGGCGTTCAATTCCTGGGCCTGCCACATCTGTTCCAGTAGTCGCATTTGCTCCTGAAGTGCTTGTTCTCCGGTGCTTTTCCATACCTGCCAGGCGCGGCTGGTATTCTGGAAACGAGCCAAAGCACCATTGAGACGAGCCGTGGCACGACGGGCGGCATTACGATACGCTTGCTCTTCCGCCACCGCTTCACGGGCTGCGGCCCGCACCTCCGCCTTGAAGCTGTTGCGTACAAATAGTGGTATTTCTAGTGTTAATCCAAGCAGTTGTTCCTTATCTTCACGTCCGGCCCGAATTCCCAACGTTGGATCAATCTTGCGCTGCCGTTCTGCAAGTTCAATGTGGGCTCTGGCCACCTTCATCCGGATTTGGTGCAGGGTCAGCTCCGGGAGTGCTTCAAGTAGCTTCTTGTCAGCCCGTTGCGGTGGTTTAAACAGTTTGTTTGGCAAAGGAGGCCATTGAGCCGGCGTCAACCCGGTGATGCCCCGGAGTTCAGCTTCTGCAGCGGCAAGTTCGCTTTCACTGGAGGCCTGTGCTATCAATGCTTCGCTGTAGGCTACCCGAGCCAACATTACATCTGCAGCGGCGACATCACCTGCAGCGTGACGTTGCTCGACTGTGTCGACAAAGGAGTTCATCAGCTGACTGCGGCGCAAGCTCAATGCATACATTTCGTGGGCGGTTGTATAGCGAATCAGTGCCTCGAGTATCTCCGCGGCAAGTGCCTGGCGTTTTGCTCTCAGCTGAGTCTGTGCAAGCTGGAGTTCGTGAGCGGCAATCGCTTCCAGTGCTCCTCGCTTGTTGCTCCAGTCGATGGTTTGGCTTATCCCTAGGGAGGAAGTGTCGATGTCAGTTTGCTCCATGTCCAGCTCAAGAGTTGGGTTGTGTAGCGGCTTGCCAGCTGCTTCCGCCCGAGCCCGGGCCGCTTCCAGCGCCGCTTGAGCCCCCTGGATGAGCGGGTTTTCGGCCCATGCTTGGCGGATGAAGAGCTGCAGGGGGAGTGCCACTTCCTGTCCGGCAGAGAGCGGTGGCGGAACCACGCTTTGTTCAGGTGATGTTTCTGCGTTCAGTGGCAACGCAATACACAGGCAGAACCCTGCGCACAAAACAGGCTTTAGAGACATAGTTAAAGATCCTTCAGATGCAACAAACCGGATACCGTTTCCCGCGGGAAACAGCACAAGGGAGATCAAAGAAGGCTAAATAATGGGAGGTCTGAGGTGCGGGGCAAGAGGGGGCGATAGCAGGGAGGCTGACGGGTAGGGGGGGTGTTTCCCGCCTCCAATCCACAGAGGTGTGATGATCTCATTGATGAAGCCAATCAAATGTGCTGCCCCATGACAACAGTGATTGGCATGTTCCCAATCTCCGCTGGCAAAATGGTCGTGCTTGTGAGAATAGGGATTGGCCGTGGCTTGGTCATGATCGAAAGATATCTGTTCATGCCCGACCATTGCTTCCGGGTGGCTGTCCCAAGCGAGCGCCAGTCCCGAAAAGAGGTTGGCAAGCAGCAAAATGTAAAGCACGGTTCGTTTCATGGCGCTGCTAATGTAGGTGACCGGATGTTGTGCTGTCAACAGGAACAGAGTCTTCCAAGGGGCAGGAAGTTCCGACGACTGTTCCTTGTTTCAGGAACTGTTTCACCCCGTCTTGCGTTCCCTGGGCATCATCAGATTGACGGTTCCGCCGTCCTGGAGCAGTTTTTCTGCTCTGAGCGAGGAGGCGCTCTGCGGCGTTTCATCCCGAATAGTGAACGATTCGAAACCGGCAAGGGCACTGCCATTTTCCAGCAGATGGTGTGAGATTATCAGGGATGCAGCGCTCCACACTTGGCGGAGATTGGCTCGCCGACCGATAAGACTGCCTTTTTTACCGTCGTAATACTCTGGCCAGTCGTCCTGTTCCAGACGAGCGGCTGCGATGGTTACGGCACGTTTTGCCAAATCACGCCGCCCAGTACGAATGGCCGCTCCGGTGAATGCCCACAACAAACAAGGCCAGTGGCCACCATTGTGGTATGACCAAGGCCTGTTTTTGGGATCGCTGCCAGTGGTGTAGGACCATTCGTCACCTTCCACCGCCGGATAGCAGATCTTTACCGGCATCTCTCCAATCAATTGATCCCAGCGTGATTCGAACAGGCACATGATCTGCTCCGCCTGGGCAGAGGTGGTCAAGCCGAACAGGATAGAGAGCAGGTTGCCGAAGGAGAAGAAGCGGAAATCAATACGGCTTGGGCCAAGATTACCCAGTAAATAGCCGGCATCTTTTGGCAGCCAGCCATCGATCCAGTCGGGAATCGATTCCGGGTAGATATTCAATACGTTGGTCACATCGTGACCAAACTCCTCACTCTGATAGCGATGGATCTCGTTGAGCCGTTCCGCATCCAGCCAGTAATAGATACGGACATAAGAACGCAACGTTTGCAGCCGTTTTTTGCACATTGCGAGCAGATGATCGTTATCTGGTCCCGGTAACAGCAGCTCAAGAGTGGTGAACAGCATTCCATAGAACAGTGCCTGAATCTCCAAAGGATGTCCGTGTACCCCCATGCGGCGGTCGATCATGAAGGAGGCATCGGGCACCAGCAACGCGGGAGATGTCTCAAAGTTTTCCTTCAGATAGAGTTGTAGATTCAGGCGTAATCCTTCCTGGAACTCATGACTGTGCGCCAGCTTGATGTCGCCGGTGGTGTTCACATAGGCTCTTAGCAGTAACGTCCACCAGAGTGCGGAGTCCACAGGTGCCACCCGGCCGATGGCACGATCGCCGAAATCGGCAGAGGGCATGTCTTCCTCTTCTCCGTCGTTCGGGATACGGAAGCTGGCGGGCATTAAGCCCTGTGCTCGCTCATGACCAAGAATGATGGGCTGTTGGACTCTCAAATCGAGCACCATGCGCAGAAAGTTCACGACGATCTCTGTTTTTCCTTCCATCAAGAAAACCAGGGCGGAAGGAACGAAATCCCGAATGAAGCATTCCGCATAATTTGGAGCCACTAATGCAGGATCGAGTGCTGCCAGCGTCCCTACTGGCTCTCCGGCATGATGAAGAATGGAGTGCTCCAATAGCTTGTGGGCAGAATCCAGACTGGACTTTGGTGTAATCATGGGCATGCTTTGTTAGCCGACAGTTTCCAGACAGGTTGTGGGAAAGCCTTGTCTGGCACAATGTTGGATTGAAAGGCTTGTACCGGGATCCCGTGCTTCTTTGAGTGTATTTTTACAACCTGTTACCTGTTAATGGTTATCGCCGTCTGCCGGCAAAACTTTACCAGTTGGACAAACCCAAGAGTCTTACAAGAGTGTTGCCTTTCGAATGGCGGCGGTGACATGGTCGCAAAGATGCTGAAATTCTTTGTATCGTTCCTCGTTGAGGCAGGATGTTTCCTTATGGCAATCGCAGTAGAACATTCCCAGCGGCTGATCGTTCAGGAACAGCGAGCGGGCAAAGAAGGTATCAGTCCCCAGCATTTGAAGAAGTTCCAAAGGAAGCAGCTTGCCAAACTTCTCACGGTTGCTGTGGTTTACCCAGATGCTTGCCGGCTTTTCCATTAGTTTACTGAATAGATGAGGGGGATGGAGCTCTAGGCGAAGTTTTTCAAACTCGGCGCTTTCCTCCGCACTCCTGATCACCCGTGCCTTGAGCGCCTTTTGATCCGGGGTGCAAGCGGCAAACACTACACGGGAGAGACCAATCCCCCTGTGGATTCCATCAGCCGCTTGCCTCATGATTGCGGGTAGAGAGGGGGTGTTGTTATCTACTTCATTGAACCATTGGATTGTTTGTTCGAGCACCTCGGGCCGAGGTTTCAAATTTATTCGAGGGCCCGCGGAGGTGGCATGCCCATCTTTGCGTGATAACTGCTTGTTATCACCTTCTCCGGAAACCCCGGTTGCACCACGGAAAGCAGGTATGGTTATCAGCCCGGCCGCTGCAGGCCGAACTCCATAAGTTTCATAGGCTCGGGCGGCGTTTACCGCGGCTTGGTGGATCGCCGTGACCATCTCTGCAAAAGAGCAGTGAAGCAGTTCAGCTGCTTCATCGATACGGGAAAGTGCTTTTCTCGAGTACCAGTCCTGTTCCACGGTGCGTGCCAGCTGGTGGGCAAGCAGAATGAGTTTTACCCGGGGTCTGCCAAAGTTCTGTGGATTGAGGGAATCATGGACCAGTAAAGGCAGTTTCCAATGCCGTGCCAATTCCATTGACAGCTCTTCATAGCTGAAGCCCAAAACGTGGCGCTGGGCGGCCTCACGGGATCTTTGACCTGTTCCATGGATCAAATCATCAATCTCTTCAGCCTTCTCAGGTTGAAAGGCCCATACTGCCATCTCTCCTACTCCGTGAAGCAGGGTGGCGGCAAAGACCTCCCACGGCACCATGTCCACACGCAATCTTGCCCAGACCATGGCAAAGTGAGCTGCAAGATGGGCCCGGCTATAGATCCGGCGCAATCCTTCATGTTCGCCCGACATTGGCTCAATGACAGCCAGAGACTCGATGGCCGATCGTATCCGATCCAGACCCAGCATCATTGCGGCATGCTCAACCGTGGTTACCGGCATACCAAAATGGTGATGCTGGACTCCGTTGGCACGGCTGAAGGCATGGCAGGTTGCCCCTGGATCCCGGTGGATGACATCTGACAAATGCCTGAATGGATCATCCTCCTCGTACAGAGCTTCGAGGCTGTCGATAGTCTGCTTCAGCGCCGGCAGTGTTCGCTGTTTGACCAAATGCCCGATCCAGCTTTTTGGATCTTCACTCATTTTATGATTCTTATGATTCGTCGTTGCCCTTAAAGAGAAGGGCCATTGTTCGATAACTTAATTCAACGTGTCCTGGCGATTGTACATACCGCTTGGTTATTGAAGTTATCGGCGAAACAAGACAATGGTTTAGTTTCCTTCTGGAGCAGCAAAAACTAGGAATCGATTTCTATGAAAGTCATTTTGGGCATAGTGATTGTTGCGGGTAGCGTGGTGGGTGGCTATCTGATGGCCCACGGAAAATTGGCTATCCTCTGGCAGCCAGCTGAGTATGTCACTATCTGTGGTGCGGCGTTTGGGGCGTTCGTTATTGCCAATCCCGGCGGAGTCATCAAGAAGGCGATGATGAGTTTCCCCGTGTTGATAAAAGGCTCCAAATACAACAAAGCCATGTATATGGACCTGCTTGCGCTTATGTATGAGCTGTTCAGTAAAGCGCGCAAAGAAGGGGTAATGGCGCTTGAATCCCACATCGATGAGCCGGCTAACAGTGACATCTTTACCAAATATCCAAAGATCGTTGCCGATCATCATGCTATGGAATTCCTTACCGATTACCTGCGGCTGATCGTCGGAGGAAGCATGAACGCCTTCGAACTGGAGAACCTGATGGATATTGAGCTGGAGATCCATCACGGCGATGCGCTGAAACCGGGGGATGCTTTGACCGCAGTGGGTGATTCCCTGCCGGGTTTCGGTATCGTAGCAGCGGTGCTGGGAGTCATCATTACCATGGGATCCATTGGAGGTGATCCGGCAGAGCTGGGTTTGCACGTCGGTGCCGCTCTGGTAGGAACTTTTCTTGGTATTCTGCTTGCCTACGGATTCGTAGGTCCGATGGGTGCTGCGGTCAATGTGATCGCAGAAGAGGAATCTAAATTTCTGAGTTGTATCAAGGTTTGTATCATGGCGACCTTGAATGGTTATGCGCCACCCATTGCTGTCGAGTTTGGACGCAAAGCTATCAGTCATGAGCACCGTCCCAGCTTTACTGAGCTGGAAGAACATCTGAAGGGATAGGGGACGCCAGATGAATTCGGGCTTTATTATAGAGTCGACTCAAACAAGCAGAGACAATGGATAACAACGCGGTCCAGCCGATCATTGTCAAGCGGATTAAGAAGGGAGGTCACGGGGGCCACCATGGTGGGTCCTGGAAGGTGGCCTATGCCGACTTCGTTACGGCCATGATGGCACTGTTTCTTCTCCTGTGGTTATTAGAGACCACACCCAAAGAGGACCTCAAGGCGCTGGAGGGTTACTTCCAGAGTCCCAGCATGATTCAGGCGAACGGTGGCGCAAGCAGCGCAGTGATCGATATGGGGGGAGGGATGGATGCGCCCAAGGGGGAGGGAGGTACCATTCTAAAGACCAATCCCAAGGAAGGAGCCGGAGAGGCGGAGGAGGGTGAAAGCTCGAAAAAAAGCCGGGATTTCAAAGAACTGATGCAAAAGCTAGAGGAGAATATCCGCAACCATCCTACATTACATAGTTTCCGGGAGCAGATCTATCTGGATGTAACCGAAGAAGGACTGCGAATTCAGATTGTCGATAAGAAAAATCGCCCGATGTTCGACTCTGGGAAGGCCAAGTTAAAACCCTACGCCAGAGTGATTCTGCGTGAAATAGGGAAGGTTATTGCCGAGGTGCCGAACATGATCAGTATCTCCGGCCACACCGATTCTCAACCATTTACTGGAAAGAAGAATTACAGTAATTGGGAGCTGTCTAGCGATCGGGCCAATGCTGCTCGTCGTGAACTGGTAAACAGCAGTCTGCCGGAGGAGCAGATCATCAGGGTGGTTGGGCTCGCGGATTCAATCCCCTTTCTTCCTGATGAGCCAGATGCACCCATCAACCGCCGTATCAGTATCGTTGTAACGGACAAAAAGCTACCGGAGTCGTTCAACATCAAGGAACACAAACCTGTAGCGGAAGCACTTTCAGAGCAACTCGGTGCCTTGCCTGCAGTACCTTCCCCTCCGCAGCCAAAGCCCAAGCCGGACAAAGGAAGGATCGAGGTAACGAAACCTGACCAAGAGGGGAAAGGCGGAATTACGTTGAGTCCCAACAAAAAAGGGGAGTTTGACGCCAAAGAGCTGGAGAAACGTCTGAAGATGATCCTGGAAAACCCCTGAGCCCTGGTAACTATTCTTGTTCTTGCACCAACAGATGGTGGTAGCTTCGCAAGCGTTGCTTGCTGATTCTTCCCTGGTCGGCGGCTGCGATGACGGCACAGCCGGGTTCGCTTCGGTGAGTACAGTTGCGAAAACGGCATTTTTCCGTGTAAGGTCGAAATTCGATGAACCCCTTTGCAACCTCGGCTGCCGGTAGTTTTCCCAATTTGAATGCTCGTACTCCTGGAGAGTCGATGATGGCGCCTCCCTCAGGGAGCGGGTAAAGCCGAGTTGTGGTAGTGGTATGCATTCCCTTTCCACTGGCACGTGAAAGGGAGGCCACCCTTGCATCGACGCCTGGCAGCAAGGCATTGATAAGGGAAGATTTTCCTACACCGGATTCACCACAGAAGACGGAATATCTTCCTTTGATTTCACTCAGCAGCTCATCCAGTCCATGCCGTTTTAGGACACTGGAAAAGATAAGTCGGTAACCGATCTCTTGATAGAGGGAGAGACGTTTTTTCAGCATCTTCAGGGCGTGTCGATCCAATAGATCGGTTTTGTTGATCAACAGGATAGGGGTAATGCCGGTATGCTCTGCGGCAACCAAGAACTGGTCAATCAGTTCCTCGTCGATCCCGGGAGAGGGAGCGGCAACAATGACGATGCGCTCCACGTTGGCGGCGACCGGTTTGGAACGACCCCGGGCGTCCACACGGGCAAGCAGGGTGCGACGAGGCAGCCGTCGTATCGCCACACATCCTCCTTCCGTTTCCCGCCATACCACCTGATCTCCACAGACTATGGAGCCAAGATTTCTCCTTGGAATACAGCGATGAGTGATTCCTTTCTCATCTTTTATATCAAGAAATGGACCATAATTGGCAATGACCACCCCAGGCTGTTCGGGTGCCTTTGCAAGGGAAGGAGATGGTGATGTCGGATTGCTCATGAAATGGCAGGTTAGTCTCTGTTAAACTGCCTGGCAAGTGAACCGCCCGTTTATCTGCTTGGAGAGTGTGATGGAACCGAATCGTGACAATCTCATATGGATCGACCTGGAGATGACCGGTCTGGATACTGATCGGGATGCCATCATTGAGATTGCTACCGTGGTAACCGATAGCCAGTTGAACGTACTGGCCGAAGGTCCCGTGCTGGCAATCCACCAGGACGAAAAGCTGCTGGATGGGATGGATGAGTGGAATACAACTCAGCATACCAAATCAGGCCTGGTAGAGCGGGTTCGAAAAAGCACCATCTGTGAGGCCGAGGCGGAGGCCCGCACCTTGGCCTTCCTCGAGCAATATGTACCCGCCGGTGCCTCTCCCATGTGTGGCAATAGCATCTGTCAGGATCGACGCTTCCTGGCCCGTTGCATGCCCAGGCTGGAGGCATGGTTCCATTACCGCAATCTGGATGTCAGTACTATTAAGGAGCTGGCCCGTCGTTGGGCACCGGAGATATATAAATCCTTCACCAAAAAGTCTACTCACCTAGCTTTGGCCGATATTCATGACTCCATTCGTGAGTTGGCATATTATCGGGAACGCTTTTTGCATATTCCACGGCAGGATGTCTGAAACGAAGCGTTCAAGCCCTATTGATTGCTACAAATGTCGGCATTTTTACATTACCTGGCAGGCTGTTTTCCCCTATGGTTGCCGGGCGATGGGTTTCAAATCCCGACATAACCCCGCAAAAGAGGTGCTTCAGACATCCGGCGTGCAGTGTCTTTACTTTCTGCACAAGTAGCGCCGGAATATCGCCACCCAGCAAACTGGGATGTCCAATTTTCCGGCAGTGGTGATAACCCCTGTCTGCGATCCATGCCCGCAGCAGGAACAGCCGTGGAGTGAGTATCGTGGGAACAGCAGTAGCTTATGACAACACTCAAGTCACCAATGTATCGGTTGAGCTAGGTATCTCCGATGAGCTGGTGAAGACCCATACACCTTTGGTAAAACGGATTGCCCATCATCTTCTAGGGCGGTTGCCCAATACGGTGTCGGCAGACGACATGATCCAGGCCGGCATGCTCGGATTGCTGGATGCGGCACGCCGTTACGATGCCAGCCAGGGAGCAAGCTTTGAAACCTATGCCACATTGCGAATCCGTGGGGCGATGATTGATGAGCTGCGTCGTAACGATTGGGCACCCAAATCGGTCCATCGTAAAGCCCGGAGCTTGTCGGCAGCAGTACAAGCCATTGAGAATCGGACTGGCCGGGATGCCCGGGATGAGGAGATCATCGCTGAAATGGGAATTTCACTCTCCGAGTATCACAAGATCC
This sequence comes from uncultured Chromatiales bacterium, assembly GCA_964557025.1. Lineage (GTDB taxonomy): Bacteria > Pseudomonadota > Gammaproteobacteria > Thiohalospirales > Thiohalospiraceae > DRMK01. The sequence goes on along the minus strand of CAZKYF010000026.1, from coordinate 12,766 downwards.
TGCGGGACAGCTGCAACAGCAAGATTTTCAATTTCGATGATCTTGGGACGGAGCAGGATCCCCTGAACAGCATTGCGGGTAACGATGCCAACCCTCTCGACGAAGTAGAGAACGATCGTTTCCGGCATCGCCTGATAGAAGCCATCGCTTCGCTGCCAGAACGGGAACGCATGGTGCTCTCCATGTACTACGACAAGGAGCTTAATCTGCGGGAGATCGGTCAGATTTTGGGAGTCAGTGAATCGCGAATCAGCCAAATATTGAGTCGTTCCTATGCGCGATTGAGAGCCAGACTGAGCGATGCCTGAGAGAGCGGTATCGGATCGGCTTCACCGATGCCGCTTCCTGTATATTATTTAACATAATATACATTATGCGAACCAGCATGCGAGAGGGTGGGGAGAGAGAGTATCCAGGCAGTCAAGTTTTTTTATTACCGTCCGTTAATGTAGTGAACCTAACTTGCTAGATATTCACGTAAAAAAAGGAAAAACCAAAATGGCTTCTCTATGTCCTGATGATCTGATTCGGCAAAACGTTGAGCTGGCTTCCATGCCTGAGATTATCGTGCGGCTCAATCAGGCGGTCGATGATCCCTACAGCACCGCCAAGGACATCAGTGACATTATCAGCGAGGATCCGGCACTTTCTGCGCGGCTTCTGCGCATCGTCAACAGTCCTTTTTACGGTTTTCCTTCCCAGATAGACACCATCTCTCTGGCCGTAACCATTGTTGGAACCCAGCAATTGCGTCTCCTGGCCCTAGCCAGTTCCACCGTCCGCCAGTTCGCTAATCTACCGAACCAGTTCGTCACTATGGAAACCTTTTGGCGCCACAGCTTTTCTGCTGCTGTAGTTGCTCGTGCCATTGCGAAACTAGCCAAGGAGCACGACAGTGAGCAGTACTTCATTGCTGGATTGTTGCACGATTTGGGTAGCCTGATCATCTATAGCACCATTCCAACATTGGCCAAGGAGGCAATCAATCATGCTCGTCGGAAAAACTGCCCTCTATACGAGGCCGAGCGCGCCATTATTGGTTTTGACCATGCCATCGTGGGTTCAACCTTACTGCGGTATTGGAACATTCCAGAGGCATTGATTGAAGCAGTTGCCTGCCACCATGAGCTTGGTGATACCGGGGTTGCAGCAAAACAGAAGGCCGTTTCCCATCTGGCCAATGTCGTTGCTGATTCCATCAATCCGGGGCTGCTGCTCTATCGGCAGAATCTGGAACCGGATCCAGTGGCATGGGAGCTGTTGGGTTTGGAATCCGACAGCCTTGATGAGGCGCTGGATGATATTGAGAAAGAGATCAACGAAGCCATTTCCGCCTTCTCACTGCATAGCGTTGCTTGAACGAGTGGCAGCCGGTGAAAGTTACTCTTTGTCGTCATCGTTTTTCAGGGAACTTTTTCCAAACAGTCCATAAACTGGGCAATGACCGATAATTCCGGACAGTACTCCCAACCATCCCAGAAGAACTAGCCAGAATTCCTGGGTAGGGGTTACAGCATCTGAAAAGGAAAGGCCTAACAGGGCAACTCCCACCACCAACCGTACGCCTCGCTCAGAACGGTTGACATTAAGGGGAAAGCACCCTTTCAGGAACTTCACTATGTTCATTCTCTGCCTGCACCTTTGCTCATAGCCTCTTCCATCTCACTATAACATTCAACTTGGCCATCTGCAGGCCGGGTTTCCAAATAGGGCAGTTATATTGGGGTACCCACAAAAAAACGATGGCTATCTCCTAACGGGTGCGCCCCCCCTTTTATTGCAGCAAAAAACAAATATATCAGTATGTTGTATAAATTACCTCCTATACCACTTTGGGGGTAAAAACACCCTCTCCCCTCTTTTCTCGGCCATTGTATTGAGTGTCTTTTCGTGGTTTTTTACGCCCTACAACCACGACATAACGGCCGGACCCCCCCGGTTATTGAGAAACAGGTGAAGAAGAGGAAACAAACCATGACAGACATAACGAAATGGGATCCTGAAGACACCGAGTTTTGGGAAAAAGAGGGTAAAAAAATTGCGTACCGGAACCTGTGGATATCAATCCCCAGCCTCCTTTGCGCGTTTGCAGTATGGCTTTACTGGGGAATCATCACGGTACAGATGATCAACCTGGGTTTCCCGTTCAGCAAGCCCGAGCTATTTACCTTGGCAGCGATCGCCGGCCTGACTGGTGCAACGCTACGGATCCCCAATAGCTTCTTCATCCGTATAGCGGGTGGCAGGAACACCATCGTGTATACCACTGCGCTGCTCATCATTCCGGCGCTTGGCACCGGTCTGGCGCTGCAGAGCAAGGAAACTCCGCTTTGGGTGTTCCAGATTCTGGCGTTTCTTTCCGGTATCGGCGGTGGTAACTTCGCCTCTTCCATGTCCAATATCAGCTTCTTCTTCCCTAAGCGGATGCAAGGTCTGGCGCTCGGTTTGAACGCGGGATTGGGTAATGCGGGGGTGACCACGATGCAGATCGTGATCCCTCTGGTGATGACGGTGGGTATTTTCGGTGGTGTACCCATGATTCTGGAAAACACCTCCGGCACCCTGATTGGCAAGATACCGGCTGGTTCCGAGACCTGGATCCACAACGCAGGCTTTGTATGGCTGGTGGCACTCATCCCTCTGGTAATCATCGGATATTTTGGGATGAACAACATCCGCACCGAGCATGTGTCACCTCATATTGGAGGGTTTTTCAATAGTGCTGTCAAAATTACCGGCATGCTGCTGGTGGGTTTCATTACGGCGGCTGTGGGTCTATATATTATCTTGCCGGCCCCTGTGGGGCTTGGAGCACCAAGTTGGGCCAAGTGGCCGGTGATTGCCGCGGTGATTGCAGCCACCGTATTCCTGTTGAAGATGATCCCTGGTGAGGTAAAACCAATCCTCAAGCGTAGCTACGCCATCTTCAACCATAAACACACTTGGATCATGAGTATCATCTATACCATGACCTTTGGCAGCTTCATTGGCTATTCTGCCGGTTTCGCGCTGGCGATCAAAGTGGTATTCGGTTTCCAACACATCATGGTGGACGGTGTTATGACCCATACCACTGCCAACCCAAATGGTCCTTCAGCGCTCATGTATGCGTGGATGGGGCCCTTCATCGGTGCTCTCATCCGTCCTCTCGGCGGTTGGTTGTCGGATAAGGTTGGTGGCGCAAGGGTGACTCATTATGTTTCTATCGTAATGATTGCTTGTGCCCTCGGTGTGGCCTACTTCCTGAAGGCAGCGTACCAATCAGCTACCCCGGAAGAGTACTTTGTGCCCTTCTTCCTGCTGTTCCTGGCACTGTTTGCTGCAACGGGCATCGGCAACGGTTCCACCTTCCGCACCATCGCCATGGTGTTCAACAAGGAACAGGCTGGGCCGGTTCTGGGCTGGACTTCAGCGGTGGCAGCTTATGGCGCATTCATCATCCCCAAAGTGTTTGGGGAGGAGATCAAGGCAGCAACACCGGAGCACGCGCTCTACGGCTTCGCCATCTTCTATTTTGTCTGCCTGCTATTGAACTGGTGGTATTACCTCGGACCCAAGAGGGAATATGATAATCCCTGACATAAAGGAAAAGTACGAACCGGGTCGGGTTTGCTGCCCGGCCTGGTCAAAATTATCGATGAAACGATTCGGTTAATCAGGAGAATCAATAATGAGTCACTTTCTCGACCGGCTGAAATATTTCAAAAAGGTTCATGAGACGTTTTCTGACGGGCACGGAATCACTACCAGTGATGACCGTGAGTGGGAAGACGCCTACCGCGCGCGCTGGCGTTTTGACAAGGTAGTGCGTTCCACACACGGTGTTAACTGCACCGGTGGATGTTCTTGGAAGATCTTTGTCAAGAACGGTCTGGTGGCCTATGAGATGCAGCAGACCGACTATCCGCGCACCCGAACCGATATGCCTAACCACGAGCCGCGGGGTTGCCAACGGGGCGCTAGTTTCTCCTGGTATCTCTATAGCCCGCATCGGATCAAATATCCTTTGATTCGTGGTCGCCTGGTAGATGCCTATCGGCAGGAGCGTGCCAGCGGTAAGGATCCGGTGGAGGCCTGGGAGGCGATTCAATCGGACCCTGAAAAGCGCAAACGATACACCGCCGTCCGTGGCTTGGGTGGCTTTGTGCGCAGCACCTGGGATGAGGTTACCGAGATTATTGCTGCGGCTAATGTCTATACCATCAAGAAATGGGGGCCGGATCGCATCTATGGTTTCTCCCCCATTCCTGCCATGTCCATGATCAGCTACGCTGCTGGTTCTCGATATCTTTCCTTGATCGGCGGCGCCTGCGGTTCGTTCTATGACTGGTACTGTGATTTACCACCGGCCTCTCCTCAGGTATGGGGAGAGCAAACCGACGTGCCAGAGTCGGCTGACTGGTACAACTCCAAGTATCTCATCGTATGCGGTGCCAATCTGCCCATGACCCGTACACCGGATGCCCACTTTGCCATTGAGGCCCGCTACAACGGTACCAAAGTGGTTTCCATGGCACCTGACTATGCAGAGTATGTGAAATTTGCCGATCTCTGGATGCCCGTCAAACAAGGCACCGACTCCGCCGCCTTTTTGGCCATGGGCCATGTGGCGCTGAAGGAATTCCATATCGACAAGCAGGATCCTTATTTCACTGAGTATGCCAAGACCTACACCGATTTCCCCATGCAGGTAATCCTGCGTCAAGATGGAGATCGCTTTATATCGGACCGTTATCTACGGGCCTCTGACTTCGATGGCAATTTGGATGAGGATAACAATCCTGAGTGGAAGACCATCGTCTATGACAGCAGCAGCAATAGCTTCGTCTGTCCGAACGGATCTGTCGGATTCCGCTGGGGTGAGGAAGGTCGCTGGAATTTGCACCGTAAGAGCGGCAAGGATCAGAAAGAGATCGATCCCGAGCTCTCTTGCCTTGGCCACAGTGATGAGGTGGTGGATGTCGCCTTCCCTCACTTTACTCCAGATGAAGATGAGTTGCTGATTCGCAAGGTTCCGGTGCGCAAGATCAAGTTGGCCTCCGGTGACACTGTCTATGTAGCCTCGGTGTTTGATCTCCAGGTGGCGCAATATGGCATCGATCGCGGGCTAGGAGATAATCTCGCTACTTCCTATGATGATGAGTCCGTTCCCTATACTCCCGCCTGGGCAGAAAAGATTACCGGCGTCAAGCGTTCCGACTTGATCCGTACCGGCCACGAATTTGCGGAGAATGCTTCCAAGACCCGCGGCAAGTCGATGGTCATCCTTGGTGCTGCGATCAACCACTGGTATCACAATGATATGCACTACCGGGCCATCATGAACCTGTTGCATATTTGTGGTTGTGTGGGTCAGTCCGGTGGTGGCTGGGCCCATTATGTAGGCCAGGAGAAACTGCGGCCGCAGGCTGGCTGGGCTCCAATTGCCTTCGGGCTCGACTGGCACCGTCCGCCACGTCACATGAACAGCACTTCCTATTGGTATCTGCATACCGACCAATGGCGATATGAAAAAGTGGAGGCGGATGATGTCTTGGCCCCGACTGCCAAGGCGAAGTATAAGGGCTATCAGTTGGTGGATTACAATGTGGTTGCCCAGCGCCTCGGTTGGCTACCTTCTGCGCCCCACTTCAACAAAAACCCGCTGGATATTGTCGCAGAAGCGGAACAATCCGGGGCCAAGGATGAGGCGGGCGTGGCTGCATACATGATAGATCAGCTGAAGAAAGGTGATCTGGCATTTGCTTCTGAAGACATTGATGCACCGGAAAACTTCCCGCGTAATCTGTTCGTCTGGCGGGCAAACCTGCTTGGCTGCTCCGCCAAGGGGCACGAGTATTTCCTTAAGCATCTGGTCGGCGCCCAGAACGGTGTCATGCAGGAAGGTGTGGAAGGTCAGCGCTCGAAAGAGATCAAGTGGCGTGAAGAATCCCCGGTGGGCAAGCTGGACCTGATGGTGGACATCAACTTCCGCCTCAACTCCACTGGCGCCTATTCGGATATCATTCTCCCTACTGCAACTTGGTATGAAAAGAACGACATCAACACCACCGACATGCATCCCTTCATCCATCCGCTAGATGCGGCGGTGAACCCGGCATGGGAGGCGAAATCGGATTGGCAGATCTTCCGTACCATTGCCAAACGCTTCTCCGAGTTGGCAGAAACCCATCTAGGAACCCGCAAGGATGTGGTGGCTCTGCCAATGCTGCACGATACTCCTGCTGCCCTCGCACAGCCGCTTGGCCAAGTCAAAGATTGGAAGAAAGGAGAATGTGAGCCGGTGCCCGGCAAGACGCTACCCCTGCTGAAGGTCATTGAGCGGGACTATCACAATACTTACAAGAAGTATTGTGCATTGGGACCGCTGATGGTCAAAGTGGGCAACGGCGTCAAGGGGCTCGACTGGAACACCGAGATGGAATATGAAGAGCTCAAGGAGCTCAATGGTGTGATCAAGGAAGAAGGCATCAGCAAAGGCATGCCTTCACTGGAAGAGGATATCGGGGTCTGTGACGCAGTCATGCGTATGGCACCCGAGACCAATGGCGAAGTGGCCCACAAGTCCTGGCAGGCCCTTTCCAAGAAAACCGGCGTAGATCACAGCCATCTTTACGAGGGACGCCATGAGGAGAAGATTACCTACCGGGATCTGCAATCACAGCCGCGCAAGATCATCACTGCGCCGACCTGGTCTGGTATCGAGTCCGAGAAGGTGAGCTACAATGCCGGCTATACCAATATCCATGAATATATCCCCTTCCGTACCCTCACTGGTCGAGCTCAGTTCTATCAGGACCATGAGTGGATGCTGGACTTCGGTGAAGGTTTTTGTGCCTATCGGCCACCCATTGATATGAAGGCACACCATAGCCTGCCGAAAGAGCTGGAAGAAAAACTGAAGGGCAAGAAGCATCTGGTGCTCAACTGGATTACCCCTCACTCTAAATGGGGTATCCATTCCACCTATCAGGACAATCTGCGCATGCTGACCCTTTTCCGTGGCGGTCCCTACTTCTGGGTGTCGGAAGAGGATGCCAAGCAGATCGGTTTGCAGGACAACGACTGGGTGGAGGCGGTCAACAGCAATGGCGCCACTGTCGCTCGCGTTGTGGTGAGCCAACGTGTACCGCGCGGTATGGCGTTGATGTATCACGCCCAGGAGAAAAACGTCAACGTGCCTGGTTCCAATACCACTGGTAAACGTGGCGGAATCCTTAACAGCGTGACCCGCGTTATCGTCAAACCAACCCACATGATTGGGGGTTATGCCCAATTGTCCTACTTCTTCAACTATTACGGCACGGTCGGTTGTCAGCGTGATGAGCATGTCATCGTTCACAAGATCGAGGACAAAGACATCGATTGGCTCGAGCGTCCGCTGACGCCAGAGCGCGAAGTCCAACTCAATCCGGCCGGGATCAAGAACTGAGGAGAAAAACAGCATGAAGATCCGCGCACAAATAGGAATGGTACTGAATCTAGATAAGTGCATCGGTTGCCACACCTGTTCAGTTACCTGCAAAAACCTCTGGACCAATCGAAAGGGGGTAGAGTATGCCTGGTTTAATAATGTTGAGAGTAAACCTGGCATCGGATTTCCGAAGGAGTGGGAGAATCAAGACAAATGGAAAGGTGGCTGGGAAAAGCGAGGTGGCAAGCTGGAGCTGAAATCCGGCGGGCGTCTCAGCAAGCTGATCAATATTTTCAATAATCCTGACATGCCGCAAATCGACGACTATTATGAGCCGTTCGATTACGATTATCAGAAGCTGCAGAACAAGCCACTCTCCGAAGCGGCACCCACTGCACGTCCAGTGTCTCAGATTACGGGTGAACGGATGGAGAAGATCCATTGGGGGCCCAATTGGGAGGACGACCTAGCGGGTGAATTCGAGAAACGTGCCAAGGACAAAAACTTCGATGGCATTCAGAAGCAGATGTATGCGGAGTTTGAAAAGACCTTCCATATGTATCTGCCACGGTTGTGTAATCATTGCCTGAACCCGGCATGTGTCGCAGCTTGTCCTTCTGGCGCCATTTACAAGCGTGAAGAGGATGGCATTGTTCTCATTGACCAGGATCGTTGCCGCGGTTGGCGGATGTGTGTCAGTGCCTGTCCCTACAAGAAGATCTACTTCAACTGGGAGTCAGGTAAATCGGAGAAGTGCATCCTTTGTTATCCGCGCGTAGAGTCTGGTATGCCAATGGCGTGTGCTGAATCCTGCGTTGGCCGGATTCGATATGTGGGGGTTATGCTCTACGATGCCGATCGGATCCTTGGTGCAGCGGAAACTGGCAGAGAGAAGGACCTTTACACTTCACAAATGGATATCTTCCTGGATCCCAATGATCCGGAGGTGATTCGAGAGGCTCAAGAGGCTGGGATACCCGATGACTGGATCGAGGCGGCGCAGAACTCTCCGGTATGGAAGATGGCGATGGATTGGAAAATTGCTTTCCCCATCCATCCAGAGTTCCGCACTTTACCAATGATGTGGTATGTCCCTCCCCTTTCTCCGGTGCAGAGTCAACTGGATCAGGGCAACCTGCCTGTCGGCGAGGATGGTGTAATCCCAAAGGCGGAAGCGCTGCGTTTCCCAGCCCGTTATCTGGCCAATCTGCTAACTGCCGGGGAAGAAGCTCCCATCATAAGCGCGCTAACTCGGATGATTGCTATGCGTAGCAACCAGCGCTCCAAGGCGGTAGACGGAAAGCCCAACACGGCAGCGCTCGAGGCTGCAGGTCTCACTGAAGAGCAGTCTGACGAGATGTATCAGTTGTTAGGCATCGCCAATTACGAGGATCGTTTCGTCATTCCGACCGCCCATGAGGAGATGAAGCAGGAAGATCCTTATGCCTTCCAAGGGCAAAATGGCATCGCCTTGGGCAATACGAGTGCTCCTGGTGGCGGAAAGGAATTCACGTTATTTCCCACTCGGCGCACTAGCTCAGTGACTCCTATGGAATACATGCCTAAGCCGAAGAGAAATACCACTCCCTCTGCGCAAGGTAGTGGAGGCGCCACAGCGATTGTAGGCAACACCGCTCTTGCTACCGATCCCATTCCTCAACCGGCAGAACCCTCCCCCGCTTTGGAGGTGGTTTCCAATGAACCTGAAGTTTCGCCGACCCCGGTGAATGAGGAAGGTGACGATCTAAAGAAAATAGAGGGAATTGGGCCTAAGATCGAAGAGGTACTGAAAAGCAGTGGTATCAAGACCTTCGTCGATCTAGCCAATACTTCACCGGATGCGATCAAGGAGATACTTACTGGAGCTGGGCCACAGTTTAACCGAGCAAACCCGGCAACGTGGCCTGAGCAAGCGGCAATGGCCGCCAAAGGTGACTGGGAGGCCCTTGAGAAATGGCAAGATGAACTGGATGGAGGCAGGCCAACGGAGTAGATCTCCGTAGTGATCTTGTTGTACAACCTTCTATCGTTATTAAATGGAGAATCAATCCATGCAATTGTACCGATTGATTGCACGTCTGCTCGACTATCCAAATGCCGAGCTAATGGAGCACTTGCCGAAGATGGCGGAGCTGGTGGAAACCGATCCGGATATGAACGAGCATGAGCGCAAAACACTCAGCGACATCGTCGCCTGGATGCAGATGCATACTCTGACGGGACTGCAGGAAACTTATGTGCAGACCTTCGATATGACACCGGAGCATGATCTGCACCTGACCCATCACCTATTTGGAGATGATCGGGGGCGCGGCCCAGCACTGGTTGACCTTGGTGAGCACTACCGGGCTGCAGGGCTGGACGTTGTTGATGGAGAGCTGCCAGATTACCTGCCGCTCATTCTGGAATATGTCTCTACACTGGATGAAATGCAGGCACGCGTCTTTCTAGGAGACGCGCTAAAAGTGCTGACTGCACTGGCGCAAAACCTGGAGAAGGCGGGCAGTCCCTATGCGCGACTGATTCGAATCATAGAAAGCCGGGGCCATCTGGCCCGCGCAGCTTGAGGAGAAAGGTTATGAATGACTTTATATTCGGAGTCTATCCTTATATTGCAGGTACTATTTTTCTGTTGGGCAGCTGGGTGCGTTTTGACCGGGAGCAGTACACCTGGAAAGCAGATTCATCCCAGTTCCTTAATAATGACAAGATGCGTTTGGCGAGCAACCTGTTTCACGTAGGCATTATCGCCATCTTCTTTGGGCACTTCTTTGGGATGCTCACCCCACACAGTGTGTTCCTCGCCCTTGGCATTTCGGATATGGCGCACCAAAAGATGGCCATTATTTTGGGGATTCTGTTTGGCGGTATGTGTCTAGCGGGAGCCACCATGCTAACTCTGCGCCGCTTGCAAGATCCCCGCATCGTAGCCGCAGGCAGAAAGCGGGATTTATTCGTCATCGGTTGGCTGTTGGCCACTGTGCTCGTAGGGTTACTTACCACCCTGGTTTCCATGAAGCATGTAGCCGATGGTGATGCATCCACCATGATTGCCCTTACTCAGTATGTGCAGAGCGTGGCGACACTGCAGGCGGATCCTAGCCTGATTAAGGATGTGAATCCTATCTACAAGTTCCATATGCTGCTGGGAATGACGGTGTTTTTGATGTTCCCATTTACCAGACTGGTTCATGTCTGGAGTGTGCCTTTAACCTATCTTTCACGGGCATACCAGATTGTTCGTTCCAAGCAAATAGCAGCACGTTAAGTTAGGTAATTCACTTAATAACGACCATATAAAAAAAGCGGATCCCTTTTCGGGATCCGCTTTTTTATTCTTTTTTATTAGCATGCTATTCTGAAACAAACTGCTCAAAGAGCAGAAAGCTTCTTTGGCTTGGCCGATGCTGAGCTTGGGGCCTCGATTTTTGCTAGTTCCATAGATGTGCGAGTTTGTAGCTCTTGTTCCTCAAAATAGTCTCCATCACTGTCCGCCATCGTCACGAACCAAGCAGATGGATCCTTAGGAAGTATTGTCGCCAATTCAGAGCTCTCATTTGGGGCAGCCATTATGCGGGTGAATGAGGGACGTTTGCAAAATCCCAACGGATAGAGATGCTTGGTGGCACCAAAAAGATTCAATCGACAATAAAGTGCAGCAGCCCCCCCTTGGTGAGCCACATTCAATACTCCGGCCATCAGAGAGGAAACAAAAGGAGGTGGACATAGAAAATCCACGACGCTCGTTACCCGTACACCATTACGAACGCCTTCACGCAAAACGAAATAACCACAGATCTTTTCTCGTTTCCATACATAAAAACGCTGATAGCAAGTGGATTCCACTGCCTCATCAAAACGCCATTTGAGGCTCCTAAAATTACGAGTTGCCAGGACGGGGTAGTGTACTTTGGCTTTTTCCCATATTTGCTCGACGCGAGGATCGAACCGTTCGATAGGCTCTATTCTTATTCCTCTTAAAAAACGATAAATAAGCTTGGTATTGAAATCGAGAATGCGTAGGAATCCATTACAAAGTCCCGCTGCACAGCGGTAAAAAAAGTTCTCGGATGACAATCCAAATAAGGGAAGCATTGCGTGTGCATCTATAGGACGAATAAATACCTCCATTTTGCCCAAATCGATCCAACCTGCGCGTAAATAAGCGTTGTATGCTTCCTCCGATATCCCTATTCCAAGAGTGATATCGCTATCCTCCTGATGAATAGAACTCAACGCGTTACCAATACCCCGCATCCGAAAAGATGGACTAACCATCAAATTAACAGCCCAGGATGCACGATACGATTTGCCCTCAACTGAAAGTGAAAATGGAATGCCAACCTGTTGCCCGTGGATGCTACCATCGCCACCACGATATACCCAGAGTTGAGGACCGTTTTTTCCTCGATGTGGATTTTTGTCTTGCGTCCAATAAAAATAGCGTTGATCAAAGGGACGGAAATCTGGATCCTCCTTTTTAATTTCCGCCTGAAACGTTTCTAAACTAGGCCAGTCTTCATCTTCCAGTCGCACGACATTGCGCTTTATCCTATCGAGATATTTCATAAATATGCTTCGTCCCCCAAAAAAACCATAACCTCAAACATGCACAAACAGCTCACACCGACAGGTTCGATGTGAAATACTTACCCTCAAAAGTGGAATCTATATCTTATTGTTTTATGGTTGTTTTTAGGAAATAAACTGAAAAGTCCTATATTCTTAAGTTTAACCAGATCTATCTTCTTGTCAAATGAGAGAGAAGCTACGTGTTAGCCCAAAGCAGTAATGTCCCCTTTTTCCAATTCTAAAATGTCCCCTTTTGATTTCAGGAGGGGCAGTGGCAGAGGAGCACATTACGATGAGTCAACGGGAGTTGGATCGGGTGGGGGTGATCCGGCAGGTAGCGGATAAACGGCTTCGGCAGAGGGATGCGGCCCGGCAGTTGGGCTTGAGTGTGCGGCAGATCAAGCGTCTGGTGCAGCGCTACCGGGCCGAGGGGGCGGCTGGACTGGTTTCCCGTCACCGGGGCAAGCGCCCCAACAACCGGATTGCCGATGCGCTCTGGCGGAAGGCTCTCGACCTGGTCCGGGCCCGCTACGCCGATTTCGGTCCCACCCTGGCCTGTGAGAAGCGGGTCGAATGCCATGGCCACAGGCTCTCCGTCGAGACCCTGCGCCAATGGATGATCGCCGACGGCCTCTGGAAGCCCAAGGCACGCAGGCAGGCGCGCATCCACCAACGCCGACCGCGCCGGCCCTGCCGGGGTGAGCTGGTTCAAATCGACGGCTCTCCACACGACTGGTTCGAGAACAGGGGGCCGCGCTGCACCCTCATCGTCTTCATCGA
>CAZKYF010000025.1:0-58438 GCA_964557025.1 uncultured Chromatiales bacterium | reverse complement strand
CTCTGGTGGGATAGGCCAGCGTAGCCGTGATTCGCGCACCGTAATGCCGGTAATTCGGCTTCCCGTGATATGGGGCGCGATGCCTCGGCGCGTAATTTCTACCTCGGGTAACTCAGGCATTCTGGGCCCTTTGAAAGTTGGTGAAGTAGGTGACAGACAATGGGCAGATAGGGTGTTTCAAAAACTTGCCTCACGGTTTTGTTTTCTGTATTATAGTAAAGCTCGGATGCGGGGTGGAGCAGTCCGGTAGCTCGTCGGGCTCATAACCCGAAGGTCGTAGGTTCAAATCCTGCCCCCGCTACCAAATTTTCATGATAATAAAAAAGCCCCGGTTCCGGGGCTTTTTTATTATAAGCTATTGATGCTATAATACTTAGCTGATGTCCGCGCAGTAGCGCGGTGTCATGAGAGTGGGCCGTATGGCCCATTTTTTGTTTGCAGTTGAAAGACGATGGTGCGTCAGGTCAGTAGAGAGCTGTATGACATTTTGCACCCGGCAGTGGCGGCGCTGGGTTATGAGTTGGTGGGAGCTGAGTATCTGCCGCAGGGAAAGCATTCGATACTGCGGGTCTACATCGACAGTGACCAAGGTGTCAGTGTTGATGATTGTGCCCGTGCCAGTCATCAGATCAGCGGCGTGCTGGATATTGAAGACCCCATCAAGGGGGAATATGTTCTGGAGGTTTCCTCCCCGGGGCTCGATCGTCCCCTGTTCAACTTGACCCAGTTTGAGTGTTTTACCGGAAAACGGGTCCGCCTATTGTTGGGGATTCCTCGTGAGGGGCGGCGCAAGATGAGCGGTCGGCTTGGGGGTGTCCGGGATGGCAAGGTCGTGCTGGAGATGGAGGGGGAGGAGATATTGTTGGCCCCCGAGGAAATCGACAAGGCCCGACTGGTGCCGGAGTTATAACCAGGCTCGGATATCGAGAATGGCGTTGGAGCAGATCGGGTGTTTAGAGCCGCTGTACTTGGCAGTCAAGGGAAAGGCTCGGGCGGAAACCCGGACTGCAAGGGAAAGTATCTGGTTTTGTAGAGGCGTGGTATGAATAAAGAGATCCTGCTTGTTGTTGATGTCGTGTCCAATGAAAAGGGGGTGGACAAGGAGGTGATATTCGAGGCGATTGAGGCCGCCTTGGCGACCGCCACCAGGAAGCGTCACGGGGGCGACATCGATGTTCGGGTGGAGATCGACCGGGAGACTGGAGATTACAAGACCTTCCGACGCTGGCAGGTGGTGGAGGACGACGCCGTCGAACATCCGCTGCGGCAGTTTACATTGAGCGCTGCGCGAGAGGACAATCCGGATGTCCAGGTCGGCGAATATATTGAGGAGGAGATCGAATCGGTGACTTTTGGCCGGATTGCCGCCCAGACTGCCAAACAGGTTATTGTCCAGAAAGTACGTGAGGCTGAGCGGGCCAGAATCGTCGAAGAATACAAGGGACGTATTGGTGAGATGTTATACGGCACAGTCAAGCGTGTCGAACGGGGTAACGTGATCCTGGACCTGGGAAACAATGTAGAGGCGTTTATCCCGCGGGAGGAGATGATTCCACGGGAACCGGTGCGCACCGGGGATCGATTGCGGGGTTATCTCAAGGATGTTCGACATGAACCCCGCGGTCCCCAGCTATTCGTTAGCCGTACAGCACCGGAGTTCATCATCGAGCTGTTCAAGCTGGAGGTGCCGGAGGTGGGAGATGGCCTGATTGAGATCCGAGGTGCGGCGAGAGATCCCGGTCTACGTGCCAAAATCGCCGTTCATTCCAACGACCCCCGGCTCGATCCGGTTGGTGCCTGTGTTGGTATGCGAGGTTCCCGAGTGCAGGCGGTGTCCAACGAGCTGGCTGGAGAACGGGTGGATATCGTGTTGTGGAACGAGAATCCGGCACTTTTTGTGATTAATGCTATGGCACCTGCGGAAGTCTCTTCGGTGATGATTGACGAAGATGCCCACAGCATGGATATCGTGGTTGAGGAAGAGATGTTGGCCCAAGCTATCGGCCGCAACGGTCAGAATGTTCGTCTGGCTAGTGAATTGACCGGCTGGGAGCTCAACGTTATGACTGAGGCCCAGGCAGAGGAGAAGAGTGAGCAGGAGACCACTAAGTTGATCCAGCTGTTCCAGGAACACCTGGGTGTGGATGAAGAGGTGGGCGAAATACTGGCCAGAGAGGGGTTTTCCAGTATCGAAGAGGTGGCCTATGTGCCAGCCAGTGAGATGTTGGAGATCGAGGAGTTTGATGAGGAGATCGTTACTGAGCTGCGTGAGCGTGCCAAGGATGCCCTGTTGACCATGGCGATCTCCAAGGAAGAGGCCTATCTCGGTGTTGCAGAACCCAGCGAAGAGTTGCTGGCCATGGAAGGAATGGATGAAGAGCTGGCCGCAAAGCTTGCCAGCCACGGGGTTACCACGCTGGAGGAGTTGGCGGAACAAGGGGTTGACGATTTGCTGGAGATCGAGGGGCTCGATGAGGAGCGAGCGGCTCAGTTGATCATGAAGGCGCGTGAACCCTGGTTTGCCGAACAGGCACAGGAATAGAGGGAGGGGACCAATGGCTGAAGTAAGTGTCAAGGAATTTGCCAAAACGGTAGGCATCCCGGTTGAGCGGCTCCTCGAGCAACTCCAGGAAGCCGGCATCTCCACAATGCAGCCTGAGAGTATCATCGGAGACGAGGACAAACGGAAGTTGCTCACCTATCTGCGCGGCAAACACGGTGCCGCGGAAGGGGCCGCAGCTCCCAAGAAAGTCACCCTGAAGCGCAAGAGCGTTAGCGAAGTCAAATTGGGTTCGGGCCGGAGTACTTCGGCTAAGACGGTCACTGTCGAGGTTCGCAAGAAGCGAACCTATGTCAAGCGCAGTGTGGTGATGGAGGAAGAGAGTCGCCGTCTGGAACAGGAGCGGGCTGAGCGAGAGGCTGCTGAAGAGGCACGTCGACGTGAGGAGGAGGCGCGCCGGCGCGAAGAGGAGGCACGGCGTCGTGCTGAAGAGGAGGCTGCCAGAAAAGCGGAAGAGGAGAAGCGAGCAGTTGAGGAGGTTGTCGCTGAACCTGCACCGGTCGAGGAAGCCCCTCCTGCAGAAGAAAAGAAACGCTCCAAGGAAGAGCCGGTAGAGAAAAAGGCGAAGGGAAAGCCAGCCCCACGTCCGCCCGAGAAAAAGGAGAAGATGGACCGATTGGGGCTTTCCAAGGAAGGTCGCAAGGCCAGGCCATCGCGTCGCAAGAAAGCGGGGCGAGCGGCGGTCAAGGCGGCAGCACCCCAGCATGGGTTCGAGAAGCCGGTCGGCCCGGTAGTTCGGGAGATCGCTATCCCTGAGACCATTACGGTGGCGGAGCTCGCGCAACGGATGTCGGTGAAGGCAGCCGAGGTGATCAAGGTCTTGATGAAGATGGGCACTATGGTGACCATCAATCAGGTGCTGGATCAGGATACGGCAGCCATCTTGGTGGAGGAAATGGGGCACAAGGCACTGCTGAAGAAAGAGACCAGTATCGAAGAGGAGCTGGCCATGAGCGCTGGCGAGGTTGCCGGAGAGGAAATTACCCGGCCACCGGTAGTTACCATCATGGGGCATGTAGATCACGGCAAGACCTCTCTTCTGGATTATATTCGCCAGTCAAAGGTGACCGCTGGAGAAGCGGGTGGGATTACTCAGCATATTGGCGCTTACCATGTAGATATCGATGGGGGAACTATCACCTTTCTCGATACTCCGGGGCATGCCGCCTTTACAGCTATGCGCGCCAGGGGCGCCAAGGTAACCGATATCATTGTCCTGGTTGTGGCGGCCGACGACGGAGTGATGCCGCAGACCAAAGAGGCCATCGAGCATGCCAAGGCGGCGGAAGTTCCTTTGATTGTGGCAGTAAACAAGATTGATAAACCCGAGGCTGATCCGGAACGGGTTAAGGGAGAGTTGGCGCAGCTGGATGTCATCCCCGAAGAGTGGGGCGGCGATACCATGTTCGTCAACGTCTCTGCCAAGACCGGTGAAGGGGTGGATGATCTATTGGAAGGTATTCTGTTGCAGTCTGAGGTGCTCGAACTGAAAGCACCAAAGTACGGGCCTGCTCACGGGGTGATTATCGAATCACGCCTCGATCGCGGACGTGGTGCGGTTGCGACGCTGCTGGTGCAGCGTGGGACCCTTCATAAAGGCGATGTTCTCTTGGCTGGCCAGGAGTACGGGCGGGTGCGTGCCATGCTGAATGAGAATGGCAAACCGGTTACCGAAGCGGGTCCTTCCATCCCGGTGGAGATCCTGGGGCTGTCGGGGACACCTGCCGCTGGTGACGAGGCGATGGTGGTGGCCAGTGAGCGCAAGGCCCGGGAAGTGGCTCTTTTCCGACAGGGCAAATATCGTGAGATCAAGCTGGCGCGACAGCAGGCTGCCAAACTGGAAAACATGTTCTCCAAGATGGAGGAAGGAAAGGTTATAACCCTTAAGATTGTTCTCAAGGCTGACGTGCAGGGCTCCGTGGAAGCCATTAGTGACGCGTTGAGCAAACTTTCCACCGATGAGGTGCGAGTAGAGGTGATATCCAGTGGTGTTGGTGGTATCACTGAGTCTGATGTTCATCTGGCACTTGCGTCGGGAGCCATCATTATCGGTTTCAATGTGCGAGCTGAGGCGGGTAGTCGTAACCTGGCGCAGGAAGAGGGTGTGGAGATCCGCTACTATAGTGTCATCTACGACCTGATTGATGAGATTAAGCAGGCGATGAGCGGTATGCTTGCGCCTGAATTCAAAGAGGAGATCATTGGGCTGGCTGAGGTACGGGATGTGTTCCGCGCGCCGAAGATCGGCGCCATTGCCGGCTGTATGGTTACCGAAGGGGTGGTCAAACGGAACAATCCTATCCGTGTGCTGCGCGACAATGTGGTTATCTTTGAAGGGGAGCTCGAATCCTTGCGTCGGTTCAAGGATGACGTCAATGAGGTCAAGCAAGGACTGGAGTGCGGCATCGGTGTGAAAAACTACGATGATGTCAAGATCGGTGACCAGATCGAGGTTTACGAGCGGGTTCAGGTTACCCGCAAGATCGACTGATTCGCTGTGCCTAAGGAGTTTAGCCGTACCCGCCGCGTTGCGGAACAGTTGCAACGGGAACTGGCCCAGCTCATCAGGGAGGAGGTAAAGGACCCCCGCCTGGGGATGGTGACCGTGGTCGATGTGGAGGTGACCCGAGATCTTTCTCTTGCCAAGGTCTATGTCACCTTGCTTACCGGAGACGAGGAGGCACGAGCCACCAGCGTGGCGATTCTCAATGAGGCTGCTGGGGTGTTGCGCAAGTTTCTGGGGCGTCGCCTGCGATTGCGTTCAATTCCCCAGCTCCATTTCCACTACGATCAATCCATTGAAAAGGGTGCCGAGCTGAGCGCATTGATCGATGCGGCGGTGGCATCGGACCGAAAGCAAAATAAATGAGCAGAAATCGTCACAAGGGTCGACGGGTCGACGGGATCCTGTTGCTGGATAAGCCCCGCGGTATCACATCCAACCAGGCGCTGCAAAAGGTTAAAAGACTGTTTAATGCGCGTAAGGCGGGACATACTGGTAACCTCGATCCCTTGGCCAGTGGGGTGCTCCCTATCTGTTTGGGTGAAGCCACCAAGATGTCCGCTTTTTTGTTGGATGCGGATAAGCGTTATCAAGGGGTGGTTCACTTGGGAGAGCGCACCAGCAGCGGTGATGCCGAAGGTGAGGTGATTGAGCGTCAACCGGTTCCCGAACTGGATGAACAACAGGTGAACGCGGTGCTACGGCGCTTCGTTGGAGAGATTCAGCAGATTCCTCCCATGCACTCGGCGCTCAAACGCCAAGGGCAGCCTCTTTACAAGCTGGCCCGACAAGGTATTGAGGTTGAACGCAAGCCGCGCATCGTCACCATTCACGAGTTGCAGCTGTTGGAGATTTCGGGGAAAGAGTTGCACCTCGACATCCACTGTTCAAAAGGAACC
The DNA here is from genome assembly GCA_964557025.1 of uncultured Chromatiales bacterium. Lineage (GTDB taxonomy): Bacteria > Pseudomonadota > Gammaproteobacteria > Thiohalospirales > Thiohalospiraceae > DRMK01. The sequence goes on along the minus strand of CAZKYF010000025.1, from coordinate 52,476 downwards.
TACATCCGGACACTGGCGGAGGATATCGGCCAGGCACTCGGATGCTGTGCCTACCTTGGGGGATTGGTTCGCACTAAAGCGGGTCCCTTCGAACTGAAGGATGCCGTAACCCTGGGGCAGCTTGAGTCGCAGATGGAACAAGGGGGCATTGCGGCGCTGGATCGGCTGTTGCTTCCGATGGAGCAGGCATTGGCAGATTGGCCAGCCGTGGAGCTCTCGCGGGAAGCGGCCTACTATCTGCGCAAGGGACAACCGGTCTTTGTTCCACAACTTTCGGCTAGCGGTTGGGTTCGTTTGTATGATGGAGAAGCGATCTTCCTTGGTGTGGGTGCCGTTCTCGACGATGGCCGGGTGGCGCCCAAGCGATTGCTGAGCGCTTGATATGCTGGTTTATTGTCAGGTTTGGCTTGTCCCCGAGAGGTGGTTAACGTTACAATGCACCGTTTAATAAGCCGTCTGACGGAGACGGTTGATTGGCAATGTAGGAGTTACAATTCATGTCATTGAATGCAGAAGCCAAGGCCGGAATCGTCAAAGAGTTCCAGCGTGGCGAGAACGATACCGGTTCGCCGGAGGTGCAGGTTGCCCTGCTTACGGCACAGATTGAAGATCTGTCTGATCATTTCAAGAAGCATATCCACGACCATCATTCCCGCCGAGGACTGCTGCGCATGGTCAGCCAGCGCCGCAAGTTGCTGGATTATCTGAAAAGGAAGGATGTAGAGCGCTATCGTGCTCTGATTGGTCGTCTCGGCCTGCGTCGCTAACCTATTGATTCACGGCTTTCAGCCATCACCCCGAAGGAACAGCAAGTGACCATCGTTAGAAAAGAGTTTCAGTATGGTAACCACCCGGTCAGCCTGGAGACCGGACAGATTGCGCGTCAGGCTACCGGCGCGGTGAAGGTGGCGATGGGCGATACGGTGGTGTTGGTTACCGTCGTTGCCCAGCAGGAGGCCGTGGAGGGACGGGATTTCTTTCCGTTGACCGTGAACTATCAGGAGCGTACCTATGCTGCGGGAAAAATTCCGGGTGGTTTCTTCAAGAGGGAAGGGCGTCCCAGTGAAAAAGAGACGTTGACCTCCCGCCTGATCGATCGGCCCCTGCGGCCGCTCTTTCCCAAAGGGTTTACCAACGAAGTCCAGGTTATCTGTACGGTACTCTCATTGGATCCCGAGATCGATCCCGATATTCCTTCCCTGATCGGCGCTTCTGCGGCGCTGGCTATCTCTGGGGTGCCGTTTAACGGACCGCTGGGAGCCGCTCGGGTAGGTTACAGGGGGGGGGAGTACCTGTTGAACCCCTCTTTGAGCCAACTGAAGGAATCGTTGCTGGATCTGGTGGTGGCGGGCACCGAGAGTGCTGTGTTGATGGTAGAGTCCGAGGCGAAGGAACTTTCCGAAGAAGTGATGCTCGGTGCCGTGATGTATGGCCACGAGCAGATGCAGATCGCCATCGAAGCAATTCGGGAGCTGGCAGCTCAGGCAGGTAAGCCCGCTTGGGAATGGCAACCTCCGGGGCGGGACGAAGCGCTCTATGCAGCAGTGTCCGAGGCGTGCCAGGCCGACATCGAGGAGGCTTATCGAATTCAGCAAAAGCAAGAGCGTTATGCTCGGTTGGCCGAGATTCGCAAGGCAGTGGTAGAGAAACTGGCCACGGAAGGAGAGCATGAAAATGGTTACTCTGCCGAGCAGCTGAGGGAGGCAATAGCCGATCTGGAAAAACGCCTCGTCCGGGAGCGCATCCTGGCGGGTGAGCCGCGCATCGATGGCCGTGATACCCGGACCGTGCGTAACCTGGATATCCAGGTGGGGGTGTTGCCGCGCACTCATGGTTCTGCTCTCTTCACCCGGGGAGAAACCCAGGCGTTGGTGGTGACCACGCTTGGCACCGAACGGGATGCGCAGCTTATTGATGCCATTGAGGGGGAGCGCCGCGAGTCTTTCATGCTGCATTATAATTTCCCTCCCTACAGCGTAGGTGAGACCGGTTTCATCGGCAGCCCCAAGCGACGGGAAATTGGACATGGCCGATTGGCCAAGCGGGGTGTGGCGGCGGTGATGCCCAGTACCGACGAATTCCCTTACTCCATTCGAGTGGTCTCCGAGATTACTGAATCCAACGGTTCCAGCTCCATGGCCTCGGTCTGTGGGACCAGTTTGGCACTTATGGACGCTGGCGTGCCCATCAAAGCCCCGGTGGCTGGTATCGCTATGGGTTTGATCAAGGAAGGAGAACGCTTTGCGGTCTTGACCGATATTCTGGGAGACGAGGATCATCTCGGTGATATGGATTTCAAGGTGGCAGGTACCGAGCAAGGGGTGACCGCGCTGCAGATGGATATCAAGATCGAGGGGATTACTCGTGAAATCATGCAGCAGGCGCTGGATCAGGCGACCGAGGGACGGAAATACATATTGAACGCCATGAATCAGGTGATCTCTGCGCCGCGTACCGAGATGTCTGACTATGCCCCGCGTTACATCACCATTCGTATCAATCCAGAAAAGATTCGCGATGTGATTGGTAAGGGAGGTGCAACCATCCGCTCTATCACTGAGGAAACCGGTGCGGTCATCGATATCAGTGATGACGGTACCGTAAAGATCGCCTCCGTAGACAGCGCCGCCGGACAGGAGGCTTTACGCCGTATTGAGCAGATCACCGCTGATGTGGAGGTGGGGCAGGTCTATGAGGGCAAGGTAGTCAAGTTGATGGATTTCGGGGCTTTCGTGACCATTCTTCCTGGTAAGGATGGGTTGGTCCATATTTCCCAGATCTCGGATGAGCGGGTGCAGCATGTGAGTGATAAGCTTTCGGAAGGGGATGTGGTCAAGGTCAAGGTGCTGGAGGTGGACAAGCAGGGGCGTATCCGTCTGAGCATGAAGGCTGTGGGAAAAGAAGAATAGGCTCGCGAAGCCGGTGCGAAGGAAAGGGCCTTTGGGCCCTTTTTTTGTTTTGCGTGACAGAGGAAGAATTATCGCAATGAACAGGCAAGAGCTGGAACACTATTTGGCGGGATTCAAAGGGGTGGAAGATGGATATCCCTTTGGGCCAGAAGCGCGGGTATTCAAGGTGGCCGGCAAGATGTTTGCGCTGGTATCCCAAAAAGACGAATCACCAAAGCTGACGTTGAAATGCCCTCCTGCTGATACCGAATTGCTGGTGGGTAAGTATGCTTCGGTCACACCCGGCTATTATATGAACAAGCGGCACTGGATAACGGTATCTCTGGAAGGGGATCTACCCGACGGGATGTTGCTGAATCTGTCTGAGCAATCATATCGGCTGGTGGTGGCCAAGCTGAGCAAGAGAGAGCAAGAGCGGCTTCAGGGGTGAGATATGTGCTTCGTGTCTTTGTTCGTCATTGTGGTCCGAGATGGCTCCTGTGATCTTTCTTGGTTGCCCCAGCCGCGCTGTAGCGCTTTGGGATAGACTCGGTGTCTTATCCGGTGGTCTGGAGAAAACAATACAGGGAGCACTGTTATGCACGCGCCAGAAGGGGTAAAGATCATTGAGCGAGAGACGGGTTATTCCGGTTTTTTCCGGCTTTATCGCTACCGTCTCCGTCATCGCCTATTTGCCGGTGGCTGGACGCCGGTGATCACCCGGGAACTGTTTGAGCGGGGCCATGCAGTGGCAGTGCTTCCCTATGACCCAGTACGCGATAAGGTCGTGCTCGTTGAGCAATTTCGTATCGGCGCACTGGAAGCGGAAGGGGGGCCTTGGTTGTTGGAATGTATTGCAGGGATGATTGAGAATGGAGAACCCCCCCAAACGGTGGCACGGCGGGAGGCCCGGGAAGAGGCTGATTGTGAGCTGATGGAGCTGGTGTCAGTCGCAGACTATCTGGTAAGTCCGGGTGGGACTTCGGAACGTATCAGACTCTACTGTGGAAAAGCAGATGTCTCCGATGTCGGCGGAATTCATGGGCTGGCCGAAGAGCATGAGGACATCCGGGTGACCGTGGTCTCTTTCCAGCAGGCCATGGCATTGTTGCAGGAAGGGCGGATCAACTCGGCCGCGCCCATCATTGCCTTGCAATGGTTGGCGATGAATCGTGAACGGTTGCGTAACCTGTGGGGGGTTACCCGGTGAGATTCCGTTTTATCCATGCCGCTGACATCCATCTTGACAGTCCGCTGCAAGGGGTAGAGCGATACGAGGGTGCCCCGGTAGAGCTACTCCGTGGCGCCACTCGCCATGCGTTCAACAATCTGATCGATCTTGCCATCGGTGAATCGGTCGATTTTCTATTGCTGGCGGGTGATCTCTACGATGGGGGGTGGAAAGACTATAATACCGGTCTCTATTTTGCCTCTTGTATGAACCGGTTACGGGAAGCTGGTATCCGGGTTTTTCTGGTTTCTGGGAATCACGATGCCGCCAGTCAGATTACCCGGCATCTTCGATTACCCGACAATGTAACCTTTTTCCCCACTTCAAGGCCAGAAAGTGTCCTCCTGAAGGAGCTGGGGGTGGTGGTTCATGGTCAGGGGTTTGCTACCCGGGAGGTAATGGAGGATCTCTCCCGGGGTTTCCCGCAGGGGGATCCCCATTATTTCAATATTGGTTTGTTGCATACCTCGCTTGACGGAAAACCAGGTCATGCTCCCTACGCACCCTGTAGTACTGATGGATTGCGTAGCAAAGGGTATCAGTACTGGGCTTTGGGGCATATCCACCGCAGAGAAGTTGTCTGCAGGGAACCCTGGATCCTGTTTCCCGGAAATCTGCAGGGGCGCCATATTCGAGAAAAGGGTGCCAAGGGTTGTACCCTGGTAAGTGTGGAGGACGGAGCAGTTTCCAGTGCTGAACATCATAGCGTCGATGTGTTGCGTTGGGCAGAATGCCGGGTGGATGTCACCTGCTGCGAATCGGTTGATGCACTGTACGGTCTAGTGCAGGCGCAATTTTGCCAGCTTCTTGAAGCTGCAGAAGGTCGTCCTGTAGTGGTTCGCCTTGTTTTGAAAGGGGAGACCCCGCTTCATGCGGAGCTACATGCCGGATACGTTCATTGGTATCAGGAGTTTCGCTCTTTGGCCTTGGAAGCCGGCCCCACAGGGGCTGGGGTCTGGCTGGAGAGATTTCTTCTACAAACCCGATCACCTCTTTCTATGGCTGAGCTAGAGGCAAGAGAGGAAGGGCTGGGTGGATTGCTGGAGGCAATTGGTGCACTGGAGCTGGATAAAGAGGATCGGGAGCGGTTTGCCACCTTGCTTTCTCCGCTGCGAAAAAGGTTACCGCCGGAGCTGTTGGGGGGTGAGGAGCCGTTTGATCCCCTCAGCAAGGAGCAGTTGGAACGAGCGCTAGAGGATGCCAAGGCACTATTAACCACTCGCTTGTTAGCCGGTTCCGAGACATAAGGATATACTACCCGCCCCGAAACAGAACCGGGGCAAATATTCCCCGCACGGGGACATCCGTCAACCTTTTAGCCAGGAAAAAGCATGAACATCGAAGAGACCATCAGGCAACAGATTCAGGACAATCCCATTATCCTTTACATGAAGGGCACCCCCAATGAACCTTACTGCGGCTTTTCGGCCAAGGCCGCAGAGTTGCTCAAGTCCACCGGAGTTGGCTTTGCCTATGTCAATGTAATTGAATCCCCGGCTATTTTCGAGAATCTGCCAAGTGTTTCCGGTTGGCCTACCTATCCGCAACTGTTTGTCAATGGTGAGATCATTGGCGGCAGTGATATCGTTGAGGAGATGCTGGAGAGCGGTGAGCTTTTGCCGCTGCTGCAGGATGCTGCTTCTAGGCGGGATGCGGGTGATGGACAAGCGTGAAGTAGCCGAACGCATCAAGGGGTTGTGCCCTGATGCGGAGATTGAGGTCAAGGGAGCTGATTGCCATTTTGAGGTATGGGTGATCAGCGAATTCTTTCGGGGCAAGCGGACATTGCAGCGCCAGCAGCCGATTCTTGCGCTTTTTTCGGAGGAGCTGCGTAATGGCCAGCTGCATGCCCTTTCAGTCAAGGCCAAGGCACCGGGGGAGTGACAAAAGCTTCCCCAATCCCTAATGGGACAATCTACGACCGAAGATGGAGTTGAAGGAGCTGGATCTCATCGCCTATGGTCCTTTTTCCGAGCGCAAACTCGTGTTCGGGAAAGGGCCGGGCGGATTCCACCTCATATACGGCGCCAATGAGGCAGGCAAGAGTTCCTCATTACGTGCGTTGAAGGCGTTGCTGTTTGGCATTCCCAATCGTACCGAAGACAATTTTCTTCACTCCCATGGTGAGTTGCGTATAGGGGGTTGTCTGCGTGATGACGATGGTCGTGAACTCTGTTTCATACGTCGTAAAGGATATAAAAACACCTTGTTGACCCCTGAGGGGGAGCCACTCGAAGAAAGCCGATTGATTCCTTTTCTGCGCGGAATCACGGCAGAGCTGTTTGGGAGTCTGTTCGCTATCGATCACAGGGAGCTGGTGAGGGGCGGGGAGGCGATCCTGGCTCAGGAAGGAGAGGTTGGACAGGCGCTGTTTGCGGCTTCTTTGGGTACCCCTGCAGTTCACAGGGTGTTGCAACGGCTGGAAAAAGAAGCGGATGCGTTGTTCCGTCCCAGGGGTTCTACCCAAGCCATCAATGCGGCTCTGGCGGAGTATCGCAGACTTCGGCAGGCGCTGCAGGAAAGCTCCCTCTCCAGTCGCACATGGAAGGCTCATCGTCAGACATATGAGGCGGCATGTGCAGATTTGGAGCGGTTGCAAAAACGACTGGGCGAAAAGCGGGCTGCTGTTGCCCGTTTGGAGCGGATTCGGCGAACGGTGCCAAAACTGGTTCGGCGCAGGGAATTGCTTCAAAGATTGGCGCAGTTTTCCGATGTCGCCATTCTTTCCGCTGATTTCGGGAAACGTCGTCGAGAAGCGGTTTCCCGACTCGATGAGGCTCGATTGCTGGAGCGGCAGGCTCAGGCCAAGCTCAGTGAAGTTCAGAGACGTCTGGCTGCGCTCAATGTGGATGAAGAGCTCTTGCAGCAGGCAGAGCTGATCGATGCACTCTATCAACGTCTGGCTAGCTTTCGTGCGGCACAACAGAAGCAGCCTCGGCTCAAGGCAACATATGAGCAATTGTTGTTGGATGCCAGCTCTCTGTTGCAAACGGTTCGTCCCGATCTTTCGCTTGAGAAGAGTGAGGTTTTGCGACCGATTCTCAAGCAGCAGCGGCGGATCGGCATCCTTGGTAGAGAGTTACAGAGATTACAGGAAGAAAGGTCCCGGATTGAAGAACTGCGCCATCGATTGAGCTCCCGTCTTGAAAAAGTGCATGCTTCGCTTGCCCGGTTCTCCGACCAGCCGGTGCAGGACCTTTTGCGGCAGGCCTTGCAGGAGGCACGTAGTGGAGGGAACCTCGACGAACGGGTGCGGGATCTCGAGACAGAGATTGCCACCTTGGAAAGGCAATGCCAACAGGCCCGGAAACGGCTCGGTTTAACCGGTCAGACAGAGGGGTGGCTACTGGCAACCCCCGTTCCATCGCGTGAAACCGTCGACCGTTACGGAGAAGAGATGGAAGACCTGAAACGGTGCGTGGAGCAGATCGGGGAACAGGAGACTCAGTGTGCTGACTCATTGCGCCGGATCAAACGGGAACTCGAAGAGATCAAGAGCCATGGAACCCTGCCCAGCGAGAGACAGCTCAAAGAGGCTCGACGTCAAAGAGAGGTACTATGGCGTTTGATCCGCCGCCATTGGCTCGCCGGAGAAGATATCCAGGAGGCACTGCGACACTTGGAGGGCGAAGGGGGATTGCCCGAGCGCTATGAGCGACAAGTAGCGGAGGCAGACACCATTGCGGACCGCCTGCGCCACGATGCAGAGCGGGTGCAGCGACTAGTGGCGTTGCGCGTGCAGCGGAAAGAATTGGAGCAGCAGCTCGAAACGTTCCACCGGAAACGAGCGGAGGTAGAGCAGTCTCGGGATGCATTATGGGAGCAATGGTGTGCACTGTGGGCGCCCTGGGGAATAGATGTATTGATGCCGAAAGAGATGCGGGCATGGTTACAGAAACTGGAAGAGTTATTGAGGGAACTGCAGCAGCTGGCGACACTCCGCGGCCAGTTGAAGCATATCCTTGAGGTTCGTGATGGGCACATTGTTCGGCTAATGGCGTTGTTAGGGAAAGAGGTACCTGTGGGGCGTGGTGGGGGTCTTCCCTTAAAAGCGGTTCTGGAGTGTGCCGAACAACAGATTCGGGAAGAAGAACGGTTACGGCAGGAGCGTGATCGGTGCATTGAAGAGCGGGAGCGCCTGAATCAGGAATTAGAGGAAGCGGAAGCACGCCTTGCCGTGGTGACGGCCCGGCTCAATGAGCTGCGGGAGAAATGGAAAGCAGCAGTCGGAGCGACCGGTCTGAGCGCTGATTCCTTGCCGGAAGAGGCGCTGGAGATGGTAGAGCGAGTGCGGGACCTGTTTGGCAAACTGGAACAGGTTGAAAAGACAAGACTCCAGTTGCGCCAGATAGAGGAGGAGATCACTGACTTTTCGGATCAGGTCGATGCCGTTGTACGACAGCTTCGCCGTGAACCGATTGATAGCACACCAGAACAGGTAGTGTTGCAACTCGCTCGCTCTGTGAAGGAAACGCAGTCAAACGCTGCTTTGTATGCCCAATACGAGAAGCAGAGGGAGATGTTGCAACAAGAGCTGAATGAAGCTCGTGGTGTTGTCGAGAGCATGAGCATACGTTTGCAGTCCCTGGCAGTTGAGGCGGGATGTGACCAAAATCAAGGGGACGGTGCATCGCTGGAAGCGGCGGAGCTGCGCTTTATGGAGTATCAGCGGCTTGAAGAGGAGCAGGAGAGACTGGAACGTGAGCTGACGGAGGCGGAAGGGATGGCGCTTGAACTCCTGGAGCAGGAGGCAGAAAAAGAGGAGATTGACTCACTTTCGATTCAAATCCATGAGCTTCAGGGGCAGATCGAGGAACTGGAAAAGGAGCAGACTTTACTGATTGAGAAAAAGGTTCAGGAGGAGAAAATCCTGGAACAAATGGATGGCCGAGATCATGCCGCCCAGCTTGCAGAACAGATGCAGGGCTTACTGGCCCGAATCCGTACCGACGCTGAGCACTATTTATGCCTTACCTTGGCTTTCTATCTGTTGCAGGAGCAGATCGAGTGCCACCGGCGTAAAAATCAGGGCCCATTGTTGAAACGTGCTAGTGAACTGTTTGCCGCATTGACCCGAGGTTCGTTCAAGTCCTTGCGAACCGAGTTTTTTGCGGGAAAAGAGGAACCGGAACTGGTAGGGGTTCGTCCCGACGATGCCTTGGTTCGGGTTAGCGGCATGAGTTCGGGGACCCGGGATCAGCTATACTTGGCCTTGCGCCTTGCTTCTCTGGAACGATATATCGCCAAATCTGGCGCCATGCCGTTCATCGTTGATGACATCCTTGTGCATTTCGACGATCCGCGTACCCGAGCCACCCTGAGCCTGCTTGTCGAGCTGGCTCGCAGAACCCAGGTAATCCTCTTTACCCACCACCGTCATGTGGTGGAACTGGCTCGCGATCTGGATGATGCCAGCGTTGTGATCCATCAGCTATGATGAGCCTTTTCCCGGAAGAACAGGGCATAGGAATCCCTGCTGGTGGATAACTACAGACAGCATACAGCTCTCGAGGGGAAAAGTTTCTCGGAAATGCACCGCAAGACACCTGTTTTGGTAAGCAATGGGAGGCATCCAGCAGATTGTGGTGGGCCCGCCAGGACTCGAACCTGGGACCAAGGGATTATGAGTCCCCTGCTCTAACCAACTGAGCTACAGGCCCTAATGAGAGGGGAGGAGTATATCCCCAGAAGGGAGGGACGGCAACTTGGCCGTCCCGGTATTATTGTTATTCCGCTTCCAGATCCAGGAAGTTGCGCAACGTTATTCCGCTTCCAGATCCAGGAAGTTGCGCAACTGCTCGGAACGGGCAGGGTGGCGCAGCTTACGGAGGGCCTTGGCCTCTATCTGACGGATGCGTTCACGGGTGACATCAAACTGCTTACCCACTTCTTCCAAAGTGTGATCCGTATTCATGTCGATCCCGAAACGCATGCGCAGGACCTTCGCCTCACGGGCGGTGAGACCCTCAAGAACTTCCCGGGTCGCCTCTCGCAGGGCTGATGCATTGGCCGATTCCGCAGGGGACTCAATGTTCTGATCCTCAATAAAGTCACCCAGATGTGAATCTTCGTCATCACCAATGGGCGTCTCCATGGAGATCGGCTCCTTGGCGATTTTTAGCACCTTGCGGATCTTGTCCTCCGGCATTTCCATCTGCTCAGCAAGCTCTTCGGGGGTCGCTTCACGCCCCATTTTCTGTAGCATCTGGCGAGAGATGCGGTTGAGCTTGTTAATGGTCTCGATCATGTGCACCGGGATGCGGATGGTGCGCGCCTGATCGGCAATGGAGCGGGTGATTGCCTGCCGGATCCACCATGTTGCGTAGGTGGAGAACTTGTATCCCCGGCGATACTCGAATTTGTCCACTGCCTTCATCAGCCCGATGTTTCCTTCCTGGATCAGATCCAGGAACTGAAGCCCTCGGTTGGTGTACTTCTTGGCGATGGAGATCACCAGGCGCAGGTTGGCCTCTACCATCTCTTTCTTGGCGCGACGGGCCTTGGCCTCGCCGATGGACATCTTGCGATTGATCTCCTTAATGTCGCAGATCTTCATCCCGCACTCTTTCTCGATCTCTGCGAGTTTTTCCTGTGCGCCCCGAATCTCTTCGGAGAAGTGCTCTAGCACGCCCGAGTAGTCCTCATCTGCGTCGATGAGCTTCTGCAGCCACTCCGGGTTGGTCTCGTTCTCCGGGAATGAGGCGAGAAACGCCTTGCGAGGCATATGGGCCTTGTTGACGCAAAGATCCATAATGATCCGCTCATGGGACCGGATTCGTTCCACCATTGCACGCAGATTGCTGGCCAGAATATCGGTAAAACGCGGTGTCAGCTTCAGCTCCATCAACAGATCCGCGGTCTGTTCCCGCAGCTCTTTGGCCTTGGGATCCGCATAACCATAGCGGGCCGCCCGCTTCATGGCCTTGTCATGCAGCTTTTTCAGTTTTTCGACGTGGGTGCGGATTTCCTCCGGATCAGGCCCCGTATCGGCCTCTTCGTCTTCGTCCTCCGCAGCGGTGGGTTTCGGGATCTCTTCCTCGGGGTCTGAATAGTCAGCAAAGCCCTTGATGATCTCCCGGAGTCGAACTTCCCCACTCTCTACCTGCTGAAAATTACGCAGCAGTTCTTCCGTGGTTCCGCTATACAGCGCCAAGGCAGAGAGCATCTGGTGCGCCCCTTCCTCGATACGCTTGGCAATGGCGATTTCACCTTCCCGGGTGAGCAGCTCCACCGCTCCCATTTCCCGCATGTACATGCGCACAGGATCGGTGGTACGTCCGAATTCCGCATCCATGGTAGCCAAAGCGGCTGCCGCGGCTTCCACAGCATCCTCGTCGGTTGTTACCCGATCGGCCAGCAACAGGGCATCCGCGTCCGGCGCGGTTTCATAGACTGTTATGCCCATGTCATCGATCATCGCTACGATATCTTCGATCTGTTCGGGTTCGACGATATCGTCCGGCAGGTGATCGTTGACTTCGGCATAGGTCAGGTAGCCCTGTTCCTTGCCTTTGGCGATCAGCAACTTAATCTGTGATTCCTGTTTGTCCTGATTCATGGATTTAATCTTGAGTACCTCTTGGGGCAACTTAACATCCCATTATACCATGAAAATGAGATTTGAATCTAGCAACAATATCACACCTACCACATGCCTCCCTTTACTCCCCGGTTCGGTTTAGGAGTCGCTGCAACTCGTCTTTTTCCGCATGGGAGAGGGTTTGCTGCTGGGCTTTGACCAAGAGTTCTTCCGTACGGAGTTCTCTCAGCTGCTGCTCCAGACGCGCCAATGCTCCCTGGAATTCCACTTCCAGGCTGTTTTCATCCTCGAAAGGTGGTTTCCAGCGAGCAAGCTTGGCCAGGTAACGTTCCTCTTCCTGTCCTCGCCAGCGCTCTAATATAGCGCCCGCGCTCAGGTTTGGATTGCTTTGTAACAGCTCCAGCAATTGCACCAACAGGCTTGCCCCTTTCCCATTGATGCGTTGGAACCGTTCTGGCCGCCCCGCCAATTTGGCCAACCTAGGACATTGTAGTAATAGTGCCACTATTAGCCGCAACGGGGAGGGGGCGCTTTTTACATGTTTTTTACCACGCAGTGGTTTTTTTGTGGTGGTTTTGTTACCACTGCGCAATTGGACTGTTTTAGACCCACTGAGTTCCCCGAGTCGTGTCAGCATCATGTCGCGGAAAATCCCCGGTTGCAACCGCTGTAAATGGGGGCGTGCGAGCTTCACGAGCCGGGCTCGGCCTTCGATATTGGTAATATCGGTTTGTCCGATAAGATGATCAAAGAAAAATTTCGAGAACGTGACCGATGTGGCAATTCGTTCTTCGAAGGATGAGCTTCCTTCCTTTCGGATCAGGCTGTCTGGGTCTTCTCCTTCCGGAAGAAACATAAAACGAATACTTCGTCCTTCCCGCATCTCAGGCAATGCATTCTCCATCGCCCGCACCGCTGCATCCCGACCTGCACGATCACCGTCGAAACAGAAAACCACTTCGGATACAAAGCGAAACAGGCGCCGCAGTTGAGATTGTGTGGTGGCTGTGCCCAGAGTGGCGACGGTGCACAGGATCCCGTGCTGGACCAAGGAGATGACATCCATGTAGCCTTCAACTACTACGATACGCTCTGGTTTTCGTACTGCCTTGCGGACCTGATGGAGACCGTACAGTTCCTCTCCCTTGTGAAATATCGGGGTTTCAGGGGAGTTGAGGTATTTCGGTGTGCCCTCGTTGAGCACCCGGCCTCCAAAACCGATGACCTTTCCTCGATCGTTCCGGATGGGAAACATGATGCGGTTGCGGAACCGATCGTAGCTTTTTCCCCCCTCTTTTTCGATGATTAACCCGGTCTCGATGAGAAGCTCGCGTTGATCATGACCGAAGGTACTCAGCAGGTTGTTCCAGCCGGAAGGGGCGAATCCTATCTCGAAGGCAGCGGCGGTTTTTCCGCTGAGGCCACGGCCTTTAAGGTAGTGGATGGCACGTTGACCTTCCGGGTGCTCGCGTAGCTGTTGCCGGTACCATCTGACCACCCTCTCCAAGATCTCGTGACGGGCGATGTTCCTGTCTTTTGCCGCTTCGTTTTCCTGTGTGACCAAAGGTACCGGGAGATTGGCGCGCGCGGCAAGTTCCTGGACCGCTTCGACAAACTCCATATGTTCGTACTCCATGAGGAAGCCCAACGCTGTTCCATGGGCTCCGCAGCCGAAGCAGTGATAAAACTGTTTGGTAGGGCTGACGGTGAACGAGGGGGTCTTCTCATCGTGAAAAGGGCAACAGGCTGTGAACTCCTTTCCTGCCCTTTTCAGCGGAACGTACTCCTCGATCAACGCGACAATGTCAGTGCGGGAAAGTAGTTCATCGATGAATTGCTGAGGGATACGACCGGCCATGTCCTCATATTCTAGCGTATCTCGATGGAAGTGATGCGCAAAGACGAACGGTGATCGCTCTTAATTTGCCTACACTCTAATATGAGGAGGCGTTTTTCGGGCTGCGAAGGGGGCAACGGAATAATCATCGGTGCCATGGAACGAATTGGTCTTAAGCGTACTATCACATTGCCATTGCTGACGCTTTACGGTTTGGGGAATATCCTTGGTGCCGGCATCTATGTGCTGGTGGGAAAAGTCGCTGGTGTGGCCGGGTACGGGGTTCCGTTGGCATTTTTGGTGGCATCGGTTGTTGCCGGGATTTCAGCATTCAGTTATGCAGAACTGGCGGCCCGGTTTCCCAAAAGTGCGGGTGAAGCGGTCTATCTTCAGGCTGGATTTGGCCGTCAATGGTTATCCATGTTAACCGGTTTGGCTATTGCTCTTGCGGGCATGATTTCAGCAGCTGTGCTGGCGCGTGGTTTCAGTGGATATCTGGGTGTTCTAATGACGGCACCTGCTGGGGTGGTAAGCACGGTTCTGTTGATTTCCTTGGGGCTTTTGGCTTTCTGGGGAATCAAGGAATCTCTCCATGTTGCTGCCGTGTTTACATTGGTCGAGATAGGTGGGCTACTGCTGATTGTCTGGCTTGCCAGGGGGAGTTTTGGTACGCTGCCCGAGCACCTGGGAGAGATGTTTCCTTTGCGGAGAGAGGCATGGCAAGGAGTATTCATTGGTGCCTTTCTTGCCTTTTACGCCTATATTGGTTTTGAGGATATGGTCAATGTGGCGGAAGAGGTGTACCAGCCTGCCAGAAACTTCCCCCTCGCGATTGGTTTGGCGCTGCTGGTGGCGACGGTGCTCTATATATCGGTTGCAACGGTTGCGGTGTTGACTATTCCTCCCACGATGTTGGCTACGAAAGAGGCGCCATTGGCCGCAGTATATCAGCTGTCAACGGGAAAAACGCCTCACCTCATCAGCTTCATTGGAATGTTTGCAGTGGTTAACGGCGCCCTGATCCAGATTATCATGGCGTCGCGGATTCTGTACGGCCTGAGTTGCAACGGTTGGTTGCCAGGCTGGTTTGGTCGGGTTCATCCGCTGACGCAAACCCCTGCAAATGCCACCTATCTGGTGACGACAGTGGTTATTCTGATGGCGTTGGCATTTCCCTTGGAGAAGCTGGCGGCAGGAACCAGTACATTGGTATTGATGGTTTTTACGCTGGTCAATATTGCGCTGATTCGCATCAAGCAAAAGCGAAAGGCCGTCCCCGGAATCTTGTTGGTACCGGACTGGCTTCCTTGGATGGGGTGGGTTTTGAGCCTGGGACTGCTGGCTTTTCAGGTCGTTTTTCTTTTTGCGTGATTAGTAGAGATAGGTCGCTCCGGAGTCCGAGGCGATTCCATTGCTGGTGCCATTTACACCAGTGGCATTGCTGTCTTCCAAGGGGGACCCAATCGCCAGGACATCTAAGGCTAGGGAGACGGCCCCACCGAAACGATCGCCCGGTGCGGTGTTGGGCGCCTTGACATAGGCCTGCTGGAACCATGTTCCATTGTCTCGGACGAACACATATGCAGCCCCTGCGTTGGTTGCCGTATTGTCGCTGCTGTCTCCATTGATCCCAATCGCCCCACTGTCTTCCATGGGGGCCCCGATGATGAGCATGTTGCCATCTCCGTTGAGAGACAATGCCCGTCCAAATTGATCGCTGTCTTCCGGATTGCTGGCCTTGATGTATGCTTGTTGATTCCAACCGTTACCATTGCGGATGAATATGTAGGCGGCACCCGAGTTGAAAGCGGAATTATCGTTGCCGTCCCCATCGACACCAGCGGCTCCACTGTCTTCCAGATGGGCCCCCGCTGCCAAGGTGTTTCCATCATTGCTGAAACTGAGGGCTCGGCCAAATTGATCGCCGTTGGTAGTGTTGTCACCGATCAGGCTGCCTTCTTGAGTCCAGATGCCGTTGCTGCGAGCGAAAATACATACTTTGCCTGAATAATCGGCGGACAGTTTTCCTGCCGCCAAACGATTGCCATTTCCGTTGAGAGCGAGAGATATCCCGAACCAGTCATTGGTTTCTGTGGTGTCGGCTTTGAGATAGGCTTGTTGATTCCAGCTGTTTCCGCTGCGAGTAAAAAGATAGACTGCCCCCGAATCGGTTACGGCATTGTCATTTTCGTTACCATTGATACCGGTGGCACTGCTGTCTTCCCGTGGAGCGCTCACCGCCAAGGTATTTCCGTCGCCGCTCAGGGAAAGTGTATTTCCGAACTTGTCTCCTGGATCGGTATTGCTGGCTTTGATATAAGCTTGTTGACTCCAGGTGGTGCCGTTACGGGAAAAGATGTAGGCTGCCCCTGAGTCGGCCGCGGCGTTATCATTTTCATTGTTGTTGATGCCGGTGGCACTGCTGTCTTCCCATGGGGCACCAACCGCCAATGTGTTGCCATCATCACTCAAACTGACCGATGACCCAAATTCATCCCGGGTTCCGGTATTACTGGCCTTTATGTAGGCTTGCAAGTGCCAGCCGCTTTCGCTGCGAACAAAGATGTAGACCGCGCCGGAATTGGCTGCCGAGTTGTTGAATTGATCACCATTCACTCCAACGGCATTGCTGTCTTCATAACGCGCTCCCACGGCAAGCGTGGTACCATCGCGGCTCAGTGCGATGGTTTCCCCAAACCAGTCGCTATAGTCGGGTTTACCCGCTTTCAAGTAACCGACAGCCGCAGCAAGTGTGTCGTCTACTGCCAAGGGTGAAGCATCGCTACAACCCCCTTCATTACAGCTTTGCAGAACATAGCGGGCGTTGAATCGAGCATAAAGGGGAACGACATGATCGATGGATTGGATTCCGGGAGCAATGTCCATGCCCGCTTGGGCGAAGCCGGATTGGCCATTGGGATCTTCCAGCAGGCGGTAAAAAGTTGCATCACCCACATCGGACCAAGTGAAACGGAAGATCTTGGTGGCAGAGAGGGTCAATGCCGGGATTGCCGCTACAGCAGGGGGATTACGGATGAAGGAGACATCGATGAGGCAATCGCCGGTAATGACATCCGTGACATAGCGATCGCCGGTGAGCGAGCCTCCGCAGCCGGTGACACTGTCGATACGATATCCGGTATCGGGTGTAAGGATGACGCTTGCAGTATCACCATACTGTACTTGACTGATGGTGGGTGTGACGGTTCCACCGGGACCGGCAGTGGCGGACACGGTGTAGGTATTGAGGCGGAAAGCGGCGTTGACTGTGCATTCCCCGGTAATGGGGGCCGTAGTGTAGCGGTTTCCCGTGAGCGAACCCCCACAGCCGGTGACGCTGTCGATGTGGTAACCGGTTTCGGGGGAGAGTGTAAAGGCGGTGGTTTCACCATGCAGCACCTGAGTCGTGGCGGGTGTGATGGTTCCACCGGGACCGGCAGTGGCGGACACGGTGTAGGTATTGAGGCGGAAAGCGGCGCTGACTGTGCATTCCCCGGTAATGGGGGCCGTAGTGTAGTGGTTTCCCGTGAGTGAACCCCCACAGCCGGTGACGCTGTCGATATGATAGCCAGTGTCGGCCGTAATGATAAAACTGGTGTAATCACCGTGTGTGACGTTGCTTTCCGCGGGTGAGACGGTACCTCCCGTATTGCTGTTTGTGCTAACAGGGTATCGGTTGATAGTAAAGGTGGCGTTGACAGTACAATTGGCAGTGATAGAGCCGGTGGTGTAGCGATCCCCGGAAAGCGATCCATCGCAACCGGTGATGCTGTCGATGTGATAGCCGGTGCTGGGGATAACGGTGAAGTGGCCGGTTTCTCCATGCTCGATTTGGAGCAAATCGGGTACGAGGCGCCCTCCCCCCGTGACGGAGCTATCTATCGAGTAGCTGCTGACGCCGAAGATGGCGTTGATGGTGCATGCTTCGGTGATCGGGCCGGTGACATAGATATTGCCCGTGAGAGTGCCTTGGCATCCGCTAACCTGTCGGAGGGTGTAGTGTTCTGCCGGCATCAAGGCGAAAGCGGTTGTTTCCCCATGTCTCACATGAGCAGTTTGGGGGGAAATGGTCCCGTTCTCGGTTTTCGTGGTAACAGCATATTCGATGACAATCCAGTCCGCTGTGCCATAATCTACACAGGCTGCCTGTAACAGGGCTATCCCCGCTAGGGTTGTGTGAATGCACCAGGACCGGAGTGTTTTCGACATGATTTTTAGGCTATCGAGAAGTTGGATGGTATCCGATGTCGTATCTATAGGCGGCACCTGGCCGCAGAACTTGAGAGGATTGAGTGCTGATGATTGAACCTAATAGAGATAGACGGCCCCTGAATTGGTTTCTGACTCGCTATTTGCATTCCCGTTGACGCCGATCGAGCCACCATCCTCTCGATAACCACTTACCACGAGCGTACTGCCGTCATCGCTCAGATGGATTGCTCGTCCGAACTGGTCGCCACTCCCGGTGTTGTTGGCTTTGATATAGCTTCGTTGAGTCCAACCATTCTCTCGAACAAAGAGATATGCCGCGCCAGAGCCACTTGCAGTATTGTCTGATGGATTCTCGTTGATGCCGATGGTACCACCGTCTTCCAGGCGGGCGCCCACGGCCAAAAGCGTGCCATTGCCGTTCAGACTGACGCTCCAGCCGAAACGATCGCCGGCCTCGCTGTTGCCGGACTTGAGATAGAGAACCTGTTGCCATCCATCGGGGCGGCTCGTGTAGAGATACACGGCGCCGGAATCTGCCGCCGAGTTGTCCTTTTCAGCGCCATTGACTCCGGTGGCGGCGCTATTTTCACCCCAGGCTCCGACTGCCAGGGTGGTGCCATCACCGCTCAGGGAGAGTGCATGACCGAACCGGTCCCCCGCCCCCGTGTTGCTGGCCTTGATGTAGGCTTGCTGGATCCAGTCGTTCCCGTTTCGGTGAAACAGATAGCCCGCCCCGGAATTTGATTTTGAATCGCTGCCCGTATCGGCGTTCACACCCGTGGCGTTACCGTCCTCCTCGGGGGATCCCACGGCCAGGGTGTTCCCGTCATCGCTGAGTGAGACGGCGGAGCCGAACCGGTCACCCGTTCCCGCGTTGCCGGCCTTGATGTAGGCTTGTCGAACCCATCCGTTTTCGTTATAGACGAAAACGTAAACGGCTCCGGAATCTCCGGCGTTGTCGCTGCCTCCGTCACTGTTGATGCCGGAGCTGTCGCTGTCTTCGCCGGGAGCTCCAACCGCCAGGGTTTGGCCGTCCCCGTTGAGAGATACGCTGTAGCCGAACTGATCTTCTGCCCCCGGATTGTCAGCTTTGAGGTAGGCAGTCTGGATCCATGTATCACCGACCCGTTCGAACAGATAAACGGCTCCCGAATCGATGAGGGAGCCGTCGTTTTCACCGCCACCGCTGTCTTCCCTGGGTGCGCCCACGGCCAGCCGGTTCCCATCGTCACTCAACGCGATCGCGAAGCCGAAGCGATCGCCCGCTCCCGTGTTGCTGGCTTTGATGTAAGCCTGTTGAACCCAACTTCCATCCGCTTGTACGAAGAGATATACGGCACCCGAATTGGTGGCGGAATTGTTGTCTCCACCGTCGATGCCGGTACTACTGCCGTCTTCAGCCGGTGCTCCGACCGCCAGTGTATTGCCGTTCGCGCTCAGGCTGACGCTGTAGCCGAACTGATCGCGAGCTCCGGTATTGCTGGCCTTGAAATATCCGATAGCTGCAGTCAGGGTTCCGTCGACCGATATGGCCGGGGCGTCATTGCACCCTCCTTCGTTGCAGCTTTGTAGGATGTACCGGGCGTTTGGCCGAAGTGGTAGTGAAACGTCGTGCTCGAACAGGCCGACGCCGGCGGGGATATTTTTACTGACAGGAGAGAAGCCCGTGTTGCCGTCTGGATTCTCCAGCAGGCGATAGTAGGTCGCATTGGCCACGTCCGACCAGCTGAAGTGGAATTGCTTGACAGGTGTCGGTGTCAGTACGGGGATGGCTCCAACGATTGGAGGGTTGCGGATGAAGGTAGCCTCTATCGAACAATCGGCGTTGACGGGGCCAGTGGTAAAGACTCCGTTGATGACGGTGCCGTTGCATCCGGTAATGGTGTTGATCTGGTAACCGTCGTCGGGTTGCAGAATGAAAGTGGCCGTTTTTCCATGCGCTACGGAAGTGCTCACCGGGGTGATTTGGCCGCCGATCCCTGAATATGCATTGATGACATGGTGTTTGGGGCGAAAGCTGGCCATGACAGTGCACTCTCCGGTGACAGCCTCGATGGTATAAACGTTTCCCGTAAGGGAGCCGCTACAGCCGGAGATTTCTTCCACCTCGTAGCCGCTGTCCGGAGTCACCGTGAGGTGAGCGATGCTGCCGTGGGTGGCGATCTGTCTTTGTGGGTGGACAGATCCTCCCGATCCGGTATTGGTGTGGATGACATGTTGCACGGGGCGGAAACTGGCGGCGATTTGGCATGGTGTGGTGATTGGAGCAGTGGTGTAGCCGGAGGGTGAAAGGCTTCCTCCGCAGCCAGTTATCTCTTCAATCTCGAAACCGGGTGCTGGTTGTACGCTGAAAACAGTAGTATTGCCATGGGGCACGTGATGTTCCGCTGGAATGATTACCCCGTCGCCCTCGGTATAAGTGGTCACAACATGGTTTTCAAGGCTGAAATACGCGGTGATATTGCAGTCAGCGGTGATGGGGGCCGTGACATAGACACCGTTCGACAGTACGCCGCCGCATCCGATCACCTTATCGATGCGGTATCCCGGTTTGGCAAGGATATCAAAGCGGGTTTGGCGTCCATGTTCCAGAGAAAGCCTGGCAGGATGGAGGCTTCCTCCCTTGCCGGCGAGGGTTTTGATGGTGTGACGAGTCACGATCCATTTTTCTTCCCCCATGTCATCGATGCACCCGGACAGGGCGACTGCAAAGAGCAGGGAAAGAATGGCCGCAGCATTTCGTCGGCGAGATCCGAATTGTCCGTTATCCTGAAGCATCAAGTAGAAGTTCACCCTGTTTCTCTACCTCCTTGTTCTTCGGCAATTTATCGTTGATTGTTGAGTTTCCGCCACGAATGTGGTGGGCGCCGGAAGCAGGGCTTGGATACAGTAAGTGGAGAGTCTGCAGGATTGAGTGGAAAAATTCGACCGTTGGGCTGAGTTATTGAGATGAAGGAAGCGGCAAGAATAGCAAACAGCTCACCCCCCCGTGAGCCTTGCTTGGGGGAGAGACTCAAGCTATCGAATGCACCCATCGTAACGGGCAGGAAGAGGTGGTCTTCGTCTACAAGCTGATCACGGAAGATAAAAGTACGGTGGAGCAGAAAATATACTCGTCATGCAGGCGAAGAAATCTGCTTTGGCCAAGGAGAGCCATGCCCCCCGACAATCGGGAGCTGAGCAACTATTTCTCCTGTTGGAGTGAGTTCTTTCGCGGATGGTCAGGGAATCGTCCAGCAATTATTTTCTGACGAGGGTATAATCCCCCAATTTCCCCGATCCACATCTTGTGCTCATCGAACACATCTGCAGGAGTCCGTCGGATCCCGGGTATTGCCGGCCGAGGCTCCAGGCCCACCAGAGACAACTTTTTCATGTCATCGAATAGTAGAGAAACGTCGCCTGCTGCGTTTCGGCAGTTGGGGCTTGCCCCGCCGATCCTGAAGGCTGTCGGGGAGGCGGGTTATGAAGCACCATCGCCTATTCAGGCAGAGAGTATTCCTCCGCTGGTTGGGGGGAGAGATTTGGTAGGGCAGGCCCAGACCGGAACCGGCAAGACGGCCGCTTTTGCGCTGCCGTTATTGACCCGCCTGGACGTTTCTCTGAAGCAGCCCCAGGTGCTGGTTCTGGCGCCAACCCGGGAGCTGGCAATCCAGGTCGCCGAGGCCTTTCAGGCCTATGCCCGTCATCTGAAAGATTTTCATATTCTGCCGATCTATGGCGGGCAGGATATGGGAACCCAGTTGCGCCAGCTTAAACGTGGTGTACAGGTGGTGGTAGGAACCCCCGGCCGGGTGATGGACCATCTGCGCCGCAAAAGTCTCAGGCTCGACAGTCTTGTCTCCCTCGTACTGGATGAAGCGGATGAGATGCTCAAGATGGGTTTTATCGATGACGTTGAATGGATTCTGGAGCAGGCGCCGGAGAAGCGGCAGATTGCCCTGTTCTCCGCCACCATGCCGGATGTCATTCGCCGTATTGCCAAGCGTCATCTGCACGATCCGGTTGAGATCAAGATAAAAACCAAAACCACCACGGTTGATACCATCACCCAGCAATACTGGCAGGTGACCGGAACCCACAAACTGGATGCCCTGACCCGCATTCTGGAAGTGGAAACTTTCGATGCCATGATTATTTTCGTGCGCACCAAAAATGCAACGGTGGAACTGGCGGAAAAACTGGAGGCGCGAGGTTACTCCAGCGGCCCGTTGAATGGCGATATGAACCAGGCGTTGCGGGAAAAAACCATTGACCGGTTGAAGAAAAAAAGTCTGGATATTGTTGTTGCCACCGATGTGGCGGCGCGCGGTATCGATGTGGAACGGGTCAGCCATGTGGTCAACTATGACATCCCTTATGATACCGAGGCCTATGTCCACCGTATTGGCCGTACCGGCCGGGCGGGGCGGCAGGGTAAGGCGATACTGTTTGTTGCGCCGCGTGAAAAACGCATGTTGCGGGCGATTGAAAAGGCCACCCGGCAGGTGATTAAACCGATGCAGTTGCCGACGCGGGAAGATGTGGCGAATCGCCGTGTGGCTCAGTTCAAGGAGCAGATCAGTGAGACCATTGAGAGCCAGGAGCTGGGCTATTTTGAGCAGCTGATCGAACAGTACCAGAGCGAACACAATATCGGGATCAGTGAAATTGCCGCTGCCCTGGCTTACCTTGTGCAGCGAGAGCGGCCACTGGTTGTCAAGGAGAAGGAGATCCCCCGTCAGCGACAGAGCGACAGCAGGGAGCAGCGCCGCAGCCGGTCCCGGCAGGGTGAAGCCGGAGAGCAGCATCGGGACAGGCCGGCGTCGCGTTCGTCATCTGCGGTTGCAAACGGAATGGTTCGCTACCGTATCGATGTGGGTCGGGAGCATGGAGTCCAGCCCAAAAATATTGTGGGGGCCATTGCCAATGAAGCGGGCGTAGACAGCCAGCATATCGGCCATATAAAACTCCATGATACCTACAGTACGGTTGATCTGCCTGAAGGGATGCCCAAGGAGATTTTTACCCATCTGAAAAAAGTCTGGGTGTGCAACCAGAAACTGAATATCACTGTTGCCGGAGGAGAAAGGCCAGCGCCCAAAAAACGGGGTAAACCGAAAAGCAGGGCCAAGGCCGCAGACAAAGGTAAAAAGAAAATGCGCAAGGTTATTAACGATAAAAAACGAAAAAAAATATCGCTGAAAAAGAAAACAGATTCATAGCACAGATCTGTAATTGCTTCTGCAGAATACCCCTAAGATGCCGAGAGTTTTTTTGAGATGCCCTGTAGAGATTTATCTGCCGGAAACCTCCGCTTCAACAACCTGCTCTTTTCCATTTCTCAGGTAGGTGATGGTGATGCGGTCGCCGGGGTTCAGCTGTTTGAGCAGTCCGGAGAGTGCTTTGATATCGGCGCACTCCTCATCGTTGATGCGGATGATGACATCCCCCTCCTGCAGTCCGCTTGCGGCGGCGGGTGAGCCGGGGGCCACGCCGGAGAGTCTGACCCCCGTGCCGCTGTAGGCGAAGTCGGGGATGGTGCCGAGACGGACCTTGCGGCTGGTTTCCGGGGCGGGACCCGCATTGCCGGACCGGCTCCCGTGGTGCAGGGTCACGGTGAGTGGCTGTTCCCGCCCGGATAGGTATTCCAGGATCTCGCGGGTTGCGGTGGCCACCTTGACGAGTCCGCCGGTGTCGATCTTGTCCGCCGTGTCGCTCGGCCGGTGGTAGTCCAGGTTGGGCCCGGAGAAGAGCTGGATGGCGGGGATTCCCGCCTCATGGAAACTCACCTGGTCGCTGGCGTCCAGCGGCTCTTTCACCAGTGTCATCTCCACGCCAGTGACGAAACCCACCCCGCGGATGATGTGCACCCACTCGCTGGCGGATTCGGCGCCCAGCACCAGCAGCTTGTTGCTGCCCAATCGTCCCACGGTATCCAGGTTGATCATGGCGATGCATTTGTCGTTCGGGTAGCGGCCGCTGTTGGCCAGGTAGTGCTGGGAGCCCTTGCGGCCGGCCTCTTCGCCCGAGAAGGCGATGAAGATGATGCTGCGTTCGGGCTTGAGGGTGTTGCCCAAAGTGCGTGCCAGCTCCAGCAGCACCGCCACGCCGCTGGCGTTGTCGTCGGCGCCGGGGTGGATCTCGCCGCGGTACCTCTCCTCGCGCGATTCCGGCCAGCCGCGTCCCAGGTGATCGTAATGGGCGGCGATGACCACGCTCTGGTCTTCGTATTCGGGGCGTGTGCCGGGGATGATGCCGACGACGTTCTGCAGTTCCACCTCTTCATTCTTGGGCCCACCCCGGGCGCGGAAGTGCTGGAAATAGCGCGCGTCACCGCCGGGCTTCAGGCCCGCATCCCGGAATCGTTCGGCGATGTATTGCGCCGCTCGTTTCAATCCCTTGCTGCCGAAGCCACGTCCCTCCAGTGCCGGATCGGTGAGAAAGCGGATGGTCTCCAGCATCCTCTCCCCCGAGAAGGGGGCGGGGAGGGTGGCCAGAGGCTCCCGCGGGGCCAGTGCGGCGGGTTTTGGGCGTTCACCTTTCACCAGGATCCGGGTGAGGGGGGAATCGGGCACAGGCCAGCGTCCCTTTGCCACGTTGACGGGTTCCTCCCCCTCGAAGGCGAGGTAGCTGTATTTGTGATAGTGGGGCAGCTTTCGGCCGAGCCCGGGCAGTGCTGCCGGATCGTCGGTGGCGATCCACATCCGGGGATATTCGGTTCCAGCGGTGATCACGAAGCTGTGGGTCTTTTTCTGGAAACGGACGCCCTCCAGTTGCACCGCGTCTTCGTCCAGTACCAACGGGTAATTCCGGATCCGTTCCCGGAATTGCTCGAGGAATCGATTGCGCCAGCCGATCAGGATTGCGGCCTCGTCCCGTGGCAGGGAATCGATGGCGTCGTCGGTGAGGATGCGGACCCGCTCCGGGCCGGCGGCTTTCAGCGCTTCGGCCAGTTGCCGGTAACCGTGACGGAGCGCGCCGTCCGTCCGTGAAGGCAGCACGATGAGCAATCGGTCGGCCCCCAGTAACCCGGAGATGGCCGGCGGGATCTCCCGCGCATCGAGACGGCGGAACAGGTCGAATTCGGGATCCAGATCCAGCCGCAGCGGGCGCGCCGGAAGGGTGAGCTTCACCTCCAGCCGCTTGTCGTCCATGGCCAGGGTGGTCTGCCAGGCCTGCTCTTTCCCCTCCAGTGTTACCGCCAGCGGAACCTGGAGTCGATAGGCGGCACCCGGCTGCTGCTGTTCAATTACCGTCTGCAGCCGATACTCGCCTTCTGGCGTGGCGGTTATCCGGGCATCGTGCAGTTTGAGTTGCGGTGCCCCGGTGCGGGTTGTCCACTGCCGGAAAAAATCGTTCAGATCCTTGCCGGAGACCGTCTCAAAGCTGCGCCGGATGTCGTCGAACGATGCTGTCTTGAAGCGGTAGTCACGGTAGAACTGCCGCAGCCCTTTGACAAATGTTTCATCACCCAGCGTGAGGCGCAGCATGTGAAACAGCATCAGTGCCTTGCCGTAACCCACGGCCTCGGAGGCGGAGCTGTGACGGGCCCGGAACCGGACCAGAGGGAAGTCCCTGCCGCCACGGACGTAGTGGGCATATTTCTGCAGGGTTTCGCGGCGGTACTCGATTCCCTTGCCGCGCTGCTCCTTGATCAGGTGGTCGGCGAGATAGGCGGTCAGTCCCTCCGACCAGTTGCCGCTGCCGTAGTCGGGATAGACGCCGTTGCCCCACCAGTTGTGCAGGATCTCGTGGGGATAGGAGGAGTGCAGGATGAACGGCAGCCGGATCACCTTGGGGCCGAGCAGGGTGAAGGAGGGCATGCCGAAGCCGGTCTCCCAGAAGTTCTCCACCATGGCGAACTTGGGGTAGGGGTAAGGGCCGATCAGCCTTTCATACATGGAGAGATAGCTGCCGGTCACGTCGAGATAGCGGTTGGCCAGCGCCTCGTCCGGCGTGCGCAGCCAGACCTCGGTGTCGATCCGTCCGGCGTTGCGCTCGTAACGGGTGAAGCGGCCGCCGATCAAATAGATCTCCTCCTGGGGTTCGGGTGAGTGCCATCCCGGCGGAACGCCTTCCAGGCGGCTGCCCTGGCTGATGGCGTCCCACCCCTCGGG
This sequence comes from uncultured Chromatiales bacterium, assembly GCA_964557025.1. GTDB lineage: Bacteria > Pseudomonadota > Gammaproteobacteria > Thiohalospirales > Thiohalospiraceae > DRMK01. The sequence continues at coordinate 26,669 of CAZKYF010000025.1, read as the reverse complement.
CAGGTGGAGGGTGAGGGTAAAGGTGAGCAACGTTTCTCCTTCCACGACCGGATACCAATAGGAGGAACCGGCCAGGTAGATTCCTTTCTCGTCGATGAGCCCCGGTGTGCTGCGTATTCCCCTCGCCCGTTCTCCCCCGAGAGGCGGCAGTGGGTGGTGGATTTCGCCGCTGTATTGCAGGGAGAGCCGGCGCACACCGGGCGGCAGGGTGACCGTGTAGCTGTCGTAGAGGGTGTCTCCGTCGCCGGTTTTCTGTTTTTCAATCACCACGCCGGGCTGGGAAGAGGTGGGACTCAGCCCCTTGTGCAGGTGGAAGCGTAACGGGGAGCCGGTTTGTTCGGGAAGCGTGATGTCGTCGTTGACGCTGAGCCGGTGCTGTTCGGGTTGCAGGGTGACCTGGATATTGTGATGGACAGGGTTGGCGGCCAGGGGAGACAGGGGAATGAGGAAGGTTATTAACCAGCGGATCAGGTGGGACAGGGGGTTGAGCAGTGTTCTTTTTGTCATTTTGGCGTATTGATTTCGAATCCGGTCTGCAGGGGTAATAGTTGGAATCATAGCTGCTAAAGGGGGGTAGTGGAATGTTTTCCGTGTTGAGTGGGATCGACAAGAGTGATCATTTGATTCTTTGTATATTGGAAGTTATAGTTCCAATATGCAAAGATATATCCGGCGTCTGCAGGAAGACAAGATCAGGGGCAGACTTCGTCACATGCCCGCCGTGGCGCTGCTGGGCCCGCGGCAGGTGGGCAAGTCCACGCTGGCCAAACGGATTGTCGCTGCGTCCAGCAAGGCCGTCTATCTGGATCTTGAAAGGCCTGCCGATCTGAACAAGCTGCGGGATCCCGAGGCATATTTCGCGCTACACGCCGACAAGCTCATCTGCCTGGATGAGATCCAGCGTGTCCCGGAGCTGTTTCCGGTGCTGCGCAGCGTCATTGATGAACGGCAGCGAAGCGGGCAGTTCCTTATCCTCGGCTCTGCATCACCCGGGCTGATCAGACAGAGCTCGGAGAGCCTGGCGGGTAGAATCTCCCATATCGAACTGGCGCCCCTGGTAGTAAAAGAGGCGGGTGCATCCGCTTTGAGAACCCTGTGGCTGAGGGGCGGTTTCCCCCGCAGCTATCTGGCGTCGGATGACGGGAGCAGTTTACAGTGGCGTACCGATTTCATCCGAACCTTTCTGGAAAGGGATCTGCCCCAGCTGGGATTCTCTCTCTCGGCCAGGGTCATAGAGCGCTTCTGGCGGCTCTGCGCCCACAGCCACGGTCAGCTCCTCAATCAGTCAAGGCTGGGGGGCGTGCTGGGTGTCAGCCATCACACCATCCGATCCTATATCGATCTCCTGGAGCATACCTTCATCCTCAGGGCGTTGCCTCCCTGTCAGGCCAACCTGAAGAAACGCCTGGTCAAGTCACCAAAGATCTATATCCGGGACAGCGGGTTGCTCCACGCCTTGCTGGATCTGGAGACGCAGGAGCATCTCTTCTCCCATCCATGTTACGGAAGCTCCTGGGAGGGATTCGTGATCGAAAATATTCTGGCCATGTATCCTGAGTGGCGGGCGTCGTTCTACCGTACTTCATCCGGAAACGAGATAGATCTCATACTGGAGCGGGGCCGGCGGCGTGTGGCTGTCGAATGCAAGGCATCCAGCGCACCCGAAGTTGGTCGGGGCTTCTGGAATGCTCTGAAGGATCTCGACATCACCGAGGCCTGGATCGTGGCGCCGGTCGATGAAAGCTATCCCCTGGGGGACGGCGTGACCGTGGTGCCGATTGAGGATTTTTGTCTCGATTAGTGCCTGGAGCTTCCTTCCACCCAGTCCGCTATATAGATGTCGGTGGCGCGTGGCTTTTTCGGATTGCGGTTGGAGCCGAACACCAGCTTTTTCCCGTCGGGCGAGAACATGGGGAAGCTGTCGAATACCTTGTTGTGGGTGATGCGCTCCAGCCCGGTGCCGTCGATGTTGATCAGATAGAGCTCGAAGTTGTGGCCGAACCGTTTGATATCCTCCCGCCAGTCGTCCATGTTGCTGGAGAAGATGAGCCGCTTGCCGTCCGGGTGCCAGGAGGGGGCCCAGTTGGTGGCGCCGTTGCTGGTGAGGCGGCGTTTGTTGGAGCCGTCCACATCCATCACCCAGAGATCCAGCGGCCAGGCGAGGATGTAGTTGCCTTCGATGGCCTCCTTCCACCGGGCATGCTCCTCCGGTGTCTCGGGGTACCAGGCGCGCCAGACGATCTTGCTGCCGTCCGGTGAGAACCAGGGGGCGCCGTCGTAGCCCACCCGGTCGGTGAGGCGCTTCACGTTGGAGCCGTCGGCGTCCATGATGTAGATGTCGAAATCTCCCTCCCTTTGCGATCCGAACACGATCCGCTTGCCGTCGGGTGAGACGATGGGCTCGGCGTCGTAACCGGGGTTGTCGGTGATCCGTTTGAGCCCCGAGCCGTCCGCCCGGGCCACGTAGATGTCGTAGGGATGGAGCGGCCAGCTGTAGCGGGCATTCGGTGGTGTCTGCGGCCGGGGTGGGCAGTCACCGGGCAGATGGCTGGTGGAGGCGAACACCACGCGTTCCCCGTCCGGAAAGAAGAAGGCGCAGGTGTGCGCGCCCCGGTCCGGGCTGATGCGCCTCTTGTCCGAGCCGTCGATGTTCATCGTCCAGATCCGGTCGCACTGCTTGCCGCCGCGGTTCGACTGATAGATGAGCCGCTTGCCATCCCGGCTGAAATAGGCCTCGCCGTTGTCTCCCTCGAAGGTGAGCTGGGTGACGTTTTGCATGTGGCGGTCGGTGGATGGTGTTTCCGCTGCCTGTGGCACGAGGGTTATCAAAAGCAGTGATGACAGGAGCAAGCGGGCCAGCATCTCTTTTGCGACGCATTTCCTTCTCATGGCGGATTCACACTCCTTGGATACGGCACATTGCCGAGGGCGACCGGGCATGGCGGAGGACAAACTCGACTCCGCGCCGCAGTGTAGGGTTTTCGCCGGTGATTCGTCAATCACGGGATGGTCCATTCGCTTGTTTGTCGTCTTGCTGGGTGACGGCTTTTTCCACGAGCCGGAAGACCTCCAGGTTATCGAAGGCGGCCCGTTGCCGTTGCGTCACCCGGATTCCGAATGCACCGTGGAGGAGGGCCGGACCGGTACCGCGGCAGGGGAGCGGATGTTGCCAGCGGTTGCGGTTGAGGCAGGGTTTTCCTTCATCGGTGACATCGTGGATCAACCTTCCATCCATGAATATCCGTTGCCGGGCGCCGGTGACGGCGATGGTGAATCGGTGGGTTCGATGGTCGTTCGGTGGGACGGGATCCTCGACCGAAGCGATCAGGTGGAATCCGGGCGCCTTGCGGATGTTGGAACGACCCGAGCCGAAACGATGAAAGGAAAAGTGATAGGCGCGCAGGTTCCCGCTGATGTATTCAATATAGTTACCGCTTCGTGGCCAGGAAGAGAGATCCCTGCCATCGATACCGGAAGCGTTCCAGAACACCATGGTCAGGCCATGTTCGGAGAGTGAACGGTAGTCGAATTCCAGCAGATAGGGTGAGTGAAACTGCTCTCGCCACCAGATGTTCCCTTTCGGATTCTCCTTGTGCGGATGATGAGATTCGACATGGAGCTCACCTCCGTCGATGTGAGCGACGATCTCGCCTTCCGCCAGCCATGCATCGAGATCCCCGGCGAAGCTTTCACTGGCGATGAGGGGGCCTTTCTCGAACCCGGGAATGGCTGGTGCCGTGTTTCCCGTTTCCGCCGTCGCCGGAGCGGCCTGAAGAAAAAGCAAAGCAGCAGCCATGAAGAGTGTTCGGAGGTGATTCATCAGGGCTCAATGATATCTTGCGCATTCCCTCGGGATCAAAGAATACCTGCTTCATTGGAGACATCCTGGGGAGAAGCCGTCTTGGTCCCATGCCATCGACGCTGCCGGACATCGGAGGTGAGAAGTTCCCTGGTGCCTGTCGGGAGAATGTGCTTGATGGCGAGTGGCAACGCCCCAATAAAGACTTGAAGAACATGTGATTATCATCGGGCATATCGGGAGGATGCCATGCAGATACCGTTGCAGATCGCCTATCGTCATGTAGAACCCACGCCCGCGATAGAGAACCGGATCCGGGAAGAAGCGGCCAAGCTGGAGCAGTTTTACGACCGCATCATCAGTTGCCGGGTGATGGTGGAACTGCCCCATGTGCATCACCGCAAAGGCAAGCTCTATCACGTGCGGATTGACCTGAAGGTGCCAGGCAAGGAGCTGGTAGTGAACCGGGGCCACAAGCAGGATCCCGCCCATGAGGATCTCTATGTGGCCATCCGGGACGCATTCGACGAAATGCAGCGGCAGCTGGAGGATCATGCCCGGCGCCAGCGGGGACGGGTGAAGCGGCATGCGGTGCCGCCCCCTTTCGAGTCGTGACCCGGATCACTGCTTTCCCGACGTAACTGCATCCATGCAACATGAAGGGACGGCCGGGAAGAACGGTGGAACGGCCGGAGAAATGATGCTCTGACGGTGTTCATCGCAGGGGAGGGGGTGGAGAGCGCTCCCCGATGGGGCGTATTCTGGGTGTATGATTGCGTAGCTTTGCCGGCCGGGATGGGCTGTGGATTGAGTTCCTTCCGGTTTCTTCCTGACTCCCGGATATGAGGCCCCCTTCTTTTTGCCCTCAACGTCTTACATGTGTCTGAACCTGGTCATGGTCCCTTCCATGGAAGTGATTCCCGTTCCATTATGTTGACATACCGATCGGTATGGGCGTATGGTCGTTCATACCGACCGGTATGTATGAGGAGAGAGTGCCGTGAACAGCCCCGCCTGCTGCAAAAAAGGAACAGGAGTCAGATTCCCTGAAAAGAGCAAATGGATGTTCCATCGCCGTTGCTGCGATGGTGATGCCACTCCTGAGCAGACCCGTCAGCTGTTGCTGGAGGCGGCTTTCAATGAAATGTACCGGTACGGTTTTCAGGCGGCCAGTCTGTCACGCATTCTGAAGAATACCGGTGTTACCAAGGGGGCGCTCTATCACCATTTCAGCAGTAAAACCGAGCTGGGGTATGCGGTGGTGGAGGAGATTATCGCCACCTCCATTGAGGAGTTCTGGATCAAACCGCTGCAGGCGTCTGACAATCCCATCGATACCTTTACCGAACTGATGCACAGGGCAGCCGAGGAGACGGGGGCGGAGATGCTGCGCCTGGGTTGCCCGCTGAATAATCTGGCTCAGGAGATGTCACCCATTGATGACGGGTTTCGGGAGCGGTTGGAACAAATCTACAGCGCTTGGCGTGAGGCTATTGCCGCGGCATTGAAGTCTGCGCAGCAGCGGGGACAGGTACGCAGTGATGTTGACCCGGAGCAGACTGCAATCTTTGTGCTTGCCGCGCTGGAGGGTTGTGTCGGCAGCGCCAAGGCGGCGCAGAGCATGGATATGCTTTATGCCTGCGGTAACGGGCTGGTTCACTATCTGAACGGATTGCGTACGGAGCAGGGAATCAGTCATGATTGAACGTTATACGGATTGGGTTGTTCGCTGGCGCTGGCCGGTGATTGTGCTGTCTCTGCTGGCCATTGCGGCGATGACTGCAGGGGCGTCGCGGCTGGAGTTTTCCAACGATTACCGGGTGTTTTTTTCCGAGGAAAATCCGCAGCTGACTGCATTCGAGACGCTGCAGAAAACCTACACCAAGAACGACAATGTGCTGTTTGCCATCGAACCGGCGGATGGCACTGTTTTTACCGAGAGCAATCTCAGAATGATTGCCGAGGTTACCGAAAAAGCCTGGCAGTTGCCGTTCTCTACCCGGGTGGATTCCATAACGAATTTTCAGCATACCTACGCGGAGGAAGATGACCTCATCGTGGAGGATCTGGTGGATCCGGAGACGCTGACGGCAGAAGATATTCCCCGCATCCGCGCTGTGGCGCTCAATGAAAAGCTGCTGCTGAACCGGCTGATCACCTCCAGGGGGGATATTACCGGAATCAATGTGACGGTGGAGCTGCCGGGTATCGATCCCAATGCGGAAGTGCCGAAGGTGGCCGCCGCCGCTCGCGTGCTGGCGGACGAGATCCGTGCCAGCTACCCCGGCACCCGGGTCTATCTGACCGGTATTGCGATGATGAACAACGCCTTTCCGGAGGCCTCGCAAAGCGACATGCAGACGCTGGTGCCGCTGGCGTTTCTGGGGGTGATTGTCGTACTGCTGCTCCTGTTCCGCAGTTTTACCGCTACCTTTATCACATCGGCGGTTATTTTTCTGACCATTCTGGCCTCGATGGGAATGGCTGGCTGGATCGGCTTCCCGATGACCCCGCCGCTGGCTTCGGTGCCACTGGTCGTCTTGATTCTTGCAGTGGCGGACTGTGTGCACATTCTGATCCCGGCGCTGCACGGAATGCGTGATGGTGAGGATAAGCTGACCGCGCTGCGTGAAAGTATGCGCATCAATTTTCAGCCGGTGTTTCTCACCAGCCTGACCACCGCCATCGGTTTTATGACCCTCAACTTTTCCGAGGTCCCGCCTTTCGGGCATCTGGGTACGACGACGGCCATAGGCGTTCTGATTGCATTTTTGCTGGCAATTCTGTTGCTGCCCGCGCTGTTTGCCGTGCTGCCGGTGCGGGTTCGCCGCGGGGCAAAAAAACAGGAGTCTCCCGGCATGGCGTGGCTGGCGGAGCAGGTGATCCGTTTTCGCACCCTGTTTCTGTGGGGCAGTGTGGCCGTCGCGGTGGTGCTGGTGCTGTTTATCCCGAACAACGAGTTGAACGATAATTTCGTCGAATATTTCGACAAGTCGATCGCGTTTCGTGCCGACTCGGATCACGTCAATGACAATCTTACCGGTGTGGGTGTGATCGACTATTCACTCGACAGCGGGGAAGAGGGCGGGGTGGCCAATCCCGGATTTCTGGTTCAGGTGAAGGCGCTGGGAGAGTGGTTTCGCCAGCAGCCGGAGGTGCACAATGTCAATGTCATAACCGATATTTTCGAACGGCTGAACAAAAACATGCACGGAGATGATCCCGCCTGGTATCGCCTGCCCGAACGGCGTGATCTTGCTGCGCAGTATCTGCTGCTCTACGAGATGTCCCTGCCCTACGGGCTGGATCTGAACAATCAGCTCAACGTGGACAAATCCAGCACGCGGTTGACGGTAGCGGTAAAGAACCTGACCTCGAAAGAGTATATCGGTCTCGACCAGCGGGCGATGGCATGGATGGCGGAGCATACGCCCGATATTCACACCGCCGGTGCCAGTCCCACCCTGATGTTTGCCCACATCGGCAAGCGCAATATCGACAGCATGCTGAGCGGTACGGTGGTGGCGCTGGTGCTGATTTCGCTGGTGCTGATCGTCGCGCTGCGCTCCTGGAAGTTTGGATTGATCAGTTTGATTCCCAACCTGCTGCCGGTTGCCATGGCGTTTGGCCTGTGGGGAATGCTGGTTGGCCGGATCGGCATGGCCAGTTCGGTCGTTGCCGCCATGGCGCTGGGGATCATTGTTGATGATACGGTGCACTTTCTCAGCAAATATCTGCGTGCGCGGCGGGAGCTGAATCTCTCTCCCGAAGATGCAATCCGCTACGCCTTTACCCGCGTGGGCGTGGCGCTGCTGGTTACCTCGGCGGCGCTGATGGCCGGCTTCCTGATCCTGGCCCAGTCTGTATTCCAGATAAACTGGGCGATGGGGGCGCTGACCGCCGTGGCGATTACCGTGGCGCTGGTTATCGACTTCCTGTTGCTGCCACCACTGTTGATGATCTTTGACAGGGATGAGCGGCCTGTTTCAACCCCTTCGCCCGTTGCCATTCCCGGTTGATTTGCGGGCATGGAAAGGTATTCGATGAGCAAATATAGCGGGGCGTGCCACTGCGGTGAAATCCGCTATTGCCTCAATTCGGAAATTCCGAATGTCGTCAATTGTCACTGTGATTTCTGCCGATCCCACAGCGGGGCGGCCTTTTCGACCTACGCAGCACTGCCTTACCGTTCGCTGAAGATATCGAAAGGCCGGGAAAAATTGAGCTGCTATGAAAAAGATGGAGGAAAGAAGTATTTCTGCAGTTGTTGTGGAACGCCAATATTTAATGTGAACAGGAAATACCCCGGGGCATGCATGGTCTATTTTGGTACGTTGGACAACCCACGGGATATTACGCCGATGATCAATATATGGTGTGAAAACGAACTGGAGTGGGTGGATGATGTGCCATCCATTCGTTCGGTTGACAAGGGAATCGAGAGAGAATAGCTGCATACCGCTTTGCAAGTTTTACACTCTTTTATAGCCAGGAGTTACCCGATGAAATTTTGGATCATTGCTGTTTCGTTAGCCCTGCTGTCGGGGTTTGTTCAAGCCGAAACCCCGGAAGAGAAGGGATTGGCCATTGCGGTGGAGGCCGATAAAAGGGACACGGGTTTTGGTGATTTTACCGCCCATATGACCATGACACTCTCCAATCGCCAGGGGGAGAAAAGCGTGCGCAAGCTGCGGGTCAAGACGCTGGAGGTGGAGGGCGACGGAGACAAGAGCCTCTCCATCTTTGACGAGCCGCGCGATATCAAGGGCACCGCCATGCTCACCTTCTCCCACGCGCTCAAGCCGGATGAGCAGTGGCTCTATCTGCCGGCGCTGAAACGGGTCAAGCGGATCTCTTCAAAAAACAAGTCCGGCCCGTTCATGGGCAGCGAGTTTGCCTATGAGGATCTGTCGTCGCAGGAGATAGAGAAATACAGTTATAAATACCTGCGTGATGAGCAGCTGAATGGTCTGGACTCTTTCGTCATCGAGCGGGTTCCGGCCTACAAACACTCGGGCTATTCGCGCATGGTCGTCTGGATAGACAAGGAGCACTACCGGCCGCAGAAAATCGATTTTTTTGACCGCAAAAACGAGCCGCTGAAAACGCTCGTGTTTGAAGATTACCGGCAGTATCTGGACAGATACTGGCGCGCGGATCGCATGTTGATGCAGAACCACCAGACCGGCAAGTCCACCCTGCTGGAGTGGCGGGACTACCGCTTCCGTACCGGACTGAGCGACCGTGATTTCAATAAAAACACCTTGAAACGCGCCAAATGATACGACTGTCTGTCCTGTTGCTGCTGCCGTTGCAGGTTGTCTGCGCCTGGGAGGTAAGCGGTTACGTTGAACCGGAGCTGCGCCTGTTCGCGGAAGATGGTTTGCAGGCCGGGCAGGAGCGCACGGACATTTCGCTGGCCATACAGCTCGAGTTCATTCGTGAGCAGGGGAATCACCAGTTTGTGTTCACCCCCTTTGCCCGTATCGACCAGCAGGATGATGAACGCACCCATGCCGATGTGCGAGAGCTGTACTGGCTGTATGCCGGTGATGACTGGGAGGTGCAGGCCGGTATCGGCCGGGTGTTCTGGGGTGTGACCGAGTCGCAGCATCTGGTGGATATCATCAACCAGACCGATCTGGTGGAGAATATCGATACCGAGGACAAGCTGGGACAGCCCATGATCCGCTTGAGCCTGGTGCGAGACTGGGGCATTGTGGATGCCTTTGTTCTGCCCGGTTTTCGTGAGCGCACCTACCCCGGAGAGAAGGGACGGCTGCGTTTTCCACTGGTGGTTGATACGGATGCCGTACGGTACGAATCCAGCCAGGAACAGCGGCATGTGGACTGGGCGCTGCGCTGGACCCAGACATGGGGTGACTGGGAGATCGGCGTGGCGCACTTCTCCGGCACCAGCCGTGATCCACGATTGACGCCCGCAGTGAATGGAGAGGGGAAGCCGGTACTGGTTCCCTACTATCCGCTGATCGACCAAACCAGCCTCGATCTGCAGGCGGTCAAGGGGGACTGGCTGTGGAAGCTGGAGGCGATCTCCCGTAGCGGGCAGTGGGACAGACGATACAGCGCCGCCACCGCTGGTTTCGAGTACACCCTGGTTGGAGTGAATGATACAGCGGTTGATGTCGGTCTGGTTGCGGAGTATCTGTGGGACGAGCGGGGCAGTGACGCCCTCACCCCGTTGCAGAACGACGCGATGGCCGGGGTGCGTATCACCCTCAATGATGAGCAGTCCACAGAAGCGCTGCTGGGTCTGATTACCGATCTGGAGTATGACAGCAGCAGTTTCAGTATCGAAGCCAGCCGCCGTCTGTACGACAGTTTCAAACTCAATCTGGAGGCCAGGTTTTTCAACAGCAGCGAGCCACGGGATCTGGCCTACAGTTTGCGCAAGGATGACTATATGCAGATGAGTCTGGCCTGGTATTTTTGAGAGGCGTACCTCATGGCAATTCGGACATATTCACTGCAACGGCGCAAACAGCTCGCGCAGATCCTCCGCAGTAAGTTTCGCCTGCCCTTTCCGCTCTCCCGGTGAATATACCCCGTCGGCCAGGGCCTGTTTCTTTGCCTGCATGGCGAGGATCTTCTCCTCCACCGTGTTTTCGGTGATCAGCTTGTAGACAAACACCGCCTTGTTCTGGCCGATGCGGTAGGCGCGGTCGGTGGCCTGGTTTTCCGCCGCCGGATTCCACCAGGGATCGTAGTGGATGACGGTGTCCGCCTCGGTGAGGTTGAGACCTACGCCTCCGGCCTTGAGGCTGATCAGAAACACATCGGCGGCACCGCTCCTGAAACGTTCAATGGCCTCGTCACGCTTGCGGGTCTGGCCGGTCAGCTTGCTGTAACGGATCCCGGCCTCGTCCAGTCCCGCCTCGATTATGCCCAGCATTTTGGTGAACTGGGAGAACAGCAGCACCCGCCGCCCCTCTTCGACCATTTCGGGAAGCATCTGCATCAGCAGCTCCAGCTTGGCGGACTCCTTGACGCTTCTGGCCTGTTTCAGTGACAGCAAACCGGGATCGCAGCAGGTCTGGCGCAGCTTGAGCAGGGCGTCGAGGATGGTGATGTGACTGCGCGCCAGCCCCTTGGTGGCGATGGCATCGCGCACCTTTTTCTCCATGGCGATGCGGATGCTCTCGTACAGGGCGGCCTGGCGGCTGTTCAGGCTGACGGTGCGGATGATTTCGGTCTTCTCCGGCAGCTCCCTTACCACCTCTGTTTTGGTGCGGCGCAGCATGAAGGGGGCGACCCGTTGCGCCAGCCGCTTGCGCCGTTCGTCGTCGCCATGTTTCTCTATGGGGGTGCGGAACAGCTGCTTGAACTGGCGGGCATCGCCCAGAAAGCCGGGCATGAGAAAGTCGAACAGCGCCCACAGCTCACCCAGATGGTTCTCCATGGGGGTCCCGGTCAGGCAGAGACGGTGACGGGCCTTGATCCGGCGCACCACCTGCGCTGCCTTGGCGCGCGGGTTCTTGATGGTCTGGGCTTCGTCGAGCACCAGGTAATGGTAGTCGCGGGCCAGCAGCTGCTCTTCGTCCCGCGCCAGCAGCGGATAGGTGCTGAGCAGCAGATCGTACCGATCCATCTCCTCGAAACGTTGGTGCCGCTCCGGCCCCTGCAGGATCAGCACCTTGAGCCGGGGGGTGAACTGCTCCACTTCACGCCGCCAGTTGCTCATCAGGCTGGTGGGGGCGATGATCAGACAGGGCCTGTCCAGCCGCCCGCGCTGTTTCTCCAGCAGCAGGTGGGCCAGGGTCTGCACCGTTTTGCCCAGCCCCATGTCGTCGGCGAGGATTCCGGCGAAACCGTATTCGCGCAGGAACTGCAGCCAGTTGAGCCCCTGCTGCTGGTATTCACGCAGGGTGGCGCGCAGTCCCCGTGGCGGCTTGACCGCCTTGATGCCCTCAAAATCGTTGAGTTTTCTGCCCAGTTTGCGCAGTGCCTTGCCACCGCGCCAGTGCAGATCGGTGACGCTGTTCTGTTCCAGCTCGGCCAGCCGCGCGGCGTCGAAACGGGACAGACGCAGGGCGCCATTTTCGTCCAGCGTGTCCGGATCAAACAGCTCATAGAGGATATCGAGCACCGGCCTGATCTGTGCGCTGGGGATAGCCAGATATTCGCTCTCCGCCACCGGCAGGGTCAGTGTCTCCGGCAGCTCATCCGGTTCATAGCTGTCCAGCACCTGGGTGATCAGCGGCAGCAGGGGCTGCCGGCGGCCGCCTATCTCCACGTCGAAACGAAGATCGAACCAGTCGCTGTCGCCATCGATCTCCACCCCCCAGTCATCGCTTTGGTGGAACTGCATGCGGAAGCTCTCGTCGATCTCCACCTGCCACCCTTCCGCCTCCAGCTGCGGCAGGGCATCTGTGAGAAAGTGGTGCCAGCGGGCGGCGGCATCCATCAGGTTGCGCTGCGCCATGCTCAGGAAGATGAGATCACTGCCATCCTCGTGGGCCTCGAAGCCCAGTGCCTGGAGCCGCGCGATAGCGGCACTCTCTTCCTCCAGGGTGCGCCTTACACGCACCAGCTTGTTTTCGGCGACAATGTTCTGCATCTCGGTGAACGGCAGAACATGGATTTCATGCCCCTGATAGAGAAAACGCAGCCGCATCAGATGATAGTGATGCCCATCGACACTGGTCTCCCCCGATAGACACAGCGCCGGTCGGGGCGGCTGACCGGCCACCTCGACCATCTCCATCTGCTGCGGCGGTGGCAACGGCGTAGCTGGCAGATCCTGCAACAGGCGGGCGCTGAACTCGGGAACCAGCCCGGCCGGCACCGTCGGCTGTTGCAGCAGTTTCTCCAGCTGTTGTTGCGTATAGGGCACATCGTCCAGCGCTCCGATGGTGACGGTCTCGCTGTCAATATACAGCGGTGGTGTCGTCAGCAACGGCTCGCCACCGCCCGCCACCTTCACCTCCAGGATGGCGTTGTCCTGCTCGTCCCGTTGCCAGGCCAGCTCCAGCCTGCGCTCCTCACCGGCCTGTACGGGGGGAGAGTCGGGATGGCGCCAGCGGCAACGGCCGGTCTGGATCATTTTGGACAGCGCCACGAATCCGGCATCACCCTTGACTACAGTGTCATACCAGCTGTTCTCATCGCAGATATCCAGCAGCTTGCCGATCTCCAGATCGACGGGCTGCAAATATTGTGGTGGATAGTAGTTCTCGACGATGTTGTTCAGGCGGACGGTTCGTCCCTTTCCGAAACCACCCTTTTTGAGACGGCGGGTGACACAGAACTCTACCTTCAGCCTGCCGGGCTGGTTCGATGGCTGGAGGAGATAGAGCAGGAACTCCCGACCGGGCTGATCCTGCCGCAGCCCGTTTTCTGCTCGGGCGAACTCGTCCAGCCAGGCCAGGCAGTCGCCGGTAGATGGTTCGTTGTTTGCCGTTGCGGAAAAGAAATCCTGCTGATACTCCAGCGCGGCAGCCACCACATGCTTGCAGTTGAACCGCACCGGGCAGCTGCAGATACCGTGGATATCCACATAGCCGTGATCCAGCCAGTTGATCCGGATGCGTTGCTGATAACTGTTTCTGCCGCGCCCCTGAACAGTTGCGCTCAGTACAACCGAACTATCATCCTCATCTTCAACCTGGAGCGCAAGCACACGGCCTTGCTCAAAATATCGCTTGCCCCGTGCGTAATAGCTGCTGGAGACGTTTCCGCTTATGTCTCCCCTCTTGAGCCGTTTCATCCTTATCCTGCTGTAGTTCATTCCATGAGAGCGGCTACCACGGCCGTCCATGCCGCGGCAATGTTGTCCCGCTGGTAACCACCGCCACCCAGACCGATGATACGCCCCTGACACAACGAGTCCGCCAATATGCACAGACTGCGCGCGGCATGGCGATGGGCCTCCGCAGTGTAGCGCAGATGGGTCAGCGGATCACCGGCGATGCTGTCGGCGCCGCACTGCATGATGATGAACTCCGGCCCTGCCTGGCGGACAAACTCCTCCACCCGCGGCCATACCTCCAGAAATTTCCCGTCATCCGCGCCCGGTGGCAGGGGAATATTGAGTTTGCTGCCCTGCGCCGGACCCTTGCCGCTCTCCGAGGCGCGGCCGGTGCCGGGGAACAGGTAGCGGCCATCCTCGTGGATGTCGGCGAAGATCAGATCCGGATCATCCTCGAAGGCGTAAAATACTCCATCGCCGTGGTGGGCGTCGATATCCACGTAGGCGATACGCCGGATACCGAACTCCCGGCGCAGGAGTTCCACCGCTATGGCGCAGTCGTTGAACACACAGAATCCGGACGCCCGGTCCCGGTGGGCATGGTGCAGTCCGGCAATGGGAACGAAGGCGCGCCGGCAGCCTCCCTCCATCACACGCCGCAGCGCATCGGTCACCGCGCCGACTACGGTGGCCGCCGCCTCATAGACACCGGGAAAGGCCGGTGTATCACCGGCATCCAGGTAACCCTTTCCCTCTGCCGAGAGCCTCTTGACCCGCTCCACATAGCCGCGGGTATGGAAATACTCGATGATCTCCTGTCCAGCAACCACCGGCTGGCACAGTTTTACATGCTCCGGCAGATCCAGCGCCAGAAGCGCTTCGCGGAACGCATCCATCCGCCAGGGGCCGAACGGGTGGCCTTCCGGGAAACCGTAGCGGCCAAGCTGTTCATCCATATAGACGCACAGGGCGCCGGTGTGGAGGTCACGAGCCACAGCCGAATTCGGCGCTGCAGCCGTACCTGAACGGCCGTCGTTCGTCGTCCGGATCCCTTTCCCGCGCTTGCCGGATGACAGCGCGGATCCCGCTGCCTCCTTCGATACCGGGTGGGCCGAACATGGGTACCCCGAGCTCCTCTTCCAGCTCCTCGATCCTGCGGATGTCCGCCTCGGAGAGCCGGCACAGCTCGGCGGCGCTGCTGTTGATGCAGGGAGCGCATTCGCTGCTGTATTCGGGAAGGGTCAGTCCGGTGGCGTGGAACAGGCGCTCCAGCTCCGCGTCCTCCGTGTCGAACAGTGGATGCCAGACGCGGCGCCCTCCGTGGTATTCAGACTCCTCGATGAACTCCGGGATCTCCCTCTCGAAGCTGCTTTCGCGGTTCCTTTTTGCCACCAGCAGCGTGGCTTCACATCCGGCGTCGATCTCGTCCAGCCACTGCAAGAGTGTGATCCCTTTCAGGTGCAGGCTGCACCACTGATGTTTCTGCGAAGGGAAACCGCGCTTGATGTCCATCAGATCCGCGAAGGTGACCCGCGAAGTGAGCCGTTCCACCCGGAGCCCCTTGCCGCAGCAGAACTCTTCTGCCTCGGCGACGAACTCCAGCCAGCCCTCTGGGGCCAATCCGGTATCCACGTAGCAGACGGTGACCTCCTGCAGCCCCCTTTCGGTTGCCCACTGGATCAGTGCGAGGGATTTTCTGCTGTAGTTGCTTATGACGATGTGCATGAAGAACTCGTATTCAACAGTTCGATCTGTAAGAGGTGAGAGCGTTTATCGATGTTGTCGCTTGCCGCGTGTTATTTGCTTTTTAGTGGAAAACGCTCGGGATGTTCGATTATCTCTCTAGTCAGATCGACCTCTATTACTGGCCAGTAGAAATGTCCCGGAGACTGTTCTTCGACATTCAAAACGGCCTCTATGGGTTGCTCCTTGAGCCAGGGGAAATCCTCGTATGACATGAACAGCTCCTGGCCGTGCGCCAAAAGCCATACACCGTGGGCCGATACATTCGTGACCTCAACTGCCGAAGTGCTCTTTCCATGCGTCAGTGAGTTCATCATAGTGAACCTCTATAAGTGATTCGATTTCTTTCAGTTGGTTGCAATGATAGTTCTTTGCAAGCTCAATATCTGGTTCCAGCCAAAATTTTGCTTCGCCGTTACCCGATATTACATGTACATGCATCCGCTTCTTCTCTCTCGAGAAGAAGAAAAATCTATATCCGGACTTTCTGAATACCGTCGGGCTCATAACATCCCGGATGCATTACACAGGCAGTTACATCTGTTACCTTACCATTATACTTTTTTGCAAACCGTTCAGGTATTCACAAAACCTCCGCCGCATGGTCTGCCAGCCGCGAACGCTCGCCGCGCAGCAGGGTTATGTGTCCGGCATGGTCCCACTGTTTGAAGCGGTCTACCACATAGGTGAGTCCGGAGGTGGTCTCGGTCAGGTACGGGGTGTCGATCTGGGCCACGTTCCCCAGGCAGATCACCTTGCTGCCCGGGCCGGCGCGGGTGATCAGGGTCTTCATCTGTTTGGGGGTCAGGTTCTGTGCCTCGTCTATGATGATATATTTGTTGAGGAAGGTGCGTCCGCGCATGAAGTTCAGCGAGTGGATGCGGATGCGCTTCTGCAACAGATCGTTGGTGGCGGCGCGTCCCCACTGGCTGCTCTCTTCGGGCTGGGTCAGCACCTCGAGATTATCCATAAGGGCGCCCATCCAAGGAGTCATCTTCTCCTCTTCGGTGCCGGGCAGAAAACCGATATCGTCTCCCACCGGAATGGTGGCGCGGGTCATTATGATCTCGGTATAGCGGTTCTCATCCAGCGTTTGCGCCAGTCCGGCGGCCAGGGTGAGCAGGGTTTTGCCGGTCCCTGCCTGGCCCAGCAGGGTGACGAAGTCGATGGCGGGATCCATCAGCAGGTTGAGGGCGCAGTTCTGCTCACGGTTGCGTGGCTTGATGCCCCATACCGGGTGGCGCGAGTAGTCCCTGGTCAGCTCGATGGTGGCGCGCTTGTCCTCCACGCTTCTGACCATGGCCAGAAAGTCGTCTTCGACAAGGGAGATGAACTGGTTGGGGAACCATGACTCCACATCCGGCCCGCTGACCTTGTGGAAGGACTCCATCTCCTTGTGGTAACTCTCCCGGAAATCGTCCGGCAGCTCCAGCAGACCCTGGTATAGCAGGTTTACATCGTCCAGGACCCGATCGTTGTAGTAGTCTTCCGCATGGACGCCGAGAACCGCCGCCTTGATACGCAGGTTGATATCCTTGGATACCAGGGTGACCTTACTGCTCGGATGCTCCTGCTGCAGTGATATGGCGATGCTCAGGATATTGTTGTCGGGCTTGTCTCCCGGCAGTGACTCCGGCAGGTTGGAGGGAACCATGTGGGTCTGGAAAAACAGCCTCCCGCCGGAGCTCTTTTCCGGTATGTTGTATGCGGGAAAGGGGAGCCCCTGGTCGATCTGCTCCTTGCTGGCCCCCTTCATCGTCTCGTCCAGAAAGCGGCTTGCCTGGCGGGCATTGCGCGCTACCTCCGATGGGCCGCGCTTGTGCCGGTCCAGCTCCTCCAGCACCACCATCGGCAGGAACACACCATGTTCCTGGAAATGGAATACGGTGCAGGATGCCATCATCCCTGCCGATAAGAAAGGTGCTGCGCTCGATGCCCATCACCCTCCTGCCGTACATGTTTTTCTCCTTGATGACGCCATACAGGTTGCAGACGGTCTCGTCGCTGTCCGAGAGCAGGTCGAACGGGAACCGGTTTTTCGCCCTGAAATTCTCATGGGTCCTTACGCTGTCGCGGGAGATGCCGAGAATGATGGCGCCCAGCTCCTCGAATTCCGCATGATGATCGCGGAAAGCCTGGCCCTCCCTGGTGCAGCCCGGAGTGTTGTCACGCGGGTAGAAATGGAGCACCACATGGTTTCCTCTCAACGCAGAAAGGGTTGAAGTCGGGGGGCAGGTGGCTCCCCTCGAGGATAATTGTTCGGGTTTCGTGGAAAATTATTTGTGCCAGAGGCTTGAGAACTGACGAAGGGGCCAACATCAATAGATAGTTGCCACAGATTCTGAAAAGGAGTGGCGGAGATGAAAGGGAAAGCTCCCTGGTTACTGGTGCTGACAATGGCTGCCTGGGGCAGCACAGCCGGTTCCGAAACCCTGCAGCAAGCGTGGGAGACGGCGTTGGTGGCGGATCATCGGTTGGCGGCCGCCCGTGAGCAGCGCGGTGCCGCGGCGGAGCATCTCGAGGCGGCCAAGGCAGTCCGGCTGCCCGGTCTCTCGTTACAGGCCGGATACAGCATGCTCGACAATGAGCCGGCAGCGAAGGCGCACCTCGGTCCGGTACCGATGGAATTCCCCGTGGCGGAGAAGAGTGCGCTTTCGTGGCAGGCGATGGCCACCTGGCCGCTCTACACCGGCGGGCGGATTCAGGCGGGAATCGAGGCGGCGGATGCCTCGCTCGCGGCTGCACGAACTCGGGAGTCCGCCGAGATACAGAACCTCAAGCTGCGCGTGGCGGAGGCTTATGTGAATGTGCTGCGTGCCCGCCGCGGGGTGGCGGTGGCACAGAGCCACGTCACCAGCCTGGCCTCTCATGCCCGTGACGTGGAGAATCTTCACGGACAAGGAATGGTGCCGCGCAACGATCTGCTGGCAGCGCAGGTGGCGCTGGCGGATGCCCGGCAGGCGGCGATCAAGGCGAACAACGGTCTGGATCTGGCCCGTTCCGCCTACAATCGTTTGCTGGGCCGCCCGCTGGCGCAGCCGGTGACGCTGGCCGATCTCCAGCCCGAGCCCATCGCCGATCCCTTGCCGCAATTGACCCGCCGTGCACTTGAACAGCGCCCCGAACTGTACACGCTGCAGGCGCAGATCCATGCGCTCGAGCGCCAGGCGGCCGCCATCCGTGCGGAGTCTGGTCCCCAGCTCGCCCTCAGCGGCGGCTACGGTTACCAGCAGAACCGTTATCAGCTCCACGAGGGGCAGTGGCGGGTGGAACTCGGTATGCAGTGGCGGCTGTTCGACGGCGGGGAGGTTCGCCACCGTGCGGCCGCCACCCGGCGGCAGGCGGCTGCGCTGCAGGCGCAGTACGAGGATCTGAAAACGCTGGTGGCGCTGGAGGTACGCCGGCACTGGCTGGCGGTGGGAGAGACCCGGCAGCGGATCGGGGTGACCGAGCAGGCGGTAGCGCAGGCCGGAGAGAATCTGCGGGTCAGTCGTGAGCGCTATGAGAATGGTCTTGCCACCAACAGCGAGGTGCTGGATGCCGAGACCCTGCGGGTGCGCAGCGAGGGCAACCATGCCAATGCCATCTACGATGCCGTGCTTGCCGTCTTGCGTCTGAAACGGGCGATGGGAGAACTGTGATGGGCAGATTGGCGCGCGGTTTGATTCTGGTTTTGCTGCTGGCCCTGGTGACGGCGGCGGTGGGCTGGTGGCTCTTTTATCAGCCGGAACCGCTGCCGGAAGGGCTCATCCAGGCCAACGGCCGGTTCGAGGGGGATCACTACACCGTGGCCAGCCGTGTGCCCGGAAAGGTGACGGAGCTGCTGGTGCGGGAGGGGGACAACGTGACCAAGGGGCAGCTGCTGATGCGGCTGGATGACGCCCAGCTGCGTGCCCGGCTGGATCAGGCGAAGCAGGCGGTGGCCGCCGCCGAAGCGGCGCTGCAGGCGGAGCAACGGGCGGAACGGCAGGCGCGCCGTGACCGGGATCGGCTGCAGAACCTGCTCGCCAAGGAGACCGCCTCCCGGCAGGAGGCGGAGCGGGCGGAGCTGGCCTGGCGGGTGGCCCGGGATCGGCTGGAGGCGGCCCGCGCCCGGCGCGATCAGGCCAGGGCGGCGGTGGCGGAGGTGGTGTCGCTGCTGGATGACCTGCGGATCCGCGCCCCTGCCGCAGGGGTGATCACCACCCGCATCGTGGCGGAAGGTGAGGTGGTGGCCCCCGGCGCGCCGCTGCTGGACATCGTCGATCTGGATCGGCTCTACCTCAAGGTGTACGTCCCCGCCAGGGAGATCGGCAAACTGCGCCTCGATCTGCCGGCGCAGATCTGGGTGGACGCCTTTCCGGACGAGCCCTTTCCTGCCACGGTGCGCTGCATCGCCTCCCGCGCCGAATTCACTCCCAAAGAGGTGCAGACCCCCGACGAGCGGGTCAAGCTGGTCTATGCGGTCAAGCTCTATCTCGACGAGAATCCCGATCACCGGCTGGTGCCGGGGCTGCCCGCCGACGCGATGATCCGGTGGCAGGAGGGGGCGCCATGGGTGAAGCCGCGCTGGTGAACGGCGAACCGCTGATCCGGGTGCGCGGTTTCGGCAAGCGCTACCGCAAGGCGGTGGCGGTGGACGGGGTGGAGCTGGCCATCCACCGCGGCGAGATCTACGGGCTGATCGGCCCCGATGGCGCCGGCAAGAGCTCGCTGATGAAGGCCATCGCCGGGGTGCTCCGGTTCGAGGTGGGGGAGGTCACGGTGTTCGGTGTGACGATCGACAGCGAGGCGGCGGCGGAGCGGATCAAGGGGCGCATCGGTTTCATGCCGCAGGGGCTGGGGCTCAATCTCTATGCAGAGCTGTCGGTGGAGGAGAACATCGATTTCTTTGCCCAGCTGCGCGAGGTGCCCCCGGGGGCGCTGGCGGAGCGCAAGCGGCTGCTGCTGGCCATGACCCGGCTGGATCGCTTCCGGGAGCGCCCCATGAAACACCTCTCCGGCGGCATGAAGCAGAAGCTGGGGCTGGTCTGCACCCTGATCCACGAGCCGGAGCTGGTGATCCTCGACGAGCCCACCACCGGGGTGGATCCGGTGTCGCGGCGGGACTTCTGGGCCATCCTCGCCGAGCTGTTGCGTGAACGGGGCATCACCGCCCTCGTTTCCACCGCCTACATGGACGAGGCGGCCCGTTTCCACCGGTTGTCGCTGATGTACGAGGGGCGGGTGCTGGCGGAGGGGGAGCCGGATGCCATTCGCCAGGTGGTGCCGG
Organism: uncultured Chromatiales bacterium; assembly: GCA_964557025.1. Classification (GTDB taxonomy): domain Bacteria; phylum Pseudomonadota; class Gammaproteobacteria; order Thiohalospirales; family Thiohalospiraceae; genus DRMK01. The sequence continues at coordinate 6,167 of CAZKYF010000025.1, read as the reverse complement.
GTGCGCTGGTGACGCTGCGGGCCAGACCGCAGATCGAGGCGCTGCGGCGGCTGCGGGAGCGCTATCCGCAGGTGGAGGCGGTGGGTCCGCAACTGCGGGTGTTCGTGGAAGAGGCTCGGCCCGAGGCGGCCGGGCTGGCGGTGCGCCGGCAGCTCGACGGGCTGGAAGTGGCCGAGGTCACGGCGGAGGAGCCGGAGCTGGAGGATGCCTTCGTGGCGCTGCTGCGCCGGCGGGGGCTGGCGGGCAAGGCGGTGGCGGATTCCTCGGTGGTGGTGGGCGACGACCCGCCCCCCGATGGTGCGGTGGCCATCGAGGCGCGGGGACTGACCCGTGATTTCGACGGCTTCCGCGCCGTGGACCGGGTCAGTTTCCGCGTCCAGCAGGGGGAGATCTTCGGCCTGCTTGGGGCCAACGGTGCCGGCAAGACCACGGTGATCAAGATGCTCACCGGCATCCTCGCCCCCAGCGGCGGGGAGGGGCAGGTGGCGGGGGCGGCGATGCGCCGCGCCGGACGGGCCATCAAGGAGCGGATCGGTTACATGTCGCAGGCCTTCTCCCTCTATCAGGACATGACCGTGCTGGAGAACATCCGTCTCTATGCCCGCATCTACGCCGTGCCGCGCCGGGAGCGGAAGGCGCGCATCGACTGGGTGATCGCCATGGCGGGGCTCGAAGGGGTGGAGCAGCGGCTCACCGGGGGGCTGCCCATGGGGATCCGTCAGCGGCTGGCGCTGGGGTGCGCGCTGGTCCATCGGCCGCGGGTGCTGTTCCTGGACGAGCCCACCTCGGGGGTGGACCCCGTCGGCCGGCGCCGTTTCTGGGACATCCTGGTGAAGATGGCGCGGCTGGAGGGGGTGGCCATCCTGGTCACCACCCACTACATGAGCGAGGCGGAGCACTGTGACCATCTGGCGCTGATGCATGCCGGACGGATCATCGCCGACGACTCGCCGGCGCGGCTGAAACGGGCGCTGGAGGCGGAGGCGGGACGGCTGCTGGAGATCCGCTGCGATCAACCGCTTGCGGCACTCGAGCTGCTGGAACAGGCCGGTTTCGAAGGAGTGGCGCTGTTCGGGCGGAAGATCCACCTGCTGGCCAGGGATCCGCAGCGGGTCCGCGTGCGTATCGAATCGCTGCTGGGCAAGGCGGGGATCGCGCTGCAGTCCGTCACGCCGCGCCCGCCCACGCTGGAGGATGTGTTCGTCTACCGGATCATGGCCATGGAGCGGCAGGAGCGGGCGGCATGAACTGGCGGCGCACCTGGGCGGTGGCCTGGAAGGAGTGGCGCGAGGTGATGCGCGACCGGCTGTTCTTCGCCATGGCCTTCGTGGTGCCCAGCCTGATCCTGCTGGTGCTGGGTTACGGTCTCTCGCTGGATGTGGAGAACATCCCCTTCGCCGCCATCGACCAGGACAAGAGCGCCCTGAGCCGCGACTATCTGCACCGCTTCGTCGATTCCCGCTATTTCGACTACCGCGGGGAGGCGCGGGACGAGCGGGAGCTGGATCGGCTGCTGGCGGAGAGCCGCATCCGCTTCGCCATCATCATTCCGCCCCGCTTCGAGGAGCGGCTGCTGGCGGGGCGGCCGGTGGCGGTGCAGAGTCTCATCGACGGCATCTTTCCCTACCGCACCCAGGTGAGCAAGGGGTATGTGGCGGCCATCAACGCCGACTTCAGCCGCTCCCTGCTGGAGCGGTTCATGGCCCGCGGGCAGGGGATGAGCGAGGCGCAGGCGCGGCGGCGCATCGAGCCGGTGCGGCTGGAGATCCGCTACCTCTACAACCAGGCGATCCGCAGCACCTGGTCCATGAGCGCCGGGCTGATCATGCTGGTGCTGATGGTGTCGCCGCCGTTCCTCACCGCACTGGGGGTGGTGCGGGAGCGGGAGAACGGTTCCATCTACAACATCTACGCCTCCACGGTGAGCCGGGGCGAGTTCATCCTCGGCAAGCTGATCCCCTACGTGGCCATCTCGGCCATCAACATCGTCATCCTGTGGGTCTTCGCCGTGTTTCTGTTCGGCGCCCCCTTCAAGGGGGATCCGCTCTTCTTCTACCTCGCCTCGCTGGTCTATGTGATCTGCACCGCCGGCATCGGCCTGCTGGTGTCGCTCGTGGTGCGCACCCAGGCGGCCGCGGCGCTGCTCACCATGGTGATCACCTTCATCCCGGCCATGCTCTACTCCGGGCTGCTGGTGCCGGTGGAGTCCATGAGTGCCGACGCCCGTTTCCAGGCCCACCTCTTTCCCACCCTCTACTATCTGCAGATCGTCTGGGGCAGCTTTCTCAAGGGGCTGGGGTGGTCGGTGCTGTGGGGCAACGTGCTGGCGCTGGCCCTCTATGCGGTGGTGCTGTGGAGCATCGGATTCCTCACCTTTCACAAGTGGCCGCGGCGATGAAAGGACTTCTGCTCTGGCTCGACCGCATCGTGGCGATGACCCTCAAGGAGCTGAAACAGCTGTCCCGTGACCCCATTTTGTTGGTGGTAATCGGCTACTTCTTCACCGCCGACATCTACATCGCCGGTGCCGGAATCAGCATCGACCTGAAGAATGCCCCCATCGCGGTGATCGACCGCGACCACAGCGCCGCCTCACGGGAGTTGATCCATCGGTTCCGTCCTCCCTATTTCCAGCTGCAGGGGGAGATCGAGAGCGGCCGGGAGGCGGTGCGGCTGCTGGATAGAGGGGAGATCCTGGCGGTGATCGACATCCCCGAACATTTCCAGCGTGACCTGCTGGCCGGCCGCCAGGTGGCGGTGCAGATGCAGGTGGATGCCAGCAACGCCACCCTGGGGACGCTGGCCACCAGCTACGCCGCCCGCATCGTGGCCCGTTTCGGCCAGGAGATGGCGGCGCGCGGCGCGGGGATGGTGCGTCTGGAGCGGCTGCCGGTGGTGGAGGACCGCCAGCGGGTCTACTACAACCCCAACCAGAGCGATCCCTGGTTCATGTCCATCTCCGAGATGCTGATGGTGATCACCATGCTCTCCCTGATGCTGCCCGCCGCCGCGGCGGTGCGCGAGAAAGAGCGCGGCACCATCGAACAGCTGGCGGTCTCGCCCCTCAGCCCCACCCAGATCCTGCTGCCCAAGGTGCTGGCCATGGGGCTGGCCGTGATGGGCGGCGTGGCCGCCAGCCTGTTCCTGATCATCGAACCCATCTTCCAGGTGCCCATCAAGGGGAGCATCCCCCTGTTCTTCCTCGCCACCGCCCTCTACGTCTTCGCCTCCTCCGGGCTCGGCCTGTTCATTGCTACCATTAGCCGCAACCTCGGCCAGGTGGTGATGCTGGTGATCCTGATCATGATGCCCCTGCTGCTCCTCTCCGGTGCCTGGACCCCGCCCGAAGCCATGCCCACCCTGCTGCGTGAAGCGATGCACCTCTCACCGCTGTTCTACTACACCGAAATGGCCTACGCCATCCTGCTCAAGGGTGCCGGGCTGGATATCCTCTGGAAACCGATGCTGCAGCTGGCCCTGCTCGGCAGCGTGGTGTTTGGCTTCGGCGTGTGGCGGTTCCGGCGGCAGTTTGGGTAGAGGAGAGTAGATCCCATCGATGTTGCTTATTTAAGGTTGTCTTTATCCTCCTTCTACCAATACATAGGGCGCCCAAGACCTTGGAGACGTCATGAATTCTCCCCCCTTTCCTTTGATAAACCAGAGCTGGGTTTTCCGCAGGGCTGATGCTAAATTTATTGGTTTGTCGCCATTCAGCCAGAAGTGATAAAAGCGCTCCATGAATACCTTGGCGGATTTATCCCTGAGTGACCATAATGACATTAGAACATTACGTGCGCCAGCGATATGGAATGCCCGTTGTAATCCATACACTCCTTCTGAATAATCCAGAGTGCCGGTGCCGGTATAACAGGCGGAAAGCACTACCAACTCGGTACCCTGCAAGTTGAGATCCTGTGCTTCCAAAGCGTAGAGAATGCCATCTTCTCTATCCGGTCCCAGCTCCCCATATATTCCCCGATTGGCACCTGCGAGTGCCAAGCCGGAGAGTACCATAGGCCGGCGTTCATCATTGCTTTCCTTGTTTGAGAGATAAAAACCGTGAGTCGCCAGATGGAGTACTCGTGGTGCGCTCCCCAAACTTTTCAAGTTATGTTCTGTTGCGTCGTTACCCAGCAACAATAGCGGCTTTGTTCCCCAGTAATCCCAATACCGCCTTGCTACTGCTTTTACTTCAGGGCCGGTATTGACAAGCCGAGGGAAAGGGCCAAGCTTTTCTAATACCGCGCGAGCTAGTATGCGACTGTTGCTGGCTGTCAATTGCTGAAGTTTATTCTGATTAGTGTGATGTTTTTCATTATTTGGCACAAATTTGTCATAGGGAACGTCGCCCAACGCCACCAGTCCTTTGGAGCCTCTTAACTCACCTTGATGATTCATGATCAAATGGCGTCCAGTATACAGCCGCCTTAGGGTTTGGTTTTCCACCCAATACTTGCCGTTTGGTGTGATCAATCGGGAAAAGGCTACTTGATTGAGAAAATGGTCTGGTGCGATGTAAACGGTTTCAAAGTGAGCCAATTTCTTATGTAACTTTCCAAACAACTGCTGGTAGAGCTCGGCGGCACCGTCCCTGGTAAATTCGCTGCGGAGTTTTTTCCAGCTTGATTTTATTTCAGATACTGACCCCAGATCATGCAGTGACATCTCTCTGTTGGGGGTCATCAGCAGGGCGATGAAACGAGGATCCCTGGCCTTTCCTGTTTTGAAATTTATTGGCCAGTAGCGGCGCAGCTCCACCAATATGCTTCTCTCGGGAAGAGCGGAGAAAATGTCGTTGACATCCGTGTGCCGCACTTCCAGGTGTCGTTTAAATTCTCGGCTTAACTGTGCCAGCCGGATCTCTTTGATTTCCAGTGTGCGAAGCTTGTTCTGAATCAAGGTATTTCGTTTTTTATCAGGTTTGCTCTGCGAATTGACCAGATAACCTAGTTCTCCTCGCAGTTCCTTAATCTGGTCAAAAAGGGCCTGTATTTCCGGAGAGCTTTTTCCCGCTCGACTGCGAACAAAGCGGGTCAAGAAACGCTCCTCTTCGGTCTGAATTTGTTTCCAGCGTAACATGACTCGCGCAGCCAAGGTGACAGCGCGTGGGTCTGGCCAGGATAGTGCCAATGTGAAAACCGCGTCTTGATACCTTGATTGGCTGAACAGAAACTGCCGCCGGACCCGTTCCTGATGCGTGTTACGCAACCGTAGCGCTGCGAGCTCCAGCAGGCGTGGTTCCAACCGTTCCAGCAGTTGCAGGGCGAAGGGGATTTTATTGAGATTAACTTGGTTGATAGCGAAAAAAAGCTGTGTGCCCAGTGTATCCGGATGCTCCGGTCCCAGCACCTTTTCTCTCAAGCGCAGCGCCTTCTGGTAGAGTGGCTCCGCCTCTCCGTAGCGGCCCTGGGCTTGGTATAGGGCCGCCAGGTTGTTGAGGCTGGTAAGTGTATCCGGATGCTCCGGTCCCAGCACCTTTTCACTCAGGCGCAGCGCCTTCTGGTAGAGTGGCTCCGCCTCCCCGTAGCGGCCTTGGGATTCATATAGCATCGCCAGGTTGTTGAGGCTGGCAAGTGTATCCGGATGCTCCGGTCCCAGCACCTGTTCACTCAGGCGTAGCGCCTTTTTGAGAAGAGGCTCCGCCTCCCCGTAGCGGCCCTGGGATTCATATAGCATCGCCAGGTTGTTGAGGCTGGTAAGTGTCTGAGGATGCTCCGGTCCCAGCACCTGTTCACTCAGGCGTAGCGCCTTTTTGAGAAGAGGCTCCGCCTCCCCGTAGCGGCCCTGGGCCTGGTATAGCATCGCCAGGTTGTTGAGGCTGAGGAGTGTCTGAGGATGCTCCGGTCCCAGCACCTGTTCACTCAGGCGTAGCGCCTTCTGGTAGAGTGGCTCCGCCTCCCCGTAGCGGCCCTGGGCTTGGTATAGGGTCGCCAGGTTGCTGAGGCTGGTAAGTGTCTGAGGATGCTCCGGTCCCAGCACCTGTTCACTCAGGCGTAGCGCCTTTTTGAGAAGAGGCTCCGCCTCTCCGTAGCGGCCCTGGGCCTGGTATAGCATCGCCAGGTTGTTGAGGCTGGTAAGTGTCCGAGGATGCTCCGGTCCCAGCACCTGTTCATTCAGGCGCAGCGCCTTCTGGTAGAGTGGCTCCGCCTCCTCGTAGCGGCCCTGGG
>CAZKYF010000024.1:0-38251 GCA_964557025.1 uncultured Chromatiales bacterium | reverse complement strand
TACACATTATGGAAAGCATGGAAAGCGGTTAACATCGATCCGACTAAAAGGTTATACTGCACAACTTGGTGAACCAAATACCCGCTTTATCCATGCGTTATCAAACCGACGATCTACGCATCGTAGATATCAAGGAGGTCTTGCCGCCGGTCCAGCTTCATGGGGAGTTGCCCTTGAGCGAGGCTGGCTCAGAGACTGTTTCCTCCACTCGCCAGCAGATCCATCACATCCTGGGTGGTAAAGATGATCGGCTACTGGTAGTCATGGGTCCCTGTTCCATCCATGATGTGGATGCCGCAATGGAGTATGCCAGCCGGCTGAAACGCTTAATGTCGGTGGTAGAAGAGGAGATCTGTCTGGTGATGCGGGTCTACTTCGAAAAACCCCGTACCACTGTTGGATGGAAAGGGCTGATCAACGACCCGGACCTGGATGGCAGTTTTCAGATCAACAAAGGGCTCCATCTGGCTCGCAAGCTACTGACCAGCTTGGCCGACATGGGCGTTCCTGCCGGTACCGAATTTCTCGACCTGATCAGCCCGCAATATGTGGCGGATGCGGTGAGTTGGGGCGCAATCGGGGCACGAACCACGGAGAGCCAGGTTCACCGTGAACTCGCCTCTGGACTCTCTTGCCCGGTGGGGTTCAAGAACAGCACGGATGGCAGCCTGCGCGTCGCCATCGATGCCATCGGCTCAGCTTCCCATCCCCATCATTTCCTTTCAGTTACCAAAGCCGGGCGATCAGCCATTTTCTCCACCGCTGGCAACAAGGATTGCCATATCATTCTGAGGGGAGGAACCAGCGGTCCCAACTACGATGAGAAAAGCATCAAAAACGCGGTCTCCGAGCTTGAGCGTGCTGGCCTGCCTTCCCGTCTGATGGTGGATTGCAGCCATGCCAATAGCTTGAAACGACATGAGCGTCAGCTGGTGGTAGGCAGGGATCTCGCCGTCCAGATGGCAGCGGGAAATCGCAATATCATGGGTGTAATGATCGAAAGCCACCTGATAGCCGGGCGGCAAGACGTCCTCCCCGGCAAGCCGCTTACCTTCGGGCAGAGTATCACCGATGCTTGTATCGGCTGGGAGGAGAGCGAAGCCTTGATTCGCGAACTTGCCGTAGCGGTACAGAAACGGCGGAAGGTGAATCGTAATGTGCACACATCTTCCGATGATTGAACCACTGTCAGACCAATGGGTCTACTTAGCGGAATCTCCATTTCAACCAAACATAAGGAAATCAGCGTGAAATTTAAAACAGCATCATTGTTCCCGTTGGCCGTATTGCTTGCCTTACCCTTTGGCAGCTCTGCATCAGAGCTCAAGACGGAAAAGGAAAAGTTCAGTTACATCATTGGATATCAGATAGGTTTTAACCTGAAACGCGAAGGTTCCGAGGTGGATATCTCTGTACTCTCAAAGGCGATACAGGAAGCGCTGGATGGCAAAAAACCCAAGTTGACGCAGGAAGAGATGCAAGCAACCATGCAGGCTATCCAGCAACGAAAAGTCGAAAAACGCAAGGCGCAACTGGAAAAGAACGAGAAAGCTGGCAAGGCGTTTCTGGAGGCCAACAAGAAAAAACCCGGAGTAATAGAGTTACCAAGCGGTCTGCAGTACAAGATCATCAAAGCTGGAAGCGGCGCTCAGCCCAAGCTCGAAGACACCGTTACGGTCAATTACAAGGGAACCCTGATCAACGGAAAGCAGTTTGACAGTTCTTATGATCGGGGGCAGCCTGCTACCTTCCCCATCAGCGGTGTCATCAAAGGATGGCAGGAGGCGTTGCCTCTGATGAAAGAAGGCTCCAAATGGGAGATCTACGTTCCCGCCAAGCTAGCCTATGGCGCAAGGGGTGCCGGTGCAGACATCGGCCCTGGAGAGACCCTGATATTCGAGATTGAACTGCTCAAGATCGAGAAGAAGGACGAGAAAGGCGAAGAGAAGAAATAGCTTAGTCTCGTCACTCCATTCCCCCGCAATCTTTCGGTTGCGGGGGAATCTTCCGCTGGCGCTCTTTATTAGGGCAAGATAACCACACCCGAATCCTCATCACCTGCCCAGCTTCTTCTCCACCTCTACTACCCGCTGGGTGGTGATCAACACCGTATCCGGATTGAGGCTTATTGAGTCGATCCCCAGCTCCACCAGAAACTCCGCCATCTCGGGATAGTCAGAGGGCGCCTGCCCACACAGCCCTGAATGACGACCGTTGCGGCGTGCTCCTTCTACGGCCAAGCGAATCATCTGCTTGACACCGGGATCCCGTTCGTCAAAATCGAAGGAAACAATCTCAGAGTCCCGATCAACCCCCAGGGTAAGCTGGGTCAAATCATTGGAACCAATGGAAAAGCCGTCAAACAGCTTGGCAAACTCATCGATCAGGATGACATTGTTGGGGATCTCGCACATGACATAGATCTCCAAGCCATTTTCACCTCGCTGGAGGCCGTGCCGGGCCATCTCCTCCAGTACCTTCCTTCCCTCTTCCACTCGGCGGCAAAAGGGAATCATCAACTTGACGTTGGTCAACCCCATCTCCTCTCGAACCCGCTTCATGGCAGCACATTCCAGCGCAAACCCTCCTGCATAGGCAGGATGGGTATAGCGCGCTGCACCCCGGAAACCGATCATCGGATTTTCCTCCGTCGGTTCAAAATCCCGCCCACCCAGCAAGGTTGCATATTCATTACTCTTGAAATCGCTCATGCGTACGATTACCGGCTTTGGCCAAAAGGCTGCTGCAATGGTGCCAACCCCCTCAGAGAGTTTGCGAATGAAATAGTCATTGCCATCCTCGTAACCTACGATGAGTGTCTCAATCCGCTTGCGCACAGCGGGATCCCTGATCCGCTCCGGATAGCGCAGGGCCATAGGATGTGCCTTGATATATTCATTAATAATGAATTCCAACCGCGCGAGACCAACACCATCATTGGGCAAAAAGGAGGTGCTGAATGCCAGATCGGGGTTGCCTAGATTAATCATGATCCGGGTCTTCGGCCGAGGTAAACCCGAGAGATCGGTTTCGATTACCTCATATTCCAGCTCTCCTTGATAGACGCGTCCTTCGTCTCCGCCCGCGCACGAAACGGTTACCACTTCCCCGTCAGGAACCGTCTCTGTGGCATCATCACAACCGACCACTGCGGGAATTCCCAACTCGCGAGCAACAATGGCGGCATGACAGGTCCGCCCTCCCCGGTTGGTGACGATTGCGGCGGCAGTCTTCATCACTGGCTCCCAGTCCGGGGTAGTGGTATCCGCCACCAGCACCTCTCCCGGTCGAAACTCGTGCAGGTGAGCCACATCAATGATATAACGAGCCCGACCGCTGGCAATCCGGGTACCGATGGCATAACCGCGAGCAAGGATTGGCCCCTCTTCCTTGAGGTGATATTGCTTCAGGACACTCCCCTGCTTTTGGGACTCAACCGTCTCGGGACGCGCCTGCACCAAGTAGAGCTCACCATCTAGGCCATCCTTTGCCCACTCCATATCCATCGGCTTGTCATACCCCGCCTTTCTGCTGTAGTGCCGCTCCACCTTAATGGCATAGTCCGCCAGAGTGAACACATCCTGATCATCGATGCAGAAACGCATCCGATCAGGCTCGGGAACCGGGACATTACGCGTGGATTCCCGCGTACCCCCGGCGGCATAGAGCATCTTGATCTTCTTGCTTCCCAGATGGCGGCGCAAAACAGCACGGTATCCCTGCTCGAAGGTTGGCTTGTGTATATAAAACTCATCTGGCTCCACCGCACCTTGTACCACATTCTCTCCCAGCCCGTAAGCGGCGGTAACAAACACCACATCACGGAATCCGGTCTCCGTATCCAGTGAAAACATCACTCCGCTGGCAGCCAGATCAGAGCGAACCATCTTCATAATGCCAACCGACAACGCCACCCTGAAATGGTCGAACCCATTGTCGATACGGTAGTGAATGGCTCGATCGGTAAACAGGGAAGCGAAACAGCGACGCACCGAGTCGAGCAGCTGTTCCCGGCCGTGGATGTTGAGATAGGTCTCCTGCTGGCCGGCAAAGCTGGCGGTAGGCAGATCCTCAGCCGTGGCGGAAGAACGCACCGCCACGCTCATCGCCTCTCCATACTCCTGGCGCAGCTGCTCATAGGCGTCAAGGATCTCTCTCTGCAACGTCTCATTCAACGGGGCGCCATAGATCAGCGCGCGTGCCCTGGCACCTCGCCTGGCCAAGTCTGCCACATCATCAGGGTCCAGTCCCTCAAGCGCCTCCCGCAAGGCATCCAGTATCCCCGCTTCGGAGAGCGTATCCCAATAGGCTTCAGCAGTGATGGCAAAGCCATTGGGAATCTTGATCCCTTGCGGAACCAGTTCCCGATACATCTCCCCCAATGAGGCGTTCTTGCCGCCCACCAAGGGCACATCATCGATCCCCAGTTCAGAAAACCAGCGGATATAGCGGGCCTTGCTCATGATTCGACTCCTTTACACAGCTTCTTCGCTGTTTCGACAATCTCGCCCACCCTGGGAATGGACTCTGCCTCCAGGGTGGCATTGAAAGGGATGGGTATCTCCTTGGCCGCCACACGTTGCGGCGGCGCATCCAGCTCGTAGAAACACCGTTCGGCCAGCTCGGCGCATATCTCAGCACCGGCTCCAGCAAAACGGGAATCCTCTTCCACCACCAGTAGGCGGTGAGTCTTTTTTAGTGAAGACTCGCAGCGCACCCAGTCCACCGGTCTCAGACTGCGCAGATCGATCACCTCCGCCTCAATCCCGTCCTTCGCCAGCTGTTCAGCCGCATGCAGAGAGAGATCCAGCATCCGCGACCAGCTGATCAACGTAATGTCACCTCCCTCCCGATGAATACGCGCACGATGCATCGGGGGCGCATCGAGTGACTGATCCAACGCACCTTTGGCAAAATAGAGCAGCTCATGCTCCAGCAGGATGATCGGCTCATCGCTGCGGATCGCCTGGCGCAGCTGCCACCAGGCATCCTGCGGTGTTGCCGGTACGGCGATGCGCAGACCGGGGACGTTCATCAACATCTGTTCCAGGCGCTGCGAATGCTGCGCGGCCAGCTGCTTGGCCACCCCACCCGGCATACGTACCACCAATGGCATGGGAAACTGCCCCCCGGACATGAACGGAATCTTGGCTGCCATGTTGACGATGGCATCGAACGCCAGCAGGGCGAAATTGATGGTCATAATCTCCACCACAGGGCGCAATCCCGCCAGAGCTGCACCTACTCCCAAGCCGGTAAAACTGCCCTCCGAGATTGGGGTATCGCGCAGCCGCCACTCACCATATTTGGCATACAGTCCCTCGGTGACCCGGTAACTGCCTCCATAGAGCCCCACATCCTCCCCGAGCACGATCACCGACTCATCAGCGGCCAGCTCGGCATCCAACGCCCGGTTGAGTGCCTGCCAGTAATAGACCTCCTCTTTCGCCATCAGATCAGCTCCTCGTCATGACGATTGCAATTGAGCGCCGCCCAGGCGTCTTCCCAAGAAGGATCCGGGCTTTCGGTAGCAAAGCGCACTGCTTCCTCCACCTCTTCGGCCACCTCCCTCTTCAACCCCTCCAGCTGTTGCATTGTCAATATCCCCCCTTGATGGAGGTCTCTTTGCAACCGTTCGATATTGTCATCACCAACAGCCGCCATCTGCACCTCATCGGGGTAGGATGTGACCGTTTCGGCAATGGCAATCTTCAGCGGATCTTCATTGGCCTCAAACCACTGGACCTCTACCTGCGGCCGATAATTTCCGGGATCGGCCATGGAGTGGCCACGAAACCGATAGGTTTCGCACTCCAGCAGCTGTGGGCCATTTCCATTCCGGATCTGCTCCAGCACCTCCTGGCTCGCCTCGTACACTGCCGATACGTCCATCCCGTCCACCCGTTTTGAGGGAATGTGATAAGCGCAAGCCCGCTTGTATACTTCGGTAACTGCGGAATGACGATGGATCTCGGTACCGATCTGGTAACGATTGTTTTCGCAGACAAACAGCACTGGTAAATTCCACAAAGCAGCCATGTTGAGACTCTCATGGAAGGTCCCCTGATTCACCGCCCCATCCCCGAAGAAACAGATGACCACTTCAGGCAGCTCCCGCAGGGCAACGGCATAGGCAATCCCAATCGCTACTGGAAAGGTTTCACCTACGATGGCATATCCCCCCATAAAACGTCGTTCCCGATCAAACAGGTGCATGGAGCCCCCCATGCCCCTGCTGCAGCCACTGCGCTTGCCGAACAGCTCCGCCATCACCGCCTTCGCCGATATCCCTCGTACCAACGCATGTACATGCTCACGATAGGTCGAAACCACATAGTCAGAGGGTTCCGAGGCATGCAACACGCCCACCGCTACCGCCTCCTCACCAGGGTAGAGATGCAGGAATCCGGCGATGTTACCCTCGGCATATTCCTGGGCCGCACGCTCCTCAAAGACACGAGCCAGCAGCATGTCCCGCAACATGGCTTTCAACAGATCGGCTTCCATAGCACCTCCTCAAATCTCCTGATTGGCTAAAAATAAGCTGGCGGATGACGCCGCCAATACATGATGAGGATAAACCCGAACAGCATCCCCCCAAGGTGAGCAAAGTGCGCCACCCCCGCCTGCGTCCCTGTGACGCCGGCCCACAACTCTATCCCTCCAAAGAGCAGCACGAACCATTTGGCCTTGAGCACCACCGGAGGAAACAGCAATAGCAGTCGCTCGTTGGGAAAGGTCATACCGAAGGCCAACAAAATCCCGAATACCCCACCGGAAGCGCCAATGGTAGGGTATATTGCACCCGCTCGTGCTGCCTCGGTGGTCACAACCAGTTGCACCAGTCCGGCGCCGATCACGCAAACAAAGTAGTAGAGAGTGAAGGCCTTCGAACCCCAGACCATCTCCATGCGCGAACCAAACAACCACAATGCGTACATGTTCAATAATAGATGTAAAAGACTGCCGTGCAGAAAGGCGTAGGTCACCAGCTGCCATAGCTGGAAGTGGGGCTGCGGTATACCCGCCAACGATACCTCCGGGACTACCGGCCAGAGCGCAAACGGGAGAATCAATGCTCCACCGGTTGCCAACTCCAGGAAAAAGATAACCACATTGGCCATCAGCAGAAGTGAAATGACAGGCGGGGTCATTGCAGAAAAAGGCTCCTCAGGTTGCTGATCTTCACGGAAAGGGAACCAACCCCTGAAAGGGACGATGGCCCGAATGAATCACGAATAATACGGTGGCAGTAGATGGAGTCACGCACCTTCAGAGACATTGATGGGGGTGCTCCATCAAGACCGCCCGTGCCGCACTCACGAACGACTCACTAAGCGTAGGATGAGGATGGACGGTTTCAGCAATCTCGTCCAGCGTCAGACCAGCACGGATTAGAAGCGCTGCCTCTCCAACAAGGGCGGCAGCCCCTTCTACTAACGCCTGAACTCCCAGCACCCGCCTTTCTATCCGATCGTAGTAGATCTTCAACAACCCGCTGTCATGCCCGCCGATCTGTGCCCTTGCATCTCCGCTGAAGTCATACCGGGCGACGCAAACCTCGAAACCGGCTTCGACCGCCTGCTGTCTGGTCAATCCGGCCATTGCGAATTCCGGTACACTGAAGATCACTGCGCTGTTATGCTCCGGTCTGGGGAACGCCGGTCTCTCCCGACCCAAGAGATGGGCTGCCAGCGCCAACCCCTGTGCGGTGGCCCAGTGGGCAAACATGGGAGAACCGGTGACATCTCCCACCGCATAGATACCAGGTTCAGTAGTCTGCAGAGTCTCATCCACCACGATGGCACGGTGGGCCAGCGCAACCGTGGTTTGCTCGAGGCCCAACCCTTCCACGTTAGGCCGACGGCCAACTGCCGCCAACACAGCGGTCGCATAGAGCTGATCGCACCCCCCATCCACGTCGTATTGTACGAAGACCCCCTGTCCGGTGTGGCAAACCCGTTTCACATTGCAACCAAGGTAGAGCTTGATCCCCTGATTGATGAGGTGCTGTTGCAATATCACCGCCAGCTCCTCATCCACTCCCGGGAGAATACGCGGCCCTCTTTGCATCAGCGAGACATCACTCCCCAATGCATGGAACATCTGCGCCACCTCTACACCGATAGGCCCCCCTCCGATCACCACCAGTCGCTCAGGAATACACGGTGCATCAAGAATCGCTTCGCTGCTGAACACCTGCGGTAGATCACCACCCGGTACCGGCAGGGGATTGGCACTGGAGCCGGTAGCCAAGATGGCGCTATCAAATGCCACCTCAAAAATGTCCCCATTGTGCGGTTTGACGAGTGCCCTGCGCGGCCCGAGCAGACGAGCACGCCCAAACTGCAGTTCGAGCGTCCTCAACCGGCTTGCGCGCTGAATGGCAGCGGTGGCGCGGCGCTGCAGAATGGCCCGCTTGCGAGCCTGCAACTTTTGCCAGTCCAATTGCACCAACGGATGTGGAAGATGGATCCCAAATTCTCCCGCGCGTGTGATCTCTCGCATGCGCCCGGCGGTCTCGTGGAGGATCTTGGAGGGGATACAGCCTTCAAACAGGCAAGTTCCCCCTAGGCCCGCAGCTGCCTCCACCAGCAAAACCCGCTTTCCTCCCTGGGCCAGCGCCATGGCAGCCGGCGTTCCTCCAGGGCCACCACCTATCACCAGCACATCATACGTTTTTTCCATTGCTACTCCCTCGAATCCACCGGCAACCAATCTCCCGTCTCACCACCCCGGGAAGATAACGGTACCTTCCTGGCGTATCTGCTACCCAGGTAGCAACCATCCCGTCCTTACCGGTACCAAAGGATCATTTCAGCCTCCAGCGGAACCTGCGCCAGGGGGTGTCTCGGCACAATGCGTGGGGTATAATGGGAAACCGGTCGATCAGCCCCCACTTCCCCCACGTAGGTCCAGGCATTGGCAGTGCCAGCCAGGGGCTCACCCCGTTGCAGGGCCTTGCGAATCGGTTCCATATCATCCTGCTTATCAGCATATAGCTCCACGCTCACTGCATCCGCCGGTACATCTCCAAGATAGACCTGAACCTCAAAGTGATAATGGTCACCCTCCTGATTCCAGGAGACATTTCCGAAATGGATCCATTGCCAGCGCTGGCGAAGATGACGACACCAGGACTCCATCTCCTCCGCCTTGGACGGATCCTGGCTGCGCTGGCGATAGGCGTCGGCGATCGGGAGATAGTAACGTTCGGTGTATTCACGAAGCATCCGGTTGGAGGAAAAGCGCGAGGTGAGCCGGCTCATGCTCTCACGCATCATCTTCACCCACTCCACCGGCAAGCCCTGCTCGTTACGCTCATAGAAACAGGGAATCACCGCCTCTTCCAGAATCCGGTACAACTGCTCCGCTTCCTCAGCATCCCAAGCGGCGATATCATCGTGCTCCAAACCATCACCTACCGCCCAGCCTAGGGCCGGATCGTAAGCCTCTGCCCACCAGCCATCCAGCTCCGACAAATTGAGTCCACCGTTGACCAGCACCTTCATACCGCTGGTCCCGCTCGCTTCCCAGGGACGGCGCGGGGTGTTGATCCAGACATCCACTCCCTGGGTTAACCTTGCGGCGACACCCAAATCATAATCCTCCACGAACACCACCCGTTCATACATGCCGTCACTCTCCAGGAATTCATGCCACTGGCGAAGCATCCACTTTCCAATCTGATCCCGCGGGTGCGCTTTACCGGCGATCACCAGCTGCACCGGTCTATCGCGGTCACTGAGCAAACTCGCCAGACGCGCGGGGTCATGGAGCAACAGGTTCGGCCGCTTGTATTCGGCAAACCGCCGAGCGAACCCAAGGGTCAAGGCATCCGGATCGAACAGTACCCGACTCTCACGAATGCGCGCCTTGCTCGCCCCCCGCTCCTGATGTTGACGCACCAGGCGCTGTCGCAGGTACTCGACCAGCCGCCGACGCCCCTCGGAGCGGAAGCTCCACAACTCCTCATCACTCAAGCGGCGCAGATCCTCCCCTACCGACTCCATGGTTCCCCGCCAGCGGGCCTTGCCACAGGCGGCGGTCCATAAGGCATCGGCGGCCGCCGAGTCCCAGCTGGGAACATGCACACCATTGGTAACGTGACCGACCGGCACCTCAGAGCGGGGCCATCGGGAAAACAGCGGCTGGAAGATCCGTCGACTCACCTCACCATGCAACCGGCTGACTCCATTGACGGCGCCGGATCCACGCATGGCCAGGTAGGCCATGTTGAACGGCTCGGCATGGTCGTTGGGGTCCATGCGCCCCAAGGCGAAAAGATCTTCCAGCTTGATCTTGCATTCCGCAGCCATGCCGTGGAAGTAGAGAGAAAAGAGCGAGGGAGAGAAACGATCAAAACCTGCTTCCACCGGCGTATGAGTGGTAAACAGGTTACCCGCCCGGGTAGCCCGCAGCGCTGTTGCAAAGGAGCAACCGGTGTCCCGCATGAATTGCCGCGCCCGTTCCAGGATGGCAAAGGCAGCATGCCCCTCGTTCAGATGGCACACGGGGCAGTCGAGTCCCAGCTTTTCGAGTAGCCGCCATCCACCAATCCCCAGCACCATCTCTTGCTGCAGGCGCATCTCTTCGCCCCCGCCATACAGTTCGCTGGTGATAGCCCGGTCCCCCGGGTGATTGAGAGGATCGTTGCTATCCAGCAATAGCAGCGTCCGCCTTCCTACCTGGCCCCGCCAGGTACGCAGTCGCAACGGCCGTCCCGGCAGCTCCAGCGTCACCCGTACCCACTCCCCCTTGTCATCACGCAGCGGCACCACCGGCAGCATGGTGGGATCGTTGTAGGGATAGAACTCGATCTGTTCTCCGTCGGCATTCAATGCCTGCCTGAAATAGCCCTGCTGATAAAGCAAACCGATACCGACGATGGGCACATCCAGATCGCAGGCGGTTTTCAAGTAGTCCCCAGCCAACACACCCAGCCCGCCTGAGTAGATGGGCAGCGATTCGCAGATACCGAACTCCATGCAAAAATAGGCGATATTTCCGCGAAATGATCCGTCGATATTTTCCGAGAACCAGGATTTGGCCTTGAGATGGGCCTCTCGCGCATCCAGTTGCTGTTGCAACATCTCCAGAAACCGTGCATCGGCAGCCAATTTTTCCAACCGTCTGTCGGAAACAGAGATCAGGATCAACCACGGATTGGCGGTTTCTTCCCAAAGCTTGGGCGACACCTGACGCCACAAGGCATCGGCACCGTGATTCCAGCTCCAGCGCAGATCCAATGCGAGGGTTGCCAGCCCTTCGAGCGGTTCCGGGAGAGCACGGGGGAAATAGTAATCGGTCTGCATCATCATACTCCTGACAGCCTCAGCCCAGTCCGGGGAAAAGCCCCTTCGCACCGTTGGCGATAAACTCGACCGCGATTGCAGCCAGGATCAATCCCATGATGCGGGTGAAGATATTGATTCCGGTGGCGCTGATGTGGCTTGCAATCCAAGGCGCCATGCGCAGAACTGCCCACACAATCATTCCCAGCACCCCGATCCCTGATGCGATGATCAACTGATGGGAAAAGGATTCCGCCTTATGAGCGGCCAGGATCACTGCACTGATGGCTCCGGGTCCGGCCAGCAATGGCATTGCCAGCGGGACCACCGCCACCGACTCCTTGTCAACAGACTCCTCTGCCTCTTCGTCGGTCTGTCTCACTCCGCTGGTCTGGGCATGAAGCATGGCAATGGCCATCAACAAAATCAGAATGCCACCACCCACCCGAAACGAGTCTATGGAGATGCCAAAAAACTTGAGTAGCAGTTCCCCCCAGAACAGGGTCACCAGCAGGATGATAATCACCGCCAGTGCCACCCGATTGACCGTTCTGCGACGCTGCTGCGCCTCTTCATCTCCCGTCATGCTGATAAATAAGGGAATCGCTCCCAGCGGATTGACCACTGCCACCAGGCCGATGAAGATTTTCAGATACTCCGCGGAGTCAAGCATTGCTGTTCCTTGGTCCTATTCTGCTGACTGCTTGATCGACAAACAAACCCTGCCACCCTTTCTTCTCCCGGCCCAATGGACATTCACTTTGCACACCGCGGTTAACTTCCTATATGCGGCTGGGGAGGAAGCAAATCAAGAAGCGAATCGGCACAAAAAAGCCCGAATGACGCATCTCATTCGGGCCCCCAGATGGATTCAATCTACATCCCTGCTACTCGGATTGTGCGCGGCGTCCTCCAAAATACTCCCAGAGAATTATGACCGCCAACACAGCCAGCGTTCCCAGGACGATGATCCACATATACTGCTCGATGAGCGCTGCGACAATGGCGGAGAATCCCAGCATCGCCCCCAACAAGCTTAGCCGCCAACTAATCCGGTAACCATCGAGAAAGACCGACAACCCCAACACCACCAACAGCACCAGGGCCGTGGTTTCGTAGTTCAGTCTTCCGGCATCCAAGAGCACAAAAACACCGATCACAGCCACAACCGTCGCCAACCAGTGTACCGTCTGGACCCAAAGCACGGCCCGTAGACGATGTTCCGGCTTCTTCGACCAGACGATGATCATTCCGCCGATCCAGAATACTGCGGTCATCACCAGCCAGTAACGATAACTCCGTGCAGGGGAGAAATTGGTGATCGCCATACCCAGCAGGCAAAGGGCAAGCAACAGTAGCAGAATGATATCTTCGACCAGTGTCTTCCGTTTTGAGAAGGTGGTGATCAGTTCTCCGAGTCTGCCCGACATGAAAATTATCCTCGATGGCCGAAAAGGGAGGCGGTTTGCTGTTGAGAGAGAATCACGATCCCTGTTTTTCCTCCAGTAATCCCAGGTGCTTGATCAGCCCTCCCATATCTTCATCCATCTTTAACATGCGCTTGATATCATTTTCATCCATTCGCTTCACCCCAAGATGGTACTCCAGATGATCCAGCGCCACAGCAACATCCTTGTGCAACGCCTGAAGGTCGGTCTTCAACTTGGTGATATCTTCTTTCGAGTATATACCCATCACGCTTCTCTCCCTTGGTTGCTAGCACGCTGATATCCCCGCCTCCACATTTGGAAGGGATGTCAAACGAATAGCAGACGGTTGGGGGTTCGTCAATCCGGCGGAAATCCACCTGTTCCACTTGAACCCTGGATCGGCAGGGAAAAAGCGTCATCCTGCGGGTAAAAAGGCTTCTACAAATCCCGCGAAATAAACAAACGATTGGTCGGGGCGAGAGGATTTGAACCTCCGACCACCTGCACCCCATGCAGGTGCGCTACCAGGCTGCGCTACGCCCCGAATACGGAAAAAATGGAAAGTGGCATCACAGGGGAGAGCAAGATGATGCCACGCGCATATGATACCTTACCTTGTCCTCGGAAAAAACCGTTAACCAGTACTATCTTGCACGCGGTTCTGCGAGGAAAATCAATCTCCTCGCATCAACCCTTCAGAATCGCCAGAACCTCCTCCAGTTCACTCCGGATCTGACGAATCAGATGGCGCTGATAGCCATTCCCTTCCCCTTCCTGCTCACTAGCCATACGTTGCCGTGCTCCACCAATGGTAAAGCCCTCTTCGTAAAGCAGAGTCCGGATCTGGCGAATCATCAACACGTCTTGGTGTTGGTAGTAACGCCGATTTCCCCGCCGCTTGATAGGCTTTAACTGCGGAAACTCCTGTTCCCAGTAACGCAGGACGTGGGGTTTAACCGCGCACAGCTCCGCCACCTCACCAATAGTGAAATACCGTTTTCCAGGGATCGGCGGAAGCTCATTATTATTACTCGGTTCCAGCATAGGTCTCCACCTTGGATTTCAGTTTCTGCCCCGGACGGAATACCACCACCCGCCGTGCTGAAATCGGGATCTCCTCCCCCGTCTTCGGGTTGCGACCAGGGCGTTGCCGTTTTTCGCGAAGGTCAAAGTTTCCGAAACCGGACAACTTTACCTGGTACCCTTGCTCCAGGGCAACCCGAATCTCTTCGAAAAACATCTCTACGACCTCTTTGGCCTCCCGCTTGTTCAAACCAAGCTCTTCAAACAGGTGTTCAGCAATTGCAGCTTTCGTTAACGCCATGATTATTCTCTCAGTGTGCCCCCAAGCTTCTGCTCTATTGCATCAACCACACGATGAATCAATTCGTCCACCTCTCTATCCTCAAGAGTGCGTGAATAATGTTGCAAGGTCAAGCCCAATGCAAGGCTTTTGCGACCAGAATCAATACCTTTGCCTTGATATACATCAAACAAGCAAATTTCCTGCAGCAGCTCTCCAGCAGCCTTGCGGACACACTGCAATACTGCCTCCGCCTCCACCCCTTGATCGACGATGATTGCCAAATCGCGCCGGATGGCAGGATAGCGGGAGATCTCCTGGAAAGCAGGAACATTCCTTCCCAGAATTGGCTCCAGTTGCAGCTCAAAAAGTGCTACCCGCCGTGAAAGATCCAACTTCTGTTCCACCGACGGATGCAGGATTCCGGCCCAGCCTATGGCATTCCCGTCAAGGTAGACTCGCGCACTCTGTCCAGGATGGAGTGCCGGATGTTGCTCTTTGCGAAATTGCAGTGACAAAGGTGCTGCCAGGGCCTCCATGTCACCCTTGAGATCGAAGAAATCCACCTCTCGCGGTTCTTCTCCCCACTGTTCCGGATCCACCGTTCCACACGCCACTCCAGCCAGCATCTTCTCCTGCCTGATGCCATCCTTCGAGGGAACGAAACGCAGGCCGCTCTCGAATAACCGAACCCTTGAGTGCTGGCGGTTTAGGTTGTAGGCCACAGCCTGCAGCAAGCCGCTCCACAAGGTGGTCCGCATCACTGCCATGTCGGAAGAGATGGGATTGGCCAAGGCGAGCGGATGTTCCACCGAACTCAACAAACCCTCCAATTTGGGATCGACAAAACTGTAGGTAATCACCTCCTGATATCCCCGGCTGGTGAGGAGAGTACGTAACATCTCCGGGGAGCGCCGGGACTCGGGCCGAGCGCAGGGAGAAAGCTTTGCTGCGGGGCGAGTACTGGGTAATCGATCATAGCCATGAATCCGCGCCAACTCTTCGATGAGATCCGCCTCAATGGCGATATCAAAGCGATAACTGGGTGGAACCACCTGCCACCCTTTCTTCGTTGACTCCACCTTCATACCCAGCCTGGTGAGGGTTTCAGCCACCTCTTCGGCGCTGAACCCTGTTCCCAGCAGCCGCGATATCTGTCTCTCGCGTAAAGAGATGGGAGACCTTTGCGGAAGCTGCTCGGCAAAGCTCACCTCAGTCAAAGGACCTGCTTCCCCTCCGGTGATGGAAAGGAGCAATGAAGTCGCCCGCTCAACCGCCAATCGCTGCAATTCGGGATCCACGCCCCTCTCGAAACGATGGGAGGAATCGGTATGCAGCCCGTAGTTTCGCGCCTGTCCCGCCATCGCCTTCGGGCTAAAGAAGGCACTTTCAAGAAAGATATCTCGGGTAGAGTCCCCCACTGCCGAATCAGCCCCGCCCATGATCCCGGCGAGTGCCAGAGCTCTTTTCTCGTCGGCGATGACCAGGGTCCCTTCCTGCAGCGTAATATGTTGCTCGTTAAGCAGGGTAAGCGATTCACCTGACCTTGCTCGCCTAACCGTTATGCCGCCAGTGAGTTTTGCCAGATCGAAGGCGTGCATCGGCTGACCCAGCTCAAGCATGACATAGTTGGTCACGTCCACCACCGCACCCAAGGAGCGAAGACCGCTGCGCCGCAGCCTCTCCTGCATCCAGAGCGGGGTCGGGACCGCGGGATCGATTCCGCAGATCACGCGTCCCACATAGCGGGGGCAGGCATCGCCAGCGTCAATCCGGACGGGAAAGCACTGCTCGTTCCGAGGGACTACCGGCTCCATTGGTGGTTGCCGCAACGGCAAACGATTCAATACGGCTACCTCTCGGGCGACTCCCATCAGGCTCAGGCAATCCCCGCGGTTGGGGGTGAGCCCCAACTCGATGGTGACATCCTCCAGCTGCAAATAATCGCGCAGATCCCGACCCGGCTCAGCATCCTCGGGAAGTTCCAGCAATCCCCGAGCTTCCTCAGCCAACCCCAGTTCTTTCGCCGAACAAAGCATTCCAGACGAAGAAACACCACGCAGCTTGGCTTTCTTGATCTTGAGTTCGCCGGGCAGGGTGGCTCCAACCAATGCCACAGGAACCTTGATACCGACCCGAGCATTAGGCGCACCACAAACGATCTGCAGCGGCTCCGCCAGGCCTGCCTCCACCTGGCAAACCTGCAGCTTGTCTGCGTCGGGATGGCGCTCTACCGCGATGATCTCACCGATCACCACACCACCAAACGGAGGAGCCACCGGTTCCACAGCATCCACCTCGAGCCCGGCCATGGTCAGTTGTTCGCACAGCTGGCCCCGGTCGATGCCAGGATCAACCCACTCGCGTAACCATTGTTCGCTGAATTTCATCAGACCGGAATCTCAGTTGAACTGACGCAAGAAACGAAGATCATTTTCAAAGAACAGACGTAGATCGTTCACCCCGTAGCGCAACATGGCAAGACGCTCAACGCCCATCCCAAACGCAAATCCGGTATAGCGTTCTGCATCCACACCAGCGGAGGCAAAGACGTTGGGATGAATCATGCCGCACCCCAACACCTCCAGCCAGCCGGTGTGACTGCAGACCCGGCACCCTTTCCCCCCGCAGATGACACACCGGATGTCCGCTTCAGCGGAAGGTTCGGTAAAGGGGAAGTAAGAAGGCCGGAAACGCACCTTTAGATCCTGCTCAAAAAAATGGCGCAGGAAATCGTCCAGTATCCCTTTCAATTCGGAGAAATTGACATTCTCATCCACCATGAACCCCTCTACCTGGTGAAACATGGGGGTGTGGGTCAGGTCGGAGTCACAGCGATAGACACGGCCCGGAGCAATGACCCGCAATGGTGGCTCGCGCGTTTCCATCACCCTGATCTGCACCGGCGAGGTATGGGTACGCAACACCTTTCCATCCTCAAAATAGAAGGTATCGTGCATCGCTCTGGCAGGATGGGATTCCGGGATGTTCAGCGCCTCGAAATTATGGTAATCGTCCTCGATCTCCGGGCCTTCCGCCACCTCGAAACCGATATTGGAAAAGAGCGCCTCGATGCGCTGCAAGGTACGGGTGACCGGGTGGATACCTCCAATCGCTTGACCTCGCCCTGGCAGGGTGACATCGATGGTTTCCTTTTCCAGTCTAGCCTGCAGCTGTTCCCTCTCCAGCAGTCGCCGACGACGCTCAAGTGCCGCAACCACCCGCTGTTTGGCTTGATTGATCGCCTGGCCGGCCTTGGGGCGCTCCTCTGGCGGAAGGGAACCGAGCCGCTTCATCTGCCCGGTTAACACCCCTTTCTTTCCAAGGTAGGCGACCCGCAACTGTTCCAGCGCCGTCAGCTGGGTCACCTCTGCAATCTCCTGCTCGGCCCGGGTCACGAGCGTATCCAGTTCTTCCAACCTGTCTTTCCCCTGCACGATTCGAACCCAAAACCGGTAGCCGCTCTGGGTCCCTGAATATGCAATGCTCCGGCAAATCGACCGAACGAGGCTGGTCCTAAACCGCCAATCCAGCCTCTTCGTCCACCATGTGATGAAACAGCTAGCTCAATGAGGTATGCAACTCACTTCCATCCCACATCACTCGGTGATCCGGAATGGAAGTGTTACCTGGAAGGATGTACCTTGACTCAAGCAGCCAGGCCGCTCTTGGCCTTCTCCGCAAGAGCTGAAAAGGCCGCCATATCAGTGACCGCCAGATCTGCAAGCACTTTGCGATCGATGGCAATATCCGCCTTTTTCAGACCATTCATCAGGCGACTGTAGGAGAGACCACACTCCCGTGCTGCAGCGTTGATGCGGACGATCCACAGGGCCCGGAACTGGCGCTTACGCTGGCGGCGGTCACGGTAAGCATATTGTCCCGCCTTGGTCACCGCCTGCTTGGCAACACGATAGACGTTTTTGCGCCGACCGGAGTACCCCTTGGCCTGCTTGATTACCTTCTTGTGACGTGCGTGCGCCGTCACTCCGCGCTTCACTCTTGGCATGACTCCTTACCTCCTCAGCTATAGGGCAACATACGCTTGACCAGCCCCACATCCGCCGGATGAACCTCGGCAGGTGTGCGCAACTGACGCTTGCGTTTGGTACTCTTCTTGGTAAGGATATGACGGCGGTGCGACTGGGCCCGTTTGACCCGTCCGGAGGCGCTGATCCGAAAGCGCTTGGCCGCACCGCGATTACTCTTGATCTTCGGCATCGTCTGGATACTCCACATTTGATGCAAAAACAACGAGTGGACGGGTACCGGTTTCATCCCGGTTTGCAAACCACGCCACACCCTCCTCGAGCTGCAAGCTTTCGCCGGCAGCTGAGCACCAGCCGGGAACTCCCGTGGTGCTACTTCTTCTTCGGGGCGATAACCATCACCATCTGCCGCCCCTCCAGCTTGGGAAACTGTTCCACTGTGCCCAGTTCCGCCAAATCCTGCTCGATGCGTTTCAGCAGCTTGCGGCCCAACTCTTGGTGAGCCATCTCACGCCCACGGAAACGCAATGTTACCTTGGCCTTGTTTCCATCGTTCAAGAAACGGATCAGGTTGCGCAGCTTGATCTGGTAATCCCCTTCCTCGGTTCCCGGACGAAATTTGACCTCCTTGACCTGGATCTGCTTCTGCTTCTTCTTGGCAATCTGTCGTTTCTTGCGCTCCTCGAACAGATACTTGCCATAGTCCATGATGCGACAGACCGGCGGCTTCGCAGTCGGCGAGACCTCGACCAGATCCATATCCACGTCCGCCGCCCGTTGCTTGGCGACCTCCAGTGAAACGATGCCAACCTGTTGCCCATCTTCATCGATGAGTCGTACTTCCGGTGCCGTAATATCGTCGTTTATACGGACCTGTTTTTCTTTTGCGGCGATTATTTGTCTCCTTTCAAAACAGAACGGCCGCGGCTTGCGATGGTTTCGGCAAGATGTTCGGAAAATGCCTCGAGTGACATGCTTCCGAGATCCTCACCGGTTCGCGCGCGCACGGCCACAGAACCCGATTCCACCTCACGATCCCCGACCACCAGCAGGTAGGGAACCTTCTTGAGCGTGTGTTCGCGAATTTTAAAGCCGATCTTCTCATTTCTCAAGTCCGAAACCACGCGAAAACCGCGTTTTTTCAGGCTCTCTTCAACTTTCCCTGCATATTCCGCCTGCCGGTCGGTGATATTCATCACCACAGCCTGCATCGGCGCCAGCCAGACCGGGAACGCACCAGCATAGTGTTCGATGAGAATTCCGATGAACCGCTCCAGCGATCCAAGGATGGCCCGGTGCAGCATTACCGGCACCTGGCGGCTGCCATCCTCTGCGATATAGGAGGCATCCAGACGGCCCGGCATGGAGAAATCCAGCTGGATAGTGCCACACTGCCACACCCGTCCCAGGCAGTCCTTGAGGGAGAATTCGATCTTGGGACCATAGAACGCCCCTTCTCCAGGCTGCAGATCCCACTCCATTCCCTTGGCGTTGAGCGCCTGCTCCAGGGCATGCTCCGCCTTGTCCCAGGTGGCATCGTCTCCCACCCGTTGTTCCGGGCGGGTGGAGAGCTTGGTGATGATCTCGTCGAAACCGAAATCGGCGTAGACCCCCTGCAACAGATCGATGAAGGCAGAGACCTCCTCCTGCACCTGATCCTCGGTACAGAAGATATGGGCATCGTCCTGGGTAAAGGCGCGTACCCGCATCAGACCGTGCAGGGTGCCGGATGGCTCATTGCGGTGGCAGGAACCGAACTCCGCCATCCGCAGCGGCAGATCCCGGTAGCTCTTCAATCCCTGATTATAGATCTGTACATGACAGGGGCAGTTCATCGGCTTGACCGCGTAGTCACGGTGCTCCGAGTGGGTGACGAACATCTCGTCCCCGAACTTGGCCAGATGGCCGGAGCGCTCCCAGAGAGAGAGGTCCACCAGCTGTGGGGTGCGCACCTCCTGATATCCCGCCTTGCGGAGCACGCCACGGATGTACTCCTCCACCTGCCGGTAGAGGGTCCAGCCATTGTCGTGCCAGAACACCATCCCGGGCGCCTCCTCCTGGGTGTGGAACAGGTCCAGCACCTTGGCCAGACGACGGTGGTCCCGTTTCTCCGCCTCCTCCAGCCGGTGCAAATAGGCCTTCAGATCCTTCTTGCTGGCCCAGGCGGTTCCGTAGATACGCTGCAGCATCTCATTGCTGGAATCGCCGCGCCAGTAAGCCCCAGCAAGCTTGGTCAGCTTGAACGCCTTGAGCCGCCCGGTGGATGGGACATGGGGTCCCCGACAGAGATCGATGAAATCCCCTTGGCGATAGAGAGAGATCTCCTCGTCCACCGGCAGTTCCTCGATGATGCGCGCCTTGTACTCCTCACCCATGTTCCGGAAAAAGGCGATGGCCTCCTCCCTGGGCATGACGCTGCGCTC
Source organism: uncultured Chromatiales bacterium (assembly GCA_964557025.1). Classification (GTDB taxonomy): domain Bacteria; phylum Pseudomonadota; class Gammaproteobacteria; order Thiohalospirales; family Thiohalospiraceae; genus DRMK01. Next base: position 17,812 of record CAZKYF010000024.1, on the reverse strand, counting down.
GATGGGCAGATCCGCCTTGGCCAGCTCCTTCATCCGCTCCTCGATTCGCTCCAGATCCGCTTCATGAAACCCCCTGTCGTAGGCGAAATCGTAATAGAACCCGTCTTCGATCACCGGCCCGATGGTCACCTGCGCCTCAGGGAAGAGCTGCTTGACCGCCTGTGCCAACAGATGTGCGGTGGAGTGACGGATGATCTCCAGCCCTTCTTCATCCCGATCGGTGACAATCGCCACCCGGGCATCGTGTTCGATGCGATAGGAGCAATCCACCAGCTTGTCATCCACCTTACCGGCCAAAGCCGCCTTGGCAAGCCCAGGGCCAATGGCGGCCGCCACCTCGGCAACCGTCACGGGGTGGTCGAATCGGCGCTGAGTACCATCCGGGAGCGTGATCACAGGCATGTCGTCATCCTCCAGTGGTGACCCATACGAGAGGTCACATGGCAACATAAACAAAAAGCACCGGCAGACTTCTGGCGGTGCTTTTCCGGGTTTGGTAGGCGCGATTGGACTCGAACCAACGACCCCCACCATGTCAAGGTGGTGCTCTAACCAGCTGAGCTACGCGCCTGTCGTTTGAGACGGCGTACCTTACCACAAAGGGATGAAATGAAACAAGATGATTCTCCCCCGCCAAAAACCCCTCACACCGGTTAGAATATGTGCAACGTTGAAATCACGGGGAAAGTGTAATGAGCGATTCCAAGCAGGCGGCACTGGAGTATCACGCCCAACCGATTCCAGGCAAGATAGCCACCCGGATCAGTAAACCGTGTGATACCCAGGAAGCTCTCTCTCTCGCCTATACCCCGGGCGTAGCGGAACCGGTGCGTGCCATCGCAGCGGATCCGACCGATGTCTGGCGATATACCGCCAAAGGAAACCTGGTAGCGGTGATCACCGACGGCAGCGCCGTACTCGGATTGGGAAACACCGGCCCCCTTGCAGCAAAACCGGTGATGGAAGGCAAGGCGGTCCTGTTCAAGCGATTCGCCGACATCGATGTGTTCGATATTGAGGTCAGCGCCGGAGACGAGACCGGCTTCATCCGCACCGTCGAGGCCATCTCCCCCACCTTTGGTGGAATCAATCTGGAGGATATTGCTGCCCCCCGTTGCTTCGAGATCGAACGAATCCTCAGTGAACGGCTGGACATTCCGGTGTTCCACGATGACCAGCATGGCACTGCAATCATCATCGCCGCTGGCCTGCTCAATGCCCTCCAGTTGCAGGGCAAACAACTCGACTCGGTGAAACTGGTCTGCCTGGGAGCTGGTGCGGCCGGCATCGCCTCCATGCGCTTGCTGCAAAAACTGGGGCTGCGGAAAGAAAACATCCGTCTGTTGGATCGCAAGGGGGTGATCCATTCCGGGCGCACCGATCTCAATCGTTACAAGCAACCCTTCGCGGTAACCACCGGAGAGCGCACCTTGGCCGATGCCATGCGCGGAGCCGATATCTTCATCGGTGTCTCCGGCCCCGGATTGGTCACCCCTGCCATGGTCGCCGACATGGCCCCAAAGCCGGTCCTGTTTGCCCTCTCCAATCCGGAACCGGAGATCCATCCAGCCGAGGCAAAGGCGGTCCGCGACGACCTTATCATGGCTACGGGTCGATCTGACTATCCCAATCAAGTCAATAATGTGCTGGGCTTCCCCTTTATCTTCCGCGGTGCGCTGGATGTACGGGCCCGCTGCATCAACGATGAGATGAACATCGCCGCAGTCCACGCCTTGGCCAAACTGGCACAGGAGCCAGTACCGGACGAGGTATTAAGGATCTACGGAGTAGAATCATTGAGCTTTGGTCCGGATTACATCATCCCCACGCCTTTCGATCCCCGGCTCATCAAACGGGTACCGGTGGCAGTGGCCGAGGCGGCCCGGAGATCGGGGGTTGCCCGTCTGTAGTCCCTTGCCAAATCGGTGTAGACTATCTGCCTGTTTTGAACGAACCGGAACCATCGTATGACGCATCCAACCGAACCCCTCATCATCGAACCGGAAGCACTGGAAAAACGGCTGGGAGAGAAGAATCTGCTGGTGGTTGACATGTCCAGCAAGGCCCACTACCTGCAGCACCATATCCCCGGGGCCGTTTGGCTGGAGTGCTCCAGTATCCTCGCCAACCGCAGACCGGTGATGGGCCTGCTTCCCTCCAATCTGCAGCTTGGTGAAGTGCTCTCTGACATTGGCATGACAGAAGAGAGTTGGGTGGTTGCCTGCGACGACGAGGGGGGCGGCAAGGCCAGCCGTCTATTATGGACGCTCGACGTACTGGGACACGAGCGCTTCTCCTTGCTGGATGGAGGAATGCGCGCCTGGCTGGCGGAAGACCGTCCAATCAGCGATGAGCCAGTCACCCCGAAACCCGGAGATTACACGGCACGACGGGGAGATGAGCCCATCATCGACAAGGCACAATTGCTGCAATGTCTTGGAGATCCAATGGTGGCTCTGGTAGATGCTCGCTCCCCCGCAGAATTTCGGGGTGACGATGTTCGGGCTGCTCGAGGAGGGCACATCCCTGGTGCAGTCAATCTGGAATGGACCAGGTTGATGGATCCCGAGCGCAATATGCGTCTTAAACCGGAGCCGGAACTGCGCAAAATGTTTGAATCGCTCGGCGTGACGCCGGACAAGACGGTGATTGTCTATTGCCAGACACATCACCGTTCCTCGCTGACTTATCTCGTATTGAAAGCTCTCGGCTATCCTTCGGTGAAAGGATATGCCGGTGCCTGGTCGGAGTGGGGTAACGATCCTGACACCCCTGTCGAGACAGACCAGTGAGCATCAAGAGATACTCGAGATAAAAGCAAGGCAAAAATGACAAAATTTCCCGTATAGGATTTTTCAATAGCGTAAGCCCTTTCCTGCCGGAAAGGAGAACCAGGATAACAACAAATCGGTTTTCGCCCGTTACTGTCTTGGGTACCGAAAGGCTTTCCGATAAGGCACGAAACCATAATATGACACTCCCTCGCAAAGGGAGCCTCCCCAGCCGATTCAAGCTATCAGAATGACCTGTCGATAGGGGATGTAAGCCCACAAGGCTATTCCTTATCGACTCTCCGGGTCTTCATAACCGATCCCCGGAGTCAGGTCATGAAGTTCGGGATTCTCTTCCCGGGGAGGATGAGTGATGAAGAAAACAGCGGCTCTCTTTCTGACCCTGTTGCTTGCCAGCCAGACAGCTTATTCCGACACCGGCAGCTGTACCACCCCAGATCAAAATGTACTCCGCTCCATCGTGCGTATCGCCGGCGATGATGGGAGTAATGGCAGCGGCGTGGTGATCGGCAAAAACCGTGTTCTGACTGCAGCCCATGTCCTGGATGAAGCGCAGACCGCCTACATCGGCTACGACGGCAGCTACAAAGAAGCCAGCCTGCTGTTGATTGATGAAGAGAGCGATCTGGCATTGCTGGAAGCTCCAACCCGGGACCTGCCCATCCTCCCGGTGGACACTGAGGACATGGAGATCAACGCCAAGGTCTGGGCGGTAGGATATCCACGCGCCGGCGCACTTACCATGACCCCTGGCGTGCTGGAGAACGATGACGGTGCAACACTGCATACCACCGCGGAGATCGACTCCGGAGACTCCGGCGGCGGCCTGATCGGCTGCCAGCAAGGCAGGCACGTACTGGCAGGTATGCTACGAGGTTACGGCGCCATCAAACGGGGCAACGAATATATCAAGATCGCCAACTACTCCGCCTCCGTAGCCGCCCGCAACATCGCAGAATTCATCCAGATCAGCGCCATTCTCGCAGCGAATCAAACCGAAGTAGTGCACTAGCAGAAAATCAATGGGGTCAGAATGGGGTCAGAGCAGTTGATTCGATCAACTGCTCTGACCCCATTGATATGAGTGTTCACAGCTCTCACATACCCTGTTAGGCTATCGGAGTTTTTGCCAGACTTATCCGGCAAAAACTCCACCAGGATGAAACCCAACGACGAACCGATGAGAGAGCAAGGTGCCCAGGAAGGGATCCTCCGAATCCTGCTGACCGCTGCTGCGGTGGTCATCGTCATCGCCGGAATGAAAGCAGCCGCACCAATCCTGGTCCCTTTCCTGCTCTCTGGTTTCATCGCCACTATTTGCGCCCCACCCCTGTTCTGGCTGGAACGCAAAGGACTGCCTACCATACTCGCATTGATGGTAGTAATCGGCGGCATCGTTATACTTGCACTGATGACCGCCACCCTGGTTGGTTCCTCCATCAACGACTTTTACCGCGATCTACCCATTTACGAAGCACGGTTGAGGGAAGAGGCCGCTGGCCTGCTTCATTGGCTGGAAAGCAAAGGATTCGACCTGCATAACGTGCCCTTGGAACAAATCCTGGATCCCGGCGCCGCCATGAAACTGGTGGGAAGCATGCTCAGCGGATTGGGCGGTGTGCTCACCGATGCCTTCATGATCCTGCTCACTGTGGTGTTCATCCTGCTCGAGGCCTCTAGCTTCCCCCGCAAACTGCACGCCGCATTGACCAACCCCAGCGCCTCGCTAGAGCACTTCGAACAGTTTGTTCACAACATCCAGCGCTACATGTCCCTAAAAACCTGGACCAGCCTGGCCACCGGGGTGGCGGTAGGGACTTGGCTGGCGCTGCTAGGGGTAGAATACCCACTGCTATGGGGATTGTTGGCCTTCCTTCTCAACTATGTCCCTAATATCGGCTCCATCATTGCCGCGGTACCCGCCATCATGCTGGCCTTCATCCAGCTTGGAATCGGCTCGGCACTGGCCACCGCCCTAGGCTACCTCGTAATCAACATCGCTATTGGCAGCATCATCGAGCCCCGCATCATGGGACGCGGTATGGGACTCTCCACCCTAGTGGTATTCCTCTCCTTGCTCTTCTGGGGATGGGTGCTGGGTCCGGTAGGAATGGTGCTCTCCGTTCCTCTGACCATGATCCTTAAAATCGCCTTGGAAAGCCGTGACGACACCCGCTGGTTCGCAGTCCTCCTGGGGCCGGAAACCCCGCCTAAGATCAATGGGGTCAGAGACAATTGATCAGCACTTTTTGACACTCGCCCTGTATCTCGCTGATTTTCTGTCACCACCCCGCTGCGACGGTGAAACACGACGTCCGGCTCGCCGCTCAATCCGTTTCTTGAATCCCTCACTGCCCAGCACCCATCCCTTCTCAACCGCTTCCTGTATCGCTCTCGACCCCTCTTCGGGAATGGGACGCTCGAACAAGGCACGATAGGCAATCCGTCTCTCCTCATCACTCCTGCCCAACGCCTTGTAACAAACGTGCGGGGTTATCAATTCAATCGGCTTTCCCAAGGCATTTCCAGGGTAACTTGACCAAGGATAACTCTCCGGACCAGCAACCATTCCCGCCCGCACCGGGTTGAGTTCAATATAACGACTGACGCTCAGAAAATAGAGATCGCTATCGACCAGCGAGGATTTGTAACGCCCCTCCCACAACGTCCCGCTTCGCCCGTACCGCTGGTTGATATACCGAACATAGCCACTCCCCAATGATTGCATCAGGCGACTGACACTTCCGCTCTCCGCCGGGGTCACCAGAAGATGCACATGGTTTGTCATCAATACATAGCTGTGGACTGCAACTCCCCATTTGCGGCTGTACTCCTTCAGCTTGTCCAGATAAACCGGATAGTCCTGCTCAGAAAAAAAGCAGGCTTGACGGTTATTGCCGCGCTGGATGATATGTTGCGGAATACCGGGCAGGCTTAGGCGAGGAAGTCGTGCCATTTTTCTCTTCTCTCAAACATACTCACCCTCCTCCAACCTATCGAAACCGAGCAACAAAATCAAAGACTCTGACCCCATTGATTGCTCGTGCCTTCGGAGAACGATAGAATCCGGCCGACTCGGCCCGCTTCTCCGCCTGAAACATATAGCAAATCACAAGGAACATCACCATCATGCGTACATCCAGACTGTTACTCGCCACCCTCCGGGAAACCCCTGCCGATGCAGAAGTGGTCAGCCACCAACTGATGTTGCGAGCCGGCATGATCCGCCGCCTGGCCTCAGGTCTCTACACTTGGTTGCCGCTCGGCTTGCGCGTGCTGCGCAAGGTGGAGCAAATCGTACGCGAGGAGATGGACCGGGCCGGTGCGCAAGAGCTGCTGATGCCGGCGGTACAGCCGGCGGAGCTATGGCAGGAGTCGGGACGCTGGGAACAATACGGCCCCGAATTGCTGCGGTTGACGGATCGCCACGGGCGGGAGTTCTGCTTCGGTCCCACCCATGAGGAGGTAATCACCGATCTGGTGCGCCGTGAAATCCAGAGCTACAAACAGCTCCCGGCCAACTTCTACCAGATCCAGACCAAGTTCCGCGACGAAGTACGCCCCCGCTTCGGGGTGATGCGCGCCCGGGAATTCTTGATGAAGGACGCCTACTCCTTTCACCTGGATGAGTCGTCACTCCAGAAAACCTACGACACCATGTACGAAACCTACAGCCGGATCTTCAGCCGCCTGGGGCTGGAGTTCCGCGCTGTAATGGCCGACACCGGCGCCATCGGCGGGAGGACATCACATGAGTTCCACGTGCTGGCCGATTCCGGCGAGGATGCCATCGCCTTCAGCGACGCAAGCGATTACGCCGCCAACGTGGAGCTGGCAGAAGCCCTCCCGCCGGACAATCCCCGTCCCGCCCCCGGCCAACCCCTCCAAACCGTAGAGACGCCGGGACAGCACACCATCGAAGAGGTGAGCCGCTTCCTCGGGATCCCCCCTTCCAAGATGGTCAAGACCCTGCTGGTCAAAGGCAACGACGGGATCGTGGCACTGGTCCTGCGGGGTGACCATGAACTCAACGCAATCAAGGCGGAAAAGCTGCCCCAGGTCCACACCCCCCTCACCTTCGCCGATGAGACCGAGATCCGGGCAGCCACTGGTGCCGGACCAGGCTCGGTGGGACCGGTTGGGCTCACCATCCCCGTGATTGCCGATCACAGCGCAGTGAACCTGAGCGACTTCGCCTGCGGAGCCAATGAAGACGGCAAACACCTGACAGGGGTCAACTGGGGACGGGACCTGCCCGAGCCGCAGACCGCCGATCTCCGCAACGTGGTGGAAGGGGATCCCTCCCCCGATGGCAAGGGACGGCTGGTGATCAAGCGGGGCATCGAGGTGGGCCACATCTTCCAGCTGGGCAACAAATACAGCGCTGCCCTGGGGGCGACGGCCCTGGATGAAAACGGCAAACAGAAAGTACTGGAGATGGGCTGCTATGGCATTGGTGTTTCGCGGGTGGTGGCGGCGGCCATCGAGCAAAACCACGATGATCGGGGCATCATCTGGCCAGACGCCATCGCCCCTTATCAGGTGGTGCTGCTGCCAATGAACATGCACAAGTCCCGGCGGGTACGGGAGGCCGCGGAGACACTCTACACGAAACTGGTCGCCGCGGGTATCGAGGTGCTGTTCGACGATCGCAAGGAGCGGCCCGGCGTGATGTTCGCCGATGCAGAACTGATCGGCATTCCCCATCGACTGGTCCTTGGGGAAAGAGGGCTCGATGCCGATAATATAGAGTACAAGGGACGTCGCGACGGCGAGAGCCGGGAGATCCCGCTGGGCGACATCATCCGTTTCATAGAAGAGCGAACGACACCGGATAGAGAATGAGATGGCTGACGGCGACAATCCTCCTGCTGTGCTGCATCGGCACCGTCGTCGCCGACACCCCCGACCCGGAATTGCGCGCCCGACTGATTCAGGCCATCCGGGATAGTGACAGCTTCCCCGACCGCTACGCTGCCGAGGTATGGCTGGTGGACATGTCGAAACGGCTGGAATCCCGGATCCCCGATCCCGCCGAGCGGCTGGAACTGCTGCGCCTGGTGCACCGGGAAGCCACACGGGCAGGACTCTCTCCCGAGCTGGTTCTGGCGGTCATCCAGGTGGAAAGCGCCTTCGATCGTTGGGCCATCTCCCGCGCCGGTGCCCAGGGGCTGATGCAAATCATGCCTTTCTGGCTGAAGGAGATAGGGCGGCCAGACGACAACCTGTTCCACATCCAGACCAACCTGCGCATGGGATGCACCATTCTGCGCTATTACCTGGACAAGGAAAAAGGCGATCTGACCCGCGCCCTCGCCCGCTACAACGGCTCACTGCACATCCAGCCCAACCGTTACGCCACTCTGGTCTATCGAGCCTGGGACCGAAACTGGTTCGTTCGCTGAACCGGCCTCAATCGAACCCTTTAGGCGGATTTCCCTTCTCTTTTTCATGCTGGTTTTCCCTCAACAATCGCTCGATCCGCTCCAGCCGCGCTTCCATCCGCCGCAACCGCTCATGTACTTCGGACTCCCCCTTCACCGCGCCGCGGCTGACCAGGAATGCGGAGATGTTTGCAGTCACCAGGGACAACAACACGACGCTGAGTAGCAGCAATACGACACCGACGATGCGGCCCTTTTCGCTGATCGGCACCACGTCACCATATCCCACCGTGGTGACCGTCGCCAGCGCCCACCAGATTCCCTCCCACGGAGTCTCGATACCGGGGTCGATGTAGGCGATGACCACCCCCGCCACCACCACCACGACGAACATGATGATCAGGCTGTTGCCCAGATGATGCTGCACCAGCACCTGGCGCCAGGTGCGCGACAGGCGCAACAGCAGGCCAAACATCAGCAACGCCCGCAGGCCCCGCAGGATCCCTGCCAGCGGGGTGTCCCCCCATAGCGGCGGAAAACCGATGACGATGATGGTCAGATTGATCCAGTTGTTGAGCAGATAGCGCCGCTTGTCCTGCACCAGGCTGGTGAGCACCGTGGTCTCGGTCACGAAGGCCAACCAGATCAACCAATCTGCCACCCGCGACGTGACAGCCGGCATCATACCGGCGCTTTCCAGGGTCCACTGGATGAGGATCCAGAGCACCACCAACAACATCGGCCATTCAAAGCGTGCGGCCCAGCGGCGGGCCCGCTCGGTTTCATACTCCGAAACCCCACCCAGCCCGGCCAGTCGATTGAGTTTCACCATGTTCCCTCACGCGGGCAGAACATGCGCCCGTCGGCCGTCCTACGCGCTACCTCTGCAGGCCGGAGCCTCTGCCAGCCGGGGTAGATGACCGACCAGCCCCATGGCGTGATGAATAAAGCCGGCTTTGACCGGCGGCAGGGTATCCGTCAACGTCAATCCGAGATTGCGTATGAAACGGAGTGGCGGCAGCTCATTGCTGAAAAGCCGTTTGAACCCATCCATCGCCGCCATCATGGCGATGTTGTCACTCTTGCGCCATCGCTCGTAGCGTCGCAGTACAGCCAGCGAACCAGGATCCCGCTTGTGCTTCACCCCATCCAGGATTACCTCAGCAAGGGTAGCGGCATCCGCCAACCCCAGATTGACACCTTGGCCTGCCAAAGGGTGAATGGCGTGGGCAGCATCGCCCACCAAGGCCAGCCGCGGACGAATATATTGTCTGGCGTGTTGCAGACGCAGTGGAAAGGCGCCACGCTCGGCCATCCAGGTCACCCTGCCAAGGGTGTGCTCGAAGCTTTCCGCAAGTTCCGTCATGAATGCCTCATCATCCAGAGCGAGCAGCGCCGCAGCATGATCGGGGGAGACCGACCAGACGATGGAGCTGTGCCCCTCTCCGAGCGGCAGGAAGGCCAACGGACCTTCCGGTGTAAAACGCTGCCAGGCGGTATCACGATGATGGCGTTCGGTCTTCACCACAGTGATCACCGCTGTTTGATCGTACTCCCACCCTTGGGTGGTGATGCCCGCCTGCTTGCGCACCCAGGAGTCTCTGCCGTCGGCACCCACCAGCAGTCTGGCCTGCACCGGAGTGCCATCCTCGAGAAGTAGAGTCACTCGGGATTCATTCCACTCCAGCTTCTCGACACGAGCCGGGCAGAGCAGCTCCACATTGGGGAGCTCCTTGAGCCGCTTGAACAGCGCGGCCTGGATCACCCGGTTCTCCACGATATGCCCCAGGTTGGGCTCTCCCACGTCGGCCGCGGAAAAATGCACCGAGCCGGAGCCGGTGCTGTCCCACACATGCATCTCCTCGTAGGGATGTACCCGATAGGCCACCATCTTCTCCCAGGCGCCGACATTCTCGAGGATATGCTGAGAGGCTCGGGTGAGCGCACAGGTGCGGATCCCCCAGCTTTCCTTCGGCCAGCGGACCCTGGGCTTCTGCAGATCGATGACCGCCACCCGCAAGGCACTCCCGCCCAGCGCTGCAGCGAGGGCCGCCCCCACCATGCCACCACCGCATACCACCACATCATAGGTTTTCGTCTGCTTACCATTCATAGAGGCAATCCTCGCTCCAGCCGCGACAAGCGTCCAATGTGGCCCATCGCCTGGCGCGCCAGAAGATGTTTCAGCGGCGGCAGGGCATCCAGGGCCAACAGCCCAGCATTCCGAAATACCGTTAGCGGGAAGAGATTGTTGGAGAAGGTCCGCACCAGACCGTCGGTGAACAACGTGGTACGCAGGTAGTCACCCCGTCGGGCGTCGCTGTAGCGTTTGAGCACTGCAGGATCCCCGGGATCCTCTCCATTACGCCGGGCCCGATCGAGGGTCTCCGCCAGAACAGCCACATCCCGCAGACCCAGATTGAAGCCCTGTCCCGCCACCGGATGCAGCAGGTGGGCCGCGTTACCGACGATGGCCAGCCGCTGACGAACCCGCTCCCGCACATGCATCAGGGAAAGGGGATAAGCGACCCGTCGGCCGACGGTCCGGAAATGTCCCAGGCGATAACCGAATCGCTCCTGCAAACGCGCCAGAAACGCCCCGTCCTTCAAGGCAAGCAGGCCGGGGACCTGTTCGTCCCGGGCGGTCCATACCAAAGAGCAGCGCTCCTCTGTCATCGGCAGCAAGGCAAGCGGGCCGGTGTCGGTAAAACGCTCATAGGCGACGTTCCGGTGCGGCCGTTCCGGGGTGACGTTGGCGATCACCGCGGTCTGACCATACCCCGCCCGCCACAGCTTGATCCCCTGCTGCTCCCGCACCACGGACTGCCCGCCATCGGCTGCCACGAGCAACCGGGCACGCAGGTCCTTCACCTCCCCTTCATGTTCGATCAGGACCCGCGCCCGCCGCGCGCTGAGATCAAAAGACTTGAGATGCGCCGGGCAGAACAGATCCACCGTTTCGATCCCCTCCAGCATCGGCCCCATCACCCGGCCGAATACGCGACTCTCCACTACATAACCCAGCGCCTCCACCCTCTCCTGCACACAGTCCAGGCGGGCCGTTCCAAATCGCCCGCGGTCGGAGACATGAATCCGTTCTATTGGGGTAACACCCTCCTTCTCCAGTTTTGGCCAGACACCCATCGCCCGCAGGATCCGGCTGGAACCGTGAGAGAGCGCGATCACCCGGTCATCATAGCTGGGCTGGCCGTCCGACCGGAAGGGTACCGCCTCGATCACCCCGACACGGATCCCTGCTCCACCGAGCGCGCAGGCGAGGCTGGCCCCCACCATGCCGCCGCCCACCACCAATACCTCATACTCACTCATCACCCATCAGCGCCTCTATCGCCTCGATCGTTTTCGGTGCATCGGCCGTGAGCACCTCACAGCCATCCCGAGTCACCAATATATCATCCTCGATACGGATACCGTTGTTCCACCACTTCTTGTCTGCCTTGCCTCCCTCGGGGATATAGATGCCCGGCTCCACGGTCATCACCATCCCGGGTTCCAGCACCCGCCAGCTCTCCCCCACCTTGTACTCTCCCACGTCATGCACATCCATCCCCAACCAGTGGCCGGTCCGATGCATGAAATACGGCTTGTAAGCCTCCTTTTTGATCAGTGTACTCACCCGCCCCTTGAGCAGACCCAGCGCTACCAGTCCTTCGGTAATCACCTCCACCGCTGCTTCGTGGGGATCATTCCAGTGCTTGCCCGGCCTCACCTGCTCGATAGCCGCCTCCTGCGCAGCGAGCACGATCTCGTAGAGAGCCCTCTGGGCACGGCGGAACTTGCCGTTCACCGGGAAGGTACGGGTGATGTCGGCAGCATAGTACTGATACTCCGCACCTGCATCGATGAGTAACAGATCGTTGTTCTTCAGCCGGTCGCGGTTCTCGGTATAGTGGAGTACACAGGCGTTCCTGCCACCGGCAACGATAGAACTATAGGCGGGGAACCGACAGCCATTGTAGGCAAATTCGTGCAGCAGTTCCGCCTCAATCTGATATTCATAGAGACCGGGGCGGCAGGCCTTCATCGCGCGACGGTGCGCCTGCGCCGTCACCTGCGCCGCGCGGCGCATCAGCTGGATCTCCGCCTTGCTCTTGATCAACCGCATCTCGTGCAGCAGGTGCTCGAGGGCGGTGATGTTGTCCGGAGCATGGACGCCGGCTCGGGCCTTGCCACGCAGGCGGTTGATCCAGCCGATCAGCTTCTGGTCGAAGGCGGGTTCACGCCCCATGGTGTAATAGACCTGGCTGCGATTCTCCAGCATGCCCGGCAGGATGTCATCGATATCATCGATGGGGAAGGAGTCATCCGCTCCGTAGATCTCCACCGCGCCCTGCTGCCCGGCCCGAGAGCCGTTCCAGCGCTCCACTTCGGGATCCCGCTCGCGACAGAAAAGGATGTACTCCCCGTGCTTGCGCCCCGGGATCAGCACCAGCACCGCCTCCGGCTCGGGAAAGCCGCTCAGATACCAGAAATCACTGTCGGGCCGGTAGGGGTATTCATTGTCGCGGTTTCGCTTGCAGACCGGCTTGGCTGGAAGAATGGCGATGGAGCCCTCTCCCATCATCCCCAACAGCCGCCTGCGCCGGCGGGCAAATTCGGTACGGTTCAAAAGAGGCATCTCCCCGGAAAAGCGAGGGAGAAAGCCCCGGTTACGTGCTCCGTCACACCCGGCTTCCGATTCAATGCAACGTCTCCGTGGAGACCGGCTGACGGCGGGAAAGCATCTCCGCATGGAGCAGCAGCACTCCAGTGCGCAAATACTCTACCAGCTCGGTATAGGAACGTTCATCCTGTTCATTCCCTTCGAGCTGATAGCTATCCACCTGCCCCATCTCCGCCAAATCCTGTAGCACCTCCCGTGCATCGGCAGAAAGCTCATCCGTGCTCGGCAGCCCTCCCACGGAAAGCCCCAGCATGAATCCCTGGCACCACTCCCCCAGCGCCTCCACTCGCTGCTCAATGGGACGACTGTCATCGGGCAACAGAGGGGAAAAAACAAAGCAGTCATCCACTAGACCGGCCCGGGTCTCCCGGTGCAGCCGCATCATCATATCCACTTGCTCCTCCTCCAGCCGGGCATCCGGAAACACTTGCCGAAACCACCCCACTGCATCGGAGCACTCCGCGGCACTGCACAACATCCCGGACAACGCACCATGACTCTCGGCCACGCCGGGTTCTCCGGCTACCAGCACCATCTTCTCCTCTAGCTCTTCAAATGTCAGCCTATCCATCTTCATCACATCACCCACAATCCGGCTCCACCCCCAAGGGGGCCAGACGACATCCTACCACTTTTTGCATCTATCATTGACCCCGTGGCAGCACCGTTCTATATTGGAGGCAATAACGAGGAGCATTTCCAAACAAAACAGGTGGTTTAGCGCTATGGAAGAGCTGGAGTTGAAACAACTGGAATCCCGCATCGACGACCTGATCCGGGTTGTCGAACACCTCAAGGAAGAGAACCGTTCCCTGCTTTTGGAGCGGGCCCAATTGCTGGAAAGAACGGAGAAAGCGCGCCACCGCGTCGAAACGATGCTGGGACGGCTGAAGACACTGGAACAGGAGTGAGAACGTATGCGAGAAGAGCAGGAACTGGTGACCGTCCGCATCCTTGACAAGGAGTACCGGATCGGCTGTGACAAGGGAGAGAGAGAGGCCTTGATCGCCTCCGCCTATCACCTTGATGCAAGGATGAGGGAGATCTACAAGAGTGGAAAGGTTGTGGGGATGGATCGCATCGCCGTGATGGCCGCCCTGAACATCGCCCACGAATTCCTCCAGCTGCGCAGCGAGAAAGAAAACCTGACCCGCAAGGTCAATGGCGAACTACGTAACCTCCACGACAAGGTAGAGATGGCGGTCAATCGGGCAATGGGGAAGTAAGGTTGGAGATAATTTGACGGTAGACTCCGTATAAGGAGAGTGTTCAAAACTCTGTGTCAGTCGATAGTTTTCACAGGGTGATATGCGTATCCAGTCACCCCTTCAAAATGGATTGCCAGTTGTGACGGGGTCAGGTTCCAGTTCTCCACGGGTCTCGTCCACCGTTCAGACGCCTTCTGTATACCGGCATGGAGCAGCTTGAGTAAGCTGTTCTCGTTGGCGAATCCGCCCTTGGTCCTGGTCAGCTTGCGGAACTGGCGATGGACGGCCTCCATGGCGTTGGTGGTTCAGCTTGTACGGGCCTCGGTGGAGGAGACTTTGAACGCCCTGCTTGATGCCCGAGGCAGATCAATTATACGAACACACAGAGACTTTACAGGGACACCCCGGCTGAACAGAGGCCGGTAAACAACCTTCGATCACGGGGAATCAAACAATGAGATCCCCAAATAGCGATATTACCGCTGGCTGACCATCCACTTGAACAGAGGAGCAGTAAAAAATTTCACAGGATGGTCATCTTTTTGCTCTCGACTTCCTTGTTGGCAACGACCTTTTCCAGACTTAATAGCATGTTGGCTGCCAGCTTTGTACGCTCGTAGTTGGGAGCAGTACTGAGGCAATTGGCCTTGAGTCGTCCATACAATTCATTATCGTTCTTTAATCGCTCCAGTCGCTCAATCAGTTCTTGCGGATTTTCTGGCTCAAAGGTCAGTCCTACCTGGTTTTGCTCGACGATCTCCGCTGACTCCCCCTGCACTCCATGCAGAATGGGTATTCCCATCGCCATGCACTCGAACAGTTTCGAAGGAATCACGGTAGTAAATGTCGGCTCTTTTTTCAAGTGGATTATGGAGGCGTCAAGCAGCGACCAATAACGGCTGACCTCACTTCTTGGCACCGTATCGATGAAAATGACGTTGTCCAGATTCATCTTCCTGGCCTTTTGCACCAGCTCCTGTTTTCTTGCTCCATGCCCCAAGAAGATGAAACGGAAATCTTTCCCTCCTTCCCTTTTTCGCATTTCACTGGCGGCATCCAATATCGTTTCCAAGGCATGGGCCATACCATGGGTTCCAATGTATCCGGCAACAAACTTGCCTTCGAGATCATAGCGCTTCACCAAATCCGCATCTTTAGGCAAGGATTTGAAACGGGAGAGATCGACCCCATTGGTTACCACGTCAATTTTTTCACCATCGATACCGCGATCGATCAGCACAACAGCAAATGAATTGGTGACAGAGATGATTCGCGCCGCCTTGCGATAGAGAAACATCTCCAGCTTACCCAACATATGAATGGCATAAGAGCCATCCTTCATGGCACCAACCGCCTTGATGGAGATGGGCCAGAGATCCCTGAGCTCAAAAACAAAAGGGATACGGCGCATGGCTCCAACCGCAAAGCCTGCCACCGCAGTGAAAAATTGTGGAGAAGTTCCAATCACCAGATCCGGCCGCTTCACAAAAGGAGAAGCTATGATGGCAGACACCATATAACTGAGATAGTCTATGGTGCGGCGAATCTTTCCCTTGTTTGCAGTAATATAGGTCCAAACGCGGATCACGCGAATACCGTCCATCTCCTCCGAGTACCAAAGGCGGTTTTTGTATCCTTCAAAGACCTCCCCCTTGGGAAAATTGGGAGCACAGGTAATGACCGTGACCTCATGCCCCTCTCGTACCCACTCTCTGCAGTGCTCATAGGTACGATTGGCCGGCGCATTGACCTCGGGTGGAAAATTATCAGTCAGAAACAGAATATGCATTGTTATTGTTCCAGGCGATCAGAAACTCCGCCTCCTCCCTTTCAACTTTGACTTCCAGGCAGCGAGCTGGCTGTGATACCCCAAAACGGGGATGATAGGTGGATGGCACCTCTGTTACGGTTCCCCCCTTCACATGCCAAATCAGCCGGTGGCCATCTGGCAGAATGAACCATCCCTGCTTTCCTCCTGCTCCCGATTCGACAGAAACATCGGGATGCAGGTGGTACCACGCAATGGCCTGGTTGAATCTTCCCTTTACACTGTCTGTGATTCGTAATGAGCCATCTTCCAGCTGCCAACGCCGTCTATGTATCGGCTGGCCGGGTAGCCTTTTGAACCCATCATGGGCACAGCTCACCTGAATCGAATTATAATCTTCGGATATCTTTAGCGACCGGGGATAGGCCCGACGGGCCACCCGGAACCCGCCCCATACCTCGGACGAATTCTCGCCATCTATTGTTAACGTATTATGTGCTGCGGTAGAGCGTTGGCGAAGTCGCTCCACCCCATTACCATAGCATGAAGTTCCGCTGTCCACAAAGATGCGTTGACCAAACACCGACATCTCAAAACCCAAAGTGTCCGCATGGGCATGTCCGGGCAGATAATCCGGCCCGATTTTTCCCACATCGGCTATCAGTACAACACTCTCTCGTTCGCAACGACAATATCCACTGTCCGGCAATAACATGACTCCATCTTTGCTCTTCTTTGATGAAGCTCCCAGTCCGAGACGCCCGGCATAACCATGAAGCCCGACAGGTGAAGGGGCAATTCCAAAGGCCGCATCATTGAACAGTGCGATCTCCCCGTCTGGATGGGTCATGACATCCAGCCAGCACAGCATCCTGGAAACCGCTTCAGCGATCCTTTCTGGAAAGCTTCGCCACCGCAAAGGCAGCACTCCAGGGTAGGTGGCAAAAAGATTGAGCAGGTCCAATAGATCTTCAAGAATGATTGAGTGATACATTGGACTGAGTTCAAAGTGCCCTCCGTCCGGCAGGATCTGTTCATCAATCTCCCGGTCCAGGATCTTCAACCCCTTCGACAACCAACGATCCGCCTCTTTGCCTTCAAAAAAGAGACCGGCAAACACCAGAGCCTTCACATTGGCAAACAGATGATTGCCCAACAGATGCCACTCCAGCCGCCGGGATAGGTAATTGGCCTGCTGTGCCAGACTGTCAATCCAGGCACTTTCCAGAGAATTTCCCGCAAGTGCCCACTTGATCCAGTTCACGATACGGAGCGAGATGGGATAGGGCTCCCATCCGTTACCCCAGCCGGGCGGGTTATCCGCAACCCAGCGCGCAAGCAGCGAACGGTGCCATGCTTTCTGCTCACCCGTGGCAGCACTGTTCAGAACATCAAAATAGTGAAGATTGTACAGCCAGAGTTTTTCAAATCTGGATCCGTTCCAATCCTCCGGAAAATTCAGCTCATGAGACTCGTTCAGAAAACGGAACCCTGTCGGCGAGATCATCTCCGACGGTTTGTCGGCTGGAGGTACCCAACGCCCCGGGATCCTTCTCAAAGGAGGCGCCGGTTTCATTTGGATCCGGGGCCGATGGATCCGGAACCAGATCCGCCCATAGATCTGCACCGGACGCAAGTAGCGTATGGTGTGGTAATAGGTTGTTATTTTGTCCACGCTTTCCCGCAATACCGGCCGCTCAATCTTCTACAACTCCCCGCTCATTTCGTGGCAGCTGAATCGATAAATACAGCCAGATATTTTTCAGTGGCAGGACCAATCAGAAAATGGAAACAGCGCCAGGATAACAATGCCAAAATCCGGCAACAAATCCTTACTCAGTTCCTTCCGGAGCGCACCTCATTGCGGGAAAGCCGGCCACTCGAAGCCAGATCTTCCAGCGTGGCAGCGATCCGTTCCCCGGTTTTCCCGTCCCACATTTCGGGAATTTCCCCTTTTTTCCATGAACCGGAGAGCA